>NZ_SLXP01000008.1 GCF_004343075.1 Rhodovulum marinum
CTCGGCGCTGCGCGGGGGGGGTTTGTCGGTGTTTGCGGGGGCCCCGCCGGGGTGGGGGGTGTTTTGGGGGGGGGGGCCCGGGGGGCTTCCCGGAGCGGGGGGGGGGGGGGGGGCCCCGCCCCCCCCCCCCCCGGCCGGGGGCTTTGCCCCCGGACCCCCAGGATATTTTCGCCAGAAGAAAGACCGGAAATGCGATGGGGCCGTCAACTGCCCGCGGGCCAGGGCAGGCTGGCCTTTCGATAGGGCGTCCAGTCGGTGATATCGGGGTAGTATCGCCGCCGCCAGGCGCGCACCCGCGGGTTCATCCGCCGCCGCCACAGCGGCGGGATCATCGCCAGCGCCGTCATCGCCGGGTAGCCCAGCGGCAGTTGCGGCGCCTCGCCCTCGGGATAGGTCTGCAGCAGCGGGAAGCGGCGCTGCGGCTTGGTGTGGTGGTCGGAATGGCGCTGCAGGTTGATCAGCAGCCAGTTCGACGCCGTATGGGCGGCGTTCCAGCTGTGGTGCGGCTGGACATGTTCGTATTTCCCTTCGCCCAGGTGCCGCCGGGTCAGGCCGTAATGTTCGACGTAATTGGTCAGCTCCAGTTGCCAGATCGCGACGAAGGCCTGGAAGGCGAACAGCGCAAGCCCGGCCAACCCGCCGATCCACAGCACCAGCGCGACCATGCCCAGTTGCAGCGCGGCATAGCGCCAGAACGGATTGGTGGCGTGCCAGACGGGGCGCCCGGCGCGGGCGAGTTTCAGCCGCTCCGCCCGCCAGGCCGATGGCAGCCCGGTGGTCAGCACGCGCCAGAAATAGCGGTGGAACCCCTCGTTATAGCGCGCGGTCACGCCGTCGCGCGGCGTGCCCACATGGGGGTGGTGGACCAGCAGGTGTTCGGTGCGGAAATGGCTGTACAGCACCGTGGCCAGCAGCAGGTCGCCCAGCCAGCGTTCCAACCGCGTGCGCTGGTGCAGCAATTCATGGGCATAGACGATCCCCACCGTCCCCGAGATCACGCCCACCCCGAAGAACAGCGCCACCGTTTCGCCTGCCGACAGGTGATCGGTATGGGTGACCCACCAGACCATCCCCAGGATCGTCGCCAGCTGGATCGGGAACCAGACCAGGGTGATCAGCCGGTGCCAGAACAGGTCGGCCTCGGGGGTTTCGGGGTCGGGGTTGCGCTCGTTCCGGCCCAGCAGCGCATCCAGCAGCGTGACCGAGACCCAGCCGTACAGCGGCAAGAGCGCCAGCGTCCAGCCGCCCTGGACCGCGCCGAGGATCGCCAGCGGGATCATCCCCAGCGACATCCAGAAGGGCAGCGCGGCGCGCAGGCGGGAAATCGGGGGGGTGTCGGTCATGGCATCGTCCCAGGGTTGCGCGCGCCCCTTGCGACAAGGGTATAGCGCGAAGCGTGGCCCGGGCTCAATCCGCCGCGAAGGCGCCGCGCGCCAGGTCGAAGGCCTTGCGCATCACCGTGGGCAGGTCCGAGGGGCGGAATGCGTGGCGGTCGACGAAGGCGCCCCGCGCAGGGGTGCAGCCCCCGGGCAGGTCGGCCACCATCACGCCCAGGCGCAGGTGGAAATGGGTGAAGGTGTGGCGCACCTCGGCCCCCAGCGGGCGCCAGTCGGCGGCGGCGGGGGGGGCGGAAACAGGCTCTGTTTCGGCCCATTCGGTGCTGGGCCAGCCCAGCATGCCGCCCAGCAGCCCACGCTCGGGGCGGCGTTCCAGCAGCCAGGCGCCATCGGCACGCCGGCCGATATAGGCCAGGCCCAGCCGCGTGGGCTTGGGCTTTTTCGGCAGCTTGCGGGGAAGGTCGGCGGCGATCCCCTGCGCCCGCGCCGCGCAGGCCCCCATCCAGGGGCAGATGCCGCAGGCGGGGCTTTTCGGGGTGCAGATCGTAGCGCCCAGATCCATCACCGCCTGCGCATGGCACCCGGGCCGTTCGTTCGGCGTCAGCCGGGCGGCCAGCGCGGTCAGTTCGGGCTTGGCCGTGGGCAGCGGCGTTTCGACGGCGAACAAACGCGCCATCACCCGTTCCACATTGCCGTCCACCACGGTTTCCGCCCGGTCGAAGGCGATCGCCGCGATGGCGGCGGCGGTATAGGGGCCGATGCCGGGCAGCGCCTGCAGCCCCTCGCGCGTGTCGGGGAACCGCCCGCCATGGTCCCCCGCCACCGCGCGCGCGCATTTCAAAAGGTTGCGCGCCCGGGCGTAATAGCCCAGCCCCGCCCATTCGCCCATCACGTCACCATCCTCGGCCGAGGCCAGCGCCGCCACATCGGGCCAGCGCGCCGTGAACCGGTGGAAATAGTCGCGCACCGCGGCCACGGTGGTCTGCTGCAGCATCACCTCGGACAGCCAGACCGCATAGAGATCGGGCACCATCCCCGCCGCCCGCGCCGCAGGCCCCACCCGCCACGGCAGGTCGCGCGCATGGGTTTCGTACCAGTTCAGCAGAACCCGGCTCAATTCCGCGTCACGCAATCTTTATGGCCCCCCGCTGGTCATTTGTCTGGCTGCCCGCCGTCCTGCCGCCTAAACTAGGGGCAGGCAAGCGAAAGCACAGGCAGGACGACAACGGGCATGGCCAACGCGGGCAACAGCCACGGCCGGCGGATGCGGGGCTTCGAACCCGCCTCGCGGCTTTTGGCGCAGCGCATCCGCCGCGCGGGCGAGTCGCGCGGATTCGCCGTGGCCAAGGTCCTGACCCACTGGACCGAGATCGTGGGCCAGGACATCGCCCGCATCGCCCATCCCGTCGACGTGAAATACGGCCGCGAGGGGTTCGGCGCGACGCTGACCCTGCTGACAACGGGGGCCAACGCGCCCATGCTGGAGATGCAGAAAGAGGCGATCCGCGACAAGGTGAACGCCTGCTATGGCTATTCCGCGATCTCGCGCATCCGCCTGACCCAGACCGCGCCCACCGGCTTCGCCGAGGGGCAGGCCAGCTTTGCCCACGCAACGAAACCGGCCAAGGCCACCGCCGACCCGGCGACGGCCGCACGCGCCGCCGACCTGTCCGCCCCGGTGCAGGACGAGGGCCTGCGCGCGGCCCTTGCGGCACTTGGCCAAAACGTCCTATCCCGCCCGAAACGCTAGGGAGACCCCTTCCATGATCCGCAGTCTTTCGATCTCGCTCGGCCTCGTCGCGCTCGCCGCTCTCGGCGGGTACTGGATGACCTCGCAGCCCAACGTGGGCCTGACCCCGGTCGCGGCCGCGCAGGCGCAAGAGGTGCCGCAGGTCGAATCCTTCACGCTGGGCGACCCCGACGCGCCGATCAAGCTCGAGGAATTCGCCTCCTTCACCTGCGGCCATTGCGGCAATTTCCACGAGGACGTGTTCAAGCGGCTCAAGGCCGACTACATCGACACCGGCAAGGTCCATTTCACCTATCGCGAGGTCTACTGGGATCCCTACGCGATCTGGGCGGGGCTTCTGGCGCGCTGCGGCGGCGAGATGCGGTTCTTCGGGATCGTCTCGGTCCTGTATGAAAAGCAGAAGGACTGGATCGACGCGAAAGATCCCGCCAAGACCGCCGAGAACCTGCGCCAGATCGGGCGGGCCGCGGGTCTGGGCGAGGCCGAGATGGAAACCTGCCTCAGCGACGCAGCGCTGGCCACCGCGCTGCGCGACCAGTCGGCAGCGACGACGGCGGCGGCGGGCGTGACCGGCACGCCCTCGATGCTGATCGACGGCGAGTTGTACAAGAACATGCGCTACCGCGACCTGAAAAAGATCCTCGACGAGAAACTGGCCGGCTGACGCGATGGCCACCCCGCTCGCGGGTCTGCGCGTCGTCGAACTGGCGCGTATCCTGGCCGGCCCCTGGGCGGGCCAGGTGCTGGCCGATCTGGGCGCCGAGGTCATCAAGGTCGAATCCCCCAAGGGCGACGACACCCGCCGCTGGGGCCCGCCCTTCGTCGACCGCCCGGGCGACCGCTCGGCCGCCTATTTCCATTCCTGCAACCGCGGCAAGGAATCCATCGCCTGCGATTTCCGCACGCCCGAGGGCCAGGCGCTGGTGCACGACCTGGTGGCCGGGGCGGACGTGGTCATCGAGAACTTCAAGCTGGGCGGTCTGGCCAAGTATGGACTGGATTACCCGTCTCTATCCCGCCTCAATCCGCGGCTGATCTACTGTTCGATCACCGGCTTCGGGCAGGACGGCCCCTATGCCCACCGGGCGGGGTACGACTTCATCATCCAGGGCATGTCGGGGCTGATGTCGATCACCGGCGAACCGGACGGCCAGCCGCAAAAGGTGGGCGTCGCCGTCACCGACATCTTCACCGGCATCTATGCCGCCACAGCGATCCTCGCGGCCCTGCACCAGCGCCAGACGACGGGGAAGGGCCAGCAGATCGACATGGCGCTGTTCGACGTGGCCACCGCGATCACCGCCAACCAGGCGATGAACCACCTGACGACAGGGGTGCCGCCCACCCGCATGGGCAACGCGCATCCGAACCTGGCGCCCTACCAGGTGTTCGATTGCGCCGACGGCCACATCATCATCGCGGTCGGCAACGACGCGCAATTCGCCCGGCTGTGCGGTCTTCTGGGCCTGCCGGGCCTCGCCGACGACCCGGCCTTCGCCACCAATGCCGACCGGGTGGAAAACCGCGCCGCCCTGACCGAGCGGCTGACCGCGGCGACGCGCGGCTTTGCCAAGGCCGACCTGCTTGCCGCCTGCGAGGGGCAGGGGGTGCCCGCCGGGCCGATCAACGACCTGGACGAGGTGTTCGCCGACCCGCAGATCGTCCATCGCGGGATGGTGGCGATGCGCGACGGGGTGCCGGGCGTGCGCACGCCGATCCGGTTCTCGGGGGCCGATCTGGCGCTCGACCATGCCGCGCCCAAACTCGACGAGCATGGGGACGCGATCCGTGCGCGCCTCAGGCGCGGCTAAGACCCAACCGGTCCAAAACAGTCTCTATCCCGGCCCAATCGTCCAGTTCCAGCCGCACCGGCAGGGTCAGCACCTTTTGCCGGAACGCGGGCGGCAGGCGCACCGCGTCCTTCTCGGTGGTTACCAGCTGCGCGCCCAACAGCCTGGCTTCGTTCTCCAGCCGGGCCATCAACGCGGGCGTCAGCGGCTGGTGATCCTCCAGCGCCTCGCCCCGCAGCAGCCGCGCCCCCTGCCCCTCGACCGTGGCAAAGAACTTTTCCGGGTGGCCGATCCCCGCGAAGGCCAGCACCGGCATTCCCGCCCAGTCCATCCCGGTTTCCAGCGGGCGCAGCGCGCCGGTGACATGCGGCACCGACAGACGCGCCCCCCAGGTCGCCGCGAAATGCCGCTGCGCCGGGCGTGGCCCGATCGACAGCACCAAATCGGCGCGGGCCAGCCCCACCGCGACCGGCTCGCGCAACGGCCCCGCCGGGATCACCCGCCCGTTGCCGAACCCCTTGGCCGCATCCACCACCACGATGGAACAATCCTTGGCCAGCGCCGGGTTCTGGAACCCGTCATCCATCAGGATCGCCTGCGCGCCTGCGGCCACAGCCGCGCGTGCCCCCGCCGCCCGGTCGCGCGCCACCCAGGTGGGCAGGAACGCGGCCAGCAACAGCGGCTCGTCGCCCACATCGGCGGCGCTGTGCACCCGTTCCTCGACCCGAACGGGGCCTTCCAGCCGCCCGCCATGGCCACGGCTGACGACATGGGCCGCCACGCCCCGCTCCATCAGCTTCAGCGCCAGCGCGATCACCGTGGGCGTCTTGCCGGTGCCGCCCGCGTTCAGGTTGCCCACGCAGATCACCGGCACGCCGACCCGTTCCGGCACACCCCGTGCCAGCCGCCGCGCCGTGCCCCTGGCGTAAAGCGCGCCCAACGGTGCCAGCGCGCGGGCGACGATGCCCGGCCGCTCGGGCGGCGTGAACCAGAAACCAGGCGCCCGCATCACCCGGCCTCCGCCAGGTCCAGCGCCTCGATCATCCGGCGCACCACGCGCTCGGTGGCCTGGCTGCCCTCGGTCGAGACCTCCCAGGCCGCACGCGCCATCTCGGCGGCGCGGTCGGGCGACAACAGGTCGGCCAGCGCATCGGCCATCATGTGCTGGTCACGCACCAGCCGCGACGCGCCAGCCGCGGCCAGCCAGCGGTAATGCGCCGGGTGCGCACCGGTCGCCGGGCCATGCACGATGGCCGAGCCCAGCGCGGCGGCGTGATAGGGGTCGGGCCCGGCATCGCCCACCAGCGTGCCCCCCAGAAAGCTTACCGGTGCCAATCGCAGCCACAGCCCCATCTCGCCCTCGGTATCGGCGACATAGATCTGCGTCTCGGTTTCGGGTTCCTCGTCCTCGGATCGCAGCGACACCGCCCACCCCTCGTCCCGCAACCGGCGGGCCAGCGCCGGGCCCCGGGCGGGATCGTCGGGCACCACGATCAGCAGCAACCGGTGCGCCATGCGGATCGCCCTGGAATGGGCCGCGACGACCACGGGTTCGTCGCTGCGCTGGGTCTGGGCGGCCAGCCAGGCGGGCCGACCGCCCATCAGCCGCGCCAGCGCGTCGCGCTCGGCCTCGCTGCACCGCAGGACGGCGCTGCCCTCGGACAACGGGCCGCAAGTGCTCAGTTGCACCGACGACACGCCCATCATGCGCATCTGATCGGCGCAGGCCCGGTTCTGGGCGAACACCCGGTCGAACCGGCGCAGCACACGCCGGGTCAGCCCGGCCCCAATCCGCCAGCGGCTGCGCCACGCCTCCGGCAACTCGCGCGCGATCAGGAACAGCGTGCTGCCCCGGGCATGGGCCTGCGCCGCCGCCCCCATCGGCAGGGTCTCGGGATAGAACACCCCCAGATCCGGCCGCCAGGCATCCAGAAAGGCGCCAATGGCCCGGGGCGTGTCGCGGGGCGCGACGTCCAGGTGCAGGTTCGGCAGACCGGCAAGGGCGGCGGCCCAGTCGGGCGGCGCAGCATCCCCGGTCACCAGGACGGCCAGGCCGGGCCGGGCCGCCTGCAGCGCACGGATCAGTTCCGCCGCGGCGGCGCGTTCCAGGGGGGGCGGCGCGTGCAGCCAGACCAGCGGGCCCGCGGCCCGCCCGCCCGGTCCCCCTTGTCCCCCGACCATGGCGCCCCCTTCCATCGCGGCCGCGTCAGCTGCCCAGTTCTTCGGTCGGGCCGGCCTCGGCCTCTTCGTCGCGCAAGCGGTGGATATGGGCGATGAAATAGCGCATATGCGCGTTGTCGACCGTGCGCTGGGCCTCGGCCTTCCAGGCATCGTAGGCGCTGGCATAATCGGGATACATCCCGACCATGTGGATGTCGTCGACGTTCTTGAACACCGTGCGGCTGGGGTCGACCAGCTCGCCTCCGAACACCAGGTGCAGGCGCTGGGTCATCTTGTGCCTCCGGGCTGGGCCATTGAAATCGGCGCCACCCTAGACCAAGGCCGGGGTCCGCGAAAGGGCACTCAGGCCAGCCGCCGGATCACCTCGGCATGCAGGTCCGCGGGCGCGGCGATCACCCCGCGCGAGATTGGCGCCTCGGTGTTGAAGACCAGCGCGCCGCCCGCCCGGTCGCTGACCCGCGCGCCCGCCTCGGTGGCGATCAGGCTACCGGCCGCGGTGTCCCAGTCCCAGCTGTCGCGCAGCGTCAGCATCGCGTCATAGCGCCCCTCGGCCACCAGGCACAGCCGGTAGGCCAGCGAGGCGCGCAGCGACCGGTGCAGCCGCGGCGGCGGCCCGTCCCAGTGCCGCGGGTCCAGCGCGGGCTTGGCGGTCAGCACCGCCGCCCCGTCCAGTTGCGCCCGCCCGCTGGCCCGGATCGGCGCGCCGTTCAGCGTGGCCCCCGCCCCCGCCGTCGCGGCATACAGCTTGCCGTGCAGCGGCAGGTAGACCACCGCGGCCACCACCCGCCCCGCCTCGGCCACGGCCAGCGCATGGGCAAAGGTCTTGTCGCCTTCCAGGAAGGCGCGGGTGCCGTCCAGCGGATCGACCACGAACACCCGGTCGGCCGCCAGCCGCTCCGGCGTGTCCTCGCTTTCCTCGGACAGCCAGCCATAGCCGGGCCGCGCCGCGGTCAGCCGCTCGCGCAGCATCGCGTCGATTTCCAGGTCGGCCTCGGTCACCGGGCCCTGGTGGCCGGGCTTGTCCCAAGTTTTGGGCTTGCGGGTCCAGTGGCGCTCCGCGATCCGGCCGGCCGCCTCGGCCGCCTCGGTCAACAGCGCCAGGTCATTCGCCGGCAAGCGTCAGCCCCTCGACCAGCAGGCTCGGCACCCGGCGCGCCTTGTGCTCTTGCGCGTCGTTCGCCGGCACGATCCGGCGCAGCATCTCGGGCAGGCTGCCCGCGATGGTGCATTCGTTGACCGGATAGGCGATCTGCCCGTTCTCGACCCAGAAGCCCGAGGCCCCGCGCGAATAATCCCCCGTGGTCGGGTTGATTGTGCTGCCGATCATCGAGGTCACCAAAAGCCCCGTGCCCATCTCGGCGATCAGGTCGTCGCGGCTGCGTGTGCCGGGGCTCAGCGTCACGTTCCCGGCGGACGGCGACGGCGGCGCCGACAGCCCGCGCGTGGCGTTCGCCGTGCTTTCCAGCCCCAGCTTGCGCGCGGTGGCCAGGTCCAGCACCCAGCCCCGCAACACGCCCTCCTCGACCAGCGCGCGCCGCGCGGTCGGCAGCCCCTCGGCGTCGAACGGGCGCGAGCCCGCGATTCGTGGCCGGTGCGGCTCGGCGATCAGCGACACGCCGTCGGGCAGCACGGCCTGACCCATCAGGTCGCGCGCCCAGGACGCGCCGCGCACGATGGCGGTGCCGTTGATCGCCGACAACAGGTGCCCGATCAGCGAGACCGCCACCCGTTCGTCATACAGAACCGGGTAGGCGCCGGTTTTCGGCCGGCGCGGATTGGCCCGCGCCACCGTGCGCTCGGCGGCGATGCGGCCGATCTCCTCGGGGCTGGGCAGGTCGGCCTGGAACACGCGCGATTCGCTGCACCAGTCGCGCTCCATCCCCGTGCCCTCGCCGCAGATCGCCACGCAGGACGTGCCCCGGCTGGTCCGCGCATAGCCGCCCGAGAACCCGTTCGTCGCGGCAAGGTGCAGCCTCTGGCGGTCGTATCCGGCGCCCGCCGACTCGATCTGGGTGATGCCGGGCACGGCCCGCGCGGCGGCCTCGGCGCGGCGGGCATCCTCTTCCAGCGCGGCGGGGTCGGGTTCGGGCGCGGGATCGGCCAGTTCCAGCGCCGCCGCATCCAGCGCGCGGGCCAGTTGTCCCGGATCGGCCAGCCCCACGGTCGGGTCTTCCGGCGCCTCGCGCGCCATGGCCACCGCCCGCTCGGCCATTTCGGCCAGCGTCGCGGGCCGCGTGTCGGATGCCGAAACACAGGCCTGCCGCCGCCCGATCATCACCCGCAACCCGATCTCGGTGCTTTCGGCGCGCTCGGCCTGTTCCAGCCGCCCGCCGCGCACGTCGATCGCCAGCGACGCCTCCTCGACGGCCATCGCGTCGGCGGCCTCGGCGCCGGCCTTGCGCGCGGCATCGAGCAGGGCCTGGGTCAGCGTTTCAAGCGTGTCGGGCATGGGGCCTCCGGCATGGGACTGCCGATCAGGTAGGCCGCCCGCGCCGCGGGTGCAAGCCTGCGCCCGCCCCCGATCAGCGCAGCCGCTGCCCGTTCGCCAGAACCTGCCCCTCGGGCGTGACCTCGATTTCCGAGGTCAGCGTGTCGCCCTCGCCCGAGGGCCGGGCGAACATGCCCAGCATCATCCGCATCCCCGTCGCCTGGTCCGCCGGGATCAGCCCCATGTTCACCAGCCGGTCCAGCAGCGTGTTCGCCCCGGTCAGCTTCAGCGCGACGCCCCCGGTGGGTTTCGGCACGCCGCCGAACGTCGTCTTGTCGGAATTGTCAAAGACAAAGGCCCCGTTGCCGGTCAGTTCCGCCCCGGCAAGGCTCAGTTGCAAATCCTTGACGTTCAGCTCGTGCAATTCGGCGGGCGGCGCCTCGGGCGAGGCGCCCGCCATCGTCTCGGGGTCGGTGATATCTACCAGCCAGCGCGCCTTGCCGCCCAGGTCCAGCACCAGCGTCGCCGGGTCGCGCGGCAATTGCCCCGCCGGATCCAGCATCGCCCAGATACCGTCGCTGACCGTCAGACCCTCGGTCCGCGTCAACAGCTGGAAATCGGCGGGCTCCTCGGTCTCGACCAGCGGCAGCCGCAGCCGGAACGCGCTTTCGGCAAATGCCAGGTCCAGCTGCGGCAGCGGCACGGCCGCGCCGCTGACCGTGATCTGCCCCGCATCGGACCGCAGGTCATAGACCATCCCGTCGCCCGCCAGCGCGAAATCGATCGACCCGCCGTCAAAGCTGGCCGCGACATCCGTCGCCCCGCCCCCGTCCGCAACCGACATTGCATAGGCGAACCCGCCATGGGTCACGCGGCCCTCGGACGCGAATCCCGCCTCCAGCATCGCCCCCAACTGCGTGGTGTCCATCCCCGGCACCGTCACCGCCGTCGAGGTGCCGGCAAGGTCGCTCACCTCGCCCGCGTAGCGGAGGCTGACATTGTCCTCTGGCGCATTGACGGCCACGTCGAACCGTGCCCCCTCGGCGGTGATCTCGCCCTCGACACGGGTGGTCTCGCCGCGGGCCACGGTATAGCGCCCGTTCATGCCGGTCATCCCCGACACCGCGCGCGCATCCACCGGCGCGCCATCGGCCACGGCCCGATCAAGCGTCAGCGTGATCTCGGCGGCCGACATGTCATAGGTGATCGCGTCGGGCGTGCCGCTGGCAACCATCGAGAACCCGTCCTGGGCGACCGTCATGTCGGCCTGCACCTGCGGGCCCTCGTCGGGCCGGACGTCCATCGCGATCCCGAACCTGCCGGGCAGCGTGACCTCGACCGACCCGTCGCCGCGGTCCCGGAACGCGATGGCGCCGTCCTGGCGGGCCACGGCGCTGCCCTCGGGCATCGCGGCGGTCACGGTCAGGTCGCTGATTGTCAGGGTGTCGCCCGAACGGGTCTCGGTCGCGCTGATCGTCTGGCCCGCCCCCTCGGCCACGGCCTTCCACGCGGCCCAGACCTCTTCGGCGGTCAGGTCGGCCCAGGCCGGCCCGGCCAGCACCAGCGCGGCGAAAATGGCCCCGGCAGAGGCCGAATTGCGGAACGACATGGGAAACCCCTTCATGGCCGGATGTTTGGGCGCAGCTTCGGCCCAAGCCCCGGGGGAGTCAACGCCACGTTGCGCTGGCCTGCAACGGATGGCTGGGCTAGGAAAGAACCCCGAAGGCGCGGTCGAGCGAGGAGGCGGCAAGATGGGTGAACTGGCGGGCAAAAGCGTCCTGATCACGGGGGCGAGCCGCGGCATCGGCGCGGCGGCGGCACGTGCCTTTGCCGAGGCGGGGGCGCATGTGGCGCTGGCCGCCCGCAGCGAGACAGCGATCACGACCATCGCGCGCGAAATCGGCGGCAAGGCCATCGCGCTGCCCTGCGACGTGGCCGATTTCGCGCAGGTCTCGGACGCGGTGCGCGGCGTGGTCAAGGCATTCGGCCAGATCGACGTGCTGGTGAACAACGCCGCCGTGATCGAACCCATCGCCCGGCTGCAGGACGTCGACCCGGCCGAGTGGTCGACCGCGCTGGACATAAACCTGAAGGGCGTTTTCCACGGCTTTCGCGCGGCGATGCCCGTGATGGCCGCGATGGGCGGCGGCACCATCCTGACCATCAGTTCCGGCGCCGCCCATAGCGCGATGGAAGGCTGGAGCGCCTATTGCACGTCCAAGGCGGGCGCCGCGATGCTGACCCGCTGCGCCGACGCGGAAGGCCGCGCGCAGGGCATCCGCGCGATCGGCCTGTCGCCCGGCACGGTCGCGACCGACATGCAAAAGACGGTCAAGGACAGCGGCGTGAACCCCGTCAGCCGGCTGGACTGGTCCGAGCACATCCCCCCCGCCTGGCCCGCGCGCGCGCTGGTCTGGATGTGCACGGCCGATGCCGACGAATTCCTGGGCCAGGAGGTGTCGCTGCGCGAACGCGCGATCCGGCGGCGGGTGGGGCTGCCCTCGTGATCGCGCTGGACAAGGCCGGCGCGCGCTGGAACGTGACCCTGACCCGGCCCGACAAGGCCAATTCGCTGACCCGCGCGATGCTGGGCGATCTCGACGACATCCTGGCCGAGGCGGCGGGCGCGGGCATCGCCGCGCTGGTTCTGACCGGCACGGGCAAGGTGTTCAGTGCCGGCGCCGATCTGGACGAGGCGAAAGCGGGGCTTGCCACCGATCCCGTCTGGGAACGCGTCTCGGGCCGGATCGCGGCGCTGGACGCGCTGACGGTGGCGGCGCTGAACGGCACGCTGGCGGGCGGCGCCTTCGGCATGGCGCTGGCCTGCGATCTGCGGCTGTCGGTGCCGGAGGCGAAATTCTTCTACCCCGTGATGAAGCTCGGCTTCCTGCCGCAACCCTCCGATCCGGGCCGGCTGGCCGCGTTGGTCGGACCCGCGCGCGCCAAGCTGTTGCTGATGGGCGGCGCGCGCCTCACCGCCGACGAGGCGCTGGCCTTCGGGCTGGTGGACCGCGTCGTGCCGGGCGAGGCGCTTTCGGCCGCGGTGGACGATCTGGTGGCCGACGTTCTGGCGGCAACGCCGGAACATCGATCGGCGATCAAGGCCCTGTGCGCGGGCCGGGACGCCTGAAGCCGCGGCAAAGGGGGGGCTCTGCCCCCCGTCCTTCGGACTCCCCCCGGGATATTTCGCGCCAGAAGAAGGGGGAGGCGAGACGAGGGCGGAGGCCTTAGCGTTTGCGCCGTGCGCCCGGCGTTTTCGAGTGGAACCCCGGCGGCCGCCTGGCCACCCAGGCGATGAACTTTGCCAGGCGCGGATGCCCCCGCAGCGCCGCGATCGTGTTATAGCTGCGCGCGAGTTCGCTTTCGCTGAGCGTTGCGTGGATTTCATTGTGGCAGATCTGCGGGCTTATGTAGCAAGCGCACCAAAAGAGCAGTCGAAATTATCGACGCTAAATCTCTTCCTTGATAGCCATTTGAGATGAAGATTCAGAATCTCATTAAAATCAAAGAAGCGGACTTAGTGGAGTTGTCTGCGGGTCGGCGGCCTGAACTTGAGGTTGGCATACTTCCAATTGAGGTGCGTCGGTACTTGGGTTGCTCGCGCGAGACCATTTTCTTGTCTGATCAATCGATACGGCACATTGTTCAAAAGCATGGGGACCACATTGGGAGCCAGCAACTTATGTCGCTTCCGGAAATCCTGAGCGCTGGTGTGTGGCTCGCCGACGACAGGCCCGCCCATGCTATAGCAACCTGTGAGATCGACGGCATCACGTTCAAATCGGTTGTCAAAGTGACGGTTGATCGAAGGCGCACTTATGTGAAGACGCTTCACCGTATGACCTCACGGCAAACTCGTGCGATGCTCCGAAAGGGGACCAGAATTCGTGATGGATGGTACTGAGTGCAGCCATGTGGTGGGGCCTGCCTGGAACCCCACAAAGCGCTCCCACCCGCGAGTGGTGCTACGGCCGGCAGAATATCACCGTGTCACACATGGCTTATGCACTGGTCAGCGGCCAAATTGCATGGTTTGACTTTAGGCTCTCTCGCGGCTTGCGTCAACGGGCCTGCGTGCGATTCTTGTTGATATTCCAACAGGTTACGTAACCCATTGAACAGACTCGCGATTTTCGCGAATACACAGTTTGCTAACACGCTCCAGAGCGTCTTTTCCACAGGTTTAGTCGCTAGCCAGCCTCCAATCTGGGCTCAAGTGGATCACGACGCCTCGTTTCTTCATGCCGTCAAGAGCTGAGTATACCTTACGGTATGCCTGCACTTCGGTAAGCCCGCCATGATGTGATCTCACCGCTTCAGCGATCTCCTTTCCGGTCTTCGGGCCTTCTCTTAGCGCTTTAACAATCAAGCGGCGCAGTTCGCCCTTCTTGAAGGCTTTTGGACGTTTCTCGGCAAACCCGAACGCCTCGGGATCATGCCCCCGCAGCCGAAGCAAGGCGTCCACATGCTCCAGGCCCTCAGCGCCATCCCGCAGGCACTCGGCCCGGATGTAGAGAAGGGCGTTGCGAATGCTGGTTTCGGTCACGCGGCCGAGGCGGATGTGCTCTTTCTTGGTCATGCCGCCCTCTGCCAGTAGCCTTTCCAATTCGCGCTGACCGGCGCGCCCATCGCGTTCGCCGCCAGCGTCATGGCCAGCCCGCCGTTGCTGACCCGGCGCTTGTCTTCCAGCCACGCGGCGTGGTTCGCATACTGGTAGAGATATTGCGGGCTGACGTGGTGGTGCTGGCCGTCGACCATGCGGCGCAGGCGGGAGAAGTAGCTTTCGGCCATGTTGGTATGCTTGCCGTGGTCGCTGTAGCTCAGCGAGTGGTTCACGCGATCCACCTGCCAGCCCATGTGCAGCAAGTCCCAATGGGACGCTTCGTCGGCCGACATGGTGGCGGTGCGGCACACATGCTCTTTCGCCAGATCGACGCCTTCGGCCTCGACCTTGGCGACGAAGGGCAGCGCCCGGCCCTTGCGCTCGCGCATCACGATCACGACGCGGCGCTTGCCGGTCTGGTGCGCTTTCAGGCGACGGTCTTTCCGGTTTTCCTTGCGGTTCTCGGGGCGAATGTGACCGCCAAAATAGGCCCCGTCGATTTCAACGTGCCCGTCCAGCACTTCGCCCGTGTGGACCTCCTGCGCCATGGCCTCGCGCAGCTTGTGCGCCAGAACGAAGGCGGTCTTGTATTGGCAATCCAGATCACGGGACAGTTGGATCATGGAAACGCCCTTGGAAGCGTTCACGATGATGCAGATCGCCGCCAGCAGGTCCACAAAGTCCATCTTGCGCGAGGCGAAGATCGTGCCGGACGTGACCGAGAACTGGTGATGGCAGCCCTTGCACTTGAACTTCCGGCGGGTGGTGATGCTGTAGGTTTCGCAGCAGCCGCAGCGCGGGCAGATCGCCTCGCCGTCCGTCTCGGGCCAGCGCATCTTGCAGAATGTGTCGTAAGCGGTTTTCTCGCCCGCCTTGTAGATTTGGCGAATGCTGAGGGTGCGGGACGCCGCGGAAAGAAGGAAGTGCTGGGCCATTTGTACTGTATCCGATGCCTATGCATCTCATATAGTACGTTGACGTATCCATTACAAGGGCATAAGTATCAAATATGATACTTTTAGCCTTGCAGGTGATACATGGCGGAGCAGTCCGAGTGGGAAGCCAAGGCGGCGAACCTCCTGAAAGCCGAGTTGAAGCGCCAGGGGGTGACATACGCCCAACTGGCCGAGCGGATCGGTGACAAGGAAGCCAATATCAGGAATAAGCTGTCACGCGGGAAGTTCAGCGCGGCGTTTTTGCTGGAGTGTTTGGCGGCAGTTGGGGTGAATAGACTTGCTCTAGACTGAGGCCATCAACCTCAGTACGGAACCCCAAGCCGGATCGACATGGCGCTCGGAGAAACCTGAAACTTATGGGCCAACGATTCCACAGAAGTATCGCCCGCGTCGATTTCTCGATTCAGAAGATGCCAAGGCATTAATATATCAGCCGCCATGCGGTTCGCCTCGGCTTCCATCTTGTTGCTCAACATGCTGCGATAGAGCGCATCATCAGCGATACCGTCACCAATGCTGTCTTCGTGCAAGATGAAGTGTGCGCACTCATGTGCGGTCGTGAAGCGGCGACGATTGACGTGGTGAGTGCCGTTCACGAAGATGGCAAAACCGGAGTCTCCACCGCGAACCTCGTCCCGAACGATCTTTCCAGAAAGATCGTCAGGCCAACCTTGCACATGATAAACCTTAAGCCCGAGATCTTCTGCAATCGGAACGGTCTGCACAGGCGGGGCAATCGGCGCGGTTTGATGCCTCCGAACAATCTCAAGCTTTTCTGCAAGCGTAAGCATTTTCATTCTCCTCCCCCGGCAGGCGTGACCTTCACACCGCCAACCTCTGGGGCGGGGGTGTAGTCGCCCGTCGTTTCAGTCAGGCCGCTTCCGTCTCGTCTACGCGCCTCCATTTCCCGGCGGAACTTAATCATCTGCTGGTTAGCCTCTTCCCGGGCCTCTTTTTCGGCTGCCGCGACGGCCTTCTCCACAGCGGTCGCCTTGATCTCAACATATCCGAATATGCCGAGAGCGGCGAGAACAAAGCCAGAAAGCGCGATCACGATCTCTAGGAACGTGACATTTAAGGCAAGAGTTTCGATTGTGTAGCCGCGCTCACTTGGCGGCATCTCTGCCGTCACCTCGATCATATTCCACCAAACGGCAAATAAGACTAGGTTAACGACGCCCACCAATGCCGCGGCAACGGCGGCCAGTGTTGCAGATTTGTTCACGGCGTCACCGCTTTTCAATGCGTAGCGAGTGACTACTTTCCGCGCGATGCTTGTGTCAACCAGCATGTCGCCGATGGTGCGTTTCCTACATAAGCCCGCAGATCTGGTGCAGCCGCACGGTCGGCCCGCCCTTGCCACCGCGCAGCTTGGGCGTCAGATGGTGCAGGCTCTGTTTCGCCTCCGGCGGGATGGGGCGGTCGCAGAGCGGGCAGATCGGCATGTCGGTCATGCCCGCAAGGATGGGGCGCGGGCCGCAATCGGGCAAGGGGCGCATGGAACGGATCGGGGCATTGGTGATCGGGGCGGGGCCCGCGGGCCTCATGGCGGCCGAGGCGCTGGGTGCGGCGGGCATTCCGGCCGTCATCGCCGAGGCCAAGCCCAGCCCCGCGCGCAAGTTCCTGATGGCGGGCAAGTCGGGGCTGAACCTGACCAAGGCCGAACCGTTCGACAGTTTTCTTTCCGCCTATGCCGAGGCCGCCCACCGCCTGCGCCCGATGCTGGCGGCGTTCGGCCCCGATGACGTCTGCGCCTGGGCCGAGGGGCTGGGCCAGCCGGTGTTCACCGGTAGCACAGGCCGGGTGTTCCCCCGGGCGATGAAGGCCTCGCCGTTGTTGCGGGCGTGGTTGCGGCGGCTCGACGGGTATGGCGCGACGCTGCGCCCGGGCTGGCGTTGGACCGGCTGGGACGGCGGCGCGGTCAGGTTCGACACGCCGGAGGGGGCGCGCGCGGTGCGGCCCGGGGTCACGATCCTGGCGCTCGGGGGGGCGAGTTGGGCAAGGTTGGGCTCTGATGGGCGCTGGACCGGGGCGCTTTCCGGGGCGGGCGTGCCGCTTGCGCCCTTCGCGCCTGCGAATGCCGGGCTGGCGGTCGAGTGGTCCGCGCCCATGGCCCGCCAGTTCGGCCAGCCGGTCAAGGGCGTGGCGCTGCGGGCGGGTGACGGGCCATGGCACCGGGGGGAATTCGTGATCTCGGCCAAGGGGCTGGAGGGCGGCGGCATCTATGCCCTGTCGCGCCCCTTGCGCGAGGGCGCCCCCCTCATGGCCGACCTGTTGCCCGACTGGCCGCTGGACAAGGTCGTCGCGCGCCTTGCCCGCCCGCGCGGCAAGGCCAGCCTGACGAACCACCTGCGCAAGGCGCTGGGGCTGGACCCCGCGCGCCTGGCGCTGTTGATGGAATTCGGCCGCCCCCTGCCCGAAGGGGCGGACCTTGCCGCGCTGGTCAAGGCGCTGCCCATCGCCCATTCCGGCCCCCGCCCGCTGGACGAGGCGATCTCGACCGCGGGCGGCGTGCGTTGGGACGCGGTCGATGCCGGCCTGATGCTGACCGCGCGGCCGGGCACATTCCTCGCGGGCGAGATGCTGGACTGGGAGGCGCCTACAGGCGGCTATCTGATCACCGCGTGCCTGGCGACCGGGCGCTGGGCCGGTCAGGCCGCGGCGCGCAGGCTTCAGGCGGCCTGAGCGCGGCGATAGGCCGGGCGCGCGCGCATCCGGCCCAGGTAGTCGGACAGCACCGGTTCGGTGATCGGGAAACAGGCCGTTTCGGCCCAGTCGCCGCAATGGGTCAGGATGATGTCGGGCACCGTCATCTCGGCGCCCATCAGGAACGGCCCGTCGCCCATCCGGTCCGCCAGCACCTTCTGGCTGCGGCCGAATTCCCATTTCAGGCTGTCCTTGATCGCCGATTGCCGCAGCGCCTCGGGCAGGACGAAACTGTGCCGCGCCGCCATCCACAGCGCCGAATCGAACTCGTCCAGCAGGAACTGGGTCAGGCTGTCCTGCCGGGCGCGGTCGATCGTGCCCGCGGGAAAGGTCAGCCGGCCATGCCGGTCGGACAGGAAGGTCAGGATCGCCGTCGAATCGGTGATCGGCACCCCGTCGGCGATCAGTACGGGCACCTTTCCGTTGGGGTTCAGCGCGACAACATCGTCCGAACGCGGCGGCGCGGGCACATGCTCATAGGGCAGGCCCAGCTCCTCCAGCATCCACAGAACCCTGCGCGCGCGGCTGTTGCCGCTGCCGATCACGCGATACATCGCTTTCCCCCGTTCTGACGTTAGGGGTTCCAGCAATCGCGGCCATCGTCAAGACCGCGGCGCGACCAGCCGGGCCAGCCGGATCAGGCAGCGCTCCATCAGCGCCATCTGCGGCGCCCGCTGCGAGGACCGCAACTGCAGGTCGGTGTCGATCAGCAGGCCAAGCGCCTGTTCCAGCCGGGCCACCCCGCAGGCCTGGGCCTGGCGCACCATCCGGTCGCGCGCCTTGAAATGCACCGGCGGGCGCAGCCGGGCGATGCCCTGGGCCGGCCCGGCCGGATCGCAGGCGGCGGCATGCAGCGCCCGGAAATGGCGCGTTGCCGCGATGCACAGCGTCACCGGCGTCACCCCCTGCGCCTCCAGCCGCTGCAACAGCGGGCCGACCGCGGTCATCCGGCCCTCGGCCACAACGTGAATCAACTCGTCGGCCTCGGCCTCGGTCGAGCGGGGCGCGCAGGCGGCCACGTCCTCGGGGGTGAGGGGCGCCGCGTCCCCCAGCTTGTAAAGCGACAGCTTTTCCACCGTCTGGCGGAAATCACCGGGATCCAGTTGTCCGGCCAGGTCGGTCAGCGCGCCCATCGCCGCCCGGTCGATGCCGGTCAGCCCGGCCTTGGCCAGCATCGCCTCGATCTCGTCGCGGCCCGGCGGGTCGTCGTAGATCGCCACGGCATAGGCGTTCGGATGCGACTCGAACCCCTTGCGCAGGGCCGAACGCGGGGTCAGCTGCTTCGCCGTCACCACCAGTTGCGCATCGCCCGGCTGCCAGTCGCCCAGCGCCGCGATCACGGTGTCGGCGATGCCGTCATTGGCCTCTTCCAGGAACACCACGCGCGGCCCGGGAAAGAACCCGCGCGCCTTGATCGCGTCGGTCAGCGCCGCCTTGTCGCCTCGCAGATCGCCCGCGCCCATCCGCGTCAGGCGCATTTCCTCTTCGGCATTGGGGCCCAGCAGCTTGGCGATCGCCTCCTGCCGTTTTAGCGCCACCCGCATCGCGTCGGGGCCATAGATCAGCACCCCCGCCCGGTCGGGCTCGGGCCGGGCGAAATAGCGCGCCGCCTCGCGGGGCGACAGCTTCATCGCGCCCGGACGCCCGCCGTCGCGACCAGCCGCGTCACCAGCTGGTCGGCCAGCATCACCATCAACCGCTCAACGGCATCGTTTTCGGCCGCGCGGGTGGCCACGGTCGTGCCGCTCGCGGAATAGGCACTGAAGGCCGTCACCATGCCCGAGTCCACAACCGCGCCGCTGTCCAGCGCGCGCAGCTGATAGGTCAATTCCCCCAGCACGGTATAGCGCGTGGTTTCCTGCGACCCGGTGATGCCCAGGGATTCGCGGTCCAGCGCGATGCGATAGCTCAGCCGGTAGACCGGCGCCTCGGCCCGGCCCAGCCGTTCTTCCAGCCGCGCCACCAGGGCAAAACCGTTGCGCGTGTCGGGGGCGTCGATCGCAACCCGGCCGCGCAGGTCGCCGGCCACCCCGCCGGGGCCATAGGCCGGGCGAAAGCCGCAACCGCCCAGCGCCAGCGCGCCCAGGCCCAACAGGAAAGTGCGGCGATCAGATGACGACATTGACGATGCGCCCCGGCACGACGATCAGCTTTTTCGGGGCGCCGCCCGCCAGCGCCTTGATCACAGCATCGTCGGCAAGCACCAGCTTTTCAACCTCGTCCTTGGGCAGGTCCTTGGCGACCTTCAGTTCCGACCGCCGCTTGCCATTGATCTGGATCGGCAGCGTCACGGTATCCTCGACCAGCAGCGCGGGGTCGGCCTTCGGCCAGGGCGCATTCGCGATCAGCCCCTCGCCACCCAGCATGGCCCAGATTTCCTCGGCCAGGTGCGGGGTCATCGGGGCCATCAGCTGCGCCATGACCATCGCGGCTTCTCGCCGCGCGGCAAGCGCGGCCTTCGATTTGGCCAAAACGTTGGTAAAGGCGTACAATTTCGCGACCGAGGTATTGAAGCCAAAGCTTTCGATCCCCATCGTCACATCATGGATCGTCCGGTGCAGGGCGCGGCGCAGGTCCAGGGTGTCTCCCCCATCTGTCGCCGCGCCTTCACCTTCCGATTCGTAGGCGGCGATGCCGCCCCCGCTTTCCATCTCTTCGACGATGCCCTGCGCGATGCGCCAGACCCGGCCCAGGTGCTTGAACGCCGCCTCGGCACCGGCGGCGGTCCATTCCACGTCGCGCTCGGGCGGGCTGTCCGACAGCATGAACCAGCGCGCGGTATCGGCGCCATAGCTTTCGATGATGCTGACCGGGTCGACGACGTTCTTCTTCGATTTCGACATCTTGGCCGAGGGCACGATCTCGACCGGCTCGCCCGTGGCCTTCAGCTTTCCGCCCTCGACATCCTCGGGCAGGTGATAGACCGGACGGCCCTTGTCGTCGCGGGTCATGTAGATTTCGTGCGTCACCATCCCTTGGGTGAACAGCGCGTCGAACGGTTCGCGGGCCTTCTCGGGCAGGTGGCCGGTGATCTGCATGGCGCGCGCGAAGAACCGCGAATACAGCAGGTGCAAAATCGCGTGCTCGATCCCGCCGATATACTGGTCGACATTCATCCAGTACTCGGCCTCGGCCATGTCGGTGGGCGTGGCCGCGTGGGGCGCGGTGAAGCGGGCGAAATACCACGAGGAATCCACGAAGGTATCCATCGTGTCGGTTTCGCGTTTCGCAGGCGCGCCGCATTTCGGGCAGGCGCAGTCGCGCCATGTCGGGTGGCGGTCCAGCGGGTTGCCCGGCTTGTCGAAACTCACGTCATAGGGCAGCTCGACCGGCAGGTTTTCCTTCTTCTCGGGCACCACGCCGCAGGCGTCGCAATGCACCACCGGGATCGGACAGCCCCAATAGCGTTGCCGCGACAGCCCCCAGTCGCGCAGGCGGAACTTGGTCACGCCCTGGCCCACGCCGTTTTCCTCGCAGAACCGAATCGCGGCATCCACGGCCTCTTCGCCGGTCGCCACCTCGTCCCAGGCGAACGCTTTCAGCCAGCGGACCTTTTCGGTCTTGGGCGGCACGAACGCCACATCGCCCACCGGTGCGCCGCCCTCCAGCGCGACGAAGGTATCGGTCACCGGCAGCCCGTATTTCCGCGCGAAATCCAGGTCGCGCTGGTCATGCGCCGGGCAGCCGAAGATCGCCCCGGTGCCATAGTCCATCAGGATGAAATTGGCGATGTAGACCGGCAATTCCCACGCCTCGTCAAAGGGATGGCGCACCTTCAGCCCGGTGTCGAAGCCCTTCTTCTCGGCGGTTTCCAGTTCCTCCTCCGACGTGCCCATCCGCCGGCACTCGGCGCAGAACGCGGCCACCTCGGGGGTGTCCCGCTCCAGCGCGCGGGCCAGCGGGTGATCGGGCGAAATCCCGATGAAGCTTGCCCCCATCAGCGTGTCGGGCCGCGTGGTGTAAACCTCGACCCGGTCGAATCCCTCGGGCCCGTCGACCAGACCGAACGCCATCTGCAACCCGCGCGACTTGCCGATCCAGTTGCGCTGCATCAGCTTGACCTTCTCGGGCCAGTTCTCCAGCCCGTCCAGCGCCTCCAGCAATTCCTCGGCGAAATCCGAGATCTTGAAGAACCACTGCGTCAGCTCGCGCCGTTCCACCGGGGCGCCCGACCGCCAGCCCTTGCCCTCGATCACCTGCTCGTTGGCCAGAACCGTCATGTCCACCGGGTCCCAGTTCACGGTGGCGTTCTTGCGATAGACCAGCCCCGCCTCGAGGAAGTCGATGAACATCGCCTGCTGCTGGCCGTAATATTCGGGGTCGCAGGTGGCGAATTCGCGGCTCCAGTCGATCGACAGACCCAAGGGCTTCATCTGCGCGCGCATGTCGGCGATGTTGCCATAGGTCCAGTCCCTGGGATGGCCGCCCCGCTCCATCGCGGCGTTTTCCGCGGGCATCCCGAACGCATCCCAGCCCATCGGGTGCAACACGCTGAATCCGCACGAAGATTTGTACCGCGCCACCACGTCGCCCATGGTGTAGTTGCGCACATGCCCCATGTGGATGCGCCCGGACGGATAGGGGAACATCTCCAGCACGTAATACTTCGGCCGCCCCTCCTCGCGTGTCGCGGCAAAGGTGCCGTCGGCCTCCCAGGCGGCCTGCCACCTGGGCTCGATCTCGCTGGGGTCATAGCGCGCCATGCTGTCCGTCCTCGTCGAAAGTAAAACGCCGGGCCCGCTGGCCCGGCGTCGTGAATAGTCGCCGCGGGACGTGGCGTCCAGTGCGGCCTAAAGCTTGCTGTCGCGGATGCGGATCTGGCGTGCCCGGGTCAGGATCGCGTCCTCGACCGCGCGCACGGTGGCCGCGTCGACCGGCCCGCCGCGCGATTGCAGCGCCACCTTGAGCGAGCGCGCATCCAGCGCCGGGTCCTGCACATAGACGGTCGCGCGATAGGCACGGCCCCCGCCCGGCGGCGTGCCGTACCCCGTGACGATCACGCCCGAAAACGGATCGACCGACCGAATCGGCAAGAAGTTCAGAACCTCCAGCGAGGCCTGCCAGAGGTACTTGTTCACCTCGACCGTGGTGTTCGGATCGTCGGCATTGGTGAACAGGTCAAAGATCGACCCGCGCCGCGCGCGGTCCCGCTCGATCTCGGCCATGGGGGTATTCTCGTATTGCCGCGCGATATTGGCATCGCGGGCCGACTGGCGCTCGGCGCTTTCCTCGGGCGTCAGAACGCGGGGCTCGGACTGGCCGCCGAACATCCCGCCCAGCCCGCCGCCACAGCCCGACAGCCCGACAGCGATGGTCCCGATCAATGCCCCGCGGGCGATGCGGTGGAAGGTCATGGCCTGCGCCCTCTTTGTCCTTGGGCGGTCTTAGCCGAGGCGGCAAAGGCGGACAAGGTTTTTCCCTTTGGCCACGTTTGCTTGGGGCGCCGGGCGGTGTGGCATTGCTGCATCAATCAGGGGCAGCGTTCCGCCCCCCCTTCCGAGCGCCTTGCAATTCGGGGGGGCAAGAGCGAAACCCACAACATACTCAGATCGGATGCTCCGGCCTGAGGTGCATCTTAACCGAATGAGGGAAAAACCATGAAAAAGGTTCTCCTTGCGTCGACCGCCCTGGCCTTCTCGGCCGGTATGGCCGCTGCGGAAATCACCATCACCGGCTCGGCCGAAATGGGTATCAAAGGTGGCGATCGCTACGCTGATACGGACCCGGCCGTTACCGAAGACAAGACGCGCTTCCACTCCGACTTCACGATCAAGATCGTGGGTTCGGGTGAGACCGACAACGGCCTGACCTTCGGCATGAACGTCGAACTCGACGACGCCGGCGACGAAGACATGAACGACGGTGTCAACACCGACAACGAGTTCGTGTTCATCTCGGGCAACTTCGGCACCCTGACCCTGGGTGAAACCGATGGCGCCTTCGACAAGGTGATGTCGGAAGTCGCGCTGGCCGGTGGCTCGATTGCCGACGACGAAACCGAACATGCCGGTTTCAGCGGCAACAGCGGCTTTGACGGCTTCGGCCTGCCGGCGGATGAAGACGGCGACAACCAGATCCTGCGCTACGACTACGCGTTCGGCGACTTCGGCTTCTCGGCGTCGCTCGAGCAGGAGAATGACGGTCAGGATCTCGTCGGCGACGACTCCGACATGATCTACGCCATCGGCGTTACCTGGGCCGGCCAGTTCACCGGCGTGGAAGTTGGCGTTGGCCTCGGCTACACCAGCTGGAATGACGATGCCGATCAGGGTGGCGACATCTGGGGCATCTCGCTGACGGGTGATTTCGGCAACGGCTTCCAGGCTGGTCTGAACTACTCGAACTTCAACGCGGATGCGGCGGACTCCGACATTGAACACTGGGGTGTCGGCGTTGCCTACACCATGAATGCTTGGACCTTCGCGGCGAACTACGGCGACTTCGACCGTGAAGTTAACGCTGGCGACGACACCGACGGCTACGGCCTGCTCGTGAACTACGATCTCGGCGGCGGTGCCGTCATGCAGTTCGGCTATGGCGACGGTGATGACACCGAAAGCTGGTCGTTCGGCGTGGCGATGTCGTTCTAAGTCGCAAGACTTTTCGACTAGGGAAGAGCGGGCCTTTGTGCCCGCTCTTTTCCTTTGTGGGGCGGCAAATCGACAAGCCGCCCGCCCCGTGCTATGGCCCGCCCGGACACCCCCGGAACCCCGCGCCCATGCCCCCGACAGACCCGACACAGATCGCCCAACTCTACCGCCAGGCCGTCGCGCGCCAGGCCGCCGGCGATCTTGACGGGGCCGAGACCCGCCTGCGCCAGGTTCTGGCCGCCCGCCCCCGCCAGCCCGAGGCGCTGTTCCAGATGGGCCGCATCGCGCTGGCCCGCGGCGCGGCCAAGCGCGCGGTCCAGCATCTCGACCGCGCGGCGGATGCCAAACCCGGCGAACCCGCGATCTGGCTGGCATATGCCCAGGCCGTCGCCGCGCTGGGCGACAAGGCCCGCACCCGCGCCTTCCAGAAAAAGCTCAAGGCCGCGAAACCGCCCGCCGACCTGCTGTCCCGCGTGCGCGAGGCTCTCTCGGGCGGCCCCGCCCCGGCCCTGGGCGACGCGCCGCCCGACCAGGTCCAGGCGCTGATCGGGCTGGTCAATTCCGGCGAGTTCCAAACCGCCGCCGCCCGCGCCGCCGACCTGCGCGCCCGCCACCCCGGCGTGGCCCTGCTGGCCGACATCCACGCCAACGCGCTGGCACGCCTTGGCCACCGCCCCGAGGCCCGCGCCGCCTTTCAGGATGCGCTGCGCCTCGACCCCGGGTTCCTCGAAAGCCGGCTGGCCTTTGCCCGCTTCCTCGCCGAAACCGGCGACCTGGCCGAGGCCGCGCAGCAGTTGCGCGAGGCCACCGAAACCCACCCCAAATCCGCCGAGGTCCAGCGCCTTCTGGGCCAGACCCTGTTGCGTGCCAAGGATTTCGCCGCCGCCGCCGATGCCTTTGCGCAGGCCATCGCCCTGGGCGACCGCCGCGCCGACACCTATGCCGCCCAGGCCCGCGCACTCGACGGCGCCGGCCGCCCCGACGACGCGCTGGCCGCCCATGACGCCGCCCTTGCCGCCGCCCCCGACCGCGCCGAGGTGCATGGCCGCCGCGCGATCCAGCTTCAGCAGATGGGCCGCTTCGACGAGGCCGAGGCCGGATTCCGCCGCGCCATCGAGCTTGCGCCGGGCAATGGCGAGCCCTACCGCCTGATGGTCCAGACCCGCAAGCTGACCGATTCCGACCCGCTCATCGCCGAGATGGAAACGCTTTGGGCGCGCGGCGACCTGACCGACCACAGCCGCATGAACCTGGGCTTTGCCCTCGCCAAGGCGATGGAGGATACCGGCCGCCACGACCGCGTTTTCGCCTATCTGCACCCGGCCAACGCCCTGATGCGCAAGCTGTTCCCCTATGACATCGCCGAACGCCGGGCCGAGATCGACGCGCTGAAAGCGGCCTGCGCGGGCACCGATTTCACCGCGCGGCGCATCGCGAACGCCCCCGATTACGCGCCGATCTTCGTCACCGGCATGCCGCGGTCCGGCACCACGCTGGTCGAACAGATCGTGGCCAGCCATTCCCGCGTCACCGGCGGCGGCGAGCTGGGCTTCGTCATGCCCGAGGCGATGCGGCTGCTGTCCGACGGCGCGGGCGGGTTGCGCCCCGTCACCGACCTGTCCGATGACGAAATCTCCGCCTTCGGCCGCGCGATCGAGGCGCATTTCCGCATGCGCCTGCCTGGGTCCGACATCGTCACCGACAAGTCGATCCAGACCTACATGGTGGCGGGTCTGGTGCGCCTCGCGCTGCCCAATGCGCGCATCGTCGTCGTCCACCGCGACCCGCGCGACACCTGCCTGTCGATCTACAAGAACATCTTCGCCGAGGGCACGCATCGCTATGCCTACGACCTGCGCGACCTCGGCCTCTATTACCGCATGTTCCTGGAAACCGTCGATTTCTGGCGTGACCGCATGCCCGGCGGTTTCCACGAAATCCGCTACGAGGATCTCGTCGCCGACCCCGAACCCCAGGCCCGCGCGCTGATCGCCGCCTGCGGGCTGGACTGGGAGGAGGGGTGTCTGAACTTTCACAAGACCCGGCGCCGCGTGGCCACGCTCAGCCTGCACCAGGTGCGCCAGCCGATCTATGCCTCGTCGATGAAGGCGTGGGAACGCTATGGCGACGAACTGGCCCCGCTGATAACCGCGCTGGGCGATGCCGTCGAAGAGGGAAAACCATGAGCCTTGAAGAGATTCGTGACCGCGTGGCAAAGGCCGAGGCCGAGGCGGGGCGTGCCCCCGGTTCGGTGACGCTGATCGCCATATCCAAGGTGCAGCCGCTGGAACGGGTCGAGGCCGTGCTGCAGGCCGGGCACCGCATCTTCGGCGAGAACAAGGTGCAAGAGGCGCAGGGCAAGTGGCCCGAGCTCATGGAACGCTTCGCGGGCGTCGAACTGCACCTCGTCGGCCCGCTGCAAAGCAACAAGACGCGGCCCGCGGTCGAACTGTTCGACGCGATCCATTCGCTCGACCGGATCAAGCTGGCCCGCCGGCTGGCCGACCACGCCCAGGAACGCGGCGCCTGCCCCGAGTTGTTCATCCAGGTCAACACCGGCGAGGAACCGCAAAAGGCGGGTGTCCTGCCGGGCGAGGCCGACGATTTCGTGGCCGAGTGCCGCGCGATGGACCTGCCCGTGCGGGGGCTGATGTGCATCCCGCCGGTGGACGAAACGCCGTCGCTGCATTTCGCGCTGTTGGCAAAGATCGCGGAACGCAACGGGCTTTCGGGCCTGTCCATGGGCATGAGCGGCGATTTCGAACAGGCCATCGCGCTGGGCGCGACCCATGTGCGTGTGGGGTCCGCCATTTTCGGCGAACGCAGCTACGGCTAGGGCACCCGCGCTTACGGCACGATCAGACGTCCGCCATGGCGCAGCCGCGCCGCGATCCAGCGCAAATGCTCGGGCCGCAGCGCGATGCAACCCTCGGTCGGGTGGCGCGGCTTGCGCCAGCGGTGCAGAAAGATCGCCGAACCGCGCCCCCGTTCCGCCCGCGGCCAGTTCCAGTCGGTGATCAGCACCAGATCATACAAGGGGTCCGCCCGGCGCAGCCGTTCGTGGCTATGGGGATAGGGCGCGCGAACCATCAGGTTGTAATCCTCGTGGCCCGGATCGTCCGACCACAGGTCCGACGGCCCGATCGGCACCGCCCAGTCGGCGGGCGGCGCCATCCGGTCGGGGCGATACAGCATCCCCACGATCCGGTGCACGCCCCTGGGCGTCGCGCCGTCCCCCTCGCGCTTGTCCCCCGTCACCCCGCCGCGCCCGATGGCGCGCGGAAACCGGCGCCCGGCAAAGCGCAGGTGGGTGGGCGTCAGCACAAGGTCGTCGCGTGTCATGCCGACAGCTTGCCCCAGCCACGGGTGCGGCGAAAGCCCGGTCTTGACCCCCATCAAGCGCAAGCCCCCCGGCCCGTGTTAGTCTGTCGCCCGCGGGCATCGCCCGCATGACCGCAACAACGGAGGTTCGAGATGGAAACGGCCAAGGTGATGGAATACGCCCGCTCTCTCCTCAACGCCCATGGCGACAAGGCCCAGGCCGAGGCGGCGCAGAAGGCCGCCGCCCACGAGGCCGCAGGCGAGGCGGACGAGGCCAAGACCTGGCGCGCGATCGAGGATGCGATTCGCCAGATGCGCCCGCCGCACCAGGGCTAGGCGCGCCCTATAACAGGTGCCCGGATTTCTCGGCCTTGGTGGCCAGGTAACGGGCATTCTCGGCCGTGTGCCCGACCTTCAGCGGCACGCGGTCGGTCACCTCGATCCCGTTCGCGCGCATCATCTCGATCTTGGCGGGGTTGTTGGTCATCAGCCGCACCGCGGAAAACCCCATCTCGCGCAGGATCGCCGCGCCGATGCGGAAATCGCGCTCGTCATCCTCGAAACCCAGCCGGTGGTTCGCCTCGACCGTGTCGAACCCCTGGTCCTGCAACGAATAGGCGCGCATCTTGTTGGCAAGGCCGATGCCGCGCCCCTCCTGGTTCAGGTACAGCAGAACCCCCGCGCCCTCGGCCCCCATCTGCGCCAGCGCCGCGTTCAGCTGCGCGCCGCAATCGCATTTCAGGCTGCCCAGAAGATCGCCGGTGAAGCACGCCGAATGCAGCCGTGCCAGAACCGGCTCGGCGCGCGGCGGGCTACCGATCTCGACGGCGTAATGTTCCTCGCTGCCATCGGCGGGGCGAAAGACGTGCACGCGCCCGGCCCGGGACACCGCCAGCGGCACGCGGGCCGAAACCACCTCGGCCAGGTGCGTTTCCTCGGCCAGCGCGGCGGCCGCCTCGGCCAGGGTCACCCGCGTCAACCCCTCCGCATCGGCCAGCGCCGTCGGGTCGGCCACCTCGACCGCCAGGACCGCGGGCAGCAGCTGCGCGGATTTCGCCAGGCCGATCGCCGCCCGGTGCGCCGCCGCGTCACCGCCGCGCAACGCCACGAACGGCCCCAGCAATGGCTTGGCCAGGTCGTCGGCGGGTTCGGCCACCGACCGCACCCAGTCGGGGCCCACGTCCTCGGGCAGGCGCAGCCGGGCGATGTCGCCGTCATAGGGCCGCGCCTTCAGCGTCGCCGCCCGCCGCGCCGTGATCGCCAGCACCGCGCCGCCCAGGCCCCGCAGCGCCGTCAGCCTGTCGGGCGTCAGCGTCTCGGCCGCGGCCACCACCAGGCCGCCCACCACCACGGGCACGCCCATGCGCAAGTCGCCGCGGGCGCGGGCGATCCGTTCGGTACTGTCGGGGCCAAGGGGCATGGGCGATCCTTTCCGTGCGCCCGGGTCTAGCGCCAAATCCGACAGATATGAAACAATTCCCTTCCCCGCCACACGCTTGCGTGAAAACCCTGTTGCAAATCTTGTGCACGGACCGGTCCGCGACATCTCAGCGCCACAACACAGAGGAGGGAACCCGATGAGCACCCTGAAGAAAATCCTGCTGGTGGACGACGACGACGACCTGCGCGAGGCGCTGAGCGAACAGTTGGTGATGACCGAGGATTTCGACGTGTTCGAAGCGGGCACCGGCGCCGAGGCGATGGAAAAGGCCAAGGCCGCGATCTACGACCTGGTGATCCTCGACGTGGGGCTGCCCGATACCGACGGGCGCGAGCTGTGCCGGCTGATGCGCAAGCAGAACGTCAAGTGCCCGGTGCTGATGCTGACGGGCCATGACAGCGATGCCGACACGATCCTGGGGCTGGACGCCGGCGCCAACGATTACGTGACCAAGCCGTTCAAGTTCCCCGTGCTCTTGGCCCGCATCCGCGCCCAGCTGCGCCAGCACGAACAATCCGAGGACGCGGTGTTCCAGCTGGGGCCGTATACCTTCAAGCCGTCGATGAAGATGCTGATCACCGAGGACGACCGCAAGATCCGCCTGACCGAGAAGGAAACCAACATCCTCAAGTATCTCTACCGCGCCTCCGAGGGCGTGGTGGCGCGCGACGTGCTGTTGCACGAGGTCTGGGGATATAACGCGGGGGTGACGACCCACACGCTGGAAACCCATATCTACCGCCTGCGCCAGAAGATCGAGCCCGATCCCTCGAACGCGCGGCTGCTGGTCACGGAATCGGGCGGCTACAGGCTGGTCGCCTGATCCGGGCGCGGCGCGGGCGCGCGGCTCAGAACCGGTAGGCCAGACGCAGCCCGCCCCAGTGCCGCCCCTTCACCTCGATCGGGGCGGACAGGTCCTTCATCAGGGCGAACTGCCCGCCGCCCATGTCCCGGCGATAGACCTGCAGCAGGAACGGCTCGCGCGACTGGCCCGCGCGCAGGCCCACCCGGTCGTCGAAGATGCGCCGGTTGCGGCAGTTGGCGGTGTTCCACACCGGGTCGTTGCCCTGCGGCTGGGAATACGTGCGGTTATGCGTCGGCAGATAGCCGTTCCGGTCCACCGCCGCGCAAAACACGATGCGCGGGTCCAAATCCAGCGCGGGTTCCTGGATCGCGGGCAGCACGGCATCGGTCAGGTCCGTGTAGGGCGCCATGACCTGCTGCGGGTCGGTATTCGGAATCGCCACGTAGCGCTGGTCGAACAGCGCCTCGGCGCGGATGCGGCCGGTCTCGATCGCCTTTTCGAACAACTGGCCGATCTGGCCCGCGGCCTGGCGCACGAAGTCGATCAGCGCGGAATCGGCATGCGACGCGCCCGCCAGCACCGAGTTCTGCACCACCGATTCGCCCATCGCCACCAGCCCGTCGACCTGGGCGCGGGCGTCCTTGACGCCCTGGGCGGTCTTTTGCGTGGTGCCGATCAGTTCGTGGAAATAGGGGGCGAAACTCTCGTTGGCGGCGCGCACCTCGTCCGCCCGTGCCGCGATATCCACCGCCGAAGAACGTGTCACCTCGACCGAGCCGGTCATCCGCCCCAGCATCTGGTCGGTTTCGGTGGCCGCCGACAGCACGGCGCCCGCATCCCCGGCCGCGGTGCCCGCCTCGGTCTGCAGGGTCTCGATCGTCTCGCGCAGCCCCTCGACCGCCTTGGAAATCTTGTCCGCCGCGGTGGCGGTCTGGTGCGACAGCTGGTTGATCGCCTCGGCCACCACGGCGAACCCGCGGCCCGCGTCGCCCGCCCGCACTGCCTCGATCTTGGCGTTGATGGCCAGGATGTTCACCTGTTTCGAGATACTCACGATCTCGGCGTTCGAGTCGTGGACCGAGCTCAGCGTGCCCACCACGTCGGCCATCCGCGAATCGACCGATTGCACCCAGGTCGCCAGATTCTGGCTTTGATGCCCGGTGTCGCGCAACAGCGTGGCCGAGCCCGACACCGCCTCCAGCGTTTCCTCGGCCGAGCGGGTGACCTCGTCGACGGCGTCCTGCACGCGGGCGTTGGCCTCCGCGACCATGGCCGCGGCCGCGCGCGCGGCCTCGATATGGCCAAGCTGCGCCTCGGCCGACGATTCAAGGTCGTCCAGAAAGCCCGCGACCTCGACGATGTCGCGGCCCAGCACCTCGCCGGTGGTGACCAGGGCATTCAGGTAGACGTCGTTCTCGCGCCGGTCGAATCCGGGGTCCAGGGGCATGCGGTCTATCCGTTTCTGGGGCTCTGTCCGTTGTCGCATCCACGGGTTGCCCATCTGTTAACGCGCGCGCCTTCGACTTGAGGCCCGACGCCCCGGACACTAGCTTGCGCCGAACCGCCCCGAACGGAGACGCCGATGCCCTTTACCCTCGCCACCTGGAACATCAACTCGATCCGCCTGCGCGAGCCGCTGGTCAAACGCCTGCTGACCGAGGAGGCGCCGGATATCCTGTGCCTGCAGGAATGCAAGAGCCCGGTCGAGAAGATGCCGCTGGAGACATTCCGGGCCTTGGGCTACGGCCACGTCGTCGCCCGCGGGCAAAAGGGGTACAATGGCGTCGCGATCCTGTCGAAACTGCCGCTGGAGGATGCGGGCGAGCTGGATTTCGCGGGGCTGGGCCATGCCCGCCACGTCGCCGCGCGGCTGGAGAACGGCACCACGATCCACAATTTCTACGTGCCCGCGGGCGGCGACGTGCCCGACCGCGCGGTGAACGAGAAGTTCGGCCAGAAGCTCGACTACCTCACCGACATGCGCGACTGGTTCCGCGACAGCCGCCCCGAACGGGCGATCCTCGTGGGCGACCTGAATATCGCGCCCCGCGAGGATGACGTCTGGTCGCACAAGCAACTGCTCAAGGTGGTCAGCCACACGCCGATCGAGGTCGACCACCTGGCCGACGCGCAACAGGCCGGCCACTGGGTCGATGTCACCCGCGCCGACATCCCCCAGGGACAGCTGTATTCCTGGTGGTCCTACCGCGCCCGCGACTGGGACGCCGCCGACAAGGGCCGGCGGCTCGACCATGTCTGGGCCTCGTCCGACATCGCCGCCGCGGCGCATTCCAGCCGCATCCTGCGCGCCGTTCGCGGCTGGGACCAGCCCTCGGACCACGCGCCGGTCTTCGCCAGCTTCGATCTTTAGGATTCACCCTTGGGTTTTGCGCGGCAAAGCTCATATAAGGCGCGAAATCGCCGATAACGCGGAGACGACGACATGCTGGAACTTGGCGGCAACACCGGCGGCGCCCAGCCGCAGGGCGACCTGATCAAGGACATCACCGAAGCGACCTTCATGCAGGACGTGATCGAGGCCTCGAAAGAGGTGCCGGTGATCGTTGATTTCTGGGCGCCCTGGTGCGGCCCGTGCAAGACGCTGGGCCCGATGCTGGAACAGGCCGTGACCGAGGCCAAGGGCCGCGTGAAAATGGTCAAGGTCAATGTCGACGAGAACCAGCAGATCGCGGCGCAACTGCGCATCCAGTCGATCCCCACGGTCTATGCCTTCTTCCAGGGCCAGCCGCTGGACGGGTTCCAGGGCGCGCTGCCGCAATCCGAGATCAAGGCCTTCGTCGACCGCATCGCCGGCGCGGCGGGCGATGGCGGCCTGGGCGAGGCGCTGGAGGCCGCCGAACAGATGCTGGCCGAGGGCGCCGTGGTCGATGCCGCGCAGACCTTTGCCGCCATCCTGGGCGAGGATCCGAACCACGCCGGCGCCTATGGCGGGCTGATCCGCGCGCACCTGGCCCTGGGCGAGACCGACCAGGCCGAGGGGCTTCTGGCCTCGGTGCCGGCCGAGATCGCGAAATCGCCCGAGGTCGAGGCCGCCCGCGCCCAGCTGGAACTGGCGCGCCAGGCCGCCGATGCCGGCCCGGTGGCCGATCTGCGTGCCGCCGTCGACCATGACCCCGACGATCACCAGGCGCGGTTCGACCTGGCCAAGGCCCTGCACGCCTCGGGCGAGGTCGAGGCGGCGGTCGACGAATTGCTGGAACTGTTCCGCCGCGACCGCGAATGGAACGAAGGCGCGGCCAAGGCCCAGTTGTTCACCATTTTCGACGCGCTGAAACCGCAGGACCCGATCGTTCTCAAGGGCCGGCGAAAACTGTCGTCGATGATATTTGCCTGACCGTTGGGTCGGCCTAGCTTGCCCTATATGTTTTCATCGGCCGACCTGCCCGACACCATCCCCGTCTTCCCGCTTCCGGGCGCGCTCTTGCTGCCGCGCGCCCGGTTGCCGCTCCATATCTTCGAGCCGCGCTACCTCGCGATGCTCGACGATGCGCTGAAGACCCCGCAACGCCTGATCGGCATGATCCAGCCGCGCGAGGTGCCCGGCGGCGGCGAACGCAGGCTGCATGCCATCGGCTGCGCGGGCCGCGTGACCGCCTTCTCGGAAACCGAGGACGGGCGCTACATGATCACGCTTTCGGGCGTATCGCGCTATCGCATCACGCGCGAGATGTCGGGCTTTACCCCCTATCTCAAGGCCGACGTGTCCTGGGACGGGTTTGCCCGCGACCTGGGCGGCGGCGAGGACGATGACAGCTTCGACCGCACCCGGTTCATGGACCTGCTGCGGCGGTTTTTCGCAAGCCGGGGCCTTGCCACCGACTGGGACAGCCTGCAGGAGGCAGAGGACGAGCTTCTGATCAACTCGCTGTCCATGCTGTGCCCCTTCGCCCCCGAGGACAAGCAGGCGCTTCTCGAGGCGCCGTCGCTGACCACGCGGCGCGAGACATTGGTCACGCTGATCGAGTTCGCACTCAGAAGCGGCACCGACGAGGAGACGATGCAGTGACCGAAACGCCCCATTCCGACCGCAAGATGCTTGAATCGCTGGTCTGCCCGGTGACCCACGCACCGCTGGCCTATGACGCGGCGCACCAGGAACTGGTGTCCAAGGCCGCGGGCCTCGCCTTCCCGATCCGCGGCGGCATCCCGATCATGCTGGTCGACGAGGCGCGGCAACTGGACTGAGGCCCGCCCATCACGTCCCCCGGTCTTTTTCTTGGTTCAAATACTCAAATGGCCGGGGGCGCAGCCCCCGGCCCCGGCGCCGGATGTGCCCACGGCACCCTTTATTCGGACCTTGGACAGGACCGCGCGGCGGCGCGTGTGGACATGCGCCAGTGCCGGGTCGCGGGCGCGCTGGCGCCGGGGGCGGCCGGGCGAAACCTCATATCGGAGTCATATGCGATTCATATGGGAATCATATGCGATTCATATCGCCGATTCCGGCCCGTCCGGGCGGTGCGTCACAGCGGCCGGCCGGTCATCAGCCGCGGCAGATCGCCGGTCAGCCCCGCCGCCTCGCGGATGAACCGGCGGCGCAGTCCGGGCAGCGCGTTGACCACCCCCAACCCCAGGTCTCGGCCCAGCCGCAGCACCGGATTGTCGTTTGAAAACAGCTTGTTGACCGCGTCCGTCCCGACCGCCATCAGCGCCGTGTCGAACCGCCGCCAGGTCTGGTAGCGTTCCAGCACGTCGATGGCGCCGATATCCTCGCCCCGGCGCCGCGCATCGACCAGCACCTCGGCCAGCGCGCCCACGTCGCGCAGCCCCAGGTTCAGCCCCTGCCCCGCGATCGGATGCACCCCATGCGCCGCATCTCCCAGCAATGCCAATCGGTTAGCGACGAATTCATTGGCGATGGTCAGGTTCAGCGGATAGGTGAACCGCTCCCCCTCCAGCGCGATTTCCCCCAGGAAATCCCCGAACCGCGGCCGCAGCGCGGCCAGGTATCCGTCATCGTCCAGCGCCTGGATCGCGGCGGCGTTGGCATGGGTCTCGCTCCACACGATGGAACAACGATTGCCCGGCAAGGGCAGGATCGCCAAGGGCCCCGCCGGCATGAAGAATTGATGCGCGGCGCCGTTATGGGGGTGCTCATGCGCGATGGCGCAAACCAGTGCCGTCTGCCCGTAATCCCACCCGGTCCGCTTGATCCCGGCCCGTTCCGCCGTGCCCGATTTCCGCCCGTCGCAACCCACCAGGACCCGGCCCCTCAGCCTGCCGCCCGAGGCCAGCGTCACCGTCGCCCCCGTCGCGTCAACCTCCTGTTCCACAACGGTTTCCCCCGACACCGTGGTGATCCGCGGACTTGCCGCCATGGCGTCCAGGAAGGCCCGGCGCAGATAGCGGTCCTCCAGCATATAGCCCATCGGGCCTTCCTCGATCTCGCCATGGTGGAAATCCAGGAAGAACGGCGCCGGCCCCTCGCCCGCGCGCCCGTCGGACGCGACGATCTCCAGGATCGGCTGGCTCTGGTGGTGCACACCCTCCCAGATGCCGATCGCCTTCAAAAGCCGCATCGAGGCCAGCGCCAGCGCATAGGCCCGCCCGTCGAAACGCTCGCCCGCGCGCGCGTCTTCGGGCAGCGCGTCGATCACGGTCACGGACAGCCCGCCCTGGGCCAGCGCAAGCGCCAGCGCGGGACCGTTAAGCCCCCCGCCGACGATCAGGATATCGCTATCGAATGCCATGCTTCGCTATATGGCCGCGCGGGCGGGATTGTCCATAAGCGCGGCGCCCGCTAGCCTCGCGCCGACACCGGACCAAGGGGGCAGGCGATGACGGGTGACTGGCTGAAGATGAGCGCGGGCGCGTTGGGCCGGGGGATCGGCGCGGGCCAGATCGACCCGGTGGAGCTGGCAGCGGCCTTCCTCGATGCCATCGCGGCGCATGACCATGCCGACCGCATCTATGCCCGCCTGACCCGCACCCGCGCCCTGGCCGAGGCCGAGGCCGCGCGCACCCGCGCGAAAACCGGGCACAGGCTGGGGCCGCTCGACGGGGTGCCGATCTCGTGGAAAGACCTGTTCGACAGTGCGGGCGTGGCGACCGAGGCGGGCTCGGCGCTTCTGGCGGGCCGCGTGCCCGACCGCGACGCCGAGGTTCTGGCCAACGCGACCGCCGCGGGCCTCGTCTGCCTGGGCAAGACCCAAATGACCGAACTGGCCTTTTCCGGGCTGGGGGTGAACCCCGTCACCGCCACACCGCCCAACATCCATGACACGGGCGCCGCGCCGGGGGGGTCATCTTCGGGGGCGGCGGCCTCGGTGGCGTTCGGGCTGGCGGCGGCGGGGATCGGGTCCGACACCGGCGGGTCGGTGCGCGTGCCCGCGGTCTGGAACGACCTCGTGGGGCTGAAAACCGGGGCCGGACGGCTGCCGCTGACCGGTGTGGTCCCGCTGTGCGCCCGGTTCGACACGGTCGGCCCACTGACCCGCAATGTCGAGGATGCCGCCCTGCTGCTGGCCGCGCTGGAGGGGGAAAAACCGGCCGATTTGAGAGGGGCGACGCTGAAAGGCACGCGGCTCATGGTGCTGGAAACCGCGGCCTTCGACGATATCCGCGACGCCCCCGCCGCGGGCTTTGAACACGCCGTGGACCGGCTGGCCCAGGCGGGCGCGACGATCGTGCGGGGCGAAATCCCAGAGGTGGCCGAGGCGATGGCCCTGTCCGGCGTTCTGTTCGCGACCGAGGCCTATGGCACCTGGGGGGCCACCATCGAGGCCGCGCCCGACAAGATGTATCCCGAGATTCTCAAACGCTTCCGCGGCGGGCGCGATTTCTCGGGCGCCGATTACGTGGCCGCCTGGCAGACACTCGACCGGCTGCGCGCGGCCTATGCGGCGGCGACGGCGGGCTTCGACGCGGTGCTGGTGCCGACCTGCCCGATCCTGCCGCCGTCCGTCGACAGGCTGCTGGCCGACCCCGAATTCTTCGTCGCCGAGAACCTGATGACCCTGCGCAATACCCGCATCGGCAACCTGATGGGGCTGGCTGTGCTGACGCTTCCGGCCGGCGTACCGTCCACCGGGGTTTCCCTGATGGGGCCGCCCATGTCCGAGGAACGGCTGCTGCGCCTGGGCACGGCGGCCGAGGCGGCGCTGGCCTAAATGCCACAACTTCGCCCCGCAAGCCGCGCGGGCCGGGGCGTTTTCTGGACCGGGGCCATTCCTGCCGGTATCGTTGCGGGCAAACGGGGCGCATCAAGACGACCCCGATCCGAGGCAGTAAATACAGATTGGGGTCCATGACCTTTCCCGAGCGGTTCTCGAACCTGCCAGAATACGCGTTCCCGCGGCTGCGGCGTCTGTTGGATTGCCACGGCCCCGGCGGCGCGCCCGTGCACATGACCATCGGCGAGCCACAGCACGCCTTCCCCGACTGGGTGGCGGGCGTGATCGCGCAGCACGCGCATGAATTCGGCAAGTATCCCCCGAATGACGGCACGCCCGAACTGCTGAGCGCGATTTCCGACTGGCTGGCGCGGCGCTATGGCGTGATGATCGACCCCGACACCCGGATCACCGTGCTGAACGGCACGCGCGAGGGGCTGTTCAACGCCGCCCTCGCGCTGTGCCCCGAGGAAAAGGCGGGCAAGCGGCCCGTCATCCTGACGCCGAACCCGTTCTACCAGGTCTACGCGGTGGCGGCCCTCGCCGTCGCCGCCGACCCGGTCTACGTGCCCGCGACCGCCGAAACCGGGTTCCTGCCCGATTACGCTGCGCTGGACCCTGAAATCCTGAACCGCACCGCCATCGCCTATCTCTGCTCGCCCTCGAACCCGCAGGGCGCGGTGGCCGACCGGGCCTATTGGGCCGACCTTCTTCGGCTGGCCGAAAAGCACGATTTCCAGGTCTTCGCCGACGAATGCTATTCCGAGGTCTACCGCGACACCCCGCCCCCCGGTGCGCTTGAGGTGGCCCGCGAAATCGGCGCCGACCCGGAACGGGTGGTCATCTTCCACTCGCTGTCGAAACGGTCGAACCTGCCGGGGCTGCGCTCGGGGTTCTGCGCGGGCGGGCCGGAAAGCCTGCGCCGCATTCGCCAGTTGCGCGCTTATGCCGGCGCGCCCATGCCCCTGCCGTTGCAGCGGGTGGCCGAAAAGGTCTGGGCGGACGAGGCGCATGTCGTGGCAAGCCGCGCGCTGTACCAGCGCAAATACGCCATCGCCGACGAACTGTTCGGCGATGTGCCCGGCTATCACCCGCCCCAGGCGGGGTTCTTCCTGTGGCTGCCCGTCGAGGATGGCGAGGCCGCCGCGCTCAAGGCCTGGCGCGAAACCGGGGTCCGGGTGCTGCCCGGGGCCTATCTTTCGCGCGACGTGAACGGCGAAAATCCCGGCGCGGGCTATATCCGCGTCGCGATGGTCGCCCCAGAACAAGAAATGCGGCACGGGCTGACACGGCTGCGTGACTGCCTCTACGGGTAAGGACGGCAAGGGTATGGCTTCGTATCAGATGAAACGGCGGGAACCGCTGCTCGATTCCACCACGCAGGCGGCGATCGAACGGCGCGGCAAGGAACTTCTCGGGTTCACGCTGATCGGTGCGGCGCTGGTGATGGCGCTGATACTGGGCAGCTACGTGCCCGACGATCCCAGCTGGCTGTCGGCGACCGATGCGCCCGCCGAAAACGTTCTGGGCCGGTTCGGCGCCTCGATCGCCTCGCCCTTGTTCATCATCGTCGGCTGGGGCGCCTGGGGCCTGGTGGCGATCCCGGCGGCCTGGGGCCTGCGCCTCGTCACCCATGTCGGCGAGGACCGCGCGCTGTCGCGGCTGATCTTCGCGCCCGTCGCGGTGGCGCTGGCCGCGGTCTATGCCTCGACCCACGTGCCGCCCGCGTCCTGGACCCACAGCTTCGGCATGGGGGGACTGTTCGGCGACACGGTGCTGGGCGCGATCCTGGGCGTGGCGCCGGTGGACACGGTGTTCGGCCTGCGCGTGGTCGCGGCGCTGGTCTGGCTGGCCGCGCTGGCCATGGCGCTGTTCGTCCTCGGTGCCGACCGGGACGAGTTCCGCCGCTTTGCCCGCTTCCTGCTGATCGGCGTGATCCTGACCTATGCCGGGCTGCGGCGCCTGGCCGGGCAATCGGCCCGCGGCGCGCTGGCCGCGGCCCAGCGGGTGGGCGAGGGGGTGCAGGCCCGCCGCGCTGCCGCCGCCCAGCCCGCCCGCAGCCACCGCGCAGAACCTGCCGTCGCCACGCGCAACTGGACGCCCACGCCCGATCAGCCCCGCACCCGCGACGGCCTTCTGTCCCGGATCCCGCTTCTGAACCGGCGCATGGCCGAACCCGAGATGGAACTGGTCGAACCCGAACCGCCCGAGGGCCTGGACCGGATCGGCCCGATCTCCGAGGACCGGATCAAGGCCCGCATCGCCGACGTGATCCGCAACCGCGCCCGGCAGGACCGCCCCGCCGTCCGCACCGAACCCCCGGTCGTGCGGGGGCGGGCGACCGACCCCGCCGATGTGCTGGACGATGAACCGCCCTTGACCGCCGGAACCGCGTTCCAGGCCGGAACAGAGCCTGTTCTGCCCCCGCGCCCCGCCGCCGAAGAGGCCCGGCGCGTGGTCCAGCACCCGCCCAGGAAACCCGCCCAGCCCTCGCGCCGGGCCCAGGAAGAGGCGCAGCCCGCCCTGCAATTCGACGACCCCGCCGCGGGCTACTCCACGCCGCCCCTGTCGCTTCTGGCCAGCCCCGACGCGGTCGAACGCCACGTGCTGTCCGACGAGGCGCTCGAGGAAAACGCGCGGATGCTGGAAAACGTGCTGGACGATTACGGCGTCAAGGGCGAGATCGTCAGCGTCCGCCCCGGCCCCGTCGTCACCATGTACGAACTGGAACCCGCCCCGGGCCTCAAGGCGTCGCGCGTCATCGGGCTGGCCGATGACATCGCGCGGTCCATGTCGGCGCTGTCGGCCCGCGTCTCGACCGTGCCTGGCCGCAGCGTGATCGGCATCGAACTGCCCAACGCCAACCGCGAAAAGGTGGTGCTGCGCGAAATCCTGTCCTCGCGCCAGTTCGGCGATACCTCGATGCGCCTGCCGCTGGCCTTGGGCAAGGATATCGGCGGCGATCCGATCGTCGCGAACCTGGCCAAGATGCCCCACCTGCTGATCGCCGGGACCACCGGGTCGGGCAAGTCGGTGGCGATCAACACCATGATCCTGTCGCTGCTCTACCGCCTGACCCCCGACGAATGCCGGCTGATCATGATCGACCCCAAGATGCTGGAACTGTCCGTCTATGACGGCATCCCGCACCTTCTGTCGCCCGTCGTCACCGACCCGAAAAAGGCCGTCGTCGCGCTGAAATGGGTCGTCGGCGAGATGGAGGAACGCTATCGCAAGATGTCCAAGATGGGCGTGCGCAACATCGAGGGCTATAACGGCCGGGTGCGCGACGCGCTGGACAAGGGCGAGATGTTCAAGCGCACGGTGCAAACCGGCTTCGACGATGAAACCGGCGAACCCGTCTTCGAGACCGAGGAATTCCAGCCCGAAACCCTGCCCTATATCGTCGTGATCGTCGACGAGATGGCCGACCTGATGATGGTCGCCGGCAAGGAAATCGAGGCCTGCATCCAGCGCCTGGCGCAGATGGCGCGCGCCTCGGGCATCCATCTCATCATGGCCACCCAGCGCCCCTCGGTCGATGTCATCACCGGCACGATCAAGGCGAACTTCCCCACCCGGATTTCCTTCCAGGTGACGGGCAAGATCGACAGCCGCACCATCCTGGGCGAACAGGGCGCCGAACAGCTCCTGGGCATGGGCGATATGCTGTACATGGCCGGCGGCGGGCGAATTTCCCGCGTGCACGGCCCGTTCGTGTCCGACGAAGAGGTCGAGGAAATCGTGACCTTCCTGAAATCCTACGGCCCGCCCGATTACGTCGGCGGCGTGGTCGAGGGCCCCGACGAGGACAAGGAAAACGATATCGACATGGTGCTGGGCCTGGGCGGCAACACCGACAGCGAGGACGCGCTGTACGACACGGCCGTGGCCATCGTGCTGAAAGACCGCAAATGCTCCACCTCCTACATCCAGCGCAAGCTGGCCATCGGCTACAACAAGGCCGCGCGCCTCGTCGAACAGATGGAGGAGGAAGGCGTGGTCAGCCCCGCCAACCATGTCGGCAAGCGCGAGATACTGGTGCCCGAACAGGCCTGATCGGCGGGGGGTCGCGCCCCTCGCCCTTTCGTGACGCGATTGCAGGTGCATTGCGCCCCGGGCTTGCCTAGATTGGCGCCATGATGAACCGACGCTCCGTTCTGACGCTGGGCGCGGGCCTGATGGCCCTCGCCGCCGCCCCCGCCCGGGCCGACAAGCTGCCGCTTTCGGCGATCTCGGCCTATCTGAACAGTTTCACCACCGCGCGCGCCGATTTCACCCAGGTCAACGCCGACGGCTCGATCTCGACGGGGCGGCTGTCGATCCGGCGGCCGGGCCGGGCACGGTTCGAATACGACCCCCCGAACGAGGGGCTGGTGATCGCGGGCGGCGGACAGGTGGCGATCTTCGACGCCAAGTCGAACCAGCCGCCCGAACAATACCCGCTGGCCAAGACGCCGCTGAACATCATCCTGGAACGCAACGTGGACCTGTCCCGCGCGCGAATGGTGGTGGGCCATGACGGCGACGCCACCTCGACCCGCGTCATCGCGCAGGACCCCGAGCATCCCGAATACGGCACCATCGCGCTGGTCTTCACCGGCAACCCGGTCGAACTGCGCCAATGGGTCATCACCGACGACACCGGGCAGGCGACCACCGTGATCCTGGGCGAGATGCAGACCGGCGTTCAGCTGTCGGCGCGGATGTTCAACATCGTGCAGGAAACCGCCGACCGGATGGGCAACCGCTAGGCCGGCCCCGCCGCGCGGGCCTGCTTGGACAACTGAACCGCCAGGATGCCCGCCATGATGACGGCGACCCCGGTCACGTCCAGCGGCCCCAGCCGTTCACCCAGCAGAAGCGCAGCGATCGAGACGCCGAAGAACGGGCTGAGAAAGTGGAAGGTCGCGGCCCGCACCGCCCCGATCCGGCGCACCAGCAGGAACCAGATCAGCGTGGCGACCAGCCCGGGAAAAAGCGTGGTATAGGCAAAGGCCGCGACCAGCTTCCAGCTCCAGGTGACGTCCCAACTCTCGCCCGCGGCCAGCGCGGCCACGCCCAGCGCCGCCGCCCCCATCAGCATCTGCAACCCCACGATCATCAGAACGTTGCCCCCCGACGACGCGCTGCGCACCGCCAGCGTCGCCGCGGTCAGCGCGAAGACACCGCCCACGCACAGCGCCAGCCCGTACAGGTCGACGCCCCCGCTGATCCGGCTGCCCATGATGATCGCCACACCCACGAACCCCACGACCAAGCCCAGCACGCCCAGGGGCCGCACCCGCTCGCCCAGCACCAGCCAGCCGAACAGCGCGACCAGCAGGGGCATGGTCGACGCGATGATCGCCGCCATCGACGCCTCCAGCGTCTGCATCGCGACGAAGTTCAGGCCAAGGTAAAGGCCGTTCTGGCTGATCCCGAAGATCGCCGTCGCCTTCCACTGCGCCCGCGTCAGCCGCCAGCTTTGGCCCAGCGCCGCCGCGATGCCCACCCCCAACAGCCCCGAGATCAGGAAGCGCAGCGAAAGCGCCGTCAAGGGCGGCGCATCGGCCACGATGATCCGCGCCGAGGTAAAGGCCGAGGCCCAGATGAAGGCGAAGGCCAGGCCCATCGCCAGCGCGCGGAAATCCATGCATCCTCCCGAAGGGCAGGGCCAAAAGAAAAGGGCCGCCCCGAGGCGACCCTAAACCGTTTCCGGTGTCTCAGAAAGACGCGACGGCTCAGCCGTTCACGCTGTCTTTCAGGGCCTTGGCGATGGTCATCTTGACGACCTTGTCCGCCGGCTTCTTGAACTGCTCGCCGGTGGCGGGGTTGCGCACCATGCGCTCGGGCCGCTCACGGCAATAGATCTTGCCGACGCCCGGCAGGGTCACGGCGCCGCCGGCGGCGACTTCGCGGGTGATGATGCCCGTCACCGCATCCAGCGCCGCCGTGGCGGTTTTCTTGTCCGCGCCCATTTCCTCGGCCAGGGCCGCGACGAGCTGGGTCTTGGTCATCGGTTTCGCCATGTACGATCTCCTCGTTCGTGCCCTCTGTGGGGGCTGATCGTGGCAATGTAACTCCATCTTGCGGAAACACACAACGATTTGTGGTCTGAAAAGCCCGTTTTTCACGCATTTTGTGGGCGTTTTCCGCCGAAATCGCCGCTACAGGAACGCCGTTTCCTCGAAGCTGCGCAGTTTGCGGCTGTGGATCCGTTCCAGCGGCATGTCGCGCAACCGTTCCATCGCGCGGATCCCGATGGCCAGGTGGCGCGACACCTGCGTCTTGTAGAAATCGCTGGCCATCCCCGGCAGCTTCAACTCGCCATGCAGCGGCTTGTCCGACACGCACAAAAGCGTGCCATAGGGCACCCGGAACCGGAACCCGTTCGCCGCGATCGTGGCGCTTTCCATGTCCAGCGCGATGGCCCGCGACTGCGACAGGCGCTGTACCGGGCCGGACTGGTCGCGCAGTTCCCAGTTGCGGTTGTCGATGGTGGCGACCGTGCCGGTGCGCATGATCCGCTTCAGCTCGAACCCTTCCAGCCGGGTGATCTCCTCCACCGCGTCCTCCAGCGCCACCTGTATTTCCGCCAGCGCCGGGATCGGCACCCAGACCGGCAGGTCGTCGTCCAGAACGTGATCTTCGCGCAGGTAACCATGGGCCAGCACGAAATCGCCCAGCCGCTGGGAATTCCGCAGCCCCGCGCAATGGCCCACCATCAGCCAGGCATGGGGGCGCAGCACCGCGATATGGTCGGTCGCCGTTTTCGCGTTCGACGGCCCCACCCCGATATTGACCAGGCTTACCCCCTGCCCGTCGGCGCGTTTCAGGTGATAGGTCGGCATCTGCGGCAGTTTCGCGGGCGCGGGCAGCGGCGCCTGCGCATCCGTGATCTCGGCATTGCCGGGGCCGACCAGCGCCACGTACCCGCTGTCGGGGTCGGCCAGCGCGGCGCGGGCAAAGGCCTCGAACTCCTCGACATAGAACTGGTAGTTGGTGAACAGCACGTGGTTCTGGAAATGCCCGGGCCGGGTCGCGGTGTAATGCTCCAGCCGCGCCAGCGAGTAATCCACCCGCTGCGCGGTGAACGGTGCCAGCGGCCGCGGCGCGCCCTCTGGCGCGGCCCAGGTGCCGTTCACGATATCGTCGTTCGTGGTGTTCAGGTCCGGCACGTCGAACAGGTCGCGCAGCGGGAAATCCAGCACGCCTTCCTGCGGCACGGTCAACCCGCCCTCGCCCGCCACCGCGAAATGCACCGGGATCGGCGTGTCCGACGGGCCGATCACCACCGGCTGGCCGTGATTGGCGATCAACAGGCCGATCTGCTGGCGCAGGTAGTTGGCGAACAGGTCGGGCCGCGTCACCGTCGCGGCATAGGTCCCAGGTTCGGCCACGTGGCCGAAACTCAGCCGGCTGTCGACCCGGGCGAAGGTCGCCGTGGTGAACCGGATCTCGGGATAGACCGCGCGGAACCGGGCCTTTCGGGGCCGCCCGGTCAGCGTTTCTTCGAACCGCGCCCGCAGAAACGCCCGCGAGGCGTCGTAGATCTCGCACAGCCGCGCCACCGCCGCCTCGGCATCGGTAAACGCCTCGGCGCCGGGCAGGTCCGGGCAGTCAAGCGGCAGTTCGGCGGCGTGCTCGGGCATCTTGCGTCCCCGTTGTCCTGGGCCTCATCACGGCATCGCGCCAAGTGTCACGCTTCGCCAAACTTCCGCAACCCCTGCGTGCCCTTGCCGGGCGGCCCCGCAAGACCGATGTTAGGGCCATGACACAGACGCTTCTGTCCATCGGACACGGTTATTCCGCCCGCGCGCTGGCGCGCGGGCTTGGCCCCGGCTGGCGGGTCATCGGCACCACGCGCAGCGCCGGCAACGCCGCCACGCTGCGCGCCGAGGGGGTTCAGCCGCTGGTCTGGCCCGGCACCGACCTTGGCCCCGCGCTGGCCCGGGCCACCCACCTGCTCAGCTCCGTGCCCCCCGGGCAGGGCGGCGATCCGGTTCTGGCGGCGCTGGGTGACGAATTGCGCGACGCGACCCACCTGCGCTGGGTCGGCTACCTTTCGACCACCGGCGTCTATGGCGACCACGGGGGGGGCTGGGTCGATGAAACCACGCCGCTGACGCCCTCCACCGCCCGCGGCGCGGCCCGCGTCGCCGCCGAGGCCGCCTGGGCCGATCTTGGCCTGCCGCTCCACATCTTCCGGCTGGCGGGTATCTACGGCCCCGGCCGCTCGCCGCTGGACCGCGTGCGCGACGGCACCGCGCGGCGCATCGTCAAGCCGGGGCAGGTCTTTTCCCGCATCCATGTCGACGACATCGCGCAGGTGCTGGCCGCCTCGATGGCGCGGCCCGACCCGGGCGCGGTCTACAACGTTGCCGATGACGAACCGGCCCCGCCGCAGGACGTGATCGGTTTCGCCGCCCATCTGCTGGGGCTGGACCCACCCCCCGAGGTGCCCTTCGACCAGGCCGACCTTGGCCCGATGGCCGCCAGTTTCTATGCCGAGTCCAAGCGCGTGGCGAACGACCGGATCAAGACCGAACTGGGCGTGCGGCTGCGCCACCCGGATTACCGCGCGGGCCTTGCCGCGCTGCTGGACCGGGCGCGAACGACCTGACCCGCGGCAGCCGGCCCCCGGGCCATGAATTTGCCCCCAAGGCAACGGCTTGGTGACCGCGGCGCGGGTTTCATGCCAGGCTCGCACAACTGGAGGTTGCGTCGCATCGCCCGGATCTTCGCATCCGAACGCCCCACCGGCCGCCGGCCCAAACCCGCCGCGCCCGGCCGTGCGGCCCCCGGCGGCACGCTCGACGCGCTGCGCGACGCCGCCGGGGCCAGCCGCGCCACCCGCGATCTTGTTCAGCTTCAGGCCATGGCCGACGCGCTGCAACGCACCCCCGAAGAGGACGAGGAACTGCTTCAGGGCAAGGCCAGCGGCGCGTCCGGCCTGCCCACCCGGCTGCGCGCCGGGGTCGAACGCCTGTCGGGCCGCGACATGCGCGGGGTCAACGTCCACTACAACTCCCCCAGGCCTGCCGCGGTTCAGGCCCATGCCTTCGCCCGGGCCGCCGACATCCACCTGCCCCCCGGCCAGGAGCGCCACCTGCCGCACGAGGCATGGCACATCGTCCAGCAGGCCGAGGGCCGCGTCGCGCCCACCGCCGAAATCGCTGGCCAACCGGTCAACGACGACGCGGGCCTCGAACGCGAGGCCGACGCGATGGGGGCCCGCGCACCGCAGGAAGGCAGCCGCCGGGGCTGATCCGACCACCCGCCTTGATTTACCAGACCAAGTAGTGCTCTACTTCCGATTGCGCGCCGTTACCGATTTTCGCGGTCCCGCCAACGCCCTTGCGAAAGGGGCACGACGCCGGTGTCCGCCCGCTCTCCCGTCCCCGCCCTTCTGGCCCTTGTCCTGTCCGCTGCCGCCGCCTTCGCGCAATGCGGCCAGGCCACCCGCGATGTCGACGTGGTCGTGGCGATCCGCGATGCCCCGCCGTTTTCCGCGATGTCGCCCAGCGGTTTCGCCGAGGGGTTCGCGATCGACATCTGGACCTCGGTCGAACACGATCTGATCTCCGAGGGTGCGATGACCGCGTCCGAAATCGTGCTCTGCCGCTCCATCGCCGAGCAGGAGGCCGCGCTGATCGACGGGTCGGTCGACGTGGTGATCTCACCGCTGACCATCACCGCCCAGCGGATGCGCAGCTATGACTTCTCGTAACAATACCTGCCCTCGGGCCTGACGCTGGCCGTCCCCTCGACCAGCGCCATCGACTTTGCGAACGCGACCCGGGTGATCGTTCAGACCGTGACCCAGCCCGGCGTGGTCAAGGCGGTGCTGGTGTTCCTTCTGGTCAACCTGGTGCTGGCCGCGCTGATCCGGCTGGCGATCCGCCACGAGATGCGCGGCCGCGCGGGGCAGGGCGGCGTCGACGCGCCCGGCTGGGTGACCACCCTGCTCGAAGCGATCGTCAGCACCTCGGGGCTCAAGGGGCTGGGCGACCGGTTCAACACGGTGCTGGGCCGACTGTTGGAAATCTTCATGGCCGTCGTCGGCACCGTCCTGTCGGCCACCATCTTCGGCGTGCTGACCTCGGCCTTCGTCGGCTCCATTGGGGCAAGTTCGACCGTGCCGCCCGAAACCTTGCCCGACATGCGCATCGGCACGCTGGAAGGGTCCACCGCCCAGCAATTCTTGATCGCGCAATACGCCGCGGCAGACCTGTCGCAAACCGGCGCCGTCTGCGTCCCCGCCGCGCAGGCCACCGAGGAGTCCGGCTGCCTGCTTTACCCCGGCTGGCCCGCCGCGGTGCAGGCCCTGGACAAGGGCGAGGTCGCGGCCGTTCTGGGCGACTGGATCGCGCTCAGCTACCTGTCGCGGCTCGACCGCTACAATGGCCGGATCGAGGTGCAATCGGGCGTCTACCTGAACGAACCCGATGGCTGGGCCGTCGCCCCCGACCGCCCCGCCTTGCGCGAAGGCGGCGACAGCGGGCGCCACCTGTTGCGGCTGCAGGGCCGGGCGGGGCGCGCGGCGGGCTATGACATCAGCCCCGGCGCGCTGAACCTGTTGCGCGCGCGGGCCGGGGCGGCGGCTTGGCATGACCTTGCGATCCTCGGCCCCGATCCGGGCGATCTGGATCGCCAACTGGCCGACTGCGGCCCCGCCGACCTGGTGCTGTGCCTGTTCGGCGTGCTGGGCCATATCGAAACGGCCCCCGCCCGGCAGGCGGCGCTGGCCCGGATGCGGCACGCGCTGAAACCCGGCACCGGGCGGTTATTGATCTCGGTGCCGAACCGCCGCCGCGGGGTTCGGCCACGTGACGCTGCACCCCGAAAGCGTGCTGCCCGAAAGCTGGCTTTTGAACCATGGCGCGCTGCGTTGGCTGGATGGGCTGCTGACCCCGCTTTGCCCCGCGGGGCTGGGCTATGGCATCCTCGCGGTGGCCGCGCCATGAGGTGGCTGACCCTCCTGCTTCTGGCGTTGCTCTGGTGCGCCGCGCCCACGCCCGCCCAGCCGCAAGATACGCTGCGCGCGGAACTGCCCGCCGATCCCTCCGGGCGGCTGGCCCACATCCTGCGGCGCGGCACGCTGATCGTGGGGGTGAAATCCGACTATCCCCCCTGGGGCATGGTCGACCCCGACCCGGCCTCGGACGCCCTCGTGGGCATCGAGCCCGACCTTGCCCGCGACATCGCCGACCGTCTGGGCGTCGGCCTGAAACTCGTCTCTGTCACGGCCCGAAACCGTATCGGGCGGGTCAATGACGGCACGGTCGACCTTGTGATCGCCACCATGGGCGACACCGCCGTGCGCCGCACCCAGGCCGACCTGATCCAGCCCAATTACTTTTCCTCGGGCGTGGTGGTCTATGGCCGCATCGATCTTGGCCTGTCCGGCTGGGACGCGCTGCGCGGCGCGCCGGTCTGCCTGACCCAGGGGGCCTATTTCAACCGCACGCTGGAATGCGATTACGGGCTGAAGGGGCAATACTTTCCCGGCAACCGCGAGGCCCGGCTGGCGCAATTGGTGCTGGCCGAGCCCGACCCCGAATTCGGCGTGATCGTCCCCACCATCCTGAACGTGCCCTGGGCGATGGCCGTGGCGCAGGGAGAGGGGGACGGCGACTGGGGCCGCTTCCTGTCCGACACGGTGGGCGAATGGCACGCCACCGGCCGCATCCTGCAGCTTCAGCGCGAGTGGGCGTCGGCGAGACCGCGTTCGTGCGCGCCCTGCACGACACATGGTCCCGCGTCGAGGATGGCCGCCCGGCCTGCGCGCACAATCCCGAAACCGGGCAGCCCCCGCCCGCCTGCCTGGTCCAGGCCAGCTTCAGCGCCGCCGCCCCGGTCGAGATGCCCCCCGGGCGAACGCCCTGCACAAGGCCACCGGCATCGACCTGCGCGTTCTTTTCGATGCCTATGACCGCGCGCGGCTGATGCGGGGCCTCGCCCTGACCGAACTGGTGTCGACGGTGAACACGCTGGTGTCCGAGGGCGGCGACACATCCACCCTGATGAACGGCCTTCTGGTGTTCTACTTCGTCTTCGTCCTGGGGGTGATCTGGCTCGTCGACCGGCTTAGCGCGCGGTTGCATACCGGGGGGGGGCGGCGAAATGATCGACGTCTTGATCGAACGCACCCCCTACCTCGCCGGCGGGTTCGTCCGCAACCTGCTGATCTCGGCGGTGTCGATGGGGCTGGGCACGGGCATCGGCGCCACGCTCGGCTGGCTGCGACATCACCGGTTCCGCGCAACGCTGCGCACCGAGGACATGCTGACCAACCTTTGCCGCAACGTGCCCAGCTTCGTGCTCCTTTACTACATGGCCTTCATGCTGCCCGCGGAGGTGGAGATCGCGGGCCGTATCCTGGCCGTGCCGGTCTGGATCAAGGCGAACCTCGCGCTGACCTTCCCGGCCATCGGCTTCGCCTCGGACCAGGCGCTGGGCTATTTCCGCCAGCGCGCGAACGGCATCGCGGGCGCGGGCGAAACCTTCACCGTGGCCTGGAACCAGTATTTCCTGATCATCATCATGGCGTCCGCCACCGCCTCGGTGATCGGCGTCGACGAAATCGTGGGCCGCGCCAACATGGTCATCGCGCGCGACGACCGCCCGGTCTTCATGCTGGTGACCTACCTTTACGTGTCGCTCTGGTTCATCGGTGCGGGGCTTCTGGTGTCGCGCGGCACGCTGTGGGCCGTCCGCCGGCGCGGCCCCCGATTGACCTAGGGGCACAACGAATTCTTGCTTTTCTTTAGGGAACTCTTACGCTGGTTGCATAACCGGAACGGTTACAAGGGAGGGATCGGTGAACGACCGAAACCCCGATGGTGCGGCCGGTGTGCCCCGCCCGTCGGCAATTCCCGGCCCGCCATGATCGACAGCGCCCTCGGGCTGGTCGTCGCCCGCCTGAACGCGCATCTTTCGGCGCGCTACAAGGTGGCCGACGACCTGGTGGTGCTGTCCCCGCTGGCCGATGCCGAGGGCAAGCCCGCCGCCGAGGTGCGCAACCGCCTTGCGCTGTTCCTGATCAACATCGCCCATGACGCGACCCCCCGCCGCCCGCTGGCCCCCGCCGCGGGCCAGGTCGAGCGGGCGCCCCCGGTCCATCTCGACATCTATTTCATGCTGGCCTCGGGCCACGACCCCGACACCTATGGCGAGGGGCTGAAACTGATGTCGGCGGCCTTGATGTTCTTCCAGGCCACCCCGGTGATGACCCCGCAGACCACCCCCGAGATGCCCGAGGGCCTCGGCCAGCTTTCGGTCGAGATCTCCAACCTCCGGGTCGAGGAACTGGGCCAGCTCTGGGGCAACCTGGGCGGGCGCTACGTGCCGTCCGTGATGTTCAAGATGCGCTCGGTGATGATCGATTCCGGCGTCATCACCCGTGTCGTGCCGCTGGTCGAGAAACCCCGGGCCGGCGTCCAGCCCCGCAAGGAACGGGCCTGATGGACTTCGCACCGATCCTCTCTCTCGATCTCATGCACGCCTTCTACGGCGCATCGGTGCCGCCGATCCGGGTGGCCCCCGTCGACCCGGGGGCGTTCGCCCGGGCGGGGCTGGTCCTGCGGCAGACGGGCGGGCGCGCGATCCTCGCGGCCGAGACGGGCACCGACGACCGCCCCCGGACCGTGGCGCTGTCGCTTCAGGCGCTGGACCCCTCCGCGATCGGCGTCACCTGCCGGGCGGACAGGTCCACCATTCCCACCTGCGCGCTGCCGCTTGGACAGGACGAGGTCGCCTTTGACGGCCTGCCCGCCACCGAAACCCGGCAGCGCAAGGTCGGCGTCGAACTTGCCCGTCTCGACATCGCCCTGCCGCCCCGGGGAACCCGCGCCCTGCCCGACGGCACCCCGGCGCGGGTGCTGCGTTCGACCCGGCCCATCGCGGCGCGCGCGCGCCCGGACCGGGCCTTCGCGCTTCAACGACCGGGCCCGTCCGGCCCCGAGACGGTGATACCAGTGCTTCCCGCAGCGGGGACGAGTTTCAGACCTGCCGATGAACCAGGCGGCGCTGCGCGCCTGCAATCCGACATCTTCGTCACCCTGTGGTAGAGGAGAGCCGCTGATGGTCATGAAAACCCCGGGCGTCTACGTCGTCGAGAAGAACGCCTTCCCCAATTCCGTCGTCCAGGTGGCCACGGCCGTTCCGGCCTTCATCGGCCATACCCACAGGGCCAATAACGGCAACGTGCCGCTGCACATGACCCCCTGGCGCATCACCTCGATGTCGGAATTCCACACCTATTTCGGCGGCGCCCCGCACCCGGTCTTCAAGATCGTGCCCTACGATCCCGACGCGACGCCGGTCTCGCCCCTGTCCGACGACGGCGCGAACAAGCCCGCCGCGCTGCCACGCGCGACCTTCACCGCGCAGGGGCCGCGCGGCCCCGAGAAATACGAACTGGTCCAGACCAACACCGCCTATGCGCTCTATGGCGCGATGCGGCTGTTCTTCCAGAACGGCGGCGGGCCCTGCTATGTCGTCTCGATCGGCGGCTATGACGATCCGCTGGATGCCAACGCGATGATGACCGCGCTCGACCGGCTGAAAAAGGAAGCCGAGCCGACCATGGTGGTGATCCCGGAAACCACCCGCCTGACCCGGCAGAACAGCCAGAAGGTCCAGCAGGCGATGCTGGCCCATTGCGGCACGGTGATGAAGAACCGCTTTGCCATTCTCGACATGTTCGCCGGCCACCTGTCGCAACAGGATCCGCTGGGAAACCCGGTGGCGCGCTTCCGCAACGATATCGGGATCAACGACCTGGATTTCGGCGCGACCTATTACCCGTGGCTCAACACCTCGATCTACCAGTCGCGCGATTTCAGCTATGAAAACATCGACCCCGACAGCCGGCAAAAGCTGATCGCGCTGATGAAGCGCAGCGTCGGGCAGGTCACGGAACTGACCGAGGAAATCCGCCGGATCAGCGCGCCCGTGGTGGCGGGCGACTTCACCATCTCGGTGCCCCGGGGCGGCACCGTCGCGGTCACCACCGCCGACATCTCGGCCCGCGACGACCAGAGCGCGGCGGCGGGCCTGACCTACACGGTCGAGGGCGACGCCGCCGCGATGGGCGGCACGGTCCAACTGGACGGCAACGCCGCCGACAGCTTCACCCAGGCGGACCTGGAGGCCGGCAAGGTCAGCTTTACCCATGACGGGCAGGCCAGCGCCGGCCGCTTCGACCTGGTCGTCACCGACGAAGGCGACATCGCCACCGACGCGCTGAAGATCGGGGTCGAGGTGGTCGGCGCCGTGATCGACGCCCCCGCCGTCGCCGCCCGGACCGCGGTGGAAATCGACGTCCCCGCCGATCACCCCGACGGCGACAAGGCCACGGTCAGGCTGGTCGATGCCGACGACGACACCGGCAAGACCCGCACCGTGCCCGAGATCGGCACCTGGAAGGTGGCCAAGACCGGCAAGGTCAGCTTCACCCCCGAAACCACCTTTGCCGGGCCGGAAACCCGCGCGAGTTACACCATCGAGGTCAACGGCGCCCCCACCGCCCCGAACACGCTGCGCGTGCTGATGTCGGGCGTGCCCACCGCCGAACGCCAGGGCGGCCCCTCGCCCGCGACCATCGACAAGACGCTGCGCGCCGTGGTGCCGATGTATGGCGACGTGATGAACGAGATCACGGCGCTGATGAACACCATGCCGCCCGCCGCGGCGATGGCGGGCATCTACACCATGGTCGACAACACCCGCGGCGTCTGGAAGGCCCCGGCGAACGTCTCGCTGAACTCGGTCGTCTCGCCGCGCCTGAACATCAGCCACGAGGAACAAGAGAACCTGAACGTCTCGACCACCGGCAAGTCGATCAACGCCATCCGCCCCTTCGTGGGCGAGGGCACGCTGGTCTGGGGCGCGCGCACGCTGGACGGCAACAGCCTGGACTGGCGCTACATCAACGTGCGCCGGACCATGATCATGATCGAGGAATCGATCCGCCTGGCGTCCAAGGCCTATGTCTTCGAACCGAACACCGCGAACACCTGGGTCACCATGCGCTCGATGATCGAGAATTTCCTGACCTCGGTCTGGAAACAGGGCGGCCTGGCCGGCGCCACGCCCGAGGATGCCTTCAGCGTCCATCTGGGACTGGGCGAAACGATGACACCCGTCGACATCCTGGAAGGGATCCTGCGGATCACCGTCCTGGTCGCCGTGACGCGGCCCGCGGAATTCATCGAGATCACGTTCCAGCAGCAGATGCAGAAATCCTGAGACCGAGGGAGGTTTGAACAATGGCAGATGACGGTTCCGCCCAGTCGCAGACGGTATGGCCGCTCCCCAAGTTCTATTTCCAGGTGAAATGGGACGACACCGAACTGGCCTTCCAGGAGGTCTCCGGGCTCGACATCGAATCCGAGCCGATCGAGTATCGCGCCGGCAACAGCAAGGTGTTCTCCAAGGTCAAGATGCCGGGGATGCTGAAATCCTCGAACATCACCATGAAAAAGGGCGTTTTCGCCACGGACAACGCGATCTTCGACTGGTTCAACGAGATCAAGATGAACACCATCAAGCGCAAGGCGCTGACGATCTCACTGCTCGACGAAGGGGGCAACCCGACCATGGTCTGGAAGGTCCGCAACGCCTTCCCGGTCAAGATCACGGGCACCGACCTCAAGGCCGAGGGCAACGAGGTCGCGGTCGAAAGCATCGAGATCGCGCATGAGGGCTTCACCATCGAGAACGCCTGATGACGGCCCTCGGCGACCCGCCCGTCGCGTTCCATTTCTCGGTGACCTTCCTGGGGGACGATCCGGCGGTGCCGGACATGGCCTTCCAGGAGGTCAGCGGGCTGGACAGCGGATTCGACACCGAAACGGTGGTCGAGGGCGGCGAGAACCGGTTCGTGCACCAGTTGCCGAAACCGGCGAAACACGACCCGCTCAGGCTCCGGCGCGCGCTGACCACGCAGGCCAGCGGGCTGGTGCGCTGGTGCAAGGCCACGCTGGAAACCGACCTCGCCCAGCCGATCAAGCCCAAGGACCTTGTGGTTTCCCTTCTGGATCAGAACGGCGCGCCGGTCGCCAGCTGGTCGGTCGGCCGCGCCTATCCCGTCAAATGGTCCATGGGCGGGTTCGACGCGATGAAGAACGAACTGGCGGTCGAAACCGTCGAACTGGCCTATGCCACGCTGAAAAGGACGCTGTGATGGCGATCGAGATCGGAACCCTGGTGGTGCGCGGCACCTTCGGCACGGCGCCGCGCACCGCCGCCCAGGACGGTCCCGAAGCCGAGGAACGCCTGCGCGCCCTGCGCGAGGAGATCCTCGACGAGGTGCGCGAGATGATGGCCGAGGCCGAGCGGCGGGCAAGGGAACGCTAGGCCATGGCCAGGCTCAAGATCATCCGCTGCAAGATCCAGAACGACCAGATCCGCGAACAGAAGGGCGCCGCCAACACCTTCGAGGCGACGATCAACCCCGAAAGCTATTCGCACAAATACGGGCTCAGCTATTCCGGCACCACCAGGGGCAGCGGCAACCGCCCCGTCGGCAAGGCCGGCACCGTGGCGCGTTTCGCCAATACCGAACCCGAGAAACTGGACTTCACCATTCACCTCGACGGCACCGGCGTCGTGCCCGACACCGGCAAGACCACGGTCGCCGACCAGATCGCCAAGCTGCGCGACATCGTCTACGACTATGACGGCGACACCCACGAACCCAACCCGGTCAAGGTGGTCTGGGGCAAGGGGCTGACCGCGTTCTTCGGCCGGCTCACCGCCATGTCGGTCGACTACACCCTGTTCCACCCCGACGGCACCGCGCTGCGCGCCAAGGTGGCGCTGTCCTTCGTCGATGCCCGCACCGAGGCCCAGGAATCCCGCGAGGCCGCGCGCAACTCGCCCGACCTCACCCATGTCGTGCGCGTGGTCGAGGGCGACACCCTGCCGCTTCTGTGCCAGCGCATCTATGACGACGCGGGCAAGTACCTGGAAATCGCGCGGCTGAACGATTTCGACGGGTTCCGCGCGCTGGTGCCCGACACGCTCTTGCGCTTTCCCCCAATGAGGTAACCCATGGCCGACAGCCCCACCCTAGACGCCGACGGCCCGATCGGCATCACCATCAAGACCGACGGCGCCGCGATCCCCGACACCGCGCAGGTGGCCTCTGTGCGCATCCGGCGCGAGGCGAACCGCATCCCCGAGGCACAGGTCATCCTCGAAACCGGCTCGATCCCCGGGCAGGACTTCGGCGACGTGGACGGCACCGCCTATGCCATCGGCAAGGACATCACCATCGCCGCCCATTACGGCAGCGGCGACCCGGCCACGCTGTTTTCCGGCGTGATCGTCGCGCAGCGGCTGCGCATCGCCGAACCGCGCGGGCCGCGTCTGGAACTGTTGTGCCGGGACAAGGCCATCGCGCTGACCCGCGGGCGCAAGTCGGCGCTTTACGCCCAGATGAAGGACAGCGACATCATCGCCCGGATCGCCTCCGACACGGGGCTGACGGCAGATGCCACCGCCACGCCCGACACCGCCCGCGACCAGCTGCGCCACCACGCGACCGACTGGGATTTCCTGCGCGCGCTGGCCGACCGCAACGGCCACCTGGTGCTGGTCGACGCGGGCAAGATCACGACCGGCCCGCCCGACACCTCTGCCGCGCCCGTCCTCACCCTGACGCTGGGCGAGGACATCATCGAATTCGACGCCGCCGCGAATACCGAGGGGTTGTATGCCACCGCCCGCGGCCTGGGCTGGGACGACACCGCGAAAGACACGGTCGAGGGGCAGGGCGGCGCGCTGCCCGCGCTGACCTGGGGCAACCAGACTGCCACCGGGCTGGCCGAGGTCCCGGCCAAGCGCGAACACCTGTTCACCACGCCCAACCGGCTGGACGCCGCCGAGATCGAGACCATGGCAAACAGCCGTCTGATGCGCGCGTCGCTCTCCGCGCTTCAGGGCCATTGCAGCTTCCAGGGCAGCGGCAGGGTGGCCCCCGGCGACATGGTCGAATTGAAAGGGCTGGGCGCGCATTTCGGCGGCACCGCCTATGTCTCGGGCGTCACCCAGGTGATCGAGAACGGCGACTGGACCACCCGCGCCCATCTCGGCCTGCCCGAGGACTGGCTGACCGACGCGCCCGGCCCGGGCGGCGGGTTCGCCGCCGGGATCACCGCCCCGATCCACGGGCTGCACATCGCCACCGTCCTGCAAATCCACGAAGACCCCGACGCGCGGCTGCGGATCAAGGTCGAACTGCCGCTGATCGGCGACCAGCCCGCCCAGGTCTGGGCGCGCATCGCCCAGCCCTATGCCTCGGGCGGGGCCGGCATCCAGTTCATGCCCGAAATCGGCGACGAGGTGGTGATCGCCTTCCTCAACTCCGACCCGAACGGCCCGGTGATGGTCGGCGCGCTGCATAACGGCCAGACCGACCAGCCGCACACCCCCGACGCGGAGAACACGCTCAAATCCATCGTCACCCGCGAACAGCTGAAAATCCAGTTCGACGACGACAAGAAGATCATCACCATCGAAACCCCCGGCGGGCACAGCGTCACGCTGGACGACGACGCCAAGACCGTGACGATCAAGGACACCACCGGCAACACCGTCGAACTGTCCGAAAGCGGCATCAAGATGGACAGCCCCAAGGACATCACCATCTCCGCCGCCGGCAATATCGACATCACCGCGTCGGGCGACGCCACGCTCTCGGGGATGAACGTCACCGCCAATGCCGACATGCAGATGACCGCCAAGGGCGGCGCGGCGGCGGAACTTTCCGCTGGCGGGCAGACCACCGTCAAGGGCGCCATGGTGATGATCAACTGAAAGGACCGACCCCATGCCCCCCGCCGCCCGCCTGACCGACATGCACACCTGCCCCGCCGCGAACGGCCCCGTGCCCCATGTCGGCGGCCCCATCGTCGGCCCGGGCGAACCGACCGTGCTGATCGCCGGGATGCCGGCGGCGGTAATGGGCGACACCTGCACCTGCGTCGGCCCGCCCGCCACCATCGTCAAGGGCTCGTCCACGGTGATGATCGGCGGCAAGCCCGCCGCACGGATGGGCGACAGCACCGCCCATGGCGGCAGCATCGCCACCGGCGCACCCACCGTGTTGATCGGGGGCTAGGCGATGGCGCGCGACGATCCGTCTTTCCTGGGGCGCGGCTGGGCCTTCCCCCGGCCTTCGACGGGCGCAGCGGGCGGCCCGCCCTGGTCGAGGCCGAGGACGACATCGCCGAAAGCCTGCGCATCCTGATGGGCACGCGCCCCGGCGAACGGGTGATGCAGCCCGATTACGGCTGCCGGTTGCACGATCTGGTCTTCGACCCCATGACCGCCGAGACCGAGGCCGAGATCGAGGTCGCGATCACCCGCGCGATCCTGTTCTTCGAACCGCGCATCGTGCTGAATTCGGTCCAGGTCGCCGACGACTGGCGCGCGGGCACCCTGCGCATCCGGCTGGAGTTCCGCGTGCGCTCGACCAATGCCCGGCACAACCGCGTCTTCCCGTTCTACCGCACCGAGGGCACGCTGATCTCCGCCCCGCCAGAGCCGGGGACGTGATGGCAGGGGGCGGCAGCACGCCGATGGGCAAGGGCCGCGAGGTGCCCGAGATCCGCTCCGCCTTCGAAAGCGCGCTGTTCGGCACCAAGGGACAGGCGGGACCGCCCCGCCGCTTCGGCGGCGCCTTCCTGGTGCAGGGCGACGCGGGCACGATCACCGGCGTGTTCCTGTCCGGCGAGGGGGGCTGACCCGATGCGCGCCTTGCCCCATCGCCACCCTTATGCCGCGCCCCACCGGAACCGGGAAAGCCCCGCCCATGCCTGACCCCTGGCCCCAGATGCGCGTCTCGCCCGGCGCGCGGGCCGATGCCCGGCTTCCCGCGGCGCTCGACCCGATCGCGCTCCGGGTGCGCCCGGCGACGCTGGCCGAGGATTTCGCCGCCGCCGGTCGCCGGCTGGGGGCCGAGGTGCCGCCGCTGGCCCGCCTGTTCCTGGACGAACCGGCCTACCTGCTGGCCGAGATCCTGGCCTTCCGCCCCGAGGATGCCGAACAGGCCTTCGACATCGCGCTTGACAAGGCGCCCGAAACCGCGCCCGCCCTGGTCCGCGCGCTGGCGCTGCGGCTGGGCGACTGGGTCGCGCGGATCAAGGCGCGGCTTCCGGGGTTGTCGGATGCGCGCCCCGCGCGGGTGATGCAGGCGGTGCTGACGGGGGCGCCCGGCGCCGACCGCGCCGCCGCCACGCCCGCCGACCCGCTGGCCCGCCTGCACCTTGCCACCGCCCGGCTGCGCAGCACGCACGCACTCCTGCGCAACGCCGTGGCCAGCCTGCAACCCGCCGCCGCCCGCACCTTCGAGGCGCGGCTCGCCTCGGCCGGATCGACCCGGCGCTGGGCCTCTTGCTGGCCGAACTGACGGCCGCCCGCGACATCGACGCCGCGATGAACACCTTCGCCGCCTGGCACATGCGGTTCTATTACGGCCAGATCATCGGCCAGCACCCCCGCCCGGCCAGCCGCGAAAGTGTGCTGTTGCACCTGCCGCCCAGCGCCCGGCCCACCCATATCGCCCAGGGCACGCCCCTGCGCGCCCGCACCGCCGACGGCACGGTCCAACGCTTCATCACCGAAACCCCGGTCAGCGTCAGCCCCGCCCGCGTCGCCTCGACCGCGGTGCTGGTCTATGACACCGACCCGAAAATCTCGTTCAACGCCGCGCTTGCGGGCATCACCGACATCCGCGCGGCCCGCTATCCGCCGGGCCCACGCCCGACCCCGATACGCCCGACCCCGAGGTGGTGCTGGCCCTGCGTTCCGATCCCGAATTGCTGGCCGCCTTCGGGCTGGACGGCAACAAGGCCCGGCTTGATGCCATCGCGCGCGAGGTGGGCGCGCTGGCCGCAAACCGCGGCGCCCGCCCGTCACTGGCCCTGCTTTACGAGGTGCTGGCCCGCAACGTGCTGGACCTCGACCCGCTGCGGGTTCTCTTGGGCCGGATCGTCGCGCTGGCGCTGGTCGAACGCGAACCCCTGCCCGAAGGCGCCTATTGGGACATGCTGCAATCCAAGATCGACACCTGCCGCGACCGGCTGGGCGCGCAGACCGCGGACGGCTCCAGCGCCTCGATGATCTTCGAAACCTTCGCCCGCACCCCGGACGGGCGGCTGGTCTACACGCTGGACGACATCTTCCAGAAACTGCTGGGCGATGCTTTCACCCTGCGGCTGACCACCCCCGCCGGCCCTCGCGCCGCGACCTGGACCCAGATCCTGCCCCATGCCGAGCCGGGCGCGGGCGGGCTGTGCTTCCGGATGAAGCTGGATGCCGCGCGGCCCCCCGTCACCGCCCCCGAGGGCGCCGAGGCGCCGGTGCTGTCGATCCGCGCCGCCGACAGCGCGCGGATTTGCCCGGTCTCGATCTTCGAACGCTACCGCGTCACCGCCATCGGCTTTTACGTGCGCGCCGAGGGGCTGACCGATGTCTTCGCCTTTTCCGATGCCGGGCCGGTCGCCACCGACCAGACCTTCCTGCCCTTCGGGCCGCGCCCTGTGGACGGGGCCAGTTTCACCATCGGCGCGTCAGAACTGGCGCGCAAGCCGGTCACGGAAATCGGCCTGGGGCTGACCTGGGCCGCCCTGCCCGGTGCGGGCGCGGGCTTTGGCGCGCAGTATCGCCACTATCCCGACATCGACGCGCTGCCCAACCCCAAGCTGCGCGTCGACTACCTGGGCGGCGAGGGCTGGACCGCCTTGACCGAGGCGCCGGTGCCGGGCCAGCCGGTGCCCGCCGCCGCCCCCGTCACGCCCCGGGAATTCCGCTCGCGCCAGACGATGCGCGCGGGCGCGGTGCGGCTGACGCTGTCAGGCACGGCGGACGGGTTCCATGCCGGGCGCTACCCGCTGGCGCTGGTCCGCGCCATGCGCACCCAGCGCCTGCCCTTCGTCCAGCGCCCGGTGCCGCCCGAACCCTTCGTGCCGCGCGCGGCGGGCCTGACGCTGTCCTATGCCGCCGCCGACCGGATCGAGCTGAACGCCCCCGACACCGCCGATCCCGGCGAACGCGCCGTGCAGGTCTCGCCCTTCGGCCGGGTCGAACTGTTCCCCCGCCGCACCCGGCCCGAAGTGACCCTGTTCCCGCCCCGGCTGGGCTATGGCCACTTGTTCATCGAACTCGACGGCCCGCATGCCACCGGCCCGCTGGCTCTGTTGTTCGACATCGCCGCAAGCGGGCACCTGCGGCTGGTGCCCGACCCCAACCCCATCGCCTGGTTCTACCTGACCGCCGCGGGCTGGGCCGCGCTGCCCGCCACCGCCGTCCTGTCGGACAGCACCGCGGGGCTGATGCGCTCGGGGCTGGTGATGATCGACCTGCCCGAGGACGCCGCCCGCAACGCCCCCGACATGCCGGGCAAGGGCGTCTGGATGGCCGCGGTGGCCACCCGACCGGGCCTCGATGCCTTTCCGGCGCTGTCGATGGTCGCGACCAACGGCCTGCGCGTGATCCGCGCCGAGGATGGCACCCGGCCCGCCCCCGATGGTCCCGCCCGCGCCTGGAGTTTCGAGACACCCCGGCCGGGGCTGGGCGCGATGCGCGAAATCGCCCTGCCCGCCGCGATCCGCCCCCCCGAGACCGACCGCCACTACATCGCCCGCGTCTCGGAACGGCTGCGCCACCGCAAGCGCGCGGTCACCCCCTGGGACATGGAACGCATGGTGCCGGAGGAATTCCCCGAGGTCTGAATGGCGAATGCCTGCCGCACCTGACCCGGCACCGGCCCGGCCCCACCCCGGGCGAGGTGACGCTGGTCGCGGTGCGCCGCGCACCCGAAACGGGCACCGGGACCTGGGCGCCCCGCGCGCATCTCTTCGACGTCAACACCCTGCGCCGCATCCGCGACTTCCTGGCCGCCCACGCCCCCGGCTTCGCCCGGATCGAGGCGGTGAACCCCGCCTTCGAGCGGCTTCAGGTGCGGGCCACGCTGGCCTTCGACGCGTTCCGCGATGACGGCGCGATGGCCCGCCGCGTGAATGCCGAGATCGCCCGCTATCTTTCCGTCTGGACCGCGCCGCCCGCCATGGCCCGCTTCGGCTGGTCGCTGAACGCCCGCGCGCTCTGCGCCCATATCGAGGCGTTCGATTTCGTGCGCGGCGTCACCGATTTCTCGGTGCTGCACCTGTCGGGCGACGACGACGGCACCTATGCGCTGCTCGATACCGCGCAGTCGGACGGGCGCGGCCCGCACGGCCCCGCGATCCGCCCCGCCCGGCCCTGGAGCCTGCCGCTCTCGGTGCGCGACCACGCGCTGGCCACCGCGCCCGAGATCCGGCCCGAAGACCCGGTCCAAAGCGGCATCGGCCGGCTTTCCATCGGCGACATGTTCATCGTGCGGCAAAGGACGAACCCGTGACAAAACAGGATCGCACCACCCTCAAGTCCTTCTTCCGCGATGGCGCGCTGCCCACCGCCGAACATTTCCGCGACCTGATCGACAGCGGCGTGAACCAGGTCGAGGACGGCTTTGCCAAGACCCCCACCGACGGGCTGAAACTGACCTCGGTCGGCGCCTCGCTTCGGGTGACCAGCCTGTACCAGGGCCTGTCCAGCCCCGCGCCCTCCTGGGTGATCGACCACGGCGACACCGCCGACGGGCAGGACCCCGGCGCGCTGCAGTTCCGGCCGATGTGGGGCGACACCCCGCCCCCGCCCGACACCGACCCCGGCGCGCCCGCCTCGCACGGGCTGTGCCTGACGCGCGACGGACGCGCGGGCGTGAACGTGGCCGATCCGCTGTGGCGGCTGGACGTCGGCGGCGTGGCGCGGATGGCGGGCCGCGTGGGCGTCGCCACCGACACCATTCCCGACATCCCCGCCGATGGCGACTGGCACGACATCACCCCGGCGCTGACCGGCTGCCAGGCGTTCGAGGTGATGGCCGGCGCCGGCGGCGAGGTGACCGAGGGGCGCTATGCCCTGCTGCACGCCATCGCGATGAACGCCTACCACCCGCGCAACCCGATCCTGAACTGGCTGTTCGGGCGGCGGCGCATCCGCGCGCAGACCGCCGTCTACGGCAGCTATGCCGACCGGCTGCGCCTGCGCTGGGTGGCGGGCGATGAACGCCACCATTTCCGCCTGCAACTGCGTTCCAACGCCGATTACGGCGCGTGCAAGCGCATCCGCTATTACCTGACCCGGCTGTGGTTCGATACCCGGATGGAGGGCGCGCGCAGCCCCCGCACCGACCTTGACGAGGGCCTGCTGTGACCGACCCGACCCCGCCCGATTTCGCCCCCCTGCGCGAACGCGGCATCCGCGCCGCCCAGGACGCCTCGGGCGAGGTCTGGACCGATTACAACCTGCACGACCCCGGCGTGACGCTGCTGGAACAGACCTGCTTCGCGCTGACCGAGGTCGGTTATCGCAACGCCCACCCGGTGCGCGACCTGCTGACCGGGCCGGACGACACGCTCGACCACGACGCCGCCGGTCTGTTCGACCCGGCCCGGATGCTGCCCACCGCGCCGGTGACCGAACAGGACCTCGCCGCCGCGATCACCCGGTCCGACCGCATCGCTTGCGCCGTGGTGCTGCGCAGCGGCCACAAGGGGCTGTACGAGGTGCGGGTGATCCCCGAACCCGACCCGAACGATCCCGACCCCGACGCCGCCGACGCCGCCGCCCTGGCCGAGGCGACGCGCATCTTCCGCGAGAACCGGCCGCTCTGCTGCGATCTGGATGCGGTGCGGGTCAGCCGCCGCCGCCCGGTGCGCCTGACCGGCGAGGTGGCGATCACCCCCACCGCCGCGCCCGAACGCGTGGTCGCCGAGATCCTGTATCGCGTCGGCGCGCTGCTGCGCGGCCAGGCCGATCCCGCTGGCGACGACCGGAAAGGTCCGGCGCGACGGGCGGTGGCGCGGCTTCGACCGGCCGCCGGTCGACACGCTTTTACCGATGATCTACCGCACGCCCGGCGCACCACCGCCGCCGGTCCCGCGCCGCCCCACCGCCGGATCGAGGTGCTGGACCACCTGATCGCGCTGCAGGGCGAGGAAATGCCCGCCACCCGCCACACCGGCCTGCACCATTACCGCAGCCGCGCCGAACGCGAACGGGCCGAGATCGACCGGCACATCACCTTCCTGCGCGCGCTGCCCGACGCCAATTTCGCCCGCAGCACCGCCCCCCATGGCACCCGCGCGGGCGGCTTCCTGGCCAAGCTGGCCCTCTTGGCCGACCTGCGGGTGGCGCAGGGCGGCGACCTGGCCGGGCCGATGGCCGCCTTGGGCCTGGCGCTCGACCCCGACGCCTGCCCGCCCGACCCGGCGCTCGACCGCGCCGACCTGCCCGCTTCCGGCGATCCGATGGCCCTTCTGATGCCCCGCGACCCCACCGCGCCGCCGCTCGTGGACGAGGCGCTGCTGATCGCCTCGCCCTTCGTGGCGGAGGGCCGCATCGCGCCCGCGCTTTTCACCCGCGCCGCCGATCCCGCCGCCTATCTCGTGGCCCCCGACGGCGCGGGCGGGCACCGCGTGCTGTTCGACCCGGGCACGGGGCAGGGGCTGTATCCCTGCGGCCAGCTCCCCCGCCGGGCCGGGGCCGACCTGTTGGCCAACCGGTTGCGGAACGGCTGGCGCGCCCTGCACGAAAGGTGCGAGGGGCTTTATCTGGTCGAGGACATCCTGCTGCGCGCCCGCACCCAGGGGTTCGCCCCCCATGTCGCCGCCCTCGTGCTGACCGGCTGGACCGCCCGAACCGCGCGCCCCGATTTCCGCGCCCATGTCGAGGCGCTGGTCGCCCGCCTGTCCCCCGCCCATGTGCTGATCCGTCCGCTCTGGCTGGGGCTGGACCAGATGGCCCGTCTCGACCGCGCCGCCGCACGGCTCGACGCGCGCAACGTGGTCCGCGAGGCGCAGGCATGAGCACGGCGCACCCGTCCCCCCGGCCCGTGGCGCCCGGCCCGCGCCACCGCATCGGCGAGGTCATCGCCGAGATCCACGTCGCCCGCCCGCGCGGCCCGCTGTCTGCACCCGACCTGCTGCTTACCGCGCTTCGGCGCGAACTGTTGCCCGCGCTCGCCCCCTGCCTTGATGGCCCGCGCCTGGCCGGGCAGGCTGTGCAGGTCGACCGGCTGGAAATCGACCTGGGCGACTGGCCCGACGATCCCGACTGGGACGCGGTGCGCGCGGCCTTCCGCGCCGCGCTCGAATCCGCGCTGGCCCCGTATCTGCACGCCCGTCCTCCGGACCTTCTGGCGGACCTGCCCGCGCGCCCCATTGCCCCCGACGAACACCCCTCCGCCGCGCAACACCCGCTCGATCATGCCCGGACGGCCCCGGGCCAACCGCCCCCCGCCACCGCGGCCACCGATCCGGTGGCGCCGCCTCCGCCGCCCTTCACCGCGCCGAACCATGGCTTGCCCCCCGCGCCCTGACCGACGCGCTGCGCAAGGCCCTTCAGACCGACCCGGCGCTGGCCGCCGAAGTCTTCCCGGCCCGCGCCCAAACAGGCGAATTGGGCCGAAACAGAGACCAAACCGGCACAGATGCACAGGGGCCGGCCCCATCCCCGGACCCTGTTCCCGCCCTGGCCGAAGCACTGCGACGGGCCCTGCGAAACGACCCATCCCTTGCCACGGCACTGGCCCGAACGCGCGCGCCCCGCGAAGACAGGACAGGCGCGCCCCCGTCCGAAACCCACGTCCTGACCCGGGCCCTGCGCGCAGCCCTGCGAAACGACCCCGACCTGGCCGTGGCGCTTGGGGTGGCGGACCTGGCCCGACAGGACACGCCCGATACCGTGCCGGGCGGCCGCCGTGCCGAGGCCGCCGAAACGGTGCACGATCCGGCCCTGCGCGCGGCGCTGGATGCGCTGACGCGCGCCCTGTCCACCGCCCCGGAAAACCGCTTTCCACACGCCACCCGCGCGCTTCGCGTGGCGCTGGATGCCTTGCCCGCCGACGACCTGGCCCGGCTTGGAAAGCGGCTCTGTTTCGGCCCGTTATTGCCCCCGGACGGGCAAACCGGCCCAAGGATCGCCCGGCTTGCCCAGCTGCTTTCGGCCCCGCCGCTGACCGACACGGCGCGCGCCGCGCTGGCCGGCAACCTGTGGCGGCTGTTGCGCGCGGCCGGCCATGACGAAACCGCCGCGATCCGCGCGGCCCAGGCGATGACCGCCCGGCTGGCGGCCCGAACCAGCCCCGGCGCGGCACGGCGACCGCGCGCCCGAAACCGCCGCCGCCCGGCCGGGGCGCACCGCCCGCCAGCACCGGCGCGCTGGCCGCGATCACGCCCCTTCTGTCCGAGATGCTGCGCGCCGCCCCCGCCCCGGTGCCGCCCGACTGGCAGGCCGCGCTGGCGCTTCTGTGGGCGGCGCTGCCCGGCACGTCGCCGCAGGCCGCCACCCGCCCCGCCGACACGGCCGCACCGCCCCTTGCGCTGGCCGCGGCGGACCCGGCCTTCTGGCGGCTTTTGCTCGCGCAGGGGCTGGCCCCGCGCGGGCGCGGCTGGGCTATCCGCTGCCCGGCGTGCCGCCCGCGCTGCGCGTGGAAACACGCGCCGCGCTGGACCGGCTGCAGGGCACCCCCGCCGCGGACCCCACCCCCGCGGCCCCGACGGGCGACACCCTGGCCGAACCGACCACACGGGCCGGGCTGGTGCTGTTTCACCCCTTCCTCGTGCTGCTGTTCCAACGGCTCGACCTGCTGGACGACGCCCGCCGCATCCGCCCCGGGGCCCGGCTGACCGCCCGCGCCGCACTGCGCGCCCTGGCGGACCCGATGCCCGGCCCCGCGCGCCTTACCGATCCGATCGAACGCGTCCTTCTGGGCCTGCCGCGCGGCTGGGTGCATCCGGGCACGCCCGACCCGGCGCCGCCCGCCCCCGACCTGACCGACAGCCTGACCCGCGCGGTGATCGACCGCTGGGGCGCGCTGGGCCAGACCGCGCCCGAGGGGTTGCGCGAAACCTTCGTGCGGCGCACCGGAACGCTGACCGAAACCGATACCGGCCCGCGCCTGGCCGTCGATCCCGGCCCCTTCGACATGCTGCTTGACCGCCTGCCCTGGGGCCTGTCCACCGTGGCGCTGCCCTGGATGGCACTGCCCCTGACGGTGGAGTGGAGGTAACCGATGGCCGACACCGCCCGGCCCCTGGCCGGCCCCGACACGACACCACACGCCAAGGCCATCGCCGCCGAACTGGCCTGGCTGGCCGAGGTGATCGAGGCCCGGCTGAAACATTTCTTCGAGGGCCGCGCGACCCCCTTCGCGCCGCCCCCCGCGCCGCGCCCCGACCCCGTTTCCGCGCTGGGGCGGCTGATCCTGGCGCTGGCCATGGCGCCCCATGTGAATTCGGCGATCCTCGACCCGTTCTTCGTGCGCAACACCGCCATCGCCCGGGTGTTCTCGCAATTCGGCGGGGTCCATGCCGAGGCGGGCGCGTTCCAGCCCACCGCCGAGACCGCGCTGTTCCTGCTGGCCGGTGCCGATACCGCCGCGCGCATCGCCGCCATGGCGCTGTTCGACCCCGACCACCCCCTGCGCCGGCTGGCGGGCGTCACCCCGGGCGGCCCGCAGGCCCAGGCGCTGACCATGCCCGTGCACCGGGTGATCGCGCTGTGCGAGGGGCGCCCGCCACGGTCCGACCTGTCCCCCGGCTTCCCGGCGCAGCGGCTGAACACGCGCCTGACCTGGGGCGACTGGGGGCTTGCCCGCCATGTCGGCCACGGGTTCAAGGCGCTGTTCTACGGCCCCCCGGCACCGGCAAGACGCTGACCGCGGCCCTTCTGGGCCAGCGCACGGGGCTGGATGTCTAGCGGATCGACCTGTCGATGGTGGTCTCGAAATATATCGGCGAGACCGAGAAGAACCTCGGTCTGGTGTTCGACATTGCGGCCGAGCGCGAATGGATCCTGTTCTTCGACGAGGCCGACGCGCTGTTCGGCACGCGCACGGCGGCGACGAACGCCCATGACCGCTATGCCAACCAGGAAGTGTCCTACCTGCTGCAACGGATCGAGGATTGCCGCAGCCTGATGATCCTCGCCACCAACCTGCGCAGCAATATCGACGACGCCTTCTTCCGCCGGTTCCAGATGGCCATCGGCTTCGCCCGCCCCGACGCGGCCCAGCGCGAGCGGATCTGGCGCGGGCTGCTGGCGGACGTGCCGCTGGCCGGCGATGTCGATATCGCGGACCTTGCCCGCCGCCACGACCTTGTCGGCGGGTCGATCACCAATGTCGCGCGCCACGCCGCGATCACCGCGATGCGCCGCGGCGCCGACCGCGTGGGCACGGACGACCTGCACCAGGCCGTCGCCCGCGAGCTGCGCAAGGAGGGGCGGACCACATGACCCCAACCAGGACCCTCGCCCGCCTGTGCCTTGCCCTGCTGCTGGCGCTGATCCTGCCCCTGGCGGGCGCGGGCCGCGCGGCGGCCGATTGCGCCCAACTGCTTTCCACCCCGGCCCAGCCACCCGGCTATGACGTGGCGCTGGTGCAGGCCGGGCTGCGCACCGCGCTGCGCGACGACAACAGGCGGCTGAGCGACGCGCTGATCGGCAGCTATACCCGCGATGCGTTGGAAAAACTATGCCGCGGCGTGCCGCGCGCGGGGTCGGTACCCGACACGCTGGCCACGCTGGAACTGCCCGTTGCCTATGGCCGGCTGACCGCGCTTTTGCCCGACTGGTCGGCGCGGTTGCTGGCCCCCGGTTTCACTCAGGCGCTGGCCGCCGACCGCACCGCCCCGCTGCGCCTTGCCGCCACGCCCGAAATGGCGGCCGCCGTGCGGGACGAACCCCGCGTCGAACCGGCCGAGGACGCCCCGCCAGAACAGCCCCAGCCGCCGCAACTGGGCGTGACCGACGCCACCGCCCAGGCCGTGCTGGACACGATCACGACCAAGGCGTTCAAGGACACGCTGTACGAAAAACTGGCCACCCGCGCCTCCAACGCCGAACTGATAAAGGGCGAGGTGCGCGCCCTTCTGAACCCGCTGGTCGAGGACGAGGTGCGCCGCATCGGCGGCACCCAGATGACCACCACCTCGACCGCGATCCGCGAAACCTGGTCCCTGACCCCGCCGCTGGAAGATGCCGTCGCCCAGATCGCCCGGATCGGCCCGCTGGGCGAAGATCCGACCGCCGCCGACCTGCAAACCCGGCTGACCGCGCTGGTCGGCGTCGAATACCCCACCCACCAACTGTTCCAGGCCGCGCGGCGCACCCTGCCGCCGCCCCCGGCCAGCCCGCCGGGGCCTCGCCGCGCCCATCGCCGGCGATTGCGGCTGCGTCGCCGACCGGGTCTATCCCGGCACGACCGATGTCTACGGCTTCTACCCGTTCAGGCTGGCGCCCCCCGCACGGAAACCGGGCGCCGACCCTGCGGCCCCGGACGCCGACCCGCCCGCCCCCGTCACCGTCGATTTCGCGCTGTTCAGCGATGTCGCCTTCTGCGGGCTGGAATTCGCGTTCCAGTACCCCGACCGGTCCACCGACGCGCGCAACCTGGGCCTCGTCAATCTCGGCTTCTGGACCGCGGTGCGGCGCGATTTCATCGCCTCGGCGCATCGCCACCGCGCCCGCGCCGCGCGGCCCACCCTGTTCGACAGCATGCAACCCGACGGTATGACGCTGATCTTCTAGGATTACCGCGGCGACCCGGCGACCGACCCCAACGTGGGCAACCTGGTGAAACTGGTCACCCGGGTGCAGAACGCCATCGGCCCGCGCGGCCAGCGCGTCAATGTCGGCTTCGACTTCGATCTGGTCGCCGCCTCGGGGCGCGTTCCGGGGGCTGGAACGCTCCGAGGTGCTGCGCAGCATCATTCCCGTGGTGCCGCCGGGCGGGCATGAATTCGTGTTCTCCCGCCCCAGCGCGGGCGAGGCGCCCGATCCCGCGAACCGCAAGTTCAGCCAGTTCAGAGACGATATCATCTATTTCGAGGACGCGTTTTCCGGCGTCGGCTTCTGGCCCGTGCCGCGGCCCGACGCGCCCGAAACCGCCGCGCTGATGCAGGTCGTCACCGAGGAATGGGTCACCGGCATCCTGCCCGCGCCGCTCGCCGTGTTCGAGCCGCGCGCCCAGGCCGTCTGTTCCTGGGCCTGCCCGAACCGGCCCTACCTGGCGCTGTCGGCGATGGCGGCCTTCGCGGTGGTCGCGCTGTTGACCTGGCGGTCCTATTACAGCGGGCTCGTGGAAAAGATCGCCTTCCGCTGGAAAACCGTCTGGATCGGCACAGGCGGGGTGCTGGCGGCGTTGGCGCTGCTCAGCACCTGCGACGCGGGCGCGACCTGGCCGCCGATCCTGCTGGGGCTGCTGGTGGCGCTTATGGCCGGGATCCTCGTCTTCGACGTGATCCAGCGCGCGCGGAACGGGCCGAAACCCTGAGCGTTACGCCCGTTTCGCGGCCGCCCCCACGCCCAGAACCTCGATCACCTTGGCCTCGATATCGGGGGCGTTCAACTTGGCCACGGCGTACATGTCCGCGGGGCTCGCCTGGTCGATAAAGATATCGGGCAGCACCATCGAGCGGAATTTCAGCCCCGAATCGAACACCCCGTTCTCGGCGTACAGCTGCGCGACATGGCTGCCGAAACCACCCACCGCGCCCTCTTCGACCGTGATCACCGCCTCGTGGTCCCGCGCCAGCCGCAGCAGCATGTCGGTATCCAGCGGCTTGGCGAACCGCGCATCCGCGATCGTGGGCCGAATACCCGCCGCGCCCAGCGCCTGCGCCGCCTCGCGCACCTCTTTCAGCCGCGTGCCGAAATTGACCAGCGCCACGCGCTCGCCCTCGGCGATGATCCGGCCCTTGCCGATCTCAAGGAGCGTGCCCTTTTCCGGCAGGTCCAGCCCCACGCCCTCGCCCCGCGGAAAACGGAAGGAAATCGGCCCCTCGTCATGGGCGACCGCGGTGGCCACCATGTGCATCAACTCGGCCTCGTCGGCGGCGGCCATCACCACGAACCCGGGCAGGTTCGCCAGGAACGCCGTGTCATAGGCCCCCGCATGCGTCGGCCCGTCGGCACCCACCAGCCCGGCCCGGTCGATGGCGAACCGCACCGGCAGGCGCTGGATCGCCACGTCATGCACGATCTGGTCATAGCCCCGCTGCAAGAACGTCGAGTAGATCGCGCAGAACGGTTTCTGCCCGCCCGCCGCCAGCCCCGCGGAAAACGTCACCGCGTGCTGTTCGGCGATGCCCACGTCGAAACACCGCTCGGGGAACCGTTCGGCGAACAGGTTCAGGCCCGTGCCGTCCGGCATCGCCGCCGTCACCGCGCAGATCTTGCGGTCGCCGCGCGCCTCGGCGATCAGGGCGTTGGCGAACACCTTGGTATAGCTGGGCGCATTGGCCGGGGTCTTCTTCTGCTCGCCCGTGGCGATGTCGAACTTCGCCACCCCGTGCCCGCAATCGGGCGCGTTTTCCGCGGGCGCGTATCCCTTGCCCTTTTTCGTGATCGCATGGATCAGCATCGGCCCCGTGGCCCGCGCCTTGACCGTGCGCAGGATCGGCAACAACTGGTCCATGTCGTGCCCGTCCACCGGCCCGACATAGGAAAAACCCAGTTCCTCGAACAGCGTGCCGCCCACGGTGATGTGCTTGACCAGGTCCTTGGCGCGCTTGGCGCCCTCCTGGAACGGCGCGGGCAGGAAGTTCACCGCGCCCTTGGCCATCGACTTGAATTCCTGGAACGGCGCGCCGGCGTACAGCCGGTTCAGATAGGTCGACATGGCGCCGACGGGCGGCGCGATCGACATCTCGTTGTCGTTCAGGATCACGATCATCCGGGTGCCCAGGTGCCCGGCATGGTTCAGCGCCTCATAGGCCATCCCCGCCGACAGCGCGCCGTCGCCGATCACCGCGATGGCGTCGCCCACGCCCGCCTCGGGGGCCGATCCCAGGTCGCGCGCCACCGCATAGCCCAGCGCCGCCGAGATCGAGGTCGACGAATGCCCCGCCCCGAAGGCGTCGTATTCGCTTTCCTTCATCTTGCAGAACCCCGACAGCCCGTCCTTCTGGCGCAGGGTGCGGATGCGGTCGCGCCGCCCCGTCAGGATCTTGTGCGGATAGCACTGGTGGCTGACATCCCAGATCAGCCGGTCGCGCGGCGTGTCGAACACCGCGTGCAGCGCCACGGTCAGTTCCACCACGCCCAGCCCGGCCCCCAGGTGCCCGCCGGTTTCCGACACGGCGGCCACCGTCTCGGACCGCAACTCGGTCGCAAGCTGCTTCAGTTCGGCATCCGACAGCCCCTTGAGGTCGGTCGGGCTGGACACGCGGTCAAGCAGCGGCGTGGTCGATTGATCGGTCAAGACGGGTCTCCCTTCCGGGACGGTGCGCGTTTCAGGTTTCCCGGGCAATAACGAAGCGGGCGGTCTCCCGCAAGATATCGGCCCGGGCACCGAACGGGGCCAGCGCCTCGCAGGCCTCGTCCACCAGGGCGTGCGCCCGCGCCTTGGCGCCATCCAGACCCAGCAGCGAGACGAAGGTCGCCTTGCCTGCATCCGCATCCTTCTGCACCCGCTTGCCGGTCTTTTCCGCGTCGCCCTCGACATCCAGGATGTCGTCCGCGATCTGGAAAGCCAGCCCCAGCGCGGTCGCGTAGGATGACAAGGGCGCGATATCGGCCCGGCCCAGCCGCGCGCCGGCCTCGGCCGACCAGCGGATCAGCGCGCCGGTCTTGTTCGCCTGCAACTCGGTGATTTCCGCCAGCGTCAGCGGCCGCCCGGCGGTTTCCGCCGCGATGTCCTGCGCCTGCCCCAGAACCATCCCGTCGATCCCCGAGGCACGCGCCAGCGAGGCCACCAGGTCGATCCGAACGCCCGGGTCCGGGTGGCAGGCCGGGTCGGCCAGCAGGTCAAAGGCCAGCGTCTGCAACGCATCCCCGACCAACAGCGCGGTGCCGTCGTCCCATTTCACATGCACCGTCGGCTGGCCCCGGCGCAAATCGTCGTCATCCATGCAGGGCATGTCGTCATGCACCAGGGAATAGGCATGCACCGCCTCGATGGCGGCCGCCGCATGCACCGCGTGATCGGCCGGCACGCCGTACAGCGCCGCGCCCTCGATCACCAGGAACCCGCGCAGCCGCTTGCCCCCCGCCACCGCATAGCGCATCGCATGCGTCACCGGCTGGTCGGCGGCATCGGCCAAAGCCTCCATCAGCCGCGCCTCGATCAGCCCGGCGGCGTCCTGCAACTGCGACTGGAACATTACATCCCCTCGACGGGCGTGGTGCCGGTGGGGGTGCCGTCGGCGTCCAGCGTGATCTGGGCGACCTTTTCCTCGGCTTCCTTCAGCTTCTTCTCGCAATGCTTCTTCAGCATGGCGGCCTTTTCCGAAAGGTCGATCGACTCTTCCAGCGGCACGTCGCCCTGTTCCAGCGCCGTCACAGCCGCCTCCAGCGCCTTCATCGCCTCTTCGAAACTCATCTCGGAAACCGGCTTGTCGGTCATGCCCCACGCTCCATCAGCACCCGCACATGGGCCGCCACGCAGGCGGCCAGCGCATCCAGATCATAGCCGCCCTCCAGTGTCGAGACCACCCGCCCGCCGCAGGCCGCGTCCGCGATGTCGCACAGCCGCTCCGTGACCCAGGCGAAATCCTCCACCCCCAGGTCCAGCTGCGCCAGCGGGTCGGCCCGGTGCGCGTCGAACCCCGCCGACAGGATCAGCAAGTCCGGCGCAAACGCCGCCAGCCGGGGCAGCACTTTCGTCTCTATCTCGGCCCGAAACCGTTCCCCGTCCGTGTGCGGCGGCAACGGCACGTTCAGCACGTTGTCATGCGCGCCGCGTTCCTCGGGCGCGCCGGTGAACGGGAACAGCGGCATCTGGTGGGTCGAGACATACAGCGCGCGCGCCTCGTCCCACAGGATGTCCTGCGTGCCGTTACCGTGATGCACGTCGAAATCCATCACCGCCACGCGCGCCAGCCCGTGGTGGTCCAGCGCGTATTTCGCCGCGATCGCCGCGGTCGAGGCCAGGCAGAACCCCATCGCGCGGTTGGCTTCCGCGTGGTGGCCGGGCGGGCGCACCGCGGCAAAGGCGTTGCCCACCTCGCCCGCCAGCACCATGTCAACCGCCTTCAGCGTGGCGCCCACCCCGCGCCGCGCGGCGTTCATCGACCCCGGCGACACGAAGGTGTCGGGGTCCAGCTGCGCCATCCCCGTGGCCGGGATCGCGGCCTTCAGCATGTCCAGGTACCCCGCGCTGTGCCCGCGCCGCAACGCGGCCTCGTCGGCCAGCGGCGCGGCCACGCGCACCAGCAGCGCGAATTCGGGCGTGGTCAGCGCTTCGTTCACCGCCTCGATCCGGGCGACGCGTTCCGGGTGGCCGGGCGGGGTCACGTGGCCCAGGCTGTCGGGATGGGAGATCAGCGCGGTGGTCATGGGCCAAAGGCTAGGGGCCGCCGCCGCCCCGGGCAAGCCTCAATCCGGCGCCAGCATGTAACCCGCGCCGCGCACCGTTTGCAGGTATCGGGGCTGTTTAGGGTCTGATTCCAGCTTGCGCCGCAGCCGGGTGATCTGCACGTCCACCGCGCGTTCCTGCGCCTGGCCCCCGTCGCGGGCCAGTTCCTCGACCAGCCGGGTCCGGCTGACCGCCTCGCCGGGGCAGGCGGAAAAGATGCGCATCAACTGCGCCTCGGTGGCGGTCAGGCGCACCCGCTCCTCGCCCGACCACAGCTCGCCCCGCCCCACGTCATAGCGCACCGCCCCAAGGTGCAGCACCTTGGGCAGCTCCGCCTCGGCCTTGCTGGCCGGCACCCGGCGCAGGATCGCGTTGATCCGCAACAGCAATTCCTTGGGCTCGAACGGCTTGGCCAGGTAATCGTCCGCCCCCGCCTCCAGCCCCGCGATCCGGTCCGAGGTTTCGCCCCGCGCGGTCAGCAACAGGATCGGCGTGGCGATCTCCTCGCGCAGGGCGCGGGTCAGGCTGATCCCGTCCTCGCCCGGCATCATCACGTCCATCACGATCAGGTCGAATTCCAGCCCCGCCAGCAGTTTCCGCGCATGCGCCGCATCGCGCGCGGCACTCACCCAGAACCCCTGCCGTACCAGGAACTTGCGCAGCAGCTCGCGGATGCGCGCATCGTCGTCGACAATCAACAGGTGGATTCCGGTCTCGTCGCTCATCGTTCGGTCAGCCGGTTGAAATGGCGCCGCATCTCCGGGTCCATCATCGCCTCAAGAACCTGCCGGAACCCCGCGACCGCCGCCGGCCCCGCCGCGCGATAGGCCGCGCGCATGCGTTCGCGCTGAGCATCCGACAGCTTCTGTTCCAGCGCCTCGCCCGCCTCGGTCAGGTACAGGTGCCGCTCGCGCTTGTCGCGCTGGCCCACCCGCGCCTCGACCAGCCCGTCCTCGACCAGCGCGCGCAGCACCCGGTTCAGCGATTGCTTGGTCACGCCCAGGATCGCCAGCAGGTTGTTCACCGTGGTCCCCGGCGCCCGATGGATGAAATGGATCGCCCGGTGATGCGCGCGCCCATAGCCGTGCTCCTCCAGGATGCGGTCGGGATCCGCGGTGAACCCGCGATAGGCGAAGAACATCGCCTCGATCCCTTTGCGCAATTGCTCGTCGGTCAGGTACAGCAGGCTCTCGCCGCTTTTCTGGGCCACCGCCGGTCCACCTTGGGCCATACCCCATCCCCAATGTTTCAACACTGACCAATTGTTACGCGATCTTATGTCAGCCTTGTTGACTTTCCAAGACTCAACTGTTAGCGATCCGTGAATTTGACGCAAGATTATGTCCGCACCGGACCTAAACTGCGCAACATTCGGAAATTCAACGCCCCGGCGGGGGCAAGCGAAGGGAACGGGCGATGGCTGCCTATGACGACCGCGACGGCTTCATCTGGATGGACGGGAAACTGGTGCCCTGGCGCGAGGCCAACGTGCACATCCTGACCCATGCGATGCACTATGCCTCGTCGGTATTCGAGGGCGAGCGCGCCTATGGCGGCACCATCTTCAAGTCGCGCGAACATTCCGAGCGGCTGAAGAAATCGGCCAACCTGATCGACTTCGAAATCCCCTATTCCGTCGATGAACTCGAGGCGGCGAAATACGAGGTGATGAAGGCCAACGGCCTGACCGATGCCTATGTCCGCCCCGTCGCCTGGCGCGGCGCGGGCGAGGACATGGGCGTCGCCTCCCGCCGCAACCCGGTCCGCACCGCCATCGCGGTCTGGGAATGGGGCGCCTATTACGGCGACGCCAAGCTGAAGGGCGCCAAGCTGGACATTTCCAGGTGGAAACGCCCCAGCCCCGAAACCGCCCCCAGCCAGGCCAAGGCCGCCGGTCTCTACATGATCTGCACCATGTCCAAGCACGCCGCCGAGGCCAAGGGCTGTTCCGACGCGATGATGTTCGACTACCGCGGCTACGTGGCCGAGGCGACGGGCGCCAACATCTTCTTCGTCAAGGACGGCGAGGTGCACACGCCGAAACCCGACTGCTTCCTCAACGGCATCACCCGCCAGACCGTGATCGGCATGCTGCACGACCGCCAGATCAAGGTCGTGGAACGCCATATCGAACCGGGCGAACTCGAGGGCTTCCAGCAATGCTGGCTGACCGGCACCGCGGCCGAGGTCACCCCCGTCGGCCAGATCGGCGACTACAATTTCGAGGTGGGTGCGCTCGCCCGCGAGATGGTCGATTCTTACGAGAAACTGGTACGGGCCTGACCCGGTTCCGGCCGTTTCAGGCCGGAACAGAGCCTTTTTCGCCCGCCCGATGACAGGTCCGCGCCCTCCGCTGCCCGCCGAAATCCCCGGTTACGGCCCGGTCCGCCCTTACGCGGCCGGGCCGGTGCCCCCGGGCAGGCCCGGCCCCGAACGCGCCCCCAACACCGCCCCTGACAAGCGCGCGCCCTCGCTCGCCGCCGCACTTCGGGCCGCCGGGCTCCGCGACGGCGCCACCGTCAGCTTCCACCACCACCTGCGCAACGGCGACGCGGTCCTCAACATGGGGCTGGCCGAACTCGCCGCGCTGGGCCTGGGCGACCTGCACCTCGCTGCCTCCTCGCTGTTCCCGGTCCACGCGCCGCTGGCCGATCACATCCGCCGCGGCACGGTCACCCGGCTGTCCACCGCCTATATCTCCGGCCCCGTGGCACACGCGCTCGACGCGCTCGCCCAACCCGCCACGCTGCAAACCCATGGCGGCCGCGCCCGCGCGATCGAGGCGGGGGAACTGCCCATCGACCTCGCCATCATCGCCGCCCCCATGGCCGACCGCACCGGCAACCTGACCGGCGCTCTCGGCCCCTCCGCCTGCGGCCCGCTGGGCTACCCGATGGTCGAAGCGGCCCGCGCCCGCCACGTGATCGCGGTGACCGATTGCCTGTCCCCGACCCCGCTGACCGCACCCGAGATCCCCGGCCACCAGGTCGACCAGGTCGTCACCGTGCCCCGCCTGGGCGACGCGGGCCAGATCGTCTCGGGCACCACGCGCCCCACTGACAACCCGCAGGCCCGCCATATCGCCGCCCTCGCCGCCCGGGTCATCGCGGCCTCCGGCCTCCTGGCCGACGGGATATCCTTCCAGACCGGCGCGGGCGGCATCTCGCTCGCCGCCGCGCGCGACCTCGGCCAGATCATGGCCCAGCGCGGCATCACCGGGAGCTTCGCGTCGGGGGGCATCACCGGCACCCTGGTCGATCTCTTCCGCGCCGGCCTCTTCCGCGACCTCCTCGACGTGCAATGCTTCGATCTCGCCGCCGTGGCGTCGTTCCGCGAGGATGCCGCGCACCGCGCCATGTCGGCCAGCGACTACGCTAACCCCTGGCACCCCGACCCGGTCGCGCACCGGCTGGACGCCGTGATCCTCGGCGCGGCCGAGGTCGATCTCGACTTCAACGTGAACGTCACGCTGGGGGCGGACGGCGTGATCCTCGGCGGCTCGGGCGGGCATGCCGACACCGCCGCGGGCGCGAAACTGACCGTCATCACCACCGCGCTCACCGCCCGCGGCACCCCGAAAATCGTGCCGCGCGTGGGCTGCATCACCACCCCCGGCGACACCGTCGACGTCATCGTGACCGAGGCCGGCCTCGCCGTGAACCCGCGCCGCCCCGATCTCGCCGACCGGCTGCGCCACGCGGGCCTGCCCCTTACCCCCATCGCCGACCTGGTCCGCGCCGCCGGGTCCGACAACAGACCCTGTTCCGCCCAAACCGGCCCGATCCGCGCGGTCTCGCACTACCGTGACGGGCGGGTGACGGACGTGATCCGCGCGCCCTAGGGTCTTTTTCTTGGCGAAAATACTCCGGGGGAGTCGCCCGCAAGGGCGACGGGGGCAGCGCCCCCACCGGTCGCCGCGCGCCAGCGCGGCGAAACCGGGCTCAGCCCGGCTCCTGCACCTCGAGTTTCATCGCGGCATACCAGTCGGCATAGGCGCGGATTTCCTCGTCGCTCAGGTCGGCGGCGATCTCCGACATGATCTCGTGCGTCCGCTGGCCGTTGCGGAACGCCTTCAGCTGCGTCGCGATATAGATGTTGGTCTCGTTCGCCAGGTTCGGCGCATCCTCGTTCAGCGCGATCCCGTTCGCCCCGTGGCAATTCACGCAAAGCGACGGCGCCGCGTCCGGGTCCGCCCCCGCGGGCAGGCTGGCCGAGGCGCCATGCGCCGAATACCACGCCGCCACATCGGCGATCTGCTGGTCGGTCAGACCCTTGGCCACCACGCTCATCATCTCGTGCTCGCGCGCCCCGGACCGGAACGCTTCCAGCTGGCGCGTGATGTAACTCACCGGCTCGCCCGAGATATGCGGCGCGATCGGCACCTGCGCCACGCCCTGCAACCCGTGACACACCCGGCACAGGCCCGCCACCTTGCGCCCCGCTTCCAGGTCCTGCGCCAGCGCGCCCCCGGCGAGGATACCCCCGCCGAGAGCCAGGGCGATCAGCCCTTTCATCAGCTGCCCTCGTACCAGATGCGGTAGACCGCCCCGGCCAGGTCGTCCGACACCAGGATCGACCCATCGCGCAGCTGCGCCACGTCGACCGGACGGCCCAGGTATTCGCCGTTCTCGTCGATCCAGCCTTCGGCAAAGGGCTCGGAGGTGGCGTTCCCCTCCTCGTCGATGAAGGTCACCATGACCCGCGCCCCCACCGGCGTGGTGCGGTTCCACGACCCGTGCTGGGCGGAGAAGATGGCGTTCCTGTACTTCTCGGGGAACATGTTGCCGGTATAGAAGGTCATGCCCAGGTCGGCGGCATGGGCCACCATCTCGACCGCGGGCATCACCACCTCGACGGGTACCTCTTCGCCGGCATATTCGTTGGTGCGCACATCGCCGCCGCCATACCACGGGTGGCCGAAATGCTGGCCCATGGCGGTCTGCCGGTTCAGCTCGCCCGGCGGAATGTCGTCGCCCATCCCGTCCACCTGGTTGTCGGTGAACCACAGCTCGCCGGTGACCGGGTGGAAGTCATGCCCGACCGAGTTGCGGATGCCGTAGGTATAGACCTCGCGGCCCGTCCCATCCAGGTTCATCCGGATCATGCCGCCGATGCCGACCTCGTTGTAAAGGTCCAGCTTCTCCTTGGGCGCCACGTTGAAGGGTTGCCCCAGCGAGATGTAGATCTTGCCATCCGGCCCGATCTTGCAGACCCGCGCGGTGTGGTTGTAGCTTTCTTCCTCGGGCGGGATCAGCTCGCCCTGGGCCACCAGGTTGAACGCCGCCACGTCCGGGCTTTCGTAAAAGAATTCCGCCGCCGGGAACAGCAGCACCCGGTTCTGTTCGGCGATGTACAGGAACCCGTCATCCGAAAAGCACGGCCCGTTCGGGATCGCGAATTTCAGCGAGGGGGCGAAATCCTTGACCTCGTCGGCGACGCGGTCCTTGTTGCGGTCGGTGACCGACCAGACCTTGTCCTTGCGGGTGCCGACGAAGGTGACGATGCCCTGCGGCCCCACCGCCATGTGGCGTGCGTCCGGCACCACGGCGTAAAGCCCGATCTTGAACCCGTCGGGCAGGGTGATCCGTTCCAGGTTGCGCTTGATCCCGTCCGCGAAATCGCCGGTCTGTTCGACAAAGGTGAACTCGGTCACGCCGGTGGTCTGGAAATTTCCCAGCTTTTCCAGGTTGTCCGGCACGTCGGCGCCCTGCGCCAGAACAGGTGTCGAAAGCACGGCCCAGGCGGCCGCGCCCATCAATGCACGTTTCATGTCTCCTCCCTCCGGGGGTTACCCCGTCCTTTTCCCGCGGCATCGCGCCGAAGGCGATCCGACGGTACCACGCAGTCGGGAGTCGGCAAATTGATCCGAAAGTCGGCGTTTTCGCCCGGCGCCGGCGCGCTAGGCGGCCCTAGCCCTGCGGGGTCATCCCCTTGCGCGCGCGGCTGCGCTCCAGGCCCAGCTGGCGTTCGCGCCAGATGATCAGCACGCCCGCCGCGATCACCAGGCTTGCCCCCATCAACGTCGCCCGCGTCGGGACCTCGTCGAACACCGCATAGCCCACGGCCAACGCCATAAGCATCGAGGCATAGTCGAACGGCGCCACCACCGCCGCCTCGGCATGGCGATAGGCCGAGGTCAGGCAGATCTGCGCCAGCCCCCCCAATATGCCGGCGCCGACCAGCATCGCCGCCTCGGCCGGGCCGGGCACCACCCAGCCAAAGGGGATCGTGGCCAGCGACAGAACCGAGGCCGTGACCGAGAACCAGAACACGATGGACGAGGTGCTTTCGGTGGCGACCAGCTTGCGCACGAAAACCTGCGCCAGTGCCGCGCAGGTGGCGCCCCCCAGCACCACGATGGCGCCCAGTGCCTCGCGCGCGTCCATCGCGTCGCTGCCGAAGGCGGTCAGCCGGGGCGACAGCACGATAAGCACGCCCACCAGCCCCAGCGCGACCGCGCTGAGCCGGAACAGGCGCACCCGCTCGCCCAGGAACATCGCGGCGAAGATCACCACCAGCAGCGGCGCGGCATAGCCGATGGCGGTGACCTCGGGCAGCGGCAGAAGGCCCAGCCCCGCGAACATCAGCCCCATCGCCGTCCCGCCCACCAGCCCGCGCCACAGGTGCCCCATCGGGTTGCGGGTGCGAAGGCCCCGGGACAGCTGCCCCTGCCAGGTCAGCCAGACCAGGATGACCGGAATGGCAAAGAACGATCGAAAGAACACCGCCTCGCCCGGCGGCACGTGATCGGCCGACGCCTTGATCAGCGCCGACATCGCCACGAACAGCGCGACCGAGGCGAGTTTCAGGGCGATGGCACGGGCGGGGTTCATGGGGGCACTCGGGATGCGGGGATGGGCCCTGCTTACGCCTGTCGCGGCGGGTTGGGAAGGGTTCGGGTTTCGCCCCGGCTGACGCCGGGGCGACCCGCGCGGGGGGCGCTGCCCCCCGCGACCCCCCGGAGTATTTGGACCAAGAAAAAGACGGGGGTCAGGGGTCCGAAAGCCGCCCGACGGCCCAGCGCGCAGCGTCGGCCACGGCGGGGTCGGGGTCGTGGATCAGTCTCTGAACCGGCCCGATCAGCGTTTTGTCGCCGGAATTGCCGATGGCATAGCAGACGTTGCGCACGAAGCGGTCGCGCCCGATCCGCTTGATCGGCGAGCCGGAGAAGCGCGCGCGAAAGGCGGCATCGTCGAGCGCCGCCAACTCGGCCAGCGGTGGGGCGCACAGGTCGTCGCGGGCGGCGTATTTCGCCTCGGTCGCGGCGACCGCGAACTTGTTCCACGGGCACACCGCCAGGCAATCGTCGCAGCCATAGATGCGGTTGCCGAGGCCCGGGCGCAGGGCCTCGTCCACCGGGCCCTTGTGCTCGATCGTCAGGTAGGAAATGCAGCGCCGCGCATCGAGCTGGAACGGCGCGGGGAAGGCGCGCGTCGGGCAGATGTCGAGGCAGGCGGTGCAGCGTCCGCAATGGTCCGTCTCGGGCGGGTCGGGGGGCAGGTTCACGGTGGTGAACATCGCACCGAGGAAGACCCAGTTGCCCAAGTCCCGCGACAGCAGGTTCGTATGCTTGCCCTGCCAGCCCAGACCGGCGGCCTGGGCCAGCGGTTTTTCCATCACCGGGGCGGTGTCGACGAAGACCTTGATTTCCGCCCCCGGCGCCTGGTCGATCAGCCAGCGGCCCAGCCGTTTCAGCCGTTTCTTGACCACGTCGTGGTAATCGCGGTTCTGCGCGTAGACGGAAATCGCCGCCCGGTCGCGGCGCGCCAGCACGTCCAGCGGGTCATGCTCGGGGGTGTAGGGTTCGGCCAGCATCACCACCGATTGCGCCGCCGGCCACAGCGCCGCCGGATCGCCGCGCCAGGCCATGCGCTCGGCCATCCAGGTCATCTGGCCGTGGCGGCCCTGGCCGACGAACGCGGCCAGCCGGGCCGGGGCCTGCGGAATCGCGTCGGGGCGGCACACGCCCATCGCCGCGAACCCCTCGTCCAGGGCGCGCGCCTTCAGGCGATCCTTGAGACCCGCGCTCAAAAGTCGAGATTGGCGTAGTGCCGGGGCGGCGGAAAGCCGGGCACCTGGTCGGCCAGGATGTTGCGGAAGGCGGGGCGCGACTTGATCTTGGCGTACCAGTCCTTGACCGCGGCGTTGCGGTTCCAGTCGACATCGGAAATGTAGTCCAGCGCCGACAGATGCGCGGCGGCCGCGAAATCCGCGAGCGTCATCACGTCGCCCGCCAGCCACCGGCGTTGGTCCAGCAGCCAGCCCATGTAATCGATGTGATACTTGATCGCCTGCGCGCCCGCCTTGACCGCGCGGCTGTCGGGATAGCCCTGGCCCATCAGCTTCTTGTTGACGCGTTCATACAGCAGGTTCGACGTCACCTCGGCGTGGAACTTGTCATCGAACCAGAAGCACAGTCGCCGCGCCTCGGCCCGGTCGGCGGGGCTGCCGGGCAAGAGCGGCGGGTCGGGGTACGTCTCGTCGAGGTATTCGCAGATCGCCTGGCTTTCGGCCATGCTGCGCCCGTCCATCCGCAGCACGGGCACCTTGCCCGCGGGGTTGCGGCGCATGAAATCGGCGTCGCGTTCCCAATAGCGTTCCTCGACCAGTTCGACCTCGATCTTCTTCTCGGCCAGCACAAGGCGGACCTTGCGGCAAAAGGGCGAAAGCGCGACGTGATAGAGACGGTTCATGGCACGACCGGGGGTACACCTGTGGTCCCTCTTGCCCGCTTGGGCGCGGTTTTTCAACTCTCGAAGCAGTCCGACCGCCCATCGGCCCGGATCGTGGCCGCGCCATCCAGGATCTGCGCGGCCCGGCGTTTCAGGGCGGGCGTCAGGCGGGCGGCGTTGCGCCCCTTGGGGTCGGGCAAGACGGCGGCCAGCGCCCCGGCCTGGGCCGCCGACAGTTGCGCGGGCGGCACGCCGAAATAGTGCCGCGCGGCGGCGTCGATGCCGAACACGCCCTCGCCGAACTCGGCCACGTTCAGGTAGACCTCCAGGATGCGCCGCTTGGACCAGGCCAGTTCGACCCCCGGCGTGATCACCGCCTCCAGCGCCTTGCGCGGCCAGCTGCGCCCCTGCCACAGGTACACGTTCTTGACCGTCTGCTGGCTGATGGTCGAGGCGCCATAGCGCCCGCCCGCCTCGATCGCGCCGCGGATGGCGCGCATGTCAAAGCCCCAGTGACGGCAGAAATTCGCATCCTCCGCCGCCACCGTCGCGCGCAGCATGACCGGCGCGATATCGTCGGCGGCGATCCAGTGATGCTCGATCCCGCCCAGCCGCCGCGCCTCGGACAGCATCGTCCATGTGGTCGGCGGGTTCAGAACGGCGGGCGCGAGGATCGCCAGACCCACCAGCGCCAGCCCGCCGAACGCCCCGCGCCGCCCCCACCGCCGCAGCCGCGCGCCCAGCGGCAGGGCCGGCCTTGCCGATGCGCGTTTGCGCGGCGCGGGTTTCTTGCGCGCGCCCTTGCCAGAGCGTGATTTCGTTTGCCGTGCCATGGGCCGCGTCATAGCCCAGCGCCGCGCGCTTGACCATTGTCCCGGAACGCGAAACCCCCGCGGCAGGCACCGCGGGGGTCAGATGTCTTCGGGCCGAAACAGACCCTATTCCGCCGGAACCGCGCGTTCCTCGATGCCCAGCGGGTGGGACAGGTGCGCCAGCATCTCCTTGGGGCAGACCTGCAGGAAGTTGCCTTTTTCCAGGTCCCAGTGGTCCAGGATGTCGCGCGCGCGGCGGCTTCCGGTTTCCTCGGCATGGCGCGCGATCAGGCCTTTCAGCTCGGCCTCCCAGTGCTGGACGGTGACCCGGCAGGTCACCAGCGTCTCCATGTTCATCCGGTCCTGGGCGATGCCGTCGGGATCGTACAGATAGGCCATCCCGCCGGTCATGCCCGCGCCGAAATTGGCCCCGATCCGGCCCAGGATCACCGCCACCCCGCCGGTCATGTATTCACAGCCGTTCGAGCCGCAGCCCTCGACCACGACCCGCGCGCCCGAGTTGCGCACCGCGAACCGTTCGCCCGCCCGGCCCAGCGCGAACAGGTAACCGTCCGTCGCGCCATACAGCACCGTGTTGCCGATGATCGTGTTGTCCGACGCCACCAGCGGCGAGGACAGCGGCGGGCGCACCACGATGGTCGCCCCCGACAGGCCCTTGCCGACATAGTCGTTGGCATCGCCCGCCACCACGATCTTCAGCCCCGGCGCCCCGAACGCGCCCAGCGACTGCCCCGCGCTGCCCGCCAGTTTCACGGTCAGGTGGTCGGGCTGCAGCTTGTTGCGCATCCCGAACTTCTGCACGATGTGGCTGGACACGCGGGTGCCGATGGTCCGGTCGGTGTTCCGCACCGCGTAAGACACCTGCATCTTCTCGCCATCCTCGAAGAACCGGTGCGCATCGCGCAGGATCGCGGCGTCCAGCGTGTCGGGCACCGCGTTGCGCGGGCGGTAACGGTCCAGTTTCGGCCGGTCCGACGCATCGACCTGCACCAGCAGCGGGTTCAGGTCCAGGTCGTCCAGATGCGCCGACCCGCGGCTGACCTGCGCCAGAAGGTCGGTGCGCCCGATCACGTCGTCCATCGACCGCGCGCCGATCTGCGACAGGATTTCCCGCACTTCCTGCGCGTAGAAGGTGATCAGGTTCACCACCTTGTCGGCGTTGCCGGTGAACTTGGCGCGCAGGCGTTCGTCCTGCGTACACACGCCCACCGGGCAGGTGTTCGACTGGCATTGCCGCACCATGATGCAGCCCATCGCGATCAGCGCGGCGGTACCGATGCCGTATTCCTCGGCCCCCATCATCGCCGCCATGACGATGTCGCGGCCCGTGCGCAGGCCCCCATCGGTGCGCAGGGTCACCCGCTCGCGCAGGTTGTTCATGCTCAGCACCTGGTGCGCCTCGGTCAGGCCCATTTCCCAGGGCAGGCCGGCATACTTGATCGACGTCGCGGGCGACGCCCCCGTGCCGCCATTATGCCCCGAGATCAGGATCACGTCGGCCTTGGCCTTGGCCACGCCGGCGGCAATCGTGCCGACGCCGCTGGAGGCCACCAGCTTCACCGTCACCTTGCAGCGCGGGTTGATCTGTTTCAGGTCATAGATCAGCTGCGCCAGGTCCTCGATCGAATAGATATCGTGGTGCGGCGGGGGCGAGATCAGCGTGACGCCCTTGGTCGAATGCCGCAGCCGCGCGATCAGGTCCGTGACCTTCATCCCCGGCAACTGGCCGCCCTCGCCGGGCTTCGCGCCCTGGGCCACCTTGATTTCCAGTTCCTCGCAGTGGTTCAGGTATTCCGCCGTCACGCCGAACCGGCCCGAGGCCACCTGCTTGATCTTGGCCGACGGGTTGTCGCCGTTGGGTTCGGGGTGGAAATGCGCCGGATCCTCGCCGCCCTCGCCACTGTCGGACTTCGCGCCGATCCGGTTCATCGCCACGTTCAGCGTCTTGTGCGCCTCGGGCGACAGCGCGCCCAGCGACATGCCCGGCGTCACGAACCGCTTGCGGATCGAGGTGATCGATTCCACCTCCTCGATCGGGATCGGCTTGCCGATGGGCTTGATGTCCAAGAGGTCGCGCAGGTGGATCGGCGGGTTGGCCCGCATCGCCGCCGAGAACTGTTTCCACAGCTCGTAGGACGCGCTGTCGCAGGCCTTCTGCATGATCGACATGGTCTTGGCTTCCCAGGCGTGGGTCTCGCCGGTGCGCCGCGCCTTGTAGAAGCCGCCGATGGGCAGCACGTCGCGCCCGCCGCGCCAGCCAAGGCGATGCACCTCTTCCAGCTTGCGCTGGATGCCGGTCACGCCGATGCCGGAAATGCGCGAATGCATGCCGGGGAAGTATTCCGCGCACATCGCCCGGCTCAGCCCCACCGCCTCGAAGTTCAGCCCGCCGCGATAGGACGAGATCACCGAGATGCCCATCTTGGACATGATCTTCAAAAGGCCCAGGTCGATCGCCTTGCGGAACCGCGCCACCGCCTCGGTCAGGCTGCACTCCAGCAGGCCGCGATTGATCCGGTCGGCCAGGGTGTCCTCGGCCAGGTAGGCGTTGACGGTCGTCGCGCCGCAGCCGATCAGCACGGCGAAATAATGCGGGTCCACGCATTCGGCCGACCGCACGTTCAGCGAGGTGAAGGTCCGCAGACCCTTGCGCGTCAGCCAGCTGTGCACCGCGCTGGTCGCCAGGATCATCGGCATCGCCACCCGGTCCTCGGACTGGTGCTGATCGGTCAGCACCAGGTGCCCCGCACCCGAGCGCACCGCATCCTCGGCCTCGGCCCGGATCCGCGCCAGCGCCTCGCGCAGCGCATCGGGCCCCGCGCCCGCCGGGAAGGTGCAGTCGATTTCCGTCATCGGCACGACGAACTGCTTCACCAGCTCATCGAACTGCGCGTTGCCCAGGAACGGGCTTTCCAGGATGATGATGCGCGTCTGGCTGCCATCCTCGTCCAGCACGTTGCGCAGGTTGCCGAACCGCGTCTTCAGGCTCATCACCCGGTATTCGCGCAAGCTGTCGATCGGCGGGTTGGTCACCTGGCTGAAATTCTGGCGGAAGAAATGGCTGAGCGGCCGGTATTTCTCCGACAGAACCGCCGACGGCGTGTCGTCGCCCATCGAGGCGATCGCCTCCTTGCCGTCCTCGGCCATCGGCATCAGGATCGACTCGATCTCCTCGACCGAGAAGCCCGCCGCGATCTGCCGCTTGCGCAGTTCTGCGCCCTCGTACAGCGTCTTTTCCTCGGCGCCGGCCAGCGTCTCGTCCAGCTCGTGCACCTTTTCCAGCCAGTCGCTGAACGGCTGGCTGGCGGCCAGCATGTCCTTCAGCTCGCTGTCGTGGAACAGCTTGCCCTCTTTCATGTCGACGGCGATCATCTGGCCCGGGCCCAACGCGCCCTTTTCGCGCACGGTGGATTCGTCGGTCGGCACCATGCCGATTTCCGACCCCGCGATCAGCAACCCGTCGCCGGTCACCACGTACCGCATCGGCCGCAGCCCGTTACGGTCCAGCCCGCCGCAGACCCAGCGCCCGTCGGTCATCGCCAGCGCCGCGGGGCCGTCCCAGGGCTCCATCACCGAATTCACATAGGCATACATGTTGCGCCAGCTTTGCGGCAGCTCGACCGCCTGGTTCGACCAGGCCTCGGGCACCAGCATCGTCTTGGCCATCGGCGCGCTGCGGCCCGCGCGCACCAGCACCTCGAACACCGAATCCAGCGCCGCCGAATCCGACGACCCCTGCGCCACGATCGGCTTGATATCCTCGGCCAGCTCGCCAAAGGCCGAGGACGCCATGCGGATTTCGTGGCTCTTCAACCAGTTCAGGTTGCCCTTCAGCGTGTTGATCTCGCCGTTATGGGCCAGCATGCGGAACGGCTGGGCCAGCCACCATTGCGGGAAGGTGTTGGTGGAATAGCGCTGGTGATAGATCGCAAAGGCGGACGCAAAGCGTTCGTCCTGCAGGTCGGGATAGAACTCGGCCACCTGCTCGGCCAGCATCATGCCCTTGTAGATGATGCTGCGGCAGGACAGCGAACACAGGTACAGCGTCGGCACCTGGGCGGCGGCGGCGGCCTTCTCGATCCGGCGGCGAATGACGTAAAGCTCGCGCTCGAACGTCTCTTCGTCCACGCCCTTGGAATTCGAGATCAGGATCTGTTCGATCTCGGGCCGCGTCGCGTTGGCCTTTTCGCCCAGAACATCGGTGTTCACCGGCACGTGGCGCCAGCCGTAGATGTAATAACCCATCCGCAGGACTTCGGTTTCCACGATGGTCCGGCACACCTCTTGCGCGCCGAAATCGGTGCGCGGCAGGAACACCTGGCCCACCGCGATCAGGCGTTCGGGGTGGGGTTCGTGGCCGGTGCGGCGGATCTGGTCATAGAAGAACGGCACCGGGATCTGCACGTGGATGCCCGCGCCGTCGCCGGTCTTGCCATCCGCATCGACCGCGCCGCGGTGCCAGACCGCCTTCAGCGCGTCGATGCCTTTCTCGACCACCTGGCGCGACGGCTTGCCGTCGATCGCCACGACCAGCCCCACCCCGCAGGACGCGTGTTCGTCATCGGGGCGGTAAAGCCCGTGCTCGGCCATGTAGGCGCGCTTGGCTTCCTCGTTGGCCACCCAGGCAGCGTCGTATTTCGTCATGGTCGGAACCCTTCCGTGATGGGTCAGGGGCTATGCCCTAATCTTGTCTCGGTCCTCGGGGGCGGTGCACGAAACTCATATGGAATTCATATGCGATTCATATGGAATTCATATCGCGGTTTCGCGCCGTTTCCCGCCCGCCGGCTGTCACTCCGCCGCGACCTGCGCGGGCTGCGCCAGATAGGCCAGGATGCTGTCGGCGGCCTCGCGCCCGTCGCGAATCGCCCAGACCACCAGGCTTGCGCCGCGCACGATATCGCCCACGGCGAACACGCCCGGCAGGCTGGTTTCGTGGCTGCGGAAATCGGCCTTGATGGTGCCCCAGCGGGTCACTTCCAGCGCGGTTTCGCCCCACAGCGTCGGCAGGTCCTCGGGCTCGAAGCCCAGCGCGGCGATCACCAGGTCGGCGGGTTCGACGTAATCCGCGCCCTCGATCACCTCGGGGGTCTGGCGGCCGGTGGCGTCCGGCGGGCCCAGGCGCATCTTTTGCACCATCACCGATTCCACCGGGTCGCCGGCGAACCCCTTGGGCGCCGAAAGCCACACGAATTCCACGCCTTCCTCTTCGGCGTTCTGCACCTCGCGCTGCGATCCGGGCATGTTGGCCCGGTCGCGGCGATACAGGCATTTCACCGTTTCCGCGCCTTGCCGGATCGCCGTGCGCACGCAATCCATCGCGGTGTCGCCGCCGCCGATCACGACGACGCGCTTGCCCTGCGCGTTCAACTCTCCGCTTTCGAATTCCGGCACGCTGTCGCCGAAGCCCACCCGGTTCGAGGCGGTCAGGTAGTCGATGGCGCGCACGATGCCCGGCACGCCCACGCCGGGCGCCTGCAGGCCGCGCGACTTGTAGACGCCGGTGGCGATCAGCACCGCGTCATGCTTGCCGCGGATCGCGTCGAAACTGATGTCTTCGCCCACGTTGCAGTTCAGAACGAACTCCACGCCGCCCTGCTCCAGCTGCTGCACGCGGCGCATCACCACGTCCTTTTCCAGCTTGAACCCCGGGATGCCATAGGTCAGCAGCCCGCCCGCGCGGTCGTGGCGGTCATAGACCGTGACCTGCAGGCCCTGCCGGCGCAGCACGTCGGCCGCCGCCAGCCCGCCGGGCCCCGCGCCGATGATGCCCACGCTTTCGGGGCGTTCCTCGGCGGGCGCGATGGGCTGCACCCAGCCTTCGTCCCAGGCGGTATCGGTGATGTATTTTTCCACCGCGCCGATCGTGACGGTGCCGTGGCCCGACTGTTCGATGACGCAATTGCCTTCGCACAGGCGGTCCTGCGGGCAGATGCGGCCGCAGATTTCCGGGAAGGTGTTGGTGGCCTGGCTGATTTCATAGGCCTCTTGCAGGCGGCCCTCGGCGGTCAGGCGCAGCCAGTCGGGGATGTTGTTGTGCAGCGGGCAATGCGACTGGCAATAGGGCACGCCGCACTGGCTGCAGCGGGCGGCCTGCTCGGCGGCCTTCTCGCCGGCGTACTCGGCATAAATCTCGTTGAAATCATGCGCGCGCGACTCTGCGTCCCGCTTCAGGGGCATTTCCTTGGCGACGCTGACGAACTGAAGCATCTGACGCTTCGACATGGAACTCTCCCTGCGGCACGGCCTCGTTTTTCCAGCCGCCTCTATACGAGCGTTCCAGCGCAATTAAAAGTCATATAGGCTGACCTTTTTGGAAAAAATTTTCGCCCCGAACCGCGCAGCCACGCCTCATGAGGTAATTTTAGGTCAGTATATATTCCATATCACGTGCCTTCTCATTCCGAATCAAGCGCGTATGCTGCCCGCGATTCCTGTAGCGGCGGATTCCCATGGAACTTTACAACCTGCTTCTGATCGCGGTGATCCAGGGGATTACCGAGTTCCTGCCGATTTCGTCCTCGGGTCACCTGATCCTATTGCCGCACCTGACCGGCCAGGCCGACCAGGGCCAGGTCATCGACGTCGCGGTGCATGTCGGCACGTTGGGCGCGGTGATCCTGTACTTCCGCAAGGACGCGATGCTGGCGCTGCGCGGGCTGGGCGGGGTCGTCCGGGGCCAGATCGACACCCCCGGCGCATTCCTGGCGCTGTGCCTGATCGTGGCCACGATTCCCGTCATGGTGCTGGGCCTGATCATCAAACTGACCGGCTTCGACGGGGCGCTGCGCAGCATGGCGGTGATCGGCTGGACGATGCTGGTCTTCGGGCTGCTGCTGTGGTGGGTCGACATCCGGTCGCCGCAAACCCGCAAGGCCCCGCAATGGACATTGAAACACGCGGCGATCCTGGGGCTGTGGCAGGCCATCGCGCTGATCCCGGGCACCTCGCGGTCGGGGATCACCATCACGGGGGCACGGGCGCTGGGCTATGACCGGGTCGGCGCGGCACGCATCTCGATGCTGATGTCGATCCCCACGATCATCGCCTCGGGCGTTCTGCTGGGCGGCGAGGTGATCCTGGACGCCGATCTGGCCATGGCCCGCGACGGCGCCATCGCCGCCGGGTTCGCCTTTGTCTCGGCGCTGGTCGCGCTGGCGGTGATGATGCGGCTGGCCCGCTCGATCAGCTTTACGCCCTACGTCATCTACCGGGTCGTGCTGGGCGCCGTCCTGCTGGGGATCGCCTACACCTAGGACCGCAGCCGCTTGGCCGATTCCCGGATGTCGTAGAACTGCCCGGCGGGGCGATAGCGCCACAGGTATTCCGGCAGCACCGATTCCATCGCGGTGGGTCTGATCCCCAGTTCGGCAAAGCCGGGCATGCCCTCGCCCACGACGTTGTCGATGGCCAGGTTCGTCACCTGGTCGCGGGTCAGAACCGTGTTCTTGAACAGCTCCAGCGTCAGACGCTGCAGAAGGTCGAACACCGTTGCCATGGCGGCGGAAACGAACAGCGGCAGGTTCAGAACGATCCGGTTCGGCCGGCCGATCACCTCGAGCATCTCTTCCATCAGTTCGGCAAAGGTGCGTACCTCGGGGCCGCCCAGTTCGTAGATGCCGGGTTTGGCCTGGCCGGTCACGCCCAGAACTGCGGCCTGCGCAACATCATCGACATAGACCGGCTGGAACCGGGTATTGCCGCCCGTGACCGGCAGCACCGGCGCGAACCGCGCCATCGAGGCGAAGCGGTTGAAGAACTGGTCCTCGGGGCCGAAGATCACCGAAGGCCGCAGGATCACGGCATTCGGGAACTGCTCCAGAACCGCCTGTTCGCCGCGCCCCTTGGTTTCGGCATAGGCGCTTTTGGCATGGGGATCGGCCCCGATGGCCGAGATCTGCACCAGACGCTCGACCCCGGCCTTGGCGGCCTCTTCGGCAATGTGCAGGGCGCCGTAATGCTGCACGAGGCCAAAGGTGTTGCGGCCGACCTCGTTCAGGATGCCGACGCAATTGACCACCGCGTCCGCCCCTTGCACCGCGGCGGCGACCGAGTCGCGGTCGCGGATGTTGCACAGGATCGGCTCCACCTGGCCGACCGCGCCATAGGTGCGCACGAAGATCGCTTCGTTCGGGCGGCGCACCGCAACGCGCACCCGCCAGCCGGCATCGGCCATGCGCCGTGCGACATAGCGCCCGACAAAGCCAGAGCCTCCGAAAATCGTCACCAGCCTGGACATTGCAAGCCTCCCTCGCGAATTGCGCCCTGCCCTGCAATATAGGGCCGGGCCGCCCCTCGCAAGACACGCGAAAAAACCCGACGAATCTCCGTTGACACCACCTGCGGGCCTCTGTAAGTCACCGCCTCACGACACCTGCCCAGGTGGCGGAATTGGTAGACGCGCTAGCTTCAGGTGCTAGTGTCCGTACGGACGTGGAGGTTCGAGTCCTCTCCTGGGCACCAACCCCTAAAGACCAGGGGCCATAGTGGCGAATTTCCTATACAAGCATGACCTGCCCGACGATCTGGACCTCGGGTCCGTCGTGGCGATCGATTGTGAAACGATGGGGCTGAACCCGCATCGCGACCGGCTGTGCGTGGTGCAGATGTCGGGCGGCGACGGCAACGCGCATCTCGTTCAGATCGAGAAGGGCCAGACGCAGGCGCCGAATCTGGCGCGGATGCTGGCCGATCCGCAGGTGCTGAAGCTGTTCCATTTCGGCCGGTTCGACATCGCGGCCCTGCTGAACACATTCGGCGTGGTTACGGCGCCGGTCTATTGCACCAAGATCGCTTCGAAGCTGGTGCGCACCTATACCGACCGGCACGGGCTGAAATTCCTGCTGCAGGAATTGCTGGGCGTCGACATCTCGAAACAGCAGCAAAGTTCGGATTGGGGGGCGGAAACGCTGACCGCGGCGCAGCTGGACTATGCCGCGTCGGACGTGCTGCACCTGCATGCGCTGAAGGCGACGCTGGACGTCATGCTGGAACGCGAGGGCCGCATGGACACGGCACAGGCCTGTTTCGATTTCCTGCCGACCCGGGCGCGGCTGGACCTGGAAGGCTGGCCCGAGATCGACATCTTCGCCCATTGAGGCCGGCCATGAACCGCGAAACCTATATCGCCATCGGCCGCCGCGTCCTGACCCGCGAGGCTGATGCCCTGTCGATGCTGGCCGACGGGCTGGACGACAGCTTTGCCCGGGCCGTGGAACTGATCCTGGGCGCCTCGGGCCGGGTGATCGTATCGGGCATGGGCAAATCGGGGCATGTGGCGCGCAAGATCGCGGCCACCTTCGCCTCGACCGGGACGCCCGCCCATTTCGTCCACCCCGCCGAGGCCAGCCATGGCGACCTGGGGATGCTGACGAAGGGCGACGTGTGCCTGGTGCTGTCGAACTCGGGCGAGACGCCGGAACTGGCCGATATCATCGCCCATACGCGGCGCTTCTCGATCCCGCTGATCGGGGTGGCAGGGCGGGCCGAAAGCACTCTGTTGCGCCAGTCGGACGTGGCCCTGCTGCTGCCCGCGGCAGAAGAGGCCTGTCCGATGGGCCTGGCACCCACCACATCCACAACGATGACGCTGGCGCTGGGCGATGCGCTGGCCGTCGCGCTGATGGAGCACCGGCACTTCACGCCCGAGAATTTCCGCGCCTTCCATCCCGGCGGCAAGCTGGGCGCGCGGTTGTCCAAGGTCGCGGACCTGATGCATACGGGCGCCGACCTGCCGCTGGTCGCATCGGGCACGCCGATGGCGGATGCCCTGCTGACCATGAGCCAGAAAAGCTTTGGCGTGGTCGGGGTCGTCGACGCGACGGGCCATTTGTCGGGCATCGTCACCGACGGCGACCTGCGGCGCCACATGGACGGGCTGCTGGAGCGCCGCGTCGACGAGGTGATGACCGCGAACCCGCTGACCGCCGGGCCCGACGACCTGGCGGAAAAGGCCCTGGGCGTGATGAACGGGCGCAAGATCACCTGCCTGTTCGTCGTCGGCGCCGATGGCCGGCCGCAGGGCATCCTGCATATCCACGACTGCCTGCGCGCCGGGATCGCCTGAGGCATGGCCTCGTATGACAACGCCTATTCCCGGTTCATCGCACTGGCCAAGATCGTGCTGCCGCTGGCCGCGCTGGGGCTGTTGTCCACGCTGTTCCTGATCTCGCGGGGGCCGGGGACGGGCGACGATCTGCCCTATGCCCAGGTCGATGTCGACGAATTGCTGCGCGAGCAACGCATCGGCGCACCAAACTATGCGGGCGTTACCCGCGATGGCACCGCCATCGCGCTGCGCGCCGATACCGCCCGGCCCGATCCCGCCACGCCCGGGCGCACCGCCGCCGACCACGTGCGCGCCCGGCTGGACATGCCCGACGGCAGCCATGCCGACATCGCCGCCGAACGCGGCATCGTCGACAGCGACGCGGAAATCGCGCTGCTGGAAGGGAGCGCGCGGATCGATACCTCGACCGGCTACCGGGTACGGGCGGAAACGCTAAGCTCGGCGCTGGGCAAGACCGAGGTTCTGGCCGAGGGACCGGTCGAGGCCGATGGCCCGCCCGGCCGGATCGAGGCGGGCGCCATGCGGCTGAGCACCGATCCCGGTAACGAAGACCGGTACGTTCTGGTTTTCAAGGACGGCGTCAAGCTGGTATACGATCCCGAGAATTAGGGGAAAGGGATTGGTCGTGTCGTTTCGCGTCGCGCTGGCCGTGCTGGCCCTTGCGCTGGGCCCGGCGGTGGCCCTGTCCCAGAACGCCGAGATCGCCTTTGGCGCGCTGTCCCATGACAAGACGCTGCCCGTCGAGGTCACGGCCGAACGGTTGAGCGTCGACCAGAGCGACGGCACCGCCATTTTCACCGGAGAGGTGCTGGTCGGGCAGGGCGACATGCGGCTGTCCGCCGACGAGGTGCTGGTGGTCTATGCCGGCGAGGGTTCGGCCTCGCGCCGCATCGCCCGGATGGAGGCCAGCGGCCAGGTCGTGCTGGCCCTGGGCGCCGAGGCCGCCGAGGCCGATCGCGCGGTCTACACCATCGACAGCGGCAGCATCGTGATGACGGGCAACGTGCTGTTGACCCAGGGGCAAAGCGCGATTTCGGGCGAGCGGCTGGTGGTCGACCTCGACCGCGGCACCGGCTCGATGGAGGGCCGCGTCCGGACCGTGTTGCAGCCCGGCGGGGCGCAATGACCCCCGAGCGCACCGACCTGACCGTGGCCGAGGGCATGGCGGGGCTGCGGGTGCGCGACCTGCGCAAGAATTACCGCCGCCGCCCCGTTATCCGCGATGTCAGCCTGACCCTTGACCGGGGCGAGGTGGTGGCGCTGCTGGGGCCGAACGGGTCGGGCAAGACCACCTGTTTCTATGCCGTCGCCGGGCTGGTCCGACCCGAGGGCGGGCGGGTGACCCTGGACGGGCGCGACGTGACCGGCCTGCCGATGTATCGCCGTGCGCGGCTGGGCATCGGCTATCTGCCGCAAGAGGTCTCGATCTTCCGCGGGCTGAGCGTCGAGGACAACATCATCGCCATCCTCGAGATCGTCGAACGGGACCGGCACAAGCGGCGCGAACGTCTGGAAGAGCTTTTGTCGGAATTCTCCATCGAACACCTGCGCCGGGCGCCCGCGCTGTCGCTGTCGGGCGGCGAACGGCGCCGGGTGGAGATCGCGCGCTGCCTGGCCGCGAACCCGAAATACCTGCTGCTGGACGAACCTTTCGCCGGGGTCGACCCGATCGCGGTGGGGGAAATCCGCGCACTGGTGGCCGACCTCAAGACCCGCGGCATCGGCGTGCTGATCACCGATCACAACGTGCGCGAGACATTGGAAATCGTCGACCGCGCCTATATCCTGCACGATGGCAAGGTGCTGATGAGCGGCACCACCCAGGAGGTGATCCGCGACGAGAACGTCCGGCGGGTCTATCTGGGCCAGAGTTTCCGGATATCGTGACCGGTATCGCATGAACTTCCGTCTTTCCCTGTCCCCGCGCCCGACGCAGGGCCTGCGCCTGACGCCGGGGATGCGCAACGGGCTGGCGATCCTGCGGATGCCCGCGGCCGACCTGTCGGCCGAACTGCATCGCGCGGCCGCCGAGAACCCGTTGATCCGGCTGCACGACCCCCTGCCCGACGCGGCGCAGGCCGGCTGGACCCCCGCCGACACGCTGGCCGCGCCCGACCCCCTGGGGGAACGGTTGCGCCGCCAGATCGCGCTGATGCCGCTGGACCCGGCGACCGCCGCCATCGCGCGGTTCCTGACCGGCGATGTCGGCGAGGACGGGTATCTTGACGCCGAAGCGGCCGAAACCCTGACGGCCTTGGGCGCAGCCCCCGACCAGATCGAGGCCGCCATCGCCGCGCTGCAATCCTGCGAGCCTGCGGGGGTGGGGGCACGCAGCCTGGAGGAATGCCTGGCCCTGCAATTGCGCGAACACGGGGTCCCCGAGGCCGAGGCGCGCGCGGCCTGCACGCATCTGGACCTTTTGGCCGAGCAACGATTCGCCGCGCTGGCCGCGGCCACGGGGCTGTCCGAACCGGCATTGCGCCGAATGGCCGAAATCCTGCCGCGGCTGACACCCCGCCCGGGCGACTCGGTCAATGGCGACCCGCTGCCCCCGGTGCCCGAAATCCTGGTCGAAGAGGGGCCCGACGGGCAATTCACCGCGACGCTGGACCGTCACATGCTACCCAATGTCGAGGTCGACACCAACCTGGCCGAAGGGCTTGCACGCGGGGCCGGGGGCACGCGGATGCGCGACGAGGCGCAGGGCCTGGTCCGCGCGCTGCGCTTTCGCGAACGCACGCTTCGGGCGGTGGCGTGGCTGATCCTGTCGCATCAACACCGGTTCTTTTCCGAGGGCATCGAGCATCTGGCCCCGATGACCCGCGCCGAGATGGCCCGGGCGCTGGGTCTGCACCCCTCGACGGTGGGCCGCGCGCTGGCCGACAAGGCGCTGAGTTTCCGCGGCGCGGTGCATCCGCTGTCGCTGTTCGTGTCGCCGGCCCTGCCCGGACCGGGTGCACGCGGCGTGACCGCCTATGCCGTGCAGCAGCGCATCCGCAGGTTGATCGACGACGAACCGCCCGACGACGCGTTGTCGGATGACCGGATCGCCGAGATGTTGCGCGGCGAGGGCGTTGACATCGCCCGGCGAACTGTCGCCAAATACCGCCAATGCCTGACCATTCCGTCATCCTTCGACCGCAGGAGGCGAAAGGCGCGATGCGGCTGACCCGAAACCCTTAAACCGTTGACCCCGGCGCCCCTCACCTTTAACGGGGGGCAACCCTGCGAAAGGCAGGCAATCCTAGGAGGCAAGATGCTGTATCAGATCAGCGGCAAACAGATCGACATCGGCGAGGCCCTGCAAACCCACGTCAAGAACGAGCTGGACGCGGTCGTGCAGAAATACGCAGAGCGCCCGACTGACGCGAACGTAGTATTTTCGCGCAATGCGCATGAGTATGTCTGCGAAACCACGGTTCACCTGTCGACCGGTCTGACGGCGCAGGCCAAGGCCCACGCCACCGAGATCTACGCGGCCTTCGACAGCTGCTGCGACAAGATGGAAAAGCAGCTGCGCCGCTACAAGCGCAGGTTGAAAGATCACCATCGCGACCGCGCCGAACCGGTTGAACTGATGCAGGCAGCTTCTTATGTTCTGGCCGCATCCGAGCACACGGAGGACGCCGAGCCCGAGAGCCTTCAGCCGATGATCATCGCCGAGATGGAGACCCAGATCCAGTCGATCTCGGTCGGCGAGGCGGTGATGCAGATGGAACTGGCCGGCAAGGATCTGCTGGTGTTCCGAAACGAGAAAACGGGCAAGATCAACGTCGTTCACACCCGCGAAGACGGGAATGTGGGCTGGATCGACCCGTAAGCCGAAGCCGACCTGCCGCGCGCCCACGCGCGCGCGGCACGCCAGAAGCGAGAGGCATATGCAGCTTTCCACACTTCTGAAACCCGAAGCCGTGCGGGTTCTCAGCACCATGTCGAGCAAGAAGCGCCTGTTCCAGGAACTGGGAGAGGTCGCGCATGCCGTCTATGGGCTGTCCGCGAATGCCGCCGTCGATGCGCTGCAGGAACGCGAAAGCCTGGGGCCGACCGGGGTCGGCCACGGCGTCGCACTGCCCCACGCCCGGCTGGCCGGGCTGGACAACGTGCGCGGCGCCTTTGTCAGGCTGGAAAAGCCGATCGATTTCGGTGCGGTCGATCGCAAGCCCGTCGACCTGATCTTTGCGCTGTTCGCGCCCGAGGATTCCGGGGTCGACCACCTCAAGGCGCTGGCGCTGGTGTCGCGGACGCTGCGCGACGCGACGATCTGCGGCAAGCTGCGCGCCAATACCGACCCGGCGACCCTGCACGCCGTTCTGACCGAGGCGCAGACCTCGACACAGGCGGCGTGACCTAGCCCGCCGTCCAGGGACCGTACCCCAGCCCCATATAGTCGCGCTGATAGGCGTTGCGCGCCGCGGCCTCGATCTCGTCATCGTAGATCGCGGCCAGCGGCACCGGCGAGGGGTCGTCCTGCGACGCGGGCAGGCCGGGCGCGTCGGCACCCACCTGCGCGGCCAGCATCGGCAATTCGATCGCCATCCGTTCGGCACGCAGCACCATGTCGGGCAGCACGACCTGGGCAAATCCTTCCAGCACTCGGGTCTGCGACGCCCAACTGGCATCGACGCGCAGCCCGGTCTGTCCCCCGAGATTGCCCTTGAGAAAGCGCAGGAAGGCGAAGAACGCCGTCCGGTGCGCGGCAGCGTCGTAGTCCGGGCCTGGCGCGCCCTCGGGCAGGGGCACGCCATAGCTTTGGCGCAGCGCGGCGCGGATCACCGGGAAACTGCCCGGCCCCGTGGGCAGGATATGGGCGGCAAAGGCCGCATGCGCGCGCGCCAGCGGGTGCGTCACCACGGTAAAGCTGCGATGGCCGGGGCTTTGGCGTTTCCATTGGCGCAGCGATTTCTGGGTAAAGCCGCGCCGAAGCGCCCCGGTGCCGGTGCCGTCCAGCGCGCCAAGCCAGGCCTCGACCTGCGCCACGGGTCCGCCCTGGATCGGCAGGAACAACAGCGGGCTTTCGGGCGCGGCGACATGGCCGGGCACCGCGGGACCGCGGCGGGGTTCGAAACAGGGGGTCCGCGACAGGTCGAACCGATCGAACCGGGCCAATGCGTCTTCCATTTCGGCGAAATTCACCACCTTGGCCGACAGGGGGTCCGGGTTCTGCTTTTTCAGGCGGTCCGATACCGTCTCGATCCGCGCCGCAACACCCAGGAACGCCAAAAGCCCGTTCAGCACCTCGGCATCGGCGATGTCTTCGTAGGCCAGGTAAAAGGCGGTTTGCCCGCTGGTCTGCAAGCCGCGCTGCAGCCGAAGCTGAAACGCCTGCACTTGGTCGAGATACCGGGCGAAATCGCGCGCATCGAACCGAACCTGGGCGGTGCGGGCATGTTTCATGTCGGTCAGGCGCCACTGGCCGGTTTCCCGCGCGATCCGCTGCGAGACATAGCTTTCGACCGGGTTGCGGGTCAGCACGATCTTGGCGCAGCGCCGATCGGCCAGCACGCGCGCCAGAACGCGCGGATCGTGGTCGTGGAAAAAGCGAAAGCCGGGCAATCCCTCGTCCGCCCGCGCCATCGCGTCGAGCAACAACGCGGGGTCGCGGTCGCGTTGATCCTGGGTGACACCCAGAAGCGCGCGCTTGTCCTTGCCACCGACGAAATGCGGATTGAACGCCTCGCCATAGCACCGCAGCCCCGGGACGGCGTTCAGGTTTTCCTCGAGAAAATTCGATCCGGTCCGCATCTCGGCGAAGATGACGAAGCTGTCGAAGGGGCCGGCGCCGGTCACGTCATTGCACCAGGTAGGGTTTCCTGGGCCGGGCCGGCAGGGCCTGCAACTCGTCGCCCACCAGGAAATCGCCCATCAGATGCGGTTTCATCCCCTGGTTCTTGAGGTTCTGCAGGAATTGGCCAAAGCCCGCCAGATCGGCCAATCGCGGCGCCTCGGTCAGGCGGCGTTGGGCGCGCGGCGCGATTTCGTCGATCAGGATCTGCAGGGGTTCCATCGGGTTCTGGACGAAATCCGCCATCGTCCAGATCCGCACCCGCGCCCGCGTATGGGGCGAGCGCAGGATCTGCAGGTGCGCCGCCTCGATCCGCTGCAACTGGGCCGCACGTTTGCGCAGATCGACAAAGCTTTGCCGGGAGTGGAACAGCGGCACGGCCCAGGCCCCGGTGATGACCGAGATCTGTGCGTTCGGGTCGGCCGCCATGAACCAGCTGATCTGCTGGTTGTCGGCGGGACCGAACTGCCAGCATTGCCGTTCCCCGCGTGTGTTCCAGATCAGGTTGGTCAGAAACGCCTTGGGGTCGTAGTCGCGGATCGCCGCGCTGTCGGACAGACCGCCATTATAGACCGGCACGCCCCCGGCGAACTGCGCCCGCTCGGGGTCGAACAGGTGGCCGTGGACCCGCGCGCCGACCGACCGGCCCAACCAGTCCTCGAAATCCTGGAACAGCTCGGCAAAACCCTCGAACACCGAATAGGGCGCGCAAGTGCGCCCGTTTTCCCAGCCTTCGCGGGGGAACCGGCTTTGCATGTACAACCCCGCCCGGCCACGGGTGCGCCGCTCCACCGCCTTGGAAAACAGCCGGTCGATCTTGCCGGGGTTTGGTTCGGCACGGTTGGCCGCGCCAGCATCGGCCCCGAGGAAGGTATCGTAAAGCCGGTTCGCCTGCGGCCAGACCTTGCGCGCGACAAAACAGTCCGACCGGCGCAAGAGTTGCAGGTGATCGTCGTAGAAGATGTGCGGCTTGCCCTGGAAATCGAACTTCGACAGCGTCAGCGAGCGGCTTTCGATCTCGGTCGCGTGTCGTCGCACAAGGGTCTGGAAATAGCTTTCGTCGGGGATCCAGACCCGGCGGAAATAACGTTCATAGATCTCGCGCCGGGGGTCGTTCAGGATCGTCGTCAGCGTTCGCCGCGTCAGGCACCACCATTGCGAGCCCAAATGCGGCGCGATCCCCTCGGGCACGCGACGGCGGACCCCCAACCGGCGCTGGAGGCGAACATAGCGGTCGAACAACCGGCGGTGGCGTTTCCATGCAAAGGGAAAACGCAGCGAGAACCTTTCCTTGCCCAGCCCCCCGACGATCCAGTCCACCTCTTCGGCGATGACGGATTCGATGAAATCCGTACGCGGCCGTTCGGCCAGATAGGCGCGCAACTCGTCCACTGGGCGAAGCGGCAGGCAAGAGCCCGAGGCCAGGTAGACATGGTCGATCTCGGGAAATTCCTCGAGCGCCATCTCGGTTCCGGCGATGGCCGCGGCGACGATCGACCAGGTGCCCCACTCGCAGCGATAGCGCCCGCAGAAGCGGATATTCGCAAGATCCCCCAACCCGGCCCTAAAGGCGCGCATCTCGGCGCGGGGCACGCGCCGGTCGACATGGATCACCACCGGGCAATCCTGCGCCGCCCAATGCCGCGCCACTGCGGCCGCCCGGTCGAGCGCGGTGTGCACCAGCATGACGAACCCCACGCTCATGCCCAGTTCCCCTTGGACATCAGCCCCAGGATTTCGAGCTGGCGCCAGTTGATGTATTTCTCGGACCACTTGCACCACAGATCCGGGTGGTCCTTCAGCTTGGCGTGATAGGCGCGGTATTCGTGACTGTTGGCATAGTGCTGGCGGCGGGTTAGTTCCTCGGCCGCCTTGTCTACGAACCCATCCAGGAACTTGGCGTGCAACAGCGCGCCGCTCGCTTTTTCGCCGCCCCACTCGTCATAAACGAGGTTCAGACCCCGTGGCAAAAGCATGTGGGTCGAGCTGATATAGACGAAACCGCGTTCCCAGCGGACCAGCGGGATCTTGTTCAGCGCGGGCGCCCGTTCGGGCCGGTCGGGGAAGAACGCGCGCGCGCGGGGCCCGCCCTGGATCCACAGGTTCCGGTATTTCCCGTTCTTGCGGATCGTGTAATTGCCGCTGTCGAACCAGGATGCGATCTCGAACGGGTCCTGGCCCGCGCGATAGGGCAGGGCGTCGATCGGACCCTTGGGATACATGTCCACCAGCATCGCCCCGAACGACCGGATCGCCGAGGTATCCAGCCAGTCGCACAGCGCCGGGATCGAGCGGGTGTCGCAGAACGGGTAGACGAAGAATTCGTCGACATCCACGGTCAGGGTCCAGTGCCCGTGGCCATATCGCATGAGCAGCCAGTTGACCCAGTCCAGGCCGAAATGCGCCTTGCGGTAACTGGCATCGGTCGACCAGAGCGAGACATCGGGCTGATCGGCGAGGAATTCGCGCGAGCCGTCATCGGACCCGTTGTCGACCACCAGGAAATGGCCGATCCCGTGGCGCCGGTAGTAGTCCAGGAAATAGGGCAGGCGGACCGCCTCGTTGCGCAGCACCACAAAGGCCAGAACGTCGGTCGGGGCGATGTCCGAGGTGCGGTCGGCGACGCGCGAAAGCTGCCAGCGCTTGCGCCGCGCCCTGAATTTCCACAGCTTGCGCTCCATGCGCATACGGTATGAGGACAGCGCGCCCAATGGCTCTCCTGCCTGTGTCCGACTTCGGGAGTCTGCCTCTGGCCTAACGGAAACCGGCTAACCGCGTGTTAAAGGCGTCTTGCCGCGCCCCTTATCGGTCTGCTTCCGGCACCGACCATCCCTCGGTCACTGCTCGCCGTGAAAGATACGCAGGCGGCCCGCGCAAGTAAACGGACCATTCGCGCGCGGACTTCAGTCCCAGCCGCCCCGTGACATGAGGCCCAGCGCCTCGAGCTGGCGCCAACCGTCATAACGGGTCGAGTCGGGACACCAGAGATCGGGATTGGCGATCAGCGCGTCGTAATAATCTTCGTACAGCGCACAATTGGCGAAATGCTCGCGCCGGCGCTTCTCCTCGCGGGATTTCTCTACGATCGAGGGCAGGAACTTGGTATGCAGCAGCACGCCCGACGGCAAGTCTCCGGCCTCCCGGCCCCGCACCCGGTTCAGCCGGGTGGGCAGCGCCGAATGGGTCGAACTGACATAGGCATAGCGCCGGTGCCAGCGGATCAGCGGCGTCTTGGACAGGGTGGGCGCGCGTTCGGGTTCGGCGGCAAAGAACATCCGCTGGCGCACGCCGCCCCGCACCAGCAGGTTCTTCAGGGGCGGCTGGTACTTGGTGGCGATGTTGCCCGCGTCGAACCAGCCGATCACCTCGGTCGGGTCCTGCCCGGGCGCATAGTGGCCGTCGGCGACCGGACCCTTGGGATACAGGTCCAGCATCACCGCGCCGAAGGCGGGCTGGCCATGCGCATCCAGCCAGGCGGTCAGATCGGGCAGCGGCCGCGTGTCGTGATGCGGATAGACCAGCAATTCGTCGGCATCCAGGGTCAGGCACCAGTGGCCGTGACCGTGGCGGATCATCAGCCAGGTCAGCCAATCCATCCCGAACCGCGACAGGCGGTAACTGTGGCCGGTGCGCCAAAGCGAAACGTCGGGCTGGGCGGCCAGCAGATCGCGTGTGCCGTCGTCGCTGTCATTGTCCACCACCAGGAAATGAGCAACGCCCAGCGCCCGGTGATGGGCCAGGAAATATGGCAGCCGCTCGGCCTCGTTCCGGACGGAGGCAAGGCCCAGGATATCCGCCTTGCCGATTTGCCCCGTTCGGTCGCACACCGGAATCAGTTGGCCACGCTTTCGGAACGCGCGCAACAACAGCCGACGGCGCGTCCAGTGCATGCGATAGGCCGTCCAAAGCGCATGCCAGTCGGGGATCGCGGTGCGGCGCAGCGGCCGCCTGCCCTTCCCGCCGGCAGGTTGCGGAGCCTCGGCCAGGCGCATGGGGCCGCGGGGTTACTGGGCGGCCTCGCGCATCGAAACCAGGTCGACGAGATATTCCATGAACTCGTCGCGCAACTCGGGGCGCGCCATGGCGAAGGACACCGTGGCCTGCAGGAATCCGGCCTTGGAACCGCAGTCGAAGCGCTGCCCCTTGAAGCGGAAGCCATAGACGCCCTGCCCGTCGATTTCTTCGGCGATGGCGTCGGTCAGCTGGATTTCCCCGCCCGCGCCGGTGCGGCCATGCTTGCGGTTCTGATCGAGGTTGTGCAGCACCTTGGGCGTCAGGATATAGCGTCCGATCACCGCCAGGTTCGAGGGCGCCTCGTCCACGGCGGGTTTTTCGACCATGCCCTTCACCAGAACCTTGTCGCCCAGGTCGCGGTCGACGTCCAGGATACCGTAGGCCTTGGTCTTTTCGTGCGGCACTTCCATAGCGGCGACCATGTTGCCACCGGTTTCCTCATAGGCCTCGATCATCTGCTGAAGGCAGGGCTTGTCGGACGCGATCACATCATCGGGCAGAATCACCGCGAAGGGTTCGTTCGCGATCAGGCGCCGGGCGCACCACACCGCATCGCCCAGGCCCGCCGGCTTGTGCTGGCGAATATAGGCGATCGCGCCGCTTTCCATGTTGGTGGTTTCGAGGATCTTGAGCAAATCGTCCTTGCCCGACTTGCGCAGCGACGCCTCGAGCGTGGGCGCGTAATCGAAATAGTCCTCGAGCGCCCCCTTGCCGCGCGAGGTGACGAAGATGAATTCCTTGATCCCCGCAGCGCGCGCCTCGTCGATCGCGTACTGGATCAGCGGGCGGTCCACGAGGGTCATGATCTCTTTGGGGATCGACTTGGTGGCAGGCAGAAAGCGAGTTCCGAGGCCCGCGACGGGAAAGACGGCTTTGGTTACCTTGCGCTTCATTTGCTCGATCGTCCCTTCGTTTTCTTAACCAGTCGACCGACGGATCCGCCGATCTGCTTCCCGCTCACGTTTAATGCATCACAATCTTACCAAAAAGGTGACGCGGGACCTTGATCCAATATACTTTCCGTTACGGCAACAAAGTGGCGCGAGCACAACAATTCCGTTCTTTCAGGCAAAGATGTGCCATCCCGGTACACATTTTTGGCCGCATTTCGCCGGCGCGGCAACATGGACGAAGGGACAGGCTGCACAGGCCCCGATCAATCCAGGCCCATTTCGGCCATCATCGACTCGATCCGGGGAACGTCCTCGGGGTTGTTCAACTCCCAGAACTGGCGGCCGCGCGCCTCGACCTCGACGCACAGCACCGGGCGTTCGCGTTCGAGGAAACGCAACTGTTCCAGCCCCTCCAGACGTTCCAGCGGCCCAGCCTCCCAGCGGTGATAGGCGGCCAACGCCGAGGGCCTGTAGGCATAGACGCCGACATGGTGAAAGACGGGCGTCGGCGCATCGTCGGAAAAGATCTGACCGGTATAGGGTATGACCTCTTTCGAGAAATAAAGCGCGCGACGGTCCCAACCGAATACCGCGGTCGTACCCCCCACACGCCCGGCCCGACGGTCGGCCAGCAACGCGTTGAGCGACCGCCCGTCGCAGCGCAAGACCGGCGTCGCGACCTCGGCCACCGGGTCGGCGGCCAGTCCCGCGACAAGGTCCTCGACGAACCAGGCGGGCGTCAGCGGGGCATCGCCCTGCAGGTTCACCACGATCTCGAACCCACCGCCAAGGGTGTCGAAGGCCTCGGCCACGCGCTCGGTGCCGTTGGCGCATCGCTCCGATGTCATCACCACCTCGGCACCGAACCCTTCGGCCGCTGCGCGGATACGGTCGTCATCGGTGGCAACCACCACGCGCGCCACGCCCGACACCGCCTGCGCGGCCAGCCAAGACCGCTCGATCAGGGTCTTCTCCTGCCCCGAGGCGCCTTTCAATGCCACCAGTGGCTTGCCCGGATACCGGGTGGACGCAAAGCGCGCGGGGATAACGATCAGCACCGACATCAGGCGGGCCGAAGAACAACGTCGGGCGAACAGGCGATGAAGAACGGGTTCTCGTAGCCCGGCTTGCCATAGGTCAGCGGCCCATGGTCGTCGAACCGTACCACCCGGCCACCTGCCCCCGCCAGTACAGCGTGACCCGCGGCGGTGTCCCATTCCATCGTGCGACCGAGGCGCGGGTAAAGATCGGCCTCGCCGGTCGCCACGAGGCAGAATTTCAGCGAAGAGCCCGCGCTGGTCATGTCCTTGACGGCGTATTTCGCGATGTAGTCGTCGGTCGCCTGGTCGCGATGCGACTTCGACGCCACGACGATCAGCGCCCCGTTGTCGGGCTGCGACACCGAGAGAGGCGTAACCGGCCCCACCGCGTCGACGGCAAGCGGCCCGGTTTCCTCGACCGCGGCGCCATCGGCGCGGGTGTAGAACAGCCGCCCCTTGGCCGGCGCATAGACCACGCCGCGCACCGGCTGGCCATCCTCGACCCAGGCGATGTTCACGGTGAAATCACCCCGCCGCTTGACGAATTCCTTGGTGCCATCCAGCGGATCGACGATCAGGAAGTTCGCGGCGCGTTCGGCATGGGTGTCAGCCTGCTCCTCGGTCACGATCAACGCGCCGGGGAACGCACGGGCGAGTTCGTCGGTGATCATCGCGTCGGCGGCCTCGTCCGCCTCGGTCACGGGGCTGGAATCGGACTTGGCGCGCACCTCGAAATCGTCCGAACGGTAGATCTCCATGATGCGCGCCCCGGCCAGCAGCGCGGCGCGCCGCATCACGGACTCGAGCTTGGCGTAATCCAAATCTGACTCCTTTCGGGCGCGGATTGTAAGGAAATCGCAAGCCCCTTATGCTTGCGTGGCAGGCGAACGGCAAGGGCGGGCAACGCCTGGAACGCACGGAAGGGTCCATGTTCCACACGAGCAGATCTCGATCGACGACGATGGGCGGGCTGCGCCTGCTGCTGCTGATTTACCACGGCAGCGTGCGGCACGTGCGCCGCAGCCACCGCAATGCGCTTGTGGGGCTGGTGATGAACATCCTGCAGACGGTGATCTTCGTCGCCGCCTTCTACCTGATGTTCACGCTGATCCCCGGCATGCGCGGCTCGGCGATCCGGGGTGATTTCCTGCTGTACCTGATGTCGGGCATCTTCCTGTTCCTGACCTTCAACAAGACCATGGGCGCCGTCATCGCCTCGGAAGGACCCGCCTCGCCGATGATGCAGCACGCCCCGATGAACACGATCGTGGCGATCGGTTCGGCCGCGTTCGGCACGCTCTACATCCAGATCCTGTCGATGCTGGTGGTGGGCTTCGTCTACCATACCGCGTTCACCCCGATCACGATCCACGACCCCGCGGACGCCTTCGCGATGGTGATGCTGTCCTGGTTCTCGGGGCTGTCGATCGGGATGGTCTTTCTTGCGATGAAGCCATGGGCGCCGGGCTTCGTCGGCCTGGTCTCGACGATCTTCCAGCGCATGAACATGATCGCCTCGGGCAAGATGTTCGTGGCCAACATGCTGCCGGGATACATGCTGGCCCTGTTCGACTGGAACCCGCTTTTCCATTGTATCGACCAGGCGCGGGGATTCACCTTCATCAATTACAACCCGCATTTCACCTCGATCGAATACCCGCTTTACATCAGTATCGCGCTGATCATGGTCGGCCTGATGGGCGAGTTCTACACGCGCAAGTTCGCCTCGGCGAGTTGGTACGCCCGGCGCTAGAACAACGTCCCGCCTCCTTGTCTTGGAAAAATACTCCGGGGGCCCGGGGGCAAGGCGATCCACCGGCAGCCGCAGAGGCCCCCCTAGTCCACCACTCGAAGCGTCAGGTTGATCCGCCCACCGCCGGCAAGCAAACTCGACGAGCCGGCACGCACCCGGTCGATGCCGTGATGGACCAACCGCGCCGCGCCCCCCATCACCAGAACATCGCCCGAATTCAGCCAAAGGCTTTCGGTCGGCCCACCCCGCTCAACACGGCCGATGCGGAACCTGGCCGCGTCGCCCAGCGAGATCGAGACGACCGGCCAGCGGAAATCGGCCTCGTCGCGGTCCTGGTGCATGCCCATCTTCGCGCCCTCGCCATAGTAGTTGACGAGGCAACAGTCGGGCCGGCGGTCCAGCCCGGTGACTGCGTCCCACACCGCCAGCGCCGATGCCGGGATAGGCGGCCAGCCCACCCCGGACGGGTGGCGCGGCTCGTACCGATAGCCGCGCCGGTCCGACACCCAGCCAAAGCGCCCGGCCGAGGTCATGCGCACGCTCATCTTCCGGCCCCGGCGGGTTTCGGGCTGGAACAGCGGCGCGGCCGCGACGACCGCACGCACCTCGTCGACCATCGCGCGCTGGCCCTCCGGGTCCAGCCAGCCGGGAAAAACCTCGACCCCGCGCACCACCATCGCGTGCCCCGGCCGCTTTGCGCCATCCCCCTCAGACATCGTTCACCACGCTCACATTTCTGTCATATGCCAAGCTTGCAGGGTCCCTGACCCCTCCTTATATAGCCCCAAGACACGGGTCCGGGGCCAATCCCCGGCCGATTTTTGGGATCGGAGGACAGAGGCCTTTTCAGGGTCTGGCCTCCACAACATCGCCGAAGAAGAGGTAACACACATGGCCAAAGTCATCGGGATCGACCTTGGGACCACCAACTCCTGCGTCGCCATCATGGACGGGTCGCAGCCGCGCGTGATCGAGAACGCCGAAGGCGCGCGCACCACCCCCTCGATCGTCGCCTTCACCGACAACGAACGCCTGGTCGGCCAGCCCGCGAAACGCCAGGCCGTCACCAACCCCGACAACACGATCTTCGCCGTCAAGCGCCTGATCGGCCGTCGCGCCGATGACGAGGCGGTGGAGAAGGACCGCAAGCACGTCCCCTACACCATCGTCGATGGCGGTAATGGCGACGCCTGGGTCGAGGTGCGCGGCGAGAAATACAGCCCCAGCCAGATCTCCGCCTTCATCCTGCAGAAAATGAAGGAAACCGCCGAAAGCTATCTCGGCGAAAAGGTGGAACAGGCCGTCATCACGGTGCCCGCCTACTTCAACGATGCCCAGCGTCAGGCCACCAAGGACGCCGGCAAGATCGCCGGGCTCGAGGTCCTGCGCATCATCAACGAACCGACCGCGGCCGCGCTGGCCTATGGTCTGGACAAGAAGGAAACCCGCACCATCGCGGTCTATGACCTTGGCGGCGGCACCTTCGATATCACCATCCTTGAAATCGACGACGGTCTGTTCGAGGTGAAATCCACCAACGGCGACACGTTCCTTGGCGGTGAAGACTTCGACATGCGCATCGTCGCCTATCTGGCCGACGAGTTCAAAAAGGAACACGGCGTCGACCTGACCAAGGACAAGATGGCGCTTCAACGCCTGAAGGAAGCCGCCGAAAAAGCCAAGATCGAGCTTTCGTCCTCCAGCCAGACCGAGATCAACCAACCGTTCATCTCGATGGACAAGGACACCGGCACACCGCTGCACATGGTCATGAAGCTGACCCGGGCAAAGCTGGAAAGCCTGGTGAGCGACCTGATCAAGAAATCGATCAAGCCCTGCCAGGACGCGTTGAAGGATGCCGGCCTGTCCACTGGTGACATCGACGAGGTGGTGCTGGTCGGCGGCATGACCCGGATGCCCCGCGTGATCGAGGAAGTGACCAAGTTCTTCGGCAAGGAACCGCACAAGGGCGTGAACCCCGACGAGGTCGTCGCCATGGGTGCGGCGATCCAGGCCGGCGTGCTGCAGGGTGACGTCAAGGACGTGGTCCTTCTGGACGTGACGCCGCTGTCCCTGGGGATCGAGACGCTGGGCGGCGTGTTCACCCGGTTGATCGACCGTAACACCACGATCCCCACCAAGAAGTCGCAGATCTTCTCGACCGCCGAGGACAACCAGTCGGCGGTGACGATCCGGGTCTTCCAGGGCGAGCGTGAAATGGCGGCCGACAACAAGATGCTGGGCCAGTTCAACCTGGAGGACATCCCGCCCGCGCCGCGCGGCATGCCCCAGATCGAGGTGACCTTCGACATCGACGCCAACGGCATCGTGTCCGTGTCGGCCAAGGACAAAGGCACCGGCAAGGAGCAAAAGATCACGATCCAGGCCTCGGGCGGTCTGTCCGATGACGAGATCGAACAGATGGTCAAGGATGCCGAGTCCAACGCCGAGGCCGACAAGGCCCGACGCGAACTGGTCGAGACCAAGAACCAGGCCGAAAGCCTCATACATTCGACCGAGAAGTCGATCGAGGAGCATGGCGACAAGGTCGACCCCTCGACCGTCGAGGCGATCGAACTGGCGGTCGCCGCCCTCAAGGACGTGCTGGAAACCGACGATGTCGGCAAGATCAAGGGCGGCATCCAGAACGTCTCCGAGGCCGCGATGCGTCTGGGCGAGGCGATCTACAAGGCCCAGCAGGAAGAGGCCGCCGGCGCCGATGCCGACGAGGCCGATGGGCCCAGCAGCGTCGACGAGGACATCGTGGACGCCGAATTCGAAGACCTGGACGACGACAGGAAGCGTTCGTAACGAGCGACCGGAACCCAAGCGGCCGGTCCGGGGAAAACCCGGGCCGGCCCGCGCGTTCCGGGCAGAGGGATAGCCGATGGCAAAGCGTGATTTCTACGAGGTCCTGGGTATCGCCCGCGGCGCTTCGGCCGACGAGATCAAGAAGGCCTACCGCAAGAAGGCCAAGGAGTTGCACCCCGACCGCAACGCCGACAACCCCAAGGCCGAATCCCAGTTCAAGGAGGTCAACGAGGCCTACGAGACGCTCAAGGACCCCGACAAGAAGGCCGCCTATGACCGGTTCGGTCATGCCGCCTTCGAACAGGGTATGGGCGGCGGGCCGCGCCCCGGGGGGCCGGGCTTTGGCGGCGGCGATTTCGCATCCGCGTTCTCGAACGTCTTCGACGACCTGTTCGGCGATTTCATGGGCGGCGGGGCGGGCGGGCGGCAGCGCGCCACGCGCGGCTCGGACCTGCGCTACAACCTGCGCATAAAACTGGAAGACGCCTATGGCGGCCTGCAAAAGACGATCAACGTCCCCGGGTCGGTCGCCTGCGATGTCTGCAAGGGCACCGGCGCCGAGGGCGGCGCGGAGCCTGCCACCTGCCCGACCTGTTCGGGCATGGGCAAGGTGCGCGCGCAACAGGGATTCTTCACCGTCGAGCGTACCTGCCCGACCTGCGGCGGCATGGGCCAGATCATCAAGAACCCGTGCAAGGCCTGCGGCGGTGCCGGACGGGTCGAAAAGGAACGCGCGCTGTCGGTGAACATCCCCGCGGGCGTCGAGACCGGCACCCGTATCCGCCTGGCAGGCGAGGGTGAGGCCGGCCTGAGGGGTGGACCGCCGGGCGATCTTTACATCTTCATCGAAGTCACAGAACACCCGCTGTTCGAACGCGAAGGCATGAACCTGTATTGCCGCGTGCCGGTGTCGATGGCGAACGCGGCATTGGGCGGCGAGATCGAGGTACCGACGATCGACGGCGGCCGCTCGCGCGTAAAGGTGCCGGCCGGCAGCCAATCGGGCCGGCAGATGCGCCTGCGCGGCAAGGGCATGCCGGGGCTGCGCGGTGGCGGGCATGGCGACATGTTCATCGAACTGGCGGTCGAAACGCCCGTGAACCTGACCTCGAGGCAAAAGGAACTGTTGCGCGAGTTCGAGGAACTCAGCGAAGAGAACAACCCCGAGGGGTCCAGCTTCTTTCGCAAGGTCAAGAGCTTCTGGGACGGGATGAAAAGCTGACGCCGGGATTTCCGGCCCGGTGTTAACGTTTCGTTCAGCATGGTTTTCGTAGGCTCGGGGCGATGACTCGCCCACGTGACACCAACCAGCTTTCGGAACCGCCGCTGCCGATCTTCACCGAGGCGCAGCCTGTCCCGCGTGCCCGCGGCGACCGGCTGCCGTCCTACCTGCGCGACCACCGGCAACGGCTGCGCACCCGCTTCATGGATGGCGGGGCGGACGCGATGCCCGATTACGAACTGCTGGAAATGGTATTGTTCCGCGCGATCCCGCGGCAGGACGTCAAGCCGCTGGCCCGCGCCCTTCTGGAACGGTTCGGCGATTTCAACGGCGTCCTTTCGGCCCCCACCGCCCGCCTGCGCGAAGTGCGCGGGGTGGGCGATGCGGTTCTAGTCGAACTCAAGCTGATCGAGGCCGCCGCGCACCGGCTGGCGCGGGCGCGCGTCATGCACCGGCCGGTGATCTCGGGTTGGGACGCCCTGCTTGACTATTGCCGCACCTCGATGGCCCATCGCGAAACGGAACAGTTCCGCGTCCTTTTCCTGGACCGCAAGAACATCCTGATCGCCGACGAGGAACAGGCGCACGGCACAGTCGATCACGTTCCGGTCTACCCGCGCGAAGTGGTCAAGCGCGCGCTTGAACTGAACGCTTCGGCCCTGATCCTGGTGCACAACCACCCGTCGGGCGACCCGACGCCGTCCGACTCGGACATCGCGATGACCGAACAGATCGCCACGGGCTGCACCGCGCTTGGTCTTGTTCTGCACGATCACCTGATCGTCGGAAAGGCGCGCGAAATCAGCTTTCGCGCCGAGGGCTTTCTTTAACCCGTCAGCGGACCCACACCTCGACACGGCGATTGATGAGACCGCCCCAAGCGCTTTGGTCACAGGCAATGGGCAGCGCCTCGCCGAATGCCTCGATACGCAGGCGGAACCTGCCGGGATCGGCGGCCGTCGCCGTCGCCAGAACGGCATCGCGTACGGCCTCGGCCCGCGCGCGCGCAATCCGGCGGTTCGGTCCGGCCGCGCCCGCGCCATCGCTGAAACCGGCAAAGATCAGCGTGCGTCCATCATACAGCCCCGCCTCGAGCGCCCGCGCAAGCGCCCCGACATTGCCATGGGATTGCGCATCCAACTCGGCCGATCCGCCGGCGCGGAACCGGAACGTGGTGGTCAGCCGCGCCGCGTCCGAAAGCACGGCGACAAGGCGCTGTAATTCCGACAGCGGCACCTCAGGGCCGGCCTGGGCGATCGCCTGGCCCAGCCTGTCCCCCTGCCGTCCGAAGGGGATCGTCTCGCTCAACTGGTCGACGAACCCGGCCCGGCGGATCACCAGCTGCGCTGCGGGTGTCTCGAGATAGGCCAGGAACTCGCGCGCGAACAGCGGCAGCCGGCGCGCCGGCGTATACAGGAAAAGCGGCGCGACGAACGGGTAATCCTCGGTCTTGACCGACTGCCGCGTGGCGATCAGGCGCATGCCGCAGCCGCCGATCAACGGCAGCTGCTGCGCCGCGCCCAAGGCCGAAAGCCGGGTGAGACCCAAGCCCAGCGGGTCGCGCGCCACCGCTTGGGAAAGGTCGGTGGCATCTGCGTGGCGGCGGGCCGCCGGGCTGGGCGGCACGCCCCGCAGGACGCGCGCCGCCACCGCCTGTTGCAGCCCGTCGCGCCGGTCAAGAAGGTGCACGGAAACGGGCGCCTGCGGGCCGCCGAGCACCGACCAGTCGCCGATCTGGCCGATCAGGATCGCCACCATGTCATCGATCGCAAGAGCCTGCACCGGCTGCCCCGGCGCGACCACCGGAACGATCGCGTCCAGCGCGACCACGTGGCGTCGTGCCGGGTCGCCCAGATCGCCGAAGCCCGCATCGCGGACGCGCCGCACCTCGTCGGGCAGCGGTTCGCGCGCGGCCATGACGATATCGGTCTCGTCGGCCAGAAGGTCGGCGAACCCCTCGTCGGTGCTGCCGATCCGCAAGGCGATCTCGGCCGCGACGTGACCGGTATCACGATCACTCAGCACGAAAATCCGGTCCACGCCGTCGGCTTGCCGCACCACCTCGAACCCACGCTTGTCGGCATAGGCTTCGATCAGCGCCGGGATCAGAAGCCGCCCAAGGGCCGGTGCCCCCGACAGCCGAAAGCGCGCGACATAGGCCTCCATTTCCGGACAGCCGGGCCCCGTGCATATCACGCCCTGGCCGTCGAGCGTCAGCGGCCCGTAAACCGTTTCGACCCGGTAAAACTCGCCATCGAAACTGATAAGAGTGCCGCTGATCTCGACCGATCCGTCTCGCGAGGTCAGCGTGACATCCTGCGCGCGGGCGGGCAGGGGCACAGCCATGAGAAACAGCGCGGCGAGGAGCGCCGCGCATCCAAAAAACCGCATCTGTGCAAAGCCCGGACCACCTTAGTTCGTGGCGAGTTTCCGGTCTTGGGGCAGGTTTTTCAACACCAGAAATTCGCCCACGGCATCACAGCCCGGCAAGACAAAGCTGACGACTCCCGACGTCATGCTGCCGGCCCTGTCGGGCAGTACGGTCTGCGCCTCGATCTCGCGGCCGCAGTTGGCCGGCGTCACCTGGGCCTCAACCGACAGGCGCAGATCCTGCGCCCCGGCCGGTGCGGTATAGACCTGCGCAATTCGGCCCCCGGGCAGCCCGGGATCGCCCAGAACACGCAGTGTTCCCCGTGCGCCGATCCCCTGCGGCGCCGCAGCCCAGACATGGCCAGCCCCGCCAAAGCGCGCGCCGGCCTCATAGGCGTGCAGTTGCATTCCGCCTGCGCCCACGGTGACCAGCGCGGCATGGCGGCGTCCCGCGGCCGCGGGCAGGGACAGGGCATGGGCCACGGTCGCACCATCGTCGAATTCGGCCACGAAGGCGGCGGCGGGCACCATGACCGGCACCTCGACACTCAGCAGGCCAAGCTGGTCGGTCACCTCGGTGAAGCTGATAAGGTCATGGTGCAGCGTGACGCGCCGACCCGGCCGGCAAGGCGCCGAGAGGATCAGACGCACCGTCGCCTCATCCGTGGCTTCGGCGGTCATCTCGGGGCCGCAGGGCAAGCCGGACACACCAAGGGCGGGCATTTTCAGCCCGCGGATGGCCGGGCCATCGGCGGGCCGCTGGGCCGGGGTGGCCACCAGGCGAACCGGGCCGGGATGCAAACCTTCGGGGGTGGCAGGATCATCGGGCAAGGCGGGTATCGCCGAGACACCACCGGAAGCGGGCGCCACCGGCCCGCGGGCGGCCAACAGCGTGATGTCGGCCAGGGCGATTTCGGCCATCTCGGCTTGGTGGTGCGGCTGGCTGCGTTCCATGTACTGGCCCGAGGCCACCACGGTTGCAACGCTCAGCCCAATCGCCAACAATCGCTGTTTTCGTTTCTTCATGCCACCCTCTTGGCACACCAAGCCTGCAACTTGGTTAAAGGCCAAAAGCGGCGAAGACGTGGCATGTCTGCGGGCATTTGGCGACCGGCATCGGACCGAATCCGGTCATCCGTTCACACGATCTGGCCGTGGCAATGCTTGAATTTGCGCCCAGACCCGCACGGGCAGGGATCGTTCCGCCCCGGGCTGCCCCAGGTTTCGGGGCGCGTCTCGTCAAAGCCCTCGGTCGCGCCCGCGTTGGGCTGCGGCGCCTGTCCGGGCGCGGCGGCATGCTGGGCGGTGCTTTGGGCCGCGGCGGCGGCCATCCGATCCTGCTGTTCGGCCAGTTGACGCAACATGGCGCCGCGCTCTTCCTCGGTCAGCGGGCGGATCTGGCCAAGCTTCTTGCTGACATCTTCGCGCAGCGCGTTCAGCATCGACTCGAACAAAGTGAACGATTCCGTCTTGTACTCGTTCAGCGGGTCGCGCTGCGCATAGCCGCGGAATGCCACGACCGACCGCAGATGTTCCAGCGTCAACAGATGTTCGCGCCACTTTGCATCGATGGTCTGCAACAGCACCTGCTTTTCGATGCCACGCATCGCCTCGGGGCCGAATTGCGCGGCCTTGACGGCCATCGCCTCGTCGGAGGCATCGCAGATCCGCTCGCGGATATCCTCGTCGTCGACACCCTCTTCGTCTGCCCAGGCCGCGACCGGCACGTCAAGGTTGAGTTCCTCGATCAGCGCCTCGCGCAGGCCGTCGGTGTCCCACTGGTCGGCATAGGATTTGGGCGGCATGTAGGTTTCCACCAGGTCGTCGATCACCTGGTGGCGCATGTCCTGAACGATCTCGGAAAGGTCGTCGGACTCCATGATTTCCATGCGCTGGCCAAAGATGACCTTGCGCTGGTCGTTCATCACGTCGTCGAACTTCAGCAACTGCTTGCGGATGTCGAAGTTGCGGCCCTCGACCTTGGCCTGGGCCTTTTCAAGGCTCTTGTTCACCCAGGGATGGACGATCGCCTCGCCCTCTTTCATCCCCAGCGTCGACAGCACCTTGTCCAGCCGGTCGGACCCGAAGATGCGCATCAGGTCATCTTCCAGCGACAGGAAGAACGCCGACCGCCCCGGGTCGCCCTGGCGGCCGGAACGGCCACGCAACTGGTTGTCGATACGGCGGGATTCGTGGCGTTCGGTGCCCAGAACGAACAGGCCACCGGCATCGAGAACCTTCTGTTTCTCGTCGGCGTGCTCGGCCTCGATACGGGCGCGGATTTCGTCGGGATGGGCCTCGGGGTCGGCGGCCAGCGCCTCCATCACCTGCATCTCGACATTGCCGCCCAGCTGGATGTCGGTGCCGCGGCCGGCCATGTTGGTGGCGATGGTCACCGCGCCCAGCCGGCCCGCATCTGCCACGATCTTGGCCTCTTGCTCGTGGTGGCGCGCGTTCAGCACGTTGTGCGGAACCTTCGCCTTCTTGAGCATCTCGGACAGCATCTCGGACTTTTCGATCGAGGTGGTACCGACAAGAACCGGTTGGCCCTTGGCATTCGCCTCCTTGATCGTTTCGACGATGGCCGCGTATTTCTCGGCCGCGGTTCGATAGACGGCGTCGTGTTCGTCCTGGCGGGCGATGGGGCGGTTGGTCGGGATCTCGACCACACCCAACCCGTAGATCTGCATGAACTCTTCGGCCTCGGTGGCCGCGGTGCCGGTCATGCCCGCCAGCTTGTCGTACAGACGGAAATAGTTCTGGAAGGTGACCGAGGCCAGCGTCACGTTCTCGGGCTGGATCTTGACGCCCTCCTTGGCCTCGATGGCCTGGTGCAGACCCTCGGACAGGCGCCGACCGCGCATCATGCGCCCGGTGAATTCGTCGATCAGCATCACCTCGCCGTCGCGGACGATGTAATCCTTGTCCTTGAGGAACAGCTTGTGCGCCTTGAGCGCCTGCGTCGCGTGGTGGACGATGGTCGTGCTTTCGGGGTCATACATCGACTGACCCTCGGGGAGGATGCCCAACTCATGCAGGCGCTCCTCCATGAACTCGTTGCCTTCCTCGGTGAAGGTGACGTTCCGGGTCTTTTCGTCCAGCTTGTAATGCTCTTCCGACAGGTCGGGCACCACCTTGTCGAGCGTCGTGTACAGCTCTGACCGATCCTGGGACGGGCCGGAGATGATCAGCGGCGTCCGCGCCTCGTCGATCAGGATCGAGTCGACCTCGTCGACGATGGCGAAGTGGTGGCCGCGCTGCGACATGTCGGCCAGTTCCGACTTCATGTTGTCGCGCAGATAATCGAAACCCAACTCGTTGTTGGTGGCATAGGTGATGTCGGCGCGATACGCGGCGCGCTTTTCGTCGTCGGGCTGCCACGGATAGACGACGCCGCAGGTCATACCCAACGCGCCATAGACCTTGCCCATCCATTCCGAGTCGCGCTTGGCCAGGTAGTCGTTGACGGTGACGATATGCACGCCCTTGCCGGTCAGCGCGTTCAGATAGGCCGGGAAGGTCGCGACCAGCGTCTTGCCCTCGCCGGTCTTCATCTCGGCGATGTTGCCACGGTGCAGGAAGATACCCCCCACCAGCTGCACGTCGAACGCCCGCAGGCCCAGCGCCCGGCGCGCGCCCTCACGGCAGTTGGCAAAGGCTTCGGGCAGCAGATCATCAAGGCTTTCACCCCCGGCGATGCGGCGGCGGAATTCCTCGGTCTTGGCGATCAGGCCCTCGTCGCTCAGCGCCTGGAACTCGGGTTCCAACTCGTTGATACGCGCCACAAGGGGGCGGACCTTCTTGACCTGACGGTCGTTCTTGGTGCCGAAGACCTTACGGCTGACTGTTCCGATGCCCAGCATGTTCACTCCGCGGCGGCTGCGTGTCTCAAGGGATGTTGTTCGACGGACGCCTTGCCCGCCTGACGATGCGGCAATAGAAGTGGCCTGAGACTGGAGACCGACCCCAAGGACCACAAGCGATGTAAGGGGCGGTCAGAATGGTGTCAACGTCGCCCACGCACGCGGCATTAAAGGAGTTGCCCCTATGCCCAAAGCCTCCATGCCGCTTTTTACAGGCGTATTCGTCGCGGGGCTTATGGTCCTACCCGCGCTGGCGCAGGACCAACCGGTGCCGCCCGCGACCGCCCAGACCGTGGTCGCCACGGTAAATGGCACCGATATCACCATGGGCCACATGATCCTGCTGCACAGCCGGCTGCCCGAGGAATATCGCCAGTTGCCCAAACCGGTGCTGTTCCGGGCCATGCTGGACCAGATGGTGCAGCAGACGCTCTTGGCGCAAAGCTTTGACGGAGAGATACCAGCCTTTGTCGAGATGTCTCTGGAAAACGAAAAGCGCGGAATGATCGCCAGCCAAGCCATGCAGCTTGTCATCGAAGAGGCCGTGTCCGAGGACGCGATCGCGGCGCGCTATGCCGCGTTCGTCGCCGGGATAGAGGGACAGCGCGAATTCAACGCCTCGCATATCCTCGTGGACAGCGAACAGGCCGCGCGCGAGGCGATCGCCGAACTGGAAGGCGGCAAGGAATTCGCCGACGTGGCGCGCGAACGGTCCACCGGCCCTTCGGCGCCCAATGGCGGCAATCTCGGCTGGTTCACAACCGGCCAGATGGTGGCGCCCTTCGAGGCGGCGGTTCTGGAGATGGAACCCGGCAAGGTATCCGCACCGGTCGAAACACAATTCGGCTGGCACGTTATCCGCCTGAACGAGGTTCGGACCGCAACAGCACCCACCCTTGACGAGGCGCGCGGGCAAATCGTCGACGAATTGCGATCAAACGCAATCGAGACGCGGCTGCGCGATTTGACCGAATCCGCCCAGATCACCCGCGTGGAACCTGACGAGATCGACACCGACGCCATCGCGGATACCTCACTGCTTCTGGAGTGACGTCCGGCACGCCATGTCCGATGCCGAAGATTCACCTATCCCGAAAGGAGTTTCCATGACCTCATTCGCCCCCAAGGCCATCCTGGCCCTGGCCCTGGCCGCAACCCTTGCCGCCCCGATCTCGGCCGAGGAAGTCGGCCCGGATACCGTCGTGGCGCGGGTCGGCGAAACCGAGATCACGTTGGGCCACATGATCGTGATGCGCGCGCAGTTGCCCCCGGAATACCAGCAACTGGATGACGAGGTGCTGTATCGTGCGGTGCTGGATCAGCTGATCCGGCAAAGCGCGGTGGCCGAAAGCCTTGGCGACAGGCTGTCGCTGGGCGCCCGGCTTGCGCTTGAGAACGAACGGCGGTCCTACGTGGCCGGAGAGGCGTTGGCCCGCATCGCCGAAGAGGCGGTAACCGACGAGGCCGTGCAAAGCGCCTATGAGGCCGCTTATGCCAATGCCGAACCGACCACCGAATATCACGCGGCGCACATCCTGGTCGAAAGCGAGGAAGAGGCGCAGACCATTCTTGCGGAACTGGAGGACGGTGCCGATTTCGCAGAGCTGGCCAAGGAACGGTCGATCGGGCCATCCGGGCCGAATGGCGGCGATCTGGGCTGGTTCTCGACCGGCATGATGGTCAAGCCGTTCGAAGACGTTGTCGTCGGGATGGAGCCCGGCGAGATTTCGGGACCGGTCGAGACCGGGTTCGGCTGGCATGTCATCAAGTTGCACGAAGCTCGGCTGAAGGGGGCGCCGCCGCTTGGGGACGTACGCGACGATCTGGTGCAGCAAATCCAGCGCGACGCGATGGAACAAGCCTTGACGAAATACACAGAAGAGGCCGAGGTCACCGAAACAGAGGTCGAGATCGACCCCGCGATCCTCAAGAATATCGACATGCTCGGGGACTAGGGCACAAGCGGCGGAGTGGCGGATGGCCAAGGCGAAGAAACAGAAGAAGATCGAGAAAAAGGTCGTCAAGGCCCAGGTCAAACCGCTAAAGCGCGAGGTCGCGCGTCTACAGCGGGAACTGGACGCGGCGTCCGCCCTCCTGCCCGACACGCCCGTGAAACCCGTCGGTCCCGCTATCTCGCCGCTGGCGCCGGCAGGCGGGTTCCCGGACCTTCCGGTGATCGCCGGGGCCGAGTTCGCCGCCGCGCAGGCCGGCGTGCGCTACAAGGGCCGGACCGACGTGATGATGGCCCGCCTTGCGCCCGGCAGCGTGGTCGCGGGGGTGTTCACCCGGTCGGCCACTCGATCGGCGCCGGTCCTGGACTGCGAGGCCAAGATCGGGGCCGAGGCCGGGCCACAGCAGGGCGCCGCGATCGTGGTCAATTCGGGCAATTCCAACGCCTTTACCGGCACCGCCGGCGCCGAGGCCGTCGCCGCGATCTGCGCGGCCACCGCCAAGGCCGCGGGCGTGCCCGAGGCGCGGGTCTTTACCAGTTCGACCGGGGTGATCGGGGAACCCTTGCCGCATGAGCGGATCACCGCGGTTCTGGGCGACCTGGCCGCCGATCTGTCGGCCAACGCATTGCCGCAGGCGGCGCGGGCGATCATGACGACCGACACCTTTCCCAAGGGCGCCGGCGCCACGATCGAGATCGACGGCCAGCCGATCCGCATCGCCGGCATCGCCAAGGGCTCGGGGATGATCGCGCCCGACATGGCGACGATGCTGGTCTACATCTTCACCGATGCAAGGATTGCCCGTGCGCCGCTGCAACGCATGCTGGCGCGGCTGACCGACGAAACGTTCAACTGCATCACCGTCGACGGCGATACCTCAACATCGGACACGCTTCTGATCGCCGCCACCGGCAAGTCGAAGGCGCCCGAGATCGCCGATCTGCGCAGCGCCCCGGCCAAGGCGTTCCAGGATGCGCTGCGCGGCGTGATGCTGAACCTCGCCCACCAGGTCGTCCGCGACGGCGAGGGCGCGACGAAATTCGTCGAGATCCGGGTGACCGGCGCGGCAAGCAAGGCCGACGCGCGGACCGTGGCCATGGCCATCGCGAATTCGCCGCTGGTCAAAACGGCCATCGCGGGCGAGGATCCGAACTGGGGCCGGATCGTGATGGCGGTCGGCAAGTCCGGGGCCAAGGCCGACCGTGACACGCTGTCGATCCGGTTCGGCGATATCCTGGTGGCGGAAAAGGGCTGGGTCGCCGAAAGCTATGCCGAGGAAGCGGGCGCGGCCTATATGCGGCGCGACGAACTGGTGATCGGGGTCGACCTGGGCCTGGGTCGGGATGCGGCGACGGTCTGGACCTGTGATCTGACCCACCGCTACATCGACATCAACGCCGATTACCGCTCATGAAGATCGTCCTGGTCGCGGCGGTCGCGCTGGTCGACCCGGACGGGCGTGTGCTGTTGGCCCAGCGCCCCGAGGGCAAGTCGATGGCCGGTCTGTGGGAGTTTCCCGGTGGCAAGGTCGAGCCCGGCGAGACGCCCGAAATCGCGTTGATGCGCGAGCTGAAGGAAGAGCTGGGAATCGACACGTGGTCCAGTTGCCTCGCCCCGCTGACCTTTGCCAGCCATACCTACGACGACTTTCACCTGTTGATGCCGCTGTTCGCCTGCCGCAAATGGCAGGGCCAGCCGCATGGCCACGAAGGACAGGCGCTGAGCTGGGTGCATGTGCGGGAGCTGCGCAAATACCCGATGCCGCCCGCCGATCTGCCGCTGATTCCGGTCCTGCAGGACTGGCTGTAACGGCGGCCGGCGGGGCGGAATTTCGCTTCGGGCATCAGCATTAGGCAAGCTTCCGCTCATGAGTACCCCCTACGGCGAAATTAAATTTCGCGTTGAGCCCTGTGCGCATTACAAAGCCACTGTTTCCAAGCGAGGTACAAACCGATGATCCAGACCATCGTCCTGGGATCCTGCGTATCAGTCCAAGGCGCCTTCGTCGGGCGCCGGCCGGACGGCCGGATCGTCGTGCGCGTGGGCGACCGGCTTTACGAAGGGCTTCCGGTCAATCGGGCTGCCTGACCGGACGACCGGCACTGAAGACTTCAGCCCCCCACCCCGGAAAGACAAAGGGGCGCCAAAAGGGCGCCCCTTGCATTTTTTCACTGGACCCAGCGATCAGTCGAGCGTGCGCTCGACCTCCTGGCGTTCGAAAATCTCGATCACATCGCCCGGGCGAATGTCGTCGTAGTTTTCGAAGGCCATGCCGCATTCCTGGCCCGACTGGACCTCGGCGACCTCGTCCTTGAAGCGTTTCAGTGTCTTCAGGGTGCCCTCGTGGATCACCACGTCGTCGCGCAGCAGACGCACACCCGCCGACCGGCGTGCCACACCTTCGGTGACCAGGCAGCCCGCGACCTTGCCGACACCCGAGACCTTGAAGACCTCCTTGATCTGAGCGTAGCCGATGAAGGTTTCGCGAATTTCCGCCGACAGCAGGCCCGAAGCCGCCGCCTTCACGTCATCCACCAAGTCATAGATCACGCTGTAATAGCGAATCTCGACGCCCTTCTGGTTGGCCGCGTTCCGCGCCGGCGCGTTGGCCCGCACGTTGAAGCCCATGATCGGCGCGCCCGATGCCTCGGCCAGGCCCACGTCGGTTTCGGTAATCGCACCGACACCGGCATGCAGCACGCGCACGCGCACCTCTTCGTTGCCGATCTTTTCCATGGCCTGAACGATCGCCTCGGCAGAACCCTGCACGTCGGCCTTGACCAGGATCGGAAGCTCGGCGACGTTCTCGTCCTCCTTGGCCTTGGCCATCAGCTGTTCCAGCGTGGTGGCGGCGCCGGCGGCGGCACGTTTCTCTTTCGCCTTCGCCTCGCGGTATTCGGCGATCTCGCGGGCCTGCGCCTCGGTCTCGACCACGTTCAGAACGTCGCCCGCTTCGGGCGTGCCATTCAGGCCCAGCACTTCGACCGGGACGGAGGGTCCCGCCTCGTCGACACGGTCGCCCTTGTCGTTGATCAGCGCGCGGACCTTGCCCCACTGTTCGCCGACGACGAAGATGTCGCCCTTTTTCAGGGTGCCCTTCTGCACGAGGACGGTGGCGACGGGGCCGCGGCCCACGTCAAGCTGTGCCTCGATCACCGCGCCTTCGGCGGCCCGGTTCGGGTTCGTCTTGAGTTCCAGGATCTCGGCCTGAAGCGCGATCGCCTCCAGCAACTCGTCCAGGCCCTGGCCGGTGACGGCCGACACCTCGACATCCTGCACATCGCCGGACATCTTCTCGACGACGATCTCGTGGTGCAGCAGGTCGGTGCGCACCTTGTCGGGATTCGCCGCCGGCTTGTCGATCTTGTTGATCGCCACGATCATCGGCACGCCGGCCGCCTTGGCATGGTTGATCGCCTCGACCGTCTGCGGCATCACAGCGTCGTCCGCGGCCACCACAAGCACCACGATGTCAGTGACATGGGCACCGCGCGCCCGCATCGAAGTAAAGGCCGCGTGGCCCGGCGTGTCCAGGAAGGTCAGCGTCGTACCACTATCGGTTCTGACCTGGTAGGCGCCGATATGCTGGGTGATACCGCCGGCTTCGCCCGCGACGACCTTGGCGTCTCGGATCGCATCCAGCAACGAGGTCTTGCCGTGGTCGACATGGCCCATGATCGTGATGACCGGCGGGCGCGGTTCCAAGTCTTCGGCCTTGTCCTCGACGGTGGCGATCACGTCCTCGACATCGGCATCGGACACGCGCTGCACGCGGTGACCGAATTCCTCGATGATCAGTTCCGCGGTGTCGGCATCGATGGTCTGGTTCTGGGTGACCATCATGCCGTTCTGCATAAGCGCCTTGACCACGTCGGCCACGCGCTCGGCCATCCGGTTGGCGAGTTCGGACACGACGATCTGTTCCGGCAGCTGCACGTCACGTACGACCTTTTCGCGCGCTTCGCCCCCGCCCATCGCCTTTTGGCGCATGCGCTCCTGCTTGCGCTTCATCGCGGCAAGCGAACGCTGCCGGCCACCTTCGCCGCCGGTCAGCGCCTGGCTGACGGTCAGCTTGCCGGACCGGCGGTTGTCGGTCTTTCCCTTGCTCCGGGTCTGGCGCTCTTCGGGGCGATCACGCTCGCGGTCGACCTTGCGCGGCGCCGGCTTGGCACCGCCCTTGGCGGCCTCGGGGTCCGCCGGCGCGGCGGGCGCCTCGGCGGCCTTGTCGGCCTCGGCGGCTTCCTTGCGCTTGCGCTCTTCCTCGGCGGCCTTGCGCTTGGCGGCCTCCTCGATCTCGCGCTGCTCGCGCTCCTTGGCCTCGGCTTCCTCGCGGCGGCGCTGGCGCTCTTCCTCGCGCTGGCGTTCCTCGGCCTCGCGCTGCGCAGCCTCGTCGGCCTCACGTGCCTTGGCGGCCTGCAAAGCCTTGAGGCGGCGTTCCATCTCGGCATCGGAAATCCCGGCCGGACGTCTGGACGGATCGCCGCCCGACACGCCTGCAGAGGCGCCCCCGCCGGATTTCGCGGCACCGGGTTTGGGCACGACGACGCGCTTGCGCTTCGTCTCGACCACGACGTTCTTGGTACGGCCATGGCTGAAGCTCTGCTTCACCTGGCCGGACCGAGAGCCGCCACGCAAACCCAGTGTCTTCTTGCCGTCAGTATCGCTCATTCGGTCTTCAACCCTTTCCGGGGGTCTCTCCCCCGATCTTCTTGCGGACGCCCGAAAGCTTGGCGGCATCCTCTACTACACGTTCCGTGAGTCCGCCAGCCGCAAGCGCGCCATGTATCACATGTTCCCGGCCGAAAGCCAAACCCAATTCCCGGGCGGTCAGAAAGCCGATATAGGCATCCGGTTCATCCGGCGGGCGCAGCTTGGTCTTGCCCCGCGCCGACCCGTCGACAGCCTGAATCAAAACCCGGGCCTCGCCGCTGTCCAGCCAGCCCCGCACCTTTTCATAGCCCGCGACGGCCTGACCCGCCTTACGGGCCAGCGAAAGCCCCTCGACCACCCGGCGCAAAAGCCCCGCCTCGACCTGGTCCACCAGGTCCGCGGGCACCGTCACCGCGCGTTTCGCAGCGCGAGCGAACAACCTCTTGCGAACCGCCAGCTCCAGCGCGTCACGATCGGCGGCCACCCAGATGCCGCGGCCCGGCAGCTTGCCCAGCAGGTCGGGCACGATCCGGTCGTCCGGCCCGACCACGAAACGGATCAGGCCCGCCTTGGGCTGCACCTCCCCCGTGGCGATGCAGCGCCGCTCGGGGTCGGTCGCGGGGTTTCGGGCTCCACCTCGGGCCATGACCATCGCCCGGGCCTGGCGATCAGGCCCCGGCCTCCTCTTCACCCTCGGCGGCGTCTTCGGCCTCGTCTTTCGCCGCTTCATCCTCCAGCTCCGACGGGTCGACCCAGCCCAACAACACACGCGCGGTCATCACCAGGGTCTGCGCCTCTTCCAGCGAGACGTCGAACTTCTCGAGAATGCCCTCGTCCTTGACGCGCTCGCCGTCGACCGTGGTCCAGCCGCCAGCCAGCTCCCAGTCGGCGCAGGTGGCGAAGTCTTCCAGCGTCTTGACGCCATCCTCGGCCAGCGCCTCGATCATTTGGGGCGTCAGACCCTCGAATTCAACCAGGCTGTCCTCGACACCCAGTTCGCGGGCATGTTCCAGGGCCTTGCGGTTCATCTCTTCAAGGCAATCGCGGGCACGCGCCTGAAGTTCGTTCGCGGTGTCCTCGTCCACCCCGTCGATCACCAAAAGCTCGTCGACGTCGACATAGGCGACCTCTTCGAGATTGGTGAAGCCTTCGGACACCAGCAGCTGGGCGAAGAACTCGTCCAGGTCCAGCGTGTCCATGAACAGCTTGGTGCGTTCCTCGAACTCGGCCTGGCGGCGCGCGCTTTCCTCGGCCTCTGTCATGATGTCGATATCGAGCCCGGTCAACTGGCTGGCCAACCGCACGTTCTGCCCGCGCCGCCCGATTGCCAGAGAAAGCTGATCGTCTGGCACAACCACCTCGATCTTGCCGGCCTCTTCGTCGATGACGACCTTGGACACCTCGGCGGGTTGCAGCGCATTGACCAGGAAGGTGGCCTGATCCTCGTTCCACGGGATGATGTCGATCTTTTCGCCCTGCAGTTCGTTCACCACGGCCTGCACGCGGCTGCCGCGCATGCCGACGCAGGCGCCGACGGGGTCGATCGAATTGTCATAGGAAATGACCCCGATCTTGGCGCGCGAGCCCGGGTCGCGGGCCACGGCCTTGATCTCGATGATGCCGTCGTAGATTTCCGGCACTTCCATCTTGAAGAGTTCCGCCATGAACTCGGGCGCGGTGCGCGACAGGAACACCTGCGGGCCGCGCGTCTCGCGGCGGACATCCTTGATATAACAGCGGATGCGGTCGTTCGGGCGATAGCTTTCGCGGCCGATCTTCTCGTTGCGGCGCAGGATGCCCTCGCCCCGGCCGATATCGACGATGACGTTGCCGTATTCCTCGCGCTTGACCTGGCCGTTGATGATCGTGCCGACGCGGTCCTTGAATTCCTCGAACTGGCGGTCGCGCTCGGCCTCGCGGACCTTCTGCAGGATCACCTGCTTGGCCGATTGCGCGGCGATCCGGCCCATCTCGACGGGCGGCACCTCGTCGACGATGGTATCGCCGACCTTGGGTTCGGCCAGATACTGTTTCGCCTGCTCGACGGTCAGTTCGGCCTGATAGTTTTCCAGTTCGTCATCCGGCACGACCGTGCGCACGCGGGTAAAGGTGGCCCGCCCCGTCTTGCGGTCGATGGACACCCGGATGTCCATTTCCGAGCCATAACGCGACTTGGCGGCCCGAGCGAGGGACTCTTCCATCGCCTGCACGACCAGGTCGGGGTCGATCATCTTTTCCCGCGCCACCGCCTCGGCGGTCTGCAGCAGTTCCAGCTGGTTGGCAGAGGTAATCGCCATGTCTCAGTCCTCCTGGTCGACGGAACACTCGTCCGTCTCGATCTGGTCAAATTCGGTCTCGTCGATCAGGCCCGCATCCTTGCGCGCCTTCAGCATCTCGCGGATCAGCTCGTCGGTCAGCACCAGCTTGGCATCCGACAGCCAGTCGAAGTCCAGCCCGATGGTGACCGGCTTTCCATCCGGCCCCTCGATCTCGATCAGCACCTCGCCATCCTCGACACCCGCCAGCGCGCCCTTGAACCGGCGCCGGCCGTCGATCAGTTCGGTGGTCTCCAGCTTCGCCTCGTGGCCGTTCCAGGTCTCGAAGTCCTTGAGCCGGGTCAAGGGCCGGTCGATGCCCGGGCTGGACACTTCCAGCGTATAGGCGTCCTCGATCGGATCCTCGACATCCAGAACGGCCGAGATCGCCGTGGAAATCTCGGCGCATTCGTCGACCTCGATCCCGCCCTCGGGGCGTTCGGCCATGACCTGCAGCGTCTTGGTCTTGCCACCCATCAGCCGGACGCGCACCAGTTCATAGCCCAGCCCCTCGATCACGGGGGTCAGGATCTCGGCCAGGCGGCGGTCGATGGCGGTTTTGGCGACAAGGTCGGACATGGGCGTTCCAGACACAAAAAAACGGGCCAACGGCCCGTGCGAAATTCACCGGTGGAGGCTCGGGGGTGGAGGCCGAACCGCCGCTGTTGAACGCGATATAGGGGGATGCGCCCGAATCTGCAAGGAGATTGTGCCGCGCGCCCGTTACTCGCCTTTTCGGGCGATCAGGAACAACGCGGATTTTCCGCCGGATGGCAGCCATTCGTGTTCGATAGTGAATCCGGCGGCCCGGATCTCGGACTTCAGCCGATCCTCGGTCAGGAAATGGAACAACGGCAACAGGCGCAAGGCATGGCCGGTCTTGAGGATCGCGCGGAACAGCCAGGGCGCCCGCGCCGCGCATGCCGTCGAGGACACGAAGGCACCGCCCGGCCGCAACATGTCATGGACGCGGGCCAGCGCCGCGTGGCGGTCCCTGAGCAGGTGCAGGACATTATGCGCCATCACCATGTCATAAGGGCCGTCCGCCTCGGGCATATCCTCCAGGTTGGCCACGTCGAAACGCACATTGGTCACGCCCTCGGCCGCGGCCTTCTCGCGCGCGATCTCGATCATGTTCACGGAACAGTCGATGGCGGTGACGTGCCCCGCGTCGGCGGCATGCCGCAACGCGGTCGTCCCGGTGCCGCAGCCGAATTCGAACACCCGCGCATCGGGCGTCAGGTAGTCCTTGGTCAGGCGCAACTTGCGTTCATAGGCCTCGGGGTCGCGCACAGGCATTCGCGAATAGCGCCGTGCGAGGCGGTCCCAGAAACGAACGTTCACACTCATCTATCACAGCCCCAATGCGCTTGCCTGCCGCTGCACGCCCCGCATGGTGCGCACCAGTTCGGCACTGATCCCCGGCTCGGACAGGGCGTGCCCGGCCAACGGCACCATCTTCAATTCGGCCCGGCTCCAGCGCTCGGCCAACCGCCACGCCGAGGCGGGCGGACAAACCATGTCATAGCGGCCCTGCACGATGGTCGCCGGGATATGCGAGATCAGCGGCACGTCCTGCAGGATCTGGCCGTCGCGATCCAGGAAACCCGCGTTCTGGAAATAGTGGTTTTCCAGCCGTGCAAAGGCGCGGGCATAATCGGCAGGCGCCTCGCCCATCGGGCCATCATGGTCGATCGAGGCCAGCGCGTTTTCCCACGCGGCCCAGGCGCGGGCATAGCGGGTCTCCAGCATCAGATCGCCCGAGAACAACCGCCGGTGATAAGCCCCGATCATGTCGTGGCGTTCGTCCTGCGGGACCAGGTCGGCGAACCGGCCCCAGAGATCGGGCCAGAACTGCCCGGCGCCACCGCCATAGAACCAGTCAAGCTCGGCCTGGGTCATCAGGAACACGCCGCGCAACGCCAGATAGGCCACCCGGTCGGGATGCGCCTGGGCGTAAACCAGCGCCAGAGTCGCGCCCCAGCTGCCACCGAACAGCACCCAGCGGTCGATGCCCAGCGCTTTGCGGATCAGCTCGATATCGCTGACGAGGTGCCAGGTCGTGTTGGCCGATACGCTGGCATGGGGCCGCGACCGCCCGCAGCCGCGCTGATCGAACAGCACCACGCGGAATTCCTCGGGGTCGAAATAGCGCCGCATCGCCGGGCTGCAGCCGCCGCCGGGGCCACCATGCAGCACCACCACGGGGATACCCTTGGGGTGACCACATTGTTCGACATAGATCCGGTGGCCATCGCCCACGTCCAGCATCCGCTGGTCAAACGGATCGACCGGCGGGTAAAGAAGTTGCGATGCGCGCTTTTGGCCTGCGGATTTGTCCATGAGCCGCCTATATAACGCGTGAGCGTCACACCCCAAGGGTGTGCAGACAGAAGACAGGAACGGAGCGCCCGATGCAAGCTGCCGAGACGACCGTAGACCCTTCCGAAGTGGCGAAATTCGAGGCGATGGCCGCCGAATGGTGGGATCCGAACGGCAAGTTCAAGCCGCTGCACATGCTGAACCCGTGCCGCCTGGACTATATCACGCGGCAGATCGCCGCGGAATTCGACCGCGACCTGTCCGACGAAGCACCCTTTGCGGGGCTGCGTTTGCTGGATATCGGCTGCGGCGGCGGCTTGCTGGCCGAGCCGATGGCACGGCTTGGCGCCGAAGTGGTCGGCGCGGACGCCGCCCCGCGCAATATTCCCGTGGCCCGCATCCATGCCGAACAATCGGGTCTGAACATCGATTATCGCCACACCACCGCCGAGGCGCTGGCCGCGGCGGGCGAACAGTTCGACGTCGTGTTGAACATGGAGGTGGTCGAGCACGTGTCCGACCCGTTGAGCTATCTGACCGCATGCCGCCAGTTGCTGAAACCCGGCGGGCTGCACATCTGTTCGACCATTAACCGCAACGCCAAAAGCTTTGCCATGGCGATCGTGGGGGCGGAGTACGTGATGCGCTGGCTGCCCAAGGGCACGCATGAATGGTCGAAATTCATCACGCCCGACGAACTGTGCCACCTGATGGAACAGGCCGGGCTCAAACCGGTGGACCGCACGGGTTTCGTGTTCAACCCGCTGACCTGGGGTTGGTCACTGTCCAGCCGCGATTTGTCGGTGAACTATGTCACCGCATCGGTGAAGCCCGCCTAGCGGCGGCCCTCCAGCTTTTGCCGCAGCAACCGCAGAACCGGCAGCGCCGCACGCAGCCGGTCCTCGCCGATATCGGCGACGGCCTCTGCCAGCACCGGGGCGATGGCCTGTATCGCCACCTCGCGCGCCGACCGGCCCGAGGGGCTGATGGAGACCATCTTGCGCCGCGCATCGTCCCAGTCGGGGCGGATATGCACATGCCCCGCCCAGTCCAGCCGATTCAGCGTGTTGGTCATCGCGCCGCGCGTGACATGGAAGGTCGCGGCCAGTTGGGCCGGCGTGCGTTCCTCGTTGATCCGCGCCAGATGGTTCAGAACCGAGAAGTGGCTAAGTTCCATTCCCTTGGGCAACGCGCGGGCAATCCGGTTTCGCGCCAGCTGATCGGCCATGAAGATCTCGCTGAACAACGTCACGGCCAGGCTGTCGCCGATCTCGGTCACGTGGGCGGCGCGAAGGGCCGGTCATGGGTGATCGAAGGCACGCGGGCCCGGGCGCGCGCCACCTCTTCGCGGTCGATGTCGACATAGGTGATGCCGGGGCCGTCGCCGCCATCGGCCAACACCTCGCCCCAGGGCGCGATCGCCAACGAATGGCCATGGGTGCGGCGCGGGCGCCCCTCGGTCGCGGGATGCAACCCGCATTGTGCCGGCGCCAGCACGTAACAACCGGTTTCGATCGCGCGAGCCCGCAACAGCGTTTCCCAATGCGCCTTTCCCGTAACCGGCGAGAACGCGGCCGGCACGGTCAGGATCTCGGCCCCGGCATGGGCGAGCGCGCGGTAAAGATGTGGAAACCGCAGGTCATAGCAGATCGAAAGCCCAAGCGTTCCGAACGGCGTGTCAGCCACGACCGCGCGGTCGCCGGGCCGGTAGCCTTCCGACTCGCGGTAGCTTTCGGTCTCGGTGATCTGGACGTCGAACATGTGGATCTTGTCATAACGCGCCGCGATGGACCCGTCCGGCGCAACCAGGAACGACCGATTGGCGAACCGCCCGTCCGGGTCGTGGGTTTTTAGCCCCAGCGACCCGATCAACAGCCAGATACGCGCAGTCACCGCCTCTTGCCGCAGGGCCGACAGCATGGCGTCGTCTTCCTCGTAAGAAAGCAGTTCCTGCTGCCGGGACCGGCTTGAGGACAGGCAATTCGTCACCTCGGGCGTCAGGATGAACTGCGCTCCGCTCGCCGCCGCCTCGCGCACCATCTCGCAGGCGGGGGCGATATTGTCCGCGGGGGTGTCGCCCGATGTCATCTGGATCAGGGCCGCGCGCATCGTCCCCTAATCCGCCAGCAGGGGATCGAGCTTGCCCGACCGTTCCAACGCATACAATTCGTCGCAGCCGCCGACATGGGTTTCACCGATGAAGATTTGCGGCACCGTGTGGCGGCCATGGGCGCGCGCCATCATCTGCTGGCGCAATTTCGGCTGCGTCCCGACATCGATTTCCGAATAGCTGACGCCCTTCTGGTCCAGCAGCCGCTTGGCCGCGTGGCAATAGCCGCAAAAGGGCGATGTATAGATTTCTACCGCTTGCATGATCCTTCTTCCTTGGCTCGCGCGCACTATAGGCGATCACGACGCTTTCGCAACGCGGGCCAGGACCAGCACGCGCACCTCTTCGGCTCCGGCGGCCAGGCAGGCTTCGGCCGCGGTGGACAGTGTCGCGCCCGAGGTCATCACGTCGTCGATCAACAGCACCGTCCGGCCCCGCAGCCTTTCGCGATAACGGGCCTGGACGGCGATGGCACCGGCCAGATTGGCAAAGCGTTCCTCGGGCCCCATGCCGTCCTGCACCTTGGTCTTGCGGATACGCACCAGAAGGTCGGGCCAATGTGCGAAACCCGCGCGTTCCGCCACGCCCTGCGACAACAGGGCCGACTGGTTGAACCGGCGCGAAACCAGGCGCCAGCGGTGCAGGGGAATCGGCGCGACCACCATGCCCGGCGACAGGATCGGACGGCCCGCACGCAGCATCCAGTCGGCGGCAGGGCGGGCCAGTTCGGTTCGATCGCCATGTTTGAAGGCCAGCACCATCGAGCGCGCCTTTTCGCGATACAACATCGCGGCCCGCCCCCGCGCCCAGGGGCGCGGCCTTGCCAGGCAGTCGTCGCAATATTCCGGTTCGCCCGCGTCCTCGCCCGGCAGGGGCGTGCCACAACAATCGCAGACCAGCCCCGCGATGAAATCCATCTGGCCCCAGCAACTTGCGCAAAGCGCGAAGTCGCGGTCCACCATGTCCCCGCAAGAGACGCAGCGCGGCGGGTAGATCAAACGCAGCGCGCTTTGAAACATGCCCATGCACCCCCTACATTGCCCAAGCCAAGTGCCGGAGACCCGATGCAACGCCCACCCGACCTGACCGACCGCCCGGCGCTGACGCGCCATCGTGCCCGCGCCCGCCGGGCCCCGGAACCGTTCCTGCACAGGCTGGCGGCGGACGAGATTAAGGAAAGGGTCACCGAGGTTAACAGAACCTTTACGGCACCCGCCGTGGTCACCGGTTTTCCTGACCCGTGGCGCCAATGCTTTTCGGGCGCAAAGATCGTTGCTGATTCCGAAACATTGGACCTGGCACCCGGAGCACACGATCTTGTGATCCACGGGCTGTGCCTGCATTGGGCCAACGACCCGGTGGGCCAGTTGGTCCAGTGCCGCCGGGCGCTGCGCCCCGACGGGCTTTTCCTGGGCGTTCTGTTTGGCGGGCGAAGCCTGCATGAACTGCGCACAGCCCTGGCCGAGGCAGAGGCGGCGTTGACCGGCGGGCTGTCACCGCGGGTGTTGCCGATGGGCGAGATCCGCGATCTTGGCAGTTTGCTTCAACGCGCCGGATTCGCCCTGCCGGTGGCCGATTCCGTAACCCAGACAATCAGCTATCAGACCCCGTTCCACCTGATGCGCGACCTGCGCGCCATGGGCGAGACCAATGCGCTGGCCGCGCGCCATCGCCGCACCCCGCCCCGCGCGCTTTTTGCCGAGGCAGCGCGGCGCTATGCCGAAAGCCATGCCGGGCCGGATGGCCGCATCCCGGCAACCGCCGAGATGATCTACCTTGCAGGGTGGAGCCCGTCGGACACGCAACCCAGGGCCCTGCGCCCCGGGTCGGCCCGCACCCGGTTGGCCGAGGCGCTGGGCACAACCGAGCGCGGATTTTCCGACCGAAACGGTCGGGGAGTTGATTGACCCCCGGCGAAATCTGTTTATGTCCTTGAGGAATTCTAAGTTGCAGTCCGACAGAAACCCCGGAAAAGACGCGATGTTCGACTCCAATCAAGACGGGAGCAAGGCCGGCTCGTCCCTTGCCGCCGCCCAGCGCCCGGCGCACGCCCCGGACGACCACCCGAAGATTCCGCCCGAACGGGTAGGGGTTCTGCTTGCCAACCTCGGTACGCCGGACAACTACGACTACTGGTCGATGCGGCGTTACCTGAACGAATTCCTGTCGGACAAGCGGGTGATCGACTATTCGCCCTGGATCTGGCAACCGATCCTGCAACTCGTGGTGCTGACCAAGCGACCGTTCGCGTCTGGCGAAGCCTACAAGTCGATCTGGAACCACGAGGCGGGCGAAAGCCCCCTGATGACGATCACGAAGTCGCAGACCGCCAAGATCCGCGAGACTTTGGCCGAGGCGTTCGGCGACCGGGTCGAAGTGGATTTCTGCATGCGCTACGGCAACCCCTCGACCCAGTCGAAGGTGCGCGAGATGGCGGACAAGGGCTGTCGAAAGATCCTGTTCTTCCCGCTTTATCCGCAATATTCGGGCACCACGTCGGCCACGGCAAACGACCACTTCTTCCGCGCCCTGATGGAAGAGAAGTGGCAGCCGCAGGTGCGCACGGTACCCGCCTATTTCGACAACCCGGCCTATGTCGAGGCGCTGGCCGCCTCGGTCGAGCGCGCCTATGCCGCGATGGAAAACAAACCCGACGTGCTGGTCTGTTCCTACCACGGCGTACCCACGCGCTATCTGATGGAGGGCGACCCCTATCATTGCCAGTGCGTCAAGACGACCCGACTGTTGAAAGAGAAGCTGGGCTGGGCCGATGACCGGATCACGACCACCTTCCAGTCGCGGTTCGGCCCCGAGGAATGGCTTCAGCCCTATACGGTGGAAGAGGTCGCCCGTCTTGCCGAACAGGGCATGAAGCGGATTGCGGTGATCGCCCCCGCATTCTCGGCCGACTGCATCGAGACGCTGGAAGAGATCAACGAGGAAATCCGCGAAAGCTTTGAAGAGGCCGGCGGCGAAGAGTTCACCTATATCCCCTGCCTCAACGACGACGAAGGCCATATCGGGGCGTTGTGCGACGTGATCCGAACCCATCTCAAGGGGTGGGTGGATTGACGCCTGCCGACGGGGCACATCGACAAAAGAAAAAGGCGGTGGGTGACCACCGCCTTTTTCGTTTCAAGCCTGTCGAAGCTTAGTCCGCAACGGCGGCCGCGATCAGGATCAGCGCCAGGAGCGGAACGAGGATGCCACCGGCCGAGGACGAGGTGTCTTCGACGATGATTTCCGGCTCCATCATCGGCTCCGAGTAGCCACCGGCGAAAGCGGCGGACGCGGCGACCGAAACGGCGGCGGCAAGGGCGATCTTCTTCATGTGTCTCTCCTAATAACAGCACGGGACGGATTCTCCCGCCCGTCGCATGCATGTTAAACATGTAGTTCCTGTCTAATCCACGATTTCGGAAATTTTCAATCGTGGCGAACGCCTTGCCCCCATCCTGGCGGCAAATGTCGTCAAATAAGCAACACCTGCGCGCCCACTCCGGCAAGGCCATACAGTTCGGCGATATGCTCGTTATAGAGACCGATGCAGCCGTTCGACGACCGCCGCCCGATCTTGCGCGTGTCGTGGGTGCCGTGGATGCGGTAATAGGTCCAGTCCAGGTAAAGCGCGTGTGTGCCCAGCGGATTGTCCGGCCCCGGCGGCACATAGTCCGGCCATTCGGGGTTGCGCAGCTTCATCGCGGGCGTCGGCCGCCATTCGGGGCCCTCGACCTTGCGCACCACCGACGTGCGGCCACGCCGGGTCAGGTCCTCGGAAATCGGAACCGAGGTCGGGTAAAGCTTGTAGACCGATCCGTCCTCGGACCAGAAATGCAGCGCGCGCGAAGTCGTGTCGACAAGGATCGCGCCGCCGCGCAGGTCGGCGAAATAGGGCTGCCAGTCCAGCGCACGGAAACTGGACATGTTGCGACGCACCATCTGCGAAAGATCGGGTTCGATCTCGACCGTCTGGCCGATCGCGGCCGGCGCGGCCAGACCGCCGAACGCCAACGCCGATGCGCCGAGGAAATGGCGGCGTGTCAGGGGGCGGGTGGGTCGGGTGCTCATCTTGTGATCCGTCTCGTGATGTTCCAGCCACGTTCGGGCCAACATATACGCAGCGAACCATGCCCCGGCAATTCAAACAGCCGTCAACGGGCGCGGGAAGCGTTTGAACCGCCGTGAAACTGCGGCTAGAGAGAGGCCGAACTCTCGAAGGACTTGCCCATGAAACGCCTGGTTCCGGCTTTTGCGGTCGCCCTTGTCGCGCTGTCGGCCTGCACCCCGACGACCCCGATACGGCTGGGTCCCGACGGCAAGCCCCTGCCGCAGGTCTACCGCATTTCGCAAGCAGATAGCGGCGAGATCCAGTATCGCATGCTGGACGCGGTGAACGCCCTGCGCCGGGCCCGTGGCACGCAGCCGCTGGACCTTGACGCGCGCCTGAACGCCGCCGCCGCAACCCATTCGCGCGACATGTCGGTGCAGAACCGGCCCTGGCATTTCGGTTCGGATGGCTCGTCCCCGCTTGACCGGGTGCAGCGCGCAGGTTTCGAAGGGGCTATGCTGGGCGAAAACATCTCGGAGACCTACGAGACCGAGCTTGAAACCCTTGCCGCCTGGATGGACGTGGCCGACACGCGCAGCGTGGTCCTCGACCCGCAGGCGACCCATATGGGCTTTGCCTTCTACCAGGAGGAAAACGGAAAAATCTGGTGGACCCTGGTCACCGGGCGGCGCGCCGACCGGGTTGCCTCGGCGTTCTGAGGCCGATCACGGAAGGATGTCGATCACGGTGCCGTCGCGCACCATGGCGTAGATGTCCTCGATTTCGCGGTCGGAAACCGAGATACAGCCCGCAGTCCAGTCCGGCCCCTTGCCGCGGTTCCTGCGTGCCCGCCCGTGGATGAAGATGTCGCCCCCCGGCGACCGGCCCATTCCGCGCGCCACCTCGACGTCGCGCGCATTGGGATAGCTGATCCCCAGCGACAGGTGAAACTCGCTGTTGGGATTGCGCCGGTCGATCCAGTAACGCCCCTCGGGCGTGCGCCCGTCGCCCTCGTGGACCTTGTGGCCGTTCGGTTCGAAACCAAGGTCGATGCGATAGGCCTTCAGCACCTGGTCATGGTGCAGCAGATACATCTGCCTGCGGCCCTTCATCACGACGACCCGTGTGACCTCGGGGCCGTCATAGCTCTTGAATTTGGAACTGCATGCCGACAGCGCAAGGCACGCGCCCGCTGCAACAAACGCCCGTCGTCCGATCATTCTATGGCCTGCTCGTTATCGGTGTCTTGCCTAAGGCCGATCATACGCGATCTTGCGGGCGGTTTCATCCCTGGACAGCGGCTTGGGCGCGTCTTCGCGGGCCACCAACCGGGCCTCGATCGCCTCGAGCCGGGCCAGAACCTCGTCACGATAGGCATCGGTGCGCTGGACGTCCTCTTCGTGGTGGGCGTCCTGCATGGAATTGACGATCAAACCCACCAAAAGGTTCACCACCGCGAAGGTCGTCACCATGATGAACGGCACGAAGAACGCCCAGGCGTAGGGATAAACCTCCATCACCGGCCGCACGATGCCCATGGACCAGCTTTCCAGCGTCATGATCTGGAACAGCGAATAGGCCGACTGGCCGAGCGTGCCGAACCAGTCTGGAAAGCTGTCCCCGAACAGCTTGGTCGCCATCACCGCACCGATATAGAAGATCATCCCCATCAGCAGGAATACCGAGCCCATGCCGGGCAGGGCGGTGATGAATCCCTCGACCACCCGGCGCAGCCGCGGCGCGACCGAGATCACGCGCAACAGCCGCAGGATACGCAGCGCCCGCAGTACGCTGAGGGTCTGCGCGCCGGGAACCAGCGAGATCCCGACGATCAGGAAATCGAAGATGTTCCAGCCCGACCGGAAAAAACCGAACCGGTAGGCGATCAGCTTGGCGCCGATCTCGGTCACGAAGATCGCGAGGCACAGCTTGTCCAACGAGACGATCACATCGCCCGCCTGCGCCATCAGCCTGTCGGACGTTTCCATCCCCAGCAGAACGGCGTTCACCAGGATGACGCCCATGATCGTGTTGCGTGTCGCGGCCCGCTCCAGCAGCCGCGCCAGTCTGTCCCTCATCGTCCCACCCGTGTTTCCGAACCGGTTCGTCAGCCGATATGGGTCCGGCTCAGCACGGCGGCAAGTTCGACATGGGCCGACCACCGGAACTGGTCCACCACCTCGATCCAATCGAGGCGAAAGCCGGCGGAACAGAGCCGTTTCGCGTCGCGGGCAAAGGTCACGGGGTTGCACGACACATAGGCAAGGCGCGGAAGGCGCGAATCGGCAATCGCGGCGACCTGGGCCTCTGCCCCCGCACGCGGCGGGTCGATCACCGCGGCGTCGAACCCAGCCAGATCGTCGGGCCGCAGGGGGCGGCGGAACAGGTCGCGGGCCTCGTGTGTCACCCGTTTCAGCCCCGGCGCGCCGCGCCATCCGGCATCCAGCGCCGCCACCATCGCGGCGTCGCCCTCGACCGCATGCACCTCGGCGGTTTCGGCCAGGGGCAGGGCAAAGGTACCGCACCCCGCGAACAGGTCGGCCACCCGGCGTGACGAGCCAACCGCCTTGCGCACCGCGGCGGTCAGCGCGGCCTGCCCCGCCTCTGTCGCCTGCAGGAACGCACCCGGCGGGGGCACCACCAGCGCACGGCCCATGCGCTGGCGCGGCGGGCGGCGGGCCGCCACGATCTCTCCATTCCACGACAGCCGCGCCAGGTCGTGATGGTCGGACAGGTCGCCCAGCGCAGCCCGCAACGCCCCGTCCAGCGGCTTGACCCCGCTGACGGCGACGTCGACCCCATCCTCGGACCGGGTCAGCGCAAGCGCCACCTCGCCCTTGCGCGAAGCGCCCAGCGCGGTCAGCGCCTCGCAGGCGGGCAGGCAAGCCATTAGGTCGGGATGCAGCAGCCTGCAATCGGCAATCCCCACGATCTGGTCCGAGGCGCGCGCATGGAAGCCGACCAGAACGCCTTTTTTCGTGCGCCGCCCGGCCAGTGTCGCGCGCCGGCGCGATGCGCCCGGCGAGGTGTGCAGCGCCCGGATCGGCGCCTCCAGCCCCTGCGCGGCCAGGGCCCTTTCGACGACCTGCCGCTTCCATGCTGCAACGAAGCCGTCTGCCGCATGTTGCAGCGTGCAGCCGCCGCAATTCTGAAAATGAGGGCAGGGGGCGCGGACACGGTCCGGCGATGGGGTCAGGATGCGCGGGCGGGCAATCCGGCCCTCGACCGCGTCACCCTCTACCGTTTCACCGGGTAGCGACAGGGCCACGGTCAACCCGTCCGAGGCGACGCCTTCTCCGCGCAGGTTCAGCCGCTCGATCAGGTGACTCACTCGGCCGCCTCCGTCCCGATGAACCCGCCCGACTGCCGCGCCCAGAACTGGGCATATAGTCCGTTCCGCGCCAAAAGCGCCGCATGTGTTCCTTCCTCGGCGATCCGGCCGTCATCCAGCACCACGATCCGGTCCATATGCGCGATGGTCGACAAGCGATGCGCGATGGCGATTACCGTCTTGCCCTCCATCACGCCGTATAGGGTCTCCTGGATCGCCGCCTCGACCTCGGAATCCAGCGCCGAGGTCGCTTCGTCCAGCACGAGAATAGGCGCATCCTTCAGGATCACACGTGCCAGCGCGACCCGCTGGCGCTGCCCACCCGACAGCTTGACCCCGCGCTCGCCGACCCGCGCGTCATAGCCTGTCAGTCCCTCGGGATCCTGCAGGTCGAGGATGAACTCATGCGCCTCGGCACGCCTGGCCGCGGCGATCATCTCGGCCTCGCTCGCCTCGGGCCGGCCGTACAGGATGTTCTCGCGCACGGACCGGTGCATCAGGCTGGCATCCTGGCTTACCATCCCGACATGGCGACGCAGGCTTTCCTGTGTCACGTCCGAGATGTCCTGCCCGTCGATCAGGATGCGTCCGCCCTCGACGTCGTAGAACCGCAGCAGCAGTTTCACCAATGTCGATTTTCCCGCGCCCGAACGGCCGACAAGCCCCACCTTTTCACCCGGCCGGATCACCAGATCGACGCGGTTCAGGCCGCCCGATCCACGCCCGTAATGGTGGGAAAGCGACTGAATCGCGATCTCGCCTGCCCGCAATTGCAAAGGTTTGGCGCCCACCGCGTCGGTCAGGGTGATCGGCTGGGCAATGGTCTCCATCCCCTCGGCGACCACGCCCAGCGAGCGGAAGAAGCTGGACAGCGCCCACATGATCCAGCCGGTCATCGCGTTCAGCCGCAGCGTCAACGCCGTGGCCGCCGCGACCACACCCACGCTTGCGGTACCTTGCATCCACAACAGGATCGCCCAGCCCACGACGCCGACAATCAGGAACCCGTTCAGCGCGGTCAGCGCGACGTCCATCTTGGTGAAGATGCGCATTTCGGCCGCGAAGGTCCGGCGCGCCTTGTCGATGGCCTCTTTCGCATAGGCCAGTTCCCGGTCGTGATGGGCAAAAAGCTTGACCGCGTGGATGTTGGTATAGGCATCGACCACCCGGCCGGTCACCGCGCTGCGGGCATCCGACGCCGCCTTGGATGCCGGCCCGACACGCTTCATCGTCCAGCGCACCAAGAATCCGTATAGCAGCAGCCACACCACCAGCGGGAGCGCCAGCCGCGGATCGGCATCGCCCAGCAGGATCAGCGCCCCGACCGCATAGGCAATGGCAAAGGTGATCGCATCGAAGACCTGGAACACCGCCTCGCCCGCGGCGGGGGGGGTCTGCATGATCCGGTTGGCGATGCGGCCCGCGAAATCGTTCTCGAACCAGCCGACCGACTGGCGCAGAACCTGGGCATGCGCGCGCCAGCGGATCAGCGTACCGAAATTCGGCATCACCCCGTTGTTCAGGATTGCCGCATCCAACCCCTGGAGCAGCGACCGGACCACAAGGATAAAGAGCGCAAGACCGATCAACCAAAGACCATGATCCTGCCAGACCTGCGCCGGTGTGCCCTTCGACAGGATGTCGACCACCTGGCCCAGCGCATGGATCAGCCAGACCTCGACCGCGGCGACGACGATCTTGAGCAGGATCGCCGCGACGAAGACCCGCCTGAACGGGCGGGCATAACCCCACAGGAACGGGATGAGCCGTTGCGGCGGCAGGTCGGTCTGCTCGTAGGCCGTGTAGGGGTCGACGAGATTTTCGAAGAAACGGAACACGGGGCGGGGCGCTCTCGGACTGACTGCGGCAGGACTATAGACCGGCGCAGGTCACAGGACCACCATCCCCGCCGAGGCCGCAAGCGCCAGAGCCATGCCGGCCATGAAAATCCGCCAGGCGCGTTCGCTGGTCAGCAAGAAGGTAAGAAGCGACCCGGCATACGACCAGAACAGACAGACGAACAGGTTCAGCCCCGCAAAGGCCGTCGCCAGCCGCAGCGCCTCGCCCCACGGGCCCAGCCCCGCGCCATAACCCGAGGCCGCCGCCAGCGCGATCGCCCAGACCTTGGGATTGACCCACTGGAACAGCACTGCCTCGACGACGGTGAAAGGACGATGGCCCGCCTCGGTCCGCGGGCGGCGTGCAGCGGTCAGAAGAGACCAGGCCATCCACAGGATCCAGCCCGCAGCGGCCAGCCGCAACAGCATCGAAAGCGTCGGCTGGGCAAGCAGCAGGGCGCCGACGCCCAACCCCGTCAGCCCCGACGTGATGCCGACACCGATCACAACACCCGCGACATGGGGCAGGGTCCTGCGAAACCCGAAGCGCGCCCCCGAGGCGGTCAGCAGGATCACGTTCGGCCCCGGCGAGAACAGCCCGGCGAACACGAAAAGGTAAAGGGGATCAAGCGTCATGCGTCTCTGTTCCGGCCCGAAAGGATGCCTTGGCTAGCCAAGCAACTGCTCCCGGGTCAGGCGGAATCCCGACGCGATCCAACGCGCCTCAAGCTCTTTCAACCGGGCGCCAAGCGCCGGGCCAGTATGATCGGGCATCAGGTCGCTTGCGGTCAGCGGGAATTCGGCCGCAGCCCCTTCGGCGATCTGGTCGCGTGCATCTTCGGACGGGGGTGCCCCGGTCGCGGTGGCCCGCAAAAGAACAACGTCGCACGCCGCTTCGGACCCCAGCCGGTAGCCCAGTTCGGCCGCCCCGGCGGATCCCCCCACCGCGTCTCGCAGCCGGTCCAGTTTTCGCGCCTCCGCCTTGCTGAGGCGCAATCGCTCGGCGTGGTCCTCGCCGCCCAGAGCGGCAAGGCGGCGCATCGGATCAGGCGCCATGCCCCAACCCTTTTCCAGGTGCACCAGGACCGGCAGCAGGCGCGAGACAGCACCGGGCAGGCTATGGGAAAGAACGCCGCTTTGGTCCATGGCCGCAACGCTCTGACCCGGATCAGGCGCCGACAGCAGTTTCTTGATTTCGACCCCGACACGTTCCCGCGACAGCTTTTCCAAGCCGCCAACATTCGCCGCGCAGGCGGCCAGCCCCGACGCATCAAGCCCGCCCTCCGGGTCGCCATACCACGCATGAAACCGGAAAAAGCGCAGGATGCGCAGGTAGTCCTCGCGGATGCGCGCATCGGCATCGTCGATGAACCTCACCCGCCGCGCGACAAGGTCGGGCAACCCGCCCAAGGGGTCGATCACCTCGCCCCCGGGCGTGGCGTAGAGCGCGTTCATCGTGAAATCACGGCGATGGGCGTCTTCCTCGGCGGTGTCGGCAAAGGCCACGACCGCGTGGCGGCCGAACGTCTCGACATCGCGCCGGAAGGTGGTCACCTCGTGCGGCAGATGGCCCGCGACCACGGTCACGGTGCCGTGCTCGAACCCGGTCGGTACCGGCTTCAGCCCGGCCGCCGCGGCAAGGTTCATCACCTGTTCGGGGCGGGCATCGGTCGCGATGTCGATATCGGTGACCGGCGCCCCCAACAACGCATTGCGCACACATCCGCCCACGAACAACGCCTGGTGGCCGGCGCCAGTCAGCGCCCGGCACACCGCCTGGGTGTGGTCGGCAAAGAACCAGTCTCCGTGGACGCGCATCATCACGCGACCCGGTCGGCCAGCGCGCGCAGGATGCGGGCGGTCGCACCCCAGATATAGTAGGGGCCGTAGGGCACCGTGTAGTAATGCCGCCGCTGGCCGCGCCAGAACCGCGACTGCACGATATAGCGCGTTCGGTTCATCACGTGGTCGAATGGTACCTCGAACACCTCGTCCACCTCTCCGGCCTCGGGCACGGGGTCGAACCCGCCCCGAACATGGCCCAGAACCGGGGTCACGGTGAAGCCCGTGACGGTTTCGTGCGGCGGCATCGTACCAAGGATGTCGACAATCGCGGGCGGAAGCCCGATTTCCTCGTGCGACTCTCGCAGGGCGGCCGCGACGGGGCCATCGTCGCCGTCATCAAGCTTGCCGCCCGGAAACGCAATCTGCCCGGGGTGATGTTTCAACCGTGAGGACCGCTTGGTCAGGATCACCCGCAGGCCGGTTTCGGCAATCCGGATGGGCACCAGGACAGCGGCGGGGCGCAGCACGCGACCCTCGGGCAAAACGAAATCCGGGTTCAGGTCGTGATCCGAGGTTTCCGCCCCCAGCCGGGTCAGTGCCGCGCGCAACCCGGCCAGCGGATCACGCGTCGGCATCGGGGTCCTTCTCGGACTCGAAGCCCAGCGTGGCGGGGTCGAGTTCGTAATGCGCCCCGCAGAATTGGCAGTCGGCGGTCACGATGCCCTCATCGGTGGTCATGTGGCCGATATCCTTGGCCGAATAGATCGACAGGCTTTGCCGTACGCGATCCTCGGAACAGGTGCACCCGAATTGAACCGGCTGGGCATCGAAAACGCGCGGCTGTTCTTCGTGGAACAAACGCACCAGCAATTCGGTCGGCTGCACCGAGGGGCCGATCAGTTCCATGTCCTCGACCGTATCGAGCAGGGTGTTGGCTCGGGTCCAGTCCTCGGCCTCAGCACCCTCGAGGATGTCATCGGCCTGCAGCAGGCCGTCATCACCGCTGCCGCCCTCGGTGACCGAGGGCGTTGACGCCTCGGGCATCAGCTGCAGCATAACGCCACCCGCACGCCAATGCTCGGCCTGCCCCGGTACACGGGTGCGCCCGAAGGTAAGCGCGAATCGGGTCGGCAATTGTTCGGACTGGGCGAAATAGGTCTCTGCGCAGGCCGAAAGCGACCCCCCGGCAAGCGGCGTGATCCCCTGATAGGGCACCATGTCCCGACCCTGGTCGATCAAAAGGGCGAAATATCCCTGCCCGATTTGGCCGAACGGTTCGGCGCCCTGCACCAGGCGATCGGCGTCAAAGCTGGCATAGGCGCGGATCAGGGCCGGTGCGCCATCCTCGCCCGGTGCATAGTAATCGGTCGCGATCAACCGCGCCGGACCGTCACCCCGGATCTGCATCGACAATTTCCAGCGCAGCTTGATCGCCTGGCCGATCAGCGCGGTCAGCAGGGCCGCCTCGGCGACCAGCGCCTCGATCTCGGGCGGATAGTTGTGCTGCGCCAGGACCTGGTCCAGCACGCCATCCAGGCGTGCGACCCGCCCGCGGACGGCGCTGCGGTCAAGCTGAAAGGGCAGGACGGTGTCGTCCCAGGCGATCTTCGATCCGAGTGACATGGGGTTCCCTTGGCTCTGGGCCTTGGCTCACGCGCCTTATATAGAGGCTGCGTTCCGAGCACAAAGGGGGGGTGGTCATGATCAGGCGATTCGGTGAACCGGTCCGCCCGGGCCAACGCTACCGCATCCGGCCCGGGGCATATGCCGTCCTGGAACGCGACGGCGCGCTGCTGGTCACGCACCAAGCCGAACCGATCCCGGAATACCAGCTGCCGGGCGGCGGGATCGATCGCGGCGAATCGCCCCTGGCCGCATTGCACCGTGAGGTATTCGAGGAAACCGGCTGGCGGATCGACATTCGGCGCCGGCTGGGGGCGTTTCGCCGGTTCACCTTCATGCCGGAATACGACCTTTGGGCCGAAAAGCTGTGTACGATCTACCTGGCGCGTCCGGTTCGGGCCCATGGCGATCCGCACGAACCCGGCCATACCGCGCTCTGGTTGCCCGCCGAAGAGGCCGTTCACCGGCTGGACAATGCCGGCGACCGGCATTTCGTAGCGCGGTTCCTGGGTCTGGCGCGCTAACCGAACTCGAACAGAACGCCCGAAATATCGTCGGGCAGATCCGGCCCACCGGCAAAGCCGATGACATCGGCCAACAAAGCCTCGAAAAACGCCTCGCCACGAATGGCGGCATTCTTGACCATCAGCTGGCACAGTCCGTCCTCGCCCAACTGCTCATCCGTTGGCGAGGGGCATTCCGTGATCCCGTCCGAAGCAAGCAGTACCCGGTCACCGGGCGCAAGGCGGGCCGTGCCGGCCTCGAAGCTGGCACCGGGAATCAGCCCGACCGGCAGCCCCCCCCCGCCCAGGTATTCCACGCTGCCATCGGCGCGCTGGATCGCAGGATAGGGGTGCCCGGCCTGTACGAAGCTGATTTCGCCGGTTTCCAGCGTGACCATGGCAAGCAGGATCGTGAAGTAATGTTCGGTCTCCAGCTCTTCCAGGAACAGCCGGTTCAAATGCTCGACGACCTCCTCGGGCGGGCGGGCGTGGATGCGGCCATCGGAATCTTCCTCAAGCGCAAGGTTCTGTTCCGCCGAGGAAGAAGCCAGAAGCCCGGCAAGCCGCGCCGTCACCATGGCAGAGCTGATTCCGTGGCCCGAAACGTCGACCGAGAACAGGCCCAGCTTTCCGTCGCCCGCCGGGAAAAAGCCGACCAGATCGCCGCCGACATGGCCACAGGGACGCAGCAAAAGCGATACCTCGGACGCGCCGAACCGGCGCGAACGTTCACGCACCAGCGATTGTTGCAGCTTGCGCGCCTCGACCAGGTCGCGGTCGATCGCATCGTACAGCGTGCGCAGTTCGCCCAGCGTCGAACTCAGCAGCCTGTTCTGTTCGCGCAGTTGGTATTCCATGCGCAGGATACGTTCGCCCGAGGCGATCCGCGCACGCAATTCATTGGCGTTCACCGGCTTGGTCAGGAATTCGTCGGCGCCGACATCGAGACCATGCACCATCTCGCCGGTTTCCGATTTCGAGGTCAGCAGGATGAAATAGCCGTAGCTGTCACGCGGGAGCGCGCGAAAGGCGCGGCAGAATTCCGGCCCGTTCATTCCGGGCATCATCCAGTCGCTGATGATCAGGTCGACCGGGCGATCGCGGCAGATTTCCAGCGCCTCTTCGGCAGAGCCGCATTCCACCACCTCATACCCCCAGCGTTCCAGCGAAACGCGCAGGATTCGCCTTTGCAGGCGGCTGTCGTCCACCAGCAGGACCAACCGCACCAGGGCGTGTGGTTCGTGCCGGAACTCTGGCTGATCGGTCTCGACGTTCACGGGCGTCCTTGCACTTGTCCGCACCCGGCTTAGGCCGGACCGCCTTAACGCCGGGTGAAAGATCGCTTTCGAGCTATTTTGCCCTTCGGAATTACGTACCGTTAAATCCCCGACCCTAGGGTAGGCGACGAGGTGGGGGCCTGTCAGAGGTGAAAAGTGCGATGATCGACTGGACCAGAGTTGAAGAGTTGCGCAGCGAAGTTGGCGAAGACGCCTTCGACGAGGTGCTCGACCTGTTCCTGGAAGAGGTGGACGAGGTCATGAACCGGCTGCGCGAAACCCCCGATCCGGAATGTCTGCCCGCAGACCTGCATTTCGTGCGCGGCTCGGCGCTGAACCTGGGGCTCAAGGACTTCTGTGCGATCTGCCAGGGGATCGAACACCGGCTGGCACGTGGCGAATCCGTCGAACTGGGCAAGTTGCTGGATTGCTATGCCGAATCGAAATCGCTGTTGATGGCGCAGGGCCGGGCGGGCACGAAAGTGGCCTAGATCAGGAATTCCGACAGCACGACGTCATCGGTGATATCGCGGTGGACCAGGCCCTGCGCGTCCATCCGGGCGAACAGCGCGGGGAAGTTGTCCGCACGCGACGTCTCGATCCCGATCAGAACGGTGCCGAAGTTGCGCGCCGATTTCTTGAGGTATTCAAAGCGCGCGATGTCGTCATCCGGCCCCAGAAGATCAAGGAAATCGCGCAACGCCCCCGGCCGCTGGGGCAGGCGCAGGATGAAATATTTCTTCACCCCCGAATAGCGCTGGGCGCGCTCCTTGACCTCGGGCAAGCGCTCGAAATCGAAATTGCCACCCGAGGTGACGCAGACAACACGCTTGCCCCTTATCTGGTCGGCCAGCACGGGAAGCACGTCGACCGCCAGGGCACCCGCCGGTTCCAGCACGATACCCTCGACGTTCAGCATCTCCAGCATGGTGGCACAGATCCGATCCTCGGGGGCCGCCAGAACGGACGCGGGGTCGATCCCGGCCAGCGCGGCGAACGTCTTTTCGCCGATACGGGCCACCGCCGCGCCATCCACGAAACTGTTCACCTTCGGCAGCGTGACCGGCCCACCCGCCGCGACCGCCGCGGCCAGCGAGGCGCCGCCCGCCGGCTCGACGAAAATCGCCTTCGTTTCGGGCGCGGCAGCCTTAAGGACCGATACGACACCGGCCGCCAGCCCGCCCCCGCCCACCGGCAGGATCACCATGTCGGGCGGCGCATCCAGGGCATCCATAAATTCCACCGCGACCGAGGCCTGCCCCTCGATCACGTCCGAATCGTCGAACGGGGCCAGAAAGTGCCCGCCCGCCTCGGCGCAATAAGCCTGGGCGGAACTGAGCGTATCGTCGAAGTAATCGCCGATCAGCCGGATCTCGATATTGTCACCGCCAAAGGTGCGGGTCTTGTCGATCTTCTGGCGCGGCGTCGTTACCGGCATGAACACGACACCATTCACCCCGAAATGACGGCAGACATAGGCCACGCCCTGGGCATGGTTGCCCGCGCTTGCGCAGACGAACAGACGTTGGTCCGGCCGTTCGGCCAGCACCTTGCGCATGGCGTTGAAGGCACCGCGCAGCTTGTAGGACCGCACCGGGGTCAAGTCCTCGCGTTTCAGCAGGATGTCTGCGCCGAATCGTTCGGACAGGTGCAGGTTGGACTGCAGCGGGGTCGGCGGGAACAACTCGCGCAGGGCGGATTCGGCCGCGCGTGCCCTGGAAATAAAGTCTTGCATGACTTCCTGTCGCGCGAAACCCGCCCGGGATGCAAGCTTTTGCGCGCGAATGAGGCATGCGGCCCCTATTGTTTCCTTGTCTTTTTTACCTTGCGTCAAAAATTTGCCCCGATGGCCCCCTAGGTTCGAGTTCAAGAAAAGTTGCTGCCCCACTGGGACGCACGGAGGTGACCATGAAGAAAGTTCTTACCCATACGTTGTCCGCGCTTGCGATCGCGGCGCTGACGGCCACCCCGCTCTCCCTGGCGATGGTGACGCTATCGGCCGACCTTGCCTTCGCGAAAAGCGATAATGGTGGCGGCAACGGCGGGGGCAACGGTGGCGGCAACGGCGGGGGCAACGGTGGCGGCAACGGTGGCGGCAACGGTGGCGGCAACGGTGGCGGCAACGGAAACGCTGGGGGCAATTCCGGCGGTAACGGCAAGAGCGCCGACAAAGGGAACAACGGCAAGAGCCATTCCTTCGGTTTGAGCTTCAGCAATGGCAAGGCGCTCGGCAAGGAAAAGGCAGCCGCGAACGGCAAAGCCAACGGCAAGGCCAATCAGAACCGGGCGACCAAGACGCAAGCCAGACGCGCGGCGCCCAAAGCACCGTCGATCAACTCGGTACTGAAGGGGCTGAATGCCATGCACGCCAGTGCGACGGCCCGTGCGAACGCTGCGCCTAACAGTCAGGTGGGTCGGATCGAGAACTATCGCGTCACCAGCGTCGCGGCGCAGGCCGCGACCGCCACCCTTACCGAAGCGCAGGCCGAACTTGAATCGTTTAAGACCGCGAATCCCGATCTCTTCGACATCGAGACCGGCGCCTATCTGGGCGGCACCACCACGGACCTGACCGCCGCGATCGCGGAACTCGAAGGTACCAGCGCGCTGGCATCGGACTACGAAGCGCTGGCCGACGCCTTGGCCGCGGCCGAACCAGATACGCCGGAGGCGAAGCTCGCGCAGGCCGACCTGGATTCGTTCAAGGCGGCCAATGCCGATCTCTTCGATGCCGAGACCGGTGCCTATTCCGGGCCGGCGAGCGGCGATATCGCCGGCGAACTGGCCGAACTCGAAGCCGCGCGCGACGCCGCGGCTGAATACGAGGCCGTGGCCGAAACGGTAACCGCTGCGCAGGCTGAGCTCGCCGAGGCCAAGACCACCCAGACGTCGGCCTTCTTCGAAGCCTCGAACGGCCGCGAGATCACCCGTGAGGCGATGGTCGCGTTCCACGAGGCGCTTGACCTGGACCCGCCGGCCGAAGACGGCTGATCGGGCATCACCCGGCTTTAGGAAACAGAAGGGCGGTCCCAGAAGGGGCCGCCCTTGCTCCTTTGGGCGAAACGAAATAAACGCCGCCGGAAGCCACCCAAACCGGAGCGATCCCCATGTCCGCGCCCAAGAAAGTCGTCCTGGCCTATTCCGGCGGTCTCGACACCTCGATCATCCTGAAATGGCTGCAAACCGAATACGGCTGCGAGGTGGTGACCTTTACCGCCGACCTTGGCCAGGGCGAAGAACTGGAGCCCGCCCGCCAGAAAGCCGAGATGATGGGCGTCAAGGAAATCTACATCGAGGACCTTCGCGAGGAATTCGTCCGCGACTTCGTCTTCCCGATGTTCCGGGCCAACGCCGTCTATGAGGGCCTTTACCTCTTGGGCACCTCGATCGCGCGTCCGCTGATCTCCAAACGGCTGATCGAGATCGCCGCCGAAACGGGCGCCGACGCGGTAGCCCATGGCGCCACCGGCAAGGGCAACGACCAGGTGCGTTTCGAACTGGCGGCTTATGCGCTGAACCCGGACATCAAGGTGATCGCCCCTTGGCGGGAATGGGACCTGACCAGCAGGACCAAGTTGATCGATTTCGCCGAAAAGAACCAGATCCCGATCGCCAAGGACAAGCGGGGCGAAGCGCCGTTCAGCGTGGACGCGAACCTGTTGCACACCTCGTCCGAGGGCAAGGTTCTGGAAAACCCCGCCGAAGAGGCGCCCGATTACGTCTATCAACGAACGGTGCATCCCGAAGATGCGCCCAATACGCCCGAATATATCGAGGTCACCTTCGAGAAGGGCGATGCGGTCGCGATCGACGGCCAGGCGATGTCGCCGGCCACGATCCTTACCCGGTTGAACGAGATGGGCGGCAAGCACGGGATCGGCCGGCTCGACCTGGTCGAGGGCCGCTTTGTCGGGATGAAATCGCGCGGCATCTACGAAACGCCCGGCGGCACCATCCTGCTCGAGGCGCATCGCGGCATCGAACAGATCACGCTGGATCGCGGCGCGGCGCATCTGAAGGATGAACTGATGCCGCGCTATGCGGAACTCATCTATAACGGCTTCTGGTTCAGCCCCGAACGCGAAATGCTGCAGGCGGCCATCGACAAAAGCCAGGAGCATGTCACCGGCACCGTACGCCTGAAACTCTACAAGGGTTCAGTGCGCACGGTCGGCCGCTGGTCGGATCACTCGCTGTATTCCGAGGAACACGTCACCTTCGAAGACGATGCGGGCGCCTATGACCAGAAGGATGCCGCGGGCTTCATCAAGCTGAACGCGCTGCGCCTTCGGCTGATCGCGATGCGGAACCGGCGGCTGAGGGGCTAGGCGTCAGAGGACAAGGCGATGCGGATAGAGGCGCTGGTAATAGGCCAGCGCCTTTTCCGTCATGGCGGCATGTGAACCCGTCAGCACGGGCAATGGCCCCTCGGGTCCGGCGAACCCCGTGCTGCGATGCACCGCCGCGTACCAGACCGGCGCCCATACGCCATCCTGCGCGTTCCCGCCCTTGGGCCAGGACAGCATCGCGGGCGTGAACCCGATCCCCAGCGCCGCGCACAGCTTGCGCAGCATACCCTCGGGGTCGTTGCGGATATCGGCGCTGTCCACCACCACAGGCGCACGGCCCGTGCGCTGCGCCACGCGGTCGAACAATTCGGCCTGCTGGGCAAAACCGATATCGTCCAGCGTCGGGTTTTCGTATTTCGCGGCGAAACTGGCCAGAACGCGGGCGGGGTGCCGGATCAGGAAGACGTTGGTCACCTGGTCCATCCAGTCCCGCGGGATACCGGCGATCATGTGCTGGCACATGTGTTTCTGGTAGAAATGCGTCTTTCCCCCGGGCACCGGCCCTGTCAGCCGCCCCGCGACCTTGTCCGGGTCGATCTCGCCCGTGGCGATGATCTGGTCGTGCATCGGATGGGCAAGGCCGGTCATCGCCAGGTAGGCGGCATAGAACGGTTCGTCCCAGACTGCGCAATCGCCCCGCGCCGCAAAGGCATACATCATCGCCGTCGACAGGTTGCGGGGTCCCGACCACATCGCGATCCGCATCAGCGGAAGGCTCCGACACCGATGTTGGCATGGCACATGGTCAGGCTCCTTTCGCCGCCAGCCTATCCGTCGCGGCGGATGTTACAAGCGGTCCCGCCTGCGTGAGGTCACGGGCTTGTGCCTTCCCCACGGTTTTCGGGCAGGCGTATCTTTGACCGAAAAAGGAAACACGCCATGATGATGTCGCTCAAGAATACCAAGCCGATGCTTCTGGCCATCGCGATCGCCCTGGGGATCGTCGCGGAATGCGAGCAGGCCCGCGCCGCCGACTTGCAGACCGCGGTGGTCGCCGGGGGATGCTTCTGGTGCGTCGAGGCCGATTTCGAAAAGGTCAAAGGCGTGCGTGAGGTCGTCTCTGGCTATACCGGCGGAACGGTGGCGAACCCCAGCTACAAACAGGTGGTGCGCGGCGGCACCGGCCATTACGAGGCAGTGCAGATCACCTATGACGCGGATGTCATAAGCTACGATCAGATCCTCTCGTTGTTTTTCCGATCGGTCGACCCGACCGACGCAGGCGGGCAGTTCTGCGACCGGGGCGACAGCTATCGCACCGCGGTTTTCGTCTCTGACCCGGCCGAAAAGCAGGCGGCCGAGGCCGCCAAGGCGCAGGCACAATCGGCACTGGGCCGCGCGGTGGTCACGCCGGTCCTCCCCGCCAAGCCATTCTACAAGGCCGAGGACTATCACCAGGATTATTACAAGAAGGGCGATCTCGTGATCACCCGCTTCGGCCCGAAATCGAAGTCCGAAGCCTATAAACGCTACCGCGAGGCCTGCGGGCGCGATGCCCGCGTGCGCCAGCTTTGGGGAGACGCCGCGCCGTTTACCGGGTCCTAGGCGCGTTCGGTGAGGAAGGCCCTGACCTCGGCAAGCGTGGGCATGGCGTCTGTCGTGCCCGGCCGGGTCACCTGAATCGCGGCGGCGGCGGTGGCGTAACGCAGCGCACCGGTACGGTCTTTTCCTAGATCGAGCGCCGCGACCAGCGACCCGATGAAACAATCCCCCGCGCCGGTGGTATCCATGGGTTTCACGGGAAAGGCCGGCGCGGCAATACATTGCCCGTCGAAATACCAAGTGGCGCCATTGGCACCGTCGGTCACGATCACCTCGGGTCCTGTAACCTCGCCCAGGGCAGAACGCATTTGCGCGGCCTCGACCGCGTTCAACACCAACAGCGACAGCCGCGGCAACACCGCGCCCAACGCGACCAGATCGAAAGGCGCCGCCGAGTAGACCACGTGCATCCCACGCCCGACGGCCAGCGCCGCCGCCTCAGCCTGATGCGATGTCTCGTTCTGCATCAGCAGCGTGTCGCCCGGCCCCGCATCGGCCAGCGCCGCCTCGATCCGCACCCCATCCTGCCGGGCATTGGCGCCGGGAAAGATCACGATGGCGTTTTCACCGTCCGGGGCAACGTTGATGATGGCGTGGCCCGTTGGGTGGTCGGATTGCACGACATGCGCGGTGTCGACCCCGAATTCCGCCAGACGATCCACCGCCCAGCGCCCATCGGGACCGACCGCACCGATATGCACGACCCGCGCACCCCCCAGGGCTGCGGCAACCGACTGGTTCGCGCCCTTGCCGCCAAGTCCGCGGAACAGCCCGGTCGCGGCAAGGGTTTCGCCTGGCGCCGGCAGATGCGGAACCGAATAGACGTTGTCCGCATTGATCGAGCCCAGGCAATAGACGGTCACTAACCGACCTCGCAGGCCGCAAGCAGCGCCATGTTCAGGATGTCGTTGACGGTCGAGACCGTGGAACAGACCTGGATCGGCTTGTCGACGCCGGCGAGGATCGGACCGATGACCGTGGCGCCGGCCATTTCCTGCATCAGTTTCACCGAGATCGACGCGGAATGACGCGCGGGCACCACCAGGATGTTGGCCGGACCCGACAAACGGCAGAACGGGTATTTCGCCATTGCCGCGGGGTTCAGGGCGACCTCGACGGTCATCTCGCCGTCATACTCGAAATCCACCCCGCGGCGGTCCAGCACCTGCGGTGCCATGTGCATCTTGGTCGCCCGTTCCGAGACCGGGTAGCCGAAGGTCGAAAACGACAGGAACGCGACCCGCGGTTCCAGCCCCAGGCTGCGGGCCACGTCCGCCGCGCGCTCGGCGATGGTCGCCAGGTCCTCGGGTTCCGGCCATTCATGCACCAGCGTATCGGCGATGAATACGATCTTGCCCTTGTGCAGCAGGGCCGTCACGCCGACCGCGCCATCCTCGGCGCGGGCGTCGAAGACGTGGTTGATCAGTTCCAGCACATGCGCAGATTTCCGTGTTGCGCCCGTCACCAGAGCATCGCCATGGCCGTGCGCCAGCATCAGCGACGCGAAGACGTGCCGATCGCGGGTGGCCAGCCGGTGGATATCGTGGGTGTCGTACCCCTTGCGCTGCAACCGCTGGTAGAGGAACGACCGATAGGCCTCCAGGTGGCGGGTATTGGCGGCGTTCACGATTTCCAGCTCGCGATAGGCGTCGGCCAGCCCGGCCTGTTCCAGCTTTTCCTTCACGTCGGCCTCGCGGCCCACGACCAGCGCCTTGCCGTAACCCGACCGCTGGTAGCTGACGGCGGCGCGCAGCACGCGCTCGTCATCGCCTTCGGCAAAGATCATCCGGGCCTGTGCCGCCTTGGCGCGGGCCGCGATACCCGAGAGGACCGAGGCCGTGGGGTCCATCCGTGCCTTCAGGTTGTGGCGGTAGGTGTCCATGTCGACGATCGGCCGGCGGGCGACGCCGGTATCCATCCCGGCCCGCGCCACGGCAGGCGGAATCGTGTAAATCAACCGCGGATCGAAGGGCGTCGGGATGATATAATCCCGCCCGAAGCTCAGTTTCTTGCCATAGGCCATGGCGACCTCGTCGGGCACGTCCTCGCGGGCCAGTTCGGCCAACGCCTCGGCACATGCGATCTTCATCTCGTCGTTGATGGCGCGGGCATGGATATCCAGCGCCCCACGGAAGAGATAGGGAAAACCCAGGACGTTGTTCACCTGGTTGGGATAGTCCGACCGTCCGGTGGCCACGATGGCGTCGGGCCGGATCGCGTGGGCCTCTTCCGGCGTGATTTCCGGATCGGGGTTCGCCATCGCGAAGATCACCGGGTTGTCGGCCATGCTGGCGACCATCTCGGGCGTAACCGCGCCCTTGACGCTGACGCCCAGGAACACGTCGGCATCCTTCATGGCGTCTTCCAGCGTGCGCGCGTCGGTATTGGCCGCGTGGGCCGACTTCCACTGGTTCATGCCCTCTGTGCGGCCCTGGTAGATCACGCCCTTGGTGTCGCAAGCGATGCAGTTGTCATGCTTCGCCCCCATCGCCTTGATCAGTTCCAGACAGGCGATCCCGGCCGCCCCCGCGCCGTTCAGCACGATCCGGCAATCCTCGATCTTCTTGCCCGAAATGTGCAGGGCGTTGATCAACCCGGCGGCACAGATCACGGCGGTGCCGTGCTGGTCGTCGTGAAAGACGGGAATGTCCATCTCTTCCTTGAGCCGCTGCTCGATGATGAAACACTCCGGCGCCTTGATGTCCTCGAGGTTGATCCCACCGAAGGTCGGCCCCATCAGCTTGACCGCCTTGATGATGTCCTCGGGGTCTTCGCTGTCCAGCTCGATGTCGATGGCGTTCACGTCGGCGAACCGCTTGAACAGCACCGACTTGCCCTCCATCACCGGCTTGGAGGCCAGTGCGCCCAGATTGCCCATGCCCAGGATTGCGGTGCCGTTCGACACCACCGCCACCATGTTCCCCTTGGTGGTGTAGTCATAGGCCGTCTCGGGCGCATCCGCGATGGCCTGAACCGGCACCGCCACGCCGGGCGAATAAGCCAGGCTCAGGTCGCGCTGGGTCGTCATCGGCTTGGTCGCCACGATTTCGTATTTCCCGGGGACGGGGTCGATGTGGTAGCCCAGCGCTTCTTCGGGGGTGATCTTCGAATTGTCGGCCATGGGGCGGGTCTCCTCCTGCACGAGGTGCCTCTTAACCCTACGGCGGGCGGGTCTCAATACGCTGGATTTGCCGCTTTTCCGCAGGGGGCGAGGTTTGTAAGGTCCGGGCGCAGGACAGCGGGGGGCAAAGTGAACGGGCAGGCCGCATCCGTCACGCCGATGATGGCGCAATATCTGGAGATCAAGGAGGCGCATCCCGGCGCGCTCTTGTTCTACCGGATGGGCGATTTCTACGAGATGTTCTTCGAGGACGCGGTCGCAGCCGCCGAGGCGCTGGACATCGCGCTGACCAAGCGCGGCAAGCATCTGGGCGAGGACATTCCGATGTGCGGCGTGCCGGTGCATTCGGCCGAAGGGTACTTGCTGACCCTGATCCGCAAGGGGTTCCGCGTCGCCGTGTGCGAACAACTGGAGGATCCGGCCGAGGCGAAGAAGCGCGGGTCCAAGGCGGTCGTGAAACGCGATGTTGTTCGGTTGGTGACACCCGGCACCCTGACCGAGGATTCCCTGCTCGAGGCGCGGCGGCACAATTTCCTGGCCGCCTTCGCCGAGGTGCGGGGCGCCGCGGCCTTGGCCTGGGTCGACATTTCGACCGGCGCGTTTCGCGTGATCGAATGCCCACCCGTCCGGTTGGGTCCCGAACTGGCGCGCCTTGCTCCGCGCGAGGTACTGCTAAGCGAGGCGACAGAGGCCGGTTGGGCCGGAACAGTCACGGAATCGGGCGCCGCCCTCACGCCGTTGTCGCGCGGCAGTTTCGACAGTACCTCCGCCGAAAAACGGCTTGCCGGGCTATTCGGTGTCGACACGCTGGACGGGTTCGGCAGCTTTGGCCGGGCCGAACTGTCAGCCATGGGCGCGATCGTCGACTATCTGGAGATCACGCAGAAAGGCAAACTGCCACTGCTGCGCCCGCCGGTGCGCGAGGCCACCGGCGGCAGCGTCCAGATCGACGCCGCCACCCGGCGCAACCTGGAACTGACCGCCGCCCTGTCCGGCGGCCGTGACGGCAGCCTTTTGGCAGCCATCGACCGCACGGTGACCGCACCGGGTGCGCGGCTGCTGGAACGGCGCATTTCCAGCCCGTCCCGCGACCTCGCCACGATCCACGGTCGTTTGGAGGCGGTGCGCGCGCTGGTCGACGACAGCCGCCTTTGCGACACCCTGCGCGAAGAGCTGCGCAAATGTCCCGACATGGACCGTGCCCTGTCGCGCCTGGCACTCGACCGCGGCGGGCCGCGCGACCTCGCCGCGATCCGCAATGGTCTCGCCCAGGCCGGCGCGGTGGCCGAACGGTTTTCGGGCGACCACCCCAAACTGCTGGCCGAGGCGCGGCAGGCGCTGGTCGGCCATCACGCGCTTTGCGGCCTGTTGGACGCCGCACTTGTCGCCGAACCGCCGCTTCTGGCGCGAGATGGCGGGTTCATCGCCCCAGGCCACGACGCCGATCTCGACGAGGCGCGCAAGTTGCGCGACGAGGGGCGCGGCGTCATCGCCGCGATGCAGGCAGAGTTCGTGAAACTGACGGGGATCGGGTCGCTCAAGGTCAAGCACAACAACGTGCTGGGCTATTTCATCGAGGTGACCGCGACCCACGCCGACAAGATGCTGTCGCCGCCCCTGTCCGAGCGGTTCATTCACCGGCAGACAACGGCCAATGCGGTTCGGTTCACAACGGTCGAGCTGTCCGAACTGGAAACCCGTATTCTGAACGCGGGAAACCGGGCGCTTGAAATCGAAAAACGGCTCTATGACAGCCTGAAAGGGGCTGTTCTGGATCAGGCCGGCCCCGTGGGACAGGCCGCCGCGGCCCTTGCCGAAATCGACCTGACCGCCGCACTGGCCGACCTGGCCCGGGGCGAAGACTGGTGCGAGCCCAAGGTCGACGACAGCCGCGCCTTTTCCATCGTCGGTGGCCGCCACCCGGTCGTGGAACGGGCGTTGCGCCGGCAGGGTGGCGCCCCCTTCATAGCCAATGATTGCGACCTGTCCGAAGGCGAAGATGGCGCTTCGATCTGGCTGTTGACCGGACCGAACATGGCAGGCAAGTCGACCTTTCTGCGGCAGAATGCGCTGATCGCGCTGCTGGCGCAAGCCGGCAGTTTCGTGCCCGCGCGCCGTGCCCATATCGGGCTTGTGTCGCAATTGTTCAGCCGGGTGGGCGCGTCCGACGATCTGGCACGGGGGCGATCGACCTTCATGGTCGAGATGGTGGAAACCGCGGCGATCCTCAACCAGGCCGATGACCGCGCGCTGGTGATCCTGGATGAGATCGGTCGCGGCACGGCCACCTATGACGGGCTGTCGATCGCTTGGGCCACGCTTGAACATCTGCACGACGTGAACCGCTGCCGCGCGCTTTTCGCGACCCATTACCACGAACTGACCGCACTGGCGCACAAATTGGCGGGGGTCGAGAACGCGACCGTCGCCGTCAAGGAATGGGAAGGCGACGTGATTTTCCTGCACGAGGTCAGGAAAGGCGCGGCGGACCGGTCCTACGGGGTGCAGGTCGCACGCCTGGCGGGACTGCCCGACGCGGTGGTCGAACGCGCACGCGTCGTGCTGGAGGCGCTGGAACAGGGCGAACGCGAAGGCGGTCGGCCGCAAAAGACGCTGATCGACGATCTGCCGCTATTCTCGGCGGCGCAGTCCCTCGTGCCGAAGCCAGCGGAAAAAGGCCCCTCGCCCATCGAGGAAAAGCTCGCCGGGATACATCCCGACGAGCTTACGCCGAAACAGGCTCTGGAACTGGTCTATGCGTTGAAGGCCCTGACCCAGCCCGACTAGGAGGCCGGGGTCGAGGATACGCCCACCTGCGCCGGGCGCAGCAACCGGTCATGCAGCATGAAACCGACCGCCATTACCTGGATGATGTCCCCGGCCTTGGTGTTGGGCACCGGCGCCTCGAACATCGCCTGGTGCAACTGCGGATCGAATGTATCGCCCACCTCGGGCACCACGCGTTCGATCCCGTGCTTGGCGAAAACGTTCAGCAATTCGCGAAGCGTGAGTTCCACGCCCTCGATAAGCGCCTTGTTCGCCTCGCGCTGTTCGTCGGTCACGACCTCAAGCGCGCGCGACAGGTTGTCGTAAACCGGCAGCATGTCGCGCGAAAGCTTCGAGCCGCCGTATTGCTCGGCCTCGCGCCGGTCGCGGTCCGCCCGCTTGCGCGAATTCTCGGCATCGGCCAACGCCCGCATGAACCTGTCGCGCAGCTCGTCCCGTTCGGCGCGCAGGGCTTTCAGCTCGTCCTCGACGGCGCTTGCCTGGCTTTCCTCGGCAGGAGCGTCCGCGGGGGCGTCTTCGATCTCGATTTCGGTCTTCTCAGGTTCTGCCATGCCTTATCCCTTACCCCGGTCGGAGATCAGCTTTCCGACCAGTTGAGCCGTGTAGTCGACGATGGGCACGATCCGCCCGTAATTCAGTCGGGTCGGCCCGATCACGCCCACGGCGCCAATGATCTTTCGGTCAGCGTTCATATATGGAGAGACCACCAGAGAGGAACCCGAAAGTGAAAAAAGCTTGTTTTCGGATCCGATGAAGATCCGCACCCCCTCGCCTTCTTCGGCGAGTTCAAGAAATTCGACGATGTCGCGCTTGCGTTCCAGGTCGTCGAACAGGGTGCGGATGCGGTCCAGCTCCTCGGCCTCGGCGCTGTCGGCCAAAAGGTTCGCCCTGCCGCGCACGATCAGGCGGGCATGGGGCTCGCCCTCGTTCTCCCAGACTGCCAGCCCGGCCTCGACCATCACGCGCGCGAGCTCGTTCAGCTCCTGTCGGCGACGCGCGATCTCGACCTGCATCACCTCGCGCAGCTCGCTCAGCGTCTTGCCCGCAGCCAGGGCATTCAGGAAATTGGCGGCCTCTCGCATCGAGGACGGGGTCTGCCCCGGTGCGGGCTGGAACAACCGGTTCTCGACATGCCCATCGGCGAAGACCAACACCGTCAGCGCCCGGTCCGGGGCGAGGCTGACGAACTCGATATGCTTGATCGGCGCCTCGTGCTTGGGAGCAAGCACCAAACTCGCACCGTGGGTCACACCCGACAGGGCCGACCCGATCCGGTCCAGCATCGCGCCCACATCGCGTTCGTTGCTGCCCAGCGTGGCGTCGATCTTCTGACGGTCGTCATTCTCAAGCTCGCGCACTTCCAGCAGACCGTCGACGAACATCCGAAGCCCCAACTGGGTCGGCACGCGGCCGGCGGACACGTGGGGGCTGTCCAGAAGGCCCAGGAATTCCAGGTCCTGCATCACGTTGCGGATCGTCGCCGCGCTGACCTTCTCGCTCATCGTGCGGGTCAGCGTTCGCGACCCGACCGGGTCTCCGGTTTCCAGATAGCCTTCGACCACGCGGCGAAACACTTCGCGCGAGCGGTCGTTCATCTCTTCGAGAAGGCTCTGGGTTTCGGTCACCTTGGCATGTCTCCAGCGAAGCGATGCAATTAAAGGACAGCGCGACGGTCCGTCAATCGGGCTTGCATCAAGTCCCCTCTCGTGGGAGCAAAGCGCCGAATGCGAGAGAGGATTTGCGATGCGCCCGTCTGGCCGTGATGTAAGTGAAATGCGCCCGGTTTCAATCGAGACCGGGGTAACGAAACACGCCGAGGGCTCGTGCCTGATCCGGGTGGGCGACACCCATGTGCTGTGCACCGCCTCGCTAGAAGAGAGGGTTCCGCCATTTCTCAAGAACTCTGGCCTCGGGTGGGTGACGGCCGAATACGGGATGCTGCCGCGGGCCACGACGACGCGCATGCGGCGCGAGGCGTCCGCGGGCAAACAGGGCGGGCGCACCGTTGAGATCCAGCGGCTGATCGGGCGCAGCCTGCGCGCCGGCGTCGACCGCGTGGCGCTGGGCGAACGCCAGATCACCGTCGATTGCGATGTTATCCAGGCCGATGGCGGCACCCGTTGTGCGGCCATTACCGGCGGTTGGGTCGCACTGCGTCTGGCGGTGAACAAGCTGATGAAGACCGGCGACGTGATCTCGGATCCGATGACCGATCCGGTGGCGGCCGTATCCTGCGGCATCTATGCCGGCCAGCCGGTTCTTGACCTCGATTATCCCGAAGACAGCGAGGCCGGTGTCGACGGCAACTTCGTGATGACCGGTTCGGGCCGCCTGATCGAGGTTCAGATGTCGGCCGAGGGGTCGACCTTCTCACGCGAACAGATGGATCACCTGCTGGGGCTTGCCGACAAGGGCGTGGCCGAACTGGTCGCGGCGCAAAAGGCCGCGGTCGGAGCCTGACCCATGCGCCGTTTCACGGGCGACAGGTTGCTGGTGGCGACGCATAACCGCGGAAAGCTGGAAGAGATCGCGCATCTTCTGGAACCTTACGGGGTTTCCGTCGTCGGCGCAGCAGAGTTGAACCTGCCAGAACCCGAGGAAACCGAAGATACCTTCGTCGGCAATGCCCGCATCAAGGCACATGCCGCCGCCCGTGCGACCGGCCTGCCGGCACTGGCCGACGACAGCGGATTGTCGGTGGACGCCTTGGGCGGCGATCCGGGCGTTTACACCGCCGACTGGGCCGAAACAGGGTCTGGTCGCGACTTTGCGATGGCGATGGAAAAGGTTTGGACCAAGCTCGAGGAGGCGAACGCACCCGAACCGCGCACCGCACGGTTCCGTTGCACCTTCGTGCTGGCCTGGCCGGATGGTCAGGACGAAGTGTTCGAGGGAGAGATTCCCGGCCGGATCGTCTGGCCGATGCGCGGCGACCAGGGGCATGGCTATGATCCGATCTTTCAGCCCGACGGGTTCGATCTGACCTTTGCCGAGATGGACCGCTGGGAAAAGAACCGGATCAGCCACCGCGGCCGCGCCTTCGAGAAACTGGTCACAGCCTTTGACCGCTGAAGACTGGCAAGCAGGCGGCTTCGGCCTGTATATCCACTGGCCGTTCTGCCTGGCCAAGTGTCCCTATTGCGACTTCAACAGCCATGTCGCGGCGACCTTCGACACGGCTGCCTGGAAATCGGCTTACCTGTCTGAAATTCAACGGATCGGCCAGGAAACCGGGCCCCGCACTCTGAATACCGTGTTCTTCGGCGGCGGCACACCCAGCCTGATGGATCCTGATCTCGTGGCCGCGATTCTCCAGGCGATACGCAAGACGTGGCCCTGCGCCAACGACATGGAGGTCACGCTCGAGGCAAACCCGACGTCTGTCGAGGCCGGCCGCTTTGCGGGCTTTCGCGATGCCGGCGTGAACCGGGTGTCTCTTGGGGTGCAGGCGCTGAACGACGCGGATCTGCGCAGGCTGGGCCGTTTGCACGATACCGCCGAGGCCCGCGCGGCCTTTGACATTGCTCGCGCCGCGTTCGACAGGGTCAGCTTCGATCTGATCTATGCCCGGCAAGGTCAGACACCCGAAGAGTGGCGCGCGGAGCTGGACGAGGCGCTGGCGATGGCCGTCGACCACCTTTCGCTGTATCAGTTGACCATCGAACCGGGGACGGCATTCGGCGACCGCCATGCCCGTGGTCTGTTGCGGGATTTGCCCGATGACGACCGCGCGGCGGACATGTATGCCTTGACGCAAGAGGTTTGCGCCAAGGCCGGTCTGCCCGCCTATGAGGTGTCGAACCACGCCCGGCCGGGGGCGGAATCCCGGCACAACCTGATCTATTGGCGATATGGCGATTATGCCGGGATCGGTCCCGGCGCCCATGGTCGGCTGACCCTTGGCAGGCGGCGCTGGGCGATCGAAACGCCGTTGTCGCCTTCGGACTGGCTGGCCCGTGTCAGCCAGCGGGGCACGGGCGAGACGGAAAGAACGCCGCTCAGCCCTGCGGATCAATCAACCGAATACCTGTTGATGGGACTGCGCCTTGCCGAGGGGATTTCGCTGACCCGCTATGCCCGTCTTGCAGGAGCACCTTTAAATCGCAACAATATCAATGCTCTAAAGGATATGAATCTGATTGTTCAGGACGGCGATAGGTTGCGGGCCACGACCACGGGCCGTGCATTGCTCAACAGTGTCCTCCGCGAACTTCTGTCCGGCTGACGTCGGTCAGTCGAATATATTCTCGCGTGCCGAGCTGAGCGCAGCGCACAACGTATCCAGTTCTTCAAGCGTCTTGTACTCGACGATCAGCCGCCCGGATCCATCAGCCAAATGCTCGATCCCGACTTTCATTCCCAGGTTCGCCGAGAGATCCTGTTCCAACGCCCGGGTGTCGGCATCTTTCTCCGGCGATGCCGCGCGTTTGCGCGGCTTGGCATCTGATGCGGACGAACGTTTCGCGAGCTTTTCGGTTTCCCGAACCGACAACTGCCCCTTGATAACTTCCCGTGCCAACCGCCCCGGTTCGTCGGTCGTGATCAATGCGCGCGCGTGCCCGGCGCTTATCCGGCCTTGCCGAACATGGTCCAGTACCTCCTCGGGCAACTGAAGCAACCGCAGCAGGTTCGCGATATGACTGCGGCTTTTGCCCAGCGCCTCGGCCACCTTGTCCTGGGTGTGTCCGAACCGGTCCATCAGCTGGCGGTAACCCATCGCCTCTTCGACCGCGTTCAGGTCCGCACGCTGGATGTTTTCGATGATCGCGATCTCGAGCACCTCGATATCGTCCAATTCGCGAACGATCACCGGCACGTCGTGGCGTTGCGCGATCTGGCAGGCACGCCAGCGACGTTCCCCCGCCACGATTTCGAATCGGCCCGCGCTGCGCTTGCTTGGCCTCACGATCAGCGGCTGGATGACCCCCTTTTCGCGGATCGACGCCGCCAGTTCCTGCAGCGCCTCGTCCGAAAACTGCCGCCGCGGCTGGTCCGGGTTCGGTTCGACCAGATCGAGCGGGACCACCTGATCGGCTTTGGTCCGGGGCGCCTCGCCTGCTTCGGGTGCCGGGTCAATCTGCACATCGGCCATCAAGGCCGAAAGGCCACGGCCCAGACCGCGCTTGGCGGTTTTCTTCGTTGTCATCGCCCTACCCCCATATCATGCGGTTTCTGGCGTCATAATACCCAACATCTCGCGTGCCAAGGCGCGATAGGCTTGGGCCCCTTTGGAAAGCGGATCATAGTCGAGAACCGGCATCGCGAAAGACGGCGCCTCGCTGACACGGACGTTGCGCGGAATCACTGTCCGGAAGACCAGGTCACCCAGATAGGCTCGCGCATCGCTTTCGACCTGCTGGGCCAGGTTGTTACGCTTGTCCGACATCGTCATCACCACACCCTCGATCCGAAGCTCGGGATTGGCGGTCTGACGCAGGTCGCGAATCGTCAACATCAGTTGCGACAGCCCTTCAAGCGCAAAGAATTCGCTTTGGAGCGGGACAAGAACCGAATGCGCGGCCACCATGGCGTTCACCGTCAAAAGGTTCAGGGACGGCGGACAGTCGATCAGAATGAACTCAAGGCGATACCGGTCGATCTCGGGCTGACGCAGCGCATCATGCAGCAGAAAGCTGCGCTTTTCGTTTGACACCATCTCGATATCCGCCGAGCTGAGATCGGTCGTCGCAGGCGCAATCAAAAGTCCGTCGATCTCAGTCTCCTGGATGATTTCAGACAGCGGCGCCTCATCCAGAAGAAGGTCATATGTTGTCTTGTCTCGCTGCTCGGCTTCGACGCCCAGCCCCGTCGACGCATTACCCTGCGGGTCGATATCGACGATCAGGACGCGCTTTCCTTCCTCAACCAGGGCGGCGGCAACGTTGATCGTCGTGGTCGTTTTTCCGACGCCACCCTTCTGATTCGCCACGGCGATGATCTTGGGCCCCTTGGGGCGCGTGGGGTCAGACACGGGCGATGCCTCCGAGTTTCAGGATGACGGCCTGGGGATCGGTCTTGCTGGGAAATTTCTGAACGTCGAATGTCCAGGATGCAAGCGCGTGGTCGAGTTCGCGCACATGCTGGGCACCTTTTAGAAACAGGGCGATCCCATCATGGGCAAGATGGCGATACGACAAACCGATAAGCGTATCCAGCGGCGCAAGGGCGCGGGCAGACACGACATCCGCGCCGCGCGGCGGAACATCCTCGATTCGCTTGGCGAACACGCTAATATTGCCTAATCCCAGCTCGCGTGCGGCGGTCTGCAGGAACGCGGCCTTTCGCTTGTCGCTTTCAATCAAGTCTACCTCGAGCAGCGGCGCATGCTCGGCCGCTAGAATAGCCACGACGAGTCCCGGAAATCCTCCGCCGCTGCCCAAATCCGTCCAGCGCCGGGCGCCTTTAGGCGAATGATCGAAAACCTGCATGGAATCAATTACGTGGCGATTCTCAAGATCATCCAGGCTGCCCTTGGACACCAGATTGATCGCCGGATTCCATTTGCGAATCAGGTCTTTTAGTCGAGACAGGCGGTCTGATGTTTCACGTGAAACATCGCTCGCTGGCAACGGCGCGACACTCATGCCGACTGACGCTCCATCTGGCGAAGCCGCGCCAGGACCAATGTCAGGGCAGCCGGCGTCATCCCGTCGATTCGCGCCGCCTGCGCCAAGGTTTCGGGGCGCGCAACGGACAGCTTGGATTTCAACTCGTTGGACAACCCCTCTATCCGCTCGTAAGGAAAATCCGATGGAAGGGCCTGCGCCTCGTCGCGGCGCATGGCTTCCACATCCTGTGCCTGCCGCCTTATGTAGTTGGCATACAAGGCATCGCGTTCGATCTGGGCGCGAATCTCCGGCGCTGTCCGTTCCAACGCGGGATCTAGTGGAACAAGATCGGCAAAACCCACATCTGGAAAGGCCAGAACATCCAGACCGCTCCGCCGCGCTCCATCCGCATTCACCTTAATACCCGCTTCCGAGATCTGCTTTGGCGTCAGGGACATCGCCTCGAGGCGGCTTCGCGCCTTATCCATCTGCTCCATCTTGGTGTCGAACACCCTTGCCCGGTCCGGCCCAACACATCCGATTTCCATCCCCAAAGGCGTCAAACGCTGATCAGCGTTGTCGGCGCGCAGCGAAAGACGGAACTCGGCTCGCGACGTGAACATCCGGTAAGGTTCGCTGACCCCCCTCGTCACAAGGTCATCAATCATGACCCCGATATAGCTGTTGGTTCGGGTAAACGGCACAGGCGCGTTCCCTTTGGCCTGGCAAGCGGCGTTCAGACCGGCGACGAGCCCCTGTGCAGCCGCCTCCTCATATCCGGTCGTTCCATTGATCTGCCCAGCCAGGTAAAGCCCCGGCACATCCCGCAGTTCCAGTGTCGCGCGCAACGCCCGCGGATCAATGTAATCATACTCGATCGCATAACCCGGCTGCAGAATTCTTGCTTGCTCAAGCCCCAAGATTGACCGGACATAGGCCTCCTGCACCTCTTCCGGCAAGGACGTCGATATTCCGTTGGGATAAACCGTCGGGTCGTCAAGTCCTTCTGGTTCCAGGAAAATCTGGTGCGAGTCCTTATCGGCAAAGCGCACCACCTTGTCCTCGATGGACGGGCAATAGCGGGGCCCCACGCCTTCGATATGGCCCCCATACATCGCGGAACGACCAAGATTTTCGCGAATGATCTCATGGGTCCGCGCGTTTGTGTGCGTGATTCCGCAAGAAATCTGTGGCACTGCAACCGTCTGCGATAGAAAGGAAAACAAGACCGGTTCATCGTCACCTGGCTGAGATCCAAGCCGGTGCCAGTCGATGCTACGCCCATCCAGTCGTGGCGGGGTTCCCGTCTTGAGACGACCGAGTGGTAGTCCAAAGGCGTCGATCCTCTGGGCCAATGGCACCGAAGGGCGATCACCCATTCGTCCGCCGTCCATCCGCCGGTCTCCGATATGGATCACGCCGCGCAGGAACGTTCCCGTTGTCAGAACAACGGCGTGCGCATGGATTTCGGACGAGTCGGCCAGCCGAACACCGGTGATCCGGCCTCGATCCTCCAGCAAGTCGACCACTTCGCCCTCGATGATCGACAGGCATTCGATGCCGGACAACGCGGCCTGCACCGCCTCGCGGTACAATTTCCGGTCGGCCTGGGCCCGGGGGCCTTGCACTGCCGGCCCCTTGCGGCGGTTGAGCAGGCGAAACTGGATTCCGGCGCGGTCGGCGGCCAAACCCATCACGCCATCCAACGCATCCACTTCCCGCACCAGGTGCCCCTTGCCCAAGCCACCTATCGCCGGGTTGCAGGACATCACCCCGATTGCGTCGCGCCGCAACGTGACGAGGGCAACGCGAGCGCCCAGGCGCGCGGCGGCATGGGCGGCCTCGGCCCCTGCATGGCCACCCCCTACGACGATGATATCGAAGTCGAGATGTTTCACGTGAAACACTCCTTACTTCCCAAGACAGAACCGTGCGAAAATCTCGTCCAGCACGTGTTCAACATCGATACGCCCCACAAGCGAATCAAGAGCCCGGATCGCTGTCCGCAACTCCTCGGCGGCAAGTTCCGCGGCCTCCATCCCCTCAGATAACCGATTCCCCGCCTCGACGATAGAATTGAGCGCCCGAATCATCGCCAGACGATGCCGTTCCCGTGTCGCCGTCACCGCCCGTGCCGCACGACCCTCCAGAATTCCGGTAACACGCGCGACAAGTTCGGCGACACCTTCGCCTGTCTTCCCGGATACGGCGAGGTCAGAACTGCCCCGAAGATCCGCCTTCCCTTGCACAACGATATCCTCCGGCAAAGGCGCCAGACCCTCGAGTCGGCCTGTCGCATCCAGCAGGAATATCCTCAGATCCGCAGCCCGCGCCCGGGTAATCGCACGCTCGATTCCGATCGTTTCCACCGTGTCGTCGCTGTCACGCAAACCGGCAGTGTCCAGTATCGTCACCGGCAACCCGTGCAGATCCATCCGCACCTCGATCACGTCCCGCGTCGTACCCGCCTTTTCCGACGTTATGGCAGCGTCGCGACCCGCCAAGTAATTCAAAAGAGTGGATTTTCCAGAGTTAGGCGGCCCCACGATGGCGACCTCGAACCCTTCGCGAATTCGTTCGGCCACCTGAACACCGGCGATTTCCTCGCGAAGCGATCGCGCGACATCGTCCAGCAATCTCGAAACTTCCGGCGTCACGTCGACAGGCACGTCTTCGTCGGCAAAATCGATCGTCGCTTCCAGCAAGGCCGCCGCGCGGATAAGCGCCGTGCGCCACGACTCTGCGCGCTGACCCAAGGCACCTGACAGCACACGCAAAGCCTGACGGCGTTGTGCCTCGGTTTCGGCCTCGAGGAGATCGCCCAAGCCTTCAACCTGGGCAAGGTCCAGCACACCGTTTTCAAGCGCGCGCCGCGTGAATTCACCCGGTTCGGCCAGCCGCAAACCATCCAGATCACCCAGAACCCGAAGCACCGCAGCGACCGTGGCGGCACTGCCATGACAGTGGAACTCGACCATGTCTTCGCCGGTAAAACTTGCGCCCTTGTCGAACCGAAGCACAAGGGCCTCGTCAATAAGCTCGCCATCCGGATCCTTCAGGCGACGCAAACCAGCGTTGCGCGCCGGCGGCAGAGCACCGGCCAAAGCGCGGCCGGCGTCATGGGCGCAGGGCCCCGACACCCGGATGACCGCCACACCGGCTTTGCCGCGCGCAGTCGCGAGGGCGAAGATCGTGTCCACCGATCACCTCTGGACAGGGCCGTCAGGTGTTCATCGAATCAAAGAATTCGGAATTGGTCTTGGTCTGCTTGAGCTTGGAAATCAGGAACTCGATCGCATCGGTTGTACCCATCGGGTTCAGGATCCGCCGCAGGACAAAGGTCTTTTGCAGATCGCCCTTGTCCACAAGAAGGTCCTCTTTCCGGGTGCCCGATTTCAGGATGTCCATCGCCGGGAATACGCGCTTGTCGGCGACCTTGCGGTCCAGAACGATTTCCGAATTACCGGTACCCTTGAACTCTTCGAAAATAACTTCGTCCATCCGGCTGCCAGTGTCGATCAGCGCGGTCGCGATGATGGTCAGCGACCCACCCTCTTCGATGTTCCGGGCAGCGCCGAAGAACCGTTTCGGACGTTGCAGCGCGTTGGCATCAACACCACCGGTCAACACTTTGCCCGACGATGGCACTACAGTGTTATAGGCCCTACCCAGTCTTGTGATCGAGTCGAGCAGAATAACAACATCTCGCTTATGTTCGACCAGCCGCTTGGCCTTTTCGATCACCATCTCGGCCACCGCAACGTGCCGCGTCGCGGGTTCGTCAAAGGTCGAGGAAATCACCTCACCCTTCACGCTACGCTGCATGTCGGTCACCTCTTCCGGGCGTTCGTCGATCAACAGCACGATCAGATAGCACTCGGGGTGGTTCCGTTCGATCGAATGGGCAATGTTCTGCAGCAGAACCGTCTTGCCGGTCCGCGGCGGCGCCACGATCAGCGATCGCTGCCCCTTCCCGATCGGCGCCACCAGGTCGATGATCCGGGCCGAGCGGTCCCTGATCGTCGGATCCTCGATCTCCATCTTCAGCCGCTCATCAGGGTACAGCGGCGTCAGGTTGTCGAAATTGATCTTGTGCCGGGCCTGCTCCGGATCCTGGAAATTGATCTGCGTCACCTTGGTGATCGCAAAGTACCGTTCGTTTTCCCGCGGGGCCTGCATCACGCCTTCGACCGTATCCCCGGTGCGCAGGGAATGCTGGCGGATCATGTCGGGCGACACGTAGATGTCGTCAGGACCCGGCAGATAGTTTGCCTCGGGCGACCGCAAGAAACCGAACCCGTCCTGCAAAACCTCCAGCACCCCATCCCCGGAGATTTCCCAGCCTTCCTCGGCCCGCTCCTTGAGGATGGCGAACATCATGTCGCCCTTGCGCATGGTCGAAGCGTTCTCGATCTCCAGCTCCTCGGCCATCGCGAGAAGGTCCTTGGGGCTTTTTGCCTTGAGATCGGCGAGGTTTAGGCTGTCCTGGGTCATGGGAGGATATCGCTGCAGGGGCGCCAGGTAGGGCGCAGCTTGCGTAAAAAGGGAAGGTGGCGTGGCCGGACGGCCCGCCTGACGCGCTCTTAGTCCGCCTGTAGCGCTAAGTCAATCTCTCAGAACTTCAGCACCACAGCGAAGACGATCACCAGCATAAGCAGCGTGGGCAGTTCGTTCATCATCCGGTAGGTGCGCCCGGTACGGGTATTGGCCCCTGCCAGGAATTCCTTGCGCCGCGCTCCCAGCCACATGTGGAACCAGGTCATCGCGATCACTGCCGCGCCCTTGGCATAGGGCCAGACCGACCCCCAATCGACGATCCCCGGCGTGAACACCAGTGCCAGCCCGAAGATCCAGACCGCGATGATCGACGGGTTCATGATGTAGCGATACAGCTTCATCTCCATGACCTTGAAGATCTCGTCCGTCTCGCTGCCAACGGTGGCGCGTTCGACATGATAGACGAAGATCCGGGGCAGGTAGAAAATACCTGCCATCCAGGTCAGCACCGCGATGATGTGCAGCGACTTCGTCCAAAGATAGAAGGACGCGAGGAACTCACCCATTCTTTCCACTCCAACGCTGGGAACTGCCCGGCCCCTTCTAGAGGAATAAGTAAAGAAAAGAAAAGATGATGATTTTGTAGGGGCTGTGGGCGATGGGGATTATTGGTCCCTCCCCGGATTAACCCACAGGCAAGGTTCTGTTGAAAAAGATGTTGGTATCTCCTGGATGCGGGCCTTATCAGATTTTTGTATTTTTATACCAATGGCTTACGCTTCCACGAAATTCGGCTTGCTTGTGGATGTTCGGGGATGATTTGCCGCAGTCCGATTCGCCCACAGCGGTGCGCGGGGAAACTCCACCGTGGATGGAAGGACCTGGCCGCTTGACTTTTTCCCGGGTGACCGGCACCCCGGGACCGCGGCGTCGGGTTGTTCCATGTCTTGCGACAGTCCTGTCCGCGGTTTTCCACAGGGTTGTGCCCGGATGTCTGACCGCGTGATCCTTGCCTCCGGTTCGCCGATCCGGCGACAGCTTCTTGAACGGGCCGGGCTCGTCTTCGAGGTGATGCCGGCCCCCGTCGACGAAGACGCCATTCGTGACGGCATGATGGCCGATGGCGCGACGCCTGCCGACATCGCCGAGACCCTCGCCGCCTTCAAGGCCGAGCGCGTCGCGGGCAAGGCGCCCGAGGCGCTGGTTATCGGCTGCGATCAGGTTCTGGCCCATCGCGGCCTTGTGCTGGGCAAACCTGCCACGGTCGACGAGGCGCGGGCGCAGTTGCGTAAGATGCGGGGCGGATCGCACCAGTTGATGTCGGCGGTCGTGGTCTATGACGACCTGCGCCCGCTTTGGCGCCATGTCGGTACCGTGACCCTGACGATGCGACCGTTTTCAGATGCGTATCTAGACCTGTATCTAGAGCGGAACTGGGAACGCGTGCGCGATTCGGTGGGGGCCTACAAGCTCGAGGAAGAAGGCATAAGATTGTTCTCGCGCATCGAAGGCGACTATTTCGATGTGTTGGGATTGCCACTTCTGCCGCTTCTGACCTTTCTGACCACGCGCGGAGCCTTGATGTCATGAGTGAAAAGATACCTCTGGCCGGCGTGATCGGATCCCCGGTCGCGCATTCCAAATCTCCGATGCTGCACCGCCACTGGCTGGAGCGTTACGGCATCCGTGGCTTCTATATCCCGATGGATGTGTCCCAGACCGATCTGAAAGAGGTACTGGCAGCCCTGCCCAAGATGGGCTTCGTCGGGGTCAACGTGACGATCCCGCACAAGGAAACAATCCTTGGGCTGGCCGACCTGGTGTCCGACAGGGCGGCGCTGATCGGCGCGGCGAATACGCTGATATTTCGCGCCGATGGCAAGGTGCATGCCGACAATACCGACGGGATCGGCTTCATCGAGAACCTGCGTCAGGGCGCGCCGGGATGGGAGCCGACATCCGGACCGGCGGCGGTTCTGGGGGCGGGCGGTGCGGCACGCGCCGTGGTCACGGCACTTGCCGAACAGGGCGTGCGCGAAATCCGCGTAAGCAACCGCACCCGCTCGCGCGCCGAGGCGCTGCGCGCCGAGTTCGGGCCCAAGATCGTCGTGCATGACTGGGTACAGGCGGCCAACATGCTTGATGGTGCCGCGACCGTGGTGAACACCACGTCGCTGGGTATGGTGGGCAAGTCGGAATTCCGCGTGCCGCTGGATGCGCTGAGCCCCGGCACCGTGGTGTCCGATCTTGTCTATACACCGCTTGAGACGACTTTCCTGCGCGAGGCGCGGGCGCGCGGCTGTATCGCTGTCGACGGCCTGGGGATGTTGTTGCACCAGGCCGCCCCGGGCTTCGAACGTTGGTTCGGCCGCCGCCCCGACGTCGACGAGGCCGCTCGGGCGGTCGTTCTGGGCGAATGACGCGACGGCCTTTTCTTCTTGGGCTGACCGGGTCCATTGGGATGGGGAAATCGACGACCGCCGGGTTCTTTCGGGACTTTGGCGTGCCGGTCTGGGACGCGGACGCCGCCGTTCACCGGCTGTATGCACCGGGCGCGGCTGCGGTCGCCCCCATCGCCGCGATCTGTCCCGAAGCTGTTTCCAAATCTGGTGTCGACCGAACGGCACTCAAGGCGTGGATTGCCCGCGACCCCTCTTCACTGACGCGGATCGAGGCGATCGTTCACCCCCTTGTCGCGCAGGACCGGGCGCGTTTCATCGCAGAGCATGCAGACGCGCCGCTTGTCGTGCTCGACATCCCTCTTCTCTTCGAAACCGGTGCCGAAACGTGGCTGGATGCGGTGTTGGTGGTGACCGCCCCCCCCGAGGTACAGCGAGCCCGCGTTCTGGCCCGCCCGGGCATGACCGAGGGCCAGTTCGCCGGCATGCTGGCCCGCCAGATGCCCGATGCCGAGAAACGCGCGCGCGCCGATCATGTCATCGAAACCCGGACCCTTGAACAGACCCGTGCCGAGGTGCATGCCTTGGTCCGGAAACTGGGAGACGCCGATGCGTGAAATCGTTCTGGATACCGAAACTACCGGCTTCGAACCGTCCGAAGGTCACCGGATCGTCGAAATCGGCGCGGTGGAACTATGGAACCACCTGCCCACCGGGCAGACCTTTCACGAATACATCAACCCCGAACGCCCGATGCCGCAAGAGGCGTTCGCCGTGCACGGGCTGGGCGACGATTTCCTGCGCGACAAACCGGTCTTCAAGTTCATTGGACAGAAATTCCTCGACTTCGTGGGCGACGCGAAACTGGTGATCCACAACGCCGCCTTCGATATGAAATTCCTGAACGCCGAACTCGGCTGGCTGGGTCTGCCACAATTGCCGTGGGAACAGGCGATCGACACGCTAGCCATGGCGCGGCAGCGGTTCCCCGGTTCTCCGGCAACGCTGGATGCGTTGTGCCGGCGCTTCGGCGTCGACAACTCGGCCCGCGAAAAGCACGGCGCGCTGCTCGATTCCGAGATCCTGGCCGAGGTTTACCTGGAACTGATCGGCGGGCGGCAGCCCGACCTGGTGCTGGCCACGGGCCCGAAGGACACCGGCCAACGCCAGGGCGACGCCCAGGTCACCTGGCGACCCCGCCCGCGCCCGAAACCGCTGCCCCCGCGCGTGAGCGAGGCCGAGGCCGCCGCTCACGAAAAGTTCGTTGCCACCTTGGGCGATGCCGCCCTTTGGAAGCGGTTCGGCTGACGCCTCAGGCGTTGCCGACCGGCTGCTGCTGCGCCTCTTGGGCCCGGCGTGCGATTTCCTGGCGGTAAAGCGCAACGAAATCCACCGGCTCCAGGTTCAGCGGCGGGAATCCACCGTCGCGCGTCATGTCGGACACGATGCGCCGCACGAAGGGGAACAGCATCCGCGGACATTCGATCAGCAGGAACGGGTGAAGCTGTTCCTCTGGCACGTTTTCCACGTGGAAGATGCCGGCATATTCCAGCTCCAGCAGGAACAGTTGGGCGTTGTCGCTCTTGTTGCGGGAATTGATCGTGAACTTTGTAATGATCTCGTACTGATGATCGGTCGGCCGCTTGCGCGCATCAAGCGCCACCTGAACCGAGATATCCGGCGTCACCTCGCCCTGCGCGCCCTTGCGCACCAGGATGTTCTCGAACGACAGGTCCCGGATGTACTGCCCCAGAATCTGCATCTTGACCTGCGGCGGCTGCGCGGCGGCGCCGTTGCCCTCGGTTTCGCTCATGGCATGCTCCTGCCGATTGTTACGTCGCGATGTGAATTAGCAGCTTGACCCGACAGGCTCAATGCCGCGTCCAGCCCGAAGGGTGATCGGCATTGCCACGTCCGGGCGAAACCTCTTTGAAATCGCCCTCGATCACGTCGCCGGGCCCACGTGGATCACGTTGGGGCGCCGTGCCATAGGTCATGGACTGAACCACGATGCGCTTGGACAACCAGCGATAGGCCGCGGCCCGTACCGGCGGCATCAGCAACGCGAAACCCACCGCATCGGTGAAAAAACCCGGCGTCAGCAAAAGCGCCCCGGAAAACAGGATCATCGCGCCATGGGCCAGGGGCTCGGCGGGGTCGCGCAATTCCCGGAACGAATTTCGAACCTGTGTCATCGCCAGCGCCCCCTGCTGCCGGATCAGCCAGGTGCCGATCACCGCGGTCAGGATGACGATCCCCAGCGTCGGCCACAGCCCGATCGCACCGCCCACCTGGATGAACAGCGCGATCTCGATCAGCGGGACCGCCAGGAACAGAAGGAAAAGCCACATGTTCGAACCTCTTTGCCTTGGGTCGGGCTGGTGGACTTGACCCTAGGCGTGCCTTACATATGTCCGGTATCGCTTCGATACAAACCCTTCCGGCGTGCTGCGAGGTCTACATGGGCTCTGCCATCATCCAACTTCTGGTTCTCGCGGGCATCGCCGTGTTCCTTGTTCTGCGGCTGCGCTCGGTCCTTGGGACACGAGAAGGCTTCGAGAAACCGCCGCTGTCCATGCCGGACCCGGCGTCGCGCCGTGCGGATGCCCGTCGCGATTTCGAGGTGATCGAGGGTGACGTCGATACCGATATCATCGACCATGTCCCCGATGGCAGCGACGCCGCCAAGGCGCTGGCCGCGATGAAAATGGCCGAACCCGGCTTTTCGGTGGGCGAGTTCCTGCACGGGGCCCGCGGGGCCTATGAAATGATCTTGATGGCGTTCGAACGCGGCGAACTTGAGGATGTTCAGGCCTTTCTTGCGCCCGATGTCTTCGACAGTTTCGCCGAAGTCGTGAAACTGCGCGAAGATCAGGGCCTGACCGTCGAGGCGAATTTCGTCGGCGTCCGGGAACTGACGCTGAAGGATGCCACTTTCGACCGCGACACCGCCGAGGCGGAACTGACCGTCAAGTTCGTCGGCGAGCTGACATCGGTCGTGCGGAACAAGGCCGGTGACGTGATCGAGGGCAGCCCGAACGAGATCAAGCGCCAGCGCGATGTCTGGACATTCGCGCGCAAGATGGGCGTCGACGATCCCAACTGGCAGCTTGTCGCCACGGGCGAATGATCAATGCGCTCGGCGCCGCGATCTGCCTGGCCGTGGCAATGAGCGCGGGGCCAGCGCGGGCCGATGCGCCGGTCGAGATACTCGGCTTTGATGACCTCAAGGGCTGGGACCGGGACGACCACGCCGAGGCGCTGGCAGTATTTCGCGAAACCTGCCCCGATCTGGATGATCCGGCCTGGTCCTCGCTTTGCGCTGTCGCCGAAACGCAGGACAACGCGCGGCGTTTCTTCGAAATGTTTTTCCGCCCGGTTCTGATCGGAGGTTCGGAACCCGCGCTGTTCACCGGCTATTACGAACCCGAACTGCACGGCGCCCGTCAACCGGACGCGCGTTTCCGTTATCCGATCTATCGCAAACCGCCCGAGATGGTTCCGGGGCAACCCTGGTTCTCGCGCCGCGAGATCGAGGAGGGCGACCTGCTGAAAGGTCGCGGTCTCGAAATCGCCTGGCTCGACGATCCGGTGGACGTGTTTTTCCTTCAGATACAGGGTTCCGGGCGGATCCGGCTGACCGACGGCACGGCGATTCGCGTGGGCTATGGCGGCAAGAACGGGCAAGAGTACCGCTCGATCGGGCAGGAACTGGTGCGCCGCGGTATCTACAAGCCGCACCAGGTTTCGGCCCAGGTGATCCGCGCCTGGGTCCGCCGTAACCCCGAAGAGGGGCAAGAGCTGTTATTGCACAACCCGTCCTTCGTGTTCTTCCGCGAGCTGAAGCGCGTGCCCGCCGACAAGGGGCCGCTGGGCGCGATGAACCGGTCGATCACGCCGCTGCGGACGGTTGCGGTCGATCCTGACTACGTGCCGCTGGGCGCGCCCGTCTGGATCGAGAAGGGCGGACGTGCGCCGCTTCATCGGCTGATGGTGGCACAGGATACCGGCTCGGCGATCAAAGGCGCGCAGCGGGCGGATATCTTCTATGGTACGGGCGCCGATGCCGGGGATCAGGCCGGCCGTGTGCGTGATCGCGGTCGCCTGGTCGTGCTGTTGCCGATCGATACGGCGCTCGCGATGTTGCCCGAGGGCTAGGCGATGGGGCGTCGGCGTACGGGACAGCTTAGCCGCGAGGATCGCGTCTTGTGGGAACAGGTTGCCCGGCGCACGCGGCCCATGCCGGGCCGATCTTGCCCGCCGGCACCCGCCGCGGCGTCAAAGCACGAAAACACCCGGCCTGACCGCCCACCGACGCCACCCATGCAACTGGAGCCATTTCGCGTGGGCGCCCGTGCGCCCGACCCGTCCGCGCATGTCGCCGACGGGGCCTCGACGTCCATGCCGGTTCGCATGGATCGGAAGGCTTTTGCCAGGCTGAAGGGCGGCAAGCTGGCGCCCGAAGCACGGATCGACCTGCATGGCATGACGCTTGCCCAGGCGCATCCCGCGCTGACCGGGTTCATCCTGCGCAACCACGCTGCGGGCCGGCGGCTGGTTCTGGTCATCACCGGCAAGGGACGCGGCCCCGATGGCGATGGCCCGATCCCCGAACGCCGCGGTGTGCTGAAACGGCAGGTGCCGCACTGGCTTCACCAGGCACCGCTGGCCGCCGCTGTGTTGCAGGTTACCGAGGCGCATCGCCGCCATGGCGGAGACGGGGCATTCTATGTCTATCTCAGGCGGCCGCGGTCGGGATAGCCGGACAGTCTTGCCCGGGAACGGGCCGGCGAGGGTGTGCGCCTAGGGTGTCGCGGCAAGTGCGGTCAGCGGCGACAGGATGATCTCGGTTGCATTGCGCACCGTGATGACCGTGCCGGGCAGCAGTCCCGGTCGACCGGGCGCGCCAGAGTTGAACGCCCGTTCCAGGTCGGGCACGCCGCGCAACAGCCGGATCAGGTCGGGCGAACTGCCCGCCGTGAAATGCCCCAGCCCGCGCGAAAACCCGGTCACGTCCAGCACCGTCACCTCCAGGTCGGCCACATCTTCCAGGCTTTCAATATTGCCCAGCCGGTCGCGCTGGCCCGACAGCCGCGCCGAAAGCAGCAAGGCGCGGTCGCGTTGCGAGGTGAAGACCAGAACGCTGCGCGGCATTCGGCCGATATCGCGCACCTGCGACCGGAACACCTCGACGTCGATATCGGGCGACAACAGCACCAGGCCGTCGATTTCACGCCCCACCCGGCCCGGGGCCTTCAATGCCATCTGCCGCAGTGTTTCCATGGTCAGAAGGCCACCCATCGAATGCGCGACGATCAGCAATTGTTCGGGCTTCGCCGCGATCACGGCATCCAGGAACTCGTCAAACCCCGTGCGGGCGAACAGCGCGCTGTCGCGGTCATGGGCATAGCCGAAGGGGCTGCCGGCGCTGGGCCAGGAATAGTGCAGCGTCACACCTCCGATCCCGAAATCATGTGCCAGCTGCGCCGACCGATACAGCCCTTCGGCAAAATTGGTGTTGAAGCCGTGGACGAAGATCACTGCCGTCCGTTCGCCCGGTGGGCGCGTTCGCAGGTTCCGCGACAGCGCGGCGGTAAAGGCCGACGGCCGGTCGAAAAGCTCTGCATCGGTGGTGACGAAATCCTCGGCCGGGTCGGGCGCGCCATAGGGATAGGCGATCTGCCCCGCCGCCCGCCCGGGCGGGATCGCGACCGTATAGCTGCCCAACGTCAGCGCTTCGGACCGCAGGTTCGAGAACTGCCCGCCCGGGTCCGGCGTGCGCGTTGTGCCGATGAACACGGTGCGCTCAACCGCGCCGGGCCCCGGCTCGGGCATAAGGTACAGTGCCCCGCGCGGTGCGCAGGCCGCCAGCGCGACAAGGCAGAGGACAAGAACGATATGTCGGCGCACGGGCGGCCCCCGCCGCAGGTTGCAACAGGATTTACAGGATATATCGGGTCATATCGGCAGAGCGCGTCAGTTCACCAAGGTTCTTCTCGACGAAGCCGGCGTTCACCTCGACCGCCTCGCCGCTTCGGTCGGGCGCGGTAAAGCTGAGTTCCTCGAACACCCGCTCCATGACCGTGTAAAGCCGCCGCGCCCCGATATTCTCGATGCTCTCGTTGACTTCGGCGGCGATCCGCGCCAGCGCGGCGATCCCGTCATCGGTGAAGGTGACGCTGACCTTCTCGGTCTCCATCAGCGCGGTGTATTGCCGGGTCAGCGCGTTGTCGGTTTCGGTCAGGATGCGCACGAAATCGGCCTCGGTCAGCGCGCGCAGTTCCACCCGGATCGGCAAACGGCCCTGCAATTCGGGCAGCAGGTCCGAAGGTTTCGCGATGTGGAACGCGCCGGACGCGATGAACAGGATGTGGTCGGTCTTCACGGGGCCGTATTTCGTCGACACCGTCGTGCCCTCGATCAGCGGCAGCAGGTCGCGCTGCACGCCTTCGCGGCTGACATCGCCGCCGCGCATGTCGGTCCGCGCGCAGACCTTGTCGATCTCGTCCAGAAAGACGATCCCGTTCTCCTGCACGGCCTCCAACGCGGTGCGCGTCACCGTTTCGTCGTCCAACAGCTTGTCGGCCTCTTCCGAGATCAGGATCTCGTAGCTGTCGCGCACCGTCAGCTTCTTCTTGACCGTTCGCCCCCCGAAGGCCTTGCCGAACAGATCGCCCAGCGACATCATCCCGCCGCCCTGGCCCGGCGGCATGCCCGGGATCTCCATCATCGGCAGCGGGTTCGAACTTTCGGTCACCTCCAGTTCGATCACCGTGTCGTCCAGCTCGCCGCGCTTCAGCTTGCCGCGGAACATTTCGCGCGTCTGTTCGCGCGCATCCGTTCCGGCGATGGCGGCGATCACCCGGTCCTCGGCGGCCTGGTGGGCCGCGGCCTTGACCTCGTCGCGCATCCATTCGCGGGTCTGGGTGATGGCGCTTTCGACAAGGTCGCGGATGATCTGCTCCACGTCGCGGCCCACGTAGCCCACCTCGGTGAACTTGGTCGCCTCGACCTTGATGAAGGGCGCGCGGGCCAGCTTGGCCAAGCGGCGCGAGATCTCGGTCTTGCCGACGCCGGTGGGGCCGATCATCAGGATGTTCTTGGGATAAACCTCTTCGCGCAGGTCATCGCCCAGCTGCTTGCGCCGCCACCGGTTGCGCAGCGCCACGGCGACGGCGCGCTTGGCGTCCTTTTGCCCGATGATGAAACGATCCAGTTCCGAAACGATCTCGCGGGGGGTCAGGTCGGTCATTTCGAAATCGTCTCCACCGTCAGGTTGCCGTTCGTGTAGACGCAGATGTCGGCCGCGATCGCCATCGCCTTGCGCGCGATGTCTTCGGCCGAAAGGTCGGTCTTTTCCATCAGCCCGCGCGCCGCGGCCAGCGCATAGTTCCCGCCAGAGCCAATCGCCGCCACGTCATGTTCGGGTGCCAGAACATCGCCCGCCCCGGTGATCACGTACATTTCCACCCCGTCGCTGACGATCAGCATCGCCTCCAGCTTTTGCAGGTACTTGTCGGTGCGCCAGTCCTTGGCCAGTTCCACCGCAGCGCGCTGCAACTGGCCCGGCGTGGCCTCCAACTTGGCCTCCAGCCGTTCCAGCAGCGTAAAGGCATCGGCCGTCGATCCGGCAAACCCGGCAACGACATCATAGCCGCCGGGGGACAGACGGCGCACCTTGCGCGCGGTGCCCTTGATGACCGTCGGGCCCAGGCTGACCTGCCCATCGCCCGCGATCACCACTTCGCCGCCGCGCCTGACGCCGACAATCGTCGTGCCGTGCCAGCCGGGAAACTCGTTGTCTGCCATGAGCGACCTCCGTCTTGCGCTTGGGCCGATATATGCGCTCGATGCTGCCCCACAAGCCGCGCAACAGAAAGGGGCGCCGCAGCGCCCCTTTGTCTCAGCCAGGGAAAGACCGTGTCAGACCGACTCTTCGATCCAGCCCTTCAGCGCGGCCTTGGGTGCGGCGCCGATCTTGTTCGATACGACCTGCCCGTCCTTGAACAGGAACAGCGCCGGAATGCCGCGAACGCCCATCTGGGCGGGCGTGTTCGGGTTGTCGTCGACGTTGACCTTGACGATCTTCACCTTGCCTTCGTACTCGTCCGACAGTTCTTCCAGCGCGGGGCCGATCTGCTTGCAGGGTCCGCACCACTCGGCCCAGAAATCCACCACGACGGGAATGTCGGAATTGCGCACCTCGGCGTCGAAGGTGTCGTCGGTGACGGCGTGGGTCGGCATCTGGTCTCTCCTTGGAACCTGCGATCGCACCGGACAGTAAGTAGCGCGCCGGGGGCCGTCAAGGCAGCCGCGCGCGGGCAAGCGCCGCCTCGCGCAAAGGTGCGGGAACCGTCATCAACCTACCCGTTCGCGTCCAAAGGATCGCGGTTTCGATCCGCTGCCCCGGATGGATTTGCGCTAGTGCATGCCCATAGGCCCCCAGTTGCCGCAACAGCCCCTCGGGCACGTCCTTGGCCCGGTCGGGCACCAGCGCATTCGTCTTGAAATCCACCGCCAGGATGTGATCCGTCCCGAGAATCAGCCGGTCTATCGTTCCCCGCAGGGGGCGGCTGTCCAGTTCTGCGGAAAACGCCGCTTCGGCCAGTGTGCCGGGGGCGAAGACATGCGCCAGGTCAGGCTGCGCCAGAAGTGCCTCGGCCTCGGCGTACAGTATCGCGATCGCGTCGGCCGGCGCCGGCGGATCGCACGTCTCCAGCAGTGCGCGGGCCAATGCCGGACGATCCCCGGGCGCGGCGTCGGGCAGATGCTCCAGCAGCAGGTGCAGCCACGTTCCCCGTGCCTTGGCCGCCTCGGCCTCCAACCCGTCGGACTCGCCCGGCAGGATCTTGGCCCCCCCCAGGTCCGAAGGCAGGATCGGTTGCGGCGGCCGGTCCGGGCGCGCGGCCTCCTGGCGGGTCCAGCCGGGCAGGGCCGTCTCGGCCGCGGACGGTTCGGCGCCGTCGCGGATTTCGCCGGCCTCCCAATGCCCGGTTTCATAGCGCAGCCCCGGGCCGAAACCGAAATTCATGTCCTCGGCGCCCAGTCGGCGCAGGCCCGCCCCGATCCGGCTGTACCAGTCGCTGCCATCGTTCGACAGCTTGCCCGCCGCCGCCACGATCAGCCATTGCTCGGCGCGGGTCATCGCCACGTAAAGCAGACGCGCGCGTTCCTCTGCCTCGCGCGCCGCCCGGGCCTCGTGCGCCTCGGCCAGGATGGGCGGGCGCGCGTCGGCGGGCGTTTTCCAGGCGATCTTGCCGTCCGGCAGCGGGTAAAGCTGGTCGCGGATGCGCACCGGACGGTCGGCGGTATCGGGCAGGATCACGATGGGTGATTCCAGACCCTTGGCGCCATGCACCGTCATCACCCGCAGCCGGTTCCCGCCTGAATCCAGCTGGCGCTTGATCTCGACCTCGTCGCTTTCCAGCCAGGCCAGGAAACCGGTCAGCGACGGCACCTCGATCCGCTCGTAGGCCAGCGCCTGCGCCAACAGCGCGTCGATGCCATCTTCCGCCTCGTCGCCCAGCCGGGCGATCAGGCGGCGGCGTCCGTCATGGCGCGTCAGGACCCGTTCGAGAAGATCATAGGGGCGCAGGAAATCGGCCTCGTCCCGCAGGGCGAAAAGGGTCTTTTTCGTCTCTGTTTTGGCCCAATCGGCGTTGCGCAGCACCTCCCACAGGAATGCCCCGTCACGCTTTGCGGCCAGCCGGTACAGCGCCGCCTCGTCCCACCCGAACAGAGGCGAGCGCAGCGCGCAGGCCAGCGACAGGTCATCTTCGGGCAGCGCCAGGAACGCCAGCAGCGCGGTCAGGTCACGCACCGCCAGTTCCCCCCCGATCTTTAGCCGGTCGGCACCCGCCACTTCCAGCTCCTGCGCCTTGCAGGCCCGGATGATCTCGTGGAACAGGTCCGACCGGCGCTGCACCAGGATCAGCACGTCGCCCTCGCGCACCGTCCGGCGGCTGAACGATCCATCCCGGCCCTTGACCGCGATGGTCGCGCCATCGTCGATCATCGCCCGTACCGACCCGGCCACCCGGCGGGCCAGCTTTACCGTCGGATGCGTTTCGGACAGGGTGTCCACGGGTTCGGCCCAATGCCCTGTCTCGGGGGTCTCGCCGTCCTCGACCACGGGCCACAGATCGACACGCCCGGGCAGGTCGGAATGGAACGCACGGTGCTGCATCTCGATATCCAGCCCCTGCCGCGCGCCATGCGGAAAGGTCATGTCGACGGCGCGCAGGATCGCCTCGGACGAGCGGAAGGAATAGTCCAGCGTCAGCGGTTCCAGCGACCGGCCGATCCCCCGCAGCCGTTCGCCGAACGCCTGTTTCATCCGGTCGAATCCGCCCGGATCGGCGCCCTGGAAGGAATAGATCGACTGTTTCTTGTCGCCGACGACAAAGATCGTCCGCTCGACTCCGGCCCGCGCCCCCGCGCCCGCGGTGAATTCCTGCGCCAGCAGTTCGATCACGTCCCATTGCACGGGGCTGGTATCCTGCGCCTCGTCCACCAGGATGTGATCCAGCCCCCCATCCAGCCGGAACAGCACCCATTGCGCCACCCCCGGATCGGTCAGCAGCGCGCGCGCCTTCAGGATCAGGTCGTCGAAATCCAGCCAGCCATGGGCCTGCTTGCGCGCGGCATAGCGGGGCAGGAACACCGCGGCGAACCGGTGCAGCGCCAACGTCCGTTCCGCCGCGTCCAGGGCGATGCGCTGGCGCCGGCCCTCGGCCACCCGGTCCATCAGGGCGTTCAGCCCGGCCAACGCTGGCCCCAGCGCCTGTTGCGTCGCCTTGGTGGGAAAGGCGCCGATCTTGGCCGAGAAAGGCTCCGCCTTGCTGACGCCTGCACCGTAAAGGAACGGCCCCTCCAGCGCCTGCAACAGGTCCAGCGAAGATCTGGTGAAATCCAGCCCGCCCAGCAGGTCGGCCGCCTTCGCGTCGGTCTTGCTGCCCGCATGGAGCACCGGCAACACCTGCGCCATCAAGGCGGGTTCGTCGCCGACAAAGACGCCCCGCAAAAGTGCACTCGCGTCGAAGCCCGGCGCCAGCCCAAAGAGCCGGAACACCGCGTCTGCGTCGGGGCGGTCGTCGAACCGCGCGCGCTGGCCTGCGATCTCGGCGGTCAGGGCGTCAAGATCGTCCTCGGTATGAAACCGGGCCAGCCCGGCAAAGGCCGGCGCATCCGGCCCGTCGGCGATCTCTTCGACGATCTCGGCCCGCAACCGCCGTGCCGCGCGGTCATCCATCTCGGCGAATTGCGGCGAGACCCCGGCCTCTAGCGGAAACCGCCGCAACAGCGATGCACAGAACGAATGGATGGTCTGGATCTTCAATCCGCCGGGCGTTTCGATCGCGCGGGCGAACAGCCGCCGCGCCTCGCGCAACAGTGCCGCCTCGATCGGCCCGCCCACGCCCAGTTCGCCCAGCGCCTTGCGCAGATCGGTATCGCCCAGCATCGCCCAGGCGCCCAGCCGCTCGAACAGGCGGTTCTGCATCTCGCTGGCCGCGGCCTTGGTATAGGTCAGGCAAAGAATGCGTTGCGGCGGCACGCGGTTCAGCAACAGCCGCGCCACCCGGTCGGTCAGAACCCGCGTCTTGCCCGACCCCGCATTCGCCGAAAGCCAGGTCGAGTTCGCCGGATCCGCGGCTTGAACCTGACGTTCAGTGGCCTCGTGCCGGGTCATCCGCCCACCTCCAGCCGGACCGCGCCGTCGGTTTCGTCCCATTCGCCATAGCGCGACAACAGGTCGTAATCGCTGCGATCCGTGCGTTTCTGCAGGCGGCTGCGCGCGGTATAGCCCTGTGCGCGGTCCTGGTAATGCGCGATCAACCGGCCCAGTTCGGCCCACGTGGCGTCGACAAGCCCGTTTTCCAGCCCGTGGGTGACCGTCTTGGGCGGGTTGCCCAGCCCCAGATAGCTGACATGGTGAACGGGGGCGGCCGCGATCCCCTCGAAACCGCCGCGCGCCGCGATGCAGGCCTCCAGCAAAAGCTGCTTGTCGAAAAGTTCCATGGATTTCACGCTGGGCGGCGTGCCGGTCTTGTAGTCGTACAGAACCAGGCTGCCGTCGGGGCGCGCGTCGATCCGGTCGGCCTTGGCCTTCAGGATGAACCCCGAAGCCAGGGCGACCGCGCCGCGCCGTTCCCGCGCGATGCAGCGGGCCTCGGCCTGACGCGTGGCCTCGCTGCGGACAAAGCTGTCGGCGACCCGCGCAAGACGCGCCCGCCACAGCGTGCGCGCGGCGGGCCAGGGCGCCTCATCGGCCAGAACCGTATCGGCCAGCGTCAACAACTCGTCCCGCGCCGCAACGGGATCGGGATTCAGCGGCTGGGCCAGGAACCGTTCCAGCACCCGGTGCAGCACCGTGCCGCGTAACGGCGCATCCGCGGTGTGGATCAGCGGATCCAGAGGGCGCAGCCCGAGAATGCGCTCGGCATAGACGGAATAGGGGTCCCGGATCAGCCGCTCGACCGCCGTGACCGACAGTTCGGCCGGGCGGTCCTCGACCGGGGGGCAGGGCGATGGGCGTGGCGCCGCCGGCAGCATGTGCCGGGGCCGTTCCAGCGCATTGGCCATCTCCAGCCAGCGGTCGCCGCGCGCGCGCATCGCGTCCAGGGCCCGTGGCCCGCCCTGATCGCCCAGCCCGCCCAGAAGGTTGGTCAACCGGTTCAGCCAGCGCGCGGGCACCGTCTGGGCCTCGGCATCGCGCACGGCGCGTGACAGAACCACCTCGGGCGCTGCGATCGCCTGTTGAAAGTCATGCGCCGCCAGACCGATCCGCCGTTCCGGCAACAACAGGCCGATCGCGGCGCGCATCTGCCGGTTCAGCCAGGGATCCGGCGCGGGCGTTTCCGGCCACGACCCCTCGTTCAGCCCGGCCAGGATCACCCGTTCCGCGCCTTGCACCCGTGCCTCTAGCGTGCCCCAGATCATGATGCCGGGATGTGGTTCGACGGGGCTGCGCACCTCGCGTTCTTGCAACACCCCGTCGAACAGCGCGCTGTAATCGGCGGGCGACATCTCGCCCCCGGCGCCCGCCTCGGTTCGCAGCGCCTCGCAGGTGACCAGCGCAACCTCGCCCGCCGCTTCCAGCCAAAGCGCGCCGCTGCCGGTCGCACCCGGTCCGGCGGCCAGCGTTTCCGCCAGTTCCAGGTGGCGCGAGACATGGGCCTCTAAAGAGACTGTTCCGGCCCGATCCAGCCCGCCCAGCGCCCCAGCCAGCCACTCGGCCCAGTCGGCCCGGCCATCGTCGCGCCGGGTGGCCCATGCCCTTAGCGCCGCAGCATCGGGGAAGGCCGGGCCTTCTCGCCGCAACGCCAGTTCCAGTTCGCGCGTCCAAAGCAGGTGGCGCGCCCGTACGCCCACGCCCGACGCCGTCAGCGGATGTTTCAGCAGCGCCAGCAGATCCGCCACCGTCAGCCGCCGCCCGAACAACGCCGCGACCTGGCGCAGGAAACGGCCCGGCGGCGACAGCGGCAGCGGCTGGCCCGCGCTGTCGTCGGGAAGGATCGCCCAGCGGTCCAGCGCGGCGGCCACCTGCCGGGTCAGCGTCCGGTCGGGGGTGATCAGGGCGGCGGTGCGCCCTGCCTCGACCGCCTCGCGCAGGCACAACGCGATCGCCAATGCCTCGGCCCGGGGCGAGGGCGCCTCGATCAGCGACAGATCGGCCGTGGCCCCGGCCAGGTCGTCCAGCGCAGGCCCTTCGTCCATCCATTGATCAGTCACCGGCGCGGGCCGCAGCGCCAGCGACACCAGCCGGTTGCGCGCAGGGCTGGGCGGGGCCGCATCGGGGCACCACGGGCGCACAGCCTCCGGGCCGGCATCCAGCACGTCCAGCAGCCGGCGGAACCGGTATTGCGGATGATCCTCGGCGGCCAGCGCGTCGTCCAGCGCCGCCCAGGTCTCGGCGGGCATGTCCATGTCGAATCCGGGCAGAACGACCGCCCCCTTCGGCAGTTGTGCCACCCCGGCCATGAACACCGCCGTGGCGCCGCGGGATCCCGTGCTGCCCGCAACGATCACCGGGTGGTCGGGCGGCGTTTCCGCCCAACGCGCGGTCAGGCGCTTGGCGGCCAGCCGCTGCCGCGCCCCCTCGCCGCCCCGCGCGGCCGGATCGGGGTCAAGATAGGTCTGAACCAGTCCCAGGAACCGCTGCGCCCGCGCCCAATGCGCGGACAGATCGCCGACATCCAGCGACTGCACCGCATCGGGCGCGACCCCCTCCGCCTGCATCTCGTCCATCAACAGCGCCAGGCTGTCGGCCAGGTCGTAGATCGAACTGCGCGGCGCCAGGTCGGGCTCGAGCTCCAGAAGCCGGCCCACCAGCCTCGCCAGTTCCAGACGCCGGCGCAGGGCCGAAACCGGGGGCGGAAGATCGGCCAGAATCGGGTGCCGGGCCAGATCCGCGACCAGCCGGATGCGCGGCCAGAGCCGCGGCGGGCCGGCCTGCAACAACTCTTGCAGCCGCCGTCGCATGCGCTGGGTGTTGACCCAGATCTCGGTCCTTGCCCAATCCTCGGGCCGGGGGCCAAGACGTGTCTCCAGGCCGGTCAGGAACGCCGCCGGGAAATCCACGCCGGGCGGCAGGCCGAACAGGTTGGGCCGCCCGGCCTCAGTCATCGCGGGCCTCCATCAGCATCGCCTCTGCCTCGGCGATCCCGGCCGGATGGCCCACGTCGCACCAGCCCCCCATGTGCAGTAGTCCGAACAGGCGACCTTCGGCCAGCATCCGGTCCCAGACACGGTTCAGCGAAAACACCGACGCGTCCACTGGGCCCAGGTTGCCTGTCTTCAGGATCTGCGCTCCCGTATAGACGCCCGTCCCCCCACGCGTCAGCCTGCCTGCATCGTCCATCGTGAAATCGCCTGCGCCGCGATGGCCGCGGGCGCGCGCCGCGGGCACCAGCAGCATCAACCCGTCCATCCGCTCCGGGTCCCAGGCCGCGGCCAGCCGGTCCAGCGGATTGGGGCCGGTCCAGACCGCATCGCTGTTCAGCGTGAACACCGTGTCCGCGCCCAGCAGCGGCAGCGCATGACGCAGCCCGCCCCCGGTATCGAGAATGCGCTCGGCCTCATGCGAAAGCGTGACTCCCGCCCGCCCGGCCAGGTGGGCCGCCACCTGCTCGGCCAGGTAATGCGTATTGACCACGATGCGCGCGATGCCCGCCCCGCCCGCCAAGCCCAGCGCATGGTCGATCAGCGGCCGACCGGCGACGTCGATCAGCGGCTTGGGCCGGTCGGCGGTCAGCGCCCCCATCCGGGTGCCGAACCCCGCGGCGAACAGCATCAACGCATCGGGCTGCATCGGCGTGCGATCCGGTCGATCAAATCGGGCTCGGGCGGCGGCAGCAGCGCAAGGCACCGCGCGCGCAACCCGGCCAGGTCGGGATGGGAGAGGTCGTGCATCAGGTGGTCCCAGACGCGCGGCAGCATCGGAAGATAGCCGGGCTTGCCGTCGCGCAGGCACAGCCGCGCGAACACGCCGATGATGCGCAGGTTACGCTGCGCCCCCAACAGGGCGTAAGCGCGGGCAAAGGTGTCGGGATCCTGCTCGGTGGCGGCGACATAGCGTGCGCGCATCCGCGCCTGCAGGTCCCCGGGCACGTCGCGCCGCGCGTCTTCCAGCAGCGAGACAAGGTCATAGGCCGGGTGTCCGACCCGGGCATCCTGGAAATCCAGCAGGCCGACCCGCGCCGGGCCCTGCCGTTCGGGCAGCCAGATCAGGTTCTCGGCATGGAAATCGCGCAGGATCAACACCGAAGGGGCGCAGTCCAGGGCAAGATGCATCTCTATTTCGGCCCGAAACGCATCCGTTTCCGCGTCGGGGGCGCCGCCGCCAAGGCCCGGAAGGTACCACTGGAAGGGCAGGCAGGCGAGGTCCGCCATGGTCCGTGCGTCATAGGCGGCAAGGCCTTCTGGCGGCGCGACGCGGTGCAGTCCGGCCAGCAGGTCGACAGCGGCGGCGTAAAGCGCATCCTGCCGGGCGGGGTCGCGCGCGGCCACGCGGGCGAACAGGTCGTCGCCCAGATCCTCCAGCAGCAACAGCCCGGTCTCGGGCGCTTCGGCCAGGATCCGCGGTGCCGACAGGCCAAGACCGGACAGGTAATGCGCGATCCGCAGAAAGGGGCGAACGTCTTCGCCGGTTTCCGGCGGGGCATCCATCAAGACGGCGCGCGCGGCCTCCGGCCCGCCTGTCAACCGTTCGTACCGGCGGTTCGAGGCATCCCCGGCAAGCGGTTGCCGCGTGGCTTTGCCCCAGCCCGCGCGGTCCAGAAAGCCGGTGATGACGTCGGCGCGCTCAGGCATCTTCACAGGCGGCAAGCAGCGGCGCGAGGCGCGCGGACCAGGCCGGATCGTCGGCCGACAGGGTCAGCAGGCGCGCATCCTCCGACGGGCCGGGCGCAAAGGCCAGCCGCAACGCACCGGTCGGCGCCAGGCTGCCCAGCCGGTCCGGCCATTCGACAAGGCACAACGCCGTGGCAAAGGCCTCGTCCAGCCCCAGTTCGACGGCCTCGTCGGGATGGCTCAGCCGGTACAGGTCGGCGTGCCATATCTCCAGCGCGCCGGCCTCGTAGACCTGCACCAGCGTGAAGGTCGGCGAGGGCACGTCCTCGGGCGGCAGGCCCGCGCGCGCCTGCAGGTCATGGATCATTGCGCGCGCAAAGGCGGTCTTGCCGGCGCCGATCGGCCCATCCAGCAACAGGGTGTCGCCCGCGTGCAGCAGCGTGGCCAGACGCCCGGCAAGGGCGCGGGTCTCTGCCTCGGAGGCGAGCGTCAGTTGGGCGTGAACGGATGGGGCCGGTGGCGACATGCGCGCAGTTTTACGCCGCAATCGCCCCCCCGCAAGGCCGGATCAGCCGACGGCGCGGGAAACCTGCGCCTCGGCGCTGCGTTCCTGCCCATCGGGCCGGAACCCGACCAGCACCGCGCCGCCGCCCACCGGGCGAAGCCGGCAGGCCAGGCGCCGCCCGTCGCGATGCACCAACGTGCCGGTCCATGCCTTGCGCTGGCGGATCATCCGGCCCATTTCCAGCGCCGTCCCTGTTTCCTCGGGCAGCGAGTTCTGTTGCCAGCGCGCGGTCGCTCCGGCGATATCGGCCGTGCCCATGACCAGCTGGGGGTCCTCGCCCCACAGCTCGGAATAAGGGGCATTCGACATCGTCAGCACACCGCCGCTGGAAAACACGGCAATCGCTTCGTCCAGGCTGTCGATCACCGCCTGGCCGGTCTCGATCTCGCCGCGGAACCGGCGGGTCAGGGACATTTCGGCGCTGATATCCTCGAACAGGAAGGCCACCGCGCCGTCGGGATGCGGCCGCCCCGTCACGCGATAGACCTGCCCCGAGGGCAGCGTCCAGGTGTCGGAAAAGATCCCGTCCTGGGCATCGCGTTCCAGCCGGACGATCTGTTCGCGCCAGGTGCGGTAATCCTTGGGCTCGGGCATCATCCGTGTTTCGCGCAACCGGTCCAGCAGGTTGACCAGCGTCGGCCGCCCGGTCAGGAATTCGGGTTCCAGGTTGAACAGGTCCGACATCGCCGGGTTGAACAGCACCAGCTCGCGCGCGCGGTTGAACACGGCCAGGCCGATGGGCAGTTCCGCAAAGGTCTTGGTCAGCGTCTGCACAAAGTTCCGCAGTGCCGTCTCGGCGCGCACCGCGGCATCGGCGGGCAGGGCGAAATGCAGCCGCGCCCCCTCGGCCGTGACCGAAACGCAATCGAACCAGCGTTCCTCCTGATCGCTCAGGTGGATCACCTCGCGCCTGGGCGCGTCCTCGTAGGGTTGCGGCACGAACAGTGGCGGCAGTGGCCAGCTTAGCGGGGTGTCGTCGCCCTGGTGGGCCCGCACAAGGGCCAGGTAGGCGCTGTTCGCCCAGGCCACCGCGCCGGCCTCGTCCTCTTGCCATGCGGGGGTGGGCATGGCCTCGACCACGTCGCGCAGGGTGGTCAGTTCGGCCGCCATCGCCGCCAGGCTCTGGGCGTCGGGCAGGCCGCAGGCCAAATCCTTGTCGGGCAGGTGCAGTGCAAGCCGTGCCACGCCATCCAGCCAGGTCGCGGCAATCTGGGCCTGCCCGCCCGCCTCGGTCATCAAGGCGCTGCCATCCTGCGCCAGCTGCGCGATCCGATCGCGAAAGCCGGGGAAGCGCGGCGCGACAAGCGCACAGAACCTTTGCCAGTCGGACAGGCCGGATGGCCCGCTGGCCAGGAACCGCTGGCCTTCGGGGGTAGTGTCGACCAGGTGTTCGCCGTCGAACAGGAACACCATGTCGGTTTCGGCCCGCGCGCGCGGCGCCGTCGGGCCAAGCCGGGGAAGCATCGGCAAGGCGACCAGCGCGATGGTGGCGGTCACGATCGACGTCGCCGCCAGGATCAGCGCGTGTATCCAGTCGATAACCATATCTTGCCCCACAGCCCGCTGCCCTTGGGACAAACTTTCGACAGAACGGTTAACGTCCGGTTAATAAAGCGTTTCGAATGCCGAACATCTGTTGCGGACCGGCCGCGCTCACGCCTCGATCGGAAGGTTCTCGCCCAGCGCGGCAAGCTGTGATTCCGCGCTGACGCCAATCGTCGAGATCGGCCATTGCACCTCGACCACGGCGCCGCGCTTTTCGGTCCGGTTCGCATCGGTCAGGAACGGGTCCGATCCGTTGGCAAAACTGACTTCGGCACCGGATCGTTCCAGCAGGGTCTTGGCGATGAACAGCCCCAGCCCCATGCCCTCGTATTCGGGCCGTTTCTTTTGATGCGCGGGGTTGCGGCGCTGGCGCACGAACGGATCGCCGATCCGTCCCAGCAGGTGCGACGGATAGCCCGGCCCGTCATCCATGATGCGGATCGTGATCTCATCGGGTGTCCACTGGGCCACCACCCAGACCCGGGTGTCGGCGAAATCCACGGCATTCTGGATCAGGTTGCGCAGCCCGTGAATGATCTCGGGTCGGCGATAGACCACCGGCATCCGCGGCGCGCCGCCATGGATCGGCTCCGAGGTGAAGATCAGCTCCTTGCCCCGGTTCAGATGCGGCTCGGCGGCCTCTTCGACGATCGCTTCCAGCGGCGCGGTGCGCATGTGCAGGTCGTCCTTCCCGGCCCGCCCCATCGACCGCATGATATCGCGGCAGCGGTCGGCCTGGTCGCGGATCAGCTCCATGTCCTCGCGCAGTTCGGGCCGGTCGGCCAGTTCGTCGATCATCTCGGAACTGACCAGCTTGATCGTGGCCAGCGGCGTTCCCAGCTCATGCGCCGCGGCCGCCACCACGCCGCCCAGGTCGGTCAGTTTCTGCTCGCGGGCAAGCGCCATCTGCGTGGCCAGCAACGCGTCCGACATCTTGTTCATCTCGGACGTCACCCGGTCGGCATACAGCCCCAGGAACGAAATCCCGATCACGATGGCCGCCCAGAACCCGAAGAGAAAGATGTTCGGCAATCGCTGCACCTCGCCATCGGCGGTCACCAGCGGCAGGTGATAGAACGCAACCACCGTCACCAGCGCAAAGGCCACATGTGCCAGGAACAGCGTGGACCGCTGGCTGAGCGCGGTGGCCGAAATCGTCACCGGCGTCAGGATCAACAGCGCAAAGGGATTGTTCAGCCCGCCCGTCAGGAACAAGAGTGCCGCCAGCTGCGCGATGTCGAACAGCAGCGTCAGCATCGTCTCGGTTTCCGACAGGCGCCGGTTCTCGGGATAGACGGCGACGGCGATGATATTGGCCAGAACGCCCGCACCGACCACCAGCAGCAGCAGCCCCAGGTCCAGCTGAATGCGGAAATACAGCTCGGCCACCGCGATGGCGATGACCTGGCCCGCAATCGCGGCCCAGCGCAACAGGATCAGCGTGCGCAGGCGGATCCAGTTGCTGCGCTCGGTCGGCGGCAGAAGGTCGGCAGAGGGTTCAGGCATGGGGTGTCCCGTCGCAGGCTTTTCCCTTGTTAATCCGGCCGCAAACCCCGATCAATGCGCTACGGCCCACCAAAGGAGGACCGCCATGAACCGTATCGCTTTGGCCGCAGCCGCCGGTCTTGCCCTGGCCGGGCTCGCCGGGGGGGCGGTCTACCTTTTGGGCACCGGGTCCGGCGACGATCGGTTCGCGGAATGCCGTACCGGCCGGATCGGGGGCGACCCGGCACAGCTGGGCGGGCCGTTCACCCTGGTCAGCGAAACCGGCAAGACGGTGACCGAGGCCGATGTCATCACCGGTCCGACGCTGATCTATTTCGGCTATACCTTCTGCCCGGATGTCTGCCCCCTGGACAACAGCCGCAACGCCGCCGCCGTCGACCTTCTGGATGCGGCCGGGCGCGTGGTGACACCGGTCTTCATCTCGATCGACCCGGCGCGCGACACCCCCGAATTGCTGGCGGAATTCACCGGATACATGCATCCCCGGATGTTGGGTCTGACCGGCAGCCCCGACCAGGTCCAGGCCGCCAGCCGCGCCTATCGCACCTTTTACCGGGTGCAGGACCCGGAAGACGAATACTACCTGATCGACCACTCGACCTTCACCTATCTCGCCTTCCCGGGGCTTGGCGTGGTCGAGGTGTTCGACCGCGACGTGACGCCCGAGGAAATGGCAGCGCGCGTGACCTGCTTCCTCGATTCGTTCTGAGTGAAATTGACCCACCCGTGTTAACGTCTTAAAAGAGCCGAAAATGTCTGGCTCCATCAGGAGGTTGCCCCATGGCCGACGGCGAAATGAAGGATCTTGGCCCCGATCCGTCCCTGCTTATCGTGGACGATGACGAGCCGTTCCTGCGGCGCCTCGCGCGTGCCATGGAAAAACGCGGCTTCCAGACGGAAACGGCGGATTCCGTCGCGGCCGGCAAGGCAATCGCCACCGCGCGCCCGCCCGCCTATGCGGTGGTGGACCTGCGGCTCGAGGATGGCAACGGGCTCGACGTGGTCGAGGTGCTGCGGGAAAAACGGCCCGAGGCCAAGATCGTCGTGCTGACCGGCTATGGCGCCATCGCCACGGCCGTGGCCGCGGTCAAGATCGGCGCGACCGATTACCTGTCCAAGCCCGCGGATGCCAACGATGTCACCGCCGCGCTTCTGGCCGATGGCGAAAGCCTGCCGCCGCCCCCCGAAAACCCGATGTCGGCCGATCGTGTCCGCTGGGAACATATCCAGCGCGTCTATGAACAGTGCGACCGCAACGTGTCGGAAACCGCGCGTCGCCTGAACATGCACCGCCGCACGCTGCAGCGCATCCTGGCCAAGCGCAGCCCGCGGTGAGGGCCGGCGCGGCCGCGCTGGCTGTGCTGGTGGCGGGCTGCGTCAGCACGCCCCCTGACCGGGTTTCGACCCTGTTTCTGCCCGATACGGCCGGGCTGGCCGTTTCCGGCAGCCCCTTGCGCGTGGATTTGGGCCGCGCCCCGGACGGGGTGATCGCCGCGCTGTCCCGCGACCTCGGCCCGCCCCGATCCCTGCCGACGGCAACCTGCCCCGCCGGGATCGAAAGGCGTCTGGCCTGGGGCGACCTGGTCCTGACCTTCACACGCGAACGTTTCATCGGCTGGCAAAGCGGCGCCGGGCAGGCCGGAACTGTCTGCGGCTGATCTGGTGGCTCACATCCGCGCCATCAGCGCCGCATGCCGCGCGGTGTAATCGGCACGCACCTCGACCGGCGGGCGCAGGTGGATCGACAGACCCTCGATCAGTGCCGGCCTCGGCTTGCCGAAGAACCGGTCCGCCTCGGCGACGTCGAACCCCGCGATCTGGGTGGCTTCCAGCCAGGCCGACACCCTGTCCGCCCGCTTGATCTGCGCCTTGACGGTCTTGGGGACCTGTGCGGGCAACCCGAACCGCAGATGCACCGCCACCGCCAGCCGCCGGTCAAGTTCCTCGTAATCAGGCCCTACCGCCGCCTTCACCGGCGAGATCATGTCGCCGATCACGTATTCCGGTGCATCGTGCAACAGTGCCGCCAGTCGCCATTTCACCGGCGTCTCGGGCACGATCCGTCCGAATATCTCCTCGACCAGAAGCGAATGCTCGGCCACCGAATAGGGATAGTCCCCCTTGGTCTGCCCGTTCCAGCGCGCGACGAAGGCAAGGCCATGCGCGATGTCTTCGATCTCGATATCCACGGGCGTCGGGTCCAGCAGGTCCAGCCGCCGGCCCGACAGCATCCTTTGCCAGGCGCGTGTCTTTCGCATCGTTCACCCTAGTTGTCACAAGCCCGCTTGCCATGGGCCGGGCGCATTGTCGAACCACCCGCAGAGTGCTAAGGGCAGCGGCAAGGTACAATTCCGAGGAGATGGCCACCATGGCTGAGGACTATATCGTCAAGGACATTTCGCTGGCCGGGTTCGGGCGCAAGGAACTGGACATCGCGGAAACCGAGATGCCGGGGCTGATGGCCCTGCGCGAGGAATACGGTGCATCCAAGCCCCTGACCGGCGCGCGCATCGCAGGCTCGCTTCACATGACGATCCAGACCGCCGTCTTGATCGAAACGCTGGTGGCCCTGGGCGCCCAGGTGCGTTGGGCGTCGTGCAACATCTTCTCGACCCAGGACCACGCCGCCGCCGCGATCGCCGAGGCGGGCATTCCCGTCTTTGCCATCAAGGGCGAAACGCTGCCGGAATACTGGGACTATGCCGACCGCATCTTCATGTTCCCGGAAGGCGGCGCCAACCTGATCCTCGACGATGGCGGCGATGCCACGCTTTACATCCTGCTGGGTGCCCGCGTCGAGAATGGTGAGGAAGACCTGATCGCCGTGCCGACCAGTGAAGAGGAAGAGGCGCTGTTCGCCCAGATCCGCAAGCGCATGGCCGAGTCTCCGGGCTGGTTCACCAAGCAGCGCGAGATGATCAAGGGCGTGTCCGAGGAAACCACCACCGGCGTTCACCGTCTTTACGAACTGATGAACAAGGGCCTGTTGCCCTTCCCGGCGATCAACGTGAACGACTCCGTCACCAAGTCGAAATTCGACAACAAGTACGGCTGCAAGGAATCCCTCGTCGACGGCATCCGCCGCGCCACCGACACCATGATGGCTGGCAAGGTCGCGTGCGTCTGTGGCTATGGCGACGTCGGCAAGGGCTCGGCCGCCTCGTTGCGCGGTGCCGGCGCCCGGGTCAAGGTCACCGAGGTCGATCCGATCTGCGCGCTTCAGGCCGCGATGGACGGGTTCGAGGTGGTCACGCTTGAGGATGTCGTGTCCACCGCAGACATCTTCATCACCACCACCGGCAACCGCGACGTCATCCGCATCGAGCACATGCGCGAGATGAAGGATATGGCGATCGTCGGCAATATCGGCCATTTCGACAACGAGATTCAGGTCGCCGCGCTCAAGAACCACAAGTGGACCAACATCAAGGACCAGGTGGACATGATCGAGATGCCCTCGGGCAACCGTATCATCTTGTTGTCCGAAGGCCGCCTCTTGAACCTGGGCAATGCCACCGGCCACCCGTCCTTCGTTATGTCGGCCAGCTTCACCAACCAGGTGTTGGCCCAGATCGAGCTGTGGACGAAGGGCGAGCAGTACCAGAACCAGGTCTACATCCTGCCCAAGCATCTGGATGAAAAGGTCGCCCGCCTGCACCTGGCCAAGATCGGCGTGAAACTGACCGAACTGTCGCCGGAACAGGCCGCCTATATCGGCGTGACACCCGAGGGCCCGTTCAAGCCCGAGCATTACCGCTACTGATCCGCACGCCCGCGGATGCTGCGCCGCCCGGAACACCCCCGGGCGGCGCAGTGCGTTTCGGCTCAGTCCTTGTCCTGAATCCGCAGCCAGCCGTCCTCGACGCGCTCGGCGGTGCCGGCGCCCACCGGTACGCCCCGGCTGACCACCGGCTCCCAGCCGTCCTCGGCCAGCGATCCGCGGCCGTCGGCTCCCCCGGCGCCGATCACCGTGTTGGCGACCGATACCCCGACCGCCAGCACCAGCACCGCCGAAATCCCGGCTACCAGGCGCTTGGTGGTGCCGCGCTCATCGGGAATCGCCGCCGGGGCCGTGGTCCCCGCCGCCTCGCCGCGCTCGGCCCCGATGCGTCGAAGCCGTTCCTCGAAGCTGCTGTTGGTCGCCATGAAACTGTTCCGCCATCCTTGTTGTGTCACCGGTTCGGGCGACAGACTGGCGGAACAGTTGGGCGAATTCTGGGCGGCCGGCGTTCGAAACCCGGCCGCCCCGCCGTTACAGCCCGTCGCCCAGGCCGAAATTCTCGGTGACGTAGTCGATATCCTTGTCGCCGCGCCCCGACAGGTTGATCAGGATCGACTTGCCCGGGTGGTTCGACGCCTCACGCATGGCAAAGGCCACCGCATGGGCGCTTTCCAGCGCCGGGATGATCCCCTCGTGGCGCGACAGTTCGAAAAAGGCCTTCAGCGCCGCGCGGTCATCGGCCGAGGTATAGGTCACGCGCCCGGTCTTGTGCAGATGCGCGTGTTCCGGCCCCACGCCCGGGTAATCCAGCCCCGAGGCGACCGTGTGCACCGGTGCCGGGTTGCCCTCGGCATCCTTCAGAACCAGCGTGCGAAAGCCGTGGATGTCGCCGTCCTCGCCATAGGTGATCGTCGCCGCATGCTCCCCCAGCCTGGACGAGGTGCCCATCGGTTCGACCCCGTACAGCGCCACGTCATCGTCGATGAAGCCCGAGAAGATGCCCATCGCGTTCGACCCGCCGCCCACGCAGGCCGCCACCATGTCGGGCAGCTCGCCGGTCATTTCCAGGAACTGGTCGCGTGCCTCGACGCCCACCACGTGCTGGAAGTTGCGCACCATCATCGGGAAGGGGTGCGGTCCCACGACCGACCCGATGGCAAACAGCGCGGTGTCGGCCTGGGACAGATAGCTTTGGAAACAGCTGTCCACCGCCTCTTTCAGCGACCGCCCGCCGAACGAAACCGGCACCACATTCGCCCCCAGAAGCTTCATCCGGGTGACGTTCGGCGCCTCCTTGGCGATGTCGATCTCGCCCATGTGGATTTCGCATTCCATGCCGAAATAGGCGGCCGCGGTGGCCAGTGCGACGCCATGTTGCCCCGCCCCGGTTTCCGCCATCAGCTTGGTCTTGCCCATGAAACGCGCCAGCAGGCCCTCGGCCATGCAGTGGTTCAGCTTGTGCGCGCCGGTGTGGTTCAGGTCCTCGCGCTTGGCATAGATCTGCGCGCCGCCGCAGCGGTCGGACAGGTTCTTCAGGTGCGACACGGGCGTCGGCCGGCCCTGGAAATGCTTGCGGATATAGCGCAGCTCGCGGATGAACTCGGCCGATTTCGAGATGCGGTCATAGGCCTCGCGGATTTCCTTGAAATGCGGCTCCAGCGGCGGCGGCAGCATCGCCCCGCCATAGTCGCCGAACCAGCCGTCCCGGGTGGGCGTCGATTTGAGGTAAGCGGTCATCCTTGGCCATCCTTCTCCCGTGAAACGGACAGGATTTGACCGCCGCCTGCCGCCGTCGGCAAGGCGTGAAAGCGACACATGGCCGAAACGCCAACGCGGCGCGGGATTTTCCTTTGTCGGTGATTCGTTTTGTGCCTACGCTTGGCCCGTCCGGGGAAACCGGGACCAGAAGTGGAGGAACCCAATGGGAAAACGTGAAGAGCTGATCGAGAAATACGCGGGCGACCTGCGCAGCAAATGCGGCATTGAACCCGACATGGACCTGTTGGCCAAGGTCACCATCGGCTGCGGTCCCGCGATCTACGATGCCGACGCCGAAACCGTTGCCGCCACCCAGCCCGGCGAGCTGGAGACCGTGAAAACCAATTTCCTGGTCAAGAAGCTGGGCCTGTCTGACGGCCCCGAACTGATGGAGGCGATCAACGCCGTGATCGAGACTTACGGCAAGTCCGAGCGCAACAAGTATCGCGCCGTGATCTATTACATGCTGACCAAGCATTTCGGCAAGGAACACATCTACGGCTGATGGCGTGGCGGCATGCGCCCCGGCGGCACGCCAAAGCTTGCCCAGTCGACTTAAATTCTAGGCACTTGCCCTTTGCACCGCGCGGCCCCCAGGGGTAATGTTCTTGCATGCCCGCCAGGACGGCAGGGCCCTCATGGAATTCACGTGTGGTGCGATGGTACACGTGTGGTGGTGGAGGGTTCTGCACGTTGCGGAGCCCTCCTTCCGTTTTCAGACACCCGCACTGTCGCAGCACAGCCGCGCAGCGTCTCGCCCCTATCTCATTTCCGGTCGGCCCGTTGCGCCCTGCGGGTTGCATCACTGCCCCGATCCCTTAGGTCTGGAACGGCAAGCCGCAGCGGAGACACCCCATGACCATTTCCCCGATCGTGACCCCTTTCTGGGACGGTCCCACCGGCAGCTGGCAATACGTGGTACACGATCCCGCCACGCGGCACGGCGCGATCATCGACCCGGTTCTGGATTTCGACCCGATCCATGCCCGCGTCTCGACCAAGAATGCCGACCGCATCCTCGAGCATATCCGCGCCCAGGGGCTGACCATCGACTGGGTACTCGACACGCACCCCCATGCCGACCATTTCTCGGCCGCCATCCACCTGGCCCAGGCGCTGGGCGCCCGGCGCGGCATCGGCGCACAGGTGGTCGAGGTCCAGGCGCTGTGGAAAGAGATCTACAACCTGCCCGACGATTTCCCGACCGACGGGCGGCAATGGGACCGTCTGTTCGCCGATGGCGACGAACTGATGATCGGCGAGCTGCCCGTGCGGGTGATGTTCACGCCCGGCCATACGCTCGCCAGCGTTTCCTACATCGCGGGCGACGCGGCCTTCGTGGCCGATACCTTGATGATGCCCGAAAGTGGCACGGTGCGCGCCGATTTCCCGGGCGGTTCCTCGGCCGAACTGTACGAGTCGCTGCAACGCCTGCTGGCCTTGCCCGAGACGACGCGGGTCTTCGTCGGCCACGATTATCCCGACGACTGGGACGACCCGCGCTGCGAGGCGACCGTGGCCGAGCACCGCGCGCGCAACGCCCATCTTGCCGAGGTCGCCGACAAGGCGGCGTTCGTCGCGTTGCGCGACCGTCGCGATGCCACCCTCGATCTGCCGATGCGCATGCTGGCCGCGCTGCAGGTGAACCTGCGCGGCGGCCGCCTGCCCGAGCCCGAGGCCAACGGGCAGTCCTACCTGAAAATCCCGCTCAACCGGTTCTGAGCCGCGTCAAAGCCCGCCCATCTCGCAGACGATCTGCCATTCCGCGTCCGTCACCGGCTGCACCGAAAGGCGCGAATTGTTGACCAGCACCATGTCGGCCAGCCGCGGATCGGCCTTGCACATGTCCAGCGTGACCGGCTTCGGCATCGGCTTGACCGCCTTGATATCCACGCATTCCCAGCGTGGATCGTCGGTTGTGCTGTCGGGGTGCGCCTCGGTGATCACCTCGACGATGCCCACGATCGCCTTTTCCTTCAGCGAGTGGTAAAAGAACCCACGGTCGCCGAGTTTCATCGCCCGCATGTTGTTGCGCGCCTGGTAATTGCGCACGCCGTCCCATTCCTCGCCCGCATCGCCCTTGGCCACCTGGTCGTGCCACCCCCAGGTGTTGGGTTCCGACTTGAACAGCCAATACGCCATCAGCCGATCACCCGTTTCCATTCCTCGATCGCGACGCTGTCGAACAGGCCCGCGCCGGCATAGGGGTCACCCGCCGCCCAGGTTTCGGCCGCCGCACGGTCTGCGACGTCCAGGATCACCAGCGAGCCGCACATCTGCCCCTCGGCATCCAGGAACGGGCCCGCCTGCGCCACCACGCCCGTATCAGCGATATAGGCCAGGTGCGCATCGCGGTTCGCCTTGCGGGTCTCCAGGTGGCCGGGCTTGTCCCGGCAGATCAGCGCGAAAAGCGGCATGGGGTCATTCCTCTTTCAGGGGGCGGCTCAGCAGGATTTTCACAGCCTCCTGGATGCTGCGGCGCCCGTCAATCACATGGGCCACGCTCTGGGTCACCGGCATGTCGATGCCGCGCGCCTTGGCGATGGCGGCGACGGCTCGGGCGGTCGCCGCACCCTCGACCGTGATCTGCGGGTCGAAATAGGCGCCCTCACCCAGGGCTGCGCCATAGCGGAAATTGCGCGACTGCGCGCTGGTGCAGGTCAGCACCAGGTCGCCGAATCCCGACAGCCCGGCCAGCGTTTCGGGTTCGGCGCCATAGGCACGCGCGAACCGCTGCATCTCGGCGAAACCGCGGGTGATCAGCGCCGCCCGCGCGCTCTCGCCCAGGCCGCTGCCGATCACGATGCCGGACGCGATCGCCATCACGTTCTTCAGCGCCCCGCCCAGTTCCGCCCCGATCACGTCCAGGCTGCGATACAGTCGCAGCGCAGGCGTCGACAGCCGTTCCTGCAGGCGCGCGCCGGTCTCGGCATCGGCACAGGCCAGCGTCAGCGCGGTGGGCAGGCCGCGGGCGATGTCCGCGGCGAAGCTGGGCCCTGTCAGGACCGCCGGCGTGGTGCCGGGGCAGGCCTCCGCGATCAGCGCCGAGGGGCCGCGCCCCGTGGCCAGGTCGACACCCTTGCAACAGGCCACCAGGGTGCGGCCGTCCAGCGCGGCGCCATGCTGCGTCAAAAGACCCGAAAGCGCCTGCATCGGTACCGCCAAAAGCACCGGCCCACAGGCGGCCATTTCGCCGATCTCCGCCGTGACAGAGACTGTTTCCGGCAGGATCACCCCATTCAGCCGCGGGCTTTCCCGCCGCGTGCGCAGTGCTTCTATCCCGGCGGTATCCCGCCCCCACAGCGTTACCGCCCGCCCGGCCTGCGCCAACGCCACGGCCAGCGCCACGCCGAACGCGCCGGCCCCTGCAATGCCGATCCTCGTCATGCCTTGGCTCCCTTCTTGCCCGCGCCCAGCAGCGCGGGGCTTTGACTGTCCAGCGGCCAGCGCGGGCGCGCAGCCAGCGTCATGTCGTCCTGGTGACCCGCGCGGAACCGCTCCAACCCCGCCCAGGCGATCATCGCCGCGTTGTCGGTGCACAGCTTCAGCGGTGGCGCGACAAAGGGCAGGCCGGCCTCGGCCGCCACCTGTTCCAGTGCCGCGCGGATCGTCCGGTTCGCCGCCACGCCGCCCGCCACCGCCAGCGCCGTCAGCCCGTCGGGTGCCGCGTCCAGCGCGCGCCGCGCCTTGCCCGCCAGCACGTCCCGTACCGCCGCCTGGAACGACGCGCACAGGTCGGCGCGGTCCTGCACGGTGATCCCGCCCTTTTCCGCGATGATCCCGTCGCGCGTCCGCAACAGTGCCGTCTTTAGTCCGGAAAACGACATGTCGCAGCCGGGTCGGTCCATCAGCGGGCGGGGAAAGGCGAACCGCGCCGGGTCACCCGCTTCGGCCTCGCGCTCGACCTCCGGCCCGCCCGGCTGCGGCAGCGCCAGCAGTTTCGCGGTCTTGTCGAACGCCTCGCCGGGCGCGTCGTCGATCGTCGCTCCCAGCCGCGTGAACTCCTCCACGCCCTCGACGGCCAGGAACTGGCAATGCCCGCCCGAGGCCAGCAGCATCAGGTAGGGAAAGGCCAGCCCGTCGGTCAGCCGCGGCGTCAGCGCATGCCCCGCCAGGTGGTTCACGCCGACCAGCGGCAGGCCCGTCGCCGCGGCCAGCCCCTTGGCGCACATCACCCCCGACAACACGCCGCCGATCAGTCCCGGCCCAGCCGTCACCGCGATGGCATCCAGATCGACCAACGCCAGCCCGGCCTCGGCCAGGGCCTGTTCGACGCAGCCATCCAGTTTCTCGGCATGGGCCCGCGCCGCGATCTCGGGAACGACGCCGCCAAAGGGCGCGTGCAGATCGGTCTGGCCCCGCACGACCGAGGACAGGATTTCCGGCCGCGCACCCGCGCGCTGGCGCACCACGGCGGCCGCGGTGTCGTCGCAGCTGCTTTCCAGTCCCAGCACGGTGAGGGTATCGCCCATGGTTCCGCCGTTGCCTCGCCCTTGCCGCGCAGGTAACACCAGCCCGACCACAGGCACAATCCCACCGGAGATCCCCCTTGTCCGACGACCGGCCCCTTCTGTTGCTGACACGCCCTCGCCTGCAATCGGATCGCTTCGCCCGGGCGCTGTCCGACCGCGTCGGTCAGGCGGTCGAGGTTCTGACCGCCCCGGTTATGGAAATCGAGCTGTTCGATGCGCCGATCCCGCTGGACGGTGTGGGCGGCCTGGTCTTCACTTCGGAAAACGGCGTCGCGGCCTTTGCCGGGGCCAGCGACAACCGTAGCTTGCCGGCCTATTGCGTGGGCGACCGCACGGCGCGCGCGGCGCGGGCGGCGGGGCTTCGGGCGCGCTCGGCCAAGGGCACCGCGGTCGAACTGATCCAGGACATCGCCGCCGACCCGCCGGGCGGGCGGTTGCTGCACCTGCGCGGCGAACATGCCCGCGGCGATGTCTGTGGCGGGCTGGCCACGCAGGGGATCGAGGCCGCGGACCGGGTCGTCTATGCCCAGCGGGCATTGCCCTTCGCGCCCGAGGTCCTGCAACGCGTCGCCGCCGCGTCGCTGACGCTGTTGCCGCTGTTTTCGCCCCGCTCGGCCCAGCTGGTGGCCGAACGGTTGGGCACGGCCCCGAACAGGCTCCACATCGTTTCGATGAGCCCCGCCGTGACCGAGGCCTGGACCGGGCCGCAACCCGATATCCTGCGCGAGGCCACGCGCCCCGATGCGGCGGCGATGCTGGATATTCTGGCCGACTTGATTGACGCAGCCGCTGCGCCTTGAGGCCTCAGGGCCAAGTGATTAAGGTGCGCCGCGTCGTGCGCTGCGCGGCCCGATGCGAAGCGAATCGAAAGGCGGTTTTCCGTGGCCAACACCGAAGAAGACAAAATGTCCGAGGACACCACCAAGCTGTCGCAACCCGATCCCGGGCCTGACCCCGACAAGACCGCCGAGGCCGAGGTTCGCACCCCCGAGCCCGAACAGGCCGACACCCCGGTTGACGAAGGCACCGCGGCAGACGCCAAGGATGGCCGCGACCTGTCCGGCACGCTGGACGAGGCGACCGAGGCCTGGGACGACCCGCAACCCGAGTCCCAGCCCGACGCCAAACCGACCCCCGCCCCCGCGCCTGCCGCCCAGAAACGCGGCGGCGGCTTTCTTGCGCCGCTGATCGGCGGCGTTCTGGCCGCCGGTGTCGGTTACGGCGCCGCGCAATACGTCAAGCCCGAAGGCTGGCCCTTCCCCGGCGCCGGTCTCGGCGACGATGCCCGCGCCGCGCTGGCCTCGGCGGACGAACGCCTGTCCGCCACGCAGGACCAGGTCGCCGCGCTGCAGGCCCAGGTCGCGTCTTTGGCCGAGAATGCCGGCGGCGGCGCCCAGGCGCTGGCCCCCGAACTGGCCGCCCTCACCGACCAGTTGGCCGCTTTGACGGACCGTCTGAACACGCTGGACGGCCGCGTGACCGAACTGGCCAAGGCCCAGGTCGCCGTTGCCGGCGAAGAGGCCGCCGAGGCCGTCGCCGCCTACGAGCGTGAAATCGCCGCGATGCGCGAGGAACTGGCCGCCCAGCGTGATGAAAACGCCAAGCTGGCCGAGTCGGTCGCCTCCGTCGCCAACCAGGCCGAAGCCGAAGTCGACGCGGCCATGGATCGCGCCGCCCAGGTCGAGGCGCGCGCCGCGATGATGCGCATCGACGCCGCCCTGGCCAATGGCGCGCCCTTCGAGGCGGCGTTGGGCCAGTTGCAGGGCGTCGAGCTGCCCCAGGCGCTGGCCGCCGTCGCCGCCCAGGGCGCCGCGACCCTGGCCGAGCTTCAGCGCGATTTCCCGGCCGCGGCGCGCGCCGCACTTGACGCCGCCCTGCCGGTCGAGGCCGATGGCAGCGTCGGCGACCGTGTCAGCGCCTTTGTCCGCAGCCAGCTTGGCCTGCGCTCGCTGGAGCCGCGCGACGGCGACGATGCCGACGCCGTTCTGTCGCGGTCCGAAGCCGCCCTGCGTCAGGGCGACCTGCCGGGCGCGCTGGCCGAACTTGACGCCCTGCCCGACCCCGCCAAGTCTGCCATGTCCGGCTGGGTCGAGGCCGCCACCGCCCGCGTGGACGCGCTCGAGGCCGCCCGGGCGCTCGAGCAAAGCCTGAACCAATAAGGACGCGCGACACATGCTCTGGTCTCTTCTCAAGATCCTCATCTTCGTCGCGATCGTCGCGGGTCTGACCTATGGCGCCGGCATCCTGATGGAAAACGCCCCCGGCCTGCGCATCGCGGTGGCCGATGTCGAATTCCAGCTTGGCCCGCTTCAGGCGGTGATCATCGCGATCCTGCTGGTCGTCGCTGTTTGGGTCCTGCTCAAGGTCGCGGGCCTGCTCGTCGCGGTCCTGCGCTTCCTCAACGGCGATGAAACCGCGATCTCGCGCTATTTCAACCGGTCTCGCGAACGCCGTGGCTTCCAGGCGCTGGCCGACGGGATGCTGGCGCTGGCCTCGGGCGAGGCGCGGCTGGCCATGTCGAACGCGGCCAAGGCCGAACGCTACCTGCGCCGGCCCGAGTTGACCAACCTGCTGTCCGCTCAGGCCGCCGAGATGTCGGGCGACACCAAGCGTGCGACCGAGATCTACAAGAAACTCGTGGCCGACGACCGCACCCGCTTCGTGGGCGTGCGCGGGCTGATGAAGCAGAAGCTGGCCGAGGGCGATACCGATACCGCGATGAAGCTGGCGGAAAAGGCGTTCGCGCTGAAACCCCGCCATGCTGAAACGCAGGACATGCTGTTGCAGCTTCAGGCCCGGGCCGAAGACTGGAAGGGCGCGCGCCAGACGCTGAACGCGAAACTGCGCCACGGCACCCTGCCTCGCGACGTGCACAAGCGGCGCGATGCGATCCTCGCGCTGTGCGAGGCGCGCGACCTCATGGTGGACAACGAAGGCCCCCGTGCCCGCGACCTGGCGATCGAGGCGAACCGCCTGTCGCCCGACCTGGTCCCCGCGGCCGCGATGGCCTCGCGCGCGCTGGTCGACCAGGGCAAGGCCAAGCAGGCGGTCAAGGTTCTGAAACGCGCCTGGGAGGTGCAGCCGCATCCCGATCTTGCCGCCGCCTTCGCCGAGATCGAACCGACCGAGACGCCCGCAGAGCGGCTCGCCCGGTTCGAGGCGCTCACCGCGCTGAAGCCCGAGGATCCCGAAAGCCGGATGCTGATGGCCGAGCTGTGCATCGCCGCCGAGGATTTCCCCGCCGCGCGCAACACCCTGGGCGATCTCGTCGAAACCGACCCGACGACGCGCGTGCTGACCCTGATGGCCGCGATCGAGCGTGGCATGGGCGCCGATGACAGCGTGGTGCGCGGCTATCTCGCCAAGGCGCTCAGCGCGCCGCGCGGCCCGCAATGGGTCTGCGACAGCTGCGGCACGGTGCACGAGACCTGGACGCCGGTCTGTTCGGGCTGCAACGCCTTCGACACGCTGGCATGGAAGCGCGCCCCCGCGCCCCAGGTCGCCTTGCCGGGCGCGGCGGACATGCTGCCGCTGCTGGTTGGCGGGTCCACGGGCAAGCCTGCGTCCTAGGAACGAAAAAAGGGTCTACACACCCCCCGGCGGGGGTGTTAAAGACCGCGCCACAGTGCCGGTGTAGCTCAGCTGGTAGAGCACGTCATTCGTAATGATGGGGTCGGGGGTTCGAGTCCCTTCACCGGCACCACTTCCCCCCGGAAGTGACCAAGTTTTTCCACGATTTTAAGGATACGCCCTTTCGTCCGTTGCGCGTCCAGGCACGGATGGGCCCTCCCGCGGTTGCGGTGCGAGGGTCAGGCGGGAGCGGCGCAAGATCACCCAAGGTTTCCGACGCGCGCAATAGCGGATGCCGATAGGCGCACGTTCAGGCCGATCCTGTCGACTCGATGCGGCCGCCTGCAGGGGCGGAGCGAGTGATTGCCGCCGCTCCGCAACCGGCCAATATCGGCGAAGCCGCTGCATTGGCCTTTGAGAGACATCCGCGGATCACCCGTTTGGCCATCTCGAGTCCCATGGCCGCGACGGATGCTGGCCGTCCTCCCGTCGGCCCTCAAGCGGCGCGCGCTATCCGTAGTAGTCGCAATTTTGCGAACGGCCGCCCGATCCGGCAAAGACATCATGGGCGATTCTCAGTGCGGGGGAATTTACCAGTCTCCCGGATCGGTCCTGGCGGCCCGCGCCATATCGGGTGGTCCCGCCCAAGGCGCACCCGCCTAGGCCGCGCCGGCGGCTTGCCTGGGCATTCTCGGCCGCTCGTCGCGATCGCCCCCAGCCTCGCGACGAAGAGCGCGCGCCTGGACAGGGGCGCGTGCGGCGGATAGCGCGCGCATTCCTGCCGGGCGCCCGTGTCTTCGGCCGGGCAGATGGCAGGGGAGCAGGCGCAGCCAGTCATGCTGCTGGCCCCGCAGATCGACGCTGTCAGCCGCCATCGCTTAGACGGATTCATCGGCCGATCGCGCCTTTGACAGGGCCCGTGCAAAAAAACTGTGATGAAGTTGCAAAAAGCGCTTGCGACTCGGGGATGTGATCCGTAAACACCCCTTCACCGGCGGCGCTGAGGCGCTGGCGG
>NZ_SLXP01000009.1 GCF_004343075.1 Rhodovulum marinum
TAGGCTTTACCCGCGGGGGCCGTGCGTGACGCAAGAAGCACCTGACTCTTCCGCGGGGTCCTCGACCTTGCTGCATCTGGGCCGCCCCGGAATCGGGATCGGCCCAGAGCGGTCATCCATGGGGGCCGCACCGCAGCTTCACCGGAACGGCCATGAGCCGCGCGCGCAAGATCCGTTTTCTCATTTTGAGCCGCTGCGCAGGTCTCCTTGATGGATCTGCCCGATCTCTCCAGGGCATTCGTCACGTCGCGGCAAGGATGCCGGAAGGGTCGTGCCGTTTCACGCCGGCTCAAGCCCGTCCCGTTTCGGACTTGCGCCGCTCCGGAAATATGTAAGGCGCGCTCATGAAGCTTGGTCCTATCGCGCCTCCGCGTGCGGGTTGCCGGAGATGCAAGCCTGACAGCCCCAGAGCGGTGCCGTCCTTTTTTCGCCATCGCCGAGATCGTGCAGCAGGAAATCGCTGAGCGGCATGTAGGTCACGCCGTCGACCTCGTAGGTGCGGGTGACGTGGCAGTCCGCGCAGCCATCGGCCTCGAACTTCGTGAGTTCTTCCGGCGTTTCGAATGGCGAGACCGGATCTGGCGACAAGGCCGCGAAGGCTGCTTCGACCTCGGCAATCTGCGCGACGTCGTCAATCCGAATGCCATGCGCCGCGCCCGCGATCAGCGCGAAATCGCGAAACCGCGCGGCGGCAAGGTTCTCGCCCCATTTCGCGATCAGGGGTTGGCCTTCGCCGCTGACATATTGTGCGCGCCCCGCGATCCCGTTGCCGTCCAGGTCGTAGGCGTCCTCGAATAGCAGGGGCCATTCCTCGGGCAGCGCCTGAAGCGCCCGGAACCCCACGATATCGAACTGGCCCTTGTCGTCGATATGACAGGATATGCAGCGCTCGACCAGCGGCGCAACCTCCTGCGATTGCGCCGGGCCAGCGGCCAGCAGGGCCGCGGCGATCAGGATCGTCCGGGTCACCTAGCCCCGGAACAGGTCTGCGGCGCGGTACAGCTCCGCCGCCAGCGCCTCTGTGGAGGACCGCAGCGCGGCGATCTCGGCGCTGTCGGCGGCCAGCACCGGCTTGTTCCGCGTGTTGCGGCGCAGGTCGCGCAGGAGCGTATCGATTGCGGCATTGACGGCATCGTCGACCTCGGCGCTGGTCAGGCCGACATAGGGTTCCACATTGCGCCAGATCGCCAGGGCACCGACGATCCGGGCCGAGACCTCTTCGCCGTCGCGGCCCACGTCGGTGAGGCTCAGGTCACTATACCAGCCCGGCCCGGCAAGGTAATCGGCCATGGCTTCGAGGATACCGATCATCAAATCGCGGTCGCTTTTCGGTTCCTGCGCCCTCGCAGCCTGGGCGGCGGCATCTCCCGTGCGTACGAAGGCGGCCGATGCATTGGCGAAGGCCTCGGCAAGGGCGGCGCGCTCGACCCCGCAACCCTCGCTGGCGCAGTCCGCGGCGGCGGCCTGCACCGCGGCGAGGATCACGGCGCCGTCGATCGGGGCGACGCCGCTATCTGCGGCGAACAGCCAGTTGGCGGAGTTGTAGCGCAGGACCATGGTCTTGAGGGCGAACTGTGCCTGGGTCGTCAGATCGTCGTAGGGCGTGTCGGTTGCCGCCGCAGCGACCACCGTGTCGCTGACGATCTTGCCCGCGCGGATTCCCGAAACGGCGAGGGTCCAGTTGGCAAGCGCCGCCTCCTTGGCGGTCAGTTGGGGGTCATAGCTGCCCGCCTCGGCCGGCGGCGGCATGGGAATGCTGCCCGACTCCTGGGCTGGCGCGGCCGCTGCGACCCCGAGAAGGGCCAGAACTGGAAATGCAATGAATCTGGATGTCATGGTCGGCCTCCGCGCGTCTTCAGAACCCGCCGGATAGCGTCAGAGCGTAACAGAACCGTAACAAACGCGATATCCGACAAAAAAACTCTGCTATTGCGGCGGGGAAGAAGTTGAGTAATTTAGTCTGCGATAAAGCGACGCAACTTCACGCGAACAGGAGCCTTCCCCATGACGTCTTTCACGCTGTCCCTGCGCATAAGCCTCATTGCCGGTTCTCTTGCGGCTGCGGGCGCCGCCCAGGCGCAATCGGCGCGCGAGGTGATCGACGGCTATGCCGATCTGGCACTGGCCAAGTATTCGGACAGCCTGGCCGCCGCCAAGGCGCTGGATGCCGCCATCGACGCCTTCATTGCCGCCCCCAGCGCCGAAACCCACAAGGCCGGCAAGGACGCCTGGCTGGCCGCGCGGGTGCCCTATCAGCAGACCGAGGTCTACCGCTTCGGCAACGCGGTGGTGGACGACTGGGAAGGCAAGGTGAACGCCTGGCCGCTGGACGAAGGGCTGATCGACTATGTCGATACCGGCTATTACGGCGAGATGAGCGAGGAGAACGGGTTCTTCCGCGCGAATGTCATCGCCAACCCGGACCTGACCGTCGGTGGCCAAAGCGTCGATGCGCGCGAGATCACGCCCGCGCTGTTGCAGGAGTTGCACGAGATCGACGGGATCGAGGCGAACGTTGCCACCGGCTATCACGCCATCGAATTCCTGCTTTGGGGGCAGGACACGAACGGCACCGGTCCCGGCGCCGGTTCGCGCTCCTACACCGATTTCGTGCAAGGGGATGGCTGCACCAACGCGCCCTGTGATCGCCGGGCGGATTACCTGGCTGCGGTCTCGGACCTGCTGGTTGCGGACCTGAAGGACATCGTTACAGCCTGGGAGGATGGCGGCGCTGCGCGCACGGACCTCGCCGCGCAGTCGGACGCCGAGGGGCTGGCCACGATCCTGACCGGCATGGGCTCCCTTAGCTATGGCGAACTGGCGGGCGAGCGCATGAAGCTGGGCCTGATCCTGCACGACCCCGAGGAAGAGCATGACTGCTTTGCCGACAACACCCACAATTCGCATTACTATGACGCCAAGGGCATCCAGAACGTCTATCTCGGCCGCTACGAACGCCCCGACGGGACCGTGATGGAGGTGCCTTCGCTCGCGGGCCTTGCTCAGTCGGTCAATTCCGAGGTTGACGCCGTCGTGACAGCCAGGCTTGAGGCGACCATGGCTGCGATGGGGGCGATGAAGGACCGCGCCGACAGCGGCGTAGAGGCCTACGATCAGATGATCGGCTATGGCAATGACACGGGCAACGCCATCGTGCAGGCCGCCATCGACGCGCTCGTCGACCAGACCCGCGCCTTCGAGGATCTGGTCGCCGCGCTGGATGCCTCCGAGATTTCGGTCGAAGGCTCCGACAGCCTGGACAACCCCGGCGCGGTGTTCGAGTGACCGCCGCCCCGTCGCCAAACGCCTGAAACAATGAGGGGCCAGCCTTGGGTGGCCCCTCTGCCATTGAAGAGCCCCGCCTTGAATACCCGCGCCTCCCTTCTGTTGCTTTGCGGCCTGGCCCTTCTGCCGGGGCACCCCCTTGCCGCCGCCGAAACACAAGCCGACCGCAAGGCCCGCCTGCTTGCTCTCACGCAGGACTTCACCAAGCCCGAACCCTATGAAGCGCTGCAAGGCGGCAGCGGCACCAACCGCAGCCGTTTCGATCGGAACACCTTTTCCCTGCCCTCGGCTGCGCTGAGCTTCGAGGAGCGCGGCGACTTCTTCCTGGGCAACGGGGTGTTCGACCGCGCCTGGGTGGTCGCGCCGTCCTCGACTTTGGCCTCGGACGGGCTGGGGCCGCTGTTCAACGCACGTTCCTGCCAGGGCTGCCACGTCAAGGACGGGCGCGGCCACCCGCCGGCGCCGGGTGACGGCAACATGGTGTCGATGCTGTTTTCGCTGAGCGATGCGCACGGCAACCCGGACCCGGTCTACGGGCACCAGTTCCAGGACCAGGCCGTGCCCGGCATGGCAGCCGAGGGCAAGGTCCGCGTCAGGTACCGGCCCGTGCCATTCACCTATCCCGATGGCACAACCGTCATGCTGCGCAAGCCGGTCTACAGCACCGATGCTGCGCTTTCGGACGGCGTTGCCCTGAACCCGAGGATCGCGCCCCCGATGATCGGGCTGGGCCTGTTCGAGGCGATCCCGGAGGCAGCCATCCTGGCCCATGCAGACCCGGGTGATGCCGATGGCGACGGCATCTCGGGGCGCGCCCACTGGCTGGCGGGCGCCGGGGGCCGCGTGCTGGGCCGCTTCGGCTGGAAGGCCACGGAAGCCACGATCCGTGATCAGTCGGCCGTTGCCTTTCACAACGACATGGGCCTGTCGACCAGCCTGTTCCCCGCCCCGCACGGCGATTGCACCGCGGCCCAGACCGCGTGTCGCGGCGCGATCCACGGGGACGAGAATGGCGGGCCGGAAGTGACCGACGATCTGCTGGAACTGGTGACCTTCTATGCTGCCAACCTGGCGGTTCCGGCGCGTCGCGACATCGGCGACAAAGATGTTCTGGCGGGCAAGGAGCTGTTCTACAAGGCCCGCTGCACCGCCTGCCACGTGCCGAAATTCGCCACCGCCGCCGACGCGCCCCGCGAACGGCGCAACCAGTTGATCTGGCCCTACAGCGACTTCCTGCTGCATGACATGGGGCCGGGCCTGGCCGACGCCACCCCGACCGGCGGGGCAGAGGCCGCCGAATGGCGCACGCCGCCGCTCTGGGGAATTGGCTTGACCGAGGTGGTGAACGGTCACAGCTTCTTCCTCCACGACGGTCGCGCACGCTCGCTGGAGGAGGCGATCCTCTGGCACGGGGGCGAGGCCCAAGCCGCCCGCGACACCTATGCCGCCTTCACAGCCGAAGAGCGCGCGAAAATCCTGCGTTTCCTGGAGAGCTTATGAGCCCAAGACATTTCATCATCGCCGTATCCATGGCGACCCTTGCCGCCGCGCCGCTGGCCGCCGAATCCAGGTTCGACACCGAGGACGCGGCCCTGCTGCAACAGGGGCTGATCACGACCGCGGACGCGTTCATCCTGCCCGGTTATCGCGACTATGCCGAAGCGGCGACGGAGATGACCGAGGCGCTCGACGCCTATTGCAGCGGCACCGGACCGATTGCCCCGGTCCACGCGGCATTCGAGGACAGCTTCCTGGCCTGGCAGCGGATCAGCATCATCCAGGTCGGCCCGGCCATGGCCGAAGACGGGCCGATGCGGGTTCAGCTCTGGCCCGACCCCAAAGGCTTTGCCCGCCGCGCCGTACGGATGGCGGTACGCGCGCAAGACCCGGATCTTCTGGCCGAGGGCGCGCTTGATGGCCGCTCGATCGCGCTTGTGAACCTGACCGCGCTCGAGGACCTGCTGTACCACGACCTCTCGCCCGGCACCTACGAATGCGATCTCGCTGGGGCCATCGGCGCGTATCAGGCCGATCTGGCCGCTGGCTTCGTCGCGGCATGGTCCCCCGGCGCCGGGTTCCGCACCGCCTTTGACACGGCAATCGAGGGAAATGCCCGCTACGCCTCGGTCGACGATCTGATCCGAGAGCTTCTTGCCGGGGTCGTCGTCTATGCCGACCGGCTGCGCAAGTTCAAGATCCAGCGCGGCCTTGGGCAAGCGCCCGGCGAGGCCCACCCCGAACGGACCGAGGCCGTGGACAGCGGCTTGGGACTTGCCAGCATCCAAGCGAGTTTCCGAGCGCTGGCCGACCTTTACGAACTGCCCTACGGGTTCTTCGACATGACGCCCGAGCTCAGCGGCACGATGGAGTACTACATGCTAGGCGAGACGGCCGGCAGCATCGCGGATACGCTTGCGCTTGAGACGCGCAGCCTTGCCGAGATCGCCGCCGAAGACGGCGCCATGGCGGAAGAGTTGCGCGGCTTTGGCGAATTGACGCTTTATCACGAAACCTATCTCAAGACCGGTCTGCCGCAATCCATCGGTCTCACAACGGGGTTCACCTCTGCCGATGGCGATTGAGACACGAAGACAGGTTCTACGCGGCCTCGCCATGGGGCTGGGCGTGTCCTGGTGCCGGGGCGCGCTTGGCCAACCGGCCGAGCGGGCGGCCTATGTTGGCGTCGAGACCTCGGCCGAAACGGGCCTGAGCCGCGCCAGCTTCTTTTCCACAAGCGGCGCGCGGCTGGGGCAGGCGCCGCTCGATTTCCGGGCACACGGCATGGCCGAGCATGGGCGCCGACTCGCGGTCTTCCCGCGCCAGCCGGGCGATCGTTTCGCACTGGTCGATACCGAAACGCTGGAGATCCGGTCGGTCGTGACGGCGCCGGCCGACCGGCATTTCTTCGGCCACGGAGCGTTTACCCGCGACGGCCAGCACCTGCTGGTGACGGAAAACGACCTGGAAACCCTGCAAGGCGGGATCGGGGTCTATGACACCGCCGGCCCGATGCGGCGGATCGGGCAGATCGCCCTGCCGGGGCCGGGCCCGCACGAGATCGCCCGCCAGCCGGACCGGGATATCTTTCACATCGCGCTAGGCGGACTGGAGACCCATCCCGCCTATGGCCGCACGCCGCTGAACCTGCACGCGTTCCGCAGCCAGATCGTGACGCTGGATTTCGACCGGGGCGCGTTGAACCAACTGGGCCATTGGGCCGGGACCGAAGGCATCTCACTGCGCCACCTCGCGATGGATCACCGCGGCCGCCTCTATATCGGCGGCCAGATCAAGAGCGCGGAGCGCGCCGCGGGCGAGGCGGTTCTGTGGCTGGTCGAGAACGACCGGGTGGAGCGGCTCGAACCCGACGCCTCTCTCGGCGGCTACGTGTCCTCCGTCTCTGCCCATGGGGCGCAGGCCCTCGTGTCGTCCAAGGAAACCGGCCTGGCCCTTCGCCTTGACGGGCCGCGCACCGTCGAGGTGCAGCGACTGGACGGGGCCGGCGCGGTGGCGCTCGGCCCCGGGCTGTGTGCCGCGTCCGGCTTCCGCCTGCTCGATCTCAATGGCGCGCGTGTCGAGGCCCTGCCGCGGCACGAGTTCGACAATCACGGGCTGGCGATGGGCTAGAGCATGCTGTGCACAGGCGCGCCCAGCCTGCGTTGCGGACGCGGTGGGCGCTGCAAGCGCAGCCTCGCGAAACGTGCAGCGCTGTTGCCTCCGACTGGTCGCACCACGCGCTAGTCCAACAAATGCTCGTACCTGGCGTCGGTCAGCGTTTTCAGGAAGGCCACAAGCGCGTCGATGCGCTGATCGTCCAGCGCGGGTCCGATCTCCAGCTCTTCCAGCGACACAGTCTCGGGCACCGGCGGCGGGCCGAAGGTTTCACCGGTTTCGGGGTTGATCTTCCGCGCCTCGACCTGCGTGTTGTAGGTGTTGTAGAACAGCACGACGGTGCGCAGGTCCTGAAACACCCCGTTATGCATGTAAGGCGCGGTCACCGCGACATTGCGCAGCGTCGGCGTGCGGAACTTGCCACGCTGGGCCGGGTCATCGACGCCCGGGTTGTCCAGCAGCGCGGGGTCGATCGTGCCGAGGGGGACGCCATTCATCTTGCGCAAGGCGCGGTTCTCGGGCGTTCCGATATTGTGATAGCTGTGATCGGTAAAGGTCTCGGCCGGGTCCATCTCGGTTTCGGACAGCTTGTGGCACTCGGCGCAATTGGTGAATTGCTGCGAGAAGAACAGCAGGCGGCCCAGATCCTCTTGCTGGGTCAACTCCACCTCGCCGCGCAACCATCGGTCGTATCTCGAATCGAACGGCGCGAAGGTTTCAGACCGCTCGAAGGCGGCGATGGCGCGGGTCATGGCGGCATAGCCGGCCTCGGCATCCTCCAGCACGCCTGCGCCGTAAAGCGCGGAGAAGGCCGCAACATAGGCCGGATCCTCGCGCAGGCGGGCCACCACAGAGGCCTTGTCCGGCATGCCCATCTCGATCGGATTGAGCGGCGGGCCGCCGGCCTGGTCCTCCAGTGTGGCCGCGCGACCGTCCAGGAATTGCCCACCGATCCACCCGCCATCTTCGCCGCGGTGGAAGGTCGGGATCAGCGCCGCGTAGCTGGCCGTGGGCGCGTTGCGGTCGCCCAGCGACACCCCGTCATCGCCGGGCGAGGCCATGCCGCGCGGATCGGCAAACCCGTAATCGGGATTGTGACAGCTTGCGCAGGCCTGGGTCCGGTTGGCCGACAGGTTGGTATCGAAGAACAACCGCTCGCCCAGGGCCTCGGGCGTTCGGGGCACCTGTTCAGGCATGTTACCTGCCGATGGCCCGCCAAGAACCAGCGCGACAGGAAGGGCCGCGAGAACAGACCTGTTGGGGATCGACATGGGCAGAGTCCTTTTCCGACAGGGATGGTCAGGTATATGCCCGCGCGCATGATTCGAAGCAAGGCAAGCTGATTACAGGGATGCCATGTATCGCCTAATGGCGCGCATGCGCTTCGCCGGCCATGATCAAGCAGGTTTCGCCAGCTGCCACGTACGGTACCTGCTGCATGCATGGCACGCACGCGTCAAATCGGACACGGATGCTGCACCCTGCAGGCCGGATATCGGGCTTCCTTGAGGTGAAGCCGCCACACTCGTGAGGCGTAATAGGCGGGAGCGAATGCTACCTGCGAATGGCTGCTCTCATGATCGCAAACGGAAACGGTGCGGTCGCGGCGAACGGCCGCTTCCCTGAAGAACTGTCCCGAAACAGGACTGCGCCCGGTTCGTGGTTTCCAAGGTCCGCTTTCGCGGTAGTTGAAAATCCTCGCTGCGGAGCAGCGAACTCACGCTTTCCGCCCTTCGGCCCGAAGAATTCCACATCGTCAATCTTGCGCCCACGCTATGGACGACGATAGACCCACGTGTATTCCCGATCTGGACTGCCTCCCGGCCTCCGTTCGGCCCTGTAGATGATCCATCACGCCGGGGCTCGGACGCCGCCCATCCCGTTGCCCCCTATTCACATGGAGAAGCCGGTTCCGGTCAATGATAGACTGGCCGGTTTTCCAACACCTCCGCCCTGTCCAGCATGCGCGTGACCATCCGCAGGTTGGGCTCGAGGCCCGAACGGTGAACCCGATCCAGGGTTTCGGCGATGGCATCGATCGCGGGCGCCGTCAGCCCGCGCCGCGCGCCCTCACGCCGAGCGAAGGCCTGCAGGTCCGCGATCCCCATGCCTGGCAGGGTCATTGGCGGGCACCGGCTGAGCAGGGGTGCGGGCAAGCCGGACAGGCTGTTCGCCGTCATTACCCAGCTGATCCACGACATGTCGAACCGCAGCTGGAAATACGGGCAGTCCCAGGCCCGTGCGGTCAGCGGCTCCAGCAAGGGCAGCAGCGCGTTGCCCATGTCGTAGGACCGGCCCCTGTCCGAGGTCACGGCCCCGGCCTTCTCGACTTCGTCCAGCACGATCACCGGGTTGCCGACAAGCTGTGCGAGGATCGTGGTCAGGGGCCTGCCGGGCGCGGCCGAGGACCAACCACGCTGCATCCCGATCAGGGCAAAGCTGGCCGGTTCGCCGGTCGCGTCGATCGTGGTGGCGGGCAGCCCCACGACCTGGGCCAGGCGCCGGGCCCAATGGCTCTTGCCGATGCCGGGCGGGCCCACCAGCAGAAGGGGCGGCATGCGAAAGCCGGCCGCGCCCTGGCGCACGGACCGGCGCATCGCGTGCCAGGCGGCCTCGGTCGCGGGCGCCATCCAGGGCATTTCCGCCTGCAGGGTGGCGGCCAGCTCGTCGGCGCGCGCCTCGCTGCCGATCTCCACCAGCGTGACCCCGTCGCGCAGCGGGGCGAGGCGCTCGCGATCCTCCTGCCGAAGGTGCCCCAGCTTGGTCGCGGCCGTCAGCCTTTCGACATAGCGCGCGGCCCGGCGGTCGATGCGTGCCTCGTCCTTGGCTGGCAGTTGGGAGGCAAGGAATGTGTCCTGCTCTTTCGGGTCATCGACCCAACCCCGGGCCCTGCCCCGGTAGCCCAGCAGGAAGCGGCGCAGGCGGCCACGCACCTCGCGGGCGGTTGGAATCTCTCTGCCCGGGCGGGCGTCTACGAAGGGAATTCGGGCCATGGGATGTCCTTTCCAGCAGGGCGGTGCCGCCGCCAGCGCGACGGCACCGCGCGACCGCCCTGGGGGCGGCCGGTGGTTTCGTGAAAGGACCCGGGTCTTGGGCAGAGAGGAAGCAGGAGCGGGGCGGCCCGTCAATGCCCCGACCCGGCCGAAGGGCGCCCGAAGGCGCCCCGAAGCCATGATTCGGCAAAGCCTTGTTTTTAAATCATATTCTCGGAATCGCGCGCGCCGGTGGCAAGCAATCGCGTGTCAAAATGGCAGATAACCCCCGAAATGGCAGATTTTCGGTGGGTGGGACAACAACCTTCTTCCAGCGCCCGGCTCAACTGCACTTGGAATGCCCGCAACTCATGCAGGTCATGCAGCCTTCGACCATGCGCATCTCGTAGGCGCCGCAGGCCGGGCAGGCCGGACCGCGCGGCGCCTCGCCCACCGCCATCGCCTCGTGCTGGGGGTCGGATTTCAATCCCATGCCCTCGGCCTCGATGAACCCGATCGAGACAAGGTGCCGCTCGATCACGCCGCCGATCGCGGCCAGGATCGAGGGAATGTATTTCCCCTGCATCCACGCCCCGCCACGCGGGTCGAACACCGCCTTCAGTTCCTCGACCACGAAACTGACGTCCCCACCCCGCCGGAACACCGCCGAGATCATGCGGGTCAGCGCCACGGTCCAGGCGAAATGTTCCATGTTCTTGGAGTTGATGAACACCTCGAACGGGCGCCGGCGCCCGCCCATCACGATGTCGTTGATCGTGATATAGATCGCGTGCTCGCTGTCGGGCCATTTCAGCTTGTAGGTGTTGCCTTCCAGCGCCTGCGGCCGGTCCAGCGGGTCGGACAGGTAGACGACGTCGGCCCCGGTTTCGGCCTCGGGCGTCTTCTCCGAGCTTTCGGAAACCGCCAGCACGCTGCCCGTCACTTCGTTCGGCCGGTAGGTGGTGCACCCTTTGCAGCCGGTTTCATAGGCCTGCATGTAGACATCCTTGAACGCGTCGAAGGAAATGTCCTCGGGGCAGTTGATCGTCTTGGAAATGGACGAATCCACCCATTTCTGCGCGGCGGCCTGCATACGGACATGCTCGGCAGGCGCAAGCGTCTGGGCGTTCACAAAAAAGTCGGGTAGATCGGCGTCGCCGAACTTCTCGCGCCACAGCCGCACGGCGTAATCCACGACCTCTTCCTCGGTGCGCGAACCGTCGCGCTGCAGCACCTTGCGGGTATAGGCATAGGCGAAGACGGGTTCGATTCCCGAGGACACGTTGCCGGCATACAGGCTGATCGTGCCGGTCGGCGCGATCGAGGTCAGCAGGGCATTGCGAATGCCGTGTTCGGCGATGGCCGCGCGCACGTCCTCGTCCATATGCGCCAAGGCCCCGCTGGCGAGGTATTTCTCGGCATCGAACAGGGGAAACGCTCCCTTCTCCTTCGCCAATTGCACCGAGGCCAGGTAGGCGGCGCGGGCGATCCGGTGCAACCAGCGCTCGGTCTGACGCGCCGCCTCGTCCGAACCGTAGCGCAGGCCGACCATCAACAACGCGTCGGCAAGGCCCGTCACACCCAGCCCGATCCGGCGCTTGGCCTTGGCTTCGTGCTCCTGCTGGGGCAGCGCAAAGCGCGACACGTCCACCACGTTGTCCATCATCCGCACGGCGGTCGCGACCAGATCGTCCAGGTCGGCCTCGTCCAGTTCGGCGATGCTTTCGAACGGGTCACGCACCAGCCGGGCAAGGTTGATCGAGCCCAGCAGGCACGCGCCATAGGGCGGCAGGGGCTGCTCGCCGCACGGGTTGGTGGCCGCGATCGTTTCGCAATAGGCCAGGTTGTTCATCTGGTTGATGCGGTCGATGAAGATCACGCCCGGTTCGGCAAAATCATAGGTCGCGCGCATGATCCGGTTCCACAGGTCGCGCGCCTCGACCGTGTGATAGACCTTGTCGCCGAATTTAAGCTGCCACGGACCGTCCGCCTTGACCGCCTCCATGAAGGCATCGGTGACCAGCACGGACAGGTTGAAATTGCGCAACCGCGCCGGATCCTGCTTGGCGGTGATGAAATCCTCGATATCGGGGTGGTCACAGCGCATCGTCGCCATCATCGCGCCGCGGCGTGACCCCGCGGACATGATCGTGCGGCACATCGCGTCCCAGACATCCATGAACGACAGCGGCCCCGAGGCGTCGGCGGCCACGCCCAGAACATCCGCGCCGCGCGGCCGGATCGTCGAGAAATCATAGCCGATCCCGCCGCCCTGCTGCATGGTCAGCGCGGCCTCTTTCAGCATGTCGAAGATGCCGGCCATCGAATCGGGGATCGTGCCCATGACGAAGCAGTTGAACAGCGTCACCGCCCGCCCTGTGCCCGCGCCCGCGGTGATCCGGCCCGCGGGCAGAAAGCGGAAATCCTCGAGCGCGGTATAGAATTTCTCCTCCCAGGCGGCCTTGTCCTGTTCGGCTTCGGCCAAGGCCCGCGCGATGCGCCGCCAGGTGTCCTCGACCGTCAGATCGACGGGCGCACCGTCGGCCTTTTTCAGGCGGTATTTCATATCCCAGATCTGTTCGGCGATGGGGGCGGAGAAACGGCTCATCTCGGGTATCCTCGGGCGCGCGGGAAAGGCCCTCTAGGATAGGGCTTCGGCTTGAACTCCGCAACAACTAGACTAGGGTTGCGGCTCATCAACAGAATCTGGGGGGCAGGATGGCGGGGGGCCATGTGAATCTGGTCAAGCTCTGCGTTGGCGCAGAGCGGGTCGAGGACCTGCTGCACTGGCAGCGCCAGCCGCGCGCCAAGGGACCCGACGGGCTGCCGCGCCATGTCACCCGGATGTGGCCCAAGCGCGAGGCCGAATTGCTGGCCGGCGGCTCGCTTTACTGGGTGTTCAAGGGCGTGATTCTGGCCCGCCAGCGCATCCTGCGGCTGGACGAGGTGACGGGCGCGGACGGAATCGCCCGGTGCGGGATCGTGCTGGAGCCGCGGGTGATCCGCACCGAGGCGATGCCGAAACGCCCGTTCCAGGGCTGGCGCTACCTGGGCGCGGACGACGCGCCCCGCGACCTGCCCGAGGGGCGGGCGGGGGAGGAGGATTTGCCGCCCCGCCTGATGGCGGCACTGGCCGAAATCGGGGTGCGCTAGGCGGCTAAGCGCGCCGCTCAGCTATCCAGCCCAAGGCGGCGCGACAGCGCGCGAAAGCTGGCGCGCGCGGCGTCGTCCCAGTCGGCCGTGCGCGACTTGAACAGGGTCGCCTGGCTGCGGTGGATCAACCCGTCGGACAGGATCTTCAGGTGGTTGGCGCGCAGCGTGTCGCCGGTCGAGGTGATGTCCGCGATCGCCTCGGCGGTCAGGTTCTTCACCGTGCCCTCGGTCGCGCCCTGGCTGTCGACCAGCTGGTAATCGGCCACGCCCGCCTCGCGCAGGAACTCGCGCACCAGGCGGTGATACTTGGTCGCGATCCGCAGCCGATGCCCATGTGCCGCCCGGAACGCCGCCGCCGCCGCATCCAGGTCGTCCAGCGTGTCGACATCGACCCAGCACCGCGGCACCGCGATCACCAGGTCCGCCTCGCCGAACCCCATCGGTTCCAGTGCCGCGACGCGGTTTTCCCAATCGGCGATCCGTTCCTGCACCAGGTCGGACCCCGTCACGCCCAGGTGAATCCGCCCCGCCACCAGTTCGCGCGGGATCTCTCCCGCCGACAACAGCACAAGGTCGACCCCCTCGATCCCGTCGACCGCGCCGGCATATTCCCGGTCGGACCCGGTGCGGCGGATGTTCACGCCGTGCCCCGCGAACCAGTCGAAGGTCTTTTCCATCAGCCGCCCCTTGGACGGCACGCCCAGTTTCAGCGTCATCGCGCGGCCTCCGCGGTCAGCGTCAGCACCAGTTCGGGTCGGACCACGCCGCCCACCGCGGGCACCGCGCGGCCCTGGCCCAGGATCCGCGTCAGCGCGTCATAGCGCCCGCCGGTGGCAACCGGGGGCAGGTCGGGCCGCCCCTCGGCATAGAAACCGAAGACGAAACCGTCGTAATATTCCATCGTCGTGCGGCCATAACTGGCCTCGAAATCCAGCAGGTCGACGTCGATTCCCTGCCCGGCCAGGGCATCCATCCGCGCCTCCATCCGGTCCAGCGCCGGGGTGATGGCGGGCAGGTCGACCGCGACATCGCGCAGATGGGCCAGCGCGTTCGCGCAGGTTTCGCGGATCAGCAGGATATCGTCCAGCAACTCGGCCTCGGTGGCCGAAAGCGGCGGCTCGGCGGCATCCTCGGCCAGGGTCCGCAGCCGCGCGGCTACATCGGCGCGGCTGCGCAGACCGATCTCGGGACCGCCCGCCTCCAGCAACGCCTCGGCGCCCTGCCCCTTCAGCGCGGCCAGCAGGCGTTTGCGCGCCTCGGGCAGCGGCGTGCGCCCGGCGAACCGGTCCAGCAGGGCGCGGAACCGGCGCGGGCGCCACACATGGCGGCGCAGCGCCGCCTTGCGCTTTTCGGTGGTCGACAGCCCGCCGATCGCGGCCAGCAACAGCCCGATATCGCCGGTCGCGGCCCTCAGGCCCAGCGGCGACAGCATCTCGGAAAACAGCGCGAAGACCTCGGCATCGGCCTCGACCGGGCTGTCGCCGCCGAACAGTTCATAGCCCACCTGGATGTATTCGCTGGGGCGCCCGGGGTCGCGTTCCTGGCGGCGGAACACCTCGCCCAGATAGGTATAGCGTGCCGGGTCGGCGCCGCTTTCCATGTGCATCTGGACGACCGGCACAGTGAAATCGGGGCGCAGCATCTGTTCGCCCCGGATCGCGTCCGACGTCACATAGGCGCGCGCGCGGATGTCCTCGCCATACAGGTCAAGCAGCGTTTCGGCCGGCTGCAGCACCGCGGCCTGCACCGGCTGGGCGCCCGCGTTGCGGAAAAAGGCGTGCAAACGCTCGGCCTGCGCCAGAACCTCGGCCTTGGATGCCACCGCCCTACTCCCCGCCCTGCGCCAGCAGCCGCCGGACCTCGGCCACCAGGTCGGTGCGCGCCGCCTCGAACTGGGCGGGCTGGGATTTCCATTCCTCCAGGCTGGCGCTTTGGGCGATCTTGGCCCCCAGCACCAGGTCCTTGATCTGCACCACGCCGCGCGCGGCCTCGTCCGAACCCTGGATGATGGCGACGGGCGATTGCCGCTTGTCGGCGTATTTCAACTGGTTGCCGAAATTCTTGGGGTTGCCCAGGTAGACCTCGGCGCGGATGCCCGCCGCGCGCAACTCGCCCACCATCGCCTGGTAATCGGCCATCCGGTCGCGGTCCATCACGGTGACGATCACGGGGCCCTGCACGGTTCCGCCCGCCCGCCCCTTCTCGCGCAGCGCGGCAAGCAGGCGGTCGACGCCGATGGAAACCCCCGTCGCTGGCACCTTCTGCCCGGTGAAGCGTTGCACCAGGTCGTCATAGCGCCCGCCGCCGGCGACCGAGCCGAACTGCCGCGGGCGGCCCTTTTCGTCGGTGATCTCGAAGGTCAGTTCCGCCTCGTAGACCGGACCGGTGTAATAGCCGAGACCGCGCACGACCGAGGGGTCCAGAACGATGCGGTCGGGGCCATAGCCCTGGGCGGCCAGCAGGTCCGAGATGGTCTCCAGCTCGGCCACGCCCTCGGCCCCCATGGCCGATCCGCCAACCAGTTCGGACAGCCGTGCGCAAGTTTCGGCCTTGGTGGCGCGCCGGGCTGCCATGAAGCCCATCACCACGTCGGCCTGCGCCTTCGTCAGCTTGGCGCCTTCGGTGAAATCGCCCGACTCGTCCTCGCGTCCCTCGCCCAAAAGTGCACGCACGCCCGTTTCGCCCAGCCGGTCCAGCTTGTCGATGGCGCGCAGGACGATGCCGCGCTCGTGCTCGAATTTCGACGGGTCGTTCGGGTCCAGAACGCCCGCGACCTCCATCACGCCGTTCAGAACCTTTCGGTTGTTCACCCGCACGATGTAGTCGCCGCGCGGGATGCCCACCGCCTCCAGCGCATCGGCCAGCATGGCGCAGATCTCGGCGTCGGCAGCCACCGAGGCCGCCCCCACCGTGTCGGCATCGCATTGATAGAACTGGCGGAACCGGCCCGGCCCCGGTTTCTCGTTGCGCCAGACCGGCCCCATGGCATAGCGGCGGTACGGCGTCGGCAGGTCGTTACGATACTGCGCCGCCACCCGTGCCAGCGGCGCGGTCAGGTCATAGCGCAGCGCCACCCAGTCGCCGTCCTCCTCCTCGGTCCAGGCAAAGACGCCGGCATGCGGGCGATCGACATCGGGCAGGTATTTGCCCAGCGCCTCCAGCGTTTCGACCGCGGATGTCTCAAGGGGATCGAAACCATAGCGGTGATAGACCTCGGCGATGGTGTCGAGCATCGCCTTGCGTTCGGTGACGTCCGCGCCGAAATAGTCACGAAAGCCCCGGGGCGTCTCGGCCCTGGGGCGCCGGGGTTTCTTGTCCTTGGCCATGCGCCTCGCCGCCTGTCTCTCGCGTTCCGCGCGGGGTCTAGCGGAAGGGGGGCGGCGGGGCAAGGTGGCGTGGGAGTGCGGGATGGCGATGAAAGACGAGTTGACGGCGCTGGAAGAGCGGATCGCGCGCCTGATGAAGGAAACCGACGAGCTCTCGGACGAGATCGCCCGCCAGGGGCGCGAAATCGACCGGCTGCGCCGCCAGGTCGACCTGCTGCTGGGCCGCGAGGCCGAACGGGAATATGACGGCGGCGGGTCGGTGCCGCTGGTCGACCAGAAACCGCCGCACTGGTAACGCCGTTTCAGCGCGCGGCGGAGTCCTCTTCTTTCACGATGCCATGGGGCGTGTAGGCCTCGCCCGACTTGCGCGCGGCGCGGATCATCGCCTTGTGGCGCCGCATCCGCTCGGGGTCGGCATAGCCGCGCGGGTGGTCCAGGTGTACCAGCGGCGCCGAAAACCGCAGGTGCCGCCCGCGCACGCCGGCATTGTTCAGCCGGATGCCCAGATGCTTGTCCCCGCCGCCATACTTGATCGTCTCGTCATAACCGTTGATCGCCAGCAGGTCGCTGCGCCAGACCGAGGCATTCGCCCCGCACAGCGCGCGCCGCACCGGCGACAGGATCTCGAACAGCGCCATCACCGGCACCGGGAAGGGCCGCGTCTTGAGCCAGGTCGACAGCTTGCCCAGCGCCCGGTTCCGCCTCAGCCAGCCACGGTCGAAGACCTGCCCGCTGCGCACCATCTCGGGGGTGACGCTGGCGGTCGCATCGGCATCCAGCCGGATCAGGCTGCCGGTGGAAAACCGGCCCGGCCGCGTCAGGGCCAGGTGGCGGGCCACGAAATCGGGATGGATCATCACGTCGCCGTCGATGAACACCAGCACCTGGGCCGTGGAACTGGCGATCGCCTTGTTCAGGATCGCGTTTTTCTCGAATCCCCGATCCTCGTGCCAGACATGGCGCACTGGCCGCCCGTGCGCGGCCATCCGCGCGGCGAAGGCATCGACCACGGCCCTGGTCTCGGGGCCCGACCCGTCATCGGCGATGCAGATGCCATCGGGCATGACCCGCTGCGCCGCCACCGATTCCAGGCACAACCCCAGCGCCGCGGGGCTGTTATAGGTCGAGATGATCAGTTCCGAATGCATCGGTTCAGGGTCCAGAATGGTCGCGCGCCGTCATAGCCCACCCGCCCGGACAAGACCACCGCGCAACGCGGGCGCCCCGCTCAGAAATCCGCGACCATCGCCACGCCGGGCAACGATTTCAGCGCTCCCTTGACCTCCGGCGTCACAAGGTAGGTTTCGCGCAGTCCCAGGTAACAGTCACGCCGCTGCCGTGCCCCGTCGATTTCCAGGTCCAGGTTCAGCACCCGCAGCCGGATCGGCCCGCCCTTGCGGCCCCGGCCCGCGCGGCCAACCTGTTCCAGCAGCTTCTGCACGCTTTCGGCGGCCTCGGCGGTCTCGATGGTGATCTCGACCCCGGCCGGCCCCGCATCGGCGATGGATGCATCCATCGGCATCACGCCGCGGATCGTCGGGTCGAACTGGCCCTCGTTGAACCGGCCCTCCAGCGTCGCCACCACCTTGTCGGTCGTCTCGAACACATTCCGCGCGGCGGTCAGGTCGGCCTCTTCGCGGGGAAACATCGCCACGCCCGACAGTTGCAGGGTCGGGTCCGATACGTCCATGCGGAAATACCGCGTGCCCCGCGCGCTTTTCATCTCGCGCAACCCCGACACCAGGACGCCCACCTTCATCACCGCCGCGCCGCTGCGTTCGGCGCTTTCGCGCGCCGCGGCCAGGCTGAGCACGCCCTTGCGTTTCAGCGCGCCCATGTAATCGTCCAGCGGGTGGCCCGACAGGTAGAACCCGATCGCCTTGTGTTCTTCGGCCAGACGCTCGCCCGGCAGCCAGTCGCCGACCGGTGACAGCCGCGGTTCCGGCAGGTCGTCGCCCGCCTCGCCGAACAGCGACACCTGCGCCGAGCCGCGCTGGTCGTGCACCGCCGCCGAATAGGCCGCCAGCGCGTCCAGGCTGTCGAAGACCCGCCGCCGGTTCGGGTCCAGCTGGTCGAACGCCCCGGCGCGCGCCAGCATTTCCAGGGGCCGCTTGCCGATCCGCTTCAGGTCGACGCGCCGGGCGAAATCGAACAGCGTGGCGAAAGGTTTCTCTGCCCGCCCCTCGACGATCAGCTTCATCGCCTCGACGCCCACGTTCTTGAGCGCGCCGAGACCGTAGACCAGCTTGCCGTCCTTCACGTCGAACGTCGCCTGCGAACGGTTCACGCAAGGCGGCACGATCTCGATCTTCAGCCCGCGCCGCACCTCCTCGGCATAGATCGACAGCTTGTCGGTCAGGTGCAGGTCGCAGTTCATCACGCCGGCCATGAACTCGACCGGATGGTTCGCCTTCAGCCAGGCGGTCTGGTAGCTGACCACCGCATAGGCCGCCGCGTGCGACTTGTTGAAGCCGTAATTGGCGAACTTCTCCAGCAGGTTCCAGACTTCCAGCGCCTTGTCGTCGTCGACGCCGCTCTTCTTGGCCCCGGCGATGAACTTGGGCCGCTCCTCGTCCATCGCCTCCTTGATCTTCTTGCCCATGGCGCGGCGCAACAGGTCGGCGCCGCCAAGGCTGTAGCCCGCCATTTCCTGCGCGATCTGCATCACCTGTTCCTGGTAGACGATGATGCCCTGGGTTTCGTCCAGGATATGGTCGATCGAGGGGTGCAGCCGGTCGCGTTCGGAAATCCCGTTCTTCACCTCGCAATATTTCGGGATATTCTCCATCGGGCCGGGCCGATACAGCGCCACCAGCGCCACGATATCCTCGATGCAGGTCGGCTTCATGCGCCTGAGCGCATCCATCATCCCCGAACTTTCCACCTGGAACACCGCCACGGTCCTGGCGCTGGCATAAAGCTCGTAGGTCTTTTCGTCATCCAGCGGGATCTGCCCGATATCGTTCTCGGTGCCCTCGGTCGGTTCGTACAGCCGCGTGCCGTCCGCGCCCACATGCAGGGGCCGCCCGCCCTTGCGGATCAGGTCGATGGCGTTCTGGATCACGGTCAGCGTCTTCAGACCGAGAAAGTCGAATTTCACCAGCCCCGCCTGTTCCACCCATTTCATGTTGAACTGGGTCGCGGGCATGTCCGACCGCGGATCCTGATACAACGGCACAAGCTCGTCCAGCGGCCGGTCGCCGATCACCACCCCCGCGGCGTGGGTAGAGGCGTTCCGCAAAAGCCCCTCGACCTGCTGCCCATAGGTCAACAGCCGGTCGACGACCTCCTCGGCGCGGGCGGCTTCGCGCAGGCGTTCCTCCTCCTTCAGCGCCTTTTCGATGGAAACGGGCTTGACCCCCTCGACCGGGATCAGTTTCGACAGCTTGTCGACCTGGCCATAGGGCATCTGCAACACGCGCCCCACGTCGCGCACTGCCGCCTTGGACAGAAGCGCACCAAAGGTGATGATCTGCGCCACCTTCTCGCGGCCATACTTGCGCTGGACGTATTCGATCACCTCTTCGCGGCGATCCATGCAGAAGTCGATGTCGAAGTCGGGCATCGACACCCGCTCGGGGTTCAGGAACCGTTCGAACAGCAGCGAATAGCGCAGCGGGTCGAGATCGGTGATCGTCAGCGCATAGGCCACCAGGCTGCCCGCCCCAGACCCCCGCCCCGGCCCCACCGGGATGTCATGCTCCTTGGCCCACTTGATGAAATCGGCAACGATCAGGAAATAGCCGGGGAAGCCCATCCCCTCGATGATCCCCAGCTCGAAATCCAGCCGCTTTTCATACTCTTCCACCGGCGCGGCGTGCGGGATCACCGCAAGGCGCGCGGCCAGTCCCTCCTTGGCCTGGCGGCGCAGCTCCTCCACCTCGTCCTCGGCGAATCGCGGCAGGATCGGCTTGCGCTTCTCGGATTTGACCGCGCAGCGCCGGGCGATCTCGACGGTGTTCTCGATCGCCTCGGGCAGGTCGGCGAACAGCGCGGCCATTTCCTCCGCGCTCTTGAAATAATGCTGCGGTGTCAGGCGGCGGCGCGGGGCGGTCTGGTCGACATAGGCGCCCTCGGCAATGCAGATCAGCGCATCATGCGCCTCGTACATCTCGGGCCTGGGGAAATAGACGTCGTTGGTGGCCACCAGCGGCAGGTCCATCGCATAGGCCATCTCGACATGGCCGCGCTCGGTCGTCGCTTCGGCCGCGGTCAGCTGCCCCCCCTCGCCCGGGTGGCGCTGCAACTCGACATAAAGCCGGGTCGGAAAGGCCGCCGCCAGCCGCGCGACCAACGCCTCGGCCTTGGCGTGCTGCCCCGCCTGCAACAGCCGCCCCACCGCCCCCTCGGGCCCGCCGGTCAAACAGATCAGCCCCGCGGCATGCGCCTCCAGCTGCTCCGGCGTCACCTGCGGAAGCTCGCCCTGCTTGCCCAGGTACAGGCAGGAATTCAGCTTCATCAGGTTGCCGTAACCGGTCTCGTCCTGCGCCAGCAGAACCACCGGCGCGGGCGGCCGCGGCCGCTCGCCCGGGGCGGGCGGATCATACGCCAGGTCGACCTGGCAGCCGATGATCGGCTGGATGCCCGCGCCGCTGGCCAGAACCGAAAACTCCAGCGCGCAGAACATGTTGTTGGCGTCGGTCACCGCCACCGCGGGCATTCCGGCGGCCTGGCACAGGTCGGCCAGCTTCTTCACCCGCACCGCCCCTTCCAGCAGCGAGTATTCGGTATGCAGGCGAAGGTGAATGAATCGCGGCGCGGCCATGACGCGACTCTAGCCAGAGCCGCCGCCGGCGAAAAGCCCGCGTCCCGGTCTTTTCCTTTTGATGTCTTTTCCTTGTGAAAGTACTCCCGCCGGAGGCGCGCCCGGCACAGCCGGGCGCCCGGCCCAACGCCGGGCAAACGGGGCGCAGCCCCGTGCGGCCCGGGGGCGGGAGCCCCCCGGCTTCGGGACATCTCTGCCCGATTTCGCGGCATCTGCCCGGGGCCTGTGCGAAATGCCCGCCCGATCCGCCCCGAGACCGTTGCAGCGCCCTGCGCGTGCGGGCTAGTAAGCGACAGAACACGCAAGGGCCGCGGGGGACACCGCCGGGTGACATCGCTTCTGACAGTCGAGGGCCTGACCAAGGCCTATCCCGGGGTCGTCGCAAACGATCGCGTCAGCTTCGATATCGCCGAGGGCGAGGTTCACGCGCTTCTGGGCGAGAACGGCGCGGGCAAGTCCACCCTCGTCAAGATGATCTACGGCTTGGTTCAACCCGACGCCGGCCGCATGACGCTGCGCGGCGCGCCCTATGCGCCGCCCGAACCCAGCGCGGCGCGCGCCGCGGGCGTGGCCATGGTGTTCCAGCATTTCTCGCTGTTCGACGCGCTCGACGTGGCCGAGAACATCGCCCTGGGCATGGAAACCCCGCCGCCCATGCGCCGTCTGGCCGCCCGCATCCGCGAGGTCAGTGAAACCTACGGCCTGCCGCTGAACCCCGACCGGCTGGTGGGCGACCTGTCGGCCGGCGAGCGCCAGCGGGTCGAGATCATCCGCTGCCTGTTGCAGGATCCGCGCCTTCTGATCATGGACGAGCCGACCAGCGTCCTGACCCCGCAAGAGGTGGACATCCTCTTTGCCACGCTGCGCAAGCTCGCCGCCGAAGGCACGGCGATCCTCTATATCTCGCACAAGCTGGAAGAAATCCGCACGCTTTGCGACCGCGCCACGATCCTGCGGCTTGGAAAGGTCGTCGACAGCTGCAACCCGCGCGAAAAGACCGCCGCGGAACTGGCCGAGATGATGGTCGGCGCCAAGCTGACCGCCCCCGCGCGCGGGGGTGGCACCCCCGGCGACGTGGTGCTGGAGGTTTCTGGGCTGTCGCTGCCGTCTTCCACCCCCTTCGGTACGTCCCTACGCGACATCTCGTTTACCGTGCGGGCGGGCGAGATTCTCGGGATCGGCGGCGTGGCCGGCAACGGCCAGGACGAGCTTTTGGCCGCTCTCTCGGGCGAGGCGCAGGTCGCGCCCGATGCGGTGAACCTCAAGGGCCAGCCCATCGGCGCGCTCGGCCCCAGCCCGCGCCGCCGGATCGCCGTTCTCGCCGCGCCCGAGGAACGGCTGGGCCATGCCGCGGCCCCCGACATGAGCCTGACCGAAAACGCCCTTCTGACGGCGGCGATACGCGAGGGGCTGGCCGCGCGCGGCTTCCTGAAATGGCCCGCCGCCCGCGCCTTCGCCGAGAAGGTGATCGAGGCCTTCGACGTGCGCACGCCCGGCCCCGGCAATGCCGCGCGGTCGCTCTCAGGCGGCAACCTGCAGAAATTCGTGATCGGTCGCGAGGTGCTTCAGCGCCCAGAGGTTCTGGTCGTCAACCAGCCCACCTGGGGCGTCGATGCCTCGGCCGCCGCGTCGATCCGGCAGGCATTGCTCGACCTTGCGCAGTCGGGCACCGCGGTCATCGTCATCAGCCAGGATCTCGACGAGCTGATGGAAATCTCGGACCGCTTCGCGGCCCTGAACGAGGGCCGCCTGTCGCCGCCAAGGCCCGCGCAGGGCCTGACGCTGGAAGAGATCGGCCTGATGATGGGCGGCGCCCATGACATGGAGGTGGCCCATGTCGCCGAATAGGGGGCACGCATGATCCGGCTTGAAAAACGCCCGCAGCCCTCGCGTGCCTGGACGGTGGCAACCCCCATCCTCGCCGTGGCGCTGACCATGGTGGCGGGCGGTCTGATGTTCGCCGCCCTCGGCAAGGACCCGGTCGAGGCAATCCGCACGATCTTCTGGGACCCGCTCTTCAACGAACAGTTCGCCAGCTATTCCCGCCCGCAATTGCTGGTCAAGGCGGGGCCGCTGGTCCTGATCGCGATCGGCCTGAGCCTCGGCTTTCGCGCGGGCATCTGGAATATCGGCGCCGAGGGACAATACATCATGGGTGCGCTCGCGGGCGCGGGCGTGGCGCTGGCGCTCTATCCGCTGGAGGCTTGGTTCCTGTTTCCGCTGATGGTGATCGCGGGGGCGCTTGGCGGCTGGGCCTGGGCGATGATCCCGGCGCTGCTCAAGACACGGTTCCGAACGAACGAGATCCTCGTATCCCTGCTGCTGGTCTACGTAGCCGAGCAGATCCTCGCCTCGATGTCGCTGGGGTTGATGCGCAACCCCGAGGGCGGCGGCTTCCCGGGGAGCCGCAACCTTCAGCAATACCCCGCCGCGGCGAACCCCGAACTGATCGCGGGCACCGGCATGCATTGGGGCGTGGTCGCGGGCTTCATCGCGGTGATCACGGCCTATATCCTGCTCAACCGCCACATGCTGGGCTTCCAGATCCGGCTGACCGGGCAAAGCCCCCGCGCGGCCCGGTTCGCGGGCGTGAATCCGAACGCGCTGGTGCTGTTCTGCCTCGGAACTTCGGGGGCGCTGGCAGGGTTGGCGGGGCTGTTCGAGGTGGCGGGGCCGGCGGGCCAGATCAGCATCGACTTCAACCAGGGTTATGGCTTCACCGCGATCATCGTGGCCTTCCTCGGGCGGCTGCACCCGGTCGGAATCCTGCTGGCGGGGCTGTTGATGGCGCTGACCTATATCGGCGGCGAACTTGCACAATTCATGCTTGGGATCCCGGCCGCCGCGATCCAGGCCTTTCAGGGCATGCTGCTTTTCTTCCTGCTGGGGGTCGACGTCTTGTCCAATTACAACATTCGGCTGGGCCGGCGGGAGGTCGCCTGATGGATTTCGGCGCGATCAACCCGGTCGTTCTCATCGCCTCGCTGATGGTGGCCTCCACACCGATCCTCCTGGCCGCGATCGGCGAGCTGGTGGTCGAGAAATCGGGCGTTCTGAACCTCGGTGTCGAGGGGATGATGATCACCGGCGCGATCTGCGGTTTCGCCATCGCGGTGGAAACCGGCAGCCCGGCGCTGGGCTTTCTGGCCGCCATGCTGGGCGGCGCGGTGCTGTCGCTGGTGTTCGGGGTGCTGACCCAGGTGCTGATGTCGAACCAGGTGGCAACAGGGCTCGCTCTCACGCTCTTCGGGCTGGGCCTGTCGGCGCTGATCGGCCAGGGCTATGTCGGGATCAAGCCACCCGCGACCGACCGGCTCGACCTCGGGCCGCTGTCCGAGATCCCGGTGCTGGGACGCATCCTGTTTTCCCATGACCTGATCGTCTATCTCAGCCTCGCGCTGGTGGCCGGGGTATGGGCTTTCCTGCGCTATACCCGCGCGGGCCTGATCCTGCGGGCGGTGGGTGAAAACCACGACGCGGCGCATGCGCTGGGCTATCATGTCGTGCGCATCCGGCTGGCGGCCATCGCCTTTGGCGGGGCCTGCGCCGGGCTGGGGGGCGCTTATCTCAGCCTGGTGCGCGTGCCGCAATGGACGGAAGGCATGACCGCGGGGGCGGGCTGGATCGCGCTGGCCATCGTGGTTTTCGCCAGCTGGCGCGCGGGCCGGGTTCTGCTGGGCGCCTATCTGTTCGGCGGGGTGGCGGTGCTGCAGCTGAACCTGCAGGCCGCGGGGCTGGCCGTGCCGGTCGAACTCTTGTCGGCCTCGCCCTATCTGGTAACGATCCTGGTGCTCGTCATCATGTCGGCCGACCGGGGCCGCGCGGCGGTGGCCGCGCCCGCCTCTCTCGGCCGGGTGTTTCATGCCTCGACCTGAGGCGCTGCCAACCGGGGGCCTTCGGGCCTGCCATCAACAGGGGATAGAACCATGAACCGCAGAACGCTTCTTGCCTCCGCCGCGCTGGCGCTGGGCCTTGCCGGGACCGCGCTGGCCCAGGACAAGACCAAGGTGGGCTTCGTCTTCGTCGGCCCGATCGGCGATGGCGGCTGGACCTATGAGCACAACGAGGGGCGCCTCGCTGTCGAGGAGCATTTCGGCGACGCGGTCGAAACCGTCTACCAGGAAAGCGTGCCCGAAGGCGCAGATGCCGAACGCGTGCTGACCCAGATGGCCCTTTCCGGCGCCGACCTGATCTTCACCACGTCCTTCGGCTACATGGATCCGACGATCAACGTCGCGGCCAAGTTTCCGGACGTGAAATTCGAACACGCCACCGGCTACAAGCGCGCGGACAACGTGGGCACCTATTCCGCCCGCTTCTACGAGGGCCGCGCGGTGCAGGGCCACATCGCCGGCAAGATGACGGAATCGAACATCATCGGCTATATCGCGTCCTTCCCGATCCCCGAGGTCATCCGCGGCATCAACTCGGCCTATATCCATGCGAAAAAGGTGAACCCTGACGTCCAGTTCAAGGTGATCTGGGCCTATACCTGGTTCGACCCGGCGAAAGAGGCCGACGCGGCAACAGCACTTATCGAACAAGGCGCCGACGTCATCCTGCAGCATACCGATTCCACCGCACCGCAGGCCGCCGCCGAAAAGGCCGGTAATGTCTATACCTTCGGGCAGGCCTCCGACATGGCGGAATACGCGCCCAAGCCTCGGATTTCGTCCATCATCGACAACTGGTCGCCCTATTACATCGACCGCGTACAGGCGGTGATCGACGGCACCTGGGAAAGCGACGACACCTGGGACGGGATCGGCGCGGGCATGGTCAAGATCGGCGAGATTTCCGACGCGGTGCCGGCGGACGTCAAGGCCGAGGCCGAGGCGATGATCGAGGCCATCGCCAGCGGCGCGTATCACCCCTTCACCGGCCCGCTGAACAAGCAGGACGGCACGCCCTGGCTGGCCGAGGGCGAGGTGGCCGATGACGGCACGCTTCTGGGCATGAATTTCTATGTCGAGGGACTGACCGGCGAGATCCCGCAGTAACGCGGGCCGCTGAACCCAGCGGGCGCGCAGCCGGGGTTGTCCCGGGCCGCGCGCCCTGATCAGGTCGGACACATGGAAACGGATTTCATCGTCATCGGCGGCGGGATCGGCGGGGTGTCGGTTGGGGCGCGGCTGTCGCATCTGGGCCGCGTAACGCTGCTCGAGGGCGAGCGCGGGCTGGGCTATCATGCCTCGGGACGGTCGGCGGCGCTGTTCGACGAATGCCTTGGTGCGGCGCCCGTCGTGGAACTCAACCGGGCAAGCCATGCCTACCACGCCACGGCGAACGGCGGCGTTCTGTCGGACCGGGGGCTGATGGTGGTGGGCCGCGCCGAGGACGCCGAGTTATTCGAGGCAGACGTCGCCCATATGCACCTGCACCGGCTGAGCGTGGACGAGGCCCGCGCCCGGATGCCGATCCTGAACCCCGACCGCGTCGCCTTTGCCGGGCTGCACGAGGGGGCCTGGGATCTGGACACCGACCGGCTGATCCAGAACTTCGCCCGCGAGATCCGCGCCAACGGGGGCACCGTGACCACCGGCGCACGGGTCACGACGATAGCGCGCACCGCGACGGGCTGGCGAGTCGAGGCGGGACAGGATGTCCACGCGGCCCGCGTGCTGGTCAATGCCGCCGGCGCCTGGGTCGACGAAGTGGCCCGGATGGCCGGTGTGGCGCCGCTGGGCTTTACCCCGATGCGCCGGTCCATGGCACGACTGCCCGCGCCGGGCGACCACGATTTGCGAAACTGGCCGATGGTGGTCGGCGCGGGCGAGCGATGGTATTGCAAGCCCGATGCCGGCAAGCTTCTGGTCTCGCCGGCCGAGGAACACCCGATGGACCCGCACGATGCCTTTGCCGACGACATGGTGCTGGCCGAGGGGCTGGCCCGGTATGAAGAGATGGTGACAGAACCGGTGACACGGGTCGAAACGAACTGGGCGGGGTTGCGCACCTTTTCGCCCGACCGGCTGCTGGTCATCGGCTTCGACCCGGGCGAACCGGCCTTCTTCTGGCATGCGGGCCAGGGCGGCGTGGGCTTTCAGACCGCGCCCGCGGCCAGTCAGTTGGCCGCCGATATCGTCGCCGGCCGCCCGCCCGAAATCGGCGCGGGCCTCGCCGCGGCCTTCAGCCCCGCACGGTTCGCACCATGTCCCGCCGCCTGACCCTGCCCGACAGCGCGTCCGTGGCGACCCCGGGGACCGACGGGCGGATGCATGCCCCCTCGGCGGCCCGCAACGCCGAAGCGATCTGCGCGGTCATCGCCGCGCGCGGCCCGGCAACCGGCCGGGCGCTGGAAATCGCCAGCGGCACGGGCGAGCACGCGGTTCGGATCGCCGCCTGCCAACCGCAGCTGGCCTGGCAGCCTTCGGATATCGACCCGGAGCGCCGCGCCAGCATCGATGCCTGGGCGTCGCATTCGGGGCTGGCCAATATCCGCCCCGTGATCGCGCTGGATGCCTGCACCCCCGGCTGGGCCACGGCGCATTCGGGCTTTGACCTGATCTTTGCCAGCAACATCCTGCACCTGATCGGCCGGGCCGAGGCCGAAACGCTGATCCGCGAGGCTGCGGCCGCGCTGACCCCGGGGGGCGTTCTGATGATCTATGGCCCCTTTCGCCGCGCCGACGGGTTCGCCAGCGAGGGCGACGCGGCTTTCCACGCCAGCCTGACCGCGCAGGATCCCGCGATCGGCTACAAGTCGTCCGACGAGGTGGCAGAATGGATGCGAACTGCCGGGCTTGCGGTCGAACCGCCCGCGGAAATGCCCGCGAACAACTTGACACAGATCGCCAGAAAGCCCCGCTGACTTGACGCGGGTCAAGGCAGATGGCAGCCGAAGCTGATGTGAGCGACTCGAACTCGGACTTCTAGGAGACCACGATGGACTGGACCACCAAACGCGACGCCACCAAGGATCAGCTGCGGCGTCTGAACAAGGCGATCCCCGACGCGAGCCGCGCGTTCAGCGGGCTGGGCAAGGCGGTCAAGGAGGGCGGCGAGCTCGACTTCAAGACCAAGGAACTGATCGCCATGGGCATGGCCATCACCCTGCGCTGCGAGGCCTGCATCGTGCTGCACATGGAGGCGCTGGTGCGTATCGGCGCGACCCGCGAAGAGGTCGGCGACGTTCTGGCGATGGCGATCCAGATGGGTGGCGGCCCCGCCATGATGTATGCCGCCGCCGCGATGGAATGCTATGACCAGCTGACCGAGGAAAAGGCGCAGGCGGCGCAATAGGTCAGGGCGAGGTCACGCGCAGGTCGACACCCGTCACGGACCGGTACTCGGTCGGCGGATAGGCGGTCGGGTCGCGGGTCAACTGCGGAAAGCGGCGCAACAGCGCCTCTCGCTCGGCCAGTGCCAACGTTGCGATGACCCCGGCATCGGGGCTCAGGCTTTCGACCGGCAGACCGTTCGCGTTCAGCACCTGCGGGCTGTCGAACACGAACTGGTACAAGGTGAGGTCGTCGCGGGCGCGGTCGACATAGGCCGCGTCCGAACGGCCCGCGATCTCGGCCGCGGGGACCAGAAGCTGTGCCTCGTCCGGCCAGCCCGCCACGCGCCAGCCGGGGATCAGCACCCGGTGATCGGGCGCCACGACAAGGTCGTTCCGGGGCATCATCGGGCCCAGCGCGCGCGGCTTCAGCCGGATCGGGGCCAGCGCGGGGTTCGCCCGCAACGCCTCGGCCGACAGGCGGCGGCGCCAGACCAGCCGCACGGCCTGCAAGCCGTTCGTGCGCGTCACGATCATGTCGCCCGGGCGCACGTTCTCGACCCGGCGGGGGCCGCAGGGGGTGCGCAGGTTCGCCCCCTCTGCCAGCCCCCCGGGAAAGGCCGACGCCCCCGCGATCATCGGTTCGATCTGCTCGACGAAACTCATTTCGCGGTTCCTTCTGCCGTCCCCACAAGGCTGGCCCGGCTTTGTGGCGGGAATGGGGAATGCCCGTGAAATTCCCGGACAATTCGACCGTTCACGGGCGACTGTTGCCGCACCTTCGCCGTGCGACGATCCGCCACGCCCAGTTGCGCCCCCCCCCCTTTGCGGCCTAACTGATTCCCAAAGCCGCCCCGTCAAAGGAGCCCCCATGCCCCGCCTGCCTGCCATTGCCTTCGTGCTTGCCGCTATCGCCGGCCCGGCCTCTGCCCAGGACACGGCCGGTGCGTTCTTCATGCAGGTCTGGGACCTGGACCATGACGGTACCGTGACCCTGGCCGAACTGGAACGCATGCGCGGCAACGTCTTCGGGCGGTTTGACGTGAACGAGGACGGCGCCCTGGATGCCGCGGAATACGCCCCCTTCGACGCGGCGCGGATCGACGAGGCCGAGGGGTTCGAAAGCGCCGAAATCGCTCGCATGACCCGGATCGCCGACGGGCTGTCGCTGGCGCGCAACGACGCCGATGGCGACGGCCGCGTCACGGCCGAGGAATTCCGCGCAGGCGCCGCCGACTGGCTGGCCGCGCTGGATGCCGATGGCAGCGGCGATATCGGCCCCGCCGATTTCGCCACCGACTAGCCGCCCGCCCGCGCAGTTGCCTGAACGCCCCGCGCGGCCTATTCCTTGTGGGACAGACGCCCAGCAAGGAGCCGTTGCCATGCCCCGCCTCGTTCCCACCGCGCTTGCCCTTGCGCTGCTTGCGACCGCTGCCCAGGCCGGCGGCTATTCCGGCGCGACAGGCGGCGCTTTCCAGGATCGCTTCGTCGCCGAATGGGACCGCAACGGCGATGGCGCCGTCACCATGGCCGAGATCCAGCGTTTTCCGCCGCGGGTCTTCGCCCGCTTCGACAGCGATGGCGACGGCCTGCTGGACCCACGCGAAACCGCGCGCTTCGACGCCCAGCGCCAGGGCGACCTGCGCGCGGTCGGGGGCCGCTACCGGGCCGAGGTCGCGCGCATGGCCGGTGGCGTCACGCTGAAACGCAACGATATCGACGGCAACGGCCGGATCAGCCCGTCCGAGTTCCGCTTGGGCGGCGCCGACTGGCTGGCGCTGCTGGACCGCGACGGGAACGGCGAAATCACCGCGGTGGATTTCGCCGCCCGCTGACGCGTCAGCCGTCCGCCCGGATGCGGGCGTTCGTGGGGTCGTGGGGGCTGTCCTCGACGATTTCGCAGGGCCACAGCTTGTCCAGCATCCGAACCATCAGCCGGGTCCCCGGCACCGCAAGGTCGGGGCAGACATATCCCATGCCGATCGATTTGCCGAAGGCCACCGAATACCCGCCCGAGGTCAGCCGGCCGACCCGCGTTTCGCCGTAATACAGCGCCTCGCGGCCCCAGGGGTCGGCATCCGCGGGCCCGTCGATCAGGAAGGTCACGCATTTCGACCGGACCCCGGTCTTTTCCATCGCCGCGCGCCCGTGAAACTCCTTCGACAGGTCCACGAACCGGTCCAGCCCCGCCTCCAACGGCGTCGCGTCGCGCCCCAGTTCCGTGCCGAAGGCGCGATAGCTTTTCTCCTGGCGCAGCCAGTTCTGCGCCCGCGCGCCGACCAGCGCCATGTCGTGCCTGGCGCCCGCCTCGATCAGCAGGTCCCACAGGTAATTCTGCATCTCTACGGGGTGGTGCAACTCCCATCCCAACTCGCCCGTATAGGCCACCCGCAGCGCCCGCACCGGGCACATGCCCAGCTCGATATTCCGCGCCGAAAGCCACGGGAACCGCTTGTTCGACAGCACCGTGGCGGGGTCGGCATCCTTGACCACCTCGTTCAGGATCGCCCGCGCGTTCGGCCCGGCCAGCGCGAACACCCCCCATTGCGTGGACACGTCGTGGATGTCGATCCAGCCGAGTTCCCCGCGCTTGTCCTCGGCGGCCTTGACCAGGAAATCATGGTCGTAGGCGGCCCAGGCCCCGGCCGAGACAAGGTAGTATTCATGCTCGGCCAGCCGGACGATCGTGTATTCCGTGCGCACCGTTCCCGCCGAGCTCAGAGCATAGGTCAGGTTCACCCGGCCCACCTTGGGCAGCGCGTTGCAGGTGAACCAGTCAAGGAAGGCCGTCGCCCCGGGGCCGCGCACCAGGTGTTTCGTAAAGGCGGTGGCGTCGATCAGCCCGGCGCGTTCGCGGATCGCGCGGGCCTCGGCCTCGGCGTATTGCCACCAGCCGCCCCGGCGAAAGCTGCGCGCGTCGTGGTCGAAACTGTCGGGCGCATCGACCGGGCCGTAATAGTTCGGCCGCTCCCAGCCATTCACCTGCCCGAACTGCGCGCCCCTGGCCTTCTGCCGGTCATAGGCGGGCGAGGTGCGCAATGGGCGGCAGGCCGGGCGTTCCTCGTCGGGGTGGTGCAGGATGTAGACGTGTTCATACGCCTCTTCGTTCTTGCGCGCGGCATATTCGGTGGTCATCCAGTCGCCGTAGCGCTTGGGGTCGAGGCTCCCCATGTCGATCTCGGCCTCGCCGTCCACCATCAGCTGGGCAAGGTAATGCCCCGCACCACCGGCGGCGGTGATGCCGAAGCTGAAGCCTTCGGCCAGCCACATGTTGCGCAAACCCGGCGCGGGGCCGAGCAGCGGGTTGCCGTCCGGTGTATAACAGATCGGGCCGTTGTAATCGTCCTTCAGCCCCACCTCTTCCGAGGAGGGGATCCGGTGGATCATGCTCATGTATTCCTCTTCGATCCGCTCCAGGTCCAGCGGGAAGAGGTCGGCGCGGAAGCTGTCGGGGCAGCCATATTCGAACCGCGCGGGCGCATTGCGTTCATAAGGCCCGAGAATCCAGCCGCCGCGTTCCTCGCGCACATACCACTTGGCGTCCGCATCGCGCAGGACCGGGTGTTCGGGGTTGCCATTCTTGCGCCATTCGACAAGCGCAGGGTCGGGTTCGGTGACGATATACTGATGCTCGACCGGGATCGCGGGCATCTTGATCCCCAGCATCCGCGCGGTGCGCTGGGCGTGGTTGCCGGTGGCGGTCACGACATGTTCGGCGGTGATGACCACGGTCTCGTCGGTCGGCACCAGGTTGCCGCCCTTCTCGGCCATCTTGGTGACCGTGACCTTCCACTCGGATCCGGTCCACTCATAGCCATCCACCTGCCACTTGCGTTCGATCGCCGCGCCGAACTGGCGCGCGCCCTTGGCCATGGCCTGCGTAACGTCTGCGGGGTTTATATAGCCATCGGTCGGGTGATAGATCGCGCCCTTCAGATCGTCGGTGCGCACCAGCGGCCAGCGCTCCTTGATCTGGGCCGGGCTTAGCCATTCGAAGGGCACGCCAACGGTTTCCGCGGTGGTGGCGTAAAGCCGGTATTCGTCCATCCGCGCGTCGGTCTGCGCCATGCGCAGATTGCCGACCACGTAGAAACCGGGGTTTAGCCCCGTCTCCTCCTCCAGCGTCTTGTAGAACTTGATCGAGTAGTCGTGGATATGCGTCGTGGCATAGGACATGTTGAAATAGGGCAAAAGGCCCGCCGCATGCCACGTGCTGCCGCTGGTCAACTCGTCGCGTTCCAGCAGCATCGTGTCCCAGCCGCGCTTGGCCAGGTGATAGGCGATCGAGGTGCCGACGGCGCCGCCACCGACCACCAGGGCTTTGACATGGGTCTTCATGGGCCTTCACTCCCGCATTCGGTTTCTTGCCCCCACTTATGCAGGAAAACCGGGGCGCGGCGGAGGCCATCCGACTCCCCATCGTGCGAAACCGACGCCGGGCGGATCAGCCCGGGGGCCGGCCGAAATCGAACAGCAGAAAACCGACCGCGCGGGTTTCGTCATCGGTGAACCGGTAGGGCAGCACCGCCTCGCCCGTCAGCACGGGCGCGGGCAGCGCATCGCCGGGAAAGCCGTGTTCCTGCAACTGGCGCAGCAACACCCCCGGTCCGCGGCCATCGTCGATCAGCAGAACGCGGCCCGAAGGCGGGTCCAGCCGCCGGGTCGGAAAGGGCGGGAACGCCTCCCAGCCGGGCCGGTGCAACAACAGGTTGCCGGTGAAGTAATGCGGACCCAGCAGGGGCGGCGTATCAGGCACCGCGGCCTCGATCGCTTCGGCCAGCACATCCACCCGAAGCGAATCGCTGCCCGCCCCGCGCAAACGGGTGTCTGCGATCGCGGCCAGCAGCAACAGCGCCAACCCCACCATCCCGCGCAGGAAATTGCGATAGCTGCGGGCGCTGGCGGCGCGGAAGATGACGATCATCAGCGGCGGCAGGCCCAGCATGAACAGCGGCAGCAGCCAGCGCGCCCGCACGAAGGCGATATTGCCCGCCACCACGCCCAGCGCGACCAGAACCAGCCCGATCAGCGCCGCGCGCATCAGCAGCGTTTCGGCCGGGGCCGGGCGCGACAGGCGCCAGGCCGCGCGCCCGCCGAGGCCAAGGGCCAGCAGGATCGCGATGCCGGCGGACAGCATCTCGACCAGCGCGCCCTGCACCAGGTGGCGTAGCCCGGCGCCCCAAACGGCCGCGGCCTCTGCATCCCCGCCGCGCCGGAATTCCCAGACATCCGAGAAGGTCGCGCGCGGATCGCCCAGCATCAACCCATAGGGCACCGCCACCACCAGCAACGCGGCAAGCGCGGACAGCCACAGCCTCCGGTCACGCAATACGGGTCGATAGGCCGCCATGCTGGCCGCCGCCAGCAGCAGCGCGGGCGGCACCAGCCAGTAGTTCGGCTTGGCCAGCCCCCCCAGCCCCACGACCAGCCCGAACAGCAGGAACGCCCCCGTCCCCGGACGCCGCAGCAGGTAAAGAAAGGCCGCGACCGTCGCCGAGGTCATCGCGGCGAGCGCAATGCTGTGCGACCCTGTGCGCTGCGCCCACCATGCCAGGTTCGGGATCAACGCCAGCGCCAGCGCTCCGACGACCGCCAGCCGCGCGCCCGAAACGGCCCTGAGCGCGGCAAACATAAGCGCATAGGCGACGAACAGCATCAGGTTCTTCGCCAGGATCAGGCCCAGCGTGTTGACCCCGAACAGATCGAAGAACGCGCTTTGGTACCAGTTGTAAAGCGGCGGCTGCGACCCGAAGGCAAGGTGCCAGTCGCGCGACAGGACCACCATCTCGGCCTCATCGGCCTCGAAACTGCCGCCAAGCGCAAGCCGCAGCGCCACCTGTGCCACGAAATAGACAGCGAGCGCCAACAGGAACGGCGCCGCGACCGGGCGCGCATGGGCCGGGGCGGTCCGGGACGCGCCGTTCATTCGACCGCCGGCATCTCGGCCAGCACGTAGCGCAGCGCAAGCCGCGCGTCCGAGTGGCCGTGCGGCAGTTCCAGCGCACCCTCGGCCAGCACCGCAAGCGGTGCGGCATTGCCCCAGCCCGCCTGGGCGATCCCGGCCCCGAGATTGGGCGGTACCTCTTCGCGCAGCACGAACAGCACCGGCCCGCCCCCGAAGGCGCGCGCGGCAAAGGGCAGATACGGGGCGATCCGCCAGTCCGGCCGCAGCCGCGCGATGTTCCCGGCGGTATAGAACTCGGCCACGACCGGCGTGTCCGGCATCGGCGCCACGGCCTGCAGCGCCGCAGGCAGCGTCGCGAAATCGACGTCGCGCCGGGCCCCGGGCTTGTAGCGGTCATAGGTCAGCCCGGCCATGACCAGCACGGCCAGCAGCGCCACACCGATCACAATGCCCCGCCCCGCCCGCGCACCCAGCCGCGGTGCCAGCCAGACGAACAGCCCCGGCACCAGCAGGAACGCGATGGGCAACAGCCAGCGTTGCGTCATCTGCCCCATGCCCGAAAGCCACACTCCGGCCGCCACCGCCAGCACCAGCAGCAACGCCCCCCGCAGCAAGAGCGCCGCGCCCCCCGGGGCGGGCAGGTCCCGCGGCCCGCGCGCCCGGCCGACCAGCCAGAGCAGCGCCCAGACCAGAAGGGGCAGCGCCACCAGCGCCAGCCCCGCCTCGGCGCTGCGCGCCAAGCCTTCCGCGGATGCACCGGCCGCGGGCCCCGCGGCGGTACCCAGGTCGAGCTTGCCCACCGACGCGAAGGCCAGGTCGCGGTTGCCGATCATCCAGGCATAGGGCCCCGCCACGATGGCCAGCGCCAAGAGCGGCGCGACCAGCGCCCGCGCCGACAGCAGGCGGCGGCGCATCGGCGCGATCGTCAGCCCGGCCAGCAGCAGGGCCACCGGCACCAGCCAGAAATTGTATTTCGCCAGCCCGCCCAGCCCGACCGCCAGGCCCAGCGCGATCCAGGCCGCCCAGGCCCCGCCCCGCACCGCCCACAGGAACGCCGCCAGTGTCGCCGCCGAGGTGGCGAACAACATGTTGGAATGCGTTGTCGCCCGCTGCGCCTCCCAGGCGATGTCGGGCACCAGGAACAGCGACAGCGCCCCCAGCGCCGCCACCCCCGCCGGCAACCACAGCCGGAGGCCGAGGAAAACGCAAAGATAGCTGAGCCACAACAGCCCGTTCTTCAGCAGCGACAGGGCCAGCAGCGAACGGCCGAAAACCTCGAAGGCCCCGAGTTGCAGCCAATTGTACAGCGGCAATTGCGGCCCATAGCCCCACCGCAGGCCCGGCGTCATGACCATCATCTCGGCCTCGTCGGTTTCCAGCGCGCCGCCAAGCCCCAGGCGCAGCACGGCCTGCGCCGCGAAGTAGGCGGTGATGGCCAGCAGGAAGATCAGCGCCACGCGCCGGTCGCCGCGGGCGGGCATGTCGTTACCGGTCATCGTGCTAAAGCATGCTCGGCACGACAAGGTCCGGCGGGCGGTGCCCGTCGGCAAAGGTCTTGATATTGATGATGACCTTTTCGCCCATCTCGATCCGCCCCTCGACGGTCGCGGATCCCATATGCGGCAACAGCACCACGTTCGGCAATTCGCGCAGGCGCGGGTTGATCTCGTGACCATGCTCGAACACGTCCAGCCCCGCGCCCCCCAGTTCACCGGCCCGCAGCATCCGGGTCAGGGCGTTCTCGTCGATCACCTCGCCGCGCGAGGTGTTCACGATCACCGCGTCGGGCTTCATCAGTTTCAGCCGCCGCGCGTTCATCAAATGGAAGGTGGACGGCGTGTGCGGGCAGTTGATCGACAGCACGTCCATCCGGCTGACCATCTGGTCGAGGCTGTCCCAATAGGTCGCTTCCAGCTCGTCCTCGATCTCGGGGCGCAGCCGCTTGCGGTTGTGATAATGGACCTGCATCCCGAAGACGCGCGCACGCCGTGCCACCGCCTGCCCGATCCGGCCCATCCCCAGGATACCCAGCCGCCGCCCGCCGATGCGCCCGCCCATGAAAGCGGTGGGCGCCCAGCCATGCCAGGCCCCCGACTGCATCACGTGCAGGCCCTCGGGAATGCGGCGCGTGACCGCCAGCATCAGCGCAATGGTCATGTCCGCGGTGTCCTCGGTCACCACGCCCGGCGTGTTCGACACGAGAATCCCGCGCTGCCGCGCGGTCTGAACGTCCAGGTGGTCGATTCCCGCGCCGTAATTGGCGATCAGCTTCAGCCGGTCGCCCGCCGCGGCCAGCATCGCCTGGTCGATCTGGTCGGTCACGCAGGGCACCAGAACATCGGCCCGCCGCATCGCCTCGACCAGGTCCTCGCGGCTCATCTTGCGGTCGGGGGCGTTCAACTCGACGTCGAACAGCTCCTTCATCCGGGTCTCGACCGGCTCCGGCAGGCGTCGCGTCACGACAACACTCAGGCGTTGAGCGGGCATCCCGGGGTCTCCTCCAGCTTTCCAATCGCGGGTGTCAGTGGCAAACTGTCCGAGATCGGGGCGCGGCACAAGACCCCGGGCAGGAACGGGCAGAACACGAATGGCAAATCGGGTCGCCGGACGGGCCGCAGGCGCGGTGCTGGCATGGCTTATCATCCTGTCGGGCCTGGCGGCGCCGGGGCTTGCGGCCGAACGCGGGCAGGTCACCAACCTGCCGCTGCCGCGCTATGTCTCGCTCAAGGCGGCCGAGGGCAACGTGCGCCGCGGCCCCAGCCTCAGCCACCGCATCGACTGGGTCTACAAGCGCCGCGGCGTGCCGCTGCAGATCACCGCCGAATACGGCCACTGGCGCCGCGTCCGTGACAAGGACGGCGCGGGCGGCTGGATGCATTACTCACTGCTCTCGGGCGTGCGTACGGTGATCGTCGAGGACGACATGCTGCCGCTGCTGCGCCTGCCGCAACCCGACGCGCAGGTGCTGGCCCGGGCCGAACTGGGCGTGATCGCGCGGCTGGGCGAATGCCGGCCCGCCTGGTGCCGGATCACCGCGGACGGGCGGTCGGGCTGGGTGCCGAAATCCGCGCTTTGGGGCGTTGGGCCCGACGAGATCCGCGAGTAGGCTTGCGGCCTCGGCGCCTCGCTTGCTACTCCGGGGTCACCTTCGCGCCCAAAGGCCCCGCCCATGCCCCATGCCACCCGCCTGAACCTGTCCGCCGGGATCGCCTCGGTCATCACCGCGCTGGCGCTGGTGGGGCTCAAACTGTGGGCACTCGGCGAAACGCAATCGCTGTCGGTCGCGGCCTCGCTGGCCGACAGCGCGCTCGACCTGATGATGTCGCTGGGTGCGCTGGCGGCGATCTTCTACGCCGCGCGGCCGCCCGACGACGATCACGCCTTCGGCCATTCCTCGGCCGAGGATCTCGCCGCGCTGGGACAGGCGGTGTTCATCCTCGCCTCGGCCGGCGTGATCGCGTTCGCCGCGATCGGGCGGCTGACCGCGGACGCCCCGGTTCCGCTGACCGCCGAGGGGCGCGGGATCGTGGCCATGACACTGTCGATCCTGCTGACACTCGCGCTGGTCCTGTGGCAGCGCCGCGTCGCGGCACGCACCGGCAACCGGGTGGTGCGTGCCGATTCGCTGCACTATCTCGGCGATCTTCTGCCCAATCTCGGCGCGATCCTCGCGCTCTGGGCCTCGGCGCAGTTCGGCCTGGTGCGGCTGGACGCGGCCATCGCGCTGGCCGCGGCGGCCATGCTGGCGGTGGGCGCGCTGGGCATCGGCAAGGGCGCCTGGGACGCGCTGATGGACCGCGCCGCCGACCCCGACGTGATCGCCCGGATCGAGTCGCTCGCCCGCAGCCAGCCGGGCGTCCACGGCTTTCACGACCTCAAGACCCGGCGCGCGGGCAGCCGGCTGTTCGTGAACCTGCACGTGGAACTGGACGGGCAGCAAAGCCTGAACGCCGCGCACGCCATCGGCGCCGCCCTGAAACACGCGATTCTCGCCGAATTCCCGGGCACCGACGTGATCATCCATTTCGATCCGGTCCGGGACGGTGACTGACGGCGTCTTTTTCTTGGTGGAAATACTCCCTGCGCGGCGCGCATCCGCCGTCAGGCGGATTTGACGCCATCACAGACCGGGCAGTCCGCCCGCCGTTTCAGCGCGATCCCCCGCGTCTCGCCATACAGCGCGTCATAGATCAGCATCCGGCCACCCAGCCCCGCGCCCGCCCCGGTCAGCGCCTTGACCGCCTCGACCGCCATCATCGCCCCCATCACGCCGGGCAGCGGGCCGACAACGCCCGCCTCGGCGCAGGACGGCGCCAGCCCCGGCGCCGGGGCCTGCGGAAAGACGCAGGCGTAACACGGCGTGCCGCGAGCAGGGTCATACAGGCTGATCTGGCCTTCCCACTGGCTGATCGCGGCGGCGATCAGCGGCTTGCCCAAGGCGACCGCCACCCGGTTGGCCAACTCGCGCGTCTCGAAATTGTCCGAGCCGTCCAGGATCAGGTCGTATTCCGCGAACAGCGCCCGCGCGGTTTCCTCGTCCAGCCGCCGGTTATAGGGCCGGACCTCGACAAAGGGGTTCTGCGCCTCGACCGCCGCCTTGGCCGAGAACACCTTGGGCATCCCGATCCGCCCGTCGATGTGGATCACCTGCCGCTGCAGGTTGGAATTCGCCACGTTGTCGTCGTCGATCACCCCCAACGTGCCGACCCCGGCCGCGCCCAGGTACAACAGCGCGGGCGAACCAAGCCCCCCCGCCCCGATCACCAGGACCTTGGCCTGTTTCAGCGCCTTCTGCCCCGGCCCGCCGATCTCGCGCAGGACGATATGGCGGGCGTAGCGGTCCAGTTCCGCCGGCCGGAAGGTGCCGGGCTGGGGGGCCGAGGCGGCCTCGGGTTTCTGCGCCCGGCGCTTCAGGGCGCGCAACCCCGCGCGATAGGCCAGCACCGCCGCCACCGCCAGCCCCAGCGCGAACCACCCCTCGGGCGTGCCGCCAAGGGCGCGTTTCAGCGGGTGGGTCGCGGGCATCAGCACCTGCACTCCCAACACGCCCAGGTACAGCGCACCGATCATCGCCCAGCGCGCGCGCCGGGAAACCTTCATCAGCGCGCACAGCCCCCAAAGCGCCAGCGCCAACCCCAGCACAAGCCCCATCAGCCGCGCCCCGTCGACCCGAAGCCGCCCTCGCCGCGTGCCGTCGCCTCCAGCGCGTCGACCACCGCGAACTCGGCCTGCACCACGGGGGCCACGATCATCTGCGCAATCCTGTCACCATGGTGAATGGTGTAGGGCGCCCCCCCGAGGTTGACCAGCAGCACGCCCAAGGGTCCGCGATAATCGCTGTCGATGGTGCCGGGCGTATTGGGCAACGTGATCCCGTGTTTCAGCGCCAATCCCGACCGTGGCCGGACCTGCACCTCGAACCCGGGCGGAAAGGCCATGCGGAACCCGGTCGGCACGATTCGGCGCTCCATCGGGGCCAGGGTGAAGCCCGCCGCGCGGATATCGGCGGGCAGGTTGGCGCGGATATCCGCCCCCGCCGCCCCCGCGGTCTGATAGGACGGCAGCGGCAGGTCGCGATCGGCCCAGTCCTCCCACACGATCCTCAGCGTGGGTCTCATGCCAACGCCTCGGCGATCCGCTGGGCCAGGCGCCCCGCGACCTCGTCCTTGCTCAGGCGCGGCCAGGTCTCGGCGCCCTCGGCGGTGATCAGCGTCACCTCGTTCTCGGCGCCGCCCATGATGCCGGTCGCGGGCGACACGTCATTCGCCACGATCCAGTCACAGGCCTTGCGGTCGCGCTTGGCGCGGGCATGGGCCTCGACGTCATGGGTTTCGGCGGCAAAGCCCACCACAAGGCGGGGCCGCCCCTCGGACATGCCGGCCACGGTCGCCAGGATGTCCGGGTTTTCCGCGAATTCCAGCGCGGGCGCGAGGCCGGTTCCATCCTTCTTCATCTTCTGGCCAGCCGCGTTTGCCACGCGCCAGTCCGCCACGGCGGCGGCGAACACGGCGGCATCGGCGGGAAGTGCTGCCTGAACCGCCTCCAGCATCTCGCGCGCGGTTTCCACGCGCACCACCTCGACGCCTGCGGGCGGCGGTACGGTCGCGGGGCCCGTCACGAACACGACCTCGGCCCCCAGCCCCGCCAAGGCCCGCGCGATCGACGTGCCCTGCGCCCCCGACGAGCGGTTGGCGATATAGCGCACCGGGTCGATGGGCTCATGCGTGGGCCCCGACGTCACCACGACCCGCCGCCCCCGCAAGGGACCGCCCGCCAGCGCCGCCTCGATCGCGGCCAGGATCTCGGGCACCTCGGCCATGCGCCCCGGCCCGTATTCGCCGCAGGCCATGTCCCCCTCGTTCGGGCCGACGAAGGCCACGCCGTCACCACGCAAGGTCGCCACGTTCCGCTGCGTCGCCGGGTGCTGCCACATGCGCACGTTCATCGCGGGGGCGACCAGAACCGCCTTGTCAGTCGCCAAAAGCAGGGTCGAGGCCAGGTCGTCGGCCTGCCCCCCGGCCATCTTCGCCAGCAGGTTGGCCGTGGCCGGTGCCACCACCACCAGGTCGGCCGCGCGCGACAGCTGGATATGGCCCATCTCGGCCTCGTCGGTCAGATCGAACAGGTCGCGATAGACCTTTTCGCCCGCCAAGGCCGACAGCGACAGCGGCGTGACGAACTGTTCGGCCGCGCGCGTCATCACCGGGATCACCCCCGCGCCGCGTTCGCGCAACCGGCGGATCAGGTCCAGCACCTTGTAGGCGGCGATCCCGCCCGAGACGATCAGCAGAATGCGTTTGCCCGCCAGCATGGGTCCGCCCCCCTGGAAACCGCAATGGCCCTGTCTAGGCCGCGCCCCGGGCCGAGACAAGTTCAGTTGGCCCGGAATGCCTCGCACGGGTCGGGGCGTTCGGCCGGATCGGTCACCAGCCACAGGTCGAAGGGCGGCGCCGCGTCGGGGCTGGACTCGAGCTGGCCGATGGCGATCACCCGGGCCTCGGGCGCCACCCGGGCCAGCGGCCGGGCCAGCCCCCAATCGGTGCGCGCATGCCCGTTGCCGGTGATCACCGCCACCGGGCCGCCGGTCTCGTCCAGCGCCACGCGCACCGCGCGGGCAAGGGCCGCATCGCGCAGCCGCTGCGCCTCGACCATGCCGCCCATCATCTCGGCGGGCATGGCGTTGCAATGGGCCTCCATCTGGCCGGCTTCGCGGGCGGCCTGTTCATCCGCGGGCAGATCTTCGGTCAGCCCATAGGCCGCGGCCTCGTCGCCGAAGACCGCCGCCGCCCCCTCGCCCACCGACCGGCGCACGTCGCCGCGGGGCAGGGCCGCGCCATAGATGGCCGCCCCGGGGGCGGCGGTGAAGATCGGGTGATACATCGCGAAATCGGGCCAGCCCGACTCGGCCCAGCCCAGCGCCGCACCCAGCGCGCCGGCATCGCCGCGCAAGTCCGGCGTTACCCGCGCGGCCTGCTCGGGTGTCAGCATCTCGAACACCAGCGCCCGGGGGGTCAGCGCAGCCACCGCGGCGGCCTGGTGGTCGTGATGGATCGGGTTGTCGTGGATTTCGCCCAGGATCACCACATCGGCATCGGGCAGATTGGACATGGCCGCCGGGGCGATCTGCTCGGCCCCGGCGGCGGTCGCAACATTCAGCGCGGCAAGCGCGCCCAGAACGAACAGGTGTCTCACGAGAGGAAGTGATGCACCTCACTCGACGTCGCTTCAAGGCTCTTGCGCATCTTTCCGAATGCCGCAGCTTCCAGCTGGCGCACGCGCTCCTTGGACAGGCCCAGCTCGTTGCCCAGGCTTTCAAGGGTTCGCGGCTCGTCGCGCAGCTTGCGTTCGCGCACGATGAAACGTTCGCGTTCGTTCAATTCGGACAGCGCGCCCACCAGCCACTCGCGCAGCTGGGCCCGGTCGCGGCCGGTTTCGACGATATCGGCGGCCTGCTCGGCGTCGTCCTCGATGGTTTCGATCCACTCGCGGCCTTCCTCGTCGGTGGACTGCGTCGCGTTCAGCGAGAAATCGGACCCGGCCAGTCGGCCCTCCATCATCTCGACATCGGCCAGCGGCACGCCCACCTCGGTCGCGATCATCTGGCGCAACTGGTGCCGGTCGAGGATCTCGCCCCGCGCTGTCGCCTCGCGCTCCAGTCGGGCCTGCACGCGGCGCATGTTGAAGAACAGCGATTTCTGGCTGGAGGTGGACCCGGTGCGCACCATCGACCAGTTGCGCATCACGTAATCCTGGATGCTGGCCTTGATCCACCACACCGCGTAGGTCGAAAACCGAACGCCCCGGTCGGGGTCGAACTTGTCCGCCGCCTTCATCAGGCCAAGCGACGCCTCCTGGATCAGGTCGCTCATCGGCGCGCCATAGCGTTTGAACTTGGCCGCCATCGAGATAGCCAGGCGCATGTAGGCGGTGATCAGCCGGTGCAGCGCCGCCTCGTCACGCTCGTCCCGCCAGGCATAGGCAAGCCGCAGTTCCGTTTCGGCATCCAACAATTCGGCCTTCATGGCCGTGCGCGACAAGGTGTTCGCGTCGTAGTCGAGAGCCATCCTAACCCCCCGGTTATGTTTCGCGGTTCTTCCGGTTCCCAGTGTTTGCCTGTGTCTACGTGCGCCGGATGGAAACGGATCACTCTTGCCGCGAATATTTGCATCGAATGCTTCGCACGGAAGCTGTGCGTAAATGCGCGGATAACCTTCGGCCCGCATGCCCGGCCAATTCGCTGCATCACGCGCACGGCGCCGCCTGCTGCAGCCGGCCCGGCGCATCGCGCATGCAGGGGACGTCGGAGCGCCATCTCTTCGGCATGTGCGACCCCCGCTGCCGCGACAAAACGGCAAAAGACCCAGAAGCCTTGCCCACCGTCATGGAAATTTACCATTCGGTAACCAAGCCGGCGTAGCCGTTAACCATTCCTGACGCGGGAGCGAAGAATGGTGGCGCGGGCCTACACGGTGGCCTTCGAAGGGGTCGAGGCCAAGCTGGTCGAGGTGCAATGTTCGGTCTCGGCCGGGTTGCCGGCCTTTTCCATCGTGGGCCTGCCCGACAAGGCGGTCAGCGAGGCGCGTGACCGGCTGCGCGCGGCGCTGGTGGCGATGGGCGTGGCGCTGCCGTCCAAGCGGATCACGGTGAACCTGTCGCCTGCCGACCTGCCCAAGGAAGGCTCGCATTTCGATCTGCCGATCGCGGTGGCGCTGCTCGCCGCGCTCGACGTGATCCCACGCGACGCGGCCGAGGGCTGCGTCGCGCTGGGGGAACTCTCGCTCGACGGGCGGCTGGTGCCGGTGGTGGGGGCGCTGCCCGCCGCGATGGCCGCCGCCGAGGAGGACCGCGCGCTTTTGTGCCCGCGCGCCTGCGGCGCCGAGGCCGCCTGGGTCGGCGGCACCCAGGTGCTGGCCGCCCCCGACCTGACATCGGTGGTGCGCCACTTCACCGGCCAGGCGCCGCTGGCCCCCGCCGAACCGGGCGAGATGACGACCGGCCCCACACTGCGCGACCTGTCCGACGTCAAGGGCCAGGAACGCGCCAAGCGCGCGCTGGAAATCGCCGCAGCCGGGCGGCATCACATGCTGATGGTGGGCGCGCCCGGGTCGGGCAAGTCGATGCTGGCCGCGCGCATGCCCGGCATCCTGCCGCCGCTTTCGCCGGTCGAGGCGCTGGAAACCTCGATGATCCATTCGCTTGCGGGACTTCTGGACGAGGGCGGCATCTCGCGCCACCGCCCGTTTCGCGAACCGCACCACACCGCGTCCATGGCCGCCATCGTCGGCGGCGGGCGCGGCGCGAAACCGGGCGAGATCAGCCTGGCCCATAACGGCGTGCTGTTCATGGACGAATTCCCCGAATTCCCCCGCGCCGTGCTGGAAACACTCCGCCAACCCATCGAAACGGGCGAGGTCGTGGTGGCCCGCGCCAATGCCCACATGCGCTACCCCTGCCGCTTCCTGCTGGTCGCCGCCGCGAACCCCTGCAAATGCGGCTACCTCGCCGACCCCGCCCGCGCCTGCGCCCGCGTGCCCCAATGCGGCGAGGATTACCTTGGCCGCATCTCGGGGCCCCTGATGGACAGGTTCGACCTGCGGGTCGAGGTGCCGCCCGTGGCCTATGCCGATCTCGACCTGCCCGCGACAGGCGAGCCCTCGGCCGCGGTCGCCGAACGCGTGGCCACCGCCCGCGCCCGGCAGACCGCGCGCTTTGACGGGCACGACGGCGTGCGCGTCAACGCCGAGGCCGAGGGCGCGCTGCTGGAACAGATCGCCACCCCCGACGCCGAGGGCAAGGCCCTGCTGGCGAAGGTTGCCGAACGCTTCGGGCTGTCGGCGCGGGGCTATCACCGGGTGCTGCGCGTGGCCCGCACCATCGCCGATCTCGACGGCGCCGATACCGTCGCCCGCCCGCACGTCGCCGAGGCGGTCAGCTTCCGGCTGTCGGTGGGCGAGCATTGAGCCCGCGGGCCAGCTTCAGCCCCGCCTGGTCTCGATCCGTTCCCAAAGATGGGCGGCCAGGTTCTTCTCGTCGAAGCGTTCCAGTTCCTGCAAGCCGGTAGGCGAGGTGACGTTGATCTCGGTCAGGTAGTCGCCGATCACGTCGATGCCGACGAACATCTGGCCATGGTCGCGCAACGTCGGGCCGATGGCCTTGCAGATCTCGATATCGCGCGCCGTCAGCGCCGCGCGCTCGGCCCGCCCGCCCACATGCAGGTTCGACCGCGTCTCGCCCTTGGCGGGCACGCGATTGATCGCACCGATCGGTTCGCCATCGACCAGGATCACCCGCTTGTCGCCCCTCTCGACCGCGGGCAGGAATTTCTGCGCGATCAGCGGCTCGCGGCTGATCCCGAGGAACAGCTCGTGCAGCGAGGCGAGGTTTCGGTCGCCATGTTCCAGCCGGAACACCCCCGCGCCCCCGTTGCCGTAAAGCGGCTTCAGGATGATATCGCCATGTTCGGCCTTGAAGGCGCGCAACGTGGCCAGGTCGCGGGCGATGATCGTGGGCGGGATCAGCTCGGGGAACTTCAGCACCAACAGCTTTTCGGGAAAGTTCCGCACCCAGAACGGATCGTTCAGCACCAGCGTGCCGGGCGCCAGGTGCTCCAGCAGGTGCGTGGTGGTGATATAGCCCATGTCGAAGGGCGGGTCCTGGCGCAGCCAGACGACGTCATACGCGCCCAGGTCCACGTCCTGTTCCGCGCCCAGCGTGTAATGGTCACCGACGACCCGGCGCAGCTCCAGCGGCCAGCCCCGCGCCATCACCCGCCCGTCGTTCCAGTACAGCCGGTCGGGCGTGTAATAGAAAAGACTGTGACCCCGCGCCTGCGCCTCTTCGCCAATGCGGAACGTGGTATCGGCGGTGATGTCGATGGGCCCGATCGGGTCCATCTGGATGGCGACCTTCAGCGGCATGGGCAACCTCCCCTGTTCGGCCCCTACATGGCCGAGGGCGGGGGGCTTTGCAACGGCGCTCAGCCCGCGAAGGCGTTTTCGACGATCTCGACCCGCCCCACCCCGTCGACCAGCGCCACGTCGAAGCGGATATCGGTCAGCTGCCCCCCGGGTTCGCCCTCCAGGAATTCCTGCGCGGCGGTCATGATGCGCGCGGCCTGGCGGGGCGTGATCCGTTCCGCCGCGCGGGCAAAGCTGCGGCTGGCCTTGACCTCGACGAAGATCACCGTTTCGCCCGCGCGCAGGATAAGGTCGATCTCGCCGCCCTGCCCGCGCCAGCGCCGCGCGATCACCGCCGCGCCCCGGCTTTCATAGTCGCGCGCAACGCTGTCCTCGGCCGCCGCGCCCGCGTGATACCGCGTACTGCCGGTCATTCGTCGGCCTCCAGCTTCAGCGCCGCCTGGTAGACCTGGCGCCGCGGCAGACCCAGCGCCGAGGCAACCTCGGCCACCGCATCCTTGACCGAGGCCCGCGCCAGCGCGGCGCGCAGCGCGGCCTCCATCTCGTCGGCACCGGCGGCCTCGGCCATGCCGCGGCCCACCAGCACCACGATCTCGCCCTTGACCTCGCGCCCCTCGAACGCCGCGGCCAATTCGCCCAGCGTCCCGCGCGTGACCTCTTCGAAGCGCTTGGTCAACTCGCGGCAGACGGCGGCCGGGCGGTCGGGGCCCAATGCACCCGCGAGATCGGCAAGGAATCGCGCCACTCGCTTGGGCGATTCGTAGATTACCAGCGTCGCGGCCAGCCCGCCCACCTCGTCGAACATCGCCTTGCGCGCCGCACCCTGCTGCGGCGGAAACCCCGCGAACAGCACCCGGTCGCTGGGCAGCCCGGCAACCGTCAGCGCGGCCAGCATCGCCGACGGCCCCGGCGCGGCGTGAACCGGCACCCCCGCCGCGATCGCATCGCGGGCCAGCGGAAAGCCGGGATCGGCGACCATCGGCGTGCCCGCCTCGCTGACGCAGGCGACCGACTTTCCACCGGTGGCCATGGCAATCAGCTTGTCGCGCACGCCCGGCCCGGAATGGTCGTGATAGGCGATCAGCGGCCGATCGCCCAGCGCGATGCCGTGGATCTGCATCAGGTGGCGCGCGGTGCGGGTATCCTCGGCCGCGATCACGTCGGCCGACGCCAGGATATCCAGCGCCCGCAGCGTGATGTCGCGTGCCGCCCCGATGGGCGTGGCGACGAAATGGATGCCGGGCGAAAGCGGGGTGTGCAGGATATCCAGGGCAGGCCTCTCGGGGATTGTCTGACGTTTACTTGGGCGGCCGATCCGCATAGGCTCGCCCCGACGAAAGAGACGTCGCGAGGGAGAGTCCATGATCGCCGTTTTCCGCGCCGCCCGCAAGCGCTTGGCCCTTGTCGTGGCCGCCCTCGCCCTTGTCGCCGCCTGCCAGCCCGTGAACCTGGGCGGCGGGCCCAGCATCAATGCCGGGCGGCCGGTGCCGGTGGCACTTCTGGTGCCCGGCGGTTCGGCCGAGGCGGGCGACCAGGTGGTCGCGCGCAGCCTGGAAAACGCCGCACGTCTGGCGATCTCGGACCTGCAGGGCGTGCAGATCGACCTGCGGGTCTACAACACCGCGGGCCGCCCCGACCAGGCGGCGGCGGTCGCCAAACAGGCCGCCGCAGACGGGGCCAAGATCATCCTCGGCCCGCTTTACGCGCAGAACGCCAATGCCGCGGGCGTGGCGGTGGCCTCGCGCGGGATCAACGTTCTCAGCTTTTCCAACAACACCCAGATCGCGGGCGGCAATGTCTTCGTGCTGGGCCCCACCTTCGACAATACCGCGAACCGGCTGGCCAGCTATGCCGTGGCACAGGGCCGGCGCGATTTCATGGTGATCCACGATCCCGACCTGGCCGGCCAGGCGGGACGGTCCGCCATCGAGCGCGCGGTCGCCCGCTCGGGGGGGCGGGTCGCGGCCACCGGCACCTATGAACTGTCGCAGAACGGCGTCGTGCAGGCCATTCCCGAACTGGCCGCCAAGGCGCGCAGCTCGGGCAGCAGCGCGGTGTTCCTGACCGCCGCCCCGGCCGGCGCGCTGCCGCTTCTGGCACAGCTTCTGCCCGAAAACCGCGTCGATCCCGAAACCGTGCAGTTCCTCGGCCTGACCCGCTGGGATATCCCCCCCTCGACGCTGGCGCTGCCGGGGCTGCAGGGCGGCTGGTTCGCGCTGCCCGACCCGAACCTGACGGCCCAGTTCGAGTCGCGCTACTTCGCCGCTTATGGCGAACCCGCGCACCCGGCGGCCGGGCTGGCCTATGACGGCATCGCCGCGATCGGCGCGCTTGCCGGCCAGGGCAAGTCCGACGCGCTGACCGTGGGGGCGTTGACCCAGCCTTCGGGCTTTGCCGGCGTGAATGGCGTGTTCCGGCTGCGTGCCGACGGCACCAACGAACGCGCGCTGGCCGTCGCTGAAATCCAGAACAACCAAGTGATCGTAATTGACCCTGCCCCAAGAAGTTTCGGTGCCGCGGGCTTCTAGCCCGTCCGCTCACCCCGACGATGACCCGGCGCCGGACAGCCTGATCTGTCCGGCGTCCCATATTTTCGACCGCGACGCCTTCGCCGCCGAACTCGCGCGCCACATGGCCGCGGGCGACGAACCGCGGGCGCTGCGCGATGCCATGGTGGGTTATCTGCGCGATGCGCGCACGCGCGGGCGCGCGGCCATCGCCGCGGCCTTCGCCGAACGCCCGTTCGACGCGGGCGCCACGGTGCGCGCCTATACCTGGCTGACCGATTGCCTGGTGCGCGGCCCGCTGGAGATCGCGGCGCAGCACCTTCACCCCAGGCCCAACCCGACCGAGGGCGAACGCCTGGCCGTCTTCGCGGTGGGCGGCTATGGCCGGGGCGAGATGGCGGCCCATTCCGATGTCGACCTGTTGTTCCTGACGCCCTGGAAGATCACCCCCTGGGCCGAAAGCGTCATCGAATCGATGCTCTACATGCTGTGGGACCTGCGGCTGAAGGTCGGCCATTCCTCGCGCACGGTAAAGGACTGCATCCGCCTGGGCCGCGAGGATTACACGATCCGCACGGCACTTCTGGAAAACCGTTTCCTCGCCGGCCACGCGCCGCTGGACCCGGAACTGAACGACGCGCTGTGGAACGACCTGTTCGACGGCACCGAGGCCGATTTCATCGAGGCCAAGCTGGCCGAACGGTCGGAACGCCACCGCAAGCAGGGCGGCCAGCGCTACGTGCTGGAACCCAACGTCAAGGAGGGCAAGGGCGGCCTGCGGGACATGCAGTCGCTCTACTGGATCTCGAAATACATCTACCGCGTCGACCGCGCCTCGCAGCTGGTCAAGCTGGGGCTGTTCACCGAGGAGGAGTTCAAGGGCTTCCTGAATGCCGAACGCTTCCTCTGGGCGGTGCGCTGTCACCTGCACATCATCACCGACCGGGCGATGGACCAGTTGACCTTCGATCTGCAGGTCGAGGTGGCGGCGGCCATGGGCTATGCCGACCATGGCGGGCGCCGCGCGGTGGAACATTTCATGCAGGACTATTTCCGGCATGCGACCACCGTGGGCGATCTGACGCGCATCTTCCTGACCAAGCTGGAGGCGGCCCACGTCAAGAAGGAGCCGATGCTGCTGGGCCTGTTCCGACGCAAGCGCAAGATGCCCGAGGGCTACGAGATCGCGCAGAACCGGATGACCGTGGCCGATCCCGACGCGTTCCTCGCCGACAAGGTCAACCTGCTGCGCATCTTCGAAGAGGCGCTCAAGGCCGGCACGCTCTTGCACCCCGACGCGATGCGGCTGATCGCCAGCAACCTGCGGCTTTTCGACGACGAATTGCGCAACGACCCCGAGGCGCAGCGCATCTTCCTGGACCTGATGCTGAAACACGGCAACCCGGAACGGGCGCTGAGGCGGATGAACGAGCTGGGCGCGCTGGCGGCCTTCATCCCCGAATTCGAACCGGTCGTCGCGATGATGCAGTTCAACGTCTACCACCACTACACGGTGGACGAACACACCATCCAGTGCATCTCGACGCTGGCGCAGATCGAACGCGGCGAACTGGTCGAGGAATTGCCCATCGCCTCGCGCATCCTCAAGGAAGGCGTGAACCGGCGCGTCCTTTACGTCGCGCTGCTGCTCCATGACATCGGCAAGGGCCGGCCCGAGGACCACTCGGTCCTCGGCGCCCAGATCGCCCGCAAGGTGGCGCCCCGGCTTGGCCTGAAACCGGACGAGTGCGAAACCGTGGAATGGCTGGTGCGCTATCACCTCCTGATGTCCGACATGGCGCAGAAACGCGACCTGTCCGACCCGCGCACCGTGCGCGATTTTGCCAAGGCGGTGCAGACCAGGAAACGGCTGGACCTGCTGACCGTGCTGACGGTCTGCGACATCATCGGGGTGGGGCCCGGCACCTGGAACAACTGGAAGGCCCAGCTGATCCGCCAGCTGTATCGCGAAACCGCGACCGCGCTGGAACAGGGGCTGGAGGCCGTGAACCGGCCCAACCGCGAGGCCGCCGCCAAGCGCGCGCTGCGCGAGGCACTGGCCGACTGGGACAAGAAGGACCTGCGCACCGAAACCGCGCGCCACTACCCGCCCTATTGGGCCGGCCTGCCTACCGATACCCAGGTCGTGTTCGCCAACCTGCTGCGCGGGATCGCCGATGACGAGATCCGCATCGACCTGGACGAGGATATCGACCACGACGCCACCCGCGCCTGTTTCGCGCTGGCCGACCATCCCGGCATCTTCTCCCGGCTGGCGGGCGCGCTGGCGCTGGTCGGCGCCAACGTGGTGGACGCGCGGACCTATACCACCAAGGACGGCTATGCGACCGCGGTGTTCTGGATCCAGGATTCCGACGGCACGCCCTATGAACGCGCCCGCCTGACGCGGCTCAGCCAGATGATCGAAAAGACCCTGATGGGCGAGGTGCGCCCGCGCGAAAGACTGGCCGACCGCGACAAGCTGAAAAAGCGCGAGCGCAGCTTCCGCTTCCCCACCTCGATCACTTTCGACAACGACGGGTCCGAGATCTACACGATCATCGAGGTCGACACCCGCGACCGGCCGGGCCTGCTGTATGACCTGACGCGCGTGCTGGCCGACAGCAACGTCTATATCGCGTCCGCCGTGATCGCGACCTACGGCGCGCAGGTGGTCGACAGCTTCTATGTCAAGGACAGCTTCGGGCTGAAACTGCATTCCCGCTCGCGCCAGGACTCGCTGGAACGAAAGCTGCGCGCCGCGATCGAGCAGGGCGCCGAAAGGGCCAACGCGTGACGCAACCCATCCGGCTGGTCTCGGGCTTTCTGACGGTGGGCGTCTGGACGCTGGCCAGCCGCATCCTGGGCTTTGCGCGCGACATCCTGATCGCGGCCTACCTGGGCGCAGGACCCGTGGCCGAGGCGTTCCTGATCGCCTTTTCCCTGCCCAACATGTTCCGCCGCTTCTTCGCCGAGGGCGCGTTCAACATGGCCTTCGTGCCGATGTTCTCGAAAAAGGTCGAGGGCGGCGACGATGCGCTGGGCTTCGCGCGCGATGCCTTCACCGGACTGGCGTCGATCCTGATCGCCTTCACCGTGGTCGCGCAGGTGGCGATGCCGTTCCTGGTTCTGGCCATGGCCAGCGGGTTCGCCGCGGACGAGCGTTTCGACATGGCGGTGATCTATGGGCGGATCGCGTTCCCCTATATCCTGTTCATCTCGCTCGCCGCGCTTTTGTCCGGCGTGCTTAATTCCACGGGCCGTTTCGTGGCCGCCGCCGCCGCGCCGGTGGTTCTGAACGTGCTGTTCGTTGCCACGATGGTGCTGGCCGATACGCTGGGCTGGCCCATCGGCGACACGCTGGCCTGGACGGTGCCCGTGGCGGGCATCGCGCAACTGGCGCTGGTCTGGACGGCGGCCGCGCGCGCCGGGTTTCGCCTGACCCTGCGCCGTCCGCGGATGACCCCTGAACTGAAGCGGCTGGCGATCATCGCCGGCCCCGCCGCGCTGGCGGGCGGCGTGGTGCAGGTGAACCTGCTGATCGGCCGCCAGGTGGCCAGTTTCTTCGACGGCGCGGTGGCGTGGCTGTCTTACGCCGACCGGCTTTACCAGCTGCCGCTTGGCGTCGTCGGCATCGCCATCGGCGTGGTGCTCTTGCCGGATCTCTCGCGCCGGCTGCGCGCCGAGGACACCAATGGCGGGCGCGACGCGTTCAACCGCGCGGGCGAGTTCGCGCTTGCCCTGACCGTGCCGGCCGCCGTGGCGCTGGCCGTCATCCCCGGCCCCATCGTGAACGTCCTGTTCCAGCGCGGCGCCTTCGACGCGGCCGATGCGGCCGCCACCGCGCTGGCCGTGGCGGTCTATGGCGCGGGACTGCCCGCCTTCGTGATGCAAAAGGTGCTGCAACCCCTGTTCTTCGCGCGCGAGGACACGCGGCGCCCGTTCTACTACGCGCTCGGCGCGCTGGCGGTGAATGCGGGGCTGGCCATCGGGCTGGCGCCGGTCATCGGCTATATCGCGGCGGCCTGGGGCACGACGCTGGCGGGCTGGGCCATGGTCCTTCTGCTCTGGCGCGGCTCGCGCCGCTATGGCACGGCGGCGGAACTGGACGCGCGGTTCACCCGGCGGCTGGGCCGGATCGTGCTGGCCTCGGGGTTGATGGGGGTCATCCTGTGGGCCGTCGCCTGGGCGCTGGCGCCATGGCTGTCGGGCGGGGCTCTGCGCTATGCGGCCCTCGCCGCGCTGATCGCCCTCGGGATCGTCGCTTATTTCGGCCTCGGTCACCTTCTGGGCGCGTTCCGCCTGTCGGAATTCCGGCGCGCGATGCGCCGTCAGCGGTGACGCAGCTTCGCACGCACCCGGCCCCAGCCGCCCGGGCTGACCACGAAGGACAACCCGAACCCGGTGGCGAACCCCGCCACGTCGGCCACCCAATCGTTGCTGCCCCCGAACAGCAGGCCAAAGACCAGCTGGATGCCCAGCAGGAACCCGATCAGCGTGAAGGCGCGGTACTGGTTCGCGCCGGTCCCCGCCAGCCGCACCCAAAGCAGGAAGGTGAACGCCCCGATCAGCCCGTAGACCGCAGGATAGCCGCCGACCAGCGGCATCGGGTCGTCCAGCAACAGCCCATAGGCAGCCGCCCCCACGATGGCCGAGCCGAAGAACACCACCAGCACCGCCCAGGCGCGGAAGATCTCGCCCACCATCTTGCCCAGCGCCAGGATGAACACCACCACGAACACCGCGTGCGTCACGCCGCCATGGACGAACGGGTAGGTGACGAACCGCATCATCTGCGACGGCGGAAACCTGCCGTTCGACAGCATCCAGTCGAAGACCTGCCCCGAAAACGCATAGTCCTGGAATGCCGCCAGCCGCCAGCCCACCGCCTCGGGGCCGCCGATGATGCCCCGCGCGCCCAGGTTCAGCACCACCTCCATCGCGATCACCGGCAGCACCAGCAGCCAGACCACCGGGGGCAACGGGTTGATCGGGTGGGCATCGGGATCGGGGGACATGCGGCACGGGCCTTTGGTTGACGGTGTTCCCCCGCATGGGTAAGCGAGCGGAGCAACGAATTCCAGACGGAGATGATCCCATGGCCGAGGTGGTCCACACACCGCGCGTCTTTTCCGGCATCCAGCCCTCGGGCGGGCTGACGCTGGGCAACTATCTCGGCGCGCTCAAGCGTTTCGTCGAGACGCAGGATCAGGGCGGGCTCGAAACGGTCTATTGCATCGTCGACCTGCACGCGATCACCGTCTGGCAGGACCCCGCCAAGCTGACCCATGCGACGCGCGAACTGGCGGCGGGTTTCATCGCCTCTGGCATCGACCCGGCGAAATCCATCCTGTTCAACCAAAGCGCCGTGCCCGCGCACGCGCAACTGGGCTGGATCTTCAACTGCGTGGCGCGCCTTGGCTGGATGCAGCGGATGACCCAGTTCAAGGACAAGGCCGGCAAGAATTCCGAGAACGTTTCGCTGGGCCTGTTCGCCTATCCCGCGCTGATGGCCGCCGACATCCTGGTCTATCATGCGACCCACGTCCCCGTGGGCGAGGACCAGAAACAGCACGTGGAACTGACCCGCGACATCGCGGCCAAGTTCAACAACGATTTCGGCGTCGATTTCTTCCCGCTGGCCGAACCGGTGATCGAGGGTGCGGCGACCCGCGTTATGTCCTTGCGCGACGGGTCCAAGAAGATGTCGAAATCCGATCCCTCCGACATGAGCCGGATCAACCTGACCGATGACGCGGACACCATCGCCAAGAAGATCCGCAAGGCCAAGACCGACCCCGAACCGCTGCCCGAAACGCTGGACGGGCTGGAGGGCCGGCCCGAGGCCCGCAACCTGGTGAACATCTACGCCGCGCTGGCCGAGATGACCCCCGAACAGGTGATCGCCGAACATGGCGGCCAGCAATTCGGCACGTTCAAGCCCTCGCTCGCCGATCTCGCGGTGGCCCGGCTGGAACCGATCACCACCGAGATGGGCCGGCTGATGCAGGACCCCGCCGAGATCGACCGCATCCTCGCGGGCGGGGCCGAACGCGCCAACGCGATCGCCGCACCGATCCTGAAACGCACCTATGAAATCGTCGGCATGGTCGGCGCGTAACCCAAGGACCCCGACAATGCCCGATAGCCTGCCCCCCTGCCCCGACTGCGGCTCCGCCTTCACCTACCAGGTCGACGCGCTGCTGATGTGCCCCGAATGCGGCCATGAATGGTCGCCAGATGCCGCTGCCGACACGGACGCGGACGCGGACGCGCAGGTACGCGATGCCGTGGGCAACATCCTCAAGGACGGCGACACCGTGACGGTCATCAAGAGCCTCAAGGTCAAGGGGGCGTCCTCGATGCTGAAGGTCGGCACCAAGGTGCAGAATATCCGGCTGGTCGACGGCGATCACGACATCGACTGCAAGATCCCCGGCTTCGGGCAGATGGGCCTGAAGTCGGAATTCGTGAAAAAGGTCTCGGACTAGCCGCGGGCGCAGGTTCCACGCGACAGGTGACGCCGTCCATGGCAGGCTTTCCCGACCAAATGGGAAGAAGGCTTGCCATGAAGTTCCGCTATACCATCCTTTACGTCGACGACGTGCCCGCCACGCTGGACTTCTATACGCGCGCCTTCGGGCTGGAACCGGGATTCCTGCATGAGTCGAACGCCTATGGCGAGCTGGCGACCGGCAACACGAGACTGGCCTTCTCGTCCAGGGACCTGATGACACAGCTGGGCAAGACGCCGGGGCGGCCCGATCCGAACGGCCCGGTTTTCGAGATCGCGCTTGAAACCGACGACGTGGCCGCGGCGGTGGACCGGGCGCAGGCGGCCGGCGCCACGATCATCCAGGCCCCACGCGCCGAACCCTGGGGCCAGACCACCGCCTATGTGACCGATCCGAACGGCTACCTCGTGGAACTTTGCAGCCCGGTCGGGGGGTAGGCCTGCGCGAACCGGCCGCGCGATGCGCATGTTTCACAAAATCGATTCCCGCGTGACACGATTCCGAATCCGGTTGCGCACAGGATGACGCCACCCGGCCCTGTCCGGCCGGCCCCGGGGCACGCGCCGAATCCCCAAGTCCGGCGCGCGGATGTCCGCCCGCGCCTGTCCCCGGGTCCCGGGCGTGCGGCCCTGCCCCGGTCCGCTCTGCCCAGGCGCCCCCGGCCGCCCCGCCGGGGGCGCCCCCATTGGCGTCTGGACGCCCCCCGCGCCCGGGTCTAGGGTGCGCGGGTTTTCACGAGAGGGGGTGACTCATGGCCACCGGCAACAACATCCGAACCTATTTCGAGGGCACCTGGCACCGCAGCGACATCCCCGTGATGCGGGCCGCCGACCATGGCAGCTGGCTGGGCACCACGGTGTTCGACGGCGCGCGTTATTTCGAGGGAATCGCCCCCGACCTGATGGCCCATTGCGAACGGGTGAACCGGTCCGCCGAGGCGCTGATGATCACGCCCACGCTCGGCGCGCAGGAGATGCACGACATCGTCTGGGACGGGCTGCGGACCTATCCCGAGGACACCGCGGTCTATATCCGGCCGATGTACTGGGCGCTCGAGGGCGATTTCCTGGGCGTGGTGCCGAAGCTGGGGGCGACGGGCTTTGCGATCAGCCTGGAGGAAATCCCGATGGCCGCGCCCGGCAGTGCGACGACCCTGACGACGACCCGGTTCCGCCGGCCCACGCTGGATTGCGCGGTGGTCAACGCCAAGGCGGGCTGCCTGTACCCCAACAACGCGCGGATGCTGGCCGAGGCGCGCGCCAAGGGATTCGGCAACGCGCTAGTGGCCGACGCCATGGGCAACGTGGCCGAAACCGCCACCGCCAACGTGTTCATGGTCAAGGATGGCGAGATATTCACACCCATCGCCAACGGCACCTTCCTGGCCGGCATCACCCGCGCGCGCCATATCGCGAACCTGAAGGCCGAGGGGATCGCGGTGCATGAAACCGTGCTGTCCTTCGACGATTTTCGCGGTGCCGACGAGGTGTTCCTGTCGGGCAACATGATGAAGGTCACGCCGGTCAAGGCCTTCGACGACGTGCAATACCAGCCCGGCCCGGTGACGCAAAAGGTGCGCGAGCTGTACTGGGACTGGGCGCATTCGGCCGGCTGAGGGGGCGCTCCCGCCCCCGGGCCGCGCGGGGCTGCGCCCCGCTTGCCCGGCGTTGGGCGTGGCGCGGCCCGTTCCGGGCCGCGGGCGTTCCGCGCGCGGGTATTTCGGCCAGGAAGAAAGCGACGGGCGTCGGCACAGCGGGGAGTTGCCAGCGCAAGGCGCCTGCGCCATGCTGACCCGCGGTTTCCAGGGAGGGCACGCATGCGCAAGTTCCTCGTGATCCTCGACGACAGCCGGGAATGTCTGAACGCCATGCGCTTTGCGGCGATGCGGGCGGCCAAGACCGGCGGCGGGGTGCAGATCCTGTCGGTGATTCCCCCCGACGAGTTCAACCACTGGATCGGCGTAGGCGAGATCATGCGCGAAGAGGCGCGCGAGCGGATCGAGGCGCATTTCGAGGTATTCGCCAAGTGGATGCGCGACCGCCAGGGGATCGATCCCGAACTGGTGATCCGCGAGGGCGAACCCGTGCCCGAGATCCTGGCCCAGATCCGCGACGATCCGCAGATCGGGGTTCTGGTGCTGGGCGCCGGCGTCGACAAGAAGGGGCCGGGGCCGCTGGTCAGCCAGCTGACCAAGAGTGCCGGCAGCCTGCCCGTGCCGATGACGATCGTGCCCGGCGGGCTGTCCAAGGAAGGTCTGGAGGCCGTGTGCTGAGCGGTGCGGAAACCTGCGAAACATTGACATTTCCCACGGCCCGGCGCATATCCGAGTGGAAAGCTAAGGAATAGACTCATGTTCATCCAGACCGAATCCACCCCGAACCCCGCGACGCTGAAATTCCTGCCCGGCCAGGCGGTGCTGGAGGCGGGCACCGCGGATTTCCCCAGCGCCGAGGGGGCGGATCGCTCGCCGCTGGCGACCCGCATCTTCGCGGTGGAGGGCGTGCGGGCGGTGTTTTTCGGCACGGATTTCGTCACCGTCACCAAGGCCGACGGGGTCGAGTGGGATCACGTCAAGCCCGCGATCCTTGGCGCGATCATGGAACATTACCAGTCGGGTCAGCCCGCGATCATCGGCGAGGCTGCGGCGGCGCATGCCGACCATGACGGCCCCGATTCCGATATCGTCAACCAGATCAAGCAGTTGCTGGACACCCGCGTGCGCCCTGCCGTGGCCCAGGATGGCGGCGACATCACCTTTCACGGTTTCGACCGCGGCGTGGTCTACCTGCACATGCAGGGCGCCTGCGCGGGCTGCCCGTCCTCGACACTGACGCTGAAGATGGGGATCGAGAACCTGCTGCGCCACTACATCCCCGAGGTCACCGAGGTCCGCCCGGTCGCCGAAGAGGTGTGATGCGCCCGGCCCCCATCGTTCTGGCTTTCGACACGTCGGCCGCGCATTGCGCGGCCGCGCTGTTGTCGGGCGGCGCGATCGTGGCCGCGCGCCGCGAAGAGATGGGGCGCGGCCAGGCCGAGCGGCTGATGCCGTTGCTGGGCGAAATGCTGGACGCGGCCGGGATCGGCTGGCGCGATCTCGACGGGATCGGCGTCGGCGTGGGCCCCGGCAATTTCACCGGCATCCGCATCGCGGTGTCGGCGGCGCGGGGTCTGGCGCTGGGCCTGGACGTGTCGGCGGTGGGCGTGACCGGGTTCGAGGCGCTCGCGCTGGGGCTGGAGGGGCCGGTGCTGGCCATCCTGCCCGCCCCGCGCGACACGCTCTATGTGCAAACCGTGATCGACGGGCAGGCGCAGGGCACGCCGCAACAGCTGGCCCCGGCCGAGCTGCCCCATGCGTTCGACCTGCCGCCGGGCACCCGCCTGGTCGGCCCCGGCGCCGAGGCGCTGGCGGCCACGCTGGGCCTGCCCGTGGCGCCGCCCCTGGCCGCGGGCATCGGCCCCGCCATCGCGCGCATCGCGGCCACGCGCCTGGGCCAGTCCCTGCCCCGCCCCGCGCCGCTTTACCTGCGCCCGGCCGATGCCGCCCCGCCTTCGGACCCGCCCCCGGTGATCCTGCCGTGAGCGCGCCGCCCCCCTCGCCCGCCGACCTGGCGACGCTGCACGCGGTGTGTTTCACCCATCCGTGCCCCTGGAGCGCGGCCGAATTCGCCGCGCTTCTGGCCGGTTCCGGGGTCTTTCTGGCCGGCGACGCGACAGCCTTTGCGCTGGGCCGCGCCGTCGCGGACGAAGCCGAGCTGCTGACTCTGGCCGTCGCGCCGGCCGCGCGCCGCCATGGCCTCGGCCGGGCACGGCTCGCCGCCTTCGAGGCCGCGGCCCGCAGCCGGGGCGCCGCGCGCGCCTTTCTCGAGGTGGCTGCCGACAACACCCCCGCGCGCGCACTTTACGCGGCGGCGGGCTATGCCCCGGCGGGGCTGCGGCCGGGCTATTGCACCGCCCCCGACGGCGGCGCGGTCGACGCGCTGATCCTCGCCAAGGCGCTTGCCCCCTGACGCTGCGACAGCACCCAGAATTCGGTTGACGCTTTCCCGGGGCTGCGGCCTTAATCGGTCGGTACCAAGGCCGAAACGGCCCGTGCGCACGACCTGCGCCCTGTCCGACAACCAACCGGGAGAGAGTTCGATGACGCTGATGCAGAAACTTCTGGGCGCGGGTGCCGCGCTGGCCGTGAGCGCGGGGGGTGCACTGGCCGAACCGGCGATGGTCTATGACCTGGGCGGCAAGTTCGACAAGTCGTTCAACGAGGCGGCCTTCGGCGGGGCCGAGAAATGGAAGGCCGAAACCGGCGAAAGCTATCGCGAGATCGAGCTGCAGTCCGAGGCCCAGCGCGAACAAGCGCTGCGCCGCTTCGCCGAGGCCGGGCTGAACCCCATCGTGATGGCGGGCTTCGCCTTCGGGTCGGTGCTGGAAGAGGTCGCCGCCGACTACCCGGACACGAAATTCCAGATCATCGACATGGTGGTGGACGCGCCCAACGTGCGCTCGATTGTCTTTTCCGAACATGAAGGCAGCTATCTGGTCGGGATGATGGCCGCGATGGCGTCGGAATCGAACACCGTGGGCTTTATCGGGGGGATGGACATCCCGCTGATCCGCAAGTTCGCCTGCGGCTATGCGCAGGGCGTCAAGGCGGTGAACCCGGACGCCACCGTGATCCAGAACATGACCGGCACGACGCCCGCGGCCTGGAACGACCCCGTCAAGGGCGGTGAACTGACCCGGGCGCAGATTTCCCAGGGCGCCGACGTGATCTATGCCGCCGCCGGGGGCACCGGGGTGGGCGTGCTGCAGACCGCCGCCGACGAGGGGATCCTGTCGATCGGCGTGGACAGCAACCAGAACTACCTGCACCCGGGCCAGGTGCTGACCTCGATGGTCAAACGCGTGGACGTCGCGGTCTACAACGCCTTCAAGGCGGGCGCGGACCTGGAAACCGGCATCTTCGTTCTGGGCCTGGCCGAGGATGGCGTGGGCTATGCGGTGGACGAACACAACGCCGATCTCGTGACGGAAGAGATGCAGGCCGCGGTCGAGGACGCCAAGGCCAAGATCATCGCGGGCGAGATCGCGGTGCATGACTACATGTCCGACAACACCTGCCCGGTGAAGTGACACGGCATGGGGGGGGACGGGCAGACCGGGGGGCGGGCCGCCGCCCCGGCCATCGAACTGAAAGGGATATCCAAGGCGTTCGGGCCGGTTCAGGCGAACCGCGATATCTCGCTCAGGGTCATGCCCGGCACCATCCACGGCATCGTGGGCGAAAACGGCGCGGGCAAGTCCACGCTGATGTCGATCCTCTACGGTTTCTACAAGGCCGATGCGGGCGAGATCCTGATCGGCGGCCAGCGCACCCAGATCCCCGACAGCCAGGCCGCGATCCGCGCCGGCATCGGCATGGTGTTCCAGCATTTCAAGCTGGTCGAGAATTTCACCGTGCTGGAAAACGTGATCCTCGGCGTCGAGGAGGGGCGGCTTCTGAAACCGTCGCTGGCCAAGGCGCGCGGCGTGCTGAAATCGCTGGCCGAGGATTACGAGTTGAACGTCGACCCCGACGCGCTGATCGAGGAACTGGGCGTCGGCATGAAACAGCGCGTTGAAATCCTCAAGGCGCTTTATCGGCAGGCCGATATCCTGATCCTGGATGAACCCACCGGCGTGCTGACCCCCGCCGAGGCCGACCACCTGTTCCGGATATTGAAAAACCTCAAGTCCGAGGGCAAGACGATCATCCTGATCACCCACAAGCTGCGCGAGATCATGGCGATCACCGACACGGTTTCCGTCATGCGCCGCGGGCAGATGACGGCCACTCTTGAGACGGCGCAGACCAGCCCCGAGGAACTGGCCGAGTTGATGGTCGGCCGCAAGGTCTTGTTGAGAATAGACAAGAAACCCGCCACCCCCGGCCGCACCGTTCTGGAGGTCGAGAACCTGCGCGTGACCGACGAGGACGGGGTCGAACGGCTGAAGGGCGTGTCGCTGAACGTGCGCGCGGGCGAAATCCTGGGAATCGCGGGCGTCGCCGGAAACGGCCAGTCGCAATTACTGGAGGTGCTGGGCGGCATGATCCCCGGCACCGGCACCGTGCGCATCAACGGCGACGCGATCGACCTGACCGGGCGCCATTCCGACGGCCAGTCGCGCCGCGCCCGCGGCATCGCCCATGTCCCCGAGGACCGCCAGCGCGAAGGGCTGATCATGCCGTTCATGGCGTGGGAGAACGTGGTTTTCGGCTATCACCACGACCCTGCCTACCAGAAGAACCGCGCGCTGATGGACAATGCGGGCATCCGGCGGCTGGCCGAGGAAAAGATGGAACGCTTCGACGTGCGCCCGCCGAACCCCGGCCTTGCCGCGCGGAACTTCTCGGGCGGCAACCAGCAAAAGATCGTGCTGGCGCGCGAAATCGAGCGCAACCCCGACCTGCTGCTTGTCGGCCAGCCCACCCGCGGCGTCGATATCGGCGCGATCGAGTTCATCCACCAGCGCATCCTGGACCTGCGCGATGCCGGCAAGGCCGTGCTGCTGGTCAGCGTCGAGCTAGAGGAAATCCTGTCGATGTCCGACCGCATCGCGGTGATGTTCGACGGCCGCATCATGGGCGAACGCCTGCCCGGCGAAACCGACGAGATGGAACTGGGCCTGATGATGGCGGGCATGAACGGAAAGGCGGCCTGATGCGCGACGTGATGCCGAAATGGGCCGACGTGGTGCTGATCCCGCTGATCAGCCTGGTGCTGGCCTTCCTGCTGTCGGCCGTCGTGATCATCGCCATCGGCGAAGACCCGGTCGCCGCCGTCAAGATGATGGTCACCGGCGCGCTGGGGTCGACCTATGCCTGGGGCTATACCCTTTATTACGCGACGAATTTCATCTTCACCGGGCTCGCGGTCGCGGTGGCCTTTCACGCCAAGCTGTTCAACATCGGCGGCGAGGGGCAGGCGACGCTGGGGGGGCTGGGCGTCGCGCTTGTGTGCCTGGCGCTGCCCTGGCCGCACTGGACGCTGGCTCTGCCCGCCGCCGTGATCGGCGCGGCACTGTTCGGCGCGGCCTGGGCGGCGATCCCGGCCTGGCTTCAGGCCAAGCGCGGCAGCCATATCGTCATCACCACGATCATGTTCAACTTCATCGGCGCGGCGGTGCTGAACTACCTGCTGGTCAATGTCATGCGGCCCGTCGGCTCGATGGACCCGGCCACCGCGAAATTCCCCAACGGCACCCACCTGCCCACGCTGCATGACCTGCTGGCGCCCTTCGGCATCGCGTTTTCCCGTGCCGCGCCCGCCAATATCAGCTTCCTGATCGCGGTGGCGGCCTGCATCCTCGTCTACCTGCTGATCTGGCGCACGCGGCTGGGCTATGAAATCCGCGCGCAGGGCCATTCCGAACCCGCGGCGATCTATGCCGGCATCCGGCCCGTGCGCATCGTCATGGCGGCGATGCTGATCTCGGGTGCGCTGGCGGGGCTGATGGCGGTGAACAACGTGATGGGCGAGGCCGAACGGCTGGTGCTGAACTCGGTCGAGGGGGCGGGCTTCATCGGCATCGCGGTCGCGCTGATGGGGCGCAGCCACCCGTTCGGCGTATTCCTCGCCGCGATCCTGTTCGGGTTTCTCTACCAGGGCGGCGCGGAACTGGCGCTGTGGACGGACATTCCGCGTGAACTCATCGTGGTGATCCAGGCGCTTGTCATCCTGTTCACCGGGGCGCTGGACAACATGGTGCGGATGCCGCTGGAACGGCTGTTCCTGGGCCTGCGAAAGGGGCGCGCCTGATGGATTTCGCCACGATCCTGCAGGTGCTCGACTCCACCGTGCGGCTGGCCACGCCGCTTTTGCTGGCCTGCCTTGCGGGGCTGTTTTCCGAACGCGCCGGCATCTTCGACATCGGGCTCGAGGGCAAGATGCTGTTCGCGGCCTTCTTTTCCGCCGCCACCGCCGCCGTCACCGGGTCGGTCTGGCTGGGGCTGCTGGCGGGGATAGTGTCGTCGATGGTGCTGGCGGGCATCCATGGCCTTGCCTCGATCACCTTCCGCGGCAACCAGTTGATCTCGGGCGTGGCGATCAACTTTCTGGCCGCGGGCCTGACCGTCGTCATCGCGCAGGACTGGTTTTCCCAGGGCGGACGCACGCCGTCCCTTCTGGGAGGTGCACGGTTCAACCCGATCACCCTGCCCTTCGCCGAAACCCTGCAACCGGTGCCGATCCTCGGCCCCGTCTACCACGACCTGATCTCGGGCCACACGATCCCCGTCTATTTCGCCTTCGCGATGGTACCCTTCACCTGGTGGCTGCTGTTCCGCACCCGCTTTGGCCTGCGCCTGCGCGCGGTCGGCGACAGCCCCGAGGCGCTGGACACCGCCGGTGTCTCGGTCGTCGCCACGCGCTATGCCGCCGTCGCCATCTGCGGCGTGCTGTGCGGCATCGCGGGGGCTTATCTCGCCACCGCGCTGCAGGCGGGCTTCGTCAAGGACATGACCGCGGGGCGGGGTTACATCGCGCTGGCCGCGCTGATCTTCGCGAAATGGCGGCCCTGGTATGCGCTTTCGGCCACGCTTCTGTTCGGGCTGTTGCAGGCGGTCGCGCTGCGCTACCAGAATATCGACCTCGGCGGCATCGTGGTTCCGGTGCAGGTGATGGACGCGCTGCCCTATATCCTGACCGTGGTGATCCTGGCAGGGTTCGTCGGCCGGGCGATCCCTCCCCGCGCCGGCGGCGAGCCCTACGTGAAGGAACGCTAGGGCGCGCAGCCACCTTGCCAGAACCGGGCCCAAGGCATTAGGGACCATACATGCAGATTTACCTGCCCATCGCCGAGGTTTCCGTAAACGCCTTTCTGCTTTTGGGGCTGGGCGGGCTGGTGGGCATTCTCTCGGGCATGTTCGGGGTGGGCGGCGGGTTCCTCATCACGCCGCTTCTGTTCTTCGTGGGCATCCCGCCCGCCGTCGCGGTCGCCACCTCGGCCAGCCAGACGGTGGCCTCGTCCTTTTCCGGCGTGCTCGCCCATCTCCGGCGCAAGACGGTCGATTTCCGAATGGGCACGGTGCTGCTGATCGGCGGGCTTGCGGGTGCGGCGGCCGGTATCGCGATCTTCAACATCCTGCGCCAGCAGGGCCAGGTCGATCTTCTGGTCAAGCTGTGCTACGTCGTGTTCCTCGGCGTGATCGGCCTTCTGATGCTGGTCGAAAGCCTGCGCACCATCCGCCGGATGCGCGGCGGCAAGACCACGCCCAAGCGGCGCCAGCGCACCTGGGTCCACGCGCTGCCCTTCAAGATGCGGTTCCGCACCTCGGGGCTTTACATCTCGGTGATCCCGCCGCTGGTCGTGGGGGCGGCGGTGGGCGTGCTGGCGGCGATCATGGGGGTGGGCGGCGGTTTCATCATGGTGCCGGCGATGATCTACATCCTCGGCATGCCGACCAAGGTGGTGGTCGGCACCTCGCTGTTCCAGATCATCTTCGTCACCGGCTTCAGCACGCTGTTGCACGCCACCACGAACTATACCGTCGACCTCGGCCTGGCGCTGCTGTTGCTGGTGGGCGGCGTGATCGGGGCGCAGATCGGCACGCAGATCGGCCTGCGGATGAAGGCCGAACAGCTGCGCATCCTGCTTGCGGTGCTGGTGCTGGCGGTCTGCGGCATGCTGGCCCGCGACCTGCTGGTGCGCCCCGACGAGCTGTATTCCATCGCGATGGGGCCGCGCTGATGCTGTGGCGGGTGCTTTTGCTGTGCCTTTTCGCGGCGCTTCCGGCGCGGGGAGAAACGGTCGTCGCCGGGCTCAGCCAGACCCGCGTCGCGATCACCACCAATTTCGCCGGATCCGAGATCCTGATCTTCGGCGCGGTCCGCCGCGAGGCCCCCCTGCCCGCGGGCCCGCTGCATGTCGTCGTCACCGTGGCGGGCCCCTCGACCCCCGTCACCGTCCGGCGCAAGGACCGCCGCGCCGGCATCTGGGTCAACACCGACGCGGTCGAGATCGACGCCGCCCCCAGCTTTTACGCCGTTGCCGCCACCGCGCCGCTGGCCGAGACGCTGTCCGATACCGAGGACCTGCGCCGCAAGGTCTCGATCCAGCGGGCGATCCGCGCCGTCGGCAGCGCGACCGAATCCGCCGATGCCCAGACCTTCACCGAGGCGCTGATCCGCATCCGCAAGGACAAGGGGCTGTACCAGGAATTGCCCGGCGCCGTGACGCTCAGCGAGGACACGCTGTTCCGCACCTCGATCGCGCTGCCGGCAAACCTGACCGAGGGCGATTACACGACGCGCATCTTCCTGACCCGCGAGGGCACCGTGATCGACGCCTATGACACGACGATCGGCGTGCGCAAGGTGGGGCTGGAACGCTGGACCTACACGTTGGCGCACGAACGGCCGCTGGTCTACGGCATCCTGTCGCTGGCCATCGCCATCGGCGCGGGCTGGGGCGCTTCGGCGCTGTTCCGGCTGGTCCGGGGCTGACCCGGCCTCAGCCCTCCTCGCCCCCCGGCGTCAGGGTCAGCGGCGCGGCCGGCGCCACCAGGTCGTCGGTGCCCAGCGGCCGGGCGGGCCGCCCCAGGCGATAGCGCGTGACCCAGATCAGCCGCTTTTCGGCCCGCGTGATCGCCACATAGGCCAACCGTTTCCACAGCGGTTGCCCGGCCTCGCTGCGGCCCGCCCGCGCCGCCGCCCACAGGTCGGGCGCGAACACCTGCACCGCTTCCCATTGCGATCCTTGCGCCTTGTGGATCGTCACCGCCGCCCCGTGCAGGAAGGCCGCGCCCATGTTGGCGGCAAATGGGATGAACGGCTCTTCTTCCTCGGGCAGCTCGATCTTGACGATCGAGGCGGCCGAGATCTGCGGATCTTCGGCCCCGATGACGTGCAGCCGCGAGAAGCCGGGCTTGCGGCCGGGGCCCAGATAGATCACCTGCGCCCCCTTGATCAGCCCCCGCGCCTCCAGGTCCAGCCGCTTGCGCCGGTGCTTCAGCGGCAGTTCGATGCCGTCGCAGATCAACGGCTCGCCCGACAACAGCGCGTCCTCGGGGGCGCCATGGGCCCGGCGAAAGGCATGGATCAGCCGGATGCGCGTGGCGTTGCGCCAGACCAGCACGGGCGACCGCGCCATCAGGTCGGAATCGACGCGCGGCGCGACCACCACCCGGTCGTCGCGTGCGGCGGCCTGTTCGACCATCCGCTCGAACGCCTCGAACCCCAGGTCGGGGTCGGACAGCGCGTGCGCCAGGTCCAGGATCGGGTTGTCGTCGGCCTGCCGGTGCACCCGGTGCAGGGTCAGCTTCTGCGCCTCGGGCAGCCCGTCGAACACCATCGCGCCCGACTGGTTCACCGGGGCCAGCTGCGCGGGATCGCCGAACAGCACCAGCGCCGGGAACAGCTCCTTGAGGTCGTCGAATTGCCGCGCGTCCAGCATCGAGGCCTCGTCGACGAAGCCGATATCCAGCGGCTCGTCGCGCCGCTTCCAGCCCTTGATGAAATCGCTGCCCCGCAGCCCCGCGGCGGCCAGCGCGCCGGGCACCGACTTGACGCTTTGGTAAAACGCGTGCGCGCGATCCAGCGCCGCCTCGGTCAGCCCCTCGATCTGGGGCCGCTCGCCCTCGCCGGTCAGCCACTCGGCGATCTTCTCGTATTCGGGGTCGTAGACCGGGGTATAGATGATGCGGTGAATCGTCGTGGCGGGCACCCCGCGGGTGCGCAGCACGCTCGCCGCCTTGTTGGTCGGCGCCAGGATCGCCAGCGTGCGCCGGTCGCGGCGCCGCCGCCCCTCGTAATCGCCCGAAACGGTTTCGACGCCCGCCTCCTCCAGCGCCCCGACCAGCCGGGACAGCAACATCGTCTTGCCGGACCCGGCCTTGCCGGTGATCGCCAAAAGCGCCTCTTTCCCCTCCGCCCGGGGGGTCAGCGCGCCCGCGTCTATATCCACGCCGACACCGCGCAGCATCTCTGCCACGCGGTCATGGGCCTCGGCCTGGTCATCGGAAAAAACAAGGGCAGGAACGCTCATGGGCGGAGCCTACAGGCACCGCCCATGGGGGGCCAGCGCGATCAGGCCGCTTCCAGGATGCTCTTTTTCTCGGGCGCGGCGGCCGAGAACGCGGCGTTGAACCATTCCAGCGAGGTCTCGCGCGAAATACCCAGGCGGCGCAGCGTGCGCGGCCAGGCCTCGGGCTTCATTTCCCACAGACCCACGGCGATCTTGTCGCGGCCTTCACCGGCGGTGCCGATCACGTCGGGTTCCACGCCCAGCAGGCGATAGATGCGTTCCATCCGCGGATCGAACACGGCCACGAAATGCTCGATCGCGAATTGCGCCATCACTTCTCCCGCGCCCAGCACCAGCGCCGCCGACACCTCGCGCCCCGCGTCGGGCGCCAGGCAGAAGCGGGTGCATTCCCAGATCAGCGGGCTTTCGATGCGCACGCCGTCGGTCAGGTGCAGGAAATGTTCGTTCACCATGGTCCGCCCGGTCGTCGGCAGGAACCGCATCGACCCGCCATGGGTGCCGTCGGCGCGTTCCCAGATCACGTAAAGCGGGTTCAGCGCGTCGTATTGGTCACGCTCCTCGCCCTTGTCGTTCACGCTGACCTCCCAGCCCAGGCGGTCGTGGAACTGGATCGCGCGATCGCGGAACATCGTATCGCGCAGACGCGGGAACTTGTGGAGATCGACGCCGTAGATGTAACGAAGCATTTCGGTAAGCCCTTTCCCAGTCGCTGACGGGAAGGAAATTACGAAGGGCTTGGTTACCGCTGCCCTAACGCTGCGCGCCGTTTCTGCAACGCAGCGCAACAGAACGCATCGTGAACACGAACTGTTGCCGTTACAGCACGATCAGCCCCGCGCTCAGCGCGCGCGCGACCGCATGGGTGGTGTTCAGCGCCCCCAGCTTGTGGCGCGCGGCCTCGATATAGACCCGAAGCGTGTGTTCCGAGATCTGCAACTCGTCGGCCGCCTGCGCGCGACTCAGCCCCTTGGCCAGCAACGTCATCGCCGACAGCTCGCGCGGCGACAGCGCGGCGGTGGGCGCGGGGTCCGCGCCACGTTCGAATTCCAGGGCTTTCCGGTTGAAATCATGCGCGATCAGGATCAGGTCGCGCTTGTTCGCCTCGATGAAGCGTTCCCACTCGGTATCGGTACAGCTGTTGTTCACCGTGAACAGGGCGAACTGTCCCTTGGGGCCATGTATCGGCACCGAGAATCCCTGATTCCCGACCCCGTGGGCCACCGCATCGGCAAAGAAGGCCCGCGCCGACTTGGATGACCAATCCAGCTGCTTCCAGTCGATCGGGTGGAATCGCTGAAAGCAGCCAAGGATGACCGGGTCCATCCGCAGGTAATCGCATTCCAGGTATCGGTCGACCCAATCGGTGCTGTATGTGCCCGCCCCGTAGCGCTCTCCGACGCTATTCACCCAGTGATAGACGACATGGCTTACGCCGTAATGGTCGCGCAGTTCCTCGGTCGCAAGCTGAAGATGCTCAAGCGTCGTTGCCCGTTGCAAGCGGTCGAGGAACGATTCTAAGACGTCTTTCATTACCCGTCGTTATTCCCACCGGGGCCCGGCAGGCCCCGTTTCCCCCAGCTTCCGCGCACGCGGGCGCAGCCTCAAGCGAAGAGATCTCCACCGCGGCCAGGGCCTGGCAGGTGGACAACTCTTCCGAGAGCGCGACCAACCCGTTCTTGCGGGCATAATTCCTGAGATCCCCGAGAATGTCGATCAGCCACTCGTGTTTCATGGTTTTCTTCCCCAAGTGGTTAATGAAGCGTTAACACAAGCCTAGCACGAGTTAACTTTCCGAGATATTCACCGATTTTCACTCCCCAGAAATGGTGAGGTGAGGGATTCCAAGGCCTTGATTTCCCCGGTGTGGCCGTCCGGCAACGCCCAACGGCCCCTCGGACAGGAAACGGCCCGGGCCGGCAATGCCGGTCCGGGCCGTGCCCGCAACGCGAAACCTTTACCTTTCGGGCCGCCTCAGGCGCCCGTCCGGGCCTCCAGCACGTCCTCGAAGGTGCGCAACCCAGTGCGCGGCGCCTGCACCAGCACCGCCATGTTGCCGGGCTTGTGCTCGTTGTGCAGCATCTTGAGATGCGCGGCCGGGATTTCCGCCCAGGGGAACACCTCCGACATGCAGGGGTCCAGGCGGCGCTGGCACATCAGCCGGTTGGCGGCGGCGGCCTGTTTCAGGTGGGCGAAGTGGCTGCCCTGGATGCGCTTCTGGTGCATCCAGACATAGCGCGCGTCCATCGTCAGGTTGAACCCGGAGGTCCCGGCGCAGATCACCACCATGCCGCCGCGTTTCACCACGAAGGTGGACACCGGGAAGGTCGCCTCGCCCGGGTGCTCGAACACCATGTCGACATTGTTGCCCTTGCCGGTGATGTCCCAGATCGCCTTGCCGAACTTGCGCGCCTCGCCGAACCACTCCTTGTATTCCGGCGTGTTGACCTTGGGCAGTTGCCCCCAGCACTTGAAATCCTTGCGGTTGATGACCCCCTTGGCGCCCAGGTCCATCACGAAATCCCGCTTGGATTCGTCCGAGATCACCCCGATCGCGTTGGCGCCCGCCGTGTTGATCAGCTGGATCGCGAAGGACCCCAGCCCGCCCGAGGCCCCCCAGACCAGCACGTTCTGGCCGGGCTTCAGCTCATGCGGATGATGGCCGAACAGCATCCGGTAGGCGGTGGCCAGCGTCAGCGTGTAGCAGGCCGATTCTTCCCAGGTCAGGTGCTTGGGCCGGGGCAGCAATTGCTGCGCCTGCACGCGGGTGAACTGCGCGAACGACCCGTCCGGGGTTTCATAGCCCCAGATCCGCTGGCTGGGGCTGAACATCGGGTCGCCGCCGTTGCACTCTTCGTCGTCGCCGTCGTCCTGGTTGCAGTGGATCACGACCTCGTCGCCCACCTTCCAGTTCTTCACCGCCGACCCCACGGCCCAGATGATCCCCGAGGCGTCCGACCCCGCGATGTGATAGGGCGCGCCATGCCCGTCAAAGGGCGACACGGGCACGCCCAGACCGGCCCAGATACCGTTATAGTTCACGCCCGCGGCCATCACGAGAACCAGAACCTCGTGGCTGTCGATCTCGGGGGTGTCCACCACCTCGACCTGGAAACTCTTGTCGGGGTCGCCGTGGCGTTCGCGGCGAATCGCCCAGGCATACATCTTGGGCGGCACGTAGCCGAGCGGCGGCATCTCGCCGATCTCGTACAGCTCTTTCTCGGGCGCCTCGTAGGGGACGACGGACGGGTTGGTGTCGAGTGCCATCGGGGCCTCCATGTCGCTCATGTTGTCGCCGCAGCGCAGAATCGCCCGGCAGGTTCAGGTGAAATAGAATTCGCTGCGCAATTTTGCAATAGACAAAGGCAGTGAATGAGTAATTTTATGTCCCCGCCGCTGCGCCCCACGCCGCAACGCAGCGAATTGACATCGCCAGATTCTTTCCCGTATCACCGCGAGAGCGAAATTTTATTGCCACCTGTTCCCGCGAGGCGCGCCATGACCGAAACGACCAAAGACCGCCCCTGGCTGATCCGCACCTATGCGGGCCATTCCACGGCCCAGGCGTCGAACGCGCTCTATCGCAAGAACCTCGCCAAGGGCCAGACCGGCCTGTCTGTCGCCTTCGACCTGCCCACCCAGACGGGCTATGACAGCGACCATGAACTCGCCCGCGGCGAGGTCGGCAAGGTCGGCGTGCCGGTGGCGCATCTGGGCGACATGCGCACGCTGTTCGACGGCATCCCGCTGGAACAGATGAACACCTCGATGACGATCAACGCGCCCGCGCCCTGGCTGCTCGCGCTCTATATCGCCGTGGCCGAGGAACAGGGCGCCGGCATCTCGAAACTGCAGGGCACCGTCCAGAACGACATCATCAAGGAATATCTCTCGCGCGGCACCTATATCTGCCCGCCGAAACCGTCCTTGCGGATGATCACCGACGTCGCTGCCTATACCCGCGCGCACCTGCCGAAATGGAACCCGATGAACGTGTGTTCCTACCACCTGCAAGAGGCCGGCGCGACGCCCGAACAGGAACTGGCCTACGCGCTGGCCACCGCCACGGCCGTGCTGGACGACCTGCAGACCAAGGTCGACCCGGCCGATTTCCCCGAAATGGTCGGCCGCATCTCGTTCTTCGTGAACGCGGGCATCCGCTTCGTCACCGAGATGTGCAAGATGCGCGCCTTCGTCGAGCTGTGGGACGAGATCTGCCGCGACCGCTACGGCGTCGAGGATGCGAAATACCGCCGCTTCCGCTACGGCGTGCAGGTCAACTCCCTCGGCCTGACGGAACAGCAGCCGGAAAACAACGTCTACCGCATCCTGATCGAGATGCTGGCCGTGACGCTGTCGAAAAACGCCCGCGCCCGCGCCGTGCAGCTGCCCGCCTGGAACGAGGCCCTGGGCCTGCCGCGCCCCTGGGACCAGCAATGGTCGATGCGCATGCAGCAGGTCATGGCCTATGAAACCGACCTCCTGGAATATGGCGACCTGTTCGACGGCAACCCCGTGGTCGCCGCCAAGGTCGAGGAACTGAAGGACGGCGCGCGCGCCGAACTGGCCCAGATCGACGGGATGGGCGGCGCCGTCGCGGCCATCGAGCACATGAAATCGCGCCTTGTCGAATCGAACGCCGAACGCATCGCCCGGGTCGAAACCGGCGACACCGTCGTGGTCGGCGTGAACCGCTGGACCGAGGGCGAACCCTCGCCGCTGACCGCGGGCGACGACGCCATCATGACCGTCGACCCCAAGGTCGAGGCCGACCAGATCGCCCGCCTGAACGCCTGGCGCGACGCCCGCGACGACGATGCCGTGCAGCACGCGCTCAAGGCGCTGCGCGAGGCCGCCGCCACCGGGGCCAACATCATGCCGCCGTCCATCGCCGCGGCCAAGGCGGGGGCCACCACGGGCGAATGGGGCGACGTGATGCGCGCCACCTTCGGACAGTACCGCGGCCCGACCGGCGTGTCGGCCAGCCCGTCGAACCGTACCGAGGGGCTGGACGAAATCCGCGCCGCGGTCGACACGCTGACCGGACAGCTTGGCCGCCGGCCCAAGCTTCTGGTGGGCAAGCCGGGGCTGGACGGCCATTCGAACGGCGCCGAACAGATCGCCGCCCGCGCCCGCGACTGCGGCATGGACATCACCTATGAAGGCATCCGCCTGACCCCCGCCGAAATCGTCGCCACGGCCAAGGACGGCGGCGTGGACGTGGTCGGGCTGTCGATCCTGTCGGGCAGCCACATCCCGCTGATGGAATCGCTGATGCGGCTGATGAAGGAAAACGACCTGATGCACATCCCCGTTGTGGTCGGCGGCATCATCCCTGACGAGGACGCGCGCCGGCTGCTGGCGATGGGCGTGGCCAAGGTCTATACGCCCAAGGATTTCGAACTGAACCGGATCATGTTCGACATCGTCGGGCTGATCGGCCCTGCCCCCGTCGCCGCCGAATAGGCGGCGCCGGCCGGCAGTTGAGCGGCGGCCCCCCGCGGGCTAGGAAGGGGTGACCCTTGCCGCCGGTGCCGCCGATGTCCCAGCCCCCTTCGTTCCGCATCGTCGACGCGCTGATCGCGCTTGCGGCACGCGACGGGCTGGGCGAAACCGTCGACTGGCACGAGGTCGAGGCCGCGATCGCCGCGCTGGTGCTGGACCCGGTCGGCCCCAGCAACCTGCGCCGCCGCATGGCCAAGCTGAACGACCCCGAGGTGGCGCGCACCCTGAACGACTGGTTCCTGCGCGCTGCGGCCGACCGCGGCGCCGATGCGCGCGAGGCCGCGCGCCCCGCCGATACCCTGCTCGCGCCGATCCAGAACGTGGGCCTCGGCGCGGCGGCCACTGCCGCGGTGCTGACCGCCGCGGGCACGCTGGGGCTGGGGGCCGGGGTGCTGATCGGGCTGGGGGCGCTGCTTGCGGCGGGCTCGGCCAGCCTGGGGCGCTATCTGCTGGCCGACCGGGCCAACCGGGCACAGGCCGACGCCGACGCGATCCGCCGCTGCATTGAAAGCGTGAAGAAAGACCCCAGATCATAGGGCGGCGGGCAAGACACCCGCGACGGTGGCATCACGCCCCGAGATGGGCTATCCTGCACCGGAAGGAGACCAGGCATGACCGATCTCGAACTCGTCGTAAGCTGCGCCTCGCTGGCCGCCGGCGTGCTCAGCTCGTTCTACGTGGCCTACCTGGTGCGCACCAGCGGCCGCGACCGGCCCGATTCGCCGGACCTGGTGTGGCACATGGTCGAAACCGCCCCCTACGAGCGCTTGCACAACGTCATCCGCAAGTGACCCCCGGGGCGCGCGCGACCTAGTCGCCGCCGTCGCCCCCGTCGTCGCAATCGCCGAACCAGCCGCCACCGCCACCATCGCCGTTGCGCGGCCCCGACGACACCAGCGACCACAGCAGATAGGCCACGAACGCCCCTATCGCCAGGCTCCACACCTCGCCCGAGGCAAACCCCTCGCCGAGGGTAAGCCAGCCTTGATCCGTTGCGCCCTGCGGCTCAGACGTCTGCATCGCGATTCCCCTTTTCGATCACCCTGCCCGGCGAAAAAGGCCCGAACGTGACATCGACCGGACACGTCGGGAACCTTGGCCTTGGCGCGCCGGCCCGATACCGTTCCGCCGACCTCAACGCGGAGCCTGCCATGACTATCCATATCGGCGCGAAACCCGGCGAGATCGCCGAAACGGTTCTCTTGCCCGGCGACCCGATGCGCGCGAAATGGGCCGCCGAGACCTTCCTGACCGATGCTGTCTGCGTGAACCGCGTGCGCGGCATGCTGGGCTATACCGGCACCTGGAAGGGGCACCGCGTCACCATACACGGCAGCGGCATGGGCATGCCGTCACTGTCGATCTACGTGAACGAACTGATCCGCGATTACGGCGCGAAAACGCTGATCCGCATCGGTTCGACCGGCGCGATGCAGCCCAGCATCGCCCTGCGCGACATCGTCCTGGCGATGACCGCCTCGACCCTCTCCACGCCGTCGCGCGGCATCTTCCGCGAGCTGAACTTCGCCCCCTGTGCCGATTTCGGCCTGCTGGCCGCGGCGCATGCGGCCGCCAGGACCCGCGGCGTGCCGACCCATGTGGGCGGCATCTATTCCTCGGACGTTTTCTATGACGAACGCCCCGACCTGAACGAGCAGATGACCCGCCACGGGGTTCTGGCCGTCGAGATGGAGGCGGCCGAGCTGTACATTCTTGCCGCCCGCCACGGCGCCCGCGCGCTGGCCGTTCTGACCGTATCCGACCATCTAATGACCGGCGCGGCGATGGCGCCCGACGACCGCGAGCAAAGCTTTGGCGACATGGTGGAAATCGCCCTGGAAGCCGCCTTCGCCTGACCGGCGGCAGGCCCGGTGGCGGGCGTCGGGCCGTGAGTATTTTTCCCAAGAAAAAGAGGGCAGGTCACGCGCCGTGACTGCGGTCATAGCTGTTGGGGGTCGGCGGCTTCCATCCGTTCAGTACACCCGGCGCGGGCGCGAAGACCTCGATCCGCAGCGGGAAACAGGCCGCCGTGTCCGAGGAATGTTCCGCCCCGCAATCGCCCCCCGGACAGGCCGACAGCGCCCCCAGAAGGTCGATCTCGGCGAAGAATTCCAGGTGGTCGCCGGGCCGCACGGGGCTGGCCTTCATGAAATACTGATGCGTGTCGCGGGTGAAGCCCGTGCACATGAACACGTTCAGCACGTCATGCACGTGGCGCTCGACCTCGGCCGGCGGCAGGCCGGTTTCGGCGGCCAACGCGCGGGTAAGGTTCGAGTGGCAGCACTGGTGATAGGGCGCGCCGCCCAGCAGCGCGTTGGTATAGGGATCGCAGCGCGTGCCGATCACGTCATGCACCCCTGCCCCGTCCGCGTCGATCCCGTACCAGGACAGGCTGTCGGCGGTGATCGTCGCCATCGGGCGCAGATGCGGAAAACAGGACCACATCCGGTGCCCCGTGGTCAGGTGCGTGCCATGCAGCGCCCGCGTCTTGCCGGAATAGAACCGTTCCGACAGGTCGGCGGCGTTCCACAGGTTCAGATCGCCCACCTGCGGCCCGTCCACGCAGGAGATGCGGAAAAATCCGCCCGCCGGCACATGGAAGCACCGCGCCGCGCGCGGCGGGACCAGCACCTCGCCGGTCTTTTCCGCCTCCGCCCGCGCCCGGGCGTACAGCCCCAGGTCGGGTGCGGGCAGCGTCTCGGTCGGATAGCAGATCACCGGGCGGGCGGCACGGCGGGCGGCGGCGTCCGGGGGCGGGGTGGTCATGGCGCTACTCCTTGGGATCACCGCGCGCGCAGCGGCGCGGCGGCTGGCCGGGGCCGGTGAACATGACCGCCCCGCAGGCGGCGCACACGAATTTCCGCCGATCTTCGGCATGGCCCGTCCGGTCCTCGCGCCAGCGGCACATGCGCATATCGGGACGCGCATGGATCGCCAGCAGGACGACCGCGACGACAAGGCCCAGCGCAACAAGCATCGTTCAGCCCGCCGCCCTCATCCCCGGGATCGGAACATCGCCCCGCGCCGCGCGGCCGTCAGATCGCCCGCTCGACCATCATCTTCTTGATCGACGCGATCGCCTTGGCCGGGTTCAGACCCTTGGGGCAGGTCTTGGTGCAGTTCATGATCGTGTGGCAGCGATAGAGCTTGAACGGGTCTTCCAGCTGGTCCAGCCGCTCGCCCGTCGCCTCGTCGCGGCTATCGATGATCCAGCGATAGGCATGCAACAGGGCGGCCGGGCCCAGGTACTTGTCGCCGTTCCACCAGTAGGACGGGCACGAGGTCGAGCAGCTGGCGCACATGATGCATTCGTAAAGCCCGTCGAGCTTTTTCCGGTCCTCGGGGGACTGGCGCCATTCCTTGGCCGGTTCGTTGGTGGACGTCTCCAGCCAGGGCATGACGCTGGCGTGCTGGGCATAGAAATGCGTCAGGTCCGGCACCAGGTCCTTGACCACCGGCATGTGCGGCAGGGGATAGATCTTCACCGGCCCCTTGATCTCGTCCATGCCATAGGTGCAGGCTAGCGTGTTGATCCCGTCGATGTTCATCGCGCAAGACCCGCAGATGCCCTCGCGGCAGGACCGGCGGAAGGTCAGCGTCGGATCGATCTCGTTCTTGATCTTGATCAGCGCGTCCAGGACCATCGGCCCGCAGGTATCGAGATCGACGAAATAGGTGTCCACCCGCGGATTTTCCCCGGTGTCGGGGTCCCAGCGGTAGATGCGGAACTCGCGCACATTGGTCGCGCCCTGGGGTTGCGGCCAGGTCTTGCCGGTGCGGATGACCGAGTTCTTGGGCAGCGTCAGTTCAACCATGTCCGTGTCCTCAATAGACACGCGCCTTGGGCGCGATCTTCTTCAGGTCGATGCCGCCCTCTTCGGGCGTGGTCAGCGGGTCCAGATGCACCGGGCGGTAATCCAGCCGCACCTGCGCGCCCTCGACCCAGGACAGCGTGTGCTTGCGCCAGTTGGCATCGTCGCGGTCGGGGTAATCCTCGTGGGCATGGGCGCCGCGGCTTTCCTTGCGCGCCTCGGCGCTGACCACGGTGGCCAGCGCGTTGGGCATCAGGTTGGTCAGCTCCAGCGTTTCCATCAGGTCCGAGTTCCAGATCAGCGACCGGTCGGTGACCTTGATGTCGTCCATCTTGCCCGCCACGGCTGCCATCTTCTGACAGCCTTCGGCCAACGTCTTGTCGGTGCGGAAGACGGCCGCGTCGGCCTGCATCGTCTTCTGCATCTCAAGGCGCAGTTCGGCGGTGGACACATTGCCCTTGGCGTGGCGCAGCCCGTCGAACCGCGCGAGCGCCGCGTCGATCGACGCCGTGTTGGGTGCCGGCACGTTGGTCGAGGGGTCGACCACGTCCTTGGCCCGGATCGCCGCCGCCCGGCCGAACACCACCAGGTCGATCAGCGAGTTCGAGCCCAGCCGGTTCGCGCCATGCACGCTGGCACAGCCCGCCTCGCCCACGGCCATCAGGCCGGGCGCGACATTGTCGGGATTGCCGATCTTGGGGTTCAGCACCTCGCCCCAATAGTTCGTCGGAATACCGCCCATGTTGTAATGCACCGTCGGCAGCACCGGGATCGGTTCCTTGGTGACATCGACACCGGCGAAGATCTTGGCGCTTTCGGAAATACCCGGCAGGCGTTCGGCCAGCGTTTCGGGCGGCAGGTGCGACAGGTTCAGGTGGATGTGGTCCTTGTGCTCGCCCACGCCGCGGCCTTCGCGGATTTCCATGGTCATGCAGCGGCTGACCACGTCGCGCGACGCCAGGTCCTTGTAGGTCGGCGCATAGCGTTCCATGAACCGCTCGCCTTCCGAGTTGGTCAGATAGCCGCCTTCGCCGCGCGCGCCCTCGGTGATCAGGCAGCCCGCGCCGTAGATGCCCGTGGGGTGGAACTGCACGAATTCCATGTCCTGCAGCGGCAGGCCCGCGCGCGCCACCATCCCGCCGCCGTCACCGGTGCAGGTATGGGCAGACGTGGCGCTGAAATAGGCGCGGCCATACCCGCCCGTCGCCAGAACCACCATCTTGGACGCAAAGACATGGATCGTGCCATCGTCCAGCTTCCACGCCACGACGCCCTGGCACACGCCATCGTCCGACATGATCAGGTCGATGGCGAAATACTCGATGAAGAACTCGGCCTTCTGTTTCAGCGACTGGCCGTAAAGCGTGTGCAGGATCGCGTGCCCGGTGCGGTCCGCCGCGGCACAGGTGCGCTGCACCGGCGGGCCTTCGCCGAATTCCGTGGTATGCCCGCCGAACGGGCGCTGGTAGATGCGGCCCTTTTCGGTGCGCGAGAACGGCACGCCGTAATGTTCCAGCTCGTAAACCGCCTTGGGCGCCTCGCGGGCGAGGTATTCCATCGCGTCCGTGTCGCCCAGCCAGTCCGACCCCTTGACGGTATCGTACATGTGCCATTGCCAGTGATCGGGGCCCATGTTGCCAAGGGACGCGGCGATGCCGCCCTGGGCCGCCACCGTGTGCGACCGCGTCGGGAACACCTTGGTGATGCAGGCGGTGCGCAGGCCCTGTTCGGCCATGCCCAGCGTGGCCCGCAGGCCCGCGCCGCCGGCGCCCACCACCACCACGTCGTATTCATGCGTCTCGTATTCGTAAGCGGCCATGTGCCCGTGTTCTCCGTAACTCAGATCGCGATCCGCAGGACCGCGTAAAGACCGGCCGCCATGACCGTGTAGCTGATGCAGATATTGACGATCAGCAGGATTTTCTGGGTGACGCCGCGCGAGTAATCCTCGATCGCGGTCTGCGCGCCCTTGCGGAAATGCAGCATGCCGACCCAGATCGTCAGCAGCGCCACCAGCGCCGGGAAGGGCCGCGAGAAGGTGGCGACCACCTCGTCATGCGAGGCCCCCAGCGCCCGGCCGAAGATCAGCACGAAGGCCAGCACCAGCCCCACCAGGGCTACGCCGCTGACGATCATGAACCAGTGATGCTCGGTCCCGGACTTGGCCGCGCCCAGCCCGAGGGCCCGCTTGCGGTCGGTGATGTAACGCATGTCCCGGCCCTCCTCAGACAACGATCACGGTCAGCAGGGTCAGAACGGCCGACCCGCCGATGATGCCCCAGCCCATCGCCTGGGCGATGCCCAGTTCCAGCCCGCGGCCCGCATCCCAGATCACGTGCCGGATACCGGCCAACGTGTGATACCACAGCCCCCAGACCGACAGCGTCATCACGATGTCGCCGACCCACGAGGTCAGCACCCAGTTCGCCCGGTCGAACGCCTCGGGGCCGGTGGCCGCGGCCAGGAACCACCACACGATCAGCACCGCCGCCACGATCAGCGCGTTGCCGGTGACCCGGGTCAGGATCGAACTGACCGAGGTGATCTGCGGGCGATAGACCTGAAGATGCGGGGAAAGCGGCCGGTTTCCGCGGTTGAAGTCAGCCATGGGATCCCTCTCGTCCTGGGGCGCAGCTTTGACCGATGTGATAACGGTTTTCACGCCGGTGTCACGGCTTGCACCGGGTTTCGGGCCGAATTTTATGCCGCAGACGCGAAATTTCGCAGCTATGTGATCACGCCCGGCCCGCACGTGATCACAAAATCGTCGCCCGCCCGTCAGACCGGGATCAGCGCCCAGTAATCTAGGTCCAGCAGGACATGCGGCAGGTACTTGCCGTCCTCGCCCTTCAACTGGCCCGGCACGCCGCCCGGCTTGACCGCCACCAGTCGCAGCCGCAGCGCGCCCACGCCCGGCGCGTCCGTCTCGGCCTTGTCCAGCACCTCGGACCAGGCCGCGACCGTGTCGCCGGCAAAGCACGGGTTCGCATGCGCGCCGCCGTTCAGCCCGACGATCATCTGCGCATTGGCCAGCCCGTTGAAGGACAGCGCGCGCGCCAGGCTGATGACATGGCCGCCATAGATCAGCCGCCGCCCGTCCTCGCGCAGGGTGGCATCGAAATGCACCTTGGACGTGTTCTGCCACAGCCGGGTGGCCATCATGTGCTCGGCCTCTTCGACGGTCACCCGGTCGACATGGTCGATCACCTCGCCCACCGCGTAATCGCCCCAGCGATGCGGTTCGCCCGCCAGGGTGAAATCGTAGCCGGTGAAATTCAGCACCGAGGGCACCACCAGCCGATCCGCCGGAACCGACGCGGCCAGCTCCGGGATCACCGTCTCGGGTGCGGGCGCCTGCGGGTCGCGTTTGCGCACCATCACCCAGCGGACATAATCCAGAACGACCTCGTCCTTCTGGTTCAGCCCGCGCGTGCGCACCCACACCACGCCCGACTTGCCGTTCGAGTTCTGTTTCAGCCCGATCACCTCGGATTCGGACCGCAGCGTATCGCCCGCCCAGACCGGCCGGTGCCAGCGCCCCTCGGCATAGCCCAGGTTCGCCACCGCGTTCAGCGAGATGTCGGGCACCGTCTTGCCGAACACCGTGTGGAACGCGATCAGGTCATCCAGCGGCGCGTTCGGCAGTCCGCAGGATTGCGCGAACGCATCCGAGGAATACAGCGCGTGCCGCGCCGGATACAGCGCGTGATACAGCGCCCGTTCGCCGCCAGAAACGGTGCGCGGCACGGCATGTGCGATCACCTGGCCGACACGGTAATCCTCGAAGAAACGGCCCGGGTTGGTCTTTACCATGAACTCACAACTCTCCCAGATTCAGATGGGGCGCATAATCCCCGGGCACGTCCTTGATGACCGCCTGCGCACAGCGCATCTTGCCGGTCTTGGGGTCGTAGGCATAGGCGGGGTTGCCGAACAACTCCCACCCCCCGTCAAGGGCGGCACTCACCTTGTGGCAAAAGGCCGAGGTATCCTCTTCGGTCAACAGCCGATAGGCACGCATCACGCGGCCCCCGGCACCGGAAGCGGCCAGACACCCAGCCAGTTATGGACATAGATGATCACCAGGTAGATCACGATGGCGATCACCGCCAGGCGGATATCCCCGGCCAGGCTGCCGCCGCGCCAGCGCGTGACCGCGTCCTGCGAATTGATGATCACGATTTCGGCCAGCGCCCAGATCAGCAGCCCGCCGAACAGCACGATCGACGCGAGATCCCCGTTCACCAGCAAATGCGCCACAGCCCAGGTCGAGAACCCGTAAAGCTGCGGGTGGCGGAACAGCTGCCGCGCCCGGCTTTTCGAATTGCCCACGCCATAGAACGCCACCGCCAGCAGCATCAGCGTGTTGTTCAGATGCACCGTCCAGGCCGGCGTTCCATAGATGATCGGCGCGGTGTTGCCGCGATAGCCCATCACCATCAACACGACCGACGCGACCAGGACCACCGCGAACAGGATCTTGGACCCGGCCACGCCCAGCGCGCCTTCCAGCGCCGCGCGCGGCCCCGGGAACAGCCGCTTGAACAGGTGGGCGAAACTCCACAGCAGAACGCCAAGAATAATCAGGGTCATGTCACAGCCTCCAGTTGCGCGATCGCCGCCGCCTTGGCGAGCGTTTCCCGAGCCGTAACGATATGCAGATTCTCGACAATGCGGCCATCCACCACGGCGATGCCGAGGCCCGATTTCGTCGCCTGCTCGAACGCGTCGATCTGGCGGCGCGACAGGTCGATCTCGTCGTCGGACGGCGCAAAGGCGGCATTGGCCGGCGCGACCTGCGCGGGATGGATCAGCGACTTGCCGTCAAAGCCCAGGTCGCGGCCCTGTTCGCATTCGGCGGCCAGGCCGGCCTCGTCCTTGAACGCGTTATAGACCCCGTCGACCGCCACGATGCCATGGGCGCGCGCGGCCAGCAGGGCGTGGCTCAGGCTGGACATCAGCGCCATCCGGTCGGCCCGCACCCGGCAGCCCAGTTCCATCGCCAAGTCATTGGTGCCCATCACGAAGCCTTCCAGGCGGGGATGCGCGGCCAGCGTATCCGCATTCAGCACACCCCGCGGCGTCTCGATCATCGCCCAAAGCGGCACCCCCGGCAGCGCCTCGGCCAGCGCGTCCAGCTGCGCCGTGGTCTCGACCTTGGGCAGCAGCACCGCATCCATCGCGGCCCCGCGAATCGCGTTCAGGTCATCGGCGCCCCATTCGGTATCCAGCCCGTTGATGCGCACGATCCTGTAGCGCGCGCCATAGCCGCCCTCGGCCAGCGCTTCGGCCAGCGTGCTGCGCGCGGCGCGCTTTTCCTCGGCGGCGACGGCATCTTCCAGGTCGAAGATGATCGCATCGACGGGCAGCGTCTTGGCCTTCTCCAGCGCACGGGCCTTCGAGGCCGGGATGTAGAGAACGGAACGGAACGGGCGGGCGCGCGTGCTCATTGATTCTCCCTTCGGGTCATTTTGTTGCGCCAAACACCACAGCAGGGACATATTGCGCAACCCCTTTTATGCCGCATCGCAGAAAAACAGCGTGCGCAGGGGTAGGCTTTTGTTGGCACCTCTCGCGCAGGGTTGATCGCGACAGCCGCCGATCCCCCCTGCCCCGCACGGAGCCCCAGGATGACCCGCCCCCTCGCGCTTGCCGCCCTTTGCCTTGCCCTGCCCGCCCTCGCCCAGGCCCAGACCGCCCGGCAATGCGCCCCGCGCGACGATGTCGTGGCACTTCTGGCCGACCAGTACGGCGAGGCGCGCCAGGCGATGGGGCTGGCTGCGAACAACGTGGTGGTCGAACTTTTCGCCAATGCCGACTCGGGCAGCTGGACGATCACCGGCACCACCGCCACGGGGCTGACCTGCCTGATCGCCAGCGGCGAGGCCTACCAGGCGCTGGCCGAAAAACTGTTGCCCGGCCAGGGCACCTGACCACGGCGCAGCCCGGACCGCCCCGACCGGCACCTGCGCCGCGCGGCCGATCCCCTCGCACAGCCGTTCCAGGCCCGCGTGATCCGCCCGCATCGGCGAAACCGGTGGCCCCGCCGCCACCGCCACACCCAGAATCAGCGCCCGCCCCACCGGCGACGCAACGGCCCCGTCCGACCTGAACCCGCCGGTGGAAATCCCCGCGACCAGCCCCGCGGGCACCGTCACGGCAAAGCCCCCCTGGCCAGGGAAAACCGTCGCTCACCCCCCACCGAACGCCTTGCTGCACAGGCACTTTGGCCGATCGCGCCGCGCCGCGCCGCCTCTGGCCCGGCTTTCGCTGCGACGCGGCGGCCTTGCGCGAGGGGCGGCAAAGCCTTACCCATCGCGCCGAAACGAACAAGTCAGGGAATGAACACCATGGCCAGACCCAAGATCGCTCTTATCGGCGCGGGGCAGATCGGTGGCACGCTCGCCCATCTCGCCGCGATCAAGGAACTGGGCGATGTCGTGCTTTTCGACATCGCCGATGGGGTGCCGCAGGGCAAGGCGCTCGACATCGCCGAATCCGGCCCCTCCGAAGGCTTCGACGCGGCCCTGAAGGGCACGACCGATTATGCCGATATCGCCGGGGCCGATGTCTGCATCGTCACCGCCGGCGTCCCGCGCAAGCCGGGGATGAGCCGCGACGACCTTCTGGGCATCAACCTCAAGGTCATGAAATCCGTGGGCGAAGGCATCCGCGACAACGCCCCCGACGCCTTCGTGATCTGCATCACCAACCCGCTGGACGCGATGGTCTGGGCGCTGCAGCAATATTCCGGCCTGCCCGCCGAAAAGGTGGTCGGCATGGCCGGCGTGCTGGATTCGGCTCGCTTCCGCCACTTCCTCAGCCTGGAATTCGACGTCAGCATGAAGGACGTCACCGCCTTCGTGCTGGGCGGGCATGGCGACACGATGGTGCCGCTGACCCGCTATTCCACCGTCGGCGGCATCCCCCTGCCCGACCTCGTCGACATGGGCTGGACCACCCAGGACAAGCTGGACGCCATCGTCCAGCGCACCCGTGACGGCGGCGCCGAGATCGTGGGCCTCTTGAAAACCGGGTCGGCCTATTACGCCCCCGCGACCAGCGCCATCGAGATGGCCGAAGCCTACCTGAAGGACCAGAAGCGGCTTCTGCCCTGCGCGGCCTGGGTCGACGGGGCGCTGGGGCTCAAGGGCATGTATGTCGGCGTGCCGACGATCATCGGCGCCGGCGGCATCGAGCGGGTCGTCGACATCAAGCTGGACCGTGCCGAACAGGAAATGTTCGACAAATCCGTCGAGGCGGTGCGCGGCCTGGTCGAGGCCTGCAAGGGAATCGACGAGACTCTGGCCTGAGGCCGGACGAAAACGGGTTTGTGATCACACCCGTGAAAGGTGTGATCACAAACACCAAAAACATCGCATAATCGCGTGAAGTCCGGGCGAAAACCGTTTCGCGATTGCCTGTTCCATGCTTAGACGCGAAAACCGCACCAGCATGGGACAGCTTGATGAACATCCACGAATACCAGGCCAAGGCGCTGTTGCGCAGCTACGGCGCGCCGGTGTCCGACGGCCATGTCGTCACCCGCGCCGAAGAGGCCAAGACCATCGCCGGCGAACTTGACGGCCCGCTTTGGGTGGTCAAGGCGCAGATCCATGCGGGCGGGCGCGGCAAGGGCCATTTCATGGAACCCGAGGCCGGCGAAAAGGGCGGCGTCCGGCTGGCCAAATCCGTGGGCGAGGCCGCCGAGGAAACCAAGAAGATGCTGGGCCGCACGCTGGTCACGCACCAGACCGGCCCCGCGGGCAAACAGGTCGGCCGCGTCTATATCGAGGACGGCTCGGGCATCTCGCGCGAGCTTTACCTCGCCCTTCTGGTGGACCGTCAGACGTCCCGCATCGCCTTCGTCTGCTCGACCGAGGGCGGCATGGACATCGAAGAGGTCGCCGCCTCCACCCCCGACAAGATCCTGTCCTTCTCCATCGACCCGGTGACCGGCTACCAGGGCTATCACGGCCGCCGCATCGCCTTTGCGCTGGGTCTGGAAGGCAAGCAGATCAAGCAATGCGTCACCCTGATGGGCCAGCTCTACAAATGCTTCACCGAGAAGGATTGCGAGATGCTGGAGATCAACCCGCTGATCGTGACCGACGCGGGCGATCTGAAATGCCTGGATGCCAAGATGGGCTTCGATTCCAACGCGCTGTATCGCCATGACGACATCCTGGCGCTGCGCGACGAAACCGAGGAAGACCCCAAGGAACTGGCCGCCTCCAAGTATGACCTGAACTACATCGCCCTCGACGGCGAGATCGGCTGCATGGTCAACGGCGCGGGCCTGGCGATGGCCACGATGGACATCATCAAGCTGTACGGCGCGGAACCGGCCAACTTCCTCGACGTGGGCGGCGGCGCGACCAAGGAAAAGGTGACCGAGGCGTTCAAGATCATCACCTCGGACGAGAACGTCAAAGGCATCCTGGTCAACATCTTCGGCGGCATCATGCGCTGCGACGTGATCGCCGAGGGCGTGGTGGCCGCCGTGAAAGAGGTGGGCCTAAAGGTGCCGCTGGTGGTCCGGCTCGAAGGCACCAATGTCGAGAAGGGCAAGGAGATCATCAACGGCTCCGGCCTCGACGTGATCGCGGCGGACGATCTTTCGGATGCCGCCGAAAAGATCGTGAAGGCGGTGAAGGGCTGATGCGCTTCGCCGTCGCCCTTGCCTGCGCGGCGCTTGCGCTTGCCGCCCCCGCGAAGGCCCAGACCTTCGAGGAGGCGGTGCGCGCGAATATGGGGCTCGGCCTGCGGCTGTGCCTTGCGGGCGGGGGCGACATGGCGGCCTGGGTCGCAAGCTTCCGCGCGGCGGGCTTTGCCGAGCGGGTCGAGTGGCAGGGCAACGGCGACACCACGCATCACTTCACGGCGCCCGCCGACACGGCCACGGTCGAACTCTATTACGGCCAGATGCCCGAGGAATGCACCGTCACGACCGCCCATATGGGCGTGACCCGTGCGGCGCAGGTGCTGGACGAGGTCGTCCCGCAGGTGTTTCCCACCTTCGTGCGGGTCATCGAACAGGGGGCCGTCGATCCGGCCACCGGCCGCCCTGCGCTCTGCGTGCGCTACGAAGACCCCGCCAACCCGATAGGACTGGTGATTGGCGCCTGGCCCGGCAACGAGGCCGACGCCTGCGTCGAGAACGGCACCAGCATCCTCTATCAATCATATCGCGTTTGAAGGAATAGGACCAAGAATGGCAGTCCTCGTCGACGAAAACACCAAGGTCATCTGCCAGGGCTTCACCGGCTCTCAGGGCACCTTCCACTCCGAACAGGCCATCGCCTATGGCACGAAAATGGTCGGCGGCGTGACGCCGGGCAAGGGCGGGCAGACCCACCTGGACCTGCCGGTGTTCAACTCCTGCCACGAGGCGGTTGCCGCGACCGGCGCGAACGCCTCCGTGATCTACGTGCCCCCGCCCTTCGCCGCCGACTCGATCCTCGAGGCGATCGACGCGGAAATCCCGCTGATCGTCTGCATCACCGAGGGCATCCCGGTGCTCGACATGATGACCGTGAAACGCGCGCTCAGCGATTCCGCCTCCGTCCTGATCGGCCCCAACTGCCCCGGCGTCATCACCCCCGACGCCTGCAAGATCGGCATCATGCCCGGCCACATCCACAAGCGCGGGTCCGTCGGCGTGGTCTCGCGGTCCGGCACGCTCACCTACGAGGCGGTGAAACAGACGACCGACGTGGGCCTTGGCCAGTCCACCTGCGTCGGCATCGGCGGCGACCCGATCAAGGGCACCGAACATATCGACGTGCTGGAATGGTTCCTCGCCGACGATGAAACCGAATCCATCATCATGATCGGCGAGATCGGCGGATCGGCCGAGGAGGAAGCCGCCCAGTTCCTCAAGGACGAGGCCAAGCGCGGCCGCAAGAAACCCGTCGCGGGCTTCATCGCGGGGCGCACCGCGCCCCCGGGCCGCCGCATGGGCCACGCGGGCGCCATCGTCGCCGGCGGCAAGGGCGGCGCCGAGGACAAGATCGAGGCGATGAAATCCGCCGGTGTCGTGGTCGCCGACAGCCCCGCCAAGCTGGGCGAGGCGGTTCTGAAAGCCATCGAGGCATAACGCACGGGCAGGCGCGGCCGCCGGGACACGGCCGCGCCCCCGACACCCGAGGGAGGACACCCATGACCGACCAAAGCGCGAACGACATCTTCCGCAACTCGTCCTTCCTGCAAGGGCACAACGCGGAATACGTGGAACAGCTTTACGCCCGCTACGCCAACGACCCCAACGCCGTCGACGAGGCCTGGCAACGCTTCTTCGCCGAGATGGGCGATGACGAGGTTTCCGTCAAACGCGAGGCCGCCGGGCCCAGCTGGGCGCGCCGCGACTGGCCGCCCGCCCCCAATGACGACCTGACCGCCGCGCTTGACGGGCAATGGCCTGGCCTGCCCGTGGCCGAAGAGGCCAAGGCCACCGAGGAGAAAATCCGCGACAAGGCCGAAGCGTCGGGCGTCGCGCTGACCGATGACGACGTCAAGCGCGCGGTGCTGGATTCCATCCGCGCGCTGATGCTGATCCGCGCATATCGCATCCGCGGCCACCTGGTCGCCGATCTCGACCCGCTGGGCCTCAGGAACCCCACGCCGCACCCCGAGCTCGACCCGGCCTCCTACGGCTTCACCGAGGCCGACATGGAACGGCCCATCTTCATCGACAACGTGCTGGGCCTTCAGATCGCCTCGATGCGCGAGATCCTGGCCATCGTCCAGCGCACCTATTGCGGCACCTTCGCGCTGCAATACATGCACATTTCCGACCCGGAACAATCCGCCTGGCTCAAGGAACGGATCGAAGGCTTCGGCAAGGAGATCAAGTTCACCCGCGAAGGCCGGCGCGCCATCCTGAACAAGCTGGTCGAGGCCGAGGGCTTCGAAAAGTTCCTGCATGTGAAATACATGGGCACCAAGCGGTTCGGCCTTGACGGCGGCGAGGCGCTGATCCCCGCGATGGAACAGATCATCAAGCGCGGCGGCGCGCTGGGGGTCAGGGAAATCGCCATCGGCATGCCGCACCGGGGCCGCCTGTCGGTGCTGGCCAACGTGATGGGCAAACCCTACCGCGCGATCTTCCACGAATTCCAGGGCGGCAGCTTCAAGCCCGAGGATGTCGACGGCTCGGGCGACGTGAAATACCACCTGGGCGCATCAAGCGACCGCGAATTCGACGGCAACACCGTCCACCTGTCGCTGACCGCCAACCCCTCCCACCTCGAGGCGGTGAACCCCGTGGTGCTGGGCAAGACGCGGGCCAAGCAGGAACAGGCGGGCGACCGCGACCGGCGCACCGTCCTGCCGGTGCTGCTGCATGGCGACGCGGCCTTCGCGGGCCAGGGCGTGGTGGCCGAATGTTTCGGCATGTCGGGGCTGGTGGGCCACCGCACCGGCGGCACCATGCATATCGTGGTGAACAACCAGATCGGGTTTACCACTGCGCCGCATTTCTCGCGCAGCTCGCCCTATCCCACCGACATCGCCCTGATGGTCGAGGCGCCGATCTTCCACGTCAACGGCGACGACCCCGAGGCGGTGGTGCATGCCGCCAAGGTCGCCACCGAGTTCCGCCAGAAATTCGGCAAGGACGTGGTCATCGACATCTTCTGCTATCGCCGCTTCGGCCATAACGAGGGGGACGAACCGATGTTCACCAACCCCCTGATGTACCAGAAGATCAAGAAGCATAAGACCACGCTGCAACTCTATACCGAACGGCTGGTCCAGGATGGCTTGATCCCCGAGGGCGAGATCGAGGACATGAAGGCCGCGTTCCAGTCGCACCTGAACGAGGAGTTCGAGGCGGGCAAGGAATACAAGCCGAACAAGGCCGACTGGCTGGACGGCCGCTGGTCGCATATCCAGCGCGGCGGCGGCGACGAGTATCAGCGCGGCGACACCGCCATTTCCGAAGAGACGATGCAGGAAATCGGCGCCGCCCTGACCACCCCGCCCGAGGGCTTTGCGCTCCACCGCACGGTGGGCCGCCTGCTGGACGCCAAGAAGGAAATGTTCAGCTCGGGCAAGGGCTTTGACTGGGCCACCGCCGAGGCGCTGGCCTTCGGCAGCCTGCTGACCGAAGGCTACCCGGTGCGGCTGGCGGGCCAGGATTCCACCCGCGGCACGTTCAGCCAACGCCACTCGGCGCTGGTCAACCAGGACAGCGAGGAACGCTATTATCCCCTGAACCACATCCGCAAGGGCCAGGCCCGCTACGAGGTCATCGACTCGATGCTCTCGGAATACGCGGTGCTGGGCTTCGAATACGGCTACAGCCTCGCCGAACCCAACGCCCTGGTGATGTGGGAGGCCCAGTTCGGCGATTTCGCCAACGGCGCCCAGATCATGTTCGACCAGTTCATTTCCTCAGGCGAACGCAAATGGCTGCGCATGTCGGGCCTCGTCGTGCTGCTGCCCCACGGCTACGAGGGCCAGGGCCCGGAACACTCCTCCGCCCGGCTGGAACGCTTCCTGCAGCTTTCGGCCGAGGACAACTGGATCGTCGCCAACTGCTCGACGCCGGCGAACTACTTCCACATCCTGCGCCGCCAGTTGCACCGCAGCTTCCGCAAGCCGCTGATCCTGATGACGCCGAAATCGCTTCTGCGTCACCGGCTCGCCGTGTCCGAGGCGCGTGAATTCGTCACCGGATCATCCTTCCACCGCGTCCTCTGGGACGACGCCGAATCCGGCCAGTCCGAGACCAAGCTGAAACCCGACGACCAGATCCGCCGCGTCGTCCTCTGCTCCGGCAAGGTCTATTACGACCTGCTGGAAGAACGCGACGCCCGCGGGCTGGATGACGTCTACATCCTGCGCATCGAACAGTTCTACCCCTTCCCGGCGCTCAGCCTGGTCAAGGAACTGGAACGCTTCCGCGAGGCCGACATCGTCTGGTGCCAGGAAGAGCCCAAGAACCAGGGCGCCTGGACCTTCATCGAGCCGAACCTCGAATGGGTGCTGACCCGCATCAACGCCCGCCACCGCCGCCCGCATTACGCCGGCCGCCCCGCCGCCGCCTCGCCCGCCACCGGGCTTGCCAGCCAGCACAAGGCCCAGCAGACCGCGCTCGTCAACGACGCGCTGACAATCGAAGGGTAACCGTAAATGTCCACCGAAGTCCGAGTCCCCACCCTGGGCGAAAGCGTCACCGAGGCCACCGTCGCCACCTGGTTCAAGAAACCCGGCGATGCCGTCGCCGCCGACGAGATGCTGTGCGAGCTGGAAACCGACAAGGTCACCGTCGAGGTCCCCGCCCCGGCCGCCGGCACGCTTGCGGAAATCGTCGCGGGCGAGGGCGAAACCGTCTCGGTCGACGCCCTGCTCGCCACCATTTCCGAAGGCGCCGCCAAACACGCCGAGGTCCAGCCCGACACCGCCAGGTCCGTCCCCGAAGAGGCCGCCGCCCAGGGGTCGGGCGAAACCGTCGACATCATGGTGCCGACCTTGGGCGAAAGCGTGACCGAGGCCACCGTCTCCGCCTGGTTCAAGCAGCCCGGCGATACCGTCACCCGCGACGAGATGCTGTGCGAACTGGAAACCGACAAGGTCTCGGTCGAGGTCCCGGCGCCGGCCTCCGGCACCCTGTCCGAAATCCTCGCCCCCGAGGGCGCCACGGTCGAGGCCGGCGGCAAGCTGGCCCTGATGACCGCCGGCGAAGGCGCCCCCGCCGCGGAAAAACCCGCCGCCCAACCCGCCCCCGCCAAATCCGGCAAGGATGTCGAACACGCCCCCTCGGCCAAGAAACTGATGGCCGAAAAGGGCCTGTCCCCGGATGACGTCAAGGGCACCGGCCGCGACGGCCGCATCATGAAGGAAGACGTGCAAAAGGCCGCCGAGGCCCCGAAACCGGCCCCCAAACCGGCCGAGGCGGCGAAACCCGCGCCCGCCCCCGACGCCGCCCGCGCCCCCATTCCCGCCGAGGATGCCGCGCGCGAGGAACGCGTGCGCATGACCCGCCTGCGCCAGACCATCGCCCGCCGCCTCAAGGACGCGCAGAACACCGCCGCCATGCTGACCACCTATAACGAGGTCGACATGTCCGGCGTCATGGCACTGCGCAAGGAATACAAGGACCTCTTCGAAAAGAAGCACGGCGTGAAACTGGGCTTCATGTCCTTCTTCACCAAGGCCTGCTGCCACGCCCTGACCGAGGTGCCCGAGGTCAACGCCGAGATCGACGGCACCGACATCGTCTACAAGAAATTCGTCCACATGGGCATCGCGGTCGGCACCCCCACGGGCCTCGTCGTGCCGGTGCTGCGCAACGCCGATTCCATGGGCTTCGCCGAGATCGAGAAGCGCATCGCCGAACTCGGCATCCGCGCCCGCGACGGCAAACTGTCGATGGCCGAGATGCAGGGCGGCACCTTCACCATCTCGAACGGCGGCGTCTACGGCTCGCTCATGTCCTCGCCGATCCTCAACCCGCCGCAATCGGGCATCCTGGGCATGCACAAGATCCAGGACCGCCCCGTCGTCGTCGGCGGCCAGATCGTCATCCGCCCGATGATGTACCTCGCCCTCAGCTACGACCACCGCATCGTCGACGGCAAGGGCGCGGTGACCTTCCTCGTCCGCGTGAAAGAGGCGCTCGAGGACCCGCGGCGGCTGTTGATGGATTTGTAGTCGTTTTCCAGACTTTGGATGCGTGCAATCAGATAGCGAAAAAGATCGCAGGTTCAGCCAATGGACATACTTTCGGGTCTCACCGCCGCCACAAAGGCTTTAGAAGTCTTAAAGGGCATCCGCGAACTCGACGAGTCGATCGGTCAAGCGGAGTTCAAACTAAAGCTAGCCGATCTAACTTCATTGCTTGCTGACACTAAGGTCGCACTCGCAGACGCGAAAACGGATTTAAACGCAAAGGCTGCCGAAATTGCCAATTTAAGCGCTGAGATCGAGCGGCTCAAGAAGGGGGATTTTTGCCCAAGGTGTCATAGTGGAAGACTGCAGCTTATCTCAACTGAAGAATACCCATACCAAGGTCTCCACATCTATGGCGTCGAAGAATGGCATTATGGGTGTGACAATCCCGAATGCGGTTTCGAACAGAACCGCCTTCACGATCCTCATAATGTAATACCAGGTACATCGAAAAGATGACCCCCGAACTCTATGCCCTCGCCCTCGCCATCCTGCTCCAGGCCGCGCAACTCGCGATCTTCGCCATCCCCGCGAATTTCGAACTGGGCAGCCGCTACACCACCTCCCCCCGTGACGAGCCGCCCGAAAACGCGCTCTCCACCCCCACCGCCCGGATGCAGCGCGCCTTCCAGAACCATTTCGAGGCGCTGATCCTCTTCACCGCCGCCGTGGTCCTCGTCACCGTCTCGAACCAGTCCACCTGGGTCACCATAACCTGCGCCTTCACCTACCTCGCCGCCCGCGTCCTCTACATCCCCGCCTACGTGCTGGGCTGGACGCCGGGCCGCTCCCTCGTCTGGGCCGTGGGCTTCCTCGCCACGATCCTGATGACCCTCGCGGCGCTGGTATGACCTTCTTCTGGCCCGAAATATCCTCGGGGGGAGTCGCGCCGAAGGCGCGGCGGGGGGCGGACAGCCCCCCTCCCCGGTCCGACGAAAACTCATATGGAATTCATATGCGATTCATATGGAATTCATATCGCCCAATCCGGCAAAGGAGACCCCATGACAAGCTATGATGTGATCGTGATCGGCTCCGGCCCCGGCGGCTATGTCTGCGCCATCCGCTGCGCCCAGCTGGGCCTGAAAACCGCCTGCGTCGAGGGCCGCGAGACACTGGGCGGCACCTGCCTCAACGTCGGCTGCATCCCCTCCAAGGCGCTCCTGCACGCCTCCCACCAACTCCATGAATCGCAACACAATTTCGAAAAGATGGGCCTCAAGGGCGCGCCCCCCAAGGTCGACTGGAAACAGATGCAGGCCTACAAGGACGACGTGATCGGCCAGAACACCAAGGGCATCGAATTCCTGTTCAAGAAGAACAAGATCGACTGGATCAAGGGCTGGGCCTCGATCCCCGAACCCGGTCTGGTCAAGGTCGGCGAAGACACCCACAAGGCGAAAAACATAATCATCGCAACGGGTTCCGAACCCTCCACCCTGCCCGGCGTCGAGATCGACGAAAAGGTGATCGTCTCCTCCACCGGCGCCCTGTCGCTGCCGAAGATGCCGAAAAAGCTGGTCGTCATCGGTGCGGGTGTCATCGGCCTGGAACTGGGCTCCGTCTATGCCCGCCTCGGCGCCGAGGTGACGGTGCTGGAATATCTCGACCAGGTCACCCCCGGCATCGACACGGAAATTGCCCGCAGCTTCCGATCCTTGCTGAAAAAACAGGGGCTTGAGATCATCACCGGCGCCGCCGTGCAATCCGCCGAGGCGCTCAAGACCAAGGCCAAGGTGACCTACAAACTGCGCAAGGATGACAGCGAACACCAGGTCGACGCCGACGTGGTGCTGGTCGCCACCGGCCGCAAACCCTACACCCAGGGCCTCGGCCTCGATGCGCTGGGCGTCGAGATGACCAAGCGCGGCCAGATCGCCACCGACGCCCATTACAAGACCAATATCGCCGGCCTCTACGCCATCGGCGACGCCATCGAGGGGCCGATGCTGGCCCACAAGGCCGAGGACGAGGGCATGGCCGTGGCCGAGATCCTGGCCGGCCAGGCAGGCCACGTGAACTATGACGTGATCCCCGGGGTGATCTACACCCACCCCGAGGTCGCCGCCGTCGGCCAGACCGAAGACCAGTTGAAAGAGGCCGGCCGCGCCTACAAGGTCGGCAAGTTCTCGTTCATGGGCAACGGCCGCGCCAAGGCGAATTTCGCCGCCGACGGCTTCGTCAAGATCCTGGCCGATGCCGAAACCGACCGCATCCTGGGCGCCCATATCATCGGCCCGGCGGCGGGCGACCTGATCCACGAGATCTGCGTCGCGATGGAATTCGGCGCGGCCGCCGAGGACCTGGCCCGCACCTGCCACGCCCACCCCACCTATTCCGAGGCGGTGCGCGAGGCGGCGCTGGCTTGCGGCGACGGGCCAATCCACAGCTGAGATGCCCGAACCCGCGGGAATGGTCGGGGCGGCCGCCGAAATTGACGCCGCCCCTGCCCATGCCGAAAGGCCGGACGTTCGCACCGGCGCCCGGGGGAAAAGGCGCCCGCGTCGGTCGACCATAGAACAACCGCTCTGGCCGGTCCGTCATCCGGCGCACATTTCGCGATCTCGGCCGGCAATTGACGTCAACGGGCCGCCTCAGGTGGCCAGCATCCGCAACCCCTGGGTCACGTCGGTCCGTACCGCCAGCCGCAGCGCCGGTTCGTCACCCGCCCTCAGCGCGGCAAGGATCATGCGGTGATGCTGGGGCGGCTCGGTCCGGCCAAGCCGACCGTAAAGCGCGCGCATCGTTGGCCCCAGTTGCAGCCAGACGGTTTCCGCCATCGCCAGCATCGCGGGGGCCTGGGCGCGCAGGTACAGCGCGCGATGGAATTCCAGGTTCGTGCGGATGAACCCCACCGCGTCGCCCCGCGCCACGGTCTCGCCGATGTCGGAATTGATCTTCTGCATCCGCTCGATCAACGCCATATGCGCGCGCGGCAACGCGCGGCTGGCCAGTTCGGGTTCCAGCAGCGCGCGGAGTGCGGCCAGTTCCTCGATCCGCTCGTTCGTCAACTCGGGCGTCGAAACCCGCCCCGACGAGGACAGCGTCAGCGCCCCCTCGGCCACCAGCCGCCGCACCGCCTCGCGTGCGGGCGTCATCGACACGCCGAACTGGCGGCCGATTCCGCGCAAGGTCAGCGCGGCACCCGGCGTCAACTCGCCGTGCATGATCTGGGTTCGAAGCGTGCGGTACAGCCGGTCATGGGCCGCGGTGCCCGTTTCGCCCGGCCGGGTCTGGATCAGCATGGACGAACTGTGATCACCAAGCGCCCCGCCGTCAATCGCCGAAGCGCACCCGGTGCAGCGCCGCCCCATTCGCGCGCAGCCAGGACCGCGGCGCGGCGTAGTCGGGCATCAGCCGCTCGACCACCGCCCAGAAGGCGGGCGAGTGGTTCATCTCGGCCAGGTGCGCGACCTCGTGGGCGGCCACGTAATCCAGCACCTGCGGCGGCGCCATGATCAGCCGCCAGGAAAACATCAGGTCGCCGCGCGACGAGCACGACCCCCAGCGCGACCGCGTATCGCGCAAGGTCAGCCGGCCATAGCCCCGACCCAGCGCGGCGGCGTGGCGGTCGGCGGCCTCGGCCAGGGCGGCGCGCGCCTCGGTCCGCAGGAACCCCTGGACACGGGCGGCAACGCCGGTCGCGGGCCCCGGTACCGCAAGGGCCTGCTCGGCCAGTCTCGGCGCGCGCCCGCTACCCGCCACGATGGCCAGCGCGCGGCCGCGGAACGGCACGGTGCCGCCCAACGCCACCGTGTGCGTATCGGGGCGCGCGGCCAGGTGGCCGCGGATCCAGCCCTCCTTGTCACGCAGGAAGGCCAGCCCCTCGGCCAGCGGCGCGCGTTTTGGCAATGTCAGCGTCACCCGCCCGTCCAGCTGGGAAATCCGCAGCGAATAACGCCGCGCCCGCGCCGAGCGGCGCAGGCTGATCTCGAGCGGGGGGTCTCCGGGAAGGTGGGTGGTGCCCATGTCTGCCTCGTGGTTTTCGCTCTGTTCTAGCAGCCCAAAAGGGCTTTGACACGTCGGGGGACTTGTGGCAGGTGGCTGCAACCGCAAAGACGACACCCGTGAGAGGACATCCATGCCCAAGGAAGAATGGGGCGTAAAGCGCGTTTGCCCGAACTGCACGACACGCTTCTACGACCTTCAGCGCAACCCGATGACCTGCCCGTCCTGCGGCCACGGCTTCACGCTGGAAAGCCTGACCGCGGGCAAAAGCCGGACGCTGATCTCCGAAAAGGCGACGCCGGTCAAGGCCGCGACCGATGATGACCTGGAAACCGATGACGACGTGATCGACGACGAGGACGACGCGACCGATGTCGACCTCGGCGATGACGTGCTGGACGACGACGATGACGACAGCGTCTCGCTGGACGACATCGCCGACATGTCGTCCGACGACGACGAGGAATCCTGACCTGCCGCGGGGCGTTTTTTTCGCTTGATCTCGCCCCGCCGCTTTCATAGATACACCGAGCGATCCGAACGGATCGCACCCGGTCGGGGCCATAGCTCAGTTGGGAGAGCGCTTGCATGGCATGCAAGAGGTCAGGGGTTCGACTCCCCTTGGCTCCACCATCTTACCTTTAGACGTTGAAATTTCCGCTAACGCCTTGAAAGGTAACGCAATTTCAGCGGTTCGATAACCCGAATCTCGTAAGTACCGCAGAGGCTCTGCAAAGGCCAGTCTGAGCACTGTCCTCTTGAAGGCCAAGGTGCCATTTTCGTAAAGATTCCAAGGGCTTGCCAAAAAATCGAGCGCCGGTTAGAAAAACTCCTCTAGCCTGCCTTTTGGCGGCACGATTCTGTCAACTTTTTCGGCCAAAAGCAGCTTCTCGCGCTCCAGCTTCGCGATCTTGCTCTCATAGGCCTTGATGACACTTGCGTGCTCAGCATCGATGATGCGCTCCAAGAGCAACTCGATCTGCTTCTCGACATCACGAAGCTGCCGCACGACTTCATCCTTGTCGCGCTGCGCTTCGGATAGCTCCTTGGCTTGGCGGTAGGTCATCCAGAACGGGGAGTTATAGCCCTGCTCCATCGAAGCCGCCCAAAGCATCAGGACATTAATCCCGCCATAGGCCACGCCGTTATGGCGCAGGGGCTTCGGGGCCGGCGCTGTTCGTCGAGATGTTTCCAGAACGCGACCGTCTCTCGGGGTATTCCGTGGCCTTCAATATCGGTGTCGGGGTTTTCGGCGGCCTTTCGCCAATGATCGCGACCAGCCTGATCGCCGCAACGGGTTCGGCGACCGCACCGGCGCTCTGTACCGCATTCGCGGGACTGACGGCGGTCGTTGCTCTGGCACTCACCCCAGGCCGGAACCGCGCGCCATTGCGTTGAGCGCGGAGAAAGGGCGTAGGCCTCGATTTCTTGAGGGAAAGCCAGAAAAATTGACGTCAGTCAATGCCCGAGGCCCCAAAGTGCAACACCCTGTACGATGCGGAATAAGGGCGTAGCATGGGAATACGATCCGACCGGGAACAGTGTACGCGCCGAGGCAAAAGCACGCCAACCAAGTCGACCGGAGAGATCTGCGCAATTTCCGGCTCCGTCGTCGATGTGCGCTTTCCAAACGGGAACCTGCCGGCCATCAATACGGCCCTCACGGTGCTCTGGGATGGTCCACATGACCTGACCCTCGAAGTCCAGCACCACCTTGACCCGCAAACCGCCCGCTGCGTGGCGATCCAGGAAACCGCCGGACTGGCCTGCGGCACGGGGGTAGAGGATTGCGCAACCCCGATCACCGTACCCGTGGGCGATGCGGTTCTCGGGCGCCTTCTGGACGTGGAGGGCCGCCCGATCGACAAGGGGGCCCCGTTGCCGCCGGATACACCGCGCCGCCCGATCCACTATCGCGCCCCGCCGCTGGCCGAGCAGGCTGCGGGCAACGAGTTGTTCTTGAGCGGAATCAAGGTGATCGACCTGCTGGCGCCGCTGGCCCATGGCGGCAAGGCCGCGATGTTCGGCGGTGCGGGCGTGGGCAAGACCGTTCTGATCATGGAACTGATCCGTTCCATCGCCGACCGCTACAAGGGGATTTCGGTCTTTGGCGGTGTCGGCGAACGCTCGCGCGAGGGACACGAGTTGTGGCTCGACCTGAAGAAATCGGGCGTGATCGACCGGACCTGCCTGGTGTTCGGCCAGATGAACGAACCGCCCGGCGCCCGCTGGCGCGTGGCGCTGAGCGCGCTGTCGATTGCCGAACATTTCCGCGACGAGATGGGGCGCGACGTACTGCTTCTGATCGACAACGTGTTCCGCTTTATCCAGGCGGGGTCCGAGGTTTCGGGGCTGCTGGGCCGTCTGCCGTCGCGGGTGGGATATCAGCCGACACTGGCGACAGAGATTGCCGAATTCGAGGAACGCATCGCATCCGTGAAGGGGGCGGCGGTGACCTCTATCCAGGCGGTCTATGTGCCCGCGGACGATTTCACCGACCCCGCCGTGGCCGAGACCTTTACCCATCTCGACAGCGCCATCGTTCTCAGCCGCGACATGGCCGCCGAGGGCCTGTACCCGGCGGTCGATCCGCTGGCCTCAAGTTCCACCCTGCAGGATCCGGCCATCGTCGGGCAGCGGCATTACGACATCGCCGAAGAGGTGCGCCGGCTGATCGAGCAATATCGCGAGTTGCAGGAGATCATTTCCCTGCTGGGAATCGAGGAATTGTGCGCCGCCGACCGCAAGGCCGTGGGCCGGGCGCGCAGGCTGATCCGGTTCCTGACCCAGCCCTTCGCCGTGACCGCGCAATTCACCGGGCGCAAGGGCGTCTCGGTCAGCATCGAGGACACGCTGAAAGGCTGTGAGGCGATCATCGCGGGCGAGGCCGACGGGTGGGAGGAAGGCTCGCTTTACATGGTCGGCACGCTGGAGGACGCGCGGGAAAAGGAAAACGCGCGGGGGGCGGCATGAGGCTGGTCGTCACCACACCCACCGCGCTGGTCGAGGAGGTGGCCGGCGTACGCCATATCCGCGCCGAGGACGAGACCGGCGCCTTCGGCATCCTGCCGGGACATGCGGATTTCGTCACGGTGCTGCCGGTCTCGGTGGTGACGTGGCGGGGCGAAGACGGGGGAGAGGGTTTCGTGCTGGTGCGCGGCGGCGTGCTGACCGTGCGAGGGGGAGATCTGGTGGAAATCGCCGCGCGCGGGGCCTATCGCGCCGACGATCTGGCCGATCTGGGCGACGACGCACTCGCGGCACTGGAACGGCTGGATGTCTCCGAGGACGAGGCGCGCACCTCCGAAACCCGGCTGCACCTGGCCACGATGCGCCAGATCGAGCGGGTGCTTCAGTCCGGGCGGCAGGGCAAATCGGCCCCGCCGAGCCTGGACCAGCGGCGCGCGGACGGGAGCGCGGCCAATGGCTGAACCCGACCACGACGGACGCCGCGATATGCAAGAGGCCGTGCGCCGCCGCGCAGAACGCCGCGCCACCTGGGAGAAAGAGGGCGAGCGGCCCCTTTGGAAGAACATGTCGATGATCGGCGCGCTGGGCTGGTTGATCGTGATGCCGACGCTCTTGGGCGTCTTCGCTGGGCGCTGGCTTGACGGAATGCTGGGAACCGGCGTCACATTCAGCGGGGCGCTGACCTTCGTGGGCGCGGGTCTGGGATTTTACCTGGCATGGAAGAGGATGAACCAGGAATGAGCATGGCCCTCCTTGTTCAGGCCGTCGCGGGGCTTGCCGGGGGCCTGGCCCTGGGCGCGGTCTATTTCGCGCTGCTGGGGCGCAGTGTGGCGCTGGCCGCGCCCACCGGCACGCGCGGCCGGGCGCTGATCTTCTTCGGTTTGCGCCTGTCGCTGGCCGCGGGGGCGCTGTGGTTGACGGCGCAGGCCAGCGGCCTGGCGCTGATCGCGATGCTGGCGGGATTCCTGTTGGCGCGCGGCGTGGTCCTTCGCCGGGTCAGGGAAGGCTGAGACATGGACGCCAGCCCGCTTGCCCCGGACGTTTTGTTCATGCTCGGCCCGGTGCCGATCAGCCGGGCGGTGGCGACCACCTGGGCCATCATGGTGCTGCTCTGGGGTGTGCTTGCCCTGGCCTTCCGCACGGGCGCGCCCAGGGGCGGCGCGCTGCAATCGGCGCTGGAGATCGTGGTGACGACCATCGCCGCGCAACTGCGCGAGATCTTCGACCGCGACCCCTGGCCGTTCCTGCCTCTGCTGGGCTCGCTCTTCATCTTCCTCGTGCTGGCCAATCTGGCGGCTGTGGTGCCCGGGGTGACACCGCCCACGGGCCATATCGAAACGCCGATGGCGCTGGGGTTGATCGTGTTCCTGTCGGTCCATGCCTACGGGCTGCGGGCACGGGGCACGCGGCGCTACCTGCATCACTATCTTGAGCCCACCCCGTTCCTGTTGCCACTGAACCTGCTGTCCGAGTTGACGCGCATCTTCTCGCTGATGATCCGGCTGTTCGGCAACATGATGAGCCATGAATTCGTCATCGCGATCCTCGCACTTCTGGCCGGGCTCTTGGTGCCGGTGCCGTTCCTGCTGCTTGGTATCCTGATCGGGCTGATCCAGGCCTATATCTTCACCGTGCTTGCAACCGTCTATATCGCCGCCGCCGTCGGCGCGGTGGAGGCGTGAGAAAGGACAGGACCACATGGAAAACGCCGTCGAAATCATCAGTGTCCTGGGCGCGGCGCTCGCCGTTTCCGTGGGCGCCATCGGCCCGGCGCTGGGAGAAGGGCGCGCCGTTGCCGCCGCGATGGAGGCCATCGCCCGCCAGCCCGAGGCCGCCGGGACGCTGTCGCGCACGCTGTTCGTGGGGCTCGCGATGATCGAGACCATGGCGATCTACTGCCTGGTGATCGCGCTGCTTCTGCTCTACGCCAACCCGTTCACCGGCTAGGCCATGCAGATCGACTGGTGGACGCTTGCGCTGCAGACGATCAATTTCCTGGTCGTCGTCTGGCTGCTCAGCCGCTTCCTGTACCGCCCGGTCCGGCGCATGATCGAAGAGCGCGAGGCGGCCGACCGCAAGGCCGCCGAGGCGGCAGAGGAAAAGGCCCGCAAGGCCGAGGAGGCGCGCGCGGACTACGAGACAAGGCGCGCCGAACTGGACGAAACCTATCGCAAGCGCGAGGCAGAGCTGCACGCCGCAGCCGCAAAGGAACGCAACGCCATGCTGGAGGCTGCGCAGAACGAGGCGGATGCCCTGATCGCCGAGGCACGCGACAGGATCGCGCGCGAGCGCCGCGAGGCGCTGGAGGCCCTGCAGGCGCGTATTGCCGGGTTGGCCGCGGACCTGGCGAAAACCGCCCTGAAGGGCCAAGCGCCCTCTGCCACGGCCGAGGTCGAGCGGGTCGCCGCCTTTCTGGACGGCCTGTCCGGGGCCGAGCGCGAGGAGTTGCGCCGCGACCTTTCGGCGGACCGGGGCGCCGTGACGGTCACGACCGCTGCGGCCCCGCCCGAAGACCTTCGCACGGCCTGGCGCGCGGCGCTGTCCCAACGGCTGGGTGACGATCTGCGCGTGGAGTTTATCGAGGATCCCGCGATCCTGGGCGGGGTGGAATTGCACCTGCCCCACGGCGCGCTGCGGTTTTCCGTGGCGGACCGCCTGAACCGGGCCGCCGCTGCGATGAAGGACTAGGCAATGGGACTGGAGCGCGAGGCAGGCGACTGGATCGAGGGGGCACGCGCCCGCCTGGAGGGCGCCGACATCTCCCCGAGGCTGGACCATGTCGGCCGGGTAGAGGAAATCGGCGACGGGGTCGCCCATGTCTCGGGCCTGCCGCATACGCGCCTGGACGAGCTTTTGCGCTTCGAGGACGGCACGCTGGGTCTTGCCATGACGGCAAGCGAGCGGGTCACGGGCTGCGTCCTGCTTTCCTCCGGGGACGGGGTCAGGGCTGGCAGCAAGGTCTATGGCACGGGACAGATCGCCCGCGTGCCCGTGGGCGAGGCCCTGCTGGGCCGGGTCGTGTCGCCGATCGGCCTGCCGCTGGACGATGGACCGCCGCTTGCCGCCGATCGCCGGGACCCGGTCGAACGCCCCGCGCCGGGCATCGTGGACCGCGACCTGGTGACCGAACCGCTGCTGACCGGGCTGACCGTCATCGACGCGATGATCCCGCTGGGCCGCGGCCAGCGGCAGTTGATCGTGGGCGACCGCAAGACCGGCAAGACCACCATCGCCATCGACACGATCATCAACCAGCGCGCCTCGGACGTGGTCTGCGTCTATGCCGCCATCGGGCAGAAGGCGTCGACCGTTGTGCGCGTGATCGACGCGGTAAAAAGCCATGGCGCGGCGGAGCGGACGATCTTCGTCGTGGGTGCTGCCGATGCCGCGCCGGGCGCGCAATGGATTACGCCCTATGCTGCCTGCACCATCGCGGAGTATTTCCGCGACCGCGGCCAGCATGCCCTGCTGATCCTCGACGACCTGACCAAGCACGCGATCATCTACCGCCAGCTTTCGCTGCTGCTGCGCAAGCCGCCGGGGCGCGAGGCCTATCCGGGCGACGTGTTCTACCTGCATGCGCGCCTGTTGGAGCGCGCGGCGAAGCTGTCGGCGGACCGGGGCGGCGGCTCGATGACGGCCTTTCCGATTGCCGAAACCCAGGCGGGCAACCTGACCGCCTATATCCCCACCAACCTGATCTCGATCACCGACGGGCAGGTCTACCTGGAGCCGAAGCTGTTCTACGAGGGGCAGAAACCGGCGGTGAATGTCGGCATGAGCGTCAGCCGGGTCGGCGGCGCGACACAGGCCAAGGCGATCAAGTCGCTCGCGGATTCGCTCAAGCTCGATTACGCGCAGTTCCTGGAACTGGAGATCTTCACCCGCTTCGGCGCGATGGCCGACGAGCGCACCGCAAGGAAAATCGCGCATGGCCGACGCCTGCGCGCGATCCTGGCGCAGACCGAATACGCGCCGCTGCCGCTGTCGTTGCAGGTCGCGCTGCTGATTGCCGTGGCGACGGGCAAGCTGGACGACCTGCCCCTGGAAAAACTGCCCCGCCTGCGCGCCATGCTGAGCGAACGCCTGCCCCAGGACCGGCCCCGCGCGGCATCCGAGATCGACACGACGGGCGAATTGTCCGACGCGGCACGCGCGACCCTTGTAGACCTGATCGACGCCTGCCTGCGTGATCTGTCCGGCGCTGATGCCCCGGGGGAGTAGGTGGAGGATCTCGCGCGCATAGAGGCCCGCCTCGAAAGCCTGGACGAGTTGGGCGAACTGGTTGGCGCCCTGCGCTCGATGGCGGCAGCGCGGGCGCGCGAGGCCCAAGACGCGCTGGTAGGCACCCGCGCCTATAGCAGCATCATCGAGCGAGCGATTGCCAGTGTTGCCCCCGCTGCCTCTCTTGAGGCGGCGACTGGATCGGGTGGACGGCCCGTGCTGCTGCTGATCGCCTCGGAAAACGGATTTGTCGGCGGCTTCAATGCCCGCATGAGCGCCGTGGCGCGACAAGCCCGCTCCCCGGACGAGCGGTTGATGATCGTCGGGCGAAGGGGGGAAATCGCGGCCATGGAAGACGGGCTTTCGGCCGAGCGCAGCTTTGCGATGACCTCGCGCGTGGGGGGGATCGGCGCGCTGGCGCGCCGCGTTACCGCCTGCCTGTCGGACGTGCACAGCGCCCGTATCGCCTTTGCCCGGCACCAGAGCGGGGCCAGATACGCCCCCGTCGTCAGGCAGGTGCTGCCGCTTGTCCCGATATCAGAGCCCGCCAGCGGCCCAGCGCCGACGCCGCTCTTCCACCTGTCCCCGGACGCTCTGATCGCGGCGCTGGCCCGGGAATACCTGTTTGCCGAGATCGCCCACGCGCTGATGGAAAGCCTTGCCAGCGAGAACGCCGCACGGATGCAGGCGATGGACGCGGCGTCGCGCAATATCGACGACCGGCTGGAGATGCTGAAAGCCCACGAACGCGCCGCGCGTCAGGAAAAGACGACATCCGACATGCTGGATGTCGTCACCGGGGCCGAGGCCGTGAACCAGCGCCCCGAGCCGTCAGCCGGCATGGAACAGAAAGGCCGCAACCAGGCCGAACAGGGCGGCAACCATCAGTGCAAGTAGCCCATCCCCCAGCCCTGTCGTGTCGGGCTCCAAGCCGGGAGAGTCGATCCTGCGCCTGATCCGCCGCATGCGCAGGAAAGCCAGCGCAATCACGATGCCGCCGACGAGCATCAAGGACAGTTCGCTCCAGGCCGCCGGCGTCTCGGGACGCATGCGGGCAGCTACCAGGCCAAAGCCCTCTATCGCGACCACGGTTCTGACCCATGCCAGAAAGGTTCGTTCGTTCGCGGCATGGGAGTCATGGTTCCGGATCAATGCCGAAATCCCTTTTTATCGCGGCCCTTGGTTATACCGCTGGGTCAACCATCGATGACCGGCGCCCGGCCACAGATCATGCGCACAGCCAGTCCCAGGCGGTTTCCAGTTCCGCACCGGTGAAGATCCGCACCTCGCCCTTGAACAGAAAGGCGCTGAGCCGCACGCACCAGACGACCCAATCCGGGGCGCCCACGAGGGCCAGCCGGTCGAAATCCGCCATATGCCCGAAGCCGAGCGAGGCATCGGCCCAGGCGGCCTGCAAGTCCCAGCCTTCGAAACCGGCATCGGCATAGAACAGAACGCGCAGCTTGCCATGCCGCCGGAACAGCTCTTCCAGTTTCGGCAGCAGCGCATCGTAGTCCGCCTGGTGCAAGCGCCCGGTGACATGGATGGCCACACGGTTGCCCTCGCTTCGATCCATCATCTCGATCATCTCGTCCTCCCGCGGTCTCCCTTCTCAAAGCTGATGAACGCTGTGCAGGGCGGGCACGACGACCTGCTTGTCCTTCAGCGCATCTTGCAATGCGGTCATGGCCTTGTGCTCGCCATGAACCAGAAAGGTCCGCTTGGCCGGCCCGACCTTGCCATGCCAGTCGATCAGGTCACGCCGCCCGGCATGGGCGGAAAAGCCGTTGATCGTATGAACCTTGGCGCGCACCGGGATATGGTCGCCGAACAGTTTTACCGATTTCGCGCCCTCGACGATGATCCGCGCCAGCGTGCCCTCGGCGGCAAAGCCCACGAAGATCACGGAACAATCGCTATGCGCGAGGTTGTGGCGCAAGTGGTGGCGCACCCGCCCACCCGTGCACATGCCCGAGCCGGCCATGATGACGGCACCGGACCGGATGCGGTTCAGCGCCATCGACTCGGATGCGTCACGGGTGAAATGCAACTCGGGCAGGTGGAATGGATCGCCGCCGTGGCGCAGCATCTCGGCGACCTCGGGTTTCATCGCCTCCGGGTGGCGCTGAAAGATGCGGGTCGCGGAAATCGCCATCGGGGAATCGAGAAAGACCTGCAAGGAGTCGCGCAGCGCACCCGCCTCCATTGCCTCGCGCATGAAGAACAGCAATTCCTGCGCGCGTTCCAGCGCGAAGGTCGGGATGATCACGTTGCCGCCGCGCGCCTCGGCATCGGCGATCGCGTCCTGCAACTCGGCCACGGAGGCGGCCAGCCGCCGGTGATCGCGGTCGCCATAAGTCGTTTCCATGACCACGGCATCCACGTCGCTTGGCGGGGCCGGCGCGTTCAGCAGCGGCCGTTCGCTGGGCCCGATATCGCCGGAAAACAGAATGCGTTTGCGGCGGTCGTCCTCGGTCAGCTCCAGCAGGATGCTGGCCGAGCCCAGGATATGGCCCGCATCGTGAACGGTGGCCGTCACGCCCTCGGCCAGGCGTATCGGCTTGCCATAGGCGGCGACACGGCCAAAACGGTCCAGGCTGTCGACCGCATCCATCGTATCGTAAAGCGGCTCGCGCGGTTCGCCGTGGCGGTGATGGTGCCTTGCCTCTTCCTCGTGCAGGTGGGCTGAATCCAGCAGAACCAGCCGGGTCAGGTCGCGGGTGGCCGCAGTGCAGATCACCTCGCCGCGAAAGCCGCGCTTGACCAGCAGCGGGATACGCCCGCAATGGTCCAGATGGGCATGGGTCAGCAGCAAAAAATCGACCTCGGCGGGGTCGAATCCGAAGGGCGCGGCATTGTCCGCATGCAATTCGTGCGAACCCTGGAACATGCCGCAATCCACCAGGATCACCTTGCCCGCCGCGCGCAACAGGTGGCAGGATCCGGTAACACCGCCGGCGGCGCCGTGAAATTCAACCTGCATCCTCTTCCCTCCCTGTCGTTCCACCCGTCAGTGGTTTGCCCGCCCGGTCGTACCAGCGCCGGATATCGTCCCAGATTTCCTCGGCCGTCTCGGCGTACCAGAAAAGCTCTCGGTCCTCGGGATCGATCACGCCCTCTTCGACCAGGAAATCCGGATCGAAGGCGCGCGACCAATACGCCCGGCCCACCAGGATGACGGGCACGGGGGCGATCTTGCGGGTCTGGATCAGGGTCAGCGTCTCGAACAGTTCGTCCAGTGTGCCATAGCCCCCCGGGAACACCACGAGCGCCCGTGCCCGCAGCAGGAAATGCAGCTTTCGCACCGCGAAATAATGGAACCGAAAGCAAAGCCCGGGCGTCAGGTAGGGGTTCGGGTATTGCTCATGCGGCAGGCTGATGTTGAGCCCGACCGTCCGGGCGCCGACATCCCGGGCACCGCGGTTCGCCGCCTCCATCATGCCTGGACCGCCGCCGGTGGCAACGACAAGGCAATTGCCCTCAGATCCCTCGGCGTGCCCGACCGTGCGGCCGAAGTCGCGCGCGACATCGTAGTAATGGCTTTTCGCAACGATCCGCTGCGCGATACGCAGGCTCTTCTTCAGCCCCTCATCATCCGGTTTGGCATTCAGTGCGGCCTCTATCTCCTCAGCCCTTTTCAAGGCCGCTTTGGGTTCCGGTATACGGGTGCCGCCGAAAACGACGATCGTGTGCGCAATCCCCGCCGCCTCCAGCAGCTTCTCGGCCTTCATGTAATCCAGGTGCAGCCGTAGTCCCCGCGTACCATCGTGGGACAGGAACTCGACATCCTGATCCGCGAGGCGATATTCGGGACTGTCGAGGATCGCCGCCACCAGCCCGGGGGCCGAGGGGTCCTCGTGACCCGGTTTCGGCGTTTTCCAAGGCAGATCGGAGCGCCGCCGTTCCGGGTGCGCCGGCCCGGGTTTCGCCTGCATTGCTTTCGGCTCGTCTGGCAAGAACGCGCCCCTCCCAAATGTTCATCAAAGCACGGATGCCGCTGCGTCGCCCTTGATTTGCCTCAAGAGGGACCGGCGGAACGGACGCGAACGTGCCAATCGGCATTGAGCCGTGACCTCGTATGGGTGCCCGATATTGGCCCACTTGGGCCTGAACTGGCCCGGCGCTGCGTCGACCCCATGTAACGCAGCGGCGACGGGCCTGCGGGGGGTCCGCTTGCGCCAAGATCTGTTCTTGAAGCGCCTGCTTTCGTTGCCGGTCCGGACGATCTCAAAGTGATGCGTCTGGCGATCGAGGAGCGCGGTGGTCATCTTGGCATCAACGAGCGGACCAGCGTTATCATCACAACCAATCTCAGCGCAGCGAATGGGCGACACTCTTCGGCGATGCAAAGATGACCACCGCGCTCCTCGATCTCCTCACCCACCGCTGCCACATCCGAGAATCCAAGTGATTCGACGAACACCGGCGTGAACCGGCGCGGCCGCAAACCCGACGCTGTTCCAAGATCAGTGCCCGTACCTACTGCGTGCTATCATGGCGCGAAGTTTCCAGACCCGCCGACGAAAGCCATTCCAGCGTTCGACCTGGATATACTTGGCCACCTCGGCGGGGGGCACGAAGCGCGTTCGGGCGGCATGAACCTGCCCGTCGTCAATGGCACGCATCGCGTCGACGACGCGGGACAGGATCACGTCGCGACGCGCGCTGCGCGCATCCGAGGTCTTGCCGAATGTCGGGAAGGTCGGGTTCGGGTTCACCTCGAATATCACGGGCTTTCCGTCGCATAGGCCATAGTCGATCCGGCCGAATTGCAGACCTGCCAGGTCGGTCGCCGCCAGAAGCGCCTCGCGATGCGGGTTGTCGCGCACGAAGTCCAGCTCTTCGGCGGCGAAATCCGCGGTCTTCCGGCTGATCGAGGATTTCACCACCCAATGCGGACTGCGCAGGATGTGTTGCGGGATGATCGCGTCTCCGATCCTGAAGGCGCCGTATTTGCGAAACAGGCCATCGCTGTCCGGGCGGGTTTCGAAACTGACCGCGATGTGCCGTTTCAACGGCCGCCCGGCATCGCGCATCGCCCGAAGTTCTGCATCCAGTTCGTCCGCAGAGTGGATCAGACCTGATTCCGCGCCCAGGCAGCCATCCTCGAGCCGCAGGAACACCGGAAAGCGGGAGGGGCGGTCGCCAGCCTCGAGCCGGGTCACCTCGACCGGGTTCAACCCGGCCGCATGCAACTTGCGCAACAGGGCATACCGCTCGCATGCGGTGCACGGATGGTTGAGGATGCGTGTTCGCGGGTTTTCATGGCGCGCCGCTTGGGCAATGGCGGCTGCCGCGGCAAGTTGGAACCCGTCCAGGAACTCGAAATCGGAAAAGATCAGTGTCCCGGTCGGAAAGGACAACCGCCGAAACGCGTCCTGGTAGGTGACGACCCTGAGAAAAGGCAGATGCCGCCCCGCGCTTGCCAGCAGCTTTCGCGACGGGTTCAGGTTCAACTCGTGAACGAAGAAGGTGATCATGCCGTGTGAACGCCCTTTGGGCACGAGCCGGATGCCGTCACGTTGCGGGCGTTGCGCGAAGAGTGCAAGCCCGCCACCGCAGGCGCACATGCGGCAAATCGGGAATTGGACTTCGCCGCCGACTGGGATTTGATGAGGCGGAAAAACGATTAGGACTCAAGGATGAACGCCGCCGCCACCGTCGAACCGAACCGGCCCCTCGAGCCGAACGGGCTGGCCATCCGAGTGATCGGCCCCGTCGGCGGCCGAGCCGAAGAAAATCGGCCAAGGGCATGCGTGGGCCCCGGTGCTCTGGAACGCAATATCGGCTGGCAGGTCTTGTGGGAGGGAAAGACGGGTGACTGCCGCATCCGTGCATCTGGCGGCTTTCTTCCAAAACGGCAGATCGGTTGCGTCTGTGCTGAAGGATAACGCGAGCCTCGCAATGCACCCGACCGAACCGCTAGACGACTTGGCGCGGTTCTCTTTCGAACATGCGGGCAATCTGTGTGAAAAGGAACATGGCTGCCTGGCCTATCACCGCGCCTGGAGCGTGATCCGCCTGTTGCTGAGGAACGGGGCGGTGCCGGCGGGGACGGATTTCTTTGCCGAGGGGCTGGCGCGGGCGGCCGTCGATGGTCGGTGCCGGGTGCTTTTGTCGGGGGCCGCCGACAGCGGGCTTGCGGCCATGGTGCTGGGTGCGCTTGCGCGGTGCGGGCTGAGCGGCGAACTGGTGCTGGCGGAACGCTGCGCCACCCCGATCGAACAGAACCGGCGTCTCGCGGCGCATCTGGGGCGCGGGATCGAACTTCATCACGGCAACATCCTGGACCTGGATTGTGCCGCAGTCGATGCGGTTGTCGCCCACAGTTTTCTGAATTTCCTTCCGGCGGAATTGCGCCCGGACCTCGTTGCCACCTGGGCCAGGGTCCTGCGTCCCGGCGGTCTTCTCCTGCTCCATCAGAAGCTGGGCGATCTGGTCTGGCATCTCGATGCGGCGGCGCTCCAGGCGAACCGTCAGCGACTGGAGGCCGCGGCGCTGGCGCGCGGGTACAGGCCCGAGACGGTGCAGGCAATCGGCACGGCCGGACACGCGTTCTGGACGCGCCCGCGCGTAACGCCATCGACGCGCGACTCCGAGCTGCGCGAGATGTTGGCCCGTTCGGGCCTTGAATGCCTGTCGGTGAACGGGCTTGACCGGCTTTCGGTGCAATCGCCGTCCTATGTGCCGGGGATCTCGCCCGAAATCCGGCAAAGCCTGATCGTGGCGCGCCGTCCGTTGTGACGCTTCCCTTCCTTACGTTCAGGCCGGCAAGACAGGCACGATCGGCGCCGGCAGGTCGAGAACCGCGACGCGGTCGAGATAAAGCGTGACAACAACCACGGTCACAAGCGCGGCGGCCACGACCAAAGCCAGCCGGCGCAAGGCGTTGCCCTGCCGCAATGACGGCAGCATCCAGAACAGAACCAGCCCGCCGCACGCGAGCGGAAGGCCGAAAAGCAGCGTCAGCCCAGGTGCGATTGCCACAAGCAGGAGCGGCAGCCGATGCGATGCCGGCAGGAACGGCCTTTCCTTGCCCGATCCGCCCGCGAGAGAAGGCGCAAAAGCCTGCGCAAGGGCCAGCGCGGCGAAGGTGCCCAGCGTCACGAAGCACACCCCCAAGGCATAGCCCGAATAGGCCCGCCCACCGGTCAACGCGATCCCGGCGAAAAGCGCGACACCGCATCCCAGAAGGATCGTCACGCCCCGATCCGCGATGCTGGCGCGCTGGACCTCCGAGGCTCCGTGTCGTGGCCGCGTCACCATCCAGACCACCGAAAGGAGCGTCAGCGCGATGATGACCCAGGCGAGGGGACGCGAGCCTAAGTCAAGCCGGTCCACCGCATGAAGCTGGCATACCAGGGCAAGATTGCTTTCCAGGCTGGGCCCAAGCACGAAGGCGATGACGAACGGCACGCGCGGCCAGTCGAGACGGCGGAACGCATAGCCCAGGGCGGCAAAGCCCACGGCGACGAACAGATCGGAGACGAGGCCGTCAATCTGCACCACCGTCACCAAACCGACCACGATGACCGGCAACGCGATGCGGTCGATCGGCAACCGCGTAAGACGGGACAGTCCGGGCACAAGCGCCAACCCCAGCGCAGAGGTCAACAGGTTCGAGGCGAGCAAGGCGAAAATCAACGTGAAGGTGAAAGGCAGATCCGCGCCCAGCATGGCGCTTCCGGGAACGAAACCGTGGATCGCCAGCACGGTAAGCAGGAAGACCCCGCCCTCGCTGCCCGGCACGCCCAGCGCCAGCACCGGCAGGAGCGAGCCGCCATCCTTTGCATCGACGGCGGCCTCGGGGCCGATCACGCCGCGGATGTCGCCCTTGCCGAAACCGGAGCGGTCGCCGCGCGCTGTCTGTACCGTCTGGCCATAGGCGACGAACCCCGCCACCGTTCCACCCACGCCGGGAATGATGCCGACGAGCAGGCCGATCAGCGAGGCACGCAGCACCAGCGCGCGTTCCTTGAGCACCCCAAGCACGCCCCCGCGCGTCGTGTCGTCGGGCGCGGCGTGCCGTGGAACTGCCTTCAGGTCGTGGCATTTGCGCCAGGACAACACCTCGGACAACGTGAAGAAGCCAAGCAGCATCGCCCCTTGCGCAAGCCCGTCGCTGATCTCGAACCGGCCGAAGGTCCAGCGCGGCTGGCTGGTTGTCGGATCGCTTCCGACCATGGCCAGAAGCAGGCCAAGACCGGTCGCCGCAAAGGCCTTGAGCGGCCTGCCATTGAGCACGGCGATGATCGTGGCAAGCCCCCAGACCGCCAGTGCCGCGCGTTCCAGGGGGCCGATCTGCAGCAACAAGGGCCGGATCGCAGGCAGAAGCAGGATCAGAACCACCACGCCGAAGACCGAGCCCAACGCCGAGGCCGTGGCCGCTGCGGCCAGGGCGGTGCGGGGCCGGCCGGCATGGGCCATCGGGTGCCCATCCAGCAAGGTGACGGAACTTGCGGCATTTCCGGGGATCCCGAAGAGGATCGCCGTGACCGACCCCATGAACGTCGCACCGCCCGTCAACGCGCCGAACAAAAGCAGAACCTGCACCGGTTCCCAATGCAGCGTCAGTACCACCATCACCGCCGCCAGGCTTGCCGCGCCGATCCCGGGCAGGAACGAAACGGTCATCGCCAGAACGGTGCCCAGAACCGGTATCAGGACATTCGGCCAGCTGAAGACGTTCTGCAGGCCGATCCCAAGCGCAGTGATCGTGTCAGGCATGGCAGCGGCGTGCAGCGTCGCTCAGGGGCGCAGCTGCGTCGCCACCTCGTCGAGAAGCGGGGCCGCCCGCGAATAAGCCTCCAGCTTGTTTTCGAAGATTCTTTCAGCCTCCTGCGCGCCGATCGGCGTCACATCCCGGCCTTGTGCCTGTGCGGCATCGCGGAAATCAGGCGAGACCAGCGCCGCGTCGAAGATCGCATTCAGGCAGACCTGTACATCATCCGGCACCGCGGCCGAGTTCATCAGGATGCGGGCGCCCGAGGAGAGCGACACCGCAAGCTGTGCGATCTTCTGCCGTTCGGCGCGTTCCGCTTCGGGCAGGCCCGCGGTCAGATGCGCGACAAGTCCGCCCTCGCCGGCGAGCCAAGGTACATCCGGCAGCATGGGATCGGGTCCGTCGGACAGCACGAGAAGCACCTTCAGATCGCCGGATTTCATCGCCCGGAGCGCGGTTCCCTTGGCTTTCGACGTGAAATCGGTCTCGCCCCGCAGGACCGCCGCGAACTGATCTCCGCTTCCGGCGTAACCGGCCACCAGCCGGACCGTGTGCCCCGTGGCCATCGCCGGCAGTCCGACGGTTCCCAGGTTCGCCTCGACTGAGGAAACCGCCGCCACAAGCGGCCCGGCATCGGGGTCCATCAGATTTAGATCGGGGCGCCCGACCCAAGCCTCCGGTTCGACCTGGACAATACCAAGGGCCCGAAAATCCTGCGGCGTCTTGCCAAGCGAAGGATCTTCGAGCAGTTCGGCGACGATATCGCCTGCGTTGTCTATGAGAACCGCGTAATCATCCGACGGCGCATTCGCCACACGCAAGAGCGCCGCCTTGCCACCGCCGCCCGGCATGTTGGACACCCGCACCGTCACGCCGCCGATCCGTTCAAGTTCGGGCGCAAGGCTGCGCGCATAGATATCGAACCCACCCCCGGCCGCATTCGGCACCACGAGGGTCAGGCGCTGACCCTTCATCCGGTCGGCACATCCCGACGGAAGGGTAGCATCTGCACGAACCTCGGAAACGAACAGAGGCGCAAGCGCAAACACGAGGCCGGCTGCGAAGACCTTCAAGACCATGATGCCTGATCCACCTTTTCTTCCCGGTTTGGCGATACCGCCCCTGACCTGCTGCATGGTGGTTTCATTCTCAAAACAACAGACTGCAGGCTGAAATCGGTAGTGGGCTTCATCGTCCGGGGCAAGCACGCCTGGCGTCGCGGCTTCGATTTGTCAAATCGATCGGCGCCTGTGCGGCGGCGTTCGGGCACTGCCAGCCGGGCGGCAAAGGCACCGTGCCGCGCCCCCGGGCGTACGTCTGACCGGCGGCCATGGTGGTGCCACGGCCCCGGGGCGGGGTCAGGGTGTGGCGCCCGCAGCCGGGGAAACGTGCAGCCGTCCCGCGGCAAGCGCCGAGGCCGCCACCATCAGGGCAGCGGCGCCAAGCATCAGCGGCAGGCCACCGGCCGCGTAGGTCAGCCCGGACAGGACGGTGCCGACAAGCCGCCCGGCGGCATTGGCCATGTAATAGAAGCCGACATCCATCGTCACCCTTTCGTCCCGGCTGAAGGCGAGGATCAGGTAGGAATGCAGCGACGAATTGACCGCGAACAACGCGCCGAAGGCCAGGAGCCCCGTAACCAGCGTGGCGGTCAGCCATGGTGACGGGCCGTCGGCCAGCAGGGCGGCGCCCGTCAACACCGCGGGCACGGCCGCCAGCGCCCAGGCCCAGCCGCGCGCCGCGGCGATCAGGGCGGCCTCGGGGCGGGTGCCCGCGCGCAAGAGCCGGGGCGCAAAGGCCTGCACCGCGCCGTACAGGATGATCCAGCCGGCCATGAAACCGCCGATCAGGAAAAAGGCCGCGCGGTTGCCCGCCTCGGTCCCATCCGAAAGCACCGCGTAGAAATAGACCGGGATACCGACCACGAACCACACGTCGCGCGCCCCGAACAGCACCACGCGGGCCGCCGAAAGCCAGTTGACGTTCCGCGATGTCGAAAAGACCTGCGCGAATTTCGCCCCCTTGCGTCCCCGGGGCAGCCCCGGTGGCATGGCGATCAGGACCGCAACCAGGATCGCCGCCAGAACGGTCGCCATGGCCAGAACCGCCCAGGTGAACCCGAATGTCGCCAAAAGCGCCGCCCCCAGCAGAAAGCCCAGCCCCTTCACCGCGTTCTTGGACCCCGTCAGCGCGGCGACCCAGCGAAACAGGCCGTCTCCGCCCTTCGGCGCCAGCAGCTTGACCGCCGACTTGGCGGACATCTTGGCCAGGTCCTTGGCGACCCCGCTTGCGCCCTGCACCGCCATCACATAGGCGACCGAAAGGCCGATCGCCCAATCGGGGTTCAACCCCGCCAGCGCGATCAGCGCCGCCACCTGGATGCCCAACCCCGCATAGAGCGTCGATGCCAGTCCGAAACGCGCCGCCAGCCAGCCCGCAGACAGGTTGGTGAGAATGCCCGCGATTTCATAGAGCACGAACAACCAGGCCAACTGGATCGGCGTAAACCCGAGGGTGTGAAAATGCAGAAGCACCAGCATCCTGAGCGCGCCATCGGTCAGCATGAACGCCCAGTAGGCCACGGTAACCGCGACATAGGCCGACAGGCCGTCGGATCGGCTCACAGCGACGCCCCCACCATCAGCGCGATATCCACCAGCCGGTGTGCATAGCCCATTTCGTTGTCATACCACGCATAAACCTTGAGCTGGGTGCCGTTGACGACCATGGTGGACGGCCCGTCCACGATCCCCGAACGGGTGTCGTTCACGTAATCGGCCGACACCAGCGGGCGGTCTTCATACCCGAGAATACCCCTCAGCGGGCCTTCGGCGGCGGCCTTGAACAGCGTGTTGACCTCGTCCGCCGTCACCTCGCGCTGGACCTCGAACACGCAGTCGGTCAGCGACCCGTTCAGCAACGGCACCCGCACCGCGTGGCCGTTCAGCCTGCCCTTCAGCTCGGGATAGATCAGGGTGATCGCCGTGGCGCTTCCGGTGGTGGTGGGGATCAGCGAATTCAGCGCGGACCGCGCGCGGCGCAGATCCTTGGCGGGGCGGTCGACGATGGTCTGGGTGTTGGTCACGTCATGGATCGTGGTGATGACGCCGTGGCGGATGCCGATCTGTTCGTGGACGACCTTGACCACCGGGGCGAGGCAATTCGTGGTGCAACTGGCCGCCGTCACGATGCAGTGCCGGGCGGGGTCGTAGATGCCATGGTTCACCCCGTAGACGATATTCGCCGCATCGCCATCCTTGACCGGGGCCGAGACCACGACCTTTTTCACGCCCTTCTCGAAATAGGGGGCGATGCTGGCCTCGGTCTTGAACACGCCGGTGCAATCGATCACCACGTCGACACCGTCCAGCGGCAGGTCTTCGATCCGGTCGCGGCCTGCGAAGGGCAGCCGGGTGCCGTCGATGGTCACGCTGCCTTCGTCATGGGAAAACGCCGCGTCCCACCGCCCGTGCACGGTGTCGAATTCCAGCAGATGCGCGGCCATGGCCGGGTCACCGACGGCATCGTTGATCCAGGCGATGTCCGCACCGCGTTCCAGAAGGGGGCGCAATGCCAGCTTGCCGATGCGGCCCAGCCCGTTCAGTGCGAAAACCGTCATGCCGTCAACCCAGCCACGGCGCGCCCGATCTCGTCGACCGCCTTTTGCAGCGCCAGCCGGTCCAGCGCGTCCAGCCGCAGCGCGGTAAAGGCCTGGATCCGGTTCTTCAGCGCGCCATAGGCCTGCTGAAAGGCGAGGCTTTTCTGCGCGTCGGTGCCCTCGGCCTTGACCGGATCGGGCATGCCCCAATGGGCGGTGACGGGCTGGCCTTCCCAGGACGGGCATTCCTCGTTTGCGGCTTGGTCGCAAACCGTGAAGACGAAATCGAGATGCGGCGCGTCCGGCCCGCTGAACTCGGACACGTTCTTGGCGCGCAGAACCGAAACGTCATGGCCTTTGTCCCTGAGCACCTGCAGGGCGAAAGGGTTCAGTTCGGAATAGGGTTTGGTGCCCGCGGAATAGGCGTTGAACCGGTCGGGCGCGGCGGCACGCAGCAGCGACTCGGCAAAGATCGAGCGGGCGGAATTGCCAGTGCAGATGAAAAGCACGTTGAATTTGCGGTCGGACATGGGGGGGGCTCCTGTGAGCATGGGCAGAGAGACGGGCGAACACAGGTCCGACCGCCCGCGGCAGCAATCGAAGAACAGGAAATCGAGGGTGCGTCGCACCTCTGTCATGTTGATCTCATAGCGCAACGACGTGCCCTCACGCGTCTGGCTGACCAGCCCCGCCCCCATCAGGGCGGACAGATAGGCCGAAAGCGTCGACGGCTTAAGCCCCAGCGCCGCGCCGATTTCACCGGCGGGCACGCGGTCGGGATAGCGCCGCATCAGAAGCCGGAAAATCGCTAGCCGCTGGGGATGGCCAAGGGTCGCAAAGCGGGAGGGAATCAATTTTTCCATATTTCGAGAATATCGGAAATATATGACAGGGCAATGACGGCCTGCCGCGTCGAGACCCGGTTCGAACGGGATGCGCCCGCGTGCAAAGCCTTCTGCGCGCGCGCCCTATCCCACGGGATCGTTACAGGGGATCACGTCGACCCGGTGAACGGTCGTGTGCGTGCCTTCGGTCCGCAGCGACCCGCGCACCGGTGCGACATCTGCATAGTCGCGCCCGATGGCCACCGCGATATGGTCGGCCCCCACCACGATGTCGTTCGTGGGGTCGATCTCGACCCAGCCGGTTTCGGCCCCGCACCAGGCCCGCACCCAGGCATGCATCGCATCGGCCCCTTCCAGCCGGGGCTGCCCCGGCGGCGGGGTCGTGCGCAAAAAGCCGCTGACATAGCCCGCGGGGATCCCCACGGCGCGCAGCGCGGCGATCGTGACATGGCTGATATCCTGGCAGACCCCGCGGCGGGCCTCGAACGCCTCGATCGGCAGGGTCGTCACCTCGGTCGCCTCGGGGTCGAATTCGAACCGGCTGTGCACCGCATGCGAAATGGCGCAGGTCGCGGACAACGCCGACATATCCGGCTGAACCAACTCTGCCGCAAAGGCGGCGATCCGGGATTCGTGGCGGATGCGTTCCGATTCCCCCAGGAAATGATGCGGCGCGTCGGGGCCGATGCCCACGACTTCGGCGATATCGCCGTGCAGCCGCGCCAGGTCGGTCGACAGGTCCAGCCCCGGCGCACCCCCCAGCCGGCGCACCCGCCCCGCAAAGCGGAAGGCGATTTCGGTCAGCGGCCGGTCATGCGCCAGCTCGGTCGTGGCATTGCCGAAGAAATCGGCGCTGTCACGCCGGAAATCGGGTTCCGGATCGGTATCGACGAAGCCCGAGATCAAGGTCTGCTCTGCCGAGGTCAGCGGCAGCATCCTGAGCAACGTACGGCTGGATCCCGCGGGCGTTTCGTAGCGATACGCGATCTCGAGCCGGATGTCATAGTCGGTTGCCATGGGTATCAGCTCAGGTAGCGTGCGGTCAGCGTGTCTGACACCTCGCGCAGATCCTTCTGAAGCGCGAGCAGCCGGGCGGGTGTCAGGTCCTCGGGCGCGGCGACCGAAAGCGCGGTGTGCAGCAGCAGGATGCGGCGCGCGAGATCGGACATCGGGCCGCCCTCCTTGACCGTGGTCAGCATCGCCTCCTGTTCGCGCAACACATCGAGCTGGAACAGCACCGAACGCGGGTTGCCGGCATCCAGCGCCAACAGGTCGACAATCGTGCAGCAACTGGTGGCCATCGGGTAACGCCGACGGTGGGTCATCACGCTGTCGCCGACCTCGACGGCCACGTCGAAGCTTCCGGGGGGGGCCTCGGGATCGGCAAACGCCGCCAGCAAGGTCAGCATCTGGTCGGCCCGTTCCAGCGCGCGACCCATCGTCAGAAAGCGCCAGCCGGAAAAGCGGAACATGTTATCATGCACCAGCCCCGCGAACCCGGCGAGCCTGCGCAGCAATTCGGTCATCTTGCGCGCCGCCTCGTCGCCCGGGCGCACGCGGTTGTACATGCCCCGCGCGGTGAAGGCGAGGTCGTTCAGCGCGTGCCAGCCGTCGGTCGAGAACCGGTCGCGCACCTTGCCCGCGCAGCCCTGCGCCGCCTCGAACAGTTCGAGGATGGCGGCGGGCACGGGTTCGTCGGGGTCGATGTCGAACCCGTCCAGATAGCGTTCAAGATGCGCAAGCACCGGCATTTCGCGGTGACCGACCTCCTCCAGCCGCAGGTGATAGGCGCGCAGTTCGCGCACCCGTGCCTCGGCCCGTTCGACGTAACGGCCCAGCCAATACAGGTTGTCCGCCGCGCGCGAGGGCAGCACGCCCGGCAGGCGGCGCGCGAATGGCCCCTCTTGCCGGCTGGCCAGGCTGTCGGGGGTGACGGGGTCGTCGCTGACCACCCAGACATCGGCGACCGAACCGCCGTTCTTCATCGCCAGTGCCGTCGGGTCCTCGGTCCGGCCGATCCGGGCATAGCCGCCGGGCATCACCACCCAGCCATCGGGGGTGCGCGCGGCGAAGACGCGGATCAGCATCGGGCGGGGCACCAGTTCGCCGTCGATCATGGCGGGCGTGGTGGACAGCGTCGCGGCCTCTTGCCCGACCAGCTTGGCGCCGTCGGTTTCCAGCCAGTCGCCGATGGGTTTCTGCGCCGTGCCCCGGAAATCGCCACCCAGCGCGGTCGAGGCGTCCACCTCGAAGGGAAGGTCGGTGGACAGCGCCCGGCCGATCATCATCCGCTGGAGGTTGTCATAGACATAGGCCCGCTCGGCCGCCTGCCCGCACCACCAGGTCGCGATGTTGGGGATTTTCAGGCCCTCGCCGGTCAGCCGTTCGCAGATGCGCGGCAGGAACGCCATCAGCGCCCGCGCCTCGAGCACGCCCGAGCCCAGGCAGTTCAGCATCGTCAGCTCGCGCGCCCGAAGCGCCGCGACCATGCCCGGCGTGCCCAGCGCCGAGGTTTCGTCCAGTTCCAAGGGGTCGGCAAAGCGGGAATCAAGCCGCCGCCACAACACGCTGACCGGCTGTGGCCCGTCGATGGTGCGCACCGTCAACTTGCCCCGCTCGACCTTCAGATCCTCGCATTCCAGAAGCAGGAAACCGAGGTAGCGGGCGATATAGGCATGCTCGAAATAGGTATCGGAATGCTGGCCCGGCGTCAGGATCGCAACCCGGCCCGCATCGCCCCTGAGCGCGTTCATCGCATCGCGATAGGCCCGGAAAAAGCCCGCCAGCCGGCGGATATTGGCGGCCGGGAACAGATCGGGAAAGACCCGCGCCGTCGCCATGCGGTTTTCCAGCGCAAAGCCCGACCCCGAGGGCGCCTGGGTCCTGTCGCCCAGCACCAGCCACGACCCGTCGGGCGAACGGCCGACCTCGAAGGCCACAAAATGCAGAAAATGATCCGAACGGGGACGTATCCCCACCACGGGCCGCAACCATTCGCGGTTGCGCGCCACCAGTTCGGGCGGCAGCAGCCCCTGCGACACCAGCCTGGCCGGCCCATAGAGATCGGCCATGACCTGTTCCAGCAGGTCGGCGCGCTGGACCAGGCCTTCGGACAGGCGCTGCCATTCGTCGTCGGCGATCATCACGGGGATATGCGACAGCGGCCAGTCGCGCACGGTCGACCCGCTCGACGTATGCTGGCGGTAATAGACGCCCGCGTCGTGCAGGTGCTGGTCGCCACGGGCGAACCGCTGGGACAGGTCCTCGGCGCCCTGCCCGGCCAACAGGTCGATCAGGGGCTGCCAGACGGGCCGGACACTTCCATCCGGTCGCAACAACTCGTCCGCAACGCCGGGCGGCGGGCGATAGCCCCGCAGAAGGGCCGCGGCCGGATCGTCCTTCAGGTGACCCGCGGAACTCATGTCAAAGGCCCGGCGCGCGGCGCAGGTCGAGTGTCATCGGGAATTCGGGATGGGGCTGTTCAGGGGCGGGCCAATAGCTGCCCGGCGTATGGCCCATCTTCTCGAACCGGGCCAAGCGGCGGGCCTCGGCCTCGTTGGCATTCACGGGGAAGGTATCGTAGTTGCGCCCGCCCGGATGCGCGACGTGATAGGTGCAGCCACCCAGCGCCCGCCCCGACCAGGTGTCGAAGATGTCCAGCGCAAGCGGCGCGTTGACCGGCAGGACGGGGTGCAGCGCCTCGGCCGGTTGCCACGCCTTGAAGCGGACGCCGCCAATGGCCACGCCGGCAGTTTCGGTGGGGTGCAGCGGCACGGCACGGCGGTTGCAGGTCACGATGTAGCGGCCCGGGTTGGTGGCGGTCAGTTTGACCTGCATGCGTTCCACCGAACTGTCGGTATAGCGCACGGTGCCGCCGATGGCGCCGCGCTCGCCCAGCACGTGCCAGGGTTCCAGCGCCTGGCGAAGTTCTAGGTGCACGCCCTCGTAGTCCACCTCGCCGCAGAACGGGAACCGGAACTCCTGCTGCGCCTCGTACCAGTCCGGCCGGAACGCGAAGCCGTGATCGGCAAGATCGCGCAGCACGCCGAGGAAGTCCTGCCACACGAAATGCGGCAGCATGAACCGGTCATGCAGTTCCGTGCCCCAGCGCACCGGCTTGCCCTTGACCGGGTTCGCCCAGAGCCGCGCGAGGATCGCCCGGATCAGCACCTGTTGCGCCAGGCTCATCCGCGCATCGGGCGGCATCTCGAAGCCACGGAATTCCACCAGCCCCAGGCGTCCCGTGGGGCCGTCAGGCGAATAAAGCTTGTCGATGCAAAGTTCCGCCCGGTGGGTGTTGCCTGTAACGTCGATCAGGATGTTGCGCAGCAGGCGGTCGACCAGCCAGGGCGCGGGCGCCTCGCCCTCGCCCGGATCGGGAAACTGCGCCAGCGCGATTTCCAGCTCGTAGAGGCTGTCATGGCGGGCCTCGTCGATCCGGGGGGCCTGCGACGTCGGGCCTATGAACAGGCCAGAGAACAGGTAGGACAGGCTGGGATGCCGCTGCCAGTAGAGGATCAGCGAACGCAGCAGGTCCGGTCGGCGCAGGAAGGGCGAATCGTTGGGCGTTTCGCCGCCCACCACCACGTGATTGCCGCCGCCCGTGCCGCAATGCTTGCCGTCGATCATGAACTTGTCAGCGCCAAGGCGGGTCAGCCGCGCCTCTTCGTAGACGCCTTGGGTGATGGTCTTGCAATCCTCCCAGCCGTTCGCCGGGTGGATATTGACCTCCAGCACGCCGGGGTCGGGGGCCACGCGGATCACGTTCAGCCGCGGGTCGTGCGGCGGCGCATAGCCCTCGATATGCACGGGCAGACCCATTTCGGCAGCCGTCGCCTCGGCCACAGCGACAAGTTCCAGGTAATCCTCGACATCCTCGACGGGGGGCATGAACACGCAAAGCCGCCCGTCGCGGGGTTCGACCGACAGCGCGGTGCGGACCGCGTCGGTCCCCAATTCCTGTTCGCGCACATCCTGCACTGCGCCCCCCCCGGTGAAGCGGGCGACGGGCTGGGCGTGGCCCGGCGTCGTTTCGGGCAGCCCGGCCGCGGCGGCGCGGTCGGCGGCGTCGAACTCGGGAAGCGGGCCGCGCGCGACCGTCGGATCGGTGACATAGGTATAGGGGTATTGCGCGGGCGGGATGTGCGGCAGGCTGCCCAGCGGCAGGCGATAGCCCACCGGGCTGTCGCCGGGCACCAGGAACAGCTTGCCGCGGCGCATCTTCCATTTCTCCGACCGCCAGCGCTTGCCGGTCGCCTTGGCCTGCCACCGCTGGATCGGCAGGATGTGACCCGCCGGGTCGGTCAGGCCGCGGGCAAAGACGCGGGCGATGCGGGCGCGTTCCTCGGGGTCCTTCAGTTTCGAGTTTTCGGGGGTGACGTTCTCGGGCAGGTTGCCCTCCTTGAGAATCCACTCGGCCGGATCCTCGTAGGCAGGCACCACCATGTCGGCGTCCACCCCCAACCGGTCGGCCATGCCTTTCAGCAGAGCCTCGGCCTGATCCGGGCCTGCCCCGGTCTGGGCCGTTTCCTCGGCGATCAGGTCGGGGTTCTTCCAGATCGGCTTGCCGTCCCTGCGCCAATACAACGAGAAGGTCCAGCGCGGCAGCGTTTCGCCCGGGTACCACTTGCCCTGTCCGTAATGCAGGAATCCGCCCGGCGCAAAACGGTCGCGCAGACGCCGGATCAGCCGGTCGGCCAGGCCGCGTTTCATCGGGCCCACGGCGGCGGTGTTCCACTCGTCCGATTCGAAATCGTCGATGGAAACAAAGGTCGGCTCGCCCCCCATGGTCAGGCGCATGTCGCCCGCCTCGATCGCGGCATCGACCTTGTGGCCCAGCGCATCCAGCGCCTGCCACGCCTCGTCCGAAAACGGCTTGGTGATGCGCGGGTGTTCTGCGGCGCGATGCACCTCCATGTGGAAGTCGAAATCGACCTCGGCGGGGCTGGCCATGCCGGTGATGGGCGCGGCGTTGCGGTAATGCGGCGTGGCGGCCAGCGGGATGTGGCTTTCGCCGGTCAGAAGCCCTGAGGTCGGGTCGAGCCCGATCCATCCCGCCCCGGGCAGATAGACCTCGCACCAGGCGTGCAGATCGGTGAAGTCGTGATCGGTGCCGGGTGGACCGTCCAGCGCCACCAGGTCGGGTTTCAGCTGGATCAGGTAGCCCGACACGAACCGCGCCGCGAGGCCGAGGTGCCGCAGCACCTGCACCAGGAGCCACGAGGTATCGCGGCAAGAGCCCGACTTCAGGCGCAACGTGTCCTCGGGCGTCTGCACGCCGGGTTCCATGCGGATGACATAGCCGATCTCGCGTTCCAGCCGGGCGTTCAGTTCGACGATGAAATCGACCGTCCGCTCGGCCGCGCGCGGGATGGTGGCAAGAAAGGCGGTCAGCAGCGGCCCCGCCGGTTCGGGCGTGCGGTAGATCGACAGGTCATCCACCAGGTCGGCGGGATAGTCGAAGGGCCATGCCTCGGCGATCTCGTCCACGAAGAAATCGAACGGGTTGTAGACCGTCATGTCGGCGACGAGGTCCACCTCGATCCTGAGTTCGCGCACCGGTTCGGGGAACACGAAGCGCGACAGCCAGTTGCCGTAGGGGTCCTGCTGATGATTGACGAAATGGCCCTCGGGCGAAACCTTGAGGCTGTGCGAGATCACCCGCGTGCGGCTGTGCGGCGCGGGCCGCAGGCGGATCACCTGCGGACCCAGGCTGACCGGACGGTCATAGCGATAATGCGTCAGGTGACGGATGCTTGCGGTGATGGCCATATGTGGGTTCGCGCGTTTGGGGCTTCATCGCAGCAAAGACGGTTTTCCGAGCACTGTAAACCGGTTCCGCGGGCTTGCCGCCAATCCGCCCCCTGGGAAAGCGGGGCGCATGCTGCGGCGGATGGCCCGGCAGATGCGCCACCACCCGCCGAGGCGGCCCCGGCGCGGCCGGGTGGCACGTCGTGGCGGCGAAAGCTGTGCCCACCGCGCAGCCCGAGCGTGGTATCGTGACGCGGACAGCCCCGGATCACGGCGGTACTGCGGAGGAAACACGACAGGGGCGAAATACGCTAGAACCACCGCCTGACGGTGGGATTCCGTCGGAGAAGCAAACAAAACACCAAGGGAGGAGTGAATGAACACCAACGGATGGAAGCCGGCCTTCGATGCCGTTCTGGACGGCGTGACGGCGGGGGCGCAGGCAAACCGCGTACCGGGCGTCGTCGCCATGGTCACGGACCGCATGGCCAATGTCTACGAGGGCGCCAGGGGCGTCCGCGACCTGGGCACCGAGGTTGCGATGACGACCGACACGGTCTTCGCCCTTTTCTCGACCACCAAGGCGATCGGCGGGACGGCGGTAATGCAATGCGTCGAGGAGGACCTTCTGGACCTTGACGCGCCGGCGAAGGAATACGCCCCCGCGATAGGTGAATTGCAGGTGCTGGACGGGTTCGACGCCGACGGCAACCCCGTGCTGCGCCCCCCGAAATCCGATATCACCACGCGCCAGTTGATGCTGCATACGGCCGGGTTCGGATACGATTTCTTCAACGCGAACTACCTGAAGATGGCCGAGGATCACGGCCAACCCTCGGTCGTCACCGGCACGATGGCGGCGCTCAAGACGCCGTTGCTGTTCGATCCGGGCGAGAAATGGGAATACGGCACCAATATCGACTGGGCGGGCCAGGTCGTCGAGGGCATCCGCGGCAAGCGGCTGTCCGAGGTGCTGGCGGAACGCGTTTTCGAACCTCTTGGCATCACCGACATGGCCTTTACCCGCACCGACGACATGAAGGCGCGGACCGCCTCGATCCATGCCCGCGGCGCCGACGGGTCGCTGACGCCGCTGGGTTTCGCGCTGCCGGACAATCCAGAGGTCGACATGGCCGGGCACGGGCTTTACGGCCCGGTCGGCGAATACATGAAATTCATCCGGATGTGGCTGAACGACGGGCTGGGGCCGAACGGGCGGGTGCTGAAGCCCGAAACCGTGGAACAGGCCGTCCGCAACGGGCTGCAGCCGCACCAGAAGGTGGTGATGCTGCCCGGTGTGATCCCGTCGCTGTCGAACGATGCAGAGTTCTTTCCTGGACTCAAGAAAAGCTGGTCCTACAGCTTCATGGTCAACGACGAAGACGCCCCGACCGGTCGGCCGGCGGGCGCCATCGGCTGGGCGGGGCTGGCGAACCTGTTCTACTGGATCGACCGGCAGAACGGGTTCGGCGGCTTCTGGGCCACCCAGATCCTGCCCTTCGGCGATCCGGTGTCGTTCGGGGCCTATCTTGATTTCGAAACGGTTTTCTACCGGAACCTGCGCGGGTCGTAGGCCGCGTGAGCGTGACGGTCCACTGCCCGCCGGGGCGTCATGCCACGGCGGGGGCGGGTGGGGACGCTGTGCGCCTTAGAAGGGCAGCAAGATCGGTGCCCGGGTCCGCGATCTCGGCGGGGGTGACGGGCAGGCCGCCCTCGATCAGGCGTTTGCCGGCCATATAGCCGCGCGCGTCGTTCATCGCGTCCACCGCCAGCAGGCGATCGCCGCGGAAATACCAATGCGACCGCCCGCGACCATCCTCGCGGATCACAACGCGGTCATGTCCGGTATTCAGCCCGGCGATCTGCAGCTTGACGTCGTACTGGTCGGACCAGAACCACGGCCTGGCCTCATAGGTGACGGGCTGGTCCAGCATCGCCGCGGCGACGGCCTCGGCCTGGTCGATGGCGTTCGGCACGCTTTCCAGCCGGATCCGGCCCCCGCGCCACGGAAACGACGCACAGTCCCCCGCCGCAAAGATACCGGGTGCCGAACTGCGCCCGGCAGCATCCACCGCGATGCCGTTGTCGAGGACAAGTCCCGCCGCCTCGGCAAGGGCGGTGTCGGGCCGGACGCCGATGCCAACGATGACGAAATCGACTGCGATCGCGCTGTCATCGGACAGCACGGCACGGGTCACGCGGCCCGCCGCGCCCTCCAGCCGGGCAAGCCCCGCGCCTTCGCGCAGGTCGACGCCATGGGCCCGGTGCAGGGTGCGGAAATAGTCGGCCGTCTCGGCGGACGCGACGCGGGCCAGTATGCGCGGCGCCTGTTCGACCAGCGTGACCGCCAGCCCGCGCTGGGCGGCGACCGCTGCCGCTTCGAGGCCGATATAGCCACCGCCGACGATCAGCACCCGGCGCCCCGGCCGGATTTCCGGCCCGATGTGATCGGCATCGGCAAGGTTGCGCAGGCAATACACCCCGTCGAGTTCCCCGCCCAGGGCCGCGGGAAGGCGGATCGGCACGGCCCCGGTGGTCAACGCAAGCCGGTCGTATTCCAGCTGTCGTCCATCCGACAGCTTCAGCGTGCGGGCGGCGGGGTCGATGGCCCCGACACGAATGCCGGTCAAAAGATCGATCCCCTGCTCGGCATAGTACGCCTCGGGGCGGAGCATAAGCCGCTCCAGCGGCAGTTCGCCCAACATGTACTTCTTGGAGAGCGGCGGGCGCTGGTAAGGGGCGGCCGGTTCCTCCCCGATCAGCGTGATACGGCCCCGGTGGCCGAGTGTGCGCAGCTTGGCGGCAAGCGCCGCGCCGGCCTGTCCGGCACCGACGATGGCGATGTGATGCATTCGTGCTTTCTCCTGCGGGGATCGGGCGCCGCCCCGCCGCGGCAAGTGCGCGGGCGGGGCAGCCCGGTTCAGGCGCCGAAGGGCAGGCCCTCGTCGATGGGCAGCGCGGGGTCGCGCGACCATTCGTTCCAAGACCCGAAATACAGCCGCACATCCCGCACCCCGGCCTCTTTCAGGGCGAGGAACGTGTTCGAGGCCCGCGCCCCCTTGAAGCAGTACAGCCGCACCGGCGTGTCGGAGGTAATGCCGACGGTCGCGCATTCGGCCAGCACCTCTTCGCGCGACTTGAAGACCGGGCCGGCGGGCGAAGGCTTCATCATCCGGTACCACTCGATCCAGACCGCACCGGGCAGCCGGCCCTTGCGCGGGCAGAAATCGCGGCCATAGGGCGAGGAGGACGCGCCCACCCATTCGTCGACGTCGCGCACGTCCAGGATCACCGCGGCGGGATCGTCCAGCGCGGCCTGCATCTGGGCGGCGTCCAGCATCAGTTCGGACCCGGTCGCGTCGACCGGGAAGGTTGCGGGGGCGGGCGCCACGGGCGCGGTCGACACCGCAAGCCCCGCTGCCGCCCACCCGGCGAACCCGCCATGCAGCACCTTGACCGATGGATAGCCCAACCAGGACAGCAGGAAATAGCCCCGGCAGGACTGGCCGAAACCGGTATCCATGGACTGTTCGTAGATCACCGCGGTCTTTTCGCCATCGAGGCCGGCCGCGCCGAATTCATCGGCGAACTTGCTGCGCAGCGCGGACAGCCCCTCGGCATCCGAGGTCGCGAGATAGGTGAAGATGTCGTGCATGTTCACCGCACCCGGGATGTGGCCCGCGGCGAAACTGTCGGGGTCGCGGGTGTCGATCAGGACAACCGCGCCGTCCCGCATCGCCGCGGCAAGCTGTTCCGGGGAAATAAGTGCCGTCATTCCTGTTCCCTTCCCTGTTGGCGCCCGGGCCGTATGCCCGGGGGCATTGGTCGCGGCCAGATTTGAACCGGTCTTCCGTTCAGGCCGGCAGTTCGGCCAGCATCTTGCGCAAATGCTTGGTTGCCGGGGTCACGATTGCCACGAAATAGGCCTCGCGCAGGCGGCGCTGGGCTGCGCCGTGGCTGACATAGCCGCGCGCCCCGCAATGCAGCATCGCGTAGTGCGCCGCCTCGACGGACAATTCACCGCCCTTTAGCCGCGCCTGAAGCACGCGCCGCCAATACGCAGCCGAGGGGTCGTAGGGCGTCTTGGCCAGTTCCAGGACCTCGGCCAGCAGGGCGTCGTATTCCGACTGGAAATCGGCAGGCTGCTTTTCGAGGTGGCGGTTGACATGGCCCAGCGGCCCCTCGACCTGGCGCATCATGTCGATGGCGCTGGCGATCATGCCGGCGGCCATCCCGCATTGCAGCAGCACGAAACCGGCGCGGATGCGCTTGATGAAGGGCGCGGCGGGATCGGCCAGCACGAAATCGTCGGGCACGATCACGTCGCGGAACTGAACCTTGCAGGTGGCGGTGCCCCCCATCGCGACGAAGTCGTGGTCGAGGGTCAGCTTGACGCCCTCCCATTCGGCATGGGCGATGGCCATCACGGTCTTGGGACCATCCGCGCCCTCGACCGCGAACATCATGCCGAAATAGCCGTCGGGCGTCAGGTTCGACACCCAGGGCAACACGCCCTTGACCCGGTAGCCCCCCTCGATGCGCTCGCCTTTCAGGCGCATCGGCTCGATCTCGGCGATGGCCTTCATCGGGTTCGACATCCCCGTGCCGCCCAGCGACTGGCCGCTGATGACCTTGGGGCCGATCTCGGTCTTGAGGAACGCGTTGTCGGAAGAGAAGATGTACCATGCCAGGGCATTCTGGCACCACATGCAGAACCCGGTCGACAGGCAGGCCTCGGAGGCACGCGCCATCGCGGCGATCGCGCCCGACAAATCGGTGTTGGCATCCAGCCCGCCGACATGGCTGCCATAGGCGCCGGCCGCGCCCATCGCCCGCATGACATCCTCGGGATAGAACCTCTCTTCGTCGATCCGGCGGGCGAGCGGGCTCAGGTCCTTGGCGGTGATCTGGTCGACCGCGTCAAGATCGAGCGCGGCGATGGGAAGGGCGACATTCATTCTCTGGCACTCCTCGGCAGGACGGAACGGGCCCGCGCGCTGCGGCGCGGGCCCTGGCGGGTCAGACGGACTCGGCGACCATGTTCACCGGCCGCTTGAAGGTGTTGAACACCGGCGACCAGTTGCAGACATGCGCGATCAACTCGTCGATCTCGGCCTGCGGGCAGTCGGCCTTCATGTCGACCTTGATCCGCACGTCGGTAAAGCCCACGGGCTTTTCGCTGGTGTCCCCGGTGCCCCAGACCGCGGTGATGTTCAGATCGCCCTCGAGTTCCAGTTCCAGCGATTGCACCGCGATGCCCCGGGCGATGGCGTTGGCGTGCAGCCCCACCGCGATGCACGACCCCAGCGCGGCCAGCGACGCCTCGGACGGGTTCGGCGCGGTGTCGTCGCCCAGAAGCCCCGGCGGCTCGTCCACGATATAGGGTTCCAGGTCGCGGATATAGTTCGCGTGGCGGAACCGGCCTTCGGCCACGGTCTTGCATTTTAGCGTCTTGACGGCCTTGGGGTCGGCCTTGCCCTTTGCGATCAGCTCGTCCAGCCCCTCTTTCGAGATCGGGTCGAGGCCTGCGGTCTCGGGCATCAGGCAGCCGGTCAGGGCAGTTGCGGGTTCGGACATGGTTTTCCTCCTTGGGTTTCGATGGGTTGCGTGTCTAAGGGTCAATGGGTGTCGCGCACCCAGTTGAACTTGCGGATGGCGGCGCTGGCGGCGCTGTCGAGCGCAAAGCCGATCACCCCGATCACCACCACGGTCGCGGCCAGCCGGTCGTAATCCAGCGTGTCGCGGGCATCGTTGATGGCATAGCCAAGCCCCGAGGTGACACCCAGGTATTCGGCGGGCACCAGAACCACCCAGGCCACACCCAGGGCCAGCCGGATACCGGTCAGGATGTCGACCGCGATCGCGGGCAGGATCACCACGAACAGCATGTGAAACGGGTTGGCCCCCAGGTTACGCGCGACCTTGAGCCAGGCCGGGTCGATCCGGCGCAACCCCGCGGCGGTCGAGAACAGGATCGGCCAGACCGCCGCCACGGCGATCAGGAACACGATGGCACCGTCCCAGGTATCGAACGCCATCACCGCGATCGGCATCCAGGACAGGGGCGAAATCATGCGCAGGAACTGGAACGGAATATTGGTGATCTCGCGCAGCCGTGCCATCCGGCCGATCAGGATGCCCACCGGCACCCCGATCGCCGCGGCCAGCGCCATGCCTGCCCCCACGCGATAGAGCGACGGCAAGGTCATCTCGACCACCTCGCCGGATCCCAGCATGGACCACAGCCGCCGCAGCGTGGGTTCCGGCGCGAAATTGGCAAAGGCGAACAGGTCCGGGTTGTCGGCCACCGCGCGCCCGCCCAGCCACCACAGCCCGAGCAGAAGCCCGATGCCGATGGCGGCGTTCAGCGGTCCGCGCAGACGCGCAAGCGAGGGCATCCCCGCCCTGATCGGTGCATCGGCGACCGCGGTCATAGCTTCATGATCTCTTCGCGGGTGTAGGGATCGTCTCCGCCCGCCACCGAGGGATCGTTCTTCCAGTCGGGGTACTTCTCGAGCGCGGCCTTGACGAAGGCATAGTCCACCAGGTCCTCGGCCACGAAATCGGGATCCAGCCCGTCAAGGAACGTGGTCTCGCCCGAGACGACCGTCTCGTTCATCGCGCGCACGATCATCTTGGTTGCCGAGGGATAGGGCCAGGGCTGGAAATCGATCCGCCCGTTCCGATACTCGCCCTCGTTCACGATGGCGCCGCTTTCCAGGTAGTCCGGGTTGTCGGCATAAAGCGTCATCGCGCGTTTCACGACCGGCGCGGGCGCGGGAAGATACCCCATGCCGTCCTTGGACAGCAGTTCAGCCACCTCTTCCTTGTTCTGGCTGGCATAGACGCTGGCCCGGACCACGGCGTTCATCACCTTCTGGGTCCATTCCGGCTTGGCCGTGGTCACCTGTTCGTTCATGCAGACCACGCAGCAGGGATGGTTCTTCCAGATATCGCCGGTAAAGCGCAGCATCCGCGCGCCGGCCATCAATTCGCCCAGCGCATTGAACGGCTCGGCGACGATATAGGCGTCGATCTTCCGGGCCGCGAGCGCGGGCGGCATCTCGGGCGGTGGCAGGACCTGAAGGTTGCACTCGTCGGCGGCCAGCGGTTCGCCCTGGGCCTTGATCACCGGTTTGATGCCCGCCGCGCGCAGTGCGTATTGCAGCACGATATTGTGCATCGAGTACCAGAACGGCACCGCGACCTGCTTGCCGCCGAGACCAGCGAAATCGGTTACGTCGGTATGGCGCCCCACCACCAGCGCGGAGCCGTTGGTATGCGCCCACGCCATCACCTTGACCGGGAAATCGTTGTTGTAGCGCATCCAGACCGGGATCGGTTTCAGGAAGTGGACCAGGTTGAACTTGCCCGCCGCAAAGCCCTCGATCAGTGGCGACCAGCCACGGATCAGCGTGGGCTTTTCAGCCTCTAGGCCCTCGTCGGCGTAGAATCCCTTGGCATGGGCCACCAAGAGCGGCGTGGCATCCGTGATCGGCAGGTAACCGATGCGCAGCACGTCATCCTCGGCCGCGGCGGCCATGCGGGGCCGACCGCCCAGGATCGTGGCCAGCGCCGCCGACAGCCCGCCGGCGGCCAGCATGTCAAGCGTCTGCCGCCGGCCGGCATCGACCCCGTCATGTCCACAACAGGCACGGTGCAGGTCATGGGCGTGGCCCGGTTTGCGGGGGCTCTGGCTCATCTGGCGTCTCCTTCAGATTGTCTGGGGCGCGGCGGCGGTGTCGATGTCCGCCACCCGGGAATACAGGCCCATCAGCCGGTCATGGGCGCGCTGGAACGCCTCGCAGGTGCCCTGCCGGGCGGGCTCGTCCAACTCGATCGTCACGTCCTCTGCGATGCGTCCTGGATTGGCCCTCAGCACCAGCACCCGGTCGGCCATCCGCACCGCCTCGGCCACGTCATGGGTGACCAGCACCAGCGTCAGGCCCAGCCCGCGGGCGATCTGGCGGACATCCTGCTGCAGGTTGCGCCGGGTAAAGGCGTCGAGCGCCGAGAACGGTTCGTCCAGCAAAAGCACCTCGGGGCGCGGCGCCAGCGATCGGGCCAACGCGACTCGCTGCTGCTGGCCGCCGGACAGTTCCTGCGCGTTGCGGTCGGCAAAGGCGGACAAATCGACAAGGTCCAGCACTTCGGGCACGCGGGTCGCGATCTGCCCGGACCGGCCGGTGAAGCGAAGCCCCAGCGCCACGTTCTGCGCCACCGTCATCCACGGGTAAAGCGAAGGCGCCTGGAACATCATCACCCAGCGCGGCGACGGCCCCTGCACGGTATTGCCGTTGATCACCACCTCGCCCAGGGCGGGTTGTGACAGGCCCGACAGCATGTGCAAGAGCGTGGACTTGCCACAACCGGACCGGCCCAGCAGGGCTACGACCTCGCCCGGCTGGATCTCGAAATCCATCGCCTCGAGTACCGGGCCGTCGGCACGCCGATAGCTGTGGCCAAGGCCCCGCACGGCGACATGCGCCCCGGCAGGCACCCGGCGGCGCGGCGTGTCGGCGGGCGCCGGGCCGGTGGTCTGGGACATGTCGCGCATCTCGGCCTCGTCGAACATTCTGTGCGATTCCCGCTGTGGTGATCAGGGCTGTCGTGAACGAACCGTTCTGTCTTGTTTTGATCTTTTGGAATCGTTCTCACCCGGTCAAACATCCCCACCTGATCTTAGGCCGCCATCCCGAAATTGACCCAATTTTGTGCGAAAAATATCCAGTTTCGCCAAGATTCCCGCCAGAGAACTTGCGAGTCTGCCGACCATGCCCATTTTGCAGGCGCCGCAGCGCCTTGTCGAAAAGAGCATACCGTTCTGTCTATTTTTCTTGCATCTGCCGCAAGATCGCGCCACGATCCACCTTGACGTGAACAGGCGGCGTAGACCGCCGGATCGGACAGAACGAGACAGGCGATGAACGAATTGGCCCCTGCGAGACCGAAGGCCGAACACTGCGAGCGCTGGAGCATCGCGGCCGCCCCCGCCGATACGGCACGCGGGCGGATCATGGCGGCGGCGGCACATCTTTTCTGCCATCACGGGTTCGCGGCGACCGGGGTCGACGCGGTGGTGGCGCGCGCGGGCACGGCCAAGGCCACCCTGTACAAGCACTTCCCGTCCAAGGACGAGTTGATCGCGGCCGTACTCGAGGCAGAGGGGGCGGCGTGGCGGACCTGGTTCTTTGGCCGGTTGCGCGCCGTTCAGGGTCCGCCGCAGGCACGTCTTTTGGCGGTGTTCGACATCCTTGGGGAATGGTTCGCCGACGACCAGTTCTATGGCTGCCCCTTCATCAACGCGATCGCCGAGTTCGACACCGGCGATTCCGCGATCCGCGAGACGGCGATGCGGCACAAGACGCACCTTGTCACCTGGCTGACCGCCCACGCTATCGAGATGGGCGCCCCCGACCCCAAGGCGGTGGCGCGTGCGCTAGTGGTGTTGATCGACGGGGCGATCGTCGCCGCCCAAGGCGCGCGCGATCCGGGTTTTGCCGCCGAGGCAAAGGCGCTGGCGCGCACCTACCTTGATTCGCTGACCATCCCGGCCTGATCGCCATCGACGGGATCGCCCCAACCAAAACGGGGCGGCCCCCGGTGCCGCCCCGCCATATCGCGCCCCGGCCGCTTACCAGGAATTGTAGGCCAGGTACTTGCCCGACATCTCGATCTTGACCCGGTCGCCCTTGGGGTGTTCCACCCGGGTGATCTGCATGTCGAAGTCGATGGCCGACATGATGCCGTCACCGAATTTCTCATGGATCAGCGCCTTGATCGTGGGGCCATAGACGCCGACGATTTCATACAGGCGATAGATGCACGGATCGGTCGGCACCGCCTGTTCCCAGATCTTGGTCGGGCTTTCCTCCAGCACCAGCGCCGCCTCTTGCGGCAGGCCAAGGACCTTGACCAGCGCCTCGGCCTTGTCCTTGGGCATCGCGTTCATGCCCATCGCGGCGGAATGGGTCCAGACCGGCGACATGCCGATCTTTTCGGCGATGCCTTCCCATGTCATGCCGGCCTGTTTCTTGGCCGACAGGATCATCGCGGTCACGTCTTCCTTGGTCATCATGCTCATGGCGAAACTCTCGTCTTTCATGGTGGGTCTCCCTTCTTTCAGATATTGACGGCCCGCAGGGCCGGGGGCGTCCGCGCCCCGGAGGGTTCGGGCTCGGCCTCTTCGGCCTCGCCCTCGGCGGTCAGGTCGATATGCACGCGCGCGGGCCGCTGCATGCCGCCGTCGGCCGGCTGCCCCGCCAGTTCGCGCGACCGGATGCCGAGGAACTGCACCAGGTGGTTGCGGATCGCATAATAGTTGGGATGCTCGACGATCGCGGTGCGGTTGCGCGGCCGCGGAATGGTGATCTCGACCGATTCCGCGACGCGCGCATAGGGGCCGTTCGTCATCAAGAGGATCCGGTCGGCCAGAAGGATCGCTTCGTCGATGTCATGGGTGATCATGAACACTGTCTGGTTCGACCCACGCCAGATCTTCAGCAACTCGTCCTGGATCGTGCCCCGGGTCAGCGCGTCCAGCGCGCCGAAGGGTTCGTCCAGCAGCAAAAGCTTGGGGTGGTTGGCAAAGGCCCGCGCGATCGACACCCTTTGACGCATGCCGCCCGACAGCTGGCTGGGCTTGCGGTGCACCACGTCGCCCTTAAGCCCCACCATCTCGAGGTATTTCAGCGAGTGTTCGCGGACCTCGGCGCGGGACCATTTCGGATGCCGGGCGGCCACGCCGAAGGTGACGTTGGCCAGCGTGCTGAGCCAAGGCAGCAGCGAGTAGTTCTGGAACACCACGCCGCGGTCAAGGCTCGGCCCCGACACCTCTTGCCCGTCCATGATCACCGCGCCGGACGTGGGCTCGGCCAGCCCGGCGAGGATGTTCATGATGGTGGACTTGCCACAGCCCGAATGGCCCAGGATGCAGACGAACTCCCCTTCCTCGACGGTGAAGCTCGCGTTCTCGAACACGGTCAGTTCGCCGCCCTGCCCGTCCGGATAGCGCTGGGTCAGGTTCTCGATGCTCAGGAATGACTTGCTCATGGTCCTGCCTCCTATTCCGCGTAGGCCACGGCCCGCTGAAGCTGCCCGAAGGCTGCATCCAGCAACATGCCGACGACGCCGATCATGAGGATCGAGAAGATGACCGATGTAAGGTCGAGGTTGTTCCACTCGTTCCAGACGTAATACCCGATCCCGGTGCCCCCCACGAGCATCTCGGCCGCGACGATCACCAGCCACGCAATACCTATGGAAATCCGCATGCCGGTCACGATGGTCGGCGCTGCGGCGGGCAGGATCACGGTGAACGCGGTTTTCAACGGCCCCAGTTCATGTGTGCGGGCGACGTTGACCCAGTCCTTGCGGACACCCGCCACGCCGAAGGCGGTGTTGATCAGCATAGGCCAGATCGAGCAGATGAAGATCACGAAGATCGCGCTGGCCTCGCTGTCCTGGATGATGAACAGCGCCAGTGGCATCCATGCCAGCGGCGAGATCGGGCGCAGCACCTGGATGAACGGGTTCAGCGCCCGGTAGGCCACCGGCGACATCCCGATCAGGAACCCCAGCGGGATCGCCACCAGCGCCGCCATCAGGTATCCTGTCAGCACCCGGTAGATCGAGTAGCCGATCTGAATCCCGATCCCCTTGTCGTTGGGGCCCGCGTCGTAGAACGGGTTCGACAGCTGCTCCCACGCCTTGGCCAGCACCTGGCTTGGCGGCGGCACGCCCGCCTTTGGCGCGCCCCCACCGGTCAGGCGTTCGTACTCGGTCAACTCGCCCACGGCCTTCTGCGCGGGGATGGACAACTCCCACACAAGGAGCCCCACCACCAGCATGACGATCGACAGAAGGGCCGCGCGCTGGTTCAGCGACAGCTTGTCCATGGCTCAGCTCTTCCCGATCGCGAAGCTTTGCACATAGGCCTCGGGCTCTGCCGGATCGAAGGTCTTGCCCATGATCGTGTGCGACTTGTAGGTGATGTCCGGCGCCTCGTATCCGAGCGACTCCATCACCTTCTTGCAGTCGGCGGCCAGATAGACCTGCTCGGCCACGGCCCTGTAATCGACATCGCCCTCGATATAGCCCCAGCGTTTCATCTGGGTCAGGATCCAGACCCCCATCGAGTGCCAGGGGAACGGGTCGAAGTCGATCCGGTCGGGCACCTGCTTCACCTCGCCCAGGCCGTCGGCATAGGTGCCCGTCAGCACCTGTTCGACCACCGGGACCGGTTGGTTGAGATAGTTGGTGGGCGAGATCGCCTCGGCGATTTCCTTGCGGTTGGCGGGGTCCGAGGCGTATTGCGTCGCGTCCACGATTGATTTCAGCAGCGCGCCATAGGTGTTGGGCAGGTTTTCGGCAAAGGCCAACGGCGCGGCGAAGGCGCAGCAGGGATGGCCTTCCCAGATATCCTTGGTCAGCGTGTGGATGAACCCGATGCCTTCCCAGACCGCGCGCTGGTTGAACGGGTCGGGCGAGAGATAGCCGTCGAGGTTGCCCGCCCGCAGGTTGGCGACCATCTCGGGCGGCGGCACCACGCGGATCTGGATGTCGACGTCCGGATCGAGGCCGTATTCCGCAACGTAGTAGCGCAGCAGAAAGTTGTGCATCGAGTATTCGAACGGCACCCCGAAGGTGAAGCCTTTCCACTGTTTCGGGTCGCGCTTGTCCAGGTGCTCGTTCGACAGCACGATGGCCTGGCCGTTGATGTTCTCGACCGCGGGCATGATGTAGGGCGTGGCAACGGAACCGGCGCCCAGCGTCATTGCCAGCGGCATCGGCGTCAGCATGTGGCTGGCGTCGTATTCGCCCGACAGCGACTTGTCGCGGGCCACGGCCCAGCCGGCGGTCTTGATCACCTTGGCGTTCAGCCCGTGACGTTCGTAGAAGCCCATCGGCTGGGCCATGATGATCGGCGTGGCGCAGGTGATCGGCACGAAGCCGATGTTCAGATCGGTCTTTTCCGGCGCGCCGAGATTGTCGAGGATCGCCGCCTTGGCCTTGTCCAGCGGAAAGACCGAGGCCAGCGCTGCGGCCACCGTGCTGCCGCCCAGCATCCCCATGAAGGACCGGCGACCGATCTCGCTTTGCCCGAAAACCGAACGGACGACAGCACTTTCGACGGCGCGTTCAAGCATCGCTTCGGTGCTGGCGGGCAGGGCGTCGCGGGCCGCCTCGCGCGATATCGCGCCGGCGCTGCAGGCAATGCACCCGCATTCGGCGCCGTGGCGCAGATCGGTGTCGGAAGAGAACGGATTTCCCAGGCTCTTGATCGGCATGTCGACCCCTCGTGTTTTGACCTGAGACAAGTCTAAAGAGGAGCCACGCGAAAAAGACAGACCTGTACGCCGCAGACGCGCCCAGATCTAAACAATTGTTAAAAAATACTTTTTATCCAACGCTCGCATTTCAGTTATCATGACTTTTCGTAATTTACGATCTTTCGTGTTTGATCTCGCCGCACCGCGGTGCATGCTGACCCCATGCCCCAGGACCTGCCCAGCCCCGATTCACTTCTCGCCCTTGCCCCGGTGCCCGCGCTGCTGCTCGACCCGGCCCGCGACGAGATCGTCGAAGCCAATGCCGCAGCCTGCACACTGTTCGAAACCGGCACGCTGGTGGGGCGGCGCTTCCTTCCGTTGACGGGTCTGGACAAGGCGCGTTTCCTGGTCTTCGCCGACGAGATCGCCCATCGTAGCAGCGCCTGGAGCCGCGACATATCCCTGAAGGGCTGCGCCGGCGGCGTGCTGGCCTGCGAAATCCGCGGCCAGATCGCCGGCACGCCGCAGGCGCCGCGCCTTCTGCTCAGCTTCATCGACCTGGCCGAGATGGAGCGCCGCACAGCCCAGGCCGAGGCCGCGCGGCTGCAACGCGCGGGCATCCATGAATGGCAGCGCGCCCAAGGCTTTTTCAGCGAGCTGGAGCGGCAGAACCAGCTAATCCTGAACGCCGCGGGCGAAGGGATCTACGGGGTGAATGCAGACGGCAAGACCACCTTCGTCAACCGAGCAGCGCAGGAAATGCTGGGCTGGTCGGCCGAGGATCTGCTGGGCGAGGACATCCACGCCAGGATCCACCACCACCACCTGAACGGCGAGGTTTACCCCTCGCGCGACTGCCCGATCTACCGATCCTTCCGCTACGAGCAGGTGAACCGCATCGAGGACGAGGTGTTCTGGCGCAAGGACGGGCGGCCGATCCGAGTGGAATACGTCTCGACCCCGATCTACGACCAGAAAATCCTGGTCGGCGCCGTGGTGATCTTTCGCGACATCACCGAACGATGGGAGGCCGAGCGCCGCCTGCGCGAGGCGCTGGCCGAAGTCGCCGATCTGCGCGACCGGCTGGAACAGGAAAACGCCTATCTGCAGGAAGAGATCACATCGGAGCGGGCGCATCACGACATCATCGGCACATCGCCCCCGGTGCGGCATCTGCTGGCCCAGATCGCACTGGTGGCGGGCACCGATACGAATGTCGTGATCACCGGCGAACCCGGCACCGGTAAGGCATTGGTGGCCTCGGCGATCCACGGCCAAAGCGGCCGCCGCCGCCGCCCGCTGGTGCATTTCCGATGCGGCGCAGTCTCGCCCGAGATGATCGAGAGCGAGCTTTTCGGCCACATGCGCGGCGCCTTTGCCAGCGCGCTGCGCGACAAGCCTGGCAAGCTGGAACTGGCCCATGGTAGCACCCTGTTTCTGGACGACGTGGCCGAGATCCCGCTTGAGCAGCAGGGCCGGTTGCTGAACGCGCTGACCGAACGCTCGATCACCCGGATGGGCGACAGCCGCGCACGCGATATCGACGTCCGCGTGATCGCGGCCACGGACCGCGACCTGCAGCGCGAGGTTGCGGCCGGCCGGTTCCGCGAGGACCTGTATTTCTATCTGAACGTGTTCCCGATCTTCTGCACGCCCTTGCGCGACCGGCCCACGGACATCCCGCTGCTGGCCACGCATCTTTTGCGGATCGCCTGCAAGAAACTGAACCGCCCCGAGCCGGTGATCACCAAGGGCACGATGCAGACGCTCTGCGCCTATCCCTGGCCGGGCAATGTGCGCGAATTGGGCAATGTCATCGAACGCGGTGCGATCGTGTCGACCGGGCACAAGCTGATCGTCGAGATGCAAAGCGGCGTCCCGGCCCGCGCCGGCACTGCCGCGCCGATCCTGACCGAGGCCGAAATCGAGGAGATGCGCGTCGCGAACCTGATCGCCTGCCTGCGGGAAACCGGCGGCAAGGTGTCGGGGCCGGACGGGGCCGCCGCCCTTCTGGGGATGCGGCCCACCACCCTGTATTCCCGTATCAAGGCGCTGGGGCTGACCGAAGCCGCGTGGCGTTGACACGCCGGCCTGTGATTTCCGCAAACCGAAGCCATCACCAACGGCGGCTAGGCTACGTCCGACACCTCGGACGATCGGTATATTGCATGGCTTTCGAAACTCTTTTCAGTTGACAAACGCTGTGTTCGGCCCGATGTCCAAGCGACGTCACCGCCCTGCCGCGTGAGCAGGCGGACAGGATTGCCCGCAGACTGGCCGTGACGCACCGTTTCCCACATCACGTCGGGGGGACGCCGCCCGGGGCGGCTTGCGGGGCAATTCGGCATCGCGGGCGGTTGCGTCGGGTGCACCCCGGCCGACCGACCGCGATAGGCGGGCGGCGGCAGACCCGGACATGTGTCCGGACAAGGAATTTCATGACTTTCACCGATCTCGGGCTTGACGCCCATCTCGTGTCGCGGCTGAACCGCCTCGGCTTTACTCAACCCACCCCGATCCAGACCCAGGCGATCCCGCAGGCGCTGCAGGGCAAGGACGTGCTTGGCATTGCGCAGACCGGCACCGGCAAGACGGCCGCCTTTGGCCTGCCGCTCGTTGCCGCGTTGTCGACCGAAAAGGCGCGCCCCGCGGCGCGCGCCGTTCATGGCCTAGTGCTGGCGCCCACCCGCGAACTGGCCACACAGATCGTGACCACTCTGGACGCGCTGACCGACAGCCTGCGCATCACGCTGGTGGTCGGCGGGAAATCCATCAATGCCCAAGTCAGCAAGCTGGCGCGGGGCACCGATATCCTGGTGGCGACCCCGGGACGACTGATCGACCTGATGGACCGCCGCGCGGTCGACCTGTCGCAGACGCGGTTCCTGGTGCTGGACGAGGCCGACCAGATGCTGGACATCGGCTTTGTCCACGCGCTGCGCCGGATCGCGCCGCGGTTGCGCAAGGAAAGGCAGACCATGATGTTCTCGGCCACCATGCCGAAACAGATCGCCGACCTGGCCCGTGACTATCTGACGGACCCGGTGCGGGTCGAAATCTCGCCGCCAGGACGGGCGGCCGACAAGGTCGCGCAGTCGGTGCATTTCGTCACCAAGGAAGAAAAGCAGACGCTGCTGATCGACCTGCTGGACGGTCATCGCGACGATCGCGCACTGGTCTTTTCGCGGACCAAGCACGGCGCCGAGCGGCTGATGAAACAGCTCGAGCGGGCCGGTTTCGCTGCCGCCTCGATCCATGGCAACAAGAGCCAGGGCCAGCGTGACCGCGCACTGGCGGCATTTCGCGCGGGGTCGGTGCGGGTGCTGGTCGCGACCGATGTGGCCGCGCGCGGGATCGACATTCCCGATGTCGGCCATGTCTACAATTTCGATCTGCCGAACGTGCCCGAAAGCTATGTCCACCGCATCGGGCGCACGGCCCGGGCCGGACGGGGCGGGCGTGCCGTCGCGTTCTGCACGGCCGACGAGATGGGCGAATTGCGCGCCATCGAAAAGGTTCTGGGCAACCGGGTCGAGGTCGCCGGCGGCACGCCCTGGTCCGGCCAGCGCGATACCCAGAAACCCATGGCCAAGCGGCGCCCGCGCCGCCGGCCAAGCCGCCGCCCGGCCCGCCTTGCGGCCTGACGCGGCGCCTTATGGCACCCGCCCGGGCGACACGTCGCCCGGGCCTAGATGCGGCCTTTCCATGGCACGACCTTGCGCTCGATGAACCGCATAAGCAGGTCGAACGCATAGGCGATGGCCGCGATCACCACGATGCCCATGATCACCGTCGAGGTCTGCAGGAACTGGCTGGCCGTCAGCACCATGTAGCCCAGCCCCCGGGTCGCCGCGACCATTTCGGCGGCGACCAGCGTGGTCCAGCCAAAGCCTATTCCGATGCGCATCGCGGTCAGGATCTCGGGCAATGCCGAGGGCAGGATCACGTGGCGGATGACCTGCGTCCGCGAGGCGCCGCAGGAATAGGCGGCGTGGATCTGCTCGATCGCGGCGGACCGCACCCCGGCACGCGCACCCAGCGCGACCGGCGCGAAGACCGAGAGGAAGATCAAAAGCACCTTCGAGGTTTCCCCAATGCCGAACCAGATGATCATCAGCGGCAGATAGGCCAGCGGCGGGATCGGGCGGTAGAACTCGATCGGCGGATCGAAGATGCCGCGCATCACAGGGCTTATCCCCATGGCAAGCCCCAGCGGGATGCCGACCGCGCAGGCCAGCAGGAACGCGCCGAACACGCGCGCGGTCGACACCGCGACATGTTCGAGGAAGGCGGTGTTGGTGAATCCGTTCTGCCAGATATCCAGGAATTTCTGCACGACCGCCCCGGGCGATGGCACGAAAAGCGGCTTGACCCAGCCCAGCGCGGTGACCAGCCACCACACGAACAGCAGAACCAGGATCGAACCGACGGACAGCCACAGCGTGTTGCCCTGCCCCGGTACACCATAGGTTTCGCCGGGCCGCGTGGCACGCCCCCGCGACAGGCGTGTTGCAAGACCCGGACGGCTCTGCCCGGCCGGGCCGCCGCGATCGGACTGGCCCGGTGCGCTCATGCAGCGGCCTCTTCCTCGTCGGCGAAGATCAGCCCCAGAACCTCTTCGCGCAAGTCGATGAAATCGCGCGATGCCTTGACCTTGCGCGCGGGCGTGCCGCCCAGCAAGCGCCGCGAAAAAGGCAGGTCGAACCGGTGGGCGATGCGGCCGGGGCGCGGTGACATCACGATCAGCTCGGTCCCCATGAACAGCGCCTCTTCGACGGAATGGGTGATGAAAAACACGGATTTATGCGTGTCGGCCCAGATCCGCAGGATCAGCTCCTGCGCCCTTTCCCGGGTCAGCGCGTCAAGCGCACCCAGCGGCTCGTCCATCAGCAGGATCTTGGGATCGCACGCCAAGGCCCGGGCGATGCCGACGCGTTGCTGCATCCCTCCCGACAGGTTGTAGACCGGGGATTTCTCGAACCCCTCCAACCCCAGAAGTGCGATGAAACGGCGTGCGGTCTCGCGCCGCTCGGCGTCAGCGACCCCCTGCATCTTCAGGCCGAACGCCACGTTGTCGAGCACGTTCAGCCAAGGCAGAAGGGCATGTTTCTGGAACACCACGGCACGGTCGGCCCCGGGGCCGGTCACCGCTGCACCGTCCAGCAGCACCTGCCCCGCCGTCGGGGCAAGGAACCCGGCAATCAGGTTCATAAGGGTCGATTTCCCGCAGCCCGACGCCCCCAGCGCCACCACGAAATCCCCCGCGCCGATGCGCAGGTCGATATCCTTCAGCGCGTCGACCGGGGCATGACCGTCGCGCGCGGGATAGACCACGGATGCGTTGCTGATCTCGAGACCCATGGCGCTCCTCCTTGCCGTGTCGTTCCAACCGCCTCGCCGGACGGCTAGACGGGGCCAGCGCCTATCGCAACGCCGCTGCCGCGATGTCGGTATTGACGAAGGGAACGTAGTCGTCCCGCGCGCTGTCGATGCGGCCGGCCTGTTGCAGGAACTCTGCCGTCGCCTTCATGGTGGCCGGCGCGCGGCCCATCCATGCATCGCCAACCTGTTCGGTCAGCGGGATAAAGGCAAAACCTTCCAGGATTCCCGGCACCTGGCCGGCATCCGCACCGGTCTGCGCCGCGATGGTCCGAACCATCGCACTGTCGGCCGTCCAGGCCGCCGGATCGGTGACATAGGCCAGGTTCGCCTCGTTCATGGTGCGCGCAAAGGCAGCCATCGCGTCCGCGTTCTCGGCGGCGAAACCGGTGTTCACGACCCAGCCGTCGAAGGTGGGAAAACCCCACTCCGCGGTCTTGTCGGCGCCGACCAGTCGCGTGCCGGTCTCAAGGATCCGGCTTTGCACCGGTTGCCAGACGAAGGCCGCGTCGATGGCGCCCTGCTCCCAGGCGGCGGCGATCTGGTCCGGCGGCATATTGATGATCGTGACGTCACGCTCGGCCACGCCCACGTGCTGCAGCGCCCCCATCAGCGAGAAATGCGCGGTCGATCCAACCGGCACGGCGACCCGCTTGCCGGTCAGATCGCCCAGTTCGGCAATCCCGGCACCCTCGCGCACGATCAGGCTTTCGGCCTCGCCGATGACCTGCGCCAACATGAACAGCTGCAGATCCACGCCCTGGCTTGCGGCAATGGCCAACGGCGAGGACCCCAGTTCCGCGATCTCGACATCGCCCGAGGCCAACGCCGCGATCACGTCCGACCCCGAGGCGAACTGGCGCCACGCGATGTTCCAACCTGTCGCGGCCTCGAAGGCGTTTTCGGCCCGCGCCACCTGCATGGGGGTCGGGTTGCCGAAATGGCCGATGGTTACATCCTGGGCAAACGCGCCGCCGGCCGTGAACAACAGTCCGGCGAATAGACCCAAAAACCTCGCTTTCATCGTTTTTCTCCTCTGTTGGCGCCGGCCCTTGCGGGCGACCGTAGCCTCGTGGTCCAGCGGGACCGGCGTCGGAATTTGGCGGCACATGCGGCATTCTCCGTTTCCCGGCATCAAGCGGCCTTACGCGCAGAACCGCAAGAGCCCCGCGGTCGAGACCCTAACGAGGAAAAGCTTTTCGACGAAGAAATAGTCCGGCCACGGCCAGCAGAATCGGCGCGCGATCTTCGCCGCGGTCCCGGTCAGGCCCTTGCGCACCGCGCCGAACCAGGCCTGCGCCGCTTTGTGGCAGCCGCGGTTGGCCATGGCCTCGGCGCAAGGATGCCGATCTCCGAAGGCCCAGTCGCTGGACCCGGGTTCCCGCCGCGTTTCCGCCTCGCGCTCAGGCCGCCGCGCGCTCGTAACGCTCCAACACCCGGCGCACCGCGCCGGTCAACACCGCGTGCGCATCGCCTTCGCCCCCTTCCGCCAGCGCATCCGGCAGATACTGGCCAGCGACGGACCAGGGCAGCGTCCGATCCCCCAGCCGCGCCAGCAACGCGTCGACGGCGGCCTTCGCCCGCGGCGCCGGCCAGTAATACCGGATGCGGTCGGACAGGCTGAAATGGCGTTGGCGCCAAAGCGTATCGGGGACGCCGTGATAATGGCTTTCCCAATGCCCCGGCGCATCCTGCATGACCTGTTCCATCGTCGCCATAAGCGCCCCGGCGGGCGGGTGGCCATCCAGCACATCCGCCACTGCGTCAAGGCCATACAGCGCCTCGCGCAGCGCGAAGGTCAGCCATGGGCCGACCTTGAGAATGGCAAAGCCGTCGCGCACCAACGCCGCCAGGCCCGCCTCGTGCTGGTAGTCGGTCGAATGCGCCTCGAAGACCAGCCCCGGCAAATCGCGCAGGCTTTCGGACAGGTCCCGGGCGCGCGCGGGGTCGTAATGCACCACGTCGTCATGGCCGAACTCTACCCCCGGCTGCACCACAAGCGCGATCACCCGGTCGAATGCATTTTCCAGCCCCCGCGCCGCAAAGGCCGCGCGGTGCACGTCGTGGGTGCGCCGCACCGCCTCGGGGCGCGTGATCTGCAGAGTGTCAAGTGCCTCGACCGCGCCGCCGGGCACGGGCACCTCGGTTCCGATGACATAGACCGGCTTAAGCGGGCCGGCCCCGCTCGCCTCGGCGGTCTCGGCCAGCCGCGCGGCGCGCTCGGCGGTCACCTCGTCGGAGAGCGCAACCGGCTCGCCCAGACAACCCATCGATGTGTCGAGATGCAGCTTGCTGAACCCCGCCGCCGCGAAGGCCGCGATCATCCGCCGGGCCTTGTCCATCGCCGGCGCGGCGGGCAGGTGCTTCCACGGGTTCGGCCCCAGGTGGTCGCCGCCGAGGATCAGCCCGGCGGGGTCGAAGCCGACCTTGCCGGCGATGGTTTCGACGAAGGCCCGGAAATCCGCGGGCGTCATGCCGGTATAGCCACCGTCCTGGTTGACCTGGTTGCAGGTCGCCTCGATCAACGCCGGCCGGCGAAGGTCGCGGGCGAGCGTCAGCGCAGCCTCGATCACCAGTGGATGGGCCGAACACACCGAGGTGATGCCCCGGGGGTGGCCAGCGCGATAAGCATCGGGAAGGTCAAGCAAGGGGTGACGCATCAGAGTTCCTTTCGCGGCTGCGCCAGCATGGCCCGCAGCGTCGGCAGGTCGGACACTCCCTCCATCGGGCCGCGCCGGGTCACCGCCAGCGCACCTGCCGCGGCCGCCAGGTCCAACGCCTCTTGCGGGGGTGTGCCGCGCAACCACAGCGCGGTGAACGTGGCGCCGAAACAGTCGCCCGCACCGGTCGGGTCGACTTCCCGAACCGCGAAGGGGGCGGCGCGCAGACTGCCTGTCGCATCGTGATAGCTGGCCCCCGCAGCGCCCCGCTTGTGGACGATGGCGCGGATGCCGCCTGCCAGCAATTCCTTGATTGCGCCCGTTGCGTCGCGGGACCGGGTCAGCAGGGTCAGCTCTTCGCCCGATGGCAGGAACAGGTCGGTCAGCGCCAGAATCCGGCCCATCGCCGCACGCATGCCGGGCGCGTCCAGGATTTCGGGCCGCAGGTTGGGATCGAACGAGACCGTGCCGCCCCGCGCCCTGATTGCCTCGGCCGTGTCCAGGTTCAGCGCGATGAACTCGGCGCTGGACAGCGAGGACCCCATGACATGAATATGCGTGGCCCCATCCAGCACCGCGCGGACGGCGTCCGACACCGCGATACGGCCACAGGCGCTGTGCCGGATGTTGAAAACGAATACCCGACCACCATCGGGGCGGTAGCGCACGAATGCGGTACCCGTGGGCCGGTCGGGATCGACCCACACCGCCGAGATGTCGACACCATCGCGCGCCAGCCGCGCGGTGTTCAAGCGCCCGAAATCGTCCACCCCCACCCCCGAGACGATGGCCACGGGCTGACCCAGCCGGGCGGCCTGGTCGGCAAAGATCGCCGGCGCCCCCGACGGGAACGGACCGGTCAGGGCCATGGGTTCCGAAAATCCCTCGCCGGGAAAGTCGGCCATGATCTCGACGAGGATCTCGCCGATGACGACGATTTTCTGCATCTCTCCCCCGGCGGCATGCCACCTGATCCGCTCGCGGCAGAACGGCTGCGGCAACCCCTTGACCGGTGCCACCCGGGACACATAGTGTCAAGAAAATTATTTACGCGCGAAAAGTTAGGCGCGGCAATCATGCGATGGGGCACAGGCCACCCCGGCGCCCCGCAAGGGCACCGGGCCGTGCGGCGCCCCCCCACCGGAGACCGGGACATGGACGACCAGAAGATCAGGAACATGGAGGAATTCGCTGCCCTCAGCGGCATTTCCCGGCCGACCGTCTCGAAGTATTTCAATGATCCGAACAGCGTCCGTCCGTCGACGCGCAAGCGGATCGAAACCGCGCTGGAACGCTACGATTATCGCCCGAACATCTATGCGATGAACCAGAACCGGCGATTGACCAAGACCGTCGGAATCGTGGTGCCCTACCTCGCCGACCCGACCTTCGCCGAGATCGCCCGTAACATCGAACGCCGCTGCATCGCGGCGGGATTCCGCGCCACGATCTTCAGCTCGCACGGCGAACAGGCGCTGGAAAACGAGGTGCTGGACAGGCTGCGGTCGCTGCGACCGTCGGGCGTGCTTCTGGCGCCTTTGGGCCGCAAGTCCGACCCCGAACAGTTTGCCCGCTTTTGCGAAGAGGTGCCCACGATCCTGTTCGACAGAAACATGGCTGGAATCGGCGAAGCCTTTGTCGGATCAGACAATTACAGCTTCGTGACGCAAAGCGTCGAATACCTGACACGCACCGGCGAACCGCCCTGTTTCTTCGAGATGAAGAACCCGTCGAACCCGAACGCCTATAGCCGCCGCAAGGTGTATCTCGAGACGATGGAGAAGCTGGGCCTGGAGCCGATGTTGGTCAGCGTCGACGGCGAAGGCTGGGCGCTGGAGGAAATCGGCTATGAGGGCGCGATCCGGGCACTTGAAAGCCGCAGCCTGCCGACCGACACGATCCTGTGCAGCAACGACCGCCTGGCAATCGGCGTGCTGGCCGCGTGTTACGAAAAGGGCCTGCGCGTCGGGCGGGGCAGCGGCTGCGCGTTGCGGGTGGCTGCCCATGACGATCACCCGTTCTCGCGCTTTACCTGCCCGTCGCTGACCACCGTGGGCCATGAATATGACGCCGTCTCGAGCCGGGGCGTCGAGCGACTTCTGGACCTGATCGAAAGCGGCGGGCGCTTTGACTGCCGGACCGAGGAATTCCTGCCGGCGCGCCTGGTCCTGCGCCTTTCAGCGTGAAGCCAAAAGTATGCGCGCGTAAAAAATCATTTGACTCGCGCATTCATCCGACCTTAGCTGCCCGGCAGATCATCCAGAACACGAGAGGGAGGAGTCGGATGCGTCTTGGAAAGTCCCTGATTGCGGGAACCGCGATCGCTTTGGTCACAGGCGGAACCGCCGTGGCCGAGGAACTGACCATTGCAACGGTGAACAACTCGGACATGATCATCATGCAGAAGTTGTCGCCCCAATGGGAAGAGGCCACCGGCCACAAGCTGAACTGGGTCGTGCTGGAAGAAAACGTCCTGCGCCAGCGCGTGACCACCGACATCGCCACCAAGGGCGGATCGTTCGACATCGTCACCATCGGCGCCTACGAGGCCCCGATCTGGGGCAAGCAGGGCTGGCTGAACGGCCTGGAGGACCTGGGCGACGCCTATGACTACGCGGACATCTTCGAACCCGTCCGCAACGGCCTGTCAGCCGACGGCACCCTGTACGCGGTGCCGTTCTATGCAGAAAGCTCGTTTACCTTCTACCGCACCGACCTGTTCGAAAAGGCGGGCCTGGAAAAGCCGACCGAGCAGATCACCTATGACCAGTTCGCGGATATGGTGGCCAAGCTGCACGATCCCGATAACGGAGTCTATGGCACCTGCCAGCGCGGCAAGGCCGGCTGGGGCGAGAACATGGCCTTTGTCGGTCCGATGGTGAATGCCTTCGGCGGGCGCTGGTTCGACATGGAATGGAACCCGACCATCGACAGCCCCGAATGGAAGGCGGCCATCACCTATTACGTCGACCTGATGAACAACTACGGCCCGCCGGGGGCATCCTCGAACGGCCATAACGAGAACCGGGCGTTGTTCGCCGACGGCAAGTGCGCAACCTGGGTCGATGCGACCTCGGCGGCGGGCTATATTTTCAATCCGAACGAAAGCTCGGTGGCGGACAAGACCGACTTCTTCCAGGCGCCCAAGCAGGTGACCGACAAGGGCACCGGCTGGTTCTGGGCCTGGGCGCTGGCGGTGCCGTCCTCTTCGACCAAGGTGGACGCGGCCAAAGAGTTCCTGGCCTGGGCGACGTCCAAGGAATACGTGACGTTGGTCGGCGAGACCGAGGGCTGGGTCGCCGCACCTCCGGGCACGCGCAAGTCGACCTATGAGAACACTGCCTACATCGAGGCCGCGCCCTTCGCCAAGACGGTCGAAACCTCGATCCTTGCCGCCAACCCGGCCGACCCAACCAAGGACCCGGTGCCCTATACCGGCATCCAGTTCGTCGCGATCCCCGAGTTCCAGGGCATCGGCAACTATGTGGGCCAGCAGATCGCCGCGGCGCTCGCCGGTCAGCAGACAGTCGACCAGGCGCTGGCCAACAGCCAGAACTTCGCCGTGCGCGAGATGACGAAGGCCGGTTACATCAAGTAACCGGGGAACGGGGCGGGCCGGCACCTGATCGCCGGCCCGCCGCCCCCTTTCCGACCGGTCCGAAAGACTTGTCGCAAGGGCCCGAAACGCCGGGCTTTTGCGTCAATGCTGTCCCGAGCGCCTTCCCGGAGGACCCGCATGGCCACCAAAGCCTCACGCGCTGCTGCCCGGTTGATGATCTCTCCCGCGGTCCTGCTGCTTCTGGGATGGATGATCGTTCCGCTCAGCATGACGGTCTATTTCTCGTTCCTGCGCTACAACCTGCTCATGCCGGGCGACAACCCGTTCGTGGGCTGGGAAAACTACAAGTGGTTCGTGACCGACCCCAGCTTCAGCGCGGCCATGGTCAACACCCTTCTTCTGGTGGGGGGCGTCCTGCTGATAACGGTGATCGGCGGCATCCTGTTCGCCCTGCTGCTGGATCAGCCGATGTGGGGCCAAGGCGTGATCCGCATCATGGTCATCGCACCCTTCTTCGTGATGCCGACCGTGTCGGGACTGGTCTGGAAGAACATGTTCATGAATCCAGTGAACGGGATCTTCGGGCATCTCGCGCAGGCGATCGGCATGCAGCCCATCGACTTCTTCAGCCAGATCCCCTTGTTGTCGATCATCGGAATCGTCAGCTGGCAATGGCTGCCCTTCGCCACGCTGATCCTGCTGACGGCGCTGCAATCGCTGGACCAGGAACAGCTCGAGGCGGCCGAGATGGACGGGGCGGGTTGGCTCAGCCGGTTCTGGTTCATCATGCTGCCGCACCTGGCGCGCGCGATCACCGTGGTGATCCTGATCCAGACGATCTTCCTGTTGTCGATCTTCGCGGAAATCCTGGTCACCACCAATGGCGGACCGGGCACCGCGACCACCAACCTGACCTATCTGATCTACGTCTCGTCGCTTTTGCAATATGACGTGGGCATGGGCAGCGCGGGGGGCGTGATCGCGATCATCCTGGCCAATATCGTGGCGATCTTCCTGATGCGGATGATCGGCAAGAACCTGGACGCTTAGGGAGGTAACGATGGCACGTGCAGTCACCGCCTCGCGCAAGGCCCTGACCACGGCAATCGCCGGAGCGCTGGCCTTCCTGATGTTCTTCCCGATCCTCTGGATCGTGGTCCTGTCACTGAAAACCGAGGTCGACGCCATCCGCGCGCCCTGGCAGGTGCTGACCTCGGGCTGGACGTTCGAAAGCTATGGCGCGGTGCAGGAACGGTCGGATTACTTCAAGCATTTCTGGAACTCGGTGATCATCGCGTTTGGCTCGACATTGCTGGGCCTTGTGATCGCGGTTCCGGCGGCCTGGGCGATGGCCTTCGTGCCCGGCAAGCGGACCAAGGACGTGCTGATGTGGATGCTGTCGACCAAGATGCTGCCGCCCGTCGGCGTGCTGGTGCCGATCTATCTGCTGTTCATCAATATCGGCCTGCTCGACACACGTTTCGGGTTGGTAATCGTGCTGATGCTGATCAACCTGCCGATCATCATCTGGATGCTTTACACCTATTTCCGCGAGATCCCGGGCGAGATCCTGGAGGCCGCGCGGATGGACGGGGCATCCCTGCGCGAAGAGGTGCTGTATGTCCTCACGCCGATGGCGATCCCGGGCATGGCGTCCACGGTTCTGTTGAACGTGATCCTCGCCTGGAACGAGGCGTTCTGGACACTGAACCTGACCGCGTCCAAGGCAGCACCGCTGACGGCCTTCATCGCCAGCTATTCCAGCCCCGAGGGGCTGTTCTACGCGAAACTCAGCGCGGCCAGCGTCATGGCCATCGCGCCGATCCTGATCATGGGGTGGTTCAGCCAGAAACAGCTGGTCCGCGGCCTGACCTTCGGTGCGGTGAAATAAGGGGGGACAGATGGGCCGGATCACGCTTGACAAGGTAAGGAAAAGCTTCGGGGCGATAGAGGTCATTCCGCCTCTGGACCTGACCATCGAGGACGGCGAGTTCGTCGTGTTCGTCGGCCCCTCGGGCTGTGGGAAATCCACGCTGCTGCGGCTGATCGCGGGGCTGGAGGATGTCTCGGGCGGGGAAATCCGCATCGACGGGAAGGACGCCACCGACGTGCCACCGGCGAAACGCGGCCTTGCGATGGTGTTCCAGTCCTACGCGCTGTATCCGCACATGTCGGTGCGCAAGAACATCGCCTTCCCGCTGCGGATGGCAGGCATGGACAAGGCCGAGCAGGACCGCCGCGTCGACGACGCCGCCCGCGTGCTGAACCTGACCGACTACCTGGATCGCCGCCCGGGCCAATTGTCGGGCGGACAGCGCCAACGCGTCGCCATCGGACGGGCCATCGTGCGCGAACCCGCGGCCTTCCTGTTCGACGAGCCACTATCGAACCTCGATGCGGCGCTGCGGGTCGGCATGCGGCTTGAGATCAGCGAACTGCACGAGCGGCTCAAGACCACGATGATCTACGTCACCCACGACCAGGTCGAAGCGATGACCATGGCCGACAAGATCGTGGTGCTGAACGCCGGCCGGATAGAACAGGTGGGCAGCCCGCTGGAGCTGTATCGCCAACCCCGCAACCTGTTCGTCGCGGGGTTCATCGGCAGCCCGAAGATGAACCTGATAACCGGCCCCGAGGCCGAGAAGCGTGGCGCCCACACCATCGGCATTCGCCCCGAGCACATCAAGGTGTCCGATGACGACACCTGCATCTGGCGGGGCACGGTGGGCGTATCGGAACATCTCGGCTCGGACACGTTCTTTCATATCCACATGCCCAGCCGGGACGAGCCGCTCACCGTGCGCGCGGGCGGCGATGTCGACCTCTATCACGGCGACCACATCTGCCTGACCCCCGACGAGGCCCACATGCATCGCTTTGACGAAAAGGGAAACCGCATCGAATGACACGGCTTGAGGGTAAGGTGGCGCTGGTCACCGGCGGCGCGCGCGGTATCGGCCAGGCGATCTGCGCGGCCTATATACGCGAAGGGGCGAGAGTCGCGGTGGCGGACCTGCTGGAGGCAGACGCCAGGGACACCGCCGCCGCGCTGGGCGAGAACGCGATGGCCCTGGGCCTGGACGTGACCGACCGGGCCTCCATCGCCGCGGGGGTCAAGGCGGTCGAGGACGCATGGGGCGGGATCGACATTCTGGTGAACAACGCGGGCATCTTCAACATGGCCCCGCTTGGGGAAATCACCCCCGAGGACTACCGCCGCCAATACGATGTGAACGTGGGCGGCACGATCTTCACTACCCAGGCCGTGGTGCCCGGGATGAGGCGTCGGGGCGGTGGCTGCATCATAAACTTCAGCTCGCAGGCCGGGCGCCGGGGCGAGCCCAATATCACCATTTATTGCTCGACCAAGGCCGCTGTGATCTCGGTCACGCAATCGCTGGCGCTGGAGCTGGCAAAGGACGGCATCCGCGTGAACGCCATCGCGCCGGGCGTGATCGACACGCCGATGTGGGAGGTCGTGGACGGGCTTTTCGCGAAATACGAGAACCGGCCCAAGGGCGAGAAAAAGCGCCTGGTGGGCGAGGCGGTGCCGCTCGGACACATGGGCAGCCCGGAGGAGATCGCCGACCCGGCGGTGTTCCTGGCGTCTGACGACGCGCGCTACATCACCGCGCAGACCCTGAACGTGGACGGCGGGAACTGGATGAGCTGATGCGCCTTTCGAACGCCACATTGGGCGCGTTGCCCGACAGCATCAAGCGCCCGACCTATGACCGCTCGGCGCTGACGCCGGGCATCGTCCATATCGGGCTGGGCAATTTTCACCGGGCGCACCAGTCCTGGTATCTGCACCGGCTGATGGAACAGGGCCTTGCCCATGACTGGGCGATCCTGGGGGCCGGCGTCAGGCCATATGACAAGACACAGCGCGAGAAACTGCTGGCGCAGGATTGCCTGACCACGCTGATCGAACTGGACCCGTCGGGGAAATCGGCCGAGGTGGTCGGCTCGATGATCGGTTATGTCCCCATCGAGGACAGCAACGGGCCGCTGATCGCACAGATGGCCGACCCGGCAATCCGCATCGTCGCGCTGACCGTGACCGAGGGCGGCTATTATATCGACCCGGTCACCAAGGGGTTCGACGCGACACACCCGGATATCCGCCACGACGCCGCGAACCCGGACAGCCCGCGCACCGCCTTCGGCGCCATGGTCGCGGCGCTGAAACTGCGCCGCGATCGGGGCGTCGGCCCGTTCACCGGGCAATCCTGCGACAACCTGCAGGGCAATGGCGCAATCCTGCGGCAGACGGTGGTCTCGCTCGCCCGGTTGTCTGACCCCGACCTTGCCGACTGGATCGACGCCAACTGCACCTTTCCCAATTCGATGGTCGACTGCATCGTGCCCGCAACGGGGCCCAAGGAACTGGCGCTGGCGGCCGAATTCGGCATCGACGACCAGGTGCCCGTTACCCATGAGAATTTCCGCCAATGGGTGATCGAGGATGATTTTTGCGCCGGGCGGCCCGACTGGGACCGCGCCGGGGCCACCTTCTCGGACCGGGTGCATGATTACGAGACGATGAAGATCCGCATCCTGAACGCGGGGCACCAGGTCATCGCCAACCCCGGCGAGGTTCTTTCGGTCGAGACGATCTCGGGCTGCATGGCGCATCCGCGGATCGGCGCGCTGTTCGACAAGGTCGAGCGCGAAGAGATCGCGCCCCATGTCCACCCCGTGCCGGGCATGACGCCCGAGGCCTATGTCGACCTGATCCACAAACGGTTCTCGAACCCGGCGATCGTCGACACCACCCGCCGCGTGGCCTTCGACGGGTCATCCCGGCACACCGGGTTCGTGTTGCCGATCCTGCGCGACGGGCTGGCCAAGGACACGCCGGTCGAGGGGCTGACGCTGGTCGAGGCGATCTGGGCACGGATGTGCGAAGGCACCCGCGAGGACGGCACCGCCATCGCACCCAATGATCCGTTCTGGGACGAACTTTCGGTCGCGGCCAAGGCGGCCCGCGACCGCCCGCGGGCGTGGCTGGAACAATCGCAGCTTTACGGGGAGCTGAAGGATGCACCCCGCTTTGCCGCCGCCTTCGAGCGTTGGCTGACGATGATCTGGGCCGAGGGGCTGGAAACCACCCTGCGCACCTATCTGGGCCGTGCCCCCGGATGAAGGCGATCCTCTACCCGGCACGTGGCCGGGTCGATCTGACCGAACTGCCCGACCCCCGCCCCAAAGCGGGCGAGGTCGTTATCGCAATGCGCGCAAGCGGCATCTGCCACACCGATATCGAGGTCCTGCATGGCAATTATGGCAGTTCCGCCTTTCCGCTGGTGCCGGGGCACGAATACGCGGGCGAGGTGGCCGAGGTCGGGCCGGGCGTCACCGGGTTTTCCGTAGGCGACCGCGTCGTGGTGGACCCCAATCTCGAATGCGGGCACTGCCGGGCCTGCCGCCGCGGCTGGGCGCATCTGTGCGAAAACCTGGGCGCCTACGGGGTCACCGTGAATGGCGGCTTTGCCCAGTTCAGCACGGTCCGGGCCGACCGTGTGCATGCCATCGGCGATCTGCCATTCCATGTCGCGGCCCTGGCCGAACCGATGGGTTGCGTGCTGAACGGGGTCGCCGCGGCCCGCGGCGAAACGGCCGAAAGCGCTTTGATCTTCGGGGCGGGGCCGATCGGCCTGCTGATGGCGATCGCGCTGGCAACGCTGGGCGTCAGGGATATCTCTCTGGTCGACCCGGACGAAACGCGGCTGGCGCTGGCCGAAAGCTTCGGCTTTGCCCCCATCGCGGCAGGTGGTGCAGCACTGCGCGGTATGCGCCACGCCGTCGACCTGGCCGTCGATGCAACCGGCAATCCGGCGGTGGCCGCCACATTGACCGATCACGTCGCAAATGGCGGCACGGGGCTGTTCTTCGGTGTCTGCCCATCCGTGGCACGGATCGAGATCGCTCCGTTCGAACTGTTCCGGCGGCAGATCACGCTGGCCGGCTCGCATTCGCTGAACCACAACATCCCCGAAGCGCTGGCGGCGATCCGCGCCTATGGCCCCGGGATCGAACGGCTGATCTCACACCGCCTGCCGCTCGACGAGGTGGCCAAGGTTCTGGCCGGCGCGCGCCTGTCCGGCAGCCTCAAGATCCAGGCGGTCGAGGCATGAGATGACTCGCCGGGTACAAGTGGCGTTGGTGCCTTTGCGCGCGGTGCTTTGGGATATCGACGGCACGCTGGCCGACAGCAAACCGGTGCACGAACGCTTTTTCGCCAAGGCCTGATGCGCGCCGGACCCGGACCTGCCCGAGGATTTCCACGCCGCACTCGTGGGGCGGATGGACACGGAAAGCCATGCCTGGCTGGTGCGCCCGGGATCAGGGCTTCGCCGGGTCGGCCCCGGGGCCCAGCAGGTTTCCGACGACCTTCCCCAGCTGCCATGACAGCGGCCCGTGCCGGCACTCGGGCTCGACATCATAAGCCTTGCAGAAGACTTCGATCGCCCGACGGGTACGCGGCCCGAAAAGACCGTCCACCGTGCCGGGGTCGAACCCGGCCTCGGCCAGGCGCGACTGAAGAGCCTGGATGTAAAGCGCCCGGTACTGGCGTAAATCCAGCAGGGCGGCGGTATAATCCTTGCCCTCCAGCGTTTCGAGGGTCGCGACGGCCTCGGCGCGCGCCGCCTGCCCCCAAAGCTGCGGCGCAGCCTTGAGAAGCTCATGGCGCACCAGCCGCGGGCGGTCCAGCAGGCCGCCATATGCCTCGACGATCTCGGCCTCACGGCGGGCGGCATCCGGCGACCGGATTGCCAGCCGGTGCCAGTAATCGAACAGGCTGCGCGCCGCGGTCTCGTCGCCGCCCGCGGCAGCCTCGCGCGCGATCTCCAGTGCCGTCTTGCGCAGGCGTTCGGCCTTGCGCCTGGCGGCACCGGCCTGATCGGGCATTGTCACCGCGATGCGAACCATGCGCAGATCACCCTCGGCGACACCCTCGGCCGCAAGGTCCAGACCGGCATCGGGATCGGAGAGTGGACCGAATTTCCTGTACAGGTGGGCGGCGGCCAGGTCGCGGCGCGCCGTGGCTGCCGCCTCGGCCTCACCCTCCATGGCGGTCTTGAAATAACCCAATGCCGCCGCCGGATCGGGCGCGGTACCCTCACCGTTCAGCAGCATCCGCGCCAGGTGCAGCGCCGACCAGAAATTGCCCGCCTCGGCCGACTTCCGGGTGGCGACGAAGGCACCTTCGGGGTCGACCGCGCCGCCTGCGCCGGTCTTGCGCATCTTGGCAAGGTCGGACCAAGCGGTGAAACCGGGCATAACAGAGGCCGCCTCGAACACCTCGCGCGCGTCGCGGGTGTTGTCAGGACCACCCACGCGCAGCAGGCCTCGGGCATAGCTGATGCCGGAAACGACATCGCCCGCCTCCCATCCCATGCGCAGGGCCGCCACGATTTCGGCCTCATCGGCCCCGGCCTGACGCAACAACCAGGTCAGGCGCTGGATCGACGGGATATCGCCCGCGGCCGCTGCGGCGCCCAGGATTCCCATTGCGGCCTTCTGGTCCCCGCGCTTGTAGTAGTCACGCGAAAGGATGCCCGCGGCTTCCGCATTACCCGCATCTGCCAGTTCGCGAAGTTGGGACTCGGCGGCCTCGCGGGTCGCGGGTTCCTCGGAGAAAAGCCCCTTCTGCAAGGCAGCGATATCGGGCCGGTCCTGCCCCGCGACAGGCAACGCCAACCCAACGGCCAGCAGACAGAGGGACAGGACAAGGGGAAATCTGTGCATGTCGGCTTCCGGCTCCCACCACGTGTCCGATCGGTCCTGCATTCCCGACACCGATCGCGCGGCGGTGTTTCTAGACCGCGATCAAGGTATATCCAGCGATATCATCGATCCAGTCGAAACGTGATCCGGCGCGCGGCCTTCCCTTTTCCGGCGCGGCCCCGGCCCATAATCGCCCGGACTTTGCCGCTGTAAGACGCACGCAACAGCAGCGATGCCGCTCGGTCACCTTCGCCAGCGGAACTCCCACCCTTCTTCTCCGGGGCAAGAGGGAAGGCGGCGCACTATCCACGTTCTTACCGCGCCTGCGGCGTCGCGGCACGAGGAAGGTTCGGCCCCATGGCGGCCCGACGCCGTTTGCCGCTCTGCGCACCACGATCTGGGGGGCCGCCAGTTCGTTTACGACGCGGCGACGGGACAGCGCGTCATCCCGGACATCGTCACCGCCAAAGATGCCCTGATCAAGGACGCACTGCGCGCAGGCCTGAAATCACGCAACGTGCCGGGCGGTTTGATAACGGCCCTTCGGGCCCGCAACATTGCCGTCGAATGTCCCGCCTGATCCCGGCCCTTTTGATGGCTGGGCCCGACCTTAATGCGGTTTTGCCATGCGCGCATCCAGCGCGCGCACAAGAGATACCACGATTTCTTCCAGGATCTGGGCGGCCGACCGGCGCGATCTGCAACTCGGCCCCGATGTGATGGGCGACGAGCCGCACGTTCCGCTCGCCATCGGCGAAGGACAACGTGGCCCCGGTATCGGAGAGCCCCTCGGACAGCCGGTCGATCCAGGGCCGCCCGTCGGGATTGAGCATGACCTCGACGGTCATCGGGTCTTCCAGAAACCCGGCGATGTCGGGCCCGAGCGCCGTGCGCAGCATCCGCGCGCCGCGGGCCCTCGCCTCAGGTTTCTGTGCTGCCTCTGCCATGTTGTCCGCGCTCCGTGAGTGGGCGCAGACGGGCGGCCCTGGATCGGCTCCATCGAGAAAACCGGAAACCGGCTGGGCTCAACAGCTCTTCAAGGGGCGTAGGTTTCTGGCGTGCAAAGACAGGGAAAGGGCAGACGGTCGGGCGGGAAGCGGACTTGCGGCACCTCACGCGGTCTTCCTTGCATCGCTGTCTGCAGCGACATGGTATCTCGCGGCTGCCGGAATTGGACGGCGACAAGCCCAAGAGACAGAAGTTCAAGCACTACCGGATCGGCTTCTTTCACATCGACATCGCCGAGCTGCGGACAGCCGAAAGCAAGCTCTATCGCTTCGTGGGCATTGAACCAGGGAGCCTCCGTTACTCAAGCCCCTAACTCCCTCCGGGAGGCGCTGACGTCAGACATCAGCGACCCCCGCATCCGGTCACGCCTTCCCCCTTCACCGATGGCGCTCGGTGCGCATCAGACCGCTGACGCCGCCCGAGACCAGCGTGTTGACCTCATACAGCGCCTGCGGCACGCCCCAACTGCCGGAGCACGCCAGATAGTTCGGCGTCCAGACCGGATTGAATTTCTGCTTGAAGGCCCGCAAGCCCTCGAAATGGTAAATTCTTTCGCCATGCGCATAGGCAAAGCCGGCCAATCGGTGCCAGACCGAGGCCAACGGGCGGGCTTCGACCCCTGCGAGAGGGGCGGCGCCCAGGCTGAACCACCGAAAATCCTGCGCCGCGCCCCACAGCATGATTTCCGCGAACAACGCGTCCATGGCGACCTTGAGTCCATCCGAGTCATACCGCATCAGGTCGACCGACAGCTCGACCCCGTCGCCGCGCATCAGGTTCGCAAAGGCCACGATGCGCCCCGTCCCCGCCGCACGCAGCACCGCGTGGTCGAAATTCCGCAGGTAGTCCGGCAGGAACGCGCCCATGGCAAAGCTTTTCTCTTCGCCCTGTTTGTGGGCAAGCCAGGCATCGGACACCGCGCGCAAATCGGGCAGCAGCGGCTCCAGTTCGGACGCGGGCACAAGGGCGAACTCATAGCCCTCGCGCATGGCGCGGTTGCGCGCCTGGCGAAAGTTCCGCATCTGCGGTGTGTCCAGGCTGAACCCCGTCAGGTCGACGCGCGCGACCTCGCCGATCTTGAGCACGCTCAGGCCCATCTCGAGATAGGTTTCAAGATAGCGGTCTCCGACCGCGTAAAAGACGCAGCGCTTGCCCTCGCGGTCGGCCATCTCGCGGAACCGCCAAAGAAGGTCGGCGCCGGCTGTTTCGTCGCCAACCGGCTCGCCCTTGGTCACCAGGGCCTTACCGGTATCTGCGAAGGCCAGAAAGGCGCTTTCGTTCTCGTTGATCAGGAAGGATTTGTCGCCCAACAGCGCCAGGTTGGCCTCGCTGTCAGGACTGTCAAGCAGCAGCCCCCGAACCGCGTCCGGGATCGGCTCGGGCAGATGAGAGCGCCCTCGGCCGGATAAAACGGAATGCCACGCCGTGCCCGCGAGGACCACGGCAACGGCCAGGCTCGCGCGCAGGTAGCGCGATGCATCGCCCTCCCAGGCGAATTGCCACCACAAGTCTTGGCGGTATTCGACATGCTTGAACGCGAACAGGCCAATCCAGGTGACGGCCCCGACCAGCGCCGCGACACTCAGAAACCATCCCAGGTTCAAACGCAGAATGGCCGCGCCCTTGACCCGGTAAAAGGCCGCGCGAAACCCGATCAGCAGGATCGCGGTGGCCAGGATCACCAGCGATTCCTGCCACGCCAGGCCCTTGACCAGGCTCGCGACCATCCCGACCCCCAAGAGCATCAGGGCCGCCAGCCATGCGCTGTAGAGCCGCCGATAGAGCGCGCGGGCCAAGACGATCAGGAACACACCCGTCACGCTGGCAATAAGGTGAGATGCCTCGATCAGCGGCAAGGGCAACAGGTCGCGCAACAGTTCCATCCGGCTGTTCTCTGACGGGAGGTTGCCCGAAATCAGCAGGACAAGACCCGCGGCAAGGGACAGCCCGGCCGCTGCCAGCGGAACCAGCGGCTTGGCGAGGCGCCCCGTCCAGTCGGCGGCGAACCCGATACCGTGTCTTTTCTTCGTCAGCCAGATCGCCGACAGCGCCGCGATGGCGAGGATGAAGGGCACGGCAAAATAGATCACCCGGTAAAGCAGAAGCGCGGCCAGCATGTCGGGGCGCCCGGCCGCGCCCAGGCCCGCGATCATCGTTGCCTCGAACACACCGATCCCCCCCGGCGCATGGCTGATGACCCCCAAGGTCGTGGCGGTGATGAAGATCATGACCAGCACGGGATAGCTCGGGACCAGATCGGCCGGGATCAGCAGGTAGAGCGCCAGGGTTGCGCCTGACATATCGATGATTGCCGCGCCAGCCAACGCAATCGCTTGCCCCGGCGACGGCAGACGCACCGGAACACCGAATAGCACTCTCTCGCCATGCCGCCAGTGGAGCAGGACAACGATCAGTGCCGACACCCCCAGGAGTCCCCACCCGATGGCTATTTCGCCCCCCCGATCAAAGGGCAGGACCTGCGGCAGACCGGTAGGCAGAAACGCCATGAGACCGCCGACGAACACCGCCAGCCCCAGCCAGAAACCGCCCCAGGCGATCAGGAACACCAGGGAGATCGGCCCGACATCAAGCCCCCGCGCCCCGTAAATTCGGAAACGCAGAACGATGCCGGTGAGATAGGAAAATCCCAGCATGTTCGAGATTGCATAGCCGCTGGCCCCGGTAGTGGCTGCGACAAGGGTCGGAACCCGGCCCGGCGCAACGGTGCGCAACGCAATTACATCGTAAAGCGCGATCCCGACATAGCTTATCAAGGTGCTGGCCAAGGCCAGGGCCAACACCTTGGGCGAGGTCGCAGCAAGGTCGGCACGGATCTCGGACCAGCTGACCTCTTTGGCAAGGTGATGAAGCACCGCCAGAGAGACCGCGACGATCGCCAGCGACAGGCCAGCGCGAACCGCGGGGTATGACAGCACATGGGAGAGGCGGAAAACAGAGGCGCCTTTGACTGTCACCGGACCCTCCTTGGCCGTTCATAGACAGACCTTTGCCCCCTTTCCCCGTATTTTCAATGGCGTGCTGACTGCCGCCGCGCAATGGCCCAAGACATCGACGGAAACGTCGGAACAGATACCTGGACGATGCTTTATCCATTCCGCCGTCAGGGAACTTTTTGCGGGCTTAACCTTCGTCGAGCGGAAATTCTCGGTTCTCGTTTTCGGCCGGATCGGAAACGTCGAGGAGGACACGCCGGGCATCGGATGGCAAGACAATCACGCGACCAAGACGTCGCTAGAACGAACCCCGAGACGGGGCTTCCAACGCATCATCACTTCTCATGGCGAGATATCGATCAGGATGCGGTTGCCGTGGCAAAACAGGCTTGAATAGGCTCCTTTTCATGGTCAGGGTCGGTCAACATGCATAAGCCGGGTAAGGACGTTTCCTTCTGGTCGGCGGTCTCGATGGGCATCGGGGCGATGGTCGGTGCCGGGATTTTCGCGCTGCTCGGACAGGCGGGAACGATCGCCGGAAGTGCCGTCTGGATTTCCTTCCTCTTCGGAGGGGCGGTCGCGCTGTTGAGCGGATACTCGATCGGCCGTCTCGGGGCGCGCTACCCCTCGGCGGGCGGAGTCGTCGAATATCTGGTGCAGGCGTTCGGCGTGGGGCGGTTTTCCGGCACGATGAGCGTGATGATGTATATCGGTTCGCTCGTCGCCGTGTCGCTGGTCGCGCGGACCTTCGGATCTTATGCCCATGCCCTGCTGCCGCAGGGGGCACCTGGCTGGCTGGTCGAGGTGTTTTCCGTGGCCATCGTCCTGGTCTTCATGCTGGTCAATCTGGAAGGCGCGCGCGCGATGGCCCGGGTCGAGAATCTGGTCGTCCTGGTGAAGATGGCTGTTCTGATCGCCTTTGCCACCATCGGGATGTTGTTCATATCACCAGAATACCTGTCACCCAGCACCTATCCGCCCGTCTCGATGATCTTTTACAGTGTCGCCGTCACCTTCTTTGCCTATGAGGGGTTCCGCATCGTGACCAACGCGGCAGAGGACATGCGCGACCCCGCCCGCACGCTACCGCGCGCGATCATGACGGCGATCCTTCTGGTCATGGTGGTCTACATTACCGTCGCCGTAAGTGTTTTCGGGAACCTGCCCCCCGACCGGGTGGTCGCCGCGCAGGATTTCGCCCTTGCCGAGGCGGCCCGCCCCATCCTCGGCAAGTTGGGGTTCCAGGTCGTTGCCATCGCAGCCCTGTTCGCGACGGCATCCGCCATCAACGCAAGCCTCTATTCTGTCACCAATGTCACCTACAGGCTGGCCACCCTCGGCGAGTTGCCCCGCGCCTTTGGCAAGCCCATCGGGCACAGCAAGGAAGGGCTGGTGGTCAGTTCAGGCCTCATCATCCTGCTGGCGATCTTTTTCGATCTGTCGCAAATCGCCGCGATCGGGGCGCTGTCGATGCTGATCATCCACCTGACGGTCCATATCGGCCACCTGCGACTGCTGCGCGAAACCGGGGCGATACCACCGGTGATCGTCCTGGCGATCGTGGCGAATGCGGGCACCATTGTCCTTGGAATGTATCACATCGCGAAAACATCCCCCCTGCTGCTTCTTTGGATCGCAGGGTTCGCCGTTCTCTCTTTCGTCATCGAATTGCTGTTGCATCGCCTGGCCGATCGGACCGTCGGGATGCGTGTCCACGATTGAAAGGGCCATCGCAGGGCAGCCTTGGACCGCAGTGCCAATACATCGCACCGTTCCATGTGGCGGTGTGTCACGAAGCGGCTTCCATGCATGGCTGACGCGACCACGCAGCGACCGGTCGATCCGCGACGAAGAACCAAGGTACGGAGTTTTCGTATTTCGGTTGCGTGCTGTCCATGACGTCCCCCGCGCAAGAGCCCCCGGCGCCGTGGGGCGCCGGGGAGGCTGTGTTACCCATTTGCCGGGCTGATCGAGGCGCCGGTCCGGCTGTCGCCCGACTGCACCCAGAGGATATCGACACGGTCGCCCGCCTTGAAATCGGCAAGCTTGTCGTGCGCGCCGTGGGTATCGGCGAAGCTGTAGCTGGAGCCGTCCGACAGCGTCACCGTGTCGTTCGTGACCGAAGCGATGGTGCCCGTCGCGTGATCCGCCCCGGTGGTGCCGATCGAGTCGCCCAGAAGCCGGCCCGATCCGTCATGGAAGGCGATATGGACCACATCACCGGGTTTCAGCGAGGCCAGGACCGTGTTCGTGTCGGTCGAGTCCGGGAAGTGGAACATGCGCCCGTCGGTCAGCGTCACGCTGTTGCCGGCCGGGTCGGCGCTTTGGAGCGTGCCGACCGCCTGGAGCCCCGAGACCGGGCTGATCGCCCGGCCTTCGCGGCCGCCTCCGACATGCTGCCAGAGGACATCGACGGTGTCGCCGTGGGTCAGGCCGGACAGCGGACTTTGGGTGTTGTTCCGGTTGAAGGTGTAACTGCTGCCATCGGACAGGGTCAGCGTGTTCGACCCCTGGTCGACCGACTGGACATAGCCGATGGAATGCTCGGCAAGCGCGGCGCTGCTGGCCGAGATCAGGGCCACGAGGGTGAGAGGGACAAGTTTGGTTTGCATGGTTTCGATCCTTTCGATCTGCGGTAAGGCAGGATTTCATCGATCGGTACGCTGGCAGGGCCGGTGCGCCCGATGGACACAGGGTGTATCGTCAACCCTGTCTGCGGCTGGCCGGGCCCATACGGATTTGTAAGGTTCCGCGGCGGACCTGGAGCCAGAAAAGGATCAGCGGGAACGGGACAGGCGCACCAGCGACAGAGCCGTCGTCAGGAAGGTCACGCCGAGAAGCAGCCCGACAAGTCGCGCGGACCGGTCTGGCCAGCCGGCGATCATGAACAGTCCGGCGCCGAGGGCGCACAGGCCGCTGGCCACCGCACTCTGCCAGCCGCGATACCGCGGGCTTATGTGAAGCCCGAAGAGCACCGACAGGATACCCTGCGCCAAGAGGCCCAGCACGATCAGCACGATCAGCTCGCTTAGCCTCAGCGGCCCGGCAAGACCCGCACCCGTTCCGGCAAGGCAGAGCGCCGCGAAGAAGGCAGAGAAGGCACGCCATTCCGGGATTGGACGCGCAAGCCGCGCGAAGCCGAGGCCCAACGCCCCCCAAAGCGCCAGAAGCACGGCCATGTCGGCCGCCTCTCCGATCCAGGCGACGCGGGGCAGCAGCGTTGCCGCCAACCCGAGCAGACCGAAGCCGATGCCGGTCCGGGCAAGCAGCCGCTGGGGGATCGCGGTTATGGGCGCTGCTTGTCCGACGCCGGTCATCTTTTGCCCTTTCTTTCGGTCGGTTGCGATCTCGTGACGTTAGCTGCCAGGGCTGCCCCATGGCCCGGTGACCTGCCCCGATGAAGTGGTCCGGTTTCAGTCTTAGTGCATGAGGGGTCTTGGCGCTACGGCTGGTGTGGCCGGCGAAGCGGCTCCGGATGGC
>NZ_SLXP01000010.1:0-14912 GCF_004343075.1 Rhodovulum marinum
CCGCCAGCGCCTCAGCGCCGCCGGTGAAGGGGTGTTTACGGATCACATCCCCGAGTCGCAAGCGCTTTTTGCAACTTCATCACAGTTTTTTTGCAGCCCCGGATTCCCCCACAAAATCTGGACGTTAACCCGCTGGTAGCCACTATGAGCAGGGTCGGGCCGCCCCCTGTTTGGGCGAAATCGAAACGGATCGCCCGGCCCGCCCGGCTTATCCACAGAATCTTCCCCAGAATCCGCCGCGCGGGGTCCTGTCAGGCGGCGGCTCGCGTGCGCAAACCCCGAATCCGAAGCGCGAGCAGACCCAGTATCGCCGCCAGATAGGCCAGCGGCGCGATCTGCCAGCCCTTCGCCAGCATAACGAAGTGAATCGCCCCCAACGGAATCGCGAGATACGCCAGCCGGTGCAGGCGCCGCCAGCGCAGCGGACCCAGCTTGCGGACAGCAAGGGTGTTCGAGGTCAGCGCCAAGGGCAGCAACAGCAGGAACCCCGACATGCCGATGGTGATGTAGGGGCGTTTCAGGATGTCGGCCCAGACACGCTGCCAGGATTGCAGGTCGAGGATCAGCCAGACCGCGAGGTGCAGCGCGATATAGAAGAAACCGACAAGCCCCAACGCCCGGCGGAACCGGACGAGGTCGATCCCAGAAACCCGCCTGAGCGGCGTGACCGCGAGCGAGGCGATCAGCACCTGCAACCCGGTCAGGCCCAACCGGTGTTCCAGTGCCGTGATCGGCTCGACCCCCAGGCCGCCAGTCGCGCCCAGCCAGAAGAACCAGACCGCCGGCACCATTCCAACGACATAGACCGGCCAGGCAGGCACCCGCCGAAGCGCACGGTTGATCCGGGCCGCGCCCATCATCAGAAGTTCCCCATCAGGTCCATACCGTCGTAAAGCGAGGCGACCTCTTCGGCGTAGCCGTTGAACATCCGGGTCGGGACCCGCGGCGAGAACACCCCGCCGCCGATCCGCCGCTCGGTCGCCTGGGACCAGCGGGGGTGATCCACCTCGGGGTTCACGTTGGAATAGAAGCCATACTCGTTCGGTGCATAGCGGTTCCAGCTGGTGGGCGGCTGCGCGTCGGTCAGGGTGATCCGCACCACGGACTTGATCGACTTGAACCCGTATTTCCACGGCACCACCAGCCGGATCGGCGCACCGTTCTGGTTCGGCATCTCTTTCCCGTACAGCCCCGTCGCGAGGATCGTCAACGGGTGCATCGCCTCGTCAAGCCGCAAGCCCTCGACATAGGGCCAGTCGAGGATCGCGGTCCGCTGGCCCGGCATTTCCTCGGGACGCAGCAACGTCTGGAACGCCACGTATTTCGCGGAGGGCTGCACGCCCGCACGGTTCAGCAGGTCGGCCAGTTCGAAGCCGACCCAGGGCACCACCATCGACCAGGCCTCGACGCAGCGCAGGCGGTAGATACGTTCCTCAAGGCTGACGCCCGACAGGATATCGCCAAGGTCATAGCTGCCGGGCCGGTCGACCAGGCCGTCGATCTGGATCGCCCAGGGATCGGTGGTCAGTTGCCCGGCATTGCGCTTGGGGTCTTCCTTGCCGGTGCCGAACTCGTAGAAATTGTTGTAGCTGGTGATCTCGTCCCAGGTGTTCGGCTCCAGCCCCGCCTCGGCGGAATGCGCGGGTGCGGCGAGGACGGACAGCCCCAGCGCCCCCATGCCCGCCATCACCTGGCGGCGGTTCAGATAGGCCGTCTCGGGCGTGACATCCGACCAGTTCAACCTGTTGCGCCAGCGGCCTGCCATGGGTCTGTCCCTTTTCCGTTTCCGTCCCGACCCAACAGGTAGACCGCCCGGTGCCGGAAGCCAAAGCAACTCGGCTCACACGGCTGTCAGCGTCGTGAAACACGGGCCGCGGCCGCGCCGGCGGTCACGCCTCGTCCAGCCGCCTGAGGGCTGCCTCGAACTGCTTGTGGCCCCGCGCACGGGCCAGCCCCTCCATCCCGAGATGCACCGAGGGGTAAAGTTCGTTCATCTGCACCGAGGTGCCGTCGTCCAGAACGACCCGGACGTGGCGGCGGCGCATCTCGCGGGGTTCGGCCACGCCCACGGAATGGGCGATGGTCTCGACCTCGCCGATCACCGCGGCGGCATAGGCCGCCACGCGCTTTTCCTTTTCCTTCACCACCAGCCCCTTTTGCAGGTGCGGGTCATGGGTGGTGATGCCCGTGGGGCAGGTGTTTCGGTTGCATTTCAGCGCCTGGATGCAGCCGAGGCTGAACATGAAGCCGCGCGCCGAGGTCACGAAATCGGCGCCGAGGCAGATCGCCCAGGCCACGTCGCCGGGCGCCACCAGCTTGCCCGCGGCCACGATGCGGATGCGATCGTGCAGGCCCGCCAGATCGCGCAGGTCAACCATGCGGATCAGCGCCTCGCGCAGCGGCAGCCCCACCAAGTCGATCAAGGGCATGGGCGCCGCCCCGGTGCCGCCCTCGCCGCCATCGACGGTGATGAAGTCGGGCGCACTTTGCTCGCCGCGCCGCCGGATCTCCTTGAACAGGTCGAACCACGGATCGGCCGAGCCCATGCAGGTCTTGATCCCCACCGGCTTGCCGGTCACCTCGCGGATACGGGCGATCAGGTCCAGAAGATCGGCGAAATCGTCGACCTCGCGGTGCCGGTTGGGCGAGATCGCGTCCTGCCCCATCGGCACGCCACGGATGCGGGCCACTTCCTCGTCGATCTTGGCCGCGGGCAGGATGCCGCCCTTTCCGGGCTTGGCGCCCTGGCTCAGCTTGATCTCGAACATCTTGACCTGCGGATGCGCGGCCACCTCGCGTAGCTTGTCGTCGCTGAGGTTGCCGGCCGCGTCGCGCACGCCGAATTTCGCCGTGCCGATCTGAAAGACGATGTCGCAGCCGCCCTCCAGGTGATAGGGCGACAGGCCCCCTTCGCCGGTGTTCAGCCAGATGCCCGCCCGTTTCGCGCCCCGCGCCAGCGCCCGCACCGCCGGTTTGGAAATCGCGCCATAGGACATGCCCGAAATGTTGAAGATCGACGGTGCCAGGTAGGGCTCTCGGCAATGCGGCCCGATCACCAGGGGTTCGGTCGAGGCATACTGGTCGTCCAGCGGCGGAAAGACCGCGTTCATGAAGATCGGCGTTCCGGGGATGTTCAGGTTCCGGGTCGAGCCGAAGGCGACCGTGTTCCCCTTGGCCTCGGACGCGTTGTAGACCCAGTTCCGCTGGGCCCGGTTGAACGGCATCTCTTCGCGATCCATCGCGAAGAAATACTGCCGGAAGAATTCGCCCAGTTCGGTGAACAGCCCCCGGAACCGTCCGATCACCGGATAGTTGCGCCGGATCGCGTCGCCGGTCTGGGTGCGGTCGATGAAGAACAGGACGACGACCGCCAGGAACACCAGCCCCAGGAACAGCGCGAACGCCCCCGCCATCACCTGAAGCGCGTAATAGGCCCAGCCCATGGCTGTTTCTCCCTGCCTGCCTCGGTTGACCTCGATCAAGGAGCGCCTGCGCCCCGACCGCCAGAGTGACCGCAGGCGCGACACGAGACAACCCCGCGCCGGGGCCATGAGGGAGGAGACCATGAAGGGAATGATCGCTGGTGCCGCGCTGGCATTGGCCGCCGCGGCGGCGCAGGCCGAGGGCGTCGTCACCTATACCGTTGACCAAAGCTTCGACGATGTTGTCTTCGGGCTGGAAAACGCCGTGCTGGGCCAGGGCCTGGTGATCGACAGCGTCAGCCATACCGGCGACATGCTGGAACGCACCAAGGGCGATGTCGGCTCGGACGTCACGATTTTCACCAAGGCCGATATCTTCAGCTTCTGCTCGGCGTCGCTGTCTCGCAAGGTGATGGAGGCCGACCCGATGAACGTGCAGTTCTGCCCCTATGACATCTTCGTGCTGCAGATGCCCGACAGCCCCGACCAGACCACGATCGGCTATCGCCAGTATCCCGAGGGCCCGATGAAAGAGGTCGAGGCCCTTCTGGACACGATCGCGCGCGAAGCCGTGGGCATGGACTGAAAGCTGTTGCGAACTCACGGATTTTCAAACGAAATCAACGCATCTTGATGTGACTTCGCGAAAGCGCCCGGCTTAGTCCGCCGGGCGCTTTCGTCAAACCGGATCGGCGGAATTCCCCGATGATCCGGGCGTGTTTTCCCCGCGTAGCCAGCGTGACCCGACCGAACGGGTTCGTCTGACAACACAAAGGGAACCACACGATGCTTCGCAGAACTTTCCTTTCGCTGACCGCCGTCGCGATGCTGTCCACGCCGGCCCTGGCCGACAACCACATGGGCAAGGACATCGTCGACACCGCCGTCGAGGCGGGCAGCTTCACGACGCTGGTGGCCGCCGTGCAGGCGGCGGGCCTGGTCGACACGCTGAAGGGCGAGGGGCCGTTCACCGTATTCGCCCCGACCGACGACGCCTTTGCCGCGCTGCCCGAGGGCACGGTCGAAACGCTGCTGATGCCCGAGAACAAGGACAAGCTGACCGCGATCCTGACCTACCACGTGGTGCCGGGCAAGGTGATGTCGGGCGACCTGTCCGACGGCATGACCGCCACCACGGTCGAGGGGTCTGACGTGACCATCGGCACCGAGGGCGGCGTGACCGTCCAGGGCGCCAGTGTCACCGCCGCCGATATCGAGACGTCGAACGGCGTGATCCACGTGATCGACCAGGTGATCCTGCCCGAATCCGCGATGTAAACGCGGACCGGCAGACCGGATCGGGGGGTTGGCACGGGCTGGCCCCCCGACTTTTTCGACAACAGGGAACGGGAGACGCCCATGAACCGCAGAACCGCCATCTCGACGCTTGCCGCGACCGGCCTTGCCGCCGCGCTCGCCGCATGCGCCCCGATGAAGTCGACGCCCGACATCGTCGACATCGCCGCCTCGAACGACCAGTTCTCGACGCTGGTCGCCGCCGTCACGGCCGCCGACCTCGTCGGCACGCTGAAGGGGGACGGCCCTTTCACCGTCTTCGCGCCGACCAACGCCGCCTTCGACGCGCTGCCGCCCGGCACCGTCGAGACGCTGCTGAAGCCCGAGAACAAGGACCAGCTGGTGAAGGTGCTGACCTATCACGTGGTGCCCGGGGCGGTGACATCGGACCAGTTGGCCGGGCAACGGTTGAACGTGGCCACCGTGCAGGGCCAGACCGTTCATGTCGACGGCACCCACGGTGTGCGGGTGAACAAGGCGCGGGTGACCTCGGCCGATATCATGGCCTCGAACGGGGTAATCCACGTCATCGACAAGGTGCTTTTGCCGAAGTGACCGGCCTGTCCGGCTGCGCGCGCAGCCGGGCGAAAAAGAAACGCCCCGCCTTTCGGCGGGGCGTCCCCAGCGGTGAGACGATGGCTTAGTGGATCACCGCATCCTCGGGCTTGGGCCGGTTCGAGCCGACCACGCGGTCGCCGATGATCAGCCCATCGGCCCCGGCGGTGACACTGACGCTATCGCCGTCGCGCACCTCGCCGGCCAGGATCATCTCTGCCAGCCGGTCCTGAAGGGCCTTCTGGATCACCCGCTTCAGCGGACGTGCGCCATAGACCGGGTCATAGCCTGCATCGGCCAGCCATTTCTCGGCATCCGGGTAGAGGTCCAGCGCGATGTTCCGCGCCGCCAGGCGTTTCTGCAGCCGCCGCAACTGGATTTCCACGATGCCGGTCATGTCCGCCCGCGTCAGCCGGTCGAACACCACCATCTCGTCCAGGCGGTTCAGGAACTCGGGCCGGAAATGGGCCCGCACGGCGTCCATCACGTCGCGCTTGGCGGTGCTGGCATCGGCATCCTCGGGCAGTTGGCTAAGCGCCTGCGAGCCGAGGTTCGAGGTCAGCACGATCAGCGTCTGCTTGAAGTCGACCGTCCGGCCCTGACCATCGGTCAGAACCCCGTCGTCCAGCACCTGCAAAAGCACGTTGAACACCTCGGGATGCGCCTTCTCGACCTCGTCGAACAGCACCACCTGGTAGGGGCGCCGGCGCACGGCCTCGGTCAGGACACCACCCTCGTCATAGCCGACATAGCCCGGAGGCGCGCCGATCAGGCGGGCGACCGAATGCTTCTCCATGAACTCGGACATGTCGATGCGCACCATCGCCTGGTCGTCGTCGAACAGGTATTCGGCCACGGCCTTGGTCAGTTCGGTCTTGCCGACGCCGGTGGGCCCGAGGAACAGGAAGCTGCCCAGTGGCCGGTTCTCGTCGTTGAGCCCGGCCCGGGCACGCCGCACGGCATTGGCGACCGCGGTGACGGCCTGTTTCTGGCCAATCACGCGCTTGCCCAGCTCCTCTTCCATGCGCAGAAGTTTGTCGCGCTCGCCCTCCAGCATCTTGGAGGTCGGGATACCGGTCCAGCGTTCGACCACCTGGGCGATCTGCTCGGGGCGCACGGCCTCTTCGACCATCATGTCGTCGCCCTGGGTCTCGGCCTCGGCCAGCTTTTTCTCCAGCTGCGGGATCACGCCGTAGGACAGTTCCCCCGCCCGCGCCAGGTTGCCCTCGCGCTTGGCGTGGTCCAGTTCTGCGCGGGCCTTGTCCAGCTGCTCCTTCAGGTCGCGCGCGCTGTCCAGCTTGTCGCGCTCGGCCTGCCACTTGGCGGTCATCTCGGCCGATCTCTGCTGCAGGTCGGACAGCTCTTTCTCCAGCTTGGCCAGCCGGTCCTTCGAGGCGTCGTCATCCTCCTTCTTCAGCGCCTCGGCCTCGATCTGCTTTTGCAGGATGTCGCGGTCCAGCGCGTCCAGTTCCTCGGGCTTGGAATCCACCTCCATCCGCAACCGGCTGGCGGCCTCGTCGACAAGGTCGATCGCCTTGTCGGGCAGGAACCGGTCGGTGATGTAGCGGTGCGACAGCGTCGCCGCGGCCACCAGCGCCGAGTCGGAAATCCGCACGCCGTGGTGAAGTTCGTACTTCTCCTTGATGCCGCGCAGGATCGACACGGTGTCCTCGACCGTGGGTTCCTCGACGAACACCGGCTGAAACCGCCGCGCCAGCGCCGCGTCCTTTTCCACATGCTTGCGGTATTCGTCCAGCGTGGTCGCGCCGATGCAGTGCAGCTCGCCCCGCGCCAGCGCCGGCTTGATCAGGTTCGCGGCATCCATCGCGCCCTCGGACTTGCCCGCGCCGACCAGCGTGTGCATCTCGTCGATGAACAGGATGATTTCGCCGGCGGCGGCGGTGATCTCGTTCAGGATGGCCTTGAGCCGTTCCTCGAACTCGCCGCGATATTTCGCGCCGGCGATCAGCGCGCCCATGTCCAGCGCCATCAGGCGCTTGTTCTTCAGACTTTCGGGCACGTCGCCGTTGACGATGCGCAGCGCAAGGCCTTCGGCGATGGCGGTCTTGCCGACGCCCGGTTCGCCGATCAGAACGGGGTTGTTCTTGGTCCGGCGGCTCAGCACCTGCATCGCGCGGCGGATTTCCTCGTCCCGGCCGATGATCGGGTCGATCTTGCCTTCCTCGGCCATCTCGGTCAGGTCGCGCGCGTATTTCTTCAGCGCCTCGTACCCTTCCTCGGCGCTTGCCGTGTCGGCGGTGCGGCCCTTGCGGATGTCGTTGATCGCGGCGTTCAGGTTCTGCGCCGTCACCGCGCCTGCATCCAGCGCGTCCTTGGCCTTGGACGGCACCATGGCCAGCGCCATCAGGATGCGTTCAACCGGAACGAAGCTGTCGCCCGCCTTCTTGGCGATCTTCTCGGCCTCATCCAGCACCTTACCCGTGGTCTGGTCCAGGTAGGTCTGGCCCGCATCACCCGACACCTTGGGCTGTTTCGCGAGCGCCGCATCGACCGCCTCGACCACGCGCTCGGGCGCGCCGCCCGCACGACGGATCAGGTTGGAGGCCATGCCCTCCTCGTCATCCATCAACGCTTTCAGCAGATGTTCGGGCGCCAGCCGCTGGTGGCTTTCCCGCATCGCGATGGTCTGGGCGGCTTGCAGGAAACCGCGCGACCGCTCCGTGAACTTCTCGAGGTTCATCGGTCTTCTCCTTTCACCAAGCGCCCGTCCCTTTTGGTGCCTGCCAGGCAGCGCACCCCTTTCCGCGGGCCTCGACCAAATATGTGGGAGGCGCCCCAACCCGTTGCAATAGCGCAACAACGCTTTGCCCCACTGGACCGGACGCCGCGCGCGGCCTAGGAAGGCGCGACCGGAAAAGGAGCCGCCCCATGACCGATGACCGCCTGATCGTCGCCCTCGACGTGCCCGATGCCCATGCCGGGCTGGAGCTTGCCACGCGGATCGGCGACGCGGTGTCGTTCTACAAGATCGGGTTGGGGATGCTGACCGGGGGCGGGCTGGCGCTTGCACAGGAACTGAAGGAAGAGCACGGCAAGCGCATCTTCCTCGACATGAAGCTGTTCGATATCGGCGCGACGGTCGAGGCGGCGGTACGGGGGCTGGCGCGGTTCGACCTGGATTTCCTGACCGTCCATGGCGACCCCCACGTGGTGCGCGCCGCGCGCGAGGGCGCGGGCGGGTCGGACATGAAGATCCTCGCCGTGACGATCCTGACCTCTCTGGATCGCGCCGACCTGGACGCCAGTTTGATCAAGCCGGGCGCCGTGGCCGATATCGTGACCGAACGCGCCGCCCTTGCGCTGGCTGCGGGCGCCGACGGCGTGATCGCCAGCCCGCACGAGGCCGCGATGATCCGCGCGCTGCCGCAGGCCGAGGGCAAGCTGATCGTCACGCCCGGCGTGCGCCCGGCGGGGGCCGCGCTGGGCGATCAGAAACGGGTGGCGACCCCGGCACAAGCGATTGCGGACGGCGCGGATCACGTCGTGGTCGGCCGCCCGGTCTGGCAGGCCGAGGACCCAAAGGCCGCCGCACTGTCTATCCAGGCGGAACTGGCCTCGCCGCAGGCGCAGCACCCGAACCGGGGCTGAGGGCCCTCAGTCTTCGTTGATGTCGCGGTCCCAGACCTTGACCTGGCCCTTGCGCACGCCAAGCACAGCGCGCAGCCCCAGCCAGGCCACCAGCGAAACAAGGGCGAACACGAGCATCAGCCAAGGCCAGGTCAGCGCCAGCCCAAACCACAATGCGGTCCCGACCGCAGCCGCCCCGATGGCGAAACCGAGAAACACATAGGCCGGCGCCAGCATTTCAAGGATTGCAAGGCCGGCCGCCGCCGCAAGCCAGACCCACCAGATCTCGAGGATCATCAGCCCCGCCCCTTCAGCATCTTGAAGGCATCGGCGAAGGCATCCATCGCGTGCGCCGGCACGATGATCGTCTGCTTGCCCGCTCCTTCGCCGACCTTGGTCAGTGCCTCGACCTGTTTCAGCGCGACCTGGTATTGCGCGGCCTCCAGCCCGTTATCGGCGATGGCCTGGGCAACCACCTGCGTCGCATAGGCCTCGGCCTCGGCCGAGATGCGCCGCGCCTTGGCCGCCTGTTCGGCCGCGTAAAGCTGGGCATCGGCCTGCAATTCCACGGCGCGTTTCTGACCCTCGGCCTCGGTCACGGCGGCCCGGCGGGCACGTTCCGCGTTCAGCTGCTGCAGCATCGCATCGCGGGTCTGCTGGTCCAGGTTCACATCGAGGATTTCGGCCCGGGTGACCTCGATCCCCCAGTTCTCGACCGCATCCTCGACGCTGTCCTTGATCGTCGCGATCAGGTCCGAGCGATTCGATTGAACCTGGTCGAGTTCCATCTTGCCGATCTCGGCGCGTACGATGCCCGCGACCGTGGTGGCGATGGCCCCGTCGATATCACGGATGCGGTAGACCGTCTTTTCAGGTTCGAGAATGCGATAGAAGACGCTGGTTTCAACCTGCACCAACACGTTGTCCGCGGTGATCGCGTCCTGGCTGGCGTTGGGCAACTGGCGTTCGAGAATGGAAATCTTGTGCGCCACCCGGTCGAGGAAGGGCACGATCAGGTTGATCCCCGGCCCCAGAACCGAACGCAGCCGCCCGAACCGTTCGACCACGTGCTTTTCCGACTGCGGCACGATCCGCACCCCCAGAACCACGCTGAGGATGACCACGGCGGCCAGCAACAACACCACGAGGTTGCCGCCGATCACGGCGGCCAAGACATCTTCAAGGCCCATCTGCCCGTCCTCTTTCCGTTTCTTGCATTATGCGCGGCCCGGCGCGTGCACGGAAGCACTTGCCGCCGGTTCAACCCGGCGTGCATCATGGCGCCCAAGAACGACGGAAATATGCAATCCCCGTGTCATGGATCGGACCTGAGCCATGCCCGCCCTCTGCCGCGACTGCCTGACCACCTTCGAGGCCGGACCCAGATGCCCGAATTGCGGCCGGCCGCGCGTCGTTTCCCATCCGGAACTGTTCGACCTGACCATTGCGCACATGGATTGCGATGCCTTTTACGCGGCCGTGGAGAAACGCGACAATCCCGAGCTGCGCGACAAGCCCGTGATCGTGGGAGGCGGGCGGCGCGGCGTGGTCTCGACCGCGTGCTATATCGCCCGGATCCGCGGCGTGCGTTCGGCGATGCCGATGTTCAAGGCGCTGAAGCTGTGCCCCGATGCGGTGGTCGTGAAACCGCGCGGGGCGGCCTATGCCGAGGCCTCGCGCGCGATCCGCGCGATGATGGAGGCGTTGACGCCCGCCATCGAACCGCTGTCTCTGGACGAGGCGTTTCTCGATCTTTCCGGCACCGCGAAACTGCACGGCGCGCCGCCTGCCCTGCTTCTGGCCCGTTTGGTCCGGCGGATGGAGGACGAACTGGGCCTGTCGGGTTCGATCGGGCTGAGCCAAAACAAGTTTCTCGCCAAGATCGCCTCTGACCTCGACAAACCGCGCGGGTTCGCGGTGATCGGACGGGCCGAAACCGAGGATTTCCTTGCCGACCGTCCCGTCGGCCTGATCTGGGGCGTCGGGGCCGCCGGGCGCGACACGCTGGAACGTGCCGGTATCCGCACCTTTGCCGACCTGCGGCGCTGGGAGAAAGCGGACCTGCAGGCGCGGTTCGGATCCATGGGCGAGCGGCTTTGGCACCTTGCGCGCGGCCAGGATCACCGCCGCGTATCGGCGAACGCGCCGGTCAAGAGCATCTCGAACGAGACCACCTTCCCCGAAGACATCGCCGATCCCGAGGTGCTGGATGGCCATATCTGGCGCTTGGCCGAAAAGGTGGCCGACCGCGCCAAGGCCAAGGGGCAGGCCGGGCGCGTGGTCGTTCTGAAACTCAAGCGCGCGGACCACCGCCTGCTGACCCGGCGCCATGCCCTGGCCGAGCCGACCCAGATCGCCGACCGAATCTATCGCGAGGCCCGCGCGCTGTTCGACCAGGCGGGCGAAACCGGGCCGCTGCGGTTGCTGGGCGTGGGCCTGTCCGAGATCGTCCCGGGCAACGGCGCGGACCTGTCGGGCGACCTGCTGGACCCCCAGGCCGTGTCCCGCGCCTGTGCCGAACGGGCCAGCGATGCGATTCGCGCACGCTTCGGTGCACAGGCAATCCTCAAGGGGCGGGCGCTGCGCTGACCTGTGGCGAGGACAGTTTACCGGAAATTTTCCGCGGGTTTGCCGTGAAACCCCACGCCGCCATCACTCGGCGACAAGCGGCATCTCGTCGGGGCGGCCGATTTCGACGAGGTCGGCCACGACGGCCTCCATCACGCGGCGGAAAGCATCGAAGTTCCGGCTGGGCCGTACCTCGCGTTCGTCCATGTAAAGCGAGCGGTCGATCTCGACCTGCACCGCGTGCCGGTGCCCCGCGGGCCGCCCGTAACGCTGGGTGATGTAGGCCCCCGCAAAGGGTGCGTTGCGCCCCACGCGCAACCCCGCCGCGGCAAAGGCCGCCTCGATCCGGTCGACCACGTCGGACCCCGCCGAGGCACCGAACCGGTCGCCCAGCACCACGTCGGGGCGCCGCTTGCCCGCCGAGGCGATGCTTTCGATCGCCTCGCGCGGCATCGAGTGGCAGTCGACCAGGATCGACTCGCCGAACCGCGCCTGCGCCTCGTCCAGCAATTCCTGCAATCGGTCGTGATAGGGGCGCCAATAGGTCGCGATCCGGCCCTCGGCCTCGGCCAGCGCGATCTTGCCGCGATAGATCGCGCGACCATTGGCGACCACGCGGGGAATCACCCCCAGGCCCGAACTGATGCGCGGGTTGTGCCCGGCCTGTCGGGCCCCCTCGACCACGGCGGGGTCCAGTTCTTCGGGGGCACGGTTCAGATCGACATAGGCGCGCGGCGCGTTCGCCGCGATCAGCGATGCGCCATGGGACGGCGCCGCCGCGAACAAAAGATCGACGAAGGCATCCTCGGAAGAGCGGATCGCGCGTTCGTCCAGCACGGTCTGGCGAAGGAAGCTCCACGGGTAGTCGCGCCCGCTATGGGGCGAAGAAAACACCACGCTCGTGGTCGGCCAGTCCGGCCGGAACAACCTGTAAGCGCACACCGTCCAAGGTCCTCCTTCGGATTGTTTATAGCGGCGATTCCACGCGCACCAAAAGCCCTTGAACCATTTTCCGACTCCTTTTATAGACCTGCGAACCGACGCGGTCCCGCCCGCGTCCGTTTTCTTTCGGGCAGGTGGGACAGGCACGGTGACGGGCGGTTAGCTCAGCGGTAGAGCACTACGTTGACATCGTAGGGGTCACTGGTTCGATCCCAGTACCGCCCACCATCGAATTCGCTGCCCCGCCGGGGCAGCCCGTGAAAACCCAGGCGCATGGACGCGCCGCGACATGAGGAGACGACCCATGAAGGTTCGCAACTCGCTCCGCTCGCTGAAGCAGCGTCATCGCGACTGCCGCGTTGTGCGCCGCAAGGGCCGGGTCTACGTCATCAACAAGACCCAGCGCCGCTTCAAGGCCCGCCAGGGCTGAGCGACACTGCCCAAGCGATTGGCAATGCCGCCCCGGACGACGTCCGGGGCGGCTTTGATTCGTGACGGAGCCTTTCAACGCCAGTCGTGCACTGCTATCGCAAAACTGCCACAGGGGTCTGAAACAACGGCCCGAGCACAGCCATAGGCATAGGCAGAGGCAGGCGATGAAAGCACCCAACGGACACCGCGAGACGCAGCACCCCTATGAAACGCTCGACCGGGCCAGCCGCGCGGTCGTCGCGCGGGCGACCGGGGGCAGTTCGCCGACGGCCGCCGCAACCGCCTGGGCGGACTGGGCGCTGCACCTGTCCCGCGCACCCGGCCGGCAACTGGAACTGGCCGAGCGCGCGATGCGGTCGGCGGCGAAACTGGCGCTGTACGCGGGCCGCGGCACCCAGGGCGAGGCGCCCTTTGCCCCCCGGCCCGGCGATCACCGCTTTGACCACCCGGGCTGGGCGCTGCCGCCGTTCAACCTGTGGCAGCAGGGGTTCCTTGCCTGCCAGGACTGGTGGGACGGTGCGGCCCAGCCGCCCCGGGGCGCCACGCAGCACAACGCCGACCGGGTCGCGTTCATGGCGCGGCAGGCGCTTGACGTGGTCTCGCCCTCGAACGGGGTGCTGACCAATCCCGAGATCCTGCAGAAGACGATCGAAAGCGGCGGCGGCAACCTGGTGCGCGGCGCCGCGCGCCTGGCGGGTGACATGGCCGCCCGGCTGACCGGACAGTCGGAGTCACCGGACGAAGGCTATGCGGTCGGCCGCAACCTGGCCTGCACGCCCGGCGAGGTGGTCTATCGCAACGAACTGTTCGAACTGATCCAGTACACGCCGCAAACCGAAAAGGTGCATGCCGAACCGGTGCTGATCGTGCCGGCCTGGATCATGAAATACTACATCCTCGATCTCAGCCCCGAAAACTCGCTGATCCGCTACCTTGTCGAGCAGGGCTTCACCGTCTTCGCGATGTCCTGGGTGAACCCGACGGCGGCGCTGCGCGACACTTCGCTGGACGACTATCGCCGGCTGGGGGTGATGGCCGCGCTTGACGCGGTGACGCGGATCGTGCCCGAGGCCCGCGTGCATGCCTGCGGCTATTGCCTGGGCGGCACGATCCTGGCCATCGCCGCGGCGACCATGGCGCGCGAGGCCGATCAGCGCCTGGCCTCGATCACGCTGCTGGCGGCGCAGACCGATTTCACCGAGGCCGGCGAATTGATGCTGTTCCTCGACGAAAGCCAACTGGCCTTTCTGGAGGACATGATGTGGGACCAGGGCTACCTGGACCAGGCCCAGATGGCCGGCGCGTTCCGGGCGCTGAGGGCCGAGGACCTGATCTGGTCGCGCGCCGTGCGCCGTTACCTGCTGGGCGAGGACGAGCCGCAATTCGACATCTCGGTCTGGAACGGCGACGCGACGCGGATGCCCGCCCGGATGCATTCCGATTACCTGCGCGCGCTGTTCATGGAAAACCGCCTGACCGCCGGGCGTTTCGCCGTCGAGGGCCGGGTGATCGCGCTCAAGGATATCGACGCGCCGATGTTCGTCCTGGGCACCGAGAAGGACCATATCGCGCCCTGGCACTCGGTTTACAAGGCGACGCTGTTCACCGAGAACGAGCTGACCTTCGTGCTGACCAAGGGCGGACATAACGGCGGCATCCTGTCCGAGCCGGGGCACAGGGGCCGGCATTACCGGATCGGGCACCGGACCCGGGACAAGAGCTATATGGACCCTGACACCTGGTTCGACCGCCACCCGGCGAAGGAAGGGTCATGGTGGCCGGAATGGAGTGCGTGGCTGACGCGAAAAAGCGGTGCCGAACAGGTTGCGCCGCCCGCGATAGGCGCGCCAGAGGCCGGGTTGCCGCCGCTGGGTCCGGCCCCGGGAACCTACGTGTTCCAGACCTGAAATGCATCGGGCGCGGCCCCGGCCCTGGATCCGTGACCGGGCACCGCTGGCGCCGGGCACGCTGTCGGTTTCGCCTTGGCTACGCCAAGGCGACCGGGGGGGGGGGGGGGGGGGGGGGGGGGGGGGGGGGGGGGGGGGGGGGGGGGGCGCGCCCGGGGAGGACGCAGGGCGCGGCCGGGAGGAGAGGGACGGGGCCGGGCGC
>NZ_SLXP01000010.1:14922-125294 GCF_004343075.1 Rhodovulum marinum
CCTTACACGCATGGGGCGCGGCCCCGGCCGTGGATCCGTGCCCGGGCCCCGCTGGCGCCGGGCACGCTGTCGGTTTCGCCTTGGCTACGCCATGGCGACCGGCTGGGGGGCTTTGCCCCCCAGACCCCCCAGAGTACTTGCCCCAAGAAAAAGACGCGCGCCGTTTTGCAGCGGGACGTGTCACGGCAGAACCCGTTGGGCGCAGCGCGCAAGGCACCTGAAACGGCCGGGTCAGCCGTAGCTGCGCCGGTCGTCGATCACCTTGCCGTCGTTCGGCAGGCTGCCGGGTGCCACCAGTTCGATGCGGCCCTTGAGTTTCAGCACCGCGGCGACGCTCGCCTCGAAGGCGGCCGGGTCGGTCGCCTCGGTTTCCAGCTGAACGGTCATGGTATCCATTTCGCCCTCGCGGTCCGCGATTACGCGGGCCCTGGCCACCTGGGGATGACGGGCGACCAGGTCGGCCACCTGTTCGGGGCGCACGAACATGCCCTTGATCTTGGTCGTCTGGTCCGCGCGCCCCATCCAGCCCTTGATCCGCATGTTGGTCCGGCCGCAGGGCGAAACGCCGGGCAGCACGGCCGAGAGGTCGCCGGTGGCGAAGCGGATCAAGGGGTAATCGGGGTTCAGCGCGGTGACGACGACCTCGCCGACCTCGCCATCGGGGACGGGGTCGCCGGTGCCGGGGCGCACGATTTCCACGATCACGCCCTCGTCGACGATCATCCCCTCCATCGCGGGGGATTCGTAGGCGACATTGCCGAGATCGGCCGTGGCATAGCATTGCAGGCAGGCGATGCCGCGATCCGCGTATTCCTGACGCAGCGAGGGGAAGAGCGCCCCGCCCGAGACCGCCGCGCGGGTGATGCGCGACAGGTCGAGGCCCATTTCATCGGCCTTGTCGAGGATCACCTTGAGGTAATCGGGCGTGCCGGCATAGGCCGTCACGCCCACGTCATGCGCGGCGCGGGCCTGCAACTCGGTCTGGCCGGTGCCGGCGGGCAGGATCGCGGCGCCCACCGCGCGGGCGGCGTTCTCGAACATCATCCCCGCGGGCGTCAGGTGATAGCCGAAACAGTTCTGCACGATGTCGCCTTCGCCGATCCCGCAGGCATGGAGGAACCGGCCCAGCCGCCACCAGTTGGTCGAGACGCAGCCCGGTTCGTAGATCGGCCCGGGCGACTGGAAAACGTGATCGAAGCCCGAGGCCGGCCAGACCGTATAGCCACCAAAGGGGGGCTGGCCCGCCTGCGCCCCGGTCAGATCGGATTTGCGCAGCACCGGCAGCGCCGCCAGCGCGGCCCGGCCGGTGACCGCGTCGGGGTCGATATCGGCCAGCGTCGCGGCATAGCCGGGCAGCGCCTTGGCCGCGGCGATCTGCGCCGGCAGGCAATGCGCAAGCGAGGCCGCGCGCTCGTCGGCCGAACGGGTTTCCAGGTCGTCGAAATGGGCGCTCATGGCAGGTCCTTCGGGTCGCGGTCGATATGCCCGGCCAAGGTGCGCCGGGCGGCGCGGCAGGTCAACTGAGCCAACGCTTGCGCCGCCGGTAGGAGCGCACGTCGCGGAAGCTCTTGCGGCCGGTGTCGGACATGCCGAGGTAGAATTCCTTGACGTCGGGGTTCTCGCGCAGGTCGGCCGCCGGGCCGTCCATCACGATGCGCCCCGATTCAAGGATATAGCCGTAATGGGCATAGCGCAGCGCCACGTTGGTGTTCTGCTCGGCCAGCAGGAACGTCACGCCCTCGTTCTCGTTCACCGATTTCACGATCTCGAAGATCTGTTCGACCAGCTGCGGCGCCAGCCCCATCGAGGGTTCGTCCAGCAGGATCGTCTCGGGGCGGGACATCAGCGCGCGGCCGATCGCCGTCATCTGCTGTTCGCCACCCGAGGTATAGCCCGCCTGGGATTTCCGCCGCTCCTTGAGCCTGGGGAAATAGGAATAGACCATCTCGAGGTCGGCCTGGATCGCTGCCTTGCCGTCGGTGCGGGTATAGGCCCCGGTCAGCAGGTTTTCCTCGACCGTCAGGTGTTCGAAGCAGTGGCGCCCCTCCATCACCTGGATCACGCCCTTTTTCACCAGGTCCGAGGGCGCGAGATCCTGGATCTTCTCGCCGCGATAGAGGATCGACCCCTTGGTCACCTCGCCGCGTTCCGAGTGCAACAGGTTCGAGATCGCCTTGAGCGTGGTGGTCTTGCCCGCACCGTTACCGCCCAGAAGCGCGGTGATACCGCCCTTGGGCACCGAGAGCGACACGCCTTTCAGCACGAGGATCACATGGTTGTAGATCACCTCGATGTTGTTGATTTCAAGAAGCGTCTCTTGGGTGCGGCCTGAATCGAGCATCCCCGGGCAGTCCCTTCGAATTCCGGTAAGACCCGGCGCGGACATGCTGGCCCGCGCCGGGAAAGGTCAGGTCACTCGCAGCGCAGCGACAGGTTGTTCTCGCTGGCATAGGCCATCGAGTCCTCTTCGACGAGCGGGGCGATGATCGCGTCGTCGGGCATGATGTAGTCGGTCAGCGCGACCCACTTGCCCTCGGATGCGTTCCACTGCTGGACGATGCCCATGCCGGAGCCGCCGTGATCGGTGCAGGAGACGCCGAATTCCGGCCCGATCCCCGGCGCGCCCAGCGCCTCCATCTTGGCCGCGTCCATGACCAGCGCCTCCATCCCGTCGCGCATCATCGCGGCGGTGATATCGGGCGTGCCGTGGATTTCCTGCGCCGTCTTCGCGGCCTCGACCGCCAGCATCGCGGCATACATGCCCCGGGTGTACAGCACCTTGCCCACGTTCGACCCGTCGCCCGCGGCAAGGCCCTTGTCATGGACATGGGTCTTGATGTCCGCGAAGACCGGGTAATCGGCGATGCGGTTCATGTTCAGCGACTTGTAGCCATCCGCCGCGGCGCCGGCCGGCGTCACGTCATGTTCGGCGCCCGCCCACCAGTTGCCGATGAAGTTCTCCATCGGGAAGCGGATGTTGGCGGCTTCCTGTATCGCGACCTGGTTCATCACGCCCCAGCCCCACATGATCACGTAGTCGGGCCGTTCGCGCCGGATCTGCAGCCATTGCGATTTCTGCTCCTGGCCGGGGTGATCCACGGGGATCGTGTTCAGCGTGTAGCCGTGCTTCTTGGACAGCTCTTCCAGCGTGCGGATCGGCTCCTTGCCATAGGCCGAGTTGTGGTAGAGCAGCGTGATGGTCTTGCCGCTCAGGTCACCGCCGTTCTCGTCCAGCAGGTACTTGATCGCGACCGAGGCCGCGTCCCAGTAGTTGGCCGGGTAGTTGAAGACCCACTCGAACACCTTGCCATTGGCGGCCGAGGTGCGGCCATAGCCCATGGTGTGCAGCGGGATCTGGTCGGCAGAGACCTTGGGGATCAGCTGGTAGGTGATGCCGGTCGACAGCGGCTGGTAGATCAGCGCGCCCTCGCCCTTGGTCGCCTCATAGCACTCCACCCCCTTCTCGGTGTTGTAGCCGGTCTCGCACTCCATGACCTTGGCCTTGACCCCGCCGATGCCACCATCGCGTTCGTTGACCAGGGCGAAATAGTCCTGGTAGCCGTCCGAGAACGGGATGCCGCCCGCGGCATAGGCGCCGGTGCGATAGCTGAGGTCGGGGAACACCAGGTCGGCCAGGGCCGGGCTTGCCGCCACCAGCGCGCCCAGCGCGGCGGATGCCAGTTTCAGTTTCATCAGATCTCCTCCCAAGTTTGAGCCGTGCCGGGTTGACCCGGCTATTCGCGCGTCTCCCCGTTCCCTAATGCGGGAACGGCCATAGTCTCAGTTTCTCCTTGCCGATGCGCCAAAGCTGCGCCAGCCCGTGCGGCTCGGCGATCAGGAACACGATGATCAGCGCCCCCACGATCATCAGCTCGATATGCGCGGCCAGGTCGGTGGGCCAGCCCATGCCGCCCACCAGCACGTTTTTCAGCAGCACCGGCAACAGCACCAGGAAGGCCGCGCCTGCGAAACTGCCGAAGATCGAGCCCAGGCCCCCGATGATCACCATGAACAGGATCAGGAACGATTTCTGGATTCCGAACGCCTCGCCCACCTCGACCGCGCCCAGGTAGACCGCGAAGAACAGCGCGCCCGCGATGCCGATATAGAAGGACGACACGGCGAACGCCGTCAGCTTGGCCTTCAGCGGGTTCACCCCGATGATCTCGGCCGCGATGTCCATGTCGCGGATCGCCATCCATGACCGCCCGATCGTGCCGCGCGTCAGGTTCCGCGCCGCCCAGGCCAGAACGACGACGAACAGCAGGCAGATCAGGTATTTTGCCCAGGCCGTGGTTTCGGGGCCGGTGACCGCGATGCCGAGAACCGTGCGCTCGGGCGCCGATATCTGGCCCGAGGCGGAGTAGTTGTAGAACCACGGCACCTTGTTGAACAGCCAGACCAGGAAGAACTGCGCCGCCAGCGTCGCCACCGCCAGGTAGAACCCCTTGATCCGAAGCGATGGCAGACCGAACAGCACGCCCACGCCCGCCGTGATGAACCCCGCCGCGATCACGTGCAGAACGATGCTGACATCGGGAAAGGCGGTCATCAGCTTGTAGCAGGCATAGGCGCCAACCGCCATGAAGCCACCAGTGCCCAGGCTGACCTGCCCGCAATAGCCGGTCAGGATGTTCAGACCGATCGCCGCGATCGAGTAGATCAGGAACGGCACCAGGATCGCGTTGGCCCAGTAATCGTCGACGACGAACGGTATGACCGCGAAGGCGACGACCAGGACCGCATAGTAGCGGTAGCGGTCGAACCGGATCGGAAAGGTCTGGCTGTCCTCGCTGTAGGAGGTCTTGAAGTCGCCGGCCTCGCGGTAGAACATCTCAGGCGATCTCCCTCGTGAACTCGCGCCGCCGGGGCGCACGCACGGGCGCCGGGCGCAGGCTTGGCGCCTTGCCGCCGACGATCCGCACCCAGCACAGCATGCCGGTCAGAAACCCTGCGAAGGCGAGCACCGCATAGGTGGCGGGCATCCATGCCGCATCGTTCAGCGACGTGACCGCGAGATAGCTGAAGGCATAGAAAAAGCCCCAGCCGACGACACAGGTAATCGCGTAGATCTTCTGCATGGTCAGACCCTTTCGATGATCTTTTCCCCGAACAGGCCCTGTGGCCTGAACACGAGGAAGAGTAGCGCGAGCACATAGGCGAACCAGTTCTCGGTGGCGCCGCCGATCATCGGCCCGATGGTGAATTCGAACAGCTTTTCGCCGACACCGATGATCAGCCCGCCGACGATGGCGCCCGGGATCGAGGTGAACCCGCCCAGCATCAGCACCGGCAGCGCCTTGAGCGCGATCAGCGACAAGCTGAACTGCACCCCCGACTTCGCGCCCCACATGATGCCCGCGACCAGCGCCACGAACCCCGCGATGGACCAGACCAGCACCCAGATGAAGCGCAGGCTGATGCCCACCGACAGCGCCGCCTGGTGGTCGTCCGCCACCGCGCGCAGCGCCCGGCCCTGTTTCGAATACTGCGAAAACAGCGTCAGCGAGATCACCAGGATCGCCGCCACGACCGTGGCCACGATGTCCAGCTTGTCGATGAAGAAGCCATAGAACCCATCCCCACCCAGCACGGCGGTCTTTTCCTCGATCCAGAAGCTGCCACCCTGCGGCAGGCCCACGTCCAGCGTCTTGACGTCGGCGCCCCACATCACGTCGCCGAAGCCTTCCAGGAAATAGGCAAGCCCGATGGTGGCCATGAACAGGATGATCGGCTCCTGGTTGACCAGATGTTTGAGGATGAAGCGTTCGATGGCCACGGCCAGCAGGATCATCACGCCAACGGTCAGCAGGATCGCCACGATCGACGGAAGCTGCCAGCCGAAATGGTGCACCTCGGTGCCGAAGGCCGCGTTGATCAGGTGGGCGAAGGGCACCTGCCCCTCTTGCAGGCCCACCAGGGTCAGCGCGGCGAACAGCGCCAGCACGCCCTGGGCATAGTTGAAGATGCCGGAGGCCTTGAAGATCAGCACGAAACCCAGCGCGACCAGGGCATAGAGCACCCCGGCCATCAGGCCGTTGATCATCACCTCGGCCGCATAAAGAAGCTGGTCAGGCACGGGTCAATCCTCCCTCGTTGCACCCCGCGATCCCTGAACGCGCGCGATCCGCCCGCGGCTCACGTCCGAAACGCAACCGGCACGGTTCCACCTCCCGGCACCGGATCGCCGGGGCAATATGGGCACGCCTAGTCATGGCTGACCCCCAGATAGGCCTCGATCACGTCGGGATTGGCGCGCACCTCCTCGGGCGGGCCGTCGCCGATCTTCTTGCCGTAATCCATCACGACCACGCGGTCGGACAGGTCCATCACCACGCCCATGTCGTGTTCGATCAGCACGATCGTGGTGCCGAACTCGTCGTTCACGTCAAGGATGAAGCGGGACATGTCCTCTTTCTCCTCGACATTCATCCCGGCCATCGGTTCGTCCAGCAGCAGCAGCCGCGGCTCGGCGGCCAGCGCCCGGCCCAGTTCCACCCGCTTTTGCAGGCCATAGGGCAGGCGGCCCACCGGCGTCTTGCGGATGTGCTGGATTTCCAGGAAGTCGATGATCTTTTCCACCGCCTCGCGGTTCGCGGTTTCCTCTCGTTCGGCCTTGCCCCACCAGGCGGCCTGGCTGAACAGCCCCGCGCTCATGTGGGTGATCCGCCCGGTCATGATGTTGTCCAGCGTCGACATGCCGGAAAACAGCGCGATGTTCTGGAAGGTCCGCGCGATCCCCTGTTGCGCGACCTTGTAGGGGCGCATCTGGGGGCGTTTCTTGCCCTCGAACCAGACCTCGCCCTCGGTCGGCGTGTAGAACCCTGAGATGACGTTCAGCATGGACGACTTGCCCGCACCATTGGGCCCGATGATCGCGCGGATCTCGCCCTCGCGGATGTCGAAGGAGATATCCTTGATCGCCACCACGCCGCCGAATTTCAGCGTGATATGCTTCAGCTCCATCAGCACGCCGCCGATGGTCCGGCCGTCCTCGGTGACGTAGGGTTCGACGGTGTCTTTCATGCCGCCACCTGCCCGGACGCCTTGGCCGGCGCGACAGCCGCATCCCTGATCTGCAAGGTCGCCTTGATGCGGCCCTTGCGGCCGTCCTCGTAGGTGACTTCGGTTTCGGTGTAGATGCTGTCGGACCCGTCATAGAGCGCGGTCACGAGGTCGGCGAATTTCTCGGCGATGATGTTGCGGCGGACCTTGCGGGTGCGGGTCAGTTCGCCGTCATCGGCATCGAGTTCCTTGTGCAGGATCAGGAAGCGGTGGATCTGGCAGCCCGAGAGCATCGGGTCATCGGCCACGGAGCGGTTCACCTCTTCGACATGGGCCTGGATCGTATCCAGCACGCGCGGATGGCCGGCGAGTTCCTGGTAGGAGGCATAGGCGATGTTGTTCCGCTCGGCCCAGTTGCCGACCGCCGTCAGGTCGATGTTGATGAAGGCAGTGCAGCGGTCGCGCCCCGCGCCGAACACCACCGCCTCCAGGATGTCGGGATAGAACTTCAGCTTGTTCTCGACATATTTGGGGGCGAACAGGCGCCCGTCGGCCATCTTGCCCACGTCCTTGGCCCGGTCGATGATCCGCAGATGCCCGGTCGCCTCTTCGAAGAAGCCGGCGTCGCCGGTGGCCACCCAGCCTTCCGGGTCCTTGGTGGAGGCGGTGCTTTCGGCGTTCTTGTAGTATTCGACGAAGGTGCCGGGCGAGCGATAGAACACCTCGCCGTTCTCGGCGATCTTCACCTCGACGCCCGGGGAGGGCACGCCCACGGTGTCGGATCGCACCTGGCCGTCGGGCTGCTGGGTGATGAACACGCTGGCCTCGGTCTGGCCGTAGAGCTGTTTGAGGTTGATGCCGAGCGAGCGATAGAAGTCGAAGATCTCGGGGCCGATCGCCTCTCCGGCGGTATAGGCCACGCGGATCCGCGACAGACCGAGGGTGTTCTTGAGCGGTCCGTAGACCAGCACCTCGCCCGTGCGGTAGTTGAAATAATCCCGCAGCGGCTGCGGATAGAGGTTCAGAAGCGGCCCCCGCGCGCGGAAGTATTTCCGCGCCTCCAACGGATGGCGCAACCGGACGAAGAAACCCCGCACCGCGTTTTCCACGATGGTTTCAATCGCGAAACCGATCCCCATGGCATAGCGATACATCCAGCGCAGGCGCCGGCGCAGCGTGGGCCTGGACCGCTTGGTGCGGTAGCGCGGCATGCCGTATTCCTCGCCGGTATCCTTGGCGAACTCCATGAAATGCTTGAAAAGCGCATGTTTAAGGTCGCCCGCATCCTCCATCCGGATCATGACATTGGTCAGCATCGTCTCGAAGATGCGGGGCGGCGCGAAGAAATAGGTGGGGCCGATCTCGCGCAGGTCGGTCATCATCGTGTCGGGGCTTTCGGGGCAGTTCACGCAGAAGCCCGCGACCATGGCCTGGCCGATGGAAAAGATGAAATCCCCCACCCAGGCCATCGGCAGGTAGGCGAGAACCTCTTCGTCCTGGCCCAGGTGGTCGAACTCCACCGACGCCTTGGCCGTCTCGATGATGTTGCGGTTGGACAGCACCACGCCCTTGGGCTTGCCCGTCGTGCCGCTGGTATACAGCATCACGCAGGTCGACTCCCAGGTCAGCTCGGCGATGCGCGCCTCCAGCTCGGGTTCCAGCCGGGCGTGGGCCGCGCGGCCCTCTTCCTCGATGTCCTTCAGCCAGTTCAGGTGCGTGTGGTCGTATTTCCGCATGCCCCGCTTGTCGTTGTAGAGGACATGTTCGATGTGGTGGATGCGGTCCTGAACCTCGATGACCTTGTCGACCTGTTCCTGGTCGCCGCAGACCACGAAACGCGCACCGCAATGGTCCAGCACATAAGCCATCTCCTCGGCCACCGCGTCCTGGTACAGCGGCACCGGGATCGCGCCGCACATCTGTACGGCCACCATCGCCCAGTAATGCGCCGGCCGGTTGCGCCCGATGACCGCGACATGCTCGCCGCGCTCGAGCCCGAGGGCCAGCATGCCCATCGCTATGGCACGGATTTCGTCATTGGCCTGGCCCCAGGTCCAGCACTGCCAGATCCCGAATTCCTTTTCGCGATAGGCGGGCTTGTCGCCGTAAAGACGCACGTTCCGGGCCAGCAGTGCCGGAATGGAACAGAGCTCGTCCGTGGACGCGCCATGTAGTGCCAAGAATGTCTCCTCCCCTGCGCCGCGACGCCATCAGCGCGACCCGCGATGCAACGCGGGCGGCCGTGGCCCCTCGGCTGGCCGGTTTCCGGCCCGTTCGGCGGCTGTAGCCGCCTGATTGTCCTCGCTTCACCCCGGCAATTCCTGGCTGCACCAGCCTCCTCCGAACCGGGGTAGGTGGAGATTTGCGCATGGCCCCGGGGGCGGTCAAGCAAAAGGTTAGATAATTGCGCAAGATGCGACGGTGCGGACCACGACGCGCAGGCCCGGCCGCGACCGGGCCAACCCTTGGCCCCGCCCACGCTTTGCCCTAGACGGGGCGAAACGGAACGGGACGGACGATGACGCATCTCTGGGTCAGGGCCGAACAGCGGCCGAACGAGGAACGGGTGGGCCTGACGCCCGAAGGCGCGGCGCAATTGATCGGCGCCGGGTTGAAGGTCAGCGTCGAGGAAAGTTCGGTGCGCGCACTCCCGATTGACGGTTACGCGCAGGCCGGCTGCGAGATCGTGGCCGAGAATTCCTGGCCCGACGCACCGGCCGATGCGATCATCTTCGGGCTGAAGGAGCTGCCCGAGGATGGCACGCCCCTGCCCCACCGGCACATCATGTTCGGCCATGCCTACAAGGGCCAACCCGCCGGGCGCGACCTGCTGCGCCGCTTTGCGGCGGGGGGCGGGACGCTTTACGACCTGGAGTATCTGGTGGACGACAGCGGCCGCCGGGTCGCGGCCTTTGGCTATTGGGCGGGCTATGCGGGCGCGGCGGTCAGCCTGATGTGCTGGGCCGCCCAGCAGCGTGGCGGCATCGCGGGGCCGGCGGGCGTACATCCCGGATCGGAGAGCCTGAAGGCCGCGCTTTCGGAAACGCTCGACGGGCTGGGCCGACCGACCGCCATCGTGATCGGCGCGCTGGGCCGCGTGGGGACCGGGGCCAGCGATCTTTGTCGCGCGATGGGTGTTGAAACGACCCGCTGGGACATGGCCGAAACCGCCCATGGCGGCCCGTTCCCGGAAATCCTGGACCACCAGATTTTCCTCAATTGCATCTTCGCCGCACCGGGTACGCCGGTTTTCGTGCCCGAAAACGCGAAAACGGCGCCAAGGCAGCTAAGCGTGATCGGCGACATCGCCTGCGACCCGACCTCGGACTTCTCGCCGATCAAGGTCTATGACCGTGTGACCGACTGGCAGGCGCCGGCGCTGCGCGTCCACGATGCGCCGCCGCTGGACGTCACCGCCATCGACAACCTGCCCTCGATGCTGCCGGTCGAGTCGTCCCAAGATTACGCCGCGCAGCTTTTGCCCTCGTTGCTGACGCTCGCGGATCTGGACGCGGGCGTCTGGGGCCGGGCCAAGGCGGAGTTCGACAAGCATATAAAGACGATCCAGGGAGAACACGCATGACGATCCACTGGTGCGGCACGGGGCTGTCGGCGATTCCGGGGCTGCGACGGCTGATCGAGGCGGGCCGGCCGGTCACCGTCTGGAACCGGACGATCGCCAAGGCGCGCGACGCCGTCGGCGACCTGACCGACGACATCCGCGCCTTTGACATCGATGCGCTGGCGGGCGTCCTCGCGCCGGGCGACGTTGTGGTGTCGATGCTGCCTGCCGACTGGCACGTGCGGCTGGCCGAACTGGCCATCGAGAAAAAGGCCCACTTGGTCACTTCCAGCTATATCTCGCCCGAGATGCATGCGCTGGACGGCGCCGCGCGCGAGGCGGGCGCCGCCATCGTCAACGAAGTCGGCCTGGATCCCGGCATCGACCACCTGATGGCGCATTGGCTGATGGCCGATTACCGCGCCTCGGGGGCCTATGCGCCGGACAACACCTATGCCTTTACTTCTTATTGCGGCGGCGTGCCGAAGATCGCCAACGCCTTCCGCTACAAGTTCAGCTGGTCGCCGCTGGGGGTGCTGCGCGCACTGAAATCCCCCTCCCGTTCGATCCGCGATTTCTCGGAGCTTTCGGTACAACGCCCCTGGGATGCGCTGGGCCGCTACGACGCGCCGCTGCCCATTCCCGAGACGTTCGAGGTGTACCCCAACCGCGACTCCCTGCCCTTCATGGCGCATTACGGGTTCGAACCGGTCTGGAAGGTGCGCGATTTCGTGCGCGGCACACTGCGTCTGAACGGCTGGGCCGAGGCGTGGAAACCGATCTTCGACACCATCGAGGGCGGCGCGGACGAGGCCGAATTGAAGGCGCTGTCCGACCGGCTTTGGGCCGAGAACGCCTATGATGCGGACGAACCCGACCGGGTGGTGTTGTGCGTGTCACTGCATGTCACGCGCGACGGCGCGACCGTCTATCACAAGACCTACGTGATGGATGCCTGGGGCGACGCGCGCGGCACCGCCATGGCGCGGCTGGTCTCGGTGCCCGTGGCGCTGGCCGTCGAGGCGGTGCTGACCCGCGAAATTCCCGCGGGCGTCACCGCCGCCCCCAGCGACCCGCGGCTGGTCGACCGATGGCTGGGCGAGGTCGATACGCTGGCCCAGCACCTGCAGGTGGTCGACGGGGCCTAGGATGCGCCGGGGAAGCCCCTAGCGGTCGAAGAAATCCTCTTCGACCTCGGTCGGGTTGATGCCGATGGCCTCTAGCCCCGCCTCGAGGTAGTCGGCGAACAACGGCATGTCGACGAGGTAGTTCTCGGTCGGCGTTGTCGCCTCGGCCTTGGCGGTCTCGATCGCCTCGGCCAGGTCGTCGGCGTCAAAGGTTTCGCGGCCGATCCAGGTCAGCGCGACGAGACTGGCCTTTTCATCCTCGTTCATCGCCCGGATGAAACCGCGCAGCTCGGCCTCGCCCGTCCGTTTCTCACGGGCCTGAAAGATGACTTGCACCACCTTGCGCGGGCTGATCTCAAGCAGGTCTTCCATGTCGTCTCATTCTCCTCCGAACGCAAAGGCCAGTGTCGCCCGCGCGCGCGCCGCGCACAAGGGGCGTCACCGCCTGGGCGCGAAGATCGGGAAATACAGCCAATCGGGCAGGAATTGCGACAGCCGGAACAGCCAGGAAAAGACCGTGGGAAAGCTGCGCGCGAAATTGTCGGTCATCATGTGTTCGACGAATTCATGCGCGGCCGGTTCCGGGTCCATGATGAACGGCATGGCGAAGTCGTTCTTTTCGGTGAGGCGGGTGCGGATGAAGCCGGGATTGACCACCTGCACCTTGACGCCCGTGCCGCGCAGATCGGCCTGCATGCTTTCGGCCAGCGACATGACGCCCGCCTTGGACGCGCAATAGCCGATGGCGCCGGGCAGACCGCGGAAGCCCGACAGGCTGCCGGTCAGCACGACATGGCCCGTGCCGCGTTCGACGAAGCGGGGCACCACCTGCCCCAGCACCCGCGCCGCGCCGGTGAAGTTGATGTCGCACATCGCCTCGACCTGGTCGGCGTCCCAGTCCTGCGCCGCCTGTGGCCAGTAGACACCAGCAAGGTAGACCAGCCCGTCGATTTCGCCCGCCTCGGTCGCCGCGGCCTTGACCGAGGCGCTGTCCGAGACGTCGATGCCGACGACATGCGCCCTGGCGGGCAATTCGGCGGCCAGTTCCTCCAGCCTGTCGGTGTTCCGGGCGCTGAGGACCAGTTCCACGCCCAGCGCGCTGAGCCGTTCGGCGACCGCGCGCCCCAGCCCTTCGCTTGCCCCAACGATCCAGTAACGTTTGCCAATCCAGTTCGTCACGCTGCCTCCTTCGGCCGCAGCGTCGCCACCAGTTCGGCCACGGGGATGCCGAACTTGCGGAACTGGCTGCGGTTCATGATCGTTCCATTCTCCATCAAGTACATCCAGTCGACCGTGTCGAGAACATGACCGCCGGACTCTTCGGGCAATCTGATACGATAACGCAGATGCACCGCAGACCCCTTTTGCATGCCTTCGCCCGTGCCCACAACGTCGGGCGCCGCGGCGCGGATGCGGCCGTCATTGCCCAGCGTGAAGGTCCAGCAGCGACTTTGGGTCGCGCCGCTGTCATAACGGAATTCCTCGGCCATGGTTCCGGTGTTGCCGTCCCAGCGCGCCTCGATATCCGCGACGAATCGCGAGGCGACCCGACCGGTGGGGCCGTAGATCACGCCCTCGCACAGGATCGGGCCGTTCAGATGCCTGCGGATGTCGAAATCCGGTCCCTTGTCGGCGTAATCCGCGGCGGTCTGGGCCGGGAAGGCCAGCGTGCGCGCACGCAAGATCGCCAGCGCCAGCATCGCAAATGCGCCCAGCAGGAAGGCCAGAACGGGGCTCATCGGATCGCCTCCCGGGTCAGGGGCGTCGCGACCAGAAGCGCGACGGCCAGCAGTTTCAGGGCGCAGGGCACCAGCGCATAAAGAACCCCCAGCATCGCCAAGGCGGCGGGCGGGTTGTCGGCACCCGCCGCGAAACCCGCAAGGTCGAGCAGCGGCAGCAGCGTCACCGCGGCAAAGGCCAGGGTAAATTTCGACACGAAGGACCAAAGCCCGAAGGCCTGGCCCGCATTGGGGGCGACATGGGCCATGCGGCCGGCGAAGATCGCCGGCAAAAGCGTCATGTCCGCGCCCAGCGCCGCGCCCGAGGCGATGCAGATCAGCGCGAAGGGGATGATATCGCCCGGCCCCAGCAGCGCGGCATAGCCGAACGCCAGGATCGACAGCACCATGCCCGCGATCAGCGTGCGCTTCTCGCCCCAGGCCCGCGCCGCGCGGCCCCAGGCCGGTGCTGACGCGGCGGCCGACAGGAAGAACAGCAACAAAAGCGGCCCCTCCCAGCCCGGCGCGGCAAGCCGGCTTTCGACGAAGAACAGGAACAGCGTCGAGGTCACGGCAACGGGCGTGGCATTCACCAGCGCGATCAACAGCAGGCGACGCGCGACGGGGTCGGCCAGCACCTCGCGAAAGCCGCTGTCCGCGCGGGCGATGGGCAGGTGCCATTCCCGGCGCATCGCGACCGCGGCCAGCAGCGCAAGCCCCGCGAAGCCCGCAGCGAAAAGCGCGAAGGGTTCCCTGGTCGACATCAGAAGCGTCGGCGCCACCGCCGCCGCACTGACCCCCAGAAGCGCGCCGGTCTCGCGCCAGGCGGCCAGCCGGACATGCCCGCCCTCGCCCAACCGGCCGGCCCGCGACACGCCCTGTGCATAGAAGGTGATGGTGAGAAAGCTGAAGGCGGTGAACAGCCCGGTCAGCGTCAACCCGAACCACAACAGCGGCGCGACGGGGGGCGTGACGGCGAACAGCGCGACCATCGAAAGCGCCAGAAGCGCCACCGCCCCGGCGACCGCCAGCCCCCGCGCCCGGTGCAACCGTTCCGACAGCCAGCCCAGCGCCGGGTCCTGCACCACGTCCAGCAGGCGCAGCCCGAACAGAACCGCGCCCAGCGCGGCCAGGCTGACGCCGTATTCATCGACATAGAACTTGGGCGCATGGATGTAGATCGGCAGCCCCGCAGACGCGAGCAGCGCCGCGAACAGCGCATAGCCGGGCAGCGGCGCCGCCTCGCGCATCAACTGACCTCTTCGGTCGGCGGCTCGGGGCGGGTTCGGTATTTCGCGCCTTTCAGAAACAGCCACAGCGCATGCCAATGGATCAGCACCAGCACGCGGCGCGACCCGAACGGGCGGCGGAACAGCCCCTTGAGGATCGCCCAGTTGGTCAGCGGCCGGCGCGGGCCGGTCAGCGTGGCGTATAGCCCGTCCTCGCCATTGGTCGAAAAGTCGATCCAGATGCCCACCCTGTCCGGGCGGATGTCGAACCGGAAACGATAGCCGCCCTCGATCGGCAGGAAGGGCGAAACGTGGAAGATCTTGGTCGCGGTCAGGATATCGCTGGCCTGGATCGGGCGCTGGTCGGGGTGGTGGCACAGATAGGAATGACGGTCGCGGAAGGGGTTGTTCACCTCGGCGATCACCACGCGCAGCGTGTCGTCCTTGCCGTAACACAGCCAGAAGCTGACCGGGTTGAATTCGTGGCCCAGAACGCGCGGGATGGTCAGCAGCTCGATCCGACCCTTGGCCGAATGCAGCGCGTGGGCCGACAGCACCTGGCGCACCCAGGCGGCGCCCTGCCCGGCGAAATAGGGGCCGCCATGGTCGATGTCATGCACCGACATCACGTTCGAATGGTTGTACGAAAACAGGCGCGGGCGCCGAGGCGTCGGATCTTCGGCGTTCAGCAGGACATAGTCCACCGTGTGGCGCAGCTTGTGTTCCACCTCGCCACGCCGCTGGTGAAAGGTCACGCCCCTGACATGTTCAACGATCGCTGTCATGCCGCCACCGTTTCGCGCTCCTGCCGTTTCATCGCCTCGGCCACGTCGACCGCGCTGGCCAAGCCGTCTTCGTGGAACCCGTTCTTCATCCAGGCACCGCAGAACCAGGTCCGGTTCCGGCCGTTCATGTCCCGTATCTGGCCCTGTGCAGCCAGCGCCGCAAGGTCATAGACCGGGTGCCGGAACGTCACCGTGTCATAGATCAACTCGTCGCGGATTTCCCGCTGGCAGTTCAGCGTGACGAACAGCGGATCGCTTTCGGGAATGGGCTGCAGCGAGTTCATCCAGTAGGTCAGGTCGATCCTGTCGCTTTGCCGGTCGCTGTCCTCGGTATAGACCCAGCTGGCCCAGGCGGCGCGACGTCGGGGCATCATCCGGGTATCGGCGTGCAGGACGGCCTCGTTCGGCTGGTACTTGACCGCGCCCAGCGCCGCGCTTTCTTCGGGCGTGGCATCGGCCAGCAGCGCCAGGGTGTCGTCGGAATGGGTGGCAAAGACCACCTCGTCGAAACCTTCCCAGTCGCCGCCCGTGGCGCGCAGTTCGACGCCCGCTTCGGTGCGGCGCACCGCCGCGACCGGGGCGCCGGCGCGGATCTCGACGCCTTGGCCGTTCAGGGCGGCCTCCAACCTGCGGACATATTCGATGGACCCGCCTTCAACGGTATACCACTGGTGCTGGCCGGTATGGCTGAGCAAGGCGTGGTTCTCGAAGAACCGGATCATCGCCTGGGCGGGAAAATCGAGGATGCCCTTGGTCGGCGTCGACCAGATCGCGCCCGACAGCGGCAGCAGGTAGCGGTCGCGGAACCAGTCGCCGGTGCCCAGCGCCGCGAGAAACTCGCCGATGGTCATGTCCGGGTCCCGGGCCACCTTGAGCGCGTTGGCGTTGAACTTCATCACGTCGCGCAACATGCCCAGGAATTTCGGGCTGAAGGCGTTGCCCGGCTGGGCAAAGACCGCCTGCAGGTTCTTCAGCCCGTATTCGAAACGCCCACCGTCCAGCGAGGCGCCGAAGCTCATGTCGGATTTCGCCACCGGCACGTCCAACGCCTCGAACAGCCGGGTCATGTGCGGATAGTTCACGTAATTGAACACGATGAACCCGGTATCCACCGGCTGATCGCCGCGCTTGCCCGCGATCACCGTCCGCGCGTGCCCGCCCAATCGCTTTTCCGCCTCGAACAGCGTGATCTGGTGATCGGTTCCCAGCAAATGGGCCGCGCCCAGGCCCGATATCCCCGCACCGATGACGGCGATGCGCCGGGGGGCACCCGCTGCGGTTTCGAAAGGCATGTCTGCTGCTCCTGCTCTGTCCGAGGTCTGGATATGGCCCCAGCCCCCGTACTGTCCAGCGACGCAGGTCTTGCCGGGGTGAATTAAAGACGCAATTCGACGATTTTTTCGGCAAACCGGTGATCCGGTCGGGCCCGATGCACGTAATCCCGACATGTTGAACGGCTCATGTGCCACCGAGGAATCGGATGCAGCGTTTTGCGACAGGTCCTATCCTGTCGTTCAGAAACGTGCAGTCCGATCAGTCGAGGCGAGGGTCGTGAACGAAAGAAAGACGTCCGACGCGCGTTGGGTGCGGCTGGTAGAGCGGGTGAGGTCCGAAAAGGATCAATCCGCATTCGCCGAGCTGTTCGGCCATTTCGCGCCACGCGTTAAGGCGTTTCTGATGAAATCGGGGGCCGACGAGGCCCTGGCAGAGGAATGTGCGCAGGAAGTGATGGCGACGGTCTGGAACAAGGCGCAGCTGTTCGACCCTGAACGGGCGAGCGTGGCGACCTGGGTTTTCACCATCGCCCGGAACCGCCGGATCGACGCGTTGAGAAAGCAGCGCCGCCCGGAGCCCGAGGACTTGCCCTGGGGCCCCGAGCACGAGCCGGACCAGTCCGAAACCATCGCCCTGCAGCAAGAGAGCGAACAACTGGGCAAGGCGCTTGCCGCCCTGCCCGAGAACCAGAGAGTGCTGATCGAAAGAGCCTATTTCGGGGAACTTTCGCACAGCGAGATCGCCGCCGAGACGGGTCTCCCGTTGGGGACGATCAAATCGAGAATACGCCTGGCGCTGGAACGCCTGCGCCACGAGATGAAATGAAGAAGATGCTCATGACAACAACGATCAAACACCACCTGACCGACGATCTGCTGATGGGCTATGCCGCAGGCACACTGCCCGAGGCATTCAGCCTTGTGGTGGCAACCCACGTGTCGTTGTGCGACGAGTGCCGCGCCCGGCTGGCCGGTTACGAGGCGGTGGGCGGTGCCGTTCTGGAAGAGGCGCCCGATTGCGCGATGGCCGAAGACAGCTTTGCCGCGACCATGCGGCTGATTGCCGAAATGCCCGCGGACGAGCGGATCGAGACCGACGGGGCCGCTGTGGATCACCTGTTCCCCAAGCCGCTGCGCGACTATGTGGGGGGCGATGTCGAGGCGGTGCATTGGAAATCCGTCGCCGGGAAGGTGCGCCAGGCGGTGCTGCCCACGTCGAGGGACGCTTCGGTGCGGTTGCTCTACATCCCGGCGGGCATGGCAATGCCCGACCATGGCCACAAGGGCACGGAACTGACCATGGTCCTGCAAGGCGCGTTCCAGGACGAGGACGGCCTGTTCGCGCGCGGTGACGTCGAGGTGGCCGACGAAGAGATGGAACACACGCCCGTCGCCGCCCCCGGACCCGACTGCATCTGTCTCGTGGCGACCGATGCGCCGCTGAAGTTCAGCGGGTTCCTGCCGCGCATCGCGCAACCTTTCATCGGGATCTAAGGCCTATTCGCCGGGCTTGGTCAAGGCGACCACCCGGCCCTCGTCGACCTCCAGTTCCTCGAAATCGAAATTGTCCAGCCGCGCGGCCCGCTTGCCCGCGCGTTCGGCCGCGGTTCCGATTCCTTCCAGGTCGGCGCGCGCCTGTCCGAAATGGGTGTTCAGCTTGTCCACCCGTTCCACCACCAGTTCGACGTCCCGGTGCAGCTGTTTCAGCGTCTTGCGGATCGCGCCCGCCTGTTCGCGCATCCGCGCGTCCTTCAGGATCGCGCGCATGGTGTTCAGCGTGGCCATGCAGGTCGTCGGCGACACGATCCAGACCCGCGCCTCGAACCCCTCGCGCACCAGTTCGGGGAAATTGGCGTGGAGTTCCGCATAGACCGCCTCGGACGGCAGGAACATCAGCGCCCCGTCAGCCGTTTCGCCCTCCAGGATGTATTTTTCGGAGATCGCCTTGATATGGGCGCGGACCGAGGTTTTCAGCTGCTTGGCGGCCTCGTTCGCCTCCCATTGGGTATCCGCACGCCGCAAGGCCTCGTAGGCCTCCAGCGGGAATTTCGAGTCGATCACGATGGGCCCGGGCGGGTTCGGCAGGTGGATCAGGCAATCGGCCCGCTTGCCGTTCGACAGCGTCACCTGCATCGCGTAGCTGTCCTTCGGCAGCGCCTTGCCGACGATATCATGCAGCTGGATTTCCCCGAAGGCGCCGCGGGTCTGCTTGTTCGACAGGATGTCCTGCAGGGACAGCACGTCGCCCGACAGTTTCTCGATATTGGCCTGCGCCTTGTCGATCGTGGCCAGGCGCTGCTGCAACTCGCCCAGCGAATGCGCCGTGCGCCGCGATGTGCCTTCCAGGTTCTGGGTCATCTGCTCGCTGACCTGCGCCAACCGGGCCTCCATCAGGCGCAGCATGTTGGTCTGGCTCGCCGCCTGCGCCTCGGACACATGGGTCAGCCCGCCCGCCAGCCGGTGCTGCCCCTCGCCCAGCGCCTCGACCCGGCGGGCCAACTGGTCCATCTGGTAGATCAGCGGTTCGGCCAGCGCGGCCGAGCGCCCGGCCCGGCGCACGGCCAAGATCAAGAGCGTCAGCACCAGCAGGACCAGCGCCGCCGCCACCGCCCCGGCGATCACCAGCGGGTCGTCATAGGCGTATGTCTGTCCGAACATCGTGATCATCGCCGCCCGAACAGCCTTTCGATATCCGACAGCTTCAACTCCACATAGGTGGGCCTGCCATGGTTGCACTGGCCGGAATGGGGTGTCGCCTCCATCTCGCGCAACAGCGCGTTCATCTCGTCGGCCCGCATCCTGCGGCCCGAGCGGATCGAGCCGTGGCAAGCCACCCTCGACAGGATCGCCTCGATCCGCGCTTGCAGCGTCTGGCTGTCCCCCAGATCGCCCAGTTCATCCAGGATGTCACGGACGAGCGCGCCTGCGTTCACCTCGCCCAGCACCGCCGGCGTTTCGCGCACCGCGACGGCGCCCGGGCCGAACGGTTCGACGGTCAGACCCAGGCGGGCCAGCGTGTCGGCATGATCGATCAGCCGGGCGACATCGGCGTCGGACAGATCAACGATTTCGGGGATCAGAAGCGCCTGCGCCGCGACGCCGTTTTCGGCCATCTGGCGTTTCAGCTTTTCATAGACCAGCCGTTCATGGGCCGCGTGCTGATCGACGATCACGAGGCCTGTTTCGGTCTGGGCGATGATGTAGTTTTCATGGATCTGCGCGCGCGCCGCGCCCAGCGGCAACGACTCTGTCCCGACCGCCGGTTCGGCGTCCTCGAACCGCGCCGTGGGCTCGGCAAAGCCCGGCGCCAACGGCGCCGGGGCCTGGGCGGCATGGGCCACCGTCAGCGCCCCCGGCGAGGGGCGGTCCATCTGGTAGACGCGGGTCGCGCCCGGCGGTTCGGGCCGCATCGCGCCAAGCGTCGCCCCGGCCACGGTCGTCGAGGCCCGGTGCCCCGCCTCGGCCAGGGCATGGCGCAGGGCCGACACGATCAATCCGCGCACCAGCCCCGGTTCGCGGAACCGCACCTCGGCCTTGGCGGGGTGCACGTTCACGTCAACGAAATGCGGGTCGCATTCCAAAAACAGCGCGGCGGCGGGATGCCGGTCACGGCTGAGGAAATCCATATAGGCGCCGCGCAACGCGCCGATCAGCAGCTTGTCCCGCACCGGACGGCCGTTCACGAAAAGGTATTGCGCCACCGCCGAGCCGCGCGAATAGGTCGGCAAGGCGGCGTATCCCACAAGCGACACGCCCTCACGCTCCGCGTCGATCCTCAGCGCGTTCTCGGCGAAATCGGCGCCCAGCACCCGTGCCAGCCGCCCGCGCATCGCGTCGAACAGATCGCCCGATTCCGCATCGGCGCGAAAGGATACGCGCCCCTCGCCACCCTCGGACATGTCGCGCAGCACGAACCCCACGAAGGGCTCGGCCATCGCCAGCCGCTTGACCACGTCGGAGATCGCCTGGCCCTCGGCCCGGTCGGTGCGCAGGAATTTCAGCCGCGCCGGCGTGGCAAAGAACAGGTCGCGCAATTCCACCACCGTGCCGCGGGTCAGCGCCGCGGGCGTGACCGGCCCCATCCGCCCGCCAGAAACTTCGATCCGGGCGGCCTCGGCGCCCGGTGCGCGCGAGGTGATCATCAGCCGCCCGACGGCCCCCAGCGACGGCAGCGCCTCGCCACGAAAGCCGAAGCTTGCGATGTTCAGAAGGTCAGACCCGTCGATCTTGGACGTGGCGTGCCGGGCCAGCGCAAGCGGCAGGTCGCCGGGCGCGATGCCGTGCCCGTCATCGGTTACGCGGATCAGCGTCTTGCCGCCATGGGCGATGGCCACCTCGATCCGGCGCGCGCCCGCGTCCAGCGCGTTTTCCACCAGTTCCTTGACCGCCGAGGCCGGCCGTTCAACCACCTCGCCCGCCGCGATCCGGTTGATCGCAGCTTCGTCAAGCTGACGAATTCGGGGAAAATCGGCGCTTATGTTGGGGCTGGGCGAGTTCATACCACAAGGGTTAGCACGCCCACCCCGATTCTGCCACCGGGATCAGTTGGTGGTTTCCAGCCCCTCGGGGCGCCCGACGACCACGAAATGCAACTGGTCCGGCTGCAACAGCTTACCCGCCACGCGCCGCACATCCTCCAGCGTCACCGCCATGATCTGGTCGTTGCGGGTGTTCACGTAACCGGGGCTCAGCCCCTCCATCTGCATGCCGACCAGGATGCGCGCGATGGGGGCGTTCCCATCGAAGCGCAGGGGATAGGCCCCGGTCAGGTAGGTCTTGACATCCTCCAGTTCCTGCTCGGTCACGCCGCTTTCGGCCATCTTCGCCCATTCGGCGCGGATCACCGCGATCGCCTCGGCGATGTTCTCGTTGCCCGAGGCGACCTGGCCCAGCATCAGCGCGGCGTAATCCATCGGGTAAAGATAGGAATAGACGCCATAGGTCAGGCCGCGCTTGACCCGCACCTCCTTCATCAGGCGGGATTCGAACCCGCCCGCGCCCAGCACTTCGTTCATCACGTAGGCGGCGAAGAAATCGGGATCGTCACGTTCCATCCCCCGATGGCCGAACACCGCGACCGATTGCGGCGTGTCGAAGGGCACGACGGTGATTCCACCACCCAGTACGTACGGGGCTTGCTCGGGCAGCGGCGCGCCGGTCTCTGGCAGGCCGTCGAACAGCCGGTCCAGCAGCGCGCCCAGTTCCTCGGCGGTGATGTCGCCAACCGCCGCGACATAGAGCCGGTCACGCGCGACCACGCGGGCATGGGCATCGAGAAGGTCGGCGCGCGTTAGGGCGGTCACGCTGTCCTCGGTGCCGTCGATCGGGCTGGCATAGGGATGCGCACCAAAGGCCAGCCGGTCGAAGGTTTGCCCGGCGATGGCGTTCGGGTCCTTGGCGTCCGACCGGATCGACGAGATCACCTGGCTGCGCACCCGCTCGATCGCGTCTGCGTCAAAGCGGGGCGCGTGCAGCGCCTGGCGCAACAGGGCCACGGCCTCGTCGCGGTTCTCGCTCAGCATCCGGGCCGAGAGCGACAGCGAATCCTGACCCGCGCTGAACCGGAACGATGCCGCCAACGCGTCGCGCGCCCGCACGAAGGCACGTGCGTCCATCTCGCCCGAGCCTTCCTCCAGAAGTGCGGTCATCAGGTTGACCGCGCCACGCTTGCCCGGTGCGTCCAGGCTTGCCCCGCCGCGAAAACGGATTTCCAGCGCGACGAAGGGAATCTCGTGGCTTTCCACCAGCCAGGCGTCGATTCCGCCGGGCGAGGTCACCTCCTGGATGTCGACGGCGGCGCGCGCGGGCAACGCCAGCCAAAGCGCCAGACCGACGGTGGCGATCAGCCGGATCATGCTCATTGCGTCACCTCCGCCCGGTCGTCCGCGGGCCGTTCCAGCCAGCCGGTCACCGCGCGGTTGCGGTCCAGCACGTCGCGCGCGGCGGTCATCACGTCCTCGGGCGTGACCGCCTGCAGCAGTTCGGGCCAGGCCTGCACATCCGCGACCGACAGCCCCGAGGCCAGCGCCGCGCCATAGCGCCGGGCCAACCCCTGCACGCTGTCACGTGCATAGATTTCCGAGGCGTGCATCTGCGCCTTGATCGTGGCGAACAGGTCAGGGTCGACACCCTCGGCCAGGAACTCGGCCAGCGCTGAGTCGAGCGCCGCCTCGGCCTCGGCGAGCGTCACGCCCGGGGCGGGCACCACGACGAACCCGAAGGTCGTGTCGTCGATCGAAAGCCCGTCATAGAAGGCCGCGGTATAGATCGCCGTTTGCGCATCGAATTGAAGCTTGTCGCCCAGCACCGAATTCGCGCCCTCGCCGCCCAGGATCTCGGCCAGGTAGGTCAGCGCCGCGGCGGTTTCCTGATCGCCCGGGTCGCGCTCTGGCGCCAGGTAGGTGCGCAGGACGTAAGGCTGGGCGACCCGCGGATCGGCGAATTTCAGACGCCGTTCGGCCAGTTGCGGCGGCTCTTGCGGGCGGGTCCGCTCGGGCAGGGCCTGGGACGGGGCAAGCGGGCCGTAATGCTTTTCGGCAAGGGCACGTACCGCGTCGGGATCCACGTCGCCCGCCACCACAAGGATCGCATTGTTGGGGGCATAGAAGGTTTCGTAATAGGCCAGCGCGTCGGCCTTGTTCAGTCGCTCGATCTCTGACTTCCAGCCGATGATCGGGATGCCATACGGGTGATTCATATATTGCGCCGCGCGGCGCTGTTCGGAAAACAGCGCGCCCGGGTCGTTCTCGGTGCGCTGGTTGCGCTCCTCGAGGATGACCGAGCGCTCGGTCGCGACGTCTTCCTCGGCCAGCCGCAGGTCGGTCATCCGGTCGGCCTCGATCTGCATCATCAGACCCAGCCGGTCGGCGGCGACACGCTGGAAATAGGCGGTGTAATCCCACGAGGTGAACGCGTTGTCCGACCCCCCGTTGGCCTGCACGATGGCGGAAAACTCGCCCGGGCCCAGGTCGTCGGTGCCCTTGAACATCAGGTGTTCCAGGAAATGCGCGATCCCCGACTTGCCGGGCGGTTCGTCCGCGGCGCCCACGCGGTACCAGACCATGTGCACCACGACGGGGGCGCGATGATCCTCGATCACCACGACGTCCAGCCCGTTGTCCAGGGTGAATCCCGTGACGGTTTCCGCCCGGGCCGGCAAGGCCAGCATCATCAGGGCGGCAAGCGCGAGGCGGATCGGGCGCATCGGGACATCTCCTTACCGGGGCCGGTCCCGATCAAGCTACGCCAGAACCGAGCTTTTTCAAGCAGCCGCCACGGAGATGTGAGGGCGGAAAAGTTACTCGATACCCTCGGGCGGGGCGCCCACGTTACGCGCCCCCGCGCGGCGCCAACGCTCCAGCTCGGCGTGCTGGTCGAGCGACTGTTTGCGATACGCCTTGAAATAGACGTTCACGTTGAACCAGCGTTCCAGAAGCCGGCCATCGTTCTGGCGGCGATATTCCAGGTCTTCGGCGGCCAGCGTCTGGCGGATCGTCGGGCTGACGCCGAAGCGCGTCACATGGGCCATCAGCCCGCGGTCGCCCGCGCCCGCGCGCGCCGCGTTCCCGCCCAGCGCGGCGATCGCGTCGGCCTCGGGGGTGGGATCGGTGCGCGAAGCAGCGCCCGGCGTGGGCGGGGGCAGCTGCGCCAGGTCCTCGGGCATTTCCAGCGGCTTGCCGGGCAAGACCGCGAACTCGTCCGGCCCGCGGTTTTGCGACCGCAGGTTCATCAGTTCCGGCGTCTTGTCGCGGCTGCAGCCGGCCAGCGTGGCGGCCACCGCAACCCCAAGAACCAGTATCCGCGCGGATCGCATCGCCTTCGTCCTCCGTCCGGTCCCGCCCTCTTTAGCGCATGGCTTGGGCGCCGTCACGGGGTGTTCTCGCGCCCGGTGAAGGCCACCAGGCCCAACGCGCCCGCGAAGATCGCGATATCGGCCACGTTGAACGCATAGGGGTTGTCGATGCCACAGCAGGACATGTTCAGGAAATCCGCCACCGCGCCGTAAACCAGCCGGTCGACGACATTGCCCAGCGCGCCGCCCACCAACAGCCCCCCCGCGACCAGTGCCACCGGCCGGTGCGCCCCCCGCATCAGCCAAACCGTGACCCCGGCCGAGATCGCAAGTGCGACCCCGATCAGGATCCAGCGCCCAAGATCGGTATCGTTCGACAACAGCCCGAAATTGACACCCCGGTTCCACGCCATGCGCAGGTTCAGATAGGGCGGCCAGACATCCAGCCGAAGACGCTCGGCCAGGCCAAGCCCCTGCACGATGTAAAGCTTCGACGCCTGGTCCAGCGCGAAGACCAGGAGCGCGGTGATCCCGAACAGACGCATGCGCTAGTGGCGGAAGTGGCGCATGCCGGTGAACACCATGGCCAGCCCCGCCTCGTCGGCGGCGGCGATCACCTCGTCGTCGCGCATGCTGCCACCGGGCTGGATCACCGCCGTGGCGCCCGCCTCGGCCGCGGCCAGCAACCCGTCGGCAAAGGGGAAGAACGCATCCGAGGCCACGACCGAGCCCTTGGTCAGCGGCGCGGGAAGGCCCAGCACCTCGGCCATGTCCATCGACTTGCGCGCGGCGATCCGGGTGGAATCGACCCGGCTCATCTGGCCCGCGCCGACGCCCACGGTCGCGCCGTCCTGCACATAGACGATGGCGTTCGACTTGACATGCTTGGCGACGGTCCAGGCGAACATCATGTCGGCGATCTCGGCGTCAGAGGGGGCGCGCTTCGTCACTACCTTCAGGTCGTCGCGCCGCAGCCGGCCGTTGTCACGATCCTGCACCAGGAACCCGCCCGAGACCTGGCGGACCGCCAGCCCGGGTTCGGCCGGGTTCGCCAGCCCGCCGGTGGTCAGAAGGCGCAGGTTCTTCTTGGCGGCGAAGATTTCCTTGGCCGCATCGTCGGCGGCGGGCGCGATCACCACCTCGGTGAAGATCTCGCAGATCGCCGCCGCGGTCGGCGCGTCCAGCTTCATGTTCAGTGCCACGATCCCCCCGAAGGCCGAGGTCTGGTCGCAGTCGAACGCGCGCCGATAGGCCGCCTCCAGCGTCTCGCCGCGGGCCACGCCGCAGGGGTTGGCGTGCTTGATGATCGCGCAGGCCGGGCCGTCGGCGGGCAGGAATTCCGACACCAGTTCAAACGCGGCGTCGGTATCGTTGATGTTGTTGTAGGACAGCTCCTTGCCCTGCCATTGCTTCGCCGTCGCCACGCCGGGCCGGTCGGAGCCGTCGACGTAGAAGGCCGCGGCCTGGTGCGGGTTTTCGCCATAGCGGAGCGTCTGGGCCAGCGTCCCGGCGAAGGCGCGGCGCCGCGGCGCGGTGTCGCCCAGCGCGCCGGCCATCCAGGTGGAGACCGCCGCGTCGTAGGCCGCGGTGCGCGCATAGGCGCGCTGCGCCAGCCCCCGCCGGAAGGCAAGCGACGTCGCGCCGTCGTTCTTTTCCAGTTCGACCAGAAGCGCGGCGTAATCCTCGGTGTCGACGACCACGTTCACGAAGGCATGGTTCTTGGCCGCGGCACGGATCATCGCCGGGCCGCCAATGTCGATATTCTCGATGCAGTCGTCATACCCGGCGCCCGCGGCCACCGTTTCCTCGAACGGGTAAAGGTTCACCACAAGAAGGTCGATCGCCCCGATTCCGTGCGTTTCCATCGCGGCGACGTGGTCGGGATTGTCCCGCAGCGCCAGCAGCCCGCCATGCACCATCGGGTGCAACGTCTTGACCCGCCCGTCCATCATCTCGGGGAACCCGGTCACGTCGGCCACGTCGACGACGCCCAGCCCCGCCTCGCGCAGCGCGCGCGCGGTCCCGCCGGTGGACAACAGTTCGACCCCGCGCGCGGCCAGTGCCCGGCCCAGATCGACAAGGCCCTCCTTGTCTGACACGGAAATCAGGGCGCGGCGCAGGGGCACGAGATCGGTCATGGGATCATCCTTCGTGTTCAGGGCGGTCCCGCCGGGTCCAGGGCAGCACCCACGGCGCCTGTTCGTCCTCTGGTTCGAGGTCGCGCGGCGCGCGCGGCGTGTCCTGGGCCTTGGCCAGGGTCCATGTGATGAGGCTCGCATAATCCATCACGCGGGCGGATAGAACGATTTGTTTCGTCGCGCGTGGCTTCACCCGGCCGTTTTCAAGATAGACGCTGGGGGCCAGGTCCATCTCGGCCGCCCCGTCATGGCGGAACACCCAGATCTCGCCGCTTTTCAGCGCCAGCGACACCGCCGCCCCGCCCATGTCGATTTCGGCGTCGACATCGGGGTGGATGTGGAACCGGATGTCGTAACCGACGCCTTGCAGCGCGGTTCGTTCCATCGTCTTGTCGAAGACCGCGCGTTCTTCGTCGGTAAAGGCGGCCAGCGTGTCCTCGCCCGACAGCGCGCGCCCGTCATAGGCCAGCATCAATTGCCGAACATGGGTCAGGCCGTGCGTCGGCCCATAGCCGTCATGCCAGGCGGTCAGGCTGTGCCCCGCCAAACCCGATTCCGTGCGCGATTCGACGGATTTAGGCACCTCGGTGAGCAACGCGGGGGTCCCGCCCTTGCGCCGGGGCGCGAAGCGTGACGAGGAAAATCCCCGGATCGCCAGCGTCGAATGCGATTGCGTGGCCCGCCCGGCCCGGCGCCATTCGGGTCCGAAACTGGTCCCCGCGCCACAATTGACGATCACCGGCCGCCGCCCCGAGGTCAGTTCGAAGGCCAGTGTCGAGGCATGCGCGTTCTGCGAAACGGCGGGCGCGGGCGGCGGGCCGGCATCCACGATCACCGTGGTCCGCCCCGAGGCGAGCCGGGCGAACCCCATGGCCAAGCCGCGCACCGGGCGCGCCTTGACCCCCGATTCCGCAAGCGCCTGGTCCAGCCGCCCCTCGGGGCCACGCCCGCCGCCATGGAACCGCGCCAACGCGCCGTCGGCATGGCGCAGCGCCCTGAGCGTCGGCGCGATGCGCTGGATCGCGGCGCGATGCGCGGCGGCCGGTTCCTGCCCGGCATCGGCCAGCGCGGCCTCGGCCCAGGTCAGCAGCGTGAATACGGAAAGCAGTTCCTCGGGGTTTCGGGTCGGCAGCCCGCCCCCCTGGTCGATCTCGCGGTCGCATTCCCGTTCCAACGCCTTGAGCGCGGGCGCCAGGTGCCGGGCCATCCCGTTCAGCGACACCCCGGCATAGATCAGACCGGTCAGCGCCTCGAACCGGGGCAGGCCCGGTGGGGCGCTTTTCCAGCGACGGCCAAGGAATGCCGTCTGCTGCGCCAGCGAACGGAAGATCGCATCGGACTGCGCACGCTCCAGCCCGTTCAGCAGCATCAGCGCATGGTGCAGCCAGCGGATCAACCGCCGCGCGGTCAGATCGGGCGTCCAGCCAGGGCCGCGGCCGCGGCCGAACCGGTCGACCCACGCCAACGTCCAGCCCTGCGCGCGCGTCCGCGCCGCGCCGTCGCCCGCCGCGGCCAGGTCGTCCAGCCAGGTGAACCCGTGCGCCTCCTCCTCGAAGCGCGGGCCGGGCATGTCGAGCTCCCAGATGGCGACGCCCGGCGCCTCGACCTGAGCACCTCCGAACAGGAAATTCCCTGCGCAAAGCTGCCGCCCGCGGGCGAAGCTGCCGATCGAGCGCGGTTCGGGCTGCGAAACGATCCCCGAGGCCGGACGCGCAAGCGTCGCCAGCCGCGCGTGGATGCGGTTCATCGCGTCGCCGCGCCGTCTGTGCGGTTGATCGCTCTGCAAGGCGCCTGCCATGGGTTAGGGTCTGCTCTGGGGCCTCGATGCCAGCGGGCGGACAATACCGGCGGGGTTTCCCCCTGTCACCGGCGAATACCCCGCCTAGCCGGTTTTGCCCAGAACCGCGATGTAAAAGCCGTCGATCCCACCGCGGTCGGCCCAGAAATCGGGGCGCAGGCGCAGCGCGCCGTGGTCCGTGCGCCAGCCCGGTTCGATCCAGGGCGCCTCGGCGGGGATCGCGGAGAGGTCCGCGTGCCGATCCAGCGCGGCGGCGGTTTGCGCCTCGCCCTCCTCGGGCAACAGCGAACAGGTGCAATAGACCAGCCGCCCGCCCGGCCCGAGCATCGCCAGCGCCCGGTCGATCAACCGCGCCTGCAGCTCGAACAGCGGCTTGATCCCCGCCGCATCCTTGGCAAAGGGCAGGTCGGGGTGGCGGCGCACCGTGCCGGTCGCCGAACAGGGCGCGTCCAGCAGGATCGCCTCGGCGGGCGTGGACGGGGCCCAGTCCAGCACATCCGCCACGATCAGTTCGGCCGACAGGTCGGTGCGCGCGAGGTTCTCCTCCACCCGCGCCATCCGCGCCTCGGAGATGTCGACGGCGGTCACCTCGGCCCCCGCGGCGGCCAGTTGCAGCGTCTTGCCGCCCGGCGCGGCGCACAGGTCGAACACCCGCAGACCCGGCCGCGGCGCCAGCAGTTTCGCGGGCAAAGCCGCGGCGGCGTCCTGCACCCACCAGTCACCTGCCTCGTATCCCGGCAGCGCCGAAACCTGCACCGGCCCGGTCACCCGGACCGACCCGGTGGGCAAGGCCACGCCCCCGACACGCGCGGCCAGCGCGACGGCATCGCCATCCTTCGGCGTCAGGTCCAGCGGCGCGCCCGCGGCATGCGCCGCCTCGATCCCCGTCACCGCCGCGCGCCCGCAGGCACTGTCCAGCCGCCCGCGCAGCCAACCGGGCAGCCGTTGCGGCCCCTGCGCCTTCCATGCATGTTGCGGCGTCTCGGCGACCTTGCGCAGCACCGCGTTGACAAGCCCCGCCATCGCCTTGGTGCCGCGCCCGTCGCGGGCCATCGTCACGGCGGCGTTCACCACGCCATGGGGCGCGGCCCCCTCTTGCAGCATCTCGACCGTCGCAAGGCGCAGGATCGCGCGCACGGCTGGCGGCGGCGCCTTGCGCAGGTGGGGTTTCAGGATCGCATCCGCCGCACCCAGATGGCGCAGCGTCGCCAGCGCCAGCCGCTGCGCGCGCGCCCGCCCGGCCGGATCCAGCACGCCCATCGGCCCCTCGGGTCCCGACAGTTCGGCGACCGTCCGGCCCTCGTCCAGCACCCCGGTCAACAGCCGCAGGGCGGCGGCCCGGGGGGTATCTTCGTTCCGGCTCATGGCGCTGTCCCGCTTGCCCCTTGACGCGGCCCGGGTATATCACCCGGCACGAACCGGCAAGGAGCCCCTGCGATGAGCGAGACCGACCGCAAAGACCTGCCCCCCGAAGCGATCCGCGCACTTCAGGAAGCCGAGGAACGGCGCAAGGCCGCCAAGGCGCTGGAGCTGCCGCCGGAACTGGGTGGCCGTGACGGACCGGAACCCGTGCGCTATGGCGATTGGGAAAAGAAGGGAATCGCGGTCGATTTCTGACCCCGGCCAAGCAAAAGCGCCCCGCCCACCGGTTCAGGCGGACGAGGCGCATCTACGCGTGAGCGAGCGTATTCCGCGGCCCGTTCGAGGCCGTCATTCCATCCGCAAGTCAGCGGATCGCCCGGCCCCCCTGTCGGCGATGAACCGCACGGTGCTGCCCTTGACCTGCACCAGCTGGCAGTTCGGGCCGAGATCTTCGTTTCCGAAATAGAGGTCGCGGCAGAAATACCTGCCGTCCCAGCGCCATGCCCCGCTGACGCGCTTGCCGAAAGCCTGACCGCGGATTTCACCGCCGGGCGTCACTGCAAGGTTGATTCCAAGGCGCTTGAGCTTTTTGCCGTCCACGAGGCTCAGGAAGACCGAGCGGCTTTCGACCGTGCGGAATCCCTCGGCGGCGGCGGGGGCTGCGGCCAGAGTCGAAATGACCGCGGCGGCGAGAACGGGTATGCGATACATCGCAAATCTCCGGTGTCGTTCTGACAGGCTCGTGTCAGCAATCTTACGCGGAACTATTGCGATTGGATGAATCGTCCAGCGTTTTCCCCGCGCCCCGCGCTACAGGCCCAGCACGTCCAGCATGTCGTATTCGCCGGGCTTGCGATCCTGGCCCCAAAGCGCGGCCTTCAGCGCGCCGCGGGCGAAGATCGCCCTGTCCGTCGCGATGTGGCGCAGCACGATCCGTTCGCCCAGCCCGGCAAAGATCACGTCGTGTTCGCCGACCACGTCGCCGCCCCGAATCGCCGAGAACCCGATCGCACCCCGGCCGCGTTCGCCGGTGATCCCGTCGCGCCCCCGTTCCGATACCTCGTCCAGCGCGACACCGCGCCCCTCGGCCGCGGCCTGGCCCAGCATCAGCGCGGTGCCCGACGGCGCGTCGACCTTGTGGCGGTGATGCGCCTCGACCACCTCGATGTCGAACTCCTCGTCCAGCGCCGCGGCGACCTTGCGCGTCAGTTGCATCAGCAGGTTCACGCCCAGGCTCATGTTGCCCGCGCGCACGACCACCGCGTGGCGGGCCGCGGCCTTGATCTTTTGCAGGTGTTCGTGGCTGAACCCCGTCGTCCCGATCACGTGGACCGCGCGGGCCTGCGCGGTCAGCGTGGCGGTCGCGACCGTGGCCTCGGGCGAGGTGAAGTCGATCACCGCCTGCGCCTGCGCGATCACGTCTATGGCATCGTCGGTCACGGCAAGCCCCATATGCGGCCCGCCCATCGCCTCGCCCACGTCGCGGCCAACCCAGGGATGGCCTGGGCGCTCGACGCAGCCCACCAGGCGCGCCTGCTCGCTTTGCAGCACGGTGTGGATAAGCATCTGGCCCATCCGCCCCGATGCGCCCATGATCACGATGCCCGGCAGGTTCGCCATTTCGCCCTCCTTTGCAATGTTCGCCCCGATGTAGCCGCTCTTCGCCCGCTTGGCAAAGCGCCCGGCTTCGCCTAGATGGGGCGCATGTCCAGATCCTCCGCCCCTTCCCAGAGACAGCTTCGCGTGGGCGAACTGATCCGCCGCACGCTGTCCGAGGTTCTGTCGCGCGGCGATGTCCATGACCCGGAATTGAACGCGATGTCGATCACGGTGGGCGAAGTGCGAACCTCGCCCGATCTGAAGGTCGCCACTGCCTTCGTGCTTCCGCTTGGCGGACGCGATGCCGAGGCGGCGTTGGCCGCGCTGCGCCGCAACCGCGGTGAATTGCGCCGGGCGGTGTCGAAAAAGATCGACCTGAAATTCTCGCCCGAACTGCGCTTCGCGCTGGACGAGACATTCGACCGGATGGACGAAACCCGCCGGCTGCTGTCGCAAGAGAACGTCCGCCGCGACCTGGCCGCCCCCGATCCCGACGCCGATGAGGGCTAGCGCCGCGATTGCCGTTTTCGGGGCGCTTCTGACCCTGCCCGGTGTGGCGTCCGCGGGGTGCAATCACATCGACCACGAAGGCCGCGGCTATGTCGTGTGCGACGTCGATCCCGCCCAAACCGAACTGCGGCTGTTTCACCGCGCCGCCGACGGCGGCATCCTGGGCAGTTTCGCCCGGGTCGACGCCATGCTGGAGGCTGAGGGCAAGTCGCTGGTCTTCGCCATGAACGGGGGCATGTACCACGCCGACCGTGCGCCGGTCGGCCTTTACATAGAGGATGGGCAGGAACGGGCGCCGGCCATCGCCTCGGCCGGGCCGGGGAATTTCGGCATGCTGCCCAACGGTGTACTCTGCCTGATGGCCGACTCGGCCTCGGTGATCGAAACCCGCACCTACCTGGCCGATCCGCCCGCCTGCCGCCACGCCACGCAGTCCGGCCCGATGCTGGTGATCGACGGCGATCTGCACCCCCGTTTTCTGCCGGACAGCGACTCGCGCTTTGTCCGCAACGGGGTCGGCGTGCGGGCAGATGGCGCCGCCGTTTTCGCGATTTCCGACCGGCCCGTCACCTTTCATGAATTCGCCCGGCTGTTCCGGGACGTGCTGGACACCCCGAACGCCCTTTACCTGGACGGCAAGGTTTCCAGGCTGTACGCGCCGGACCTCGGTCGGTCGGATATCGGCCTGCCGATGGGGCCGATCGTCGGAGCGGTCGCGGACGCGCCGCGTTGACGCGCCGGGCCGGCTTCGTTAGCAGGCGGGTTTCGTAGCAAGCAAGGAGCGCACGCGTGGGACGCCGCCGCAAGGGACGCGATATTTCGGGCTGGCTCGTCGTCGACAAGCCCGCAGGCATCACCTCGAACGCCGTCGTGAACAAGGTGCGCTGGGCCTTCGGCGCGCAAAAGGCAGGGCATGCGGGCACGCTGGACCCCGCGGCGACCGGCGTGCTGGCCATCGCCCTGGGCGAGGCGACCAAGACCGTGCCCTACATCACCGACGCGTTGAAGGCCTATCGTTTCACCGTGCGGCTGGGCGTGGCGACCAACACCGACGACGCCGAAGGCGAAGTGATCGAAACCTCGGACGCGCGGCCCTCGGATGCCGAGATCGCCGCCGCCCTGCTGCGGTTCATCGGCGATATCGAGCAGGTGCCGCCCCGGTTCTCGGCCGTCAAGATCGACGGCGAACGCGCCTATGCCCTGGCCCGTGCCGGCGAAGAGGTCGAGATCGCGCCACGCCCGCTTTACGTCGAAAGCCTGGAAATGGTCGCGCGGCCCGACCCCGACCATGTCGAACTGGAAATGGTCTGCGGCAAGGGCGGCTATGTCCGCTCGATCGCCCGCGATCTTGGCCGGGTTCTCGGCTGCCTGGGCCATGTGACCGAACTGCGCCGGGTCTGGTCGGGGCCGTTCGATGCCGAGGACGGCGTGACGATGGACCTGGTCGAGGAACTTGCGAAAACGCCCGAACTCGACGATTACCTCCGCCCGCTGGAAGAAGGGCTTGCCGATCTGCCCGAACTGCGCACCACGCCCGAGGGCGCGACGCGGATGCGCAACGGCAACCCGGGGATAGTGCTGACATCCGACGCGGAATACGGCGACGAGGCCTGGGCGTCGCTCGACGGCGAGGCGGTCGCCGTTGGCATCTACAAGGCCGGAGAGTTGCACCCCAGCCGCGTGTTCAAAGGCTAGGAACTGACCGCGTCACGCGACCTCACTTGGACGCCCTGGCGTCGATCATCACGGCAAGAGGACCCGAACGCTCTTTTTCTTGACCCAAAGAGCCTTGGCGTGCACCAGCCCAGTGCCATCGGTCCGGGCAACGATGGCAACGGGGCCATGCCCCCAAAGGATCGCATTGGCAAGGCCAAGGCGAAACCCGACACGCCGCCCCGGTTCAGCGTTTCCTTGCCAGGTCCAGCGCCTCGCTCAGCACCTGGCGATCACCGATATGGTTGGCGAGGATCAGCACAAGCTGCGCGTTAAGCGCGTGGCTTTGCGCTTCGCTCAGCCCGCGATGGGCGGCCAGAAGTTCGGCATAGAACCCATCGTGGTCGTCGAGGTTCGGGGTGTCGATCAACTTCATCACCGTCCCTCCCAAAGCGCGTCCACCGCCCGTCGCACCTGCCGCGCGTCGGCCTCGACCCAGCGGGCGGCGATCACCTGGTCGGGCCGGACCAGATACAGCGCCTGTCGGGCGTCCCCCAAGTAGCGGGCGCGGATCATGTCGTTGATCCGCGGGGCGATCACCGGCAAGTCGAGCCCCGCAGGCGCGGCGCAGTTCAACGCCATCAGCGTGACATCCCGGCCAAGTTCATTCAACAGCCAGCCGTTCTGCTGCGGCGCATCGGGCGCCACCGTTCCGGGGCGCGATATCTCGGGCAGCGACAGGTCGTCGGGGGCAGACAGGGCATAGACGCAGGGCGTCGACAGCCGGCCGGAATTGACCCACCCCCGGGCGAACGGCGCCTTGCGCGCCAGGGCCAGCACCTGGTCGCGGAACAGCCGTTCGGCCCCGTTCGCTGGCGTCATGAAACGCGTCGCCCGCGTCGACTGCAGGATGTTCTCGTCCGCGGCCTGTACGCGTTCGCGGTTATAGCTGTCGATCAGGCTTGCGGGCGCGCGCCCGTCCAGCACCGCCGCCAGTTTCCAGCCCAGGTTGTCTACGTCCTGAAGACCGCCATTGCCGCCCCGCGCCCCGAAGGGCGAAACGACATGGGCGCTGTCCCCCACGAAGATCACCCGGCCGTGCACGAATTCCCGCAGCCGCCGGCACTGAAAGCTGTAGATCGACACCCATTCCAGGTCGAAATCGGCGCCCACCACCTTTTCGATCCGCGGGATCACCTTCTCGGGTTTTTTCTCTTCCTCGGGGTCGGCGTCCCAACCCAGTTGCAGGTCGATCCGGTAGATGTTGTCCGCCTGCCGGTGCAACAGCGCCGATTGCCCGTCATGGAAGGTCGGTTCGAACCAGAACCAGCGTTCCGGCGGGAAATCGGCCTCCATCTCGATATCGGCGATCAGGAAGCGTTCCTCGAAGAATTCGCCTTCGAAATCGAGGTCCAGCATCGCGCGTGTCGTCGAGCGTGCGCCGTCACAGGCGATCACGTAATCCGCCGTCAGCCCGTATTGCCCGTCCGGCGTCTTGACCGTGACATGGGCGGCCTCGCCGGTCTGGTCGACGCCCGTCACCCGGTTCCTGAAGCGCAGGTCGATCAGCGGCTGGGCCAGCGCGCGTTCGACGAGGAATTCCTCGACATAGTATTGCTGAAGGTTGACGAAGGGCGGCATACGCTGGCCCGGATCGACCGCGAGGTCAAAGCTGAAGATCTCGTCGTCGCCATGACAGACGCGGCCGACGCTCCAGGTCATCCCCTTGTCCAGCACCTTGTCGGCAATGCCGAAGCGGTCGAACAGTTCCAGGCTGCGCTTGGACCAGCAGATGGCGCGCGACCCCATCGAGACCACGTCGTTGTCGTCCAGCAGGACCGAGGGCACGCCACGGTTCGCCAGGTCCAGCGCCATGGCAAGGCCGATGGGGCCCGCCCCGACAATGACCACCTTGTGCGGGGGTTCCGGCGCGCTTAGCCCGGGCGGCGCGACATAGGGAAAGGGCTTGTAGTCATAGGGCATCAGTCGTCCTCGCGACGCGTCAGCGCCCGCGCACTCCACAGCGCGGTGCCCCCGAAGAAAAGCCCTGCTATCCCGAGGACCTCGACAGTGGCCGCACCATCGAAGCCACGCACGATCCCCGCGACAAGCACGCCACCAAGGCCAAGCAGACTCAGGAACAGCCGGACCTTGTGGTCACCCCGGCCGGGTCCCTTTGTCATGGCGCCCTCCCACACCGGTTCTATTCGTTATCCGTTATCCGGCTGTTAACCTCTGCTACGATGCCGCGCGCTGCAACCGGTTTTTTGGTCGGGTTTTCGGCATATCGAAGGCGGGGGGCGGACAACGCGACCAGCCCCGGGGGCGACCATCGAACCTGTGTTCCGGCCCGCTCCGGCGATCGGCGCAATCGTCCGGCAAAGCCGCATCGGTCGCGGCGGGGGGCTTGCTCGCGCATCGCGATCCACGGGGGGCGTTGCTGCAGGCGCCCACCGGAACGGTATCGCCGCCGCGGCCGGAGGATCACGCACGCGCGCCGCCCCGGCATTCGGCACTGGCCAAGCGCGGCCCGGCGGGCAAGACTGCCGCCGATGAGAACCCCCCGGAGGAATCGCCCCATGACCGGCATCGTCATCCTGAGCGGCGCGCGCACCGCCATCGGCACTTTCGGCGGCAGCCTGGCCGGCACGCCGCCAATCACGCTGGGGGCCATCGCCGCGCGGGCCGCCCTGGACCGTGCGGGCGTGAAGGGCGACCGGATCGGCCATGTCGCCTTTGGCCATGTCATCAATACCGAACCGCGCGACATGTACCTGTCGCGCGTCGCCGCGATCGAAGCGGGCATCCCCGAGACGACGCCCGCGATGAACGTCAACCGGTTGTGCGGATCGGGGGTGCAGGCCATCGTTTCGGTCGCGCAGGCGCTGATGCTGGGCGAGGCCGAGTTCGGCCTGGCCGGCGGCGCCGAAAGCATGAGCCGCAGTCCGCACATCCTGCCCGCGACCCGCTGGGGCCAGAAGATGGGCGACACACCCGCCGCCGACATGATGCTGGGCGCGCTGAACTGCCCCTTCGGCACCGGGCACATGGGCGTCACGGCCGAGAACGTGGCGGCCGAACATGGCATTTCCCGCGAAGATCAGGACGCATTCGCCCTGAAAAGCCAGGAGCGCGCCGCCTGGGCCATCGCCGAGGGGCGGTTCGACGCGCAGATCGTGCCCGTCGAGGTTCAGCGCAGGCGCGAGACGGTGATGTTCAAGGTCGATGAACACCCAAAGGCGACGACCGCGAACGGGTTGGCCGGGTTGCGGCCCGCCTTTCAGAAGGATGGCACGGTGACGGCGGGCAACGCGAGCGGGATCAACGATGGCGCCGCGGCACTGGTGCTGGCGCGCGAAGATGCGGCCGCGGCGGCGGACCTGACCCCGCTGGCGCGGATCGTGGCCTATGCCCATGCCGGGGTGCGCCCCGAGGTGATGGGGATCGGGCCCGTGCCGGCGGTCGAGGCCTTGCTGGCCAGGACCGGCCTTTCGATCGACCGGTTCGACGTGATCGAAAGCAACGAGGCGTTTGCGGCCCAGGCGATCGCGGTCAACCGCGCGCTGGGGCTGGACCCCGCCCGGGTGAACCCCAATGGCGGGGCGATCGCCCTGGGGCACCCGGTGGGCGCGACCGGCGCGATCATCACCGTCAAGGCCTTGTACGAACTTCAGCGGACCGGTGGGCGTTTCGCGCTGGTGACGATGTGCATCGGCGGCGGACAGGGTATCGCGCTGGCGCTGGAGCGGCTTTCGGAAACCTGATCCAAAGGCGGCCCCTTCGGGGCCAAGCCCTTGCGTGGCGCGCCTTTCGGCGCGCGGGTTTGGCGTTGCGCATCTCCGCGGGCGATAGGCAACCGGGCGACCCTGGCGCCCGGCCATGCCGGCGGCACAGGCACCCGGCCCCAGCCCGTCGGCGTCGATTCCCCGGGACACGTTAATCGCCTGTTCACCTTGGTTTGCCCAAACTGCGTCAAACCCCGTGGAGAATCCGCGTATGGACGTGATCGAGAAACTGGCGAACGAACGGCGCAAACGGCTGGCGGCGGAACGGCTGCTGGACCAGAAAAGCCGCGAGTTGTTCGAGGCCAATCGCCGCCTCGCCCAGCATGCCCGACACCTGTCCGAAGAGATCATCGAGACCCGCCAGACCGCCGAGGAACTGCGCGGCCGCAACTCCGAGGTGCTGTCGGAACTGGCCGAGGTCTCGCAAGAGGCCGATGTCGCCAAGCAGCGCCTGTGGGATTCGCTGGAAACCGTGCATGACGGCTTTGCGCTGTTCGACGCCAAGGACCGGCTGGTGATCGCGAACCGCGCCTATCTCTCGGTATTCGACGGGCTCGACGCCGTTGTCCCGGGCGTGCGTTATGACGAGATTGTCCGCCTGACCGTCGAGGAAGGCATCATCGACATCGGCGACCGCGACCCGCTGGGCTGGATCGAGGACATGCTGACGCGCTGGCACGACGACCCGGTGCCCTCGCGCGTGATACGGCTGTGGTCGGGCGACTACATCAAGCTGGTGGACCGGCGCACGCCATCGGGTGACATGGTGTGCCTGTCGATCAACATCACCGAGATGATGCGCATGTGGGCCGCAGTCGAGGCGATCCCGGACGGGTTCGTACTGTATGACCATGACGACCGGCTGGTGATGTGCAACGATCGCTACCGTGACTTCTACGCCGAAAGCGCGCCGATCATGGAGCCCGGCAACCGGTTCGAGGACATCCTGCGCTTTGGCCTGGAAAACGGCCAGTATCCCGAGGCAGTGGGCCGCGAGGACGACTGGCTGTCGGAACGGCTGAACCGTCACCAAAGCCCCGAGGGCATGATCGAGCAGCGGCTTGCCGATGGCCGCTGGCTGCGCATTCTCGAGGAACGCACCCCCGATGGCGGGCTTGTCGGCCTGCGCGTCGACATCACCGAGCAGAAGCGCCAGCAAGAGGCGCTGGACCGTGCCCGCGTCGCCGCCGAGGCCGCGAACCGGGCCAAGTCGGCCTTCCTCGCCAACATGAGCCACGAATTGAGAACGCCGATGAACGGCGTCGTGGGCATGGCGGAACTGTTGTGCGAGACCACGCTGAGCGAGGAACAGCGGCTTTACGCCCACACGATCAAGGAATCGGGCGAGGCGCTTCTGGGGCTGCTGAACGACGTGCTCGACTATTCCAAGATCGAGGCCGACAAGCTTCAGCTTCATTCCGAGCCGTTCGACCTGGAACGCACGATCTACGAGATCGTCATGCTGCTTCAGGCGCCCGCGCGGGACAAGCATCTGGACGTGCTGATCGACTACGACATGTTCCTGCCCACCCGGTTCACCGGCGACCGCGGCCGCGTCCGGCAGGTGCTGACCAACCTGATCGGCAACGCGGTCAAGTTCACCGACGAGGGCCACGTCCTGGTCCGGGTCGTCGGGTTCAAGGCCGAGGGCGACGCGCTGCAACAGGTGCACATCACCGTCGAGGACACCGGGATCGGCATCGCCGACGACATGCAGGAACATATCTTCGGCGAGTTCAACCAGGTCGAGGACCAGCAGAACCGCAAGTTCGAAGGCACCGGCCTGGGCCTGGCGATCACGAAGCGGCTTATCGAGATGATGGGCGGCGAGATCTGGCTGGAATCCGCAAAGGGCGAAGGGGCCTGTTTCGGCTTCCGCCTGCCGCTGCCGGTCGCCGAACCGCACGAAACCCTGCCTGCCCCCGAAACCGCCTCGGTGCGCCACGTACTGGTGGTCGACGACCAGGAGGTGAACCGGACGATCCTGGAACGCCAGTTGTCGCAACTGGGGCTTGACGTGACCTGCCACGTCACCGGCCATACGGCGTTGGGCGACGCCCAACATGCGGACCTGGTGATCACCGATCACCGGATGCCGGGCATGGATGGCTATGCCTTTTCCAAGGCCTTGCGCGCCGGCGGCTACCGTGGTCCGATCCTGATGCTGACCTCGAACCCGGCCTGCCTGGGCAATACCGGAGAGAATGCCGAATCGGGCATCAACCTTGTGCTGCAGAAACCGGTCCTGCGCCGCGCCCTCTACGAGGCGATCTCGACCCTGACACCCGCCGCGGCCAACATCCCGGACGATGGCGATGCCGACCTCGTGGCGCGGCGCCCGATGCGGGTGCTGGCCGCCGAGGACAACCGCACCAACCGCCTGGTGCTGAACAAGATGGTGTCGTCCCTGGATGTCGAGATGCGATTCGCCACGGATGGCAACGAGGCGGTAGCCGCCTTCCTGGAAGAACGGCCCGACCTGATCTTCATGGATATCTCGATGCCCGAATGCGACGGCAAGCAGGCCACCGGCGAAATCCGCCGGATCGAGGCGGAAAACGGCGATCCGCCGGTACCGATCGTCGCGCTGACCGCGCATGCCCTGCAGGGCGACGCCGAAGACATCCTGGCCGCGGGGCTGGACGCCTGTCTGACGAAACCGCTGCGCAAGACCGACATCCTGGCCGCGATTGAGGCGCATCATCCGAAGACATGCACACCGCTTTGCCCCGATGCCGCCGGCACAACGGACGCTGCGGCGCCCGAAACAGCGCCGGACCCGGGTATGGCGGAGGACGAAGACGCCGCCACCGGCGAGACATCCAAGCCGCGGCTGCGCGCGATCTAGGGCGCGCAGCTCAGTCCTCGTCCCCGCCGCGCAGGAAGACAGGGCGGTCCGGTTCGGACATGTCTGGGATATGGCGATAGCCGCCCGTGTCGAAATCGGCGAGGCTGGCCGGATCGGTCAACCGCCGCTCGACGATGAAGCGCGCCATGGCGCCACGGGCCTTCTTGGCGAAGAAACTGACGATCTTGGGGCCGCTGGGCCGTTCCTCGAAGAACACCGGCGTGATCACCCGCAGCTTCAGGGCGTCGGGGGCGACCGCGCCGAAATATTCCTGGCTTGCACAGTTGACCAGTACGTCCGTGCCCGCCGCCCGGGCTGCCTCGTTCAGGGCCTGGGCCAGCCTGTCGCCCCAATACTCATACAGGTTCTTGCCGCGCTCGGTCGCAAGCCGGCTGCCCATTTCCAGGCGATAGGGCTGAATCGCGTCCAGCGGGCGCAACAGGCCATAAAGCCCCGACAGGATGCGCAGGTGGTCCTGCGCGAACGCCAGGTCATCGGCATCCAGCGACGCCGCTTCGAGCCCGGCATAGGTATCGCCGGCAAAGGCCAGCGCGGCGGGCTTGACCGCATCGGGGCCCGGTTCGGCGGCGAAATCGCGGAACCGCTCGGCATTCAGCCTGGCCAGCGTGTCGCTGATGCCCATCAGCCCGGACAGGTCCGCGGGGCTGAGGTCGCGCGCGATTCCGGCCAAGTGGACCGCATCCTTTTGAAAAGCGGGCGCGGTGGGCGTGACGCCCTCTACCGGATCAAGGTCGAGGCGTTTCGCAGGCGAGATGACGACGAGCATGGGTCCCCTTTCCGAACGGTCGGGGCGACAGATAGCAGACCGGGCCGGGGCGTCCAGCCTCAGCCCTCGGACAGGACCTCCAGGAAGGCCTGCCCGAACCGGTCGGCGCGGCGTTCCCCCAGCAGGCGCGTGAGGGTGACCATGTCGCGCGGGCGCGTCTCGGCCAGCTTGGCCACCAGCGACGTCGAACAGGACAGCGGTTTGTCGCACCCGTCCTCGCCCCGGGCCAGGCGCGCCTGCACATCCATCAGCCGGTCGAACAGATCGCCCGACGGGCGCCCCGCAAGCCGCCGTCGCGCGGGGTGCGGCATCTCTGTCGCGCCGGTGATGACCTCTAGAAAGGCCGCGCCGTACCGGTCCAGCTTGCTCGCCCCCACGCCGCCGATCCGCGCCATCTCGTCCAGCGTGGCGGGCCGCGTCTCGGCCATCTCGATCAGCGTGCGATCGGTGAAGATGATATAGGCGGGCACGCGGGCGGCCTCGGCCAGCGCGCGGCGCTTGGCCTTCAGCGCGGACAACAGCGGCGCGTCCTCGTCCGAGACCAGCGCCTTGACCGCCGGGCGCGCCGTCGCCGCGGCGATCGTGTCGCGGCGCAGTTCGATCGTCGCCTCGCCCTTCAGGATGGGCCGCGCGGCCTCCATCATGCGCAGCGCGCCATGGCGTTCGGGGTCCGGGCGCACCAGGTCGCGGCCCATCATCTGGCGAAATACCGCCTGCCAACCGCGGCGGTCGAATTCGCGCCCCACCCCGAAGGTCGGCAAGCTGTCGTGCCCACGCGCGCGCACCTTTTCGGTGGCGGTGCCGGTCAGGATGTCGACCAGGTGCCCCGTGCCAAAGCTTTCGCCCGTCCGCAACATCGCCGACAGTGCCTTTCGCACCGCCTCGGTGCCGTCGAACCGGTCGGGCGGGCTGCCGCACAGGTCGCAGTGGCCGCAAGGTTCGGGCACGGCCTCGCCGAAATATCCGAGCAGAGTCTGCCGCCGGCACCCCGGCGCCTCGGCCAGGCCCAAAAGCGCGTTCAGCCGCGCGTGATCGGCGGCCCGGCGTTCGGGGGGGGCGGGGCTTTCGTCGATCTGGGCACGGCGCAGCCGGATGTCGTCGGCGCCATACAGCGTCAGCGTCTCGGCCGGGGCGCCGTCGCGGCCCGCCCGCCCGATTTCCTGGTAATAGCCCTCGATCGACTTGGGCAGGTCGGCATGGGCCACCCAGCGGATATCGGGCTTGTCCACCCCCATGCCGAAGGCGACCGTCGCCACGACGATCAGCCCGTCCTCCTGCTGGAACCGCGCCTCGACGTCCCGGCGTGGGCCTGCCTCCATGCCGCCGTGATAGGCACAGGCCGTGTGACCCGCCTCCGTCAGCGCGGCGGCCAGCGTCTCGGTCTTGGCCCGCGTCGCACAATAGACGATGCCGGACTGGCCGCGGCGCGCGGCGGCAAAGGCCAGGATCTGCTGGCGCGGCTTGTCCTTGGGCGAAAAGGCAAGGTGAATGTTGGGCCGGTCGAAGCCACGCAGAAAGGTTTCGGGGGCTGCGCCATCGAACAGGCGGGCCACGATCTCGTCGCGGGTTTCGGCATCGGCGGTGGCGGTAAAGGCGGCAAGCGGTACGTTCAGCGCCCGCCGCAATTCGCCGATCCGCAGGTAGTCGGGGCGAAAATCATGGCCCCACTGGCTGACGCAATGGGCCTCGTCCACGGCGATCAGCCCCACGCCGATCCGCCGCAACAGGGTCAGCGTGCCGCCCGCGGCCAGTCGCTCGGGCGCCATGTAGAGCAGTTTCAGCGTGCCCGCGTCGAGCGCCGCAAAGACCTCGCGCGTTTCGTCCTCGGTATTGCCGGATGTCAGCGCCCCCGCCGCGACGCCCGCTTCGGTCAGCCCGCGCACCTGGTCGCGCATCAGCGCGATCAGCGGCGATATCACCACCGTGACACCGTCGCGCATCAGCGCGGGCAGTTGGAAACACAGCGATTTGCCCCCGCCCGTCGGCATGATGGCCAGCGTGTTGCGACCGGCCGCGACGGCCGAAACGATCTCTTCCTGACCGGGCCGGAAGGCATCGAATCCGAAAACGGTCGACAAAAGGTCCTGCGCGGTGGCCATGGTCCCCGTGAGATGGAAGAACTGCTCGGATTTCGACGGACCGTCCCACAGCGGGGACGAACGGACAAGCCCGCGGCGCGCCGGCTTAGTAGAAGTTCATCGCGACCGAAGGCAGGATGATGTCGCGCAGCGCGATCACGATCACGAACACCACCAGCGGCGCCAGATCCAGCGCACCGGTGTTCGGCAGCATGCGCCGGATCGGGCTGTAGATCGGTTCCAGCAGGCGGGACAGCCCGTCCCAGATCTGCATCACCATCGGTTGGCGCGTGTTCAACACCTGGAACGAGATCAGCCAGCTCAGGATGATGTGGACGACCATGATGAAGAACACGACGTCCAGGATAAGGTCCAGCACACCAAAGATTGCCATCATGTCGGGGACTTTCCAGATCGGGAACGTTCCCCGAGAGGTAAGCCGCCCGGCCGCCGCACGCAACCGCCTTTCCGCAGCGTTTCCCCTTGACGATCCGCCCGGCCCGCGCGACCCAGCGCAGCGCGTCCACCGGAGCCCGCCGATGTATCCCTTCCTGCGCCTCGCCAAGGAATTCCACGTCCACCGCAACGCGGCTCCCCTGCCGCTGACCGGCACCCACGTGTCGCGGCACATCTGCTGGCCCTGGGACCTGGACATCTGGATGGAACTGAACAACGGGCGCACGCTGACGCTTCTGGACCTGGGGCGACTGCCCTTGGCCAAGCGCGTCGGGCTGATCGCGGCGCTGAAGGCCCAGCGTTGGGGGCTGACGATGGCGGGCGTGACCGTGCGCTATCGCCGGCGGGTGCGGATGTTCCAAAGGTTCGAGATGCGCTCGCGCTGCGTCGGCTGGGACGAGCGGTTCATCTATATCGAGCAGGCGATGTGGCGGAACGGCGAGTGCGCGAACCATGCGCTGTACCGCTCTGCGGTGACGGATGCGAACGGGATCGTGGCGCCCGCCCGCGTGATGGCGGCGATGGGTCTGGACGTGGCCTCGCCGCCGCTGCCGGGCTGGGTCCGGGAATGGATCGCCGCCGAGGCGCACCGCCCGTGGCCGCCGATGACCGACTGATTGACGAAACGTCATCTGCGCGGTTGCGCGGGTGTCGAAACGCCTGTCTTATGCCGTCGGTTGCAGGAACGGGCAGGCGGCATGACGGGATCGGCAAGGCGGCGCATCTGGGGCTGGTGGTTTTTCGACTGGGCCGCGCAACCCTATGCCACGTTGTTGCTGACCTTCATCTTCGCGCCCTATGTCAAGGATTTGCTGGGCGACGGCACCGCCGCCCAGGCGGCTTGGGGCTATGGCGTGGGCGCGGCCGGCATCGTGATCGCCCTGCTGGCGCCCATCCTCGGCGCCGTGGCCGACAAGAGCGGCCACCGGATGCCGTGGATCGTGCTGTTTTCCGCCTGCTACGTGATCGGCGCATCGGGGTTGTGGCTGGCCCACCCCGAGGCGTTCAGCCTGCCCCTGATCCTGTTCCTGTTCGGGCTGGGTCTGGTGGGGCTGGAATTCGCGACGATCTTTACCAACGCGATGCTGCCCGACCTGGGGCCGCGCGACCAGTTGGGCCGGATTTCCGGCACCGGCTGGGCCTTTGGCTATGTCGGCGGGCTGATCGCGCTTGTCGCGATGCTGACGCTGTTTGCCGAGAACGCCGCCGGCACCACGCTGATCGGGCGCGAACCGGCGCTGGGGCTGGATCCCGCCACGCGCGAGGGCACGCGTTTCGTCGGGCCGTTCGTGGCGCTGTGGTATGCGGTGTTCATGATCCCATTCTTCCTGTGGGCGCGGGTGCCCACCTCGCCACCCGTCGCAACGGTGCGCGTCGCGCTGGCCACCTGCCTGCCGGAATTGCGCGCGACGCTGGCGCGCCTGCCCCGCACCCCCAGCCTGATGTCCTACCTCCTGTCGTCCATGTTCTACCGCGACGCGCTGAACGGGATGTATGTCTTCGGCGGCATCTACGCCGCGGGCGTGCTGGGCTGGTCGGTGGTCGATGTCGGCATTTTCGGCATCCTCGCGGTGATCTCGGGGGCGGTGTTCTCCTGGGTGGGGGGGCTTGCCGATTACCGCTACGGGCCGAAGCCGGTGATCGTGGTCTGCGTGGTGCTGCTGACGCTGGTCGGCATCGGCGTGATCTTCGTCTCGCGCGAAAGCCTGTTCGGCATGGCCGTGCCGTCGGGCTCGACCCTGCCCGACATCGCCTTCTACGTGCTTGGGGCGACCATCGGCGCGGCGGGCGGTGCGCTGCAAACGGCAAGCCGCACCATGATGGTGCGGCAGGCCAACCCGGCCCGGATCACCGAGAGTTTTGGCCTTTACGCACTGGCCGGCAAGGCGACCTCGTTCCTTGCGCCGCTGTCGATCGGGATCGTGACCGATATCACCGGAAACCAGCAAGCGGGTATTACACCCCTGGTTGTGCTTTTCCTGATCGGCCTCTTTCTGCTAGCCTTCGTGCGGGCGGACGGCGAACCGGAGGAGAGATGGCACGTATCCTGATCGGGCTGATTATGGGGCTGGCGCTTGCGGCGCCGGGCTGGGCCGAGACCAAGGCGAACGCGCTGTTCGGCGCCAAGCGCGACGCCTCGAACCAGCCGCCCGCCGCAATCGGCAGCTATGCCAAGGGCTGCGCGGCCGGGCTTGTGCAACTGCCCGAAACCGGGCCGACCTGGCAGGCAATGCGGCTGTCGCGCAACCGAAACTGGGGCCACCCCGAAACCATAGCCTTTATCCGGCGGCTGAGTGCCGAGGCGACACGCCATGGCTGGAAAGGCCTTTATATCGGCGATATCAGCCAACCCCGCGGCGGGCCGATGACCTCGGGGCATGCCTCGCACCAGATCGGACTCGACGTCGATATCTGGATGCTGCCGCCCAAGCGGCTGAACCTCAGCAGGTCGGAACGCGAGAACCTGTCCTCGATTTCCGTGCGCAGCAATGACCAGCGGCGGGTGAACGGCAACTATACCCGGTCCCATGCAGCGATCCTGCGCGCCGCGGCACTGGACCCGGCGGTCGACCGGATCTTCGTCACCGCCCCGGTCAAGATCGAGATGTGCAAGCAGGCCACCCGGGCCGACCGGGCCTGGCTGCAAAAGATCCGCCCGCTTTACGGGCATCACTATCATTTCCACGTGCGCCTGAAATGCCCCGCCGGCGACCGCCATTGCGAAACCCAGCGGCCCACGGTAGCGGACCTGTCGAAAGGTGGCGACGGATGCGACGAGACGCTGGAATGGTGGGTGACCGACTATCTCGATCCGCCCAAGGTGGCGCCGGGCAAGAAAGCAAAGCCCGCCCCGCAGAAGCGACACCCCCGCGACTACACGATGGCCGACCTTCCCGCAGAGTGCCGCCGCGTTCTGGCCGCCGACTGACCGCGGCGCTTTGTTCCGCGCTTTTCATTGCCACACAGGCCGCGGCGGACGAGGCCGTTCACGTCGGCACGCTTGCGATTCCCAAGACGCAGACGACGCAAGGACTGTCGGGCATCGAGGTGTCGGCGGACGGGACGCAGGTTCTTGCGATCTCGGATGACGGCTGGTTCCTGCGCGGTCAGATCCAGCGCAGCGATGGTGCGCCGTCCGCGTTCTCGGTCGACCCGCCGCCGATCCGGATGCGAAGCCTGTCCGGCGACTGGATGGCCGATCACCAGAAGGATGCCGAGGGACTGGCCATGGCGCCGGACGGTCGCGTTTTCGTATCGTTCGAGGTGTATCACCGCGTCCGGCTGTGGCGCGACCTGCAGGCCCCTGCCATCTGGCTGCCCGACCGGCCCGAGAACGCCGGGTTTCAGCCCAACGGCGGGATGGAGGCCCTGGCCCTGGGTCCCGATGATGCGCTTTACGCCCTGCCGGAAACCATGGCCGCCGACGGCGGGATCCCGGTGTTTCGCTTTCAGGTGCCGCCGCAACGCCTGCGCCCGGACGGCACCCCGATCGACCGCCATGTGGATATTCCCTGGACCGTTGCGTTCACCCTGCCCGCGCGCGGCCGGTTCCGCCCGGTGGGTGCCGATTTCGGGCCGGACGGGCGGTTTTACCTGCTGGAACGTGGGGTGATCGTCCCGATCGGGTTCCGCAGTCGCGTGCGGCGCTTCGTTTTCGGCCCGGACGGCGCGACGAACGAAGAAACCCTTCTGGAAACCCCGGTTGGCCGTCACGGCAATCTCGAGGGGATTTCGGTCTGGCGGGATTCCACGGGAGAAATCCGCCTGACGATGATCACAGACGACAACGGCCTTGCGCTCCAGCGCAACGAGATCGTGGAATACCGAGTTGTCAGGACGCCTGCGGACCGCTAGAAAGCGCCGTCCGCCGCCGATCGGCGGACCAAGTCTCCGCAACCTTGTAAAAACGGAAACCCGTCATGACACGCCTGATCCCCGGCATCCTTGCCATGGCCGCCATCGTGGTGGCCTCGAATATCCTTGTGCAGTTCCTGTTCGGCCAATGGCTGACCTGGGGCGCCTTTACCTATCCGCTGGCCTTTCTCGTCACCGATGTGATGAACCGTGTCTACGGGCCGGGGCCCGCGCGCCGGGTGGTGTTCGCCGGCTTCGTCGTGGGCGTGGCCTGTTCGTTCATCGGCACCCAGATCACGGGCGAGTTCGGCCCGCTGGTCACCTGGCGCATCGCGCTGGGCTCGGGGCTGGCCTTCCTGACCGCGCAACTTCTGGACGTGGCCGTGTTCGACCGGCTGCGCCAGGGGCGCTGGTGGCGCGCGCCGCTGGCCTCGACGCTGATCGGGTCGACCGTCGATACCGCGCTGTTCTTCACCATTGCCTTTTCGGGTACGCTTGCCTTCATCGAATCGGGCAATGACGTCTCCTGGGCGAATGAAGCTCTGCCCCTTCTGGGGCTTGGGCCGGTCGTGCCGCTCTGGGTTTCGCTGGCCGTGGCGGACTGGAGTGTAAAACTTGCCCTCGCCTTGATCGCGCTGGTTCCGTTCCGCCTTATTGTTGGGCGGCTCACGGCACAGGTTGCGTGATTTAACTGGACATACACCAAATCTGTGGCACGCTACCCCTGACGGCAACAGCAGAAAGGAGGTGGTCCAGTGTCTAGAGTGATATTGGAGAACGAGGTTGGAACAGTCGGGAGGGCCGTGGTCTGAGGGCAGCCCCAAGGACCGAACACTTCCGATTGGGCCTTTCGCTCTAACCGGCCCATCTCCGTAGCTCTCGGGGCCGCCTTTCACCGGGCGGCCCTTTCCATTTCCGGGCGCCTGGCCCACCATGGCCCCATGCTACGCATCACCGACGAAATCGCGATCGAGGACTGGGAACTGACCGAGGTGTTTTCCCGGTCGTCCGGCCCCGGCGGTCAGAACGTCAACAAGGTCTCGACGGCGGTGGACCTGCGCTTCGAGGCGGCGCGCTCGCCCAACTTGCCCGATGCCGTCAAGGCGCGGCTGAAGCGGCTGGCGGGGCGGCGCTGGACCGAAAGCGGCGCCGTGCTGATCCGGGTCGAGGACACCCGCAGCCAGGCCCGCAACCGCGAGATCGCCCGCGAAAGGCTGGCCGAGTTGATCCGAAAGGCGCTGGAAAAGCCGAAACGGCGCGTGCCGACGCGACCGACGCTTGGCGCGAAGAAACGGCGGATCAAGGCCAAGAAGGAACGCGGCGAGATCAAGAGCCTGCGCGGCCGCGTCGCGCCCGAGGACTGAGCGTATCCGGGGCGGATGTCCCGCGCTTGCCGGGTTTCGCCTTGCTTGCGCAAGGCGACCCGCGCGGGGGGCGCTGCCCCCCGCGCCCCCCGGAGTATTTCACCCAAGAAAAAGAGCCGGCCGAGGCCGAAGCTTTACTCCTGTCGGAGGACAGCCCCGCGCGCCGGCCGTCAGGCGGCGAAATCCGCGCGCGCATAGCCCTGCAGGTAAAGCAGGGCCGTCAGATCGCCGTGGTTGATCCGCAGGTCGCATTCGGCGGCCACCGCCGGCTTGGCGTGCAGGGCGACGCCCGCGCCGGCCAGGCCGAGCATGCCCAGATCGTTCGCCCCGTCGCCCACTGCCATCGCCTCGGCCGGGGAAATGCCCAGCCGCGCCGACACCGCCTTGAGGGCCGCGACCTTGGCCTCGCGCCCCAGGATCGGTTCGGCCACCTCTCCGGTCAGCCGCCCGTCCTGGACCAGCAGGGTATTGGCCTGGTGGTCATCGAACCCCAGATCGGCGGCCACACGGGCCGCGAAATTGGTGAACCCGCCCGAGACCAGGACGCAATGACCGCCATGGGCCTTCATGGTCGCGATCAACTCGCGGCCGCCGGGGGTATAGGTGATCCGGGTCGAAAGCACCCTGTCGATCACGCCCGCATCGAGCCCGGCCAAGAGCGCCACCCGTTCGCGCAGCGCCCCTTCGAAATCCAGTTCGCCGTTCATCGCGCGGGCCGTGATCTCGGCCACGCGCGGACCGATCCCGGCCTCGGCGGCCAGTTCGTCGATGCATTCCTGCCCGATCATCGTCGAATCCATGTCGGCGATCAGCAGCCGCTTGCGCCGCCCCTTGGCGGGCTGGATCGCGAGATCGACACATTCACCCTGCAAGTCGGCCCAGACCGACCAGATATTTCCCGGCACCGAATCAACCGGGAACTCGGCCGCAAGGTCCGGCGCAAGCCAGGTCGCCGTGCCGCCGCCCCAGGCATTGCGCAGCGCCTCGACAAGGGCGGGACGCAGCCCGCCGGGTGGCGCGATCAGGGTGACGACATGCATGGGCGGACTCCGGCGGGAACTGAAACCGCGGGTCTTTAAACACGACCCGGCCGCAAGGACCAGTGCCCCCGCCTTGCCCAGGATCAAGGACCGGCGCTCGCGGCCCGGCAAGGCTGTGGCCCAGAAGCATCAACCGGAGGAATCACATGGGACCGCGTCCCGACCCCGCTTCGTTCACGGACCTGGAGGGCGCCGCCGCCTGGCCGTTCCTTGGCATCACCTTCGGCCTGTCCTGGGGCATCCTGGCGTTGTGGATATTGGCCGAAGCGGCGATGACGGCGTTGTTCGGGCCGCTTTCCGGCACACATCCGCTGTTCCTGCTCGCGGTCTATGCGCCCGCCATTGCCGCCGTTTCCCTGGTGCTGCGGCACGGCGGGGTGCGCGGCCTGCGCCGGTTCCTGTCACGGCTGGCTCTGTGGCGCTGTCACTGGGGCTGGTATCTCGTGTTGCTGGTCGGGCTGCCCGCGGCGTTCTACGGCGGCGCATGGATCAAGGGCGCGCCGCTGGCCGAACCGTTCCAAACGGGCGCCGGGGCATTGCTGGCGCTGGTGGCGGTCCGCACCCTGACCGGCCCCGTCGAGGAGTTCGGCTGGCGGGGCGTGTTGCAGCCACTGTTGCAGCGGCGCCTGGCACCGCTTTGGGCGGGGGTCGTCGTGGGCCTGGTCTGGAGCCTGTGGCACCTGCCCGCGTTTTTCCTGTCCGGCACCCCGCAAAGTGCCTGGGGCTTTCTGCCATTCCTGGTCGGTTCGACCACGGCGAGCGTCATCCTGACGGGGATGTTCAACGCCGCTCGCGGCAGCCTGCTGATCCCGGTTCTGGTCCACGCCCAGTTGAACAGTCCGCTCTGGCCCGACGGGCAACCCGTCGACGCCTGGTTCTTCGCCGGGCTTGCCGGTCTGGTCGTCGCGTTGAACTGGCCCGCGATGACCCGGCGCGAGGGCGCCGCCACCGCCGTGATGGGGTAAGGTTTCCGATCGGCAACAGCGATGTCGCGAATAGTGCCTGAAGTGACGCGATGGCGCAGTTTGGCATCTTGCGCGGGGCCCGGAACGGGCGTAAGCGCGGCGGTGGGACACCCCTCCCCAACGAGGGGCGAATATCTGGAAGGATACCAGCAATGGTCACCGAGACTCCGGCCGCGCGGCCGGCCAATCCGCGCTTTTCTTCTGGCCCCTGCGCCAAGATCCCCACCTTCTCCCTCGACAAGCTGTCCGACGCGCCTCTGGGCCGGTCGCACCGTGCCGCCGTGGGCAAGGCCAAGCTGAAGGCCGCGATCGAAACCACGCGCGAGATCCTCGGCGTGCCGGCCGATTACCGCATCGGCATCGTGCCCGCCTCGGACACCGGCGCGGTAGAAATGGCGATGTGGACGATGCTGGGCGCGCGCGGCGTGGAAATGCTGGCCTGGGAGAGCTTCGGCTCGGGCTGGGTGACGGACGTGGTCAAGCAGCTGAAGCTGGACGCGACCGTGCGCGAGGCGCCCTATGGCGAGATCGTCGATTTCGCACAGGTCGATTTCGACAAGGACGTGGTATTCACCTGGAACGGCACCACCTCGGGCGTGCGGGTGCCGAATGGCGACGCGATCCCGGCGGATCGCGCGGGGCTGACGATCTGCGACGCGACGAGTGCGGCGTTCGCGCAGGACCTGCCCTGGGACAAGCTGGATGTGACCACCTTCAGCTGGCAGAAGGTGATGGGCGGCGAGGCCGCGCACGGGATGCTGATCCTGTCGCCCCGCGCCGTCGAGCGGCTGGAAAGCTATACCCCGAAATGGCCGCTGCCCAAGATTTTCCGCCTGACCAAGGGTGGCAAGCTGATCGAGGGCATCTTCGTCGGCGAGACGATCAACACGCCCTCGATGCTGGCGGTCGAGGATTACCTCGTGGCGCTGGACTGGGCGAAATCCATCGGCGGGCTGCCCGCGCTCATGGCGCGGGCGGATGCGAATTTCGCCGCCGTGCAGGAGTTCGTGGATGCCCGCGACTGGATCGAGAACCTGGCGGTGGACCCGGCGACGCGGTCGAACACGTCGGTCTGCCTGAAGTTCAACGATGCGCGCATCGTCGACGGCGCGGCCTTTGCCAAGGCCGTTGTCAAGCGGCTGGAGGCCGAGGGCGTGGCGCTGGACATGGGCGCCTATCGTGACGCACCTGCGGGCCTGCGGATCTGGTGCGGGGCGACGGTGGAAACCGCCGATGTCGCCGCCTTGATGCCCTGGATCGAATGGGCCTTCGAGGCCGAGATCGCGGCGCAGACCGAGGCCGCCTGAGGCCCGTCGGTGGGTTTCCACCCACCCTACACATCGACGCAGCGCAGGGTGGGTGAGAATCCACCCTCGTTCCCCTGACATTCACACAAGGACCATCGAGATGGCCCCCAGAGTTCTCGTTTCCGACAAGCTTTCCGAAACCGCCGTGCAGATCTTCCGCGACCGCGGCATCGACGTGGATTTCCAGCCCGACCTTGGCAAGGACAAGGACAAGCTGCTGGAGGTGATCGGCCAGTATGACGGCCTGGCCATCCGGTCCGCCACAAAAGTGACCGAAAAGATCATCGAGGCCGCGACCAACCTGAAGGTCGTGGGCCGTGCCGGGATCGGCGTCGACAATGTCGACATCAACGCCGCCTCCAAGAAGGGCATCATCGTGATGAACACGCCCTTCGGCAACTCGATCACCACCGCCGAACACGCGATTTCCATGATGATGGCCGTGGCCCGCCAGATCCCCGAAGCGAACACCTCAACCCACGCGGGCAAGTGGGAAAAATCCCGCTTCATGGGGGTCGAGGTGACCGGCAAGACGCTGGGCCTGATCGGCTGCGGCAATATCGGGTCGATCGTGGCCGACCGGGCGCTGGGCCTGCGGATGAAGGTGCTGGCCTATGACCCGTTCCTGTCCGAGGAGCGCGCCGACAAGCTGGGCGTGCACAAGGTCGAACTGGACGAGCTGCTGAAGCGCGCCGATTTCATCACGCTGCACGTCCCGATGACCGAGAAGACGGCGAACATCCTGTCGGCCGAGAACCTGGCCAAGACCAAGAAGGGCGTGCGCATCGTCAACTGTGCGCGCGGCGGGCTGGTCGACGAGACGGCGTTGGCCGAGCTGCTGAAATCGGGCCACGTGGCGGGGGCGGCGTTCGACGTCTTCGCCGAAGAACCGGCCAAGGAGAACGTGCTGTTCAACCTGCCGAACGTCGTCGTCACGCCGCACCTGGGCGCCTCGACCACCGAGGCGCAGGAAAACGTCGCCCTGCAGGTGGCCGAGCAGATGTCGGATTACCTGCTGACCGGCGCGGTAACCAACGCGATCAACATGCCGTCCATCACCGCCGAAGAGGCCAAGGTGATGGGCCCCTGGATCGCGCTGGCGGGCCACCTGGGCGCCTTTGTCGGCCAGATGACCGACGAGCCGATCAAGGCGATCAACATCCTTTACGATGGCGTCGCCGCCGACATGAACACCGCCGCGCTGAACGCCTCGGCTATCGCGGGCGTGCTGAAACCGGCCAACCCCGAGATCAACATGGTCTCGGCCCCGGTCGTGGCCAAGGAACGCGGCATCAAGGCCTCGACCACCACGCAGGGCAAGTCGGGCACCTTCGACGGCTATATCAAGCTGACGGTCGTGACCGACAAGCGCGAGCGCTCGATCGCGGGCACCGTGTTCTCGGACGGCAAGCCGCGCTTCATCCAGATCAAGGGCATCAATATCGACGCCGAGATCGGCGAGCACATGCTCTACACCACCAACAAGGACGTGCCGGGCATCATCGGCGCGCTGGGGGCCACGATGGGCGCGCATGGCGTGAACATCGCGAACTTCACCCTTGGCCGGACCGGCATCGGCGAAAGCGCCATCGCGCTGCTGTATCTCGACCAGCCGATCCCCGAACCGGTGGTCGAAGAGTTGAAAAAGACGGGGCTGTTCCAAAGCGTCCGGCCGCTGGAATTCGACGCGGTCTGACCCCCGCCCTTTGACAACACGCGGGCCTTCCCCGAGACAGGGGGGGGCCTTTTCCTTTTCGGCATCGGAACATCCATGCTGCGCAGCTATGCCATCGGGGACGTCCACGGCCAGCACGCCAAGCTGGTCGGCGCGCATGAATTGATCGCCGCGGACAGGGCGCGAACCGGCGATGCCGAAGCCCCCGTGGTGCACCTGGGCGACTATGTGGACCGGGGCCCGGACAGCAAGGCGGTGCTGGACATCCTGATTGCCGGGCTGGCCGATGGGGCGCCCTGGATCCTGCTCAAGGGCAACCATGACGACATGATGCGCGACTTTCTGGACCCCATTGTACCGTCGGGCGAGGCGGCCCGCTGGCTGACGGACAAGGTGGGCGGTCGGCAGACCCTTGCCTCTTACGGGGTGTCGGTGGCGTCGCTGCGCGCGGCCGACCGGCTGCGGAAAGAGGCGTGCAAGACGGTTCCCTCGGGTCACCGTGACCTGCTGGAAACGCTGCGCCCCAGTTACCGGCGCGGCGAAGTATTCTTCTGTCACGCGGGCATCAGGCCGGGCATTCCGCTCGACGACCAATCCGAACGCGATTTGATCTGGATACGCGATGAATTCCTGCTGGACCCGCGCGACCATGGCGCGCTGATCGTCCACGGCCACACACCGGGCGAGCGGGTCGTCCATTGCGGCAACCGGGTGAACCTGGACACGGGCGCGGGCTATGGCGGGCCGGTCTCGGTCGTGGTGATCGAGGGCCGCGCGGTCTGGCAACTGACCCCCGATGGCCGGGTGCCGGTGCGGGATGTTCGATGATCACCCGCACCCACCAGAAAGGCGATGCCGCCTCCGAGGCGATCTATTCCGACTGCGAGGCTTACCGCTACTTGCTGACCCGCACCTGGGATCCGGCCGGGCCGCGCGCGCTTTTCGTGATGCTCAACCCCTCGACCGCGACCGAGGTGCAGAACGATCCCACCGTCGAACGCTGCGAAAGGCGGGCGCGCGCGCTGGGCTTCGGGGCGTTCCGGGTAACGAACATCTTCGCCTTCCGTGCCACGGATCCGCGCGTGATGCGCGCCGCATACGACCCGGTGGGCCCCGCGAACGATGCCGCGATCCGCGACAGCGCCCCCTGGGCCGACCAGATCGTCTGCGCCTGGGGCACCCATGGCGCGCATCTGAACCGCGGCCCGGCGGTCGAGGCGCTGTTGCGCGCGACAGGGCTGCCGCTGTTCCATCTTGGCCTGACCAAGGAAGGCCACCCCAAGCACCCGCTTTATATCGCCTACAGCCAGGCCCCCGCGCGCTGGACCTGAGGCCGTGGCCCGCCTAGCCTGCGGGCCGGGGAGGACTGCCATGACATCGGGACTGCCGGGGTTCACGCGTACGCGGATCGAAACGAATGGGATCGCGCTGTCGGTCCACCAGGCGGGAAGCGGCGCGCCGCTGGTCCTGTTGCACGGCTATCCGCAGAACCACATGTGCTGGCTGAACGTGGCGCCCGCGCTGGCCGAACGGTTCCACGTCATCGTTCCCGACCTGCGCGGCTATGGCGACAGTGACGCGCCCGCCGATGACGCCGATCACACCGTCTATTCCAAGCGGGAGATGGCCCGCGATATCGTCGGGTTGATGGATGCGCTGGGGCTGCAACGCGCGCATGTGCTGGGCCACGACCGCGGCGCGCGCGTGGCCTATCGGCTGGCGCTCGACCATCCGGCGCGCGTCGACAGGCTGGGCATCATCGAGATCGTGCCGACGGGCGATTTCTGGGCGGCCTGGGGCGCCGACCTTGCGCTCAAGGCCTATCACTGGACCTTCCTCGCCCAGCCCGCCCCCTGGCCCGAGCGAATGATCGGCGCCGATCCGGTGGGGTATATCGACCACACGCTGGCCAGCTGGACGCTGGCGAAATCGCTGGACGTGTTCCCGCCCGAGGCGCTTGCCGCCTATCGCCGGCAGGCCGCGGCCCCCGCGCGCATCGCGGCGATGTGTGCCGATTACCGGGCCGGGGCGACGACCGACCGGCGCATCGACGAAGCCGACCGCGCCGCCGGGGCGCGGATCGCCGCGCCCCTGATGTTCCTTTGGGCCGAAACCGGGTTCCCGGCACAGACCGGGCGCCCGGCCGCGCTTTGGCGGGGCTGGGCCGACCACGTCCACGACAGCTCGTGCCGGTCGGGCCATTTCGCGATGGAAGAGGCACCGCAGGCGGTACTTGACGCGTTCGTCCCATTCTTTTCCCACCCGGCATGACGGCCCCCGCCCGGGGCCGCCCGTTAACCATGGCACGCGAAAGTTGAGCCCCAAAAATCCGCATTGATTCAGGATGTTGACTGACAGTGGGGGCGACGATCGGGCGCCGCTGGGCCGCGCGCCCCGGAAATCCCCGCCGATCCGTTTACCAGTTAACCGCCCCGCCTTATTCCCGCCGCTTTACCAAGACTATTCTCGCACCCGGGTGGCGTCGTCCGTCGGACGGTGAGTGAGAAATTGCGAAGGATCGGACGATGATTACTTTTGCAAGTCTTCTGGGCCTCATGATGGTCGGCTCCAGCGTGGACTTCGGCGATGCGATGGATCGCTTGACCGGCTCGAACGACGACGACACGCCCGAGGACGACGGCGACGCGTTCAACGAGGAGGTCCGCGCGTTCGGATTCGGGCTTGAACAGCTTCTTGACGGGGCCGTCCCCACCGACGCCTTCTCGGAATTCGGCGACGAAATGCAAAGCTATTACGAGGATGAAGCCGCCCTCGACGCATTGGCCGACGGAGCCTTGGGCGAAACCGCGGACCCGGTGGGCGCCACGCTCGACGACTGGCTGGCGATGACCGATGGCGCACCGACCCTGATCGACGAATACGATGAAACCGAGGACGCGCTTTTCGTGGTCTACGACGCCCAGGCCCACCCCGACCCGGTGCTGTCGGTCGGCCCCTCCGACACCGGCGAGGACGACGCGATGCTGCTGCTCGACGGAATGCCGCTGGCCGTGGTCAGCGGCGGCGCCGGCCTCGACCTCGACATGGTCAGCCTGGTTCCCGAGGCGCAATTCCCGATGGCGCTGGCCGCGGGGGCCTGACGGATCGGCCCGCGGGCTTGGCGGGGCGCAGGCGCTTGTCTAGTCTGGCGCCAATCCGCCCCAGACACCGCGAGCCCCGATGCCGGACCACCCCGCCTCCGACACCACGACCGCCAACCGCAACGCCACCGACAGGGCCGAACCCGATCTCGCCCGCGAGATCGCCGCGCTGCGCCGCGAGGTCACACAGCTGAACGCTCAGCGCTTTTTCCAGATCAACGGCTCTGTCTGGCGGGTAGTGGGCGTTCAGTTCCTGCGCGGCCTCGCGATGGGTTTCGGCACCGTGGTCGGCGCCACGGCTCTGGTCTCGATCATTGCCTTTTCCCTCAGCCAGATCGACTTCATCCCCGTGATCGGCGACTGGGCCGCCGAGATCGCGCGCGAGATCCAGGAAAACACCACGCCCTGAGGCGCGGGCCTTTACAACGCGGCGGCGAATCCCCTATACGCGCCCATCCGTTCCGCCCGCGGAACGGTGTTTCTCCACGGGCCCTGCTGGACGACATCCCGGCTTGTGCCATCAACCCCTTGCAAAAGGAGACCCCGATGTCGATCACTGCCGAAGAAAAGACCAAGCTGATCAAGGAATACGGCGCCAAGGACGGCGACACCGGTTCGCCCGAGGTGCAGGTCGCGATCCTGACCAGCCGCATCTCGACCCTGACCGAGCACTTCAAGACCCACAAGAAGGACAACCATTCCCGCCGTGGGCTGCTGAAACTCGTCGCCCAGCGCCGCAAGCTGCTGGACTATCTCAAGGGCAAGGACGAGGCCCGTTACCAGGACCTGATCAAGCGCCTCGGCATCCGCCGCTAAGCGCAGACCGGACCTGGACCGATCGGAAACCGCGCCCCGCCGGGCGCGGTTTTGCTTTGCGCCAAGGTCTCAGGCCGCAACCTTCAACGCCTTGAACGTGCCGTCCAGCGCGAAGGCGGCCGACAGGACCGGCGCACCCGCCTCGGCGCCGTCGATCCCGAAGTCGAGCGTCACGGTCGCGTCCTCGTCTGTCCAGACCGCCTGAAGCGCCAGCGAGGCCCAAAGCGCATCCGCGGTGACCGCCGAGGCACCCGCCATGTGCGGGAACAGCTTGCCGTAAAGTTCGGGCTCGGCATCAAGCCGGTCCATCAACGCGCGCCGCACCGTGTCGAGATGTTTGGGCAGCGCATCGAGAAAGGCCGCCGCGGCCGCCATCGCCTCGCGGTCGCCCACCGTGGCCAGCATGTCGAGCCCCGCCGGGCGCAACAGCCCCGGCCCCACCGGCAGCGTCGCCTGCCCATCTTCAAGCCGGATCGTTCCGAACGTTCTGGTTTCCATCGGGATATCTCCTCGGGTTTCTGGAAAGCATCCAATGCTGCACCGCAGCTACACCAAAAGATGTAACGAATGGCTAACCATGACCCCAGTTATTTGCCCGCATACCCGGATTGCGGAAATCGTGGGGCTGATCCGATGCGCCCTGCCGTTCCGGGCCGTTAACGACTTCCTCCTTTCCAAACGGCCGGTTTTTCCTTATGTGGCGTCCATCTGAGACGTTGCGCCCGGACCCCGGCGCTCGGGAATGGATGGAAGGGGTCGGCGGCAATGGGGCCGCCAATTCAACGGGAGACCCGCAGGGGCGGGAGTGCTCCCTTACAGGATAGACGTATGTTCAACGTAACGACGAAAAGCATGCAGTGGGGGGAAGAGACCCTCACTCTCGAAACGGGCAAGGTCGCCCGTCAGGCCGACGGCTCGGTCATCGCCACCCTGGGCGAGACCTCCGTGATGGCCAACGTGACCTTCGCGAAGGAACCCAAGCCCGGCCAGGACTTTTTCCCGCTGACGGTCCATTACCAGGAAAAATACTACGCGGCCGGCAAGGTGCCCGGCGGCTTCTTCAAGCGCGAGGCGCGCCCGACCGAAAAGGAAACGCTGACCGCCCGCCTGATCGACCGGCCGATCCGGCCGCTCTTCGCCCCGGGCTTCAAGCACGAAGTGCTGGTGATGTGCACGGTGCTGTCGCACGACCTGGTCAACGACCCCGACATCGTGGCGATGATCGCCGCCTCGGCCGCGCTGACGATTTCCGGCGTGCCCTTCATGGGGCCGATCGCGGGCTGCCGCGTGGGCTATGTCGACGGCGAGTATATCCTCAACCCCGATGTCGAGGATATGCAGGACCTGCGCAACAAGCCCGATCAGCGGCTGGACCTCGTGGTTGCGGGCACCCGCGACGCGGTGATGATGGTCGAGTCCGAGGCCTATGAACTGACCGAGGCCGAGATGCTGGGCGCGGTCACCTTCGCGCATGAGCAGATCAAGCCGGTGATCGACCTGATCATCGCGCTGGCAGAGGAATCGGCCAAGGAACCCTTCGACTTCCAGCCGCCGGATTACTCCGCGCTTTACGAGGTGGTGAAGGGCCTGGGCGAGGACAAGATGCGCGCCGCCTACGCGATCACCGACAAGCAGGAGCGCACCGCCGCCGTGGCCGCCGCCAAGGAGGCGATCAAGGCGTCCCTGTCCGAGGACCAGCTCGCCGACCCGAACCTCGGTTCGGCCATCAAGAAGCTGGAATCGGTGGTTCTGCGCGGCGACGTGGTCAAGAACGGCAAGCGGATCGACGGTCGCGCGCTGGACAAGGTGCGCCCGATCGAATGCGAAGTGGGCCTGCTGCCCCGGACCCATGGTTCGGCGCTGTTCACGCGCGGCGAAACGCAGGGCCTTGTGGTGACCACGCTGGGCACCGGCGATGACGAACAGATCATCGACGCGCTGCACGGCAATTTCCGCTCCAACTTCCTGCTGCACTACAACTTCCCGCCCTACTCGGTCGGCGAAGCGGGCCGCGTCGGCCCTCCGGGCCGGCGTGAAATCGGCCATGGGAAACTGGCCTGGCGCGCGCTGCAGGCGGTTCTGCCGGCACCGACCGACTTCCCCTACACGATCCGCGTGGTCTCCGAGATCACGGAATCGAACGGCTCGTCCTCGATGGCCTCGGTCTGTGGCGGGTCGCTGTCGATGATGGACGCGGGCGTGCCGCTCAAGGCGCCGGTTGCGGGTGTGGCCATGGGCCTGGTGCTGGAAGAGGACGGATCCTATGCCGTTCTGACCGACATCCTGGGCGACGAGGATCACCTCGGCGACATGGACTTCAAGGTCGCGGGCACCGAGAACGGCATCACCTCGCTGCAGATGGACATCAAGGTCGCGGGCATCACGCCCGAGATCATGGAAAAGGCGCTGGCCCAGGCGAAAGAAGGCCGGCTGCACATCCTCGGCGAGATGTCCAAGGCGCTGACCTCGGCCGGTGAGTTCTCGATCCACGCGCCGCGCATCGAGACGATGCAGATCCCCACCGACAAGATCCGCGAAGTGATCGGATCGGGCGGCAAGGTGATCCGCGAGATCGTCGAGGTCTCGGGCGCCAAGGTCGACATCAACGACGACGGCGTGATCAAGATCGCCTCGGCCAATGCCGACGCCATCCAGAAGGCCTACGACATGATCTATTCGATCGTGGCCGAACCCGAGGAAGGCAAGGTCTACAAGGGCACCGTGGTCAAGATCGTCGATTTCGGCGCCTTCGTGAACTTCTTCGGCAAGCGCGACGGGCTGGTCCATGTCAGCCAGATCGAGAACCGCCGCCTGAACCACCCCTCGGACGTGCTGAAAGAGGGTCAAGAGGTCTGGGTCAAGCTTCTGGGCTTTGACGACCGCGGCAAGGTTCGCCTGTCGATGAAGGTCGTCGACCAGGAGACCGGCGAAGAGGTCAAGAAAGAAGAGGAAGTGGAAGAGTAAGCCTTCCCCTTGTTTCCGAATGGAAAAGGCCCCGGAGTTCCGGGGCCTTTTTTGCTGTTCGGAGGATCAGGCCGCGGGCGACTTGACCTTGCGCAGATAGGAGAAGATTTCCTCGACCTCGCCGAACCTGGCCTTCGCGTCCTCGGTGCTGACATCGAGGCGCACGATCACGTCCTCGCCCGGGCGCCAGTCGGCCGGCGTGGCGACGGGGGCCTTGGCGTTGTTCTGGATCGCATCCAGCGCGCGCAGGATCTCGTCGAAATTCCGGCCCACCGTCATCGGATAGATCAGCATCAGTTCGATCTTCTTGTCGGGATTGATGATGAACGTCGTGCGCACCGTCGCGGTGTCGGCACGGGCCTCGCCATCGGTGCCATAGGCTTCGGCGGGCAGCATGTCATAAAGCCTGGCGATCTCCAGCTTGTCATCGGCGATGATCGGGAAGGTCATGTCGGTGCCTGCATAGGTCTCGACATCGGCCTTCCATTTCAGGTGCTCTTCAACCGGGTCGACCGAGATGCCGATCACCTTGGCATTGCGCTTGGCGAACTGGTCGGCCAGCCGCGCGGCGGCTGCGAATTCGGTGGTGCAGACCGGCGTGAAATCCGCCGGGTGCGAGAACAGAACCGCATAGCTGTCGCCGATCCACTCGTGGAAATCGATCTTGCCTTCGGTGGTGTCGGCGGTGAAGTTCGGGGCGATGTCGTTGATGCGCAGGGTCAAGGGAGCGATCCTCTTGGTGGCTGTTTGAAGGATGTTGTTTAGATACATTCTAAATACATCTTTGCCAGCCCAAAATGCGCGCGCGCGACAAAAACCGGCATCAAAATGCCGAGGGAGGACCGAATGATCGAAAGAACGGCATTCTACATTGGCGGTGCATGGGTTTCGCCCAAGGACGCAACACGGGTCGAGGTGATCGACCCCTCGACCGAGGAACCCTTCGCGGTGATCTCGCTGGGCGGACAGGCCGACACCGATGCGGCCGTCGCCGCCGCCCGCGCGGCCCAACCCGGCTGGGCCGCGACGTCCAAGGCAGAACGGATGGACCTGCTGACCCGCATTCTGCAACTCTACAAAGCCCGCGCCGAGGACCTGGCCAAGGCCATGAGCCGCGAGATGGGCGCGCCCATCGACCTGGCCCGCACCGCGCAGGTCGGCGCGGGCGCCTGGCACATCAAGGGCTTCCTCCACGCGCTGGAAATGTTCGAGTTCGACCGCCCGCTGGGCAGCCACGCCCCCGACGATCGCATCCTGATGGACCCGGTGGGCGTCGTGGCGATGATCACGCCGTGGAACTGGCCGATGAACCAGATCACGCTCAAGGTGATCCCGGCGCTGGCCACCGGCTGCACGATGGTGCTGAAACCTTCGGAAATCGCGCCCCTTTCCGCGATGGTCTTCGCCGAGATCCTGCACGAGGCAGGCGTGCCGCCGGGCGTCTTCAACCTCGTGAACGGTGACGGGCCGGGCGTGGGCACGCAGCTGTCGGGTCACCCGGATATCGACATGGTGTCGTTCACCGGGTCCACCCGCGCCGGCATCGCGATTTCCAAGACGGCGGCGGATACACTGAAACGGGTCCACCTGGAGCTGGGTGGCAAGGGCGCGAACCTGGTCTTCGCCGATGCCGACGACAAGGCGGTCAAGCGCGGCGTTCTGCATTGCTTCCAGAACACCGGCCAATCCTGTAACGCGCCCACCCGGATGCTGGTGGAACGCTCGGTCTACGACGCGGCCGTGGAAACCGCCCGCGCCGTCGCCGAGAAGATGGAAGTCGGCCCTTCCGACAAGGAGGGCCGCCATATCGGCCCCGTGGTCAGCGCGGCGCAGTTCGACAAGGTTCAGGCGCTGATCCAGACGGGCATCGACGAGGGCGCGCGGCTGATCGCCGGCGGCCCGGGCCGCCCCGAGGGTTTCAACCGCGGGTATTTCGTCCGGCCCACGGTCTTTGCCGACGTGAAGAACGACATGACCATCGCGCGCGAGGAAATCTTCGGCCCGGTCCTGTCGATCATCCCCTTCGACACCGAGGACGAGGCCGTCGCGATCGCCAACGACACCGAGTACGGCCTGACCAATTACGTCCAGTCCGCCGACGGGGCGCGGCGCAACCGGCTGGCCCGGCGCCTGCGCTCGGGCATTGTCGAGATGAACGGCGCCTCGCGCGCAGCCGGCAGCCCCTTCGGCGGGGTCAAACGCTCGGGCAACGGACGCGAAGGCGGCATCTGGGGGCTGGAAGAGTTCTGCGAGGTCAAGGCCGTCAGCGGCTGGCACGCCGAGGAACCCTGCCAGCACCACGGCCACGGCGCCTGCGACTGCTGCTGAACGATTGCGTCCGCCACTTCTTCTTGGTCCAAATACCCGACCGCCGCAGGCGGATCCGGCCCGCAGGGCCGGACCCCGTCAAAACGGGCAGGGTACGCGGAACGCCATGCCGCGCCCGCCGTCCGGGTGGCGCAGGCGCAATTCCTCGGCATGCAGCATCAGCCGCGGCGCATCGCGTGCCGGCCCCTCCGCATAGAAGGGGTCGCCGAGAATCGGGTGGCCGATCTCTTTCATGTGCACCCGCAATTGGTGGCTGCGCCCGGTCTTGGGGAACAGCCGCACACGGGTCGTGTCGCCCTCGTGGCGCAGCACGCGCCAGTCGGTGATCGCCGGTTTGCCATTGGCGTGGTCCACCATCTGGCGCGGACGGTTCGGCCAGTCGACGATCAGCGGCAGGTCGACCGTGCCGGTCTTTGGCTCGAGCCGGCCCCAAAGCCGCGCGACATAGGTCTTCCTGGTTTGCCGCTTCTCGAATTGGAGGCCCAGATGACGCTGTGCCTGCGGGGTCAGCGCGAACACCATCACCCCCGACGTGTCCCGGTCCAGCCGATGCACCAGCAGCGCCTCGGGGAATGCGGCCTGCACCCGCGCCAGCAGGCAGTCGGCCAGATGCGCGCCCTTGCCGGGTACCGACAAAAGGCCCGGCGGCTTGTTCGCCACCAGAAGTTCGTGGTCCTGGTGCACGATCTCCAGCGGCGTGTCGGGGGGCGCGTAGGTTTCGCTCATGGCGTTGGCCGGTAGCGGGTTCGCGCCCGGTGCGCAAGGTCAGCTCAGCGCCGACAGTCCCAGCAGCACACCGTAAAGGACGAAGCACAGCGCCAGCCCCTGCCGGAGCCGCCGGTTCAGGATCGCGCCCATCGCCCGCCCGCCAAGCCAGGCCCCAAGCGCGGTATAGCCGGCATAGGACAGCGTGGTCAGGGTCAAGGCGGTGGGCACGATCACCCACATCTGCCGGCCGATGGACACGCCCGGCTCGACGAATTGCGAAAAGGCGGCAAGGTAGCCGGCGAGGCTCTTGGCATTCACCGTGGCGATCAGGAAGGCGCGGCCATACAGTCCCCCCATCCCCGTCCCCGGCGCCACCGCGACCGCCGCGTTCCGCCAGCCCCGCACGCCCAGCCAGACCAGCACCGCCGCCCCCGCGAGCTTGGCCCAGGCAAAGAGCATGGGACTTGCCGCGATCAACGCCGTGATCCCCGCCGCCGAAAGTGCCAGGAACAGCGTCGCCTGCGTCAGGATGCCCAGCACGCCCCAGAATGCGCGTGGCAGCCCGTGCGTCATGCCATTGGCGATGCAGTTGACCGCATTGGGGCCCGGCGTGGTGACGAACAACGCCCAGAAGGTGGCGAAAACGGCCCAGCCGTGCAGGCTCATCGCGCGAAGGTCTGCGCCAGCAGTGCCGCCAATCCCTCGGCATCGGCCGCGTCGAACGCGTCCGGCAGGTCGCTGTCGATGTCCAGCACGCCCAGCAGCGCGCCGGTGCCGTTCCACACCGGCAGCACGATTTCCGACCGCGTGCTGGACGAACAAGCGATATGCCCCGGAAAGGCCTCGACATCGGGCACGATCTGCACCTCGCCGCTGCGCGCCGCCGCCCCGCAGACGCCGCGCGCGAACGGGATCGTCAGGCAGCCATGCCCGCCCTGGTACGGCCCGATCTTCAAAAGGCCCGGTTCAGTGACGCGGTAGAACCCGGTCCAGTCGAAACGGTCGTCCGCGTGGTGCAACTCGCAGGCCATGGTCGCCATAAGGGCGACCGTATCCGTTTCGCCCTCGGTCAGCGCGGCCAGGGACTTCGCCATCGCGCCATAGTCGATCCGTTTCATGGCCGCTCGATCGCGATCGCGGTACCCTCGCCCCCGCCGATGCAGATTGCCGCGACGCCGCGTTTCAACCCCCGCTTTTCCAAGGCGTTCAGCAAGGTCACGATGATCCGCGCACCCGACGCGCCGATCGGGTGGCCCAGCGCGCAGGCCCCGCCGTTCACGTTCACCTTGTCCCGCGGCAGCCCCATTTCACGCATGAACGCCATGGGCACCACGGCAAAGGCCTCATTGACCTCCCACAGGTCGACATCATCCTTGTCCCAGCCGATCCGCGCCAACAGCTTCTGCGCTGCCGGAACCGGGGCGGTGGTGAACCAGCCCGGCGCCTGGGCGTGGCTGGCATGGGCCAGGATACGGGCGCGCAGGGGCAGGCCGCGGGGTTCGGCCACGCTGCGGGTGGCCAACACCAACGCCGCCGCCCCGTCCGAGATCGACGAGGCATTGGCGGGCGTCACCGTGCCGTCCTTGCGGAAGGCGGGCTTCAGCTGCGGGATCTTCTCGGGGCGCGCATTGCCGGGCTGCTCGTCCTCGGCCACGACCGTCTCGCCCTTGCGCGAGGGGACGGTCACGGCAACGATCTCGCCGTCAAAGGCACCCGATTTCTGCGCCACCAGCGCGTTCGACAGCGAGCCCAGCGCATACGCGTCCTGCGCCTCGCGGGTGAACTGGAACGCCTCGGCGCAGTCCTCGGCAAAGGTGCCCATCAGACGACCCTTGTCATAGGCGTCCTCCAGCCCGTCAAGGAACATGTGGTCGATCACCTGGCCATGGCCGATGCGCGCACCGCCGCGCATCGCCGGCAACAGGTAGGGGGCATTCGTCATGCTCTCCATGCCGCCGGCACAGATCACCTGCGCGCCGCCCAGCGCCAGCTGGTCATGCGCCATCATCACCGTCTTCATGCCCGAGCCGCACATCTTGTTCAGCGTGGTCGCGGGCACCTCCTCGCCCAGCCCCGCCTTGAACCCCGCCTGCCGCGCGGGCGCCTGGCCCTGGCCCGCGGGCAGCACGCAGCCCATCAACAACTCGTCCACCGTCTCCACGCCCGCGCCGTCCAGCGCGGCGCGAATCGCCGCTCCGCCCAACGTCGGCGCATCAACGCCGGCGAATACCCCCTGGAACCCGCCCATCGGCGTGCGGGCCGCGCCGCAGATCACAACCTCTTCCATGCCATCCTCCCGGAATTGCCCGCCAACACTTACCGAATGGTAACGATTGGCGTCTAGCCTCCATCCCGGATCACAGGAGAGAGGCCGTATGGAACTCAAGACCGAAGAGCGCGACGACGCAATCCACGTGATCGTCGCCGAACCGCGCATCGACTCCGCCGTGGCGATCCGGTTCAAGGACCGGATGCGCGAGGTGGCCGGCGACGGCCCGGCCCGCGTCGTCCTGGACCTCGGGTCCGTGGATTTCCTCGACAGCAGCGGCCTGGGCGCCGTGGTCGCGGTGATGAAACTTCTGGGCCCGGACCGGACCCTGGAATTGTGCAACCTGACCCCGAACGTGGAAAAGGTATTCCGGCTGACGCGGATGGACCGGGTGTTCACCATCCATCCCGACGCCGAGGCGGCCTTTGCGGATAAACGGTCGATCGCATGAAGCTCTCGAACCCCTGCAGGGGCGGGATCGACCCGCCCGATGACGCGGCCTGCGAGGGCGTGACCGTGACCGCGGGCGGAATCGATCCTATCGTGGTCGAGGCCACCCCCTTGGGGGTGCGCAACGCGCTGGCCGAAATGCGGCGCAAGTTCGCGCCCGCCGCGGCCGGCCCCGACACGCTGGGAATGGCCGAAACCGTCTTGGCCGAGGTTCTGAACAACGTGGTCGAACACGCCTATCGGCGCGGTGGCGACGGGCCGATCGAACTTCGCCTCGAACGCGGCGGAAACCGTCTTCTGGTCGACGTGCGCGACTATGGCGCCCCGATGCCGGACGGGACCATGCCCGGTGGAAGCCTGCCGGTCAGTAACGGCCTGGACGACGATCCGCCCGAGGGTGGCTTTGGCTGGTTCCTGATTCGCGCCCTTGCCCGCGATCTTTCCTACGCGCGGAACAACGGCCAGAATCGCCTTACCTTCTTCGTACCCCTCGGCGAGGCCTGAGTCAGCGCGCCGGGCCGCCGCCCACGCCCCGAAACGGTCACAAAGGGCCCCAAATCAGGCCGCATTGCCCGGCTATGGGAAAAGAGTAGCTGGTAAAAGCTTCCCTCGGCGCCGCGCTTTCAGCCCCCACCCAGCATGCGGCGCCGAGGTTCTTTTGCCGCCCCCTCTTCGAAACCGAAAAACGCGTTGGCTTCCCCCGTCGCCCGGCCTAGTTTCCCGACGACTGACCAGGAGGAAAGAATGCGCGATTTCCAGCTGCCGGGCCGCTCGGCCGTGTTCGCGACCAACGGGTTGTGCGCCACGTCGCACCCGCTGGCCGCCAAGGTCGCGGTGCAGACGCTCGAGGCCGGCGGTAACGCCGTCGACGCCGCCATCGCCGGGGCGGTCCTGCTGGGCATCTGCGAACCGCACATGACCGGGATCGGCGGCGACTGTTTCGTGCTGCTGAAACCCGCGGGCGAAGAGCGGATCATCGCGCTGAACGGGTCGGGCCGGGCGCCCGCCGGGCTGAACGCCGCGGCGCTGCGCGATCGCGGGCTGTCGGCCATGCCCATCAACACCGCAGATGCGGTCACCGTGCCCGGCGCGATCGACGCCTTCTGCCGGCTGTCGGCGGATTGGGGCCGGTCGGGCCTTGCGGCCAGCCTCGCCCCCGCGATCCACTATGCCGAAGAGGGCGTGCCGGTCGGCCCCCGCAGCGCCTGGGACTGGGGATGTACCCAGGGCAACCTGCAGGGCGACGCACGCCGTTTCTACCTGCTGGACGGCAAGCCGCCACGCCCGGGCCAGGTGTTCCGTGCGCCGGGCCAGGCCGAGGTGCTGCGCCGCGTCGCGCGCGAGGGCCGTGCGGGCTATTACGAGGGCGAGGTGGCCGAGGACATGGTGACCTCGCTGCGCGCGCTTGGCGGCACCCACACGCTCGACGATTTCGCCGCCACCGCCTGCGACTGGTCGGACCCGGTCAGCGGCACCTACAAGGGCATCGAACTGGTCGAGCATCCGCCCAACGGCCAGGGCGCGACCGCCATCCTGATGGCCAACATCCTGTCGCATTTCGACCTCCCCAACATGGACCCGCTGGGTGCCCAGCGCGCCCATATCGAGGCCGAGGCCTCGAAACTGGCCTATGACGCGCGCAACCGCTTCATCGCCGATCCCGCGCACATGACCCGGCTGGACCACATGCTGTCGGCCGAAACGGCCGAACGGCTGGCCGGGCTGATCGACCCGGGCCGCGCGATGGCAAGCCCCGCCGAACTGTCGGAAGCGGTCCACAAGGACACGATCTACCTGACCGTCGTGGACCGCGACCGCATGGTGGTCTCGCTGATCTACTCGGTGTTCCACGCCTTCGGCTCGGGCCTCGCTTCGGCGAAATTCGGGATCAACTTCCAGAACCGCGGCGCGGGCTTCAGCCTGGTCGAGGGCCACCCGAACGAGGCCGGCGGCGGCAAGCGCCCGATGCACACGATCATCCCGGCGATGCTGCGCAAGAACGACAAGGTGATCATGCCCTTCGGCGTGATGGGCGGGGCCTACCAGGCGAACGGCCATGCCCGCTTCCTGACCAACGTGGTCGATTACGGCATGCACCCGCAACAGGCGATCGACACGGCCCGCAGTTTCACCGATGCCGGCCAGATGCAGGTCGAGCGCGGCTATTCCGACGCCGTCCGCGCCGAACTGGCCGAAATGGGGCATGACGTGGTGATCCCCGACGTGCCGATCGGCGGCGCCCAGGCGATCCTGATCGACGAGGAAACCGGTGTGCTGCAGGGCGCGTCGGACCCGCGCAAGGACGGCTGCGCGCTGGGCTACTAGGTGCCGGCACGCGGGTCAGTTCAGCTGGAACTGCAGCGGGTAATGGCCATCCTCGAACTCGCCGAACAGATCGGCGAGGTCGGGGTGGTCCACCGGCTCGCCGGTGTCGTCCGGCACCAGGTTCTGTTCCGAGACATAGGCCACGTAATAGCTGTGGTCGTTTTCGGCCAGCAGGTGATAGAACGGCTGGTCCTTCGAGGGACGGCTTTCCTCCGGGATGGCATCGTACCATTCCTCGGTGTTCGAGAACATCGCATCGACATCGAACACGACACCCCGAAACGGGTGCTTCCGATGCCGGACCACCTGACCGAGATGATATTTCGCGCGCGCTGTCCGCATCATGTTGCAACCCCCATAGCGCCACACTAAGGCCGCAACTGGGGCGATGTCCATGCGACAGGCGGCTTTCGCGGGAAACAGATTGTGAACCTTGTCCTCACAGTGCTGGAGATCGTGGCACCGGCATTTCTGCTTGCGGGGGTGGGGTTTGCCTGGGTCAAGCTCGGCAACGAATACCGCGTCCAGTTCGTCACCCAGCTGGCGATGACGCTGTCGGTACCCTGCCTGATCTTCACCGCGCTGATGCAGACCGAGATCGCGCCCCAGACGCTGACCACGCTCTCGCTGGCATCGCTGGCGGCCTATGGCGTGGTGACGGTGCTGTGTTTCGCGGTGGTGGCGCTGGCGCGGCTGGACCGACGGACCTATCTCGCTCCGATCATCTTCGGCAATACCGGCAACATGGGCCTGCCGCTTGCCTTTTTCGCCTTCGGGCAAGAGGGGCTGGGCTATGCCGTCGTCGTGTTCGCGGTGATGGCGGTCTATTCCTTCACCTTCGGGATCTGGCTGGTCTCGGGCGGGGGCTCGCCGCTCAAGGTGGTCAAGGAACCGCTGGTCGCGGGCACGCTTCTGGGCGGGCTGTTCCTTTGGCGGGGCTGGGAAACGCCCGCCTTCCTGACCAACACGCTGGACCTGATCGGCCAGATGGCGATTCCCTTGATGCTGATCACCCTGGGCGTGGCCATCGCGTGGCTGCACCCGGGCCACCTGCCCCGCGCGGTCTGGCTGTCGGTGGTCAAGCTGGCGCTGTGCCTGGCCGCCGCGATCGCCGTTGGACGATGGTTCGACCTGCCCCCCGTCGCCTTTGCCGTGCTGGTCTTGCAGATCGCGACCCCGGTCGCGGTCACCTCCTACCTGCTGGCCGAAAAATACGGCGCCGAATCCGAGGCGGTGGCCGGCCTTGTCGTGGTCTCGACGCTGTTTTCGGTGCTCGCCCTTCCGGTCACTCTCGCTTTTCTGATCTGAACCGGCAGCTTGGGCATTTTCCCAAGGGGCGTTTTCGCCTATCGTGATCCCAACAACAAATAAACGAACGAGGCCGGGGCAGATGAGCAGGGTCCTTCTCGTGGCGGTCATTCTTGCGCTTGCAGGCTGCGGCGGTGGTTATTCACCCCCGCGCGATCTTGACAATGCCTGCAGCATCACGCGCGAGCGCCCGAAATACCTTCGCGCGATGGAGCGTGTCGAACGCCGCTGGGGCGTGCCGGTGCATGTGCAGATGGCGATGATCCACCAGGAAAGCAAATTCGTGGGCAACGCGCGCACGCCGCATCGCTATGTGCTGGGGATCATCCCGATGGGCCGGCAAAGTTCTGCCTATGGCTATGCCCAGGCGATCGACGGGACATGGGACGATTACCGCCGCGCCACCGGCAACCGGGGCGCGCGACGCGACGATATCCGCGACGCGACCGATTTCATGGGCTGGTACATGACCCAGACACGCGAAAAGCTGGGCATTCCGCTGACCGACGCGCGCAACCAGTACCTCGCCTATCACGAGGGGCACGCGGGCTTTGCCCGGCGCAGCTACAACAGCAAGGGCTGGCTTCTGGCGGTGGCGGACCGGGTGGACCAGCGCGCCGCCACCTATCGCGGCCAGTTGATGAGCTGCCGCCGCTAGGCGCGCGGCCGGGCGGCCAGCCTAACCGATCCGGCCGCGGTTTTCGCCGATCTGACCGCGGTGCAGCAGCAGGTGATCCAGCAGGACACAGGCCATCATCGCCTCGCCCACCGGCACCGCCCGGATGCCGACGCAGGGATCGTGGCGGCCCTTGGTGACGATCTCGGTCGCCGCACCCGACCGGGTGATCGTCCGCCGCGGCGTCAGGATCGACGAGGTCGGCTTGACCGCGAAACGCACCACGACGTCCTGCCCGGTGGAAATCCCGCCCAGGATCCCGCCCGCGTGGTTCGAGGAAAACACCGGCTGGCCGTCATTGCCCATGAAGATCTCGTCGGCATTCTCGGTGCCGGTCAGCGCCGCCGCCGCCATGCCCTCGCCGATCTCGACGCCCTTGACGGCGTTGATGCTCATCATCGCGGCGGCCAGGTCGGTGTCCAGCTTGCCATAGATCGGGGCGCCCAACCCGGCGGGCACGCCGCGGGCGACCACCTCGACCACCGCGCCCACGGAATTCCCGTCCTTGCGCAGCCCGTCCAGGTAGCTGGCCCAGTCTTCGGCGGCCTGCGCGTCGGGCACCCAGAACGGGTTCTGTTCGATCTGGTCCCAGTCGAACCGGCCCCGGTCGATGGCGTGCGGGCCCATCTGCACCATGTAACCGGTGATCCTGAGCCCCGGCGCCAGCGTGGCCAGCGCCGCCCGCGCCACGCCCCCCGCCGCGACCCGCGCCGCGGTTTCCCGCGCCGAGGACCGCCCGCCGCCGCGGTAATCGCGGATGCCGTATTTCTGCCAATAGGTGATATCGGCGTGCCCCGGGCGGAACTTCTCGACGATGTCGCCGTAATCCTTCGACCGCTGGTCGGTGTTTCGGATCATCAGCTGGATCGGCGTGCCCGTCGTCTGGCCCTCGAACACGCCGGACAGGATTTCCACCTCGTCCGGTTCGCGCCGCTGGGTGGTGAATTTCGATTGCCCGGGCTTGCGCCGGTCCAGCCAGTGCTGGATCGCGGCCGCGTCGATCTCGACCCCCGGGGGGCAACCATCCACGGTGGCGCCCAGCGCCGGCCCGTGGCTTTCGCCCCAGGTGGTGACGCGGAACAGGTGGCCGAAACTGTTCAGGCTCATGGGCAGGCTCTCCTTTGCGCCCGGCATAGCCGCGCCGCCCGCCCCTCTCAAGCGCTTTCCCTTGCGGGCAGCGGTCGCGGGGATTACCTTCGGCCTACCTCGGGGTGCCCCGCACAGGGGCTGAGATGCGCGGATTGCGCGAACCCGTCGAACCTGACCCGGTTAGAACCGGCGGAGGAAAGGTGCCTGGACAGCCTCCACCCTTGCCCCACCGCCCCGCAGATGGAGGATGACCCATGCGACTGCCGATCATCGCCGCGGGGATCTTGTGCGCCACCAGTGCCGTGGCCCAGACCCCCGTGCTGACCGTCTATACCTATGACAGCTTCATCTCGGAATGGGGCCCCGGCCCCCAGGTCGAGGCCGCCTTCGAAAAGGTCTGCGGCTGTGATCTGCGGTTCGTGGCCGCCGGCGATGGCGCCTCGCTGCTGGCCCGGCTGCGGCTGGAAGGCGACCGGACCGAGGCCGACGTGGTCCTTGGGCTCGACACCAACCTGACGGCCGCTGCCGCGGAAACCGGGCTTTTCGCGCCCCACGGCATCGAGGCCCCCGCGCTCGACCTGCCCGTCGCCTGGGACGACCCGACCTTCCTGCCCTATGACTGGGGCTATTTCGCCTTCGTCTACGACAAGACGCGCCTCGCCACCCCACCCGACAGTTTCGACGCGTTGATCGCGGCCCCCGACGATCTGAAGATCGTGATCCAGGACCCGCGCAGTTCCACGCCGGGGCTGGGCCTGCTGATGTGGGTCAAGGCCGCCCATGGCGAGCGCGCGCCCGACATCTGGGCCGGCCTTGCACCGCATGTCCTGACCGTCACCAAGGGCTGGTCCGAGGCCTATGGCATGTTCATGGACGGCGAGGCCGACATGGTTCTCAGCTACACGACCTCGCCGGCCTACCACCTGATCGCAGAAGAGGACGACACCAAGGCCGCCGCGCAGTTCGACGAAGGCCATTACCTGCAGGTCGAGGTCGCCGGCCGCGTGGCCGCGTCTGACCAGCCCGAACTGGCACGGGCGTTCCTCGACTTCATGCTGACCGACGCGTTCCAGTCGGTGATCCCGACCACGAACTGGATGTATCCCGCCGCCACCCCCACCGCCGGGCTTCCAGACGGGTTTTCGACCCTGATCCAGCCCGATACGGCGCTGCTGCTGCCCGCAGAGGAAGCCGCGGCGATGCGCGACGGGGCCATCGCCGAATGGCGCGACGCACTCAGCCGCTAGGGGCCGCGCTGCCCGCGGGACTGTTCGCGGGCGGCGTGATGCTGGCGCTGTCGCTGGGCACGCTAGCCGCCGTGGCCTGGCGCGCCGAGGGCGCCGCGGCGCTGGGACCGGCCGACTGGGCCGCGGTGCGCTTCACCCTGACACAGGCCCTGCTGTCGGCGGTGTTCAGCACCGCGCTCGCCATCCCGGTGGCCCGCGCACTGGCCCGGCGCCGTTTTCCTGGCCGCGGCCTTCTGGTCACGCTGCTGGGCGCGCCGTTCATCCTGCCGGTGATCGTCGCGGTTCTGGGCCTTTTGGCGGTGTTCGGGCGGGGCGGGCTGGTCAGCCAGGCGCTGTCACCCTTCGGGCTTGGGCCGCTCGATATCTACGGGCTTCAGGGGGTCTTGCTGGCCCATGTCTTCTTCAACCTGCCGCTGGCCACGCGGCTGATCCTGCAGGGCTGGCTGGCGATTCCCGCCGAACGCTTCCGCCTTGCCGCTTCGCTGGGCTTCTCGTCACGCGATATCGCCCGGCGGCTGGAATGGCCAATGTTGCGGGCGGTTCTGCCGGGCGCGTTCCTGGTGATCTTCCTGATCTGCATGACCAGCTTTGCCGTCGCGCTGACGCTGGGCGGCGGGCCGCGGGCGACCACCGTGGAACTGGCAATCTACCAGGCCTTCCGGTTCGACTTCGACCTCGGGCGCGCGGCGCTGTTGTCCGTGATCCAGTTCGGGCTTTGCGCGGGCGCGGCGGCGCTCGCCTTCGCGGTGGCGGTGCCCGGGGCGTTGGGCACCGGGCTGGACCGGCCCGTGCTGCGCTGGGATTCGGGCGCGGCGGCGCTTCGGCTGCAAGACGCCACCTGGATCGGCCTCGCCACGCTGTTCCTCGTTCTGCCGCTGGGCATGATCGTGGTGCGGGGGCTGGCGGGCCTTGTCGACCTGCCGCTGTCGGTGTGGCAAGCGGCCCTGCGGTCGCTGGCCGTGGCGCTGGGGTCGGCGGCACTGACGCTGGCGCTGGCCTTGCCGATGGCCGTCGCGGCGACACGGTTGGGCGGCGCGCGCGGCGCGGCATTGCAGGCCGCCGGGACACTGGCCATTGCAGCGTCGCCGCTGGTAATGGGCACCGGCCTGTTCATCCTTCTGTTTCCGGTCGCCGACCCGGTGGCGCTGGCGCTGCCGGTAACGGCGCTGGTCAACGCCGCGATGAGCCTGCCCTTCGCGCTCCGCACCCTCACCCCCGCCGTCGCCGAGACCGAGGCGGCGTTCGGCCGGCTGGCCGACAGCCTTGGGATGACCGGGCGCGCGCGGATCCGCCACTTGCTGTTGCCGCGCCTGCGGCGCCCCATCGGCTTCACGCTCGGGCTGTCCGCGGCGCTGTCGATGGGGGACCTCGGCGTGATCGCGCTTTTCGCGGATCCCGGGCAGGCCACCCTGCCCCTGCAGCTTTATCGCCTGATGGCCGCCTACCGGATGGACGCCGCCGCCGGGGCGGCGCTGCTGCTTCTGGGGCTCAGCCTTGGTCTTTTCTGGGTTTTCGACCGTGGGGGGCGGCTGCGTGCTGACACTTGACCGGCTGGTGATCGAACAGGGCGACTTCCGTCTCACGGCCGACCTGCGGGTCGAAAAAGGGCGGATCGTGGCCGTTCTGGGGCCCTCGGGCGCGGGCAAATCCACGCTGCTCGACGTGATCGCGGGATTTCTGCCGCCCAGCGCGGGGCGTGTCCTGTGGCAGGGCAAGGACCTTGGGCCGCTCGCCCCCGGCGACCGGCCCCTGTCGATGCTGTTCCAGGACAACAACCTTTTCCCGCACCTGACGGCGGCGCAAAACGTCGGGCTTGGCCTACGGCCCGACCTGCGGCTGTCGCCAAAGGACTGGCAGGCGGTCGAGGCGGCGCTGGCACGGGTCGGGCTGGCCGGTCTCGGCGACCGCGTTCCCGCCGCGCTGTCGGGCGGGCAACGGGGGCGGGTGGCGCTGGCCCGGATGCTGTTGCGCGGCCGGCCGCTGATGCTTCTGGACGAACCCTTCGCGGCGCTGGGGCCGGCGCTGAAATCGGAAATGCTGGCGCTTGTGGCAAACCTGGCCCGGGAAACCGGCGCGACCGTGCTTTTGGTGACCCACGACCCCCAGGACGCACGCGCCATCGCCGAGGAAACCGTGATCGTGGCCGATGGCAGGACGCACCCACCACGCCCGACCGCCGCACTACTGGCCGATCCGCCCCCGGCGCTGCGCGCCTATCTGGGCTAGGCCCGGATCGCCAAAAGAAAACGCGCCCCGAAGGGCGCGTTCCCGAAGATCAGTTGATCCGGTATGGGATCAGATTTCCTTCTTGGGCTTGTAAGGCGCCCAAAGCCGCTTGTTGGTCAGGTACAGCAGCACCGTCAGCACGGTCAGGAACATGACCGAGATGAAGCCGGCCTCCTTGCGCGCCATCAGCTTGGGCTCGGCGGTCCACATCAGGAAAGCGGCCACGTCCTTGGCGGCCTGTTCCGCAGTCGCCGGGGTGCCGTCCGCATATTCCACGTCGTCACCGTACAGCTGCGGCGGCATCGCGCTCCACCCCGTCGAGAAGACCGGGTTGCGGTAGTAGATCGTGCCCGCCTCGTCCTTCGTCTCGTCCGTGAAGGCCAAGAGATAGGACGTGATGTACTCGGGTCCGCCGATGCCCTTGAACAGCTGGTTCAGACCCGTGCCCGCCGGCCCGTGGAAACCCGCCCGCGACTTGGCCATCAGGCTAAGGTCGGGCGCGCCGGGATAGGTGCCGGCCGGGTAATGGTCGGTCGGCTTGGCCGGGCGGAAATCGTCGATCTCTTCGTCGAACACCTCGAAGGACGCGGCGTATTCCCGCATGGCGTCATCGCTGAGGCTGGGCCCGCCGGGCTCGGACAGTGCACGGAAGGGCACGTAGATCAGGCCGTGGCAGGCGGCGCAGATCTCGGTGTAGACCTGCAGACCGCGCTGAAGCTGGGCCTGGTCGTATTTCCCGAACACGCCTTCGAACGGGAACTTGTAGTCCGTGACATGCCCTTCGCTCTCGGCGGCGAGGGCGCCACCCGCCCCGATGGTCAGGGCGGTCAGCGCGGCGATCGTGCGTTTCATCAACATCGTTACGATCCCTTCTCTCACTCGGCGGGGCTGGTGGCGGTGCCGGTCGCAGCGCCGTCGCCATAGTGGGCGTTGAAGTCTTCCTCGATGGTCTCGGGCTGGGGCAACGGCTTTTCGATGACACCCAGAACCGGCAGGACGATCAGGAAATAGGCGAACCAGACAGCCGAACCGATCAGGGCGATGGTCGGATAGATGCCCTCGGCCGGCATGGCCCCCGCCCACATCAGGACGAAGAAGTCCACGACGAAGATCCAGAAGGCCACCTTGAACATCGGCCGGTACCGGCCCGACCGGACGTTCGAGGTGTCAAGCCACGGCACCAGCGCCATCACGATGATCGAACCGAACATCGCGATCACGCCGAAGAACTTGGCGTCGACCACACCGAAGGTCAGCCAGTCGGTCAGGATCACCAGCCAGACGTCGCCGTCAAAGGCCCGCAGGATCGCGTAGAAGGGCAGGAAGTACCATTCGGGCACGATATGCGTCGGCGTCACCAGCGGGTCGGCCATGACATAGTTGTCCGGGTGGCCCAGATAGTTCGGCATGAAGCCGACCACCGCGAAGAACGCGATCAGCACGACGCCCAGCGCGAACAGGTCCTTGATTACGAAGTAGGGCCAGAACGGCAGGGTGTCCTTCTCGGCCTCTTCCTTGGACGCGCGGCGCACCTCGACCCCGGTGGGGTTGTTGTTGCCGGTGCTGTGGAACGCCCAGACATGGACGATCGACAGGCCCAGGATCACGAAGGGCAGCAGGTAGTGCAGCGAGAAGAAGCGCGTCAGCGTCGGGTTGCCAACCGCCGGGCCGCCCTGCAGCCAGGTCAGAAGGGCGTCGCCGACCCACGGAATCGCGCCGAACAGCCCGGTGATCACGGTCGCGCCCCAGAAGGACATCTGGCCCCAGGGCAGAACGTAGCCCATGAACGCCGTGGCCATCATCGCCAGGTAGATCAGGATACCGATGATCCAGGTCACCTCGCGCGGCGACTTGTACGAACCGTAGTAAAGCCCGCGGAAGATGTGCAGGTACACCGCGATGAAGAACAGCGAGGCGCCGTTCGCATGCAGGTAGCGCAGGAAGTGGCCGCCGTTCACGTTGCGCATGATGTGCTCGACCGAGGCAAAGGCCATGTCGGCATGCGGCACGTAGTGCATCGCCAGCACGATACCGGTGACGATCTGCAGCACCAGCGCGAAGAACAGCACGACGCCCCAGATCCACATCCAGTTGAGGTTCTTGGGGGTCGGGATCATGATCGTGTCGTAGATCAGGCCGACGATCGGCAGGCGCCGATGCAGCCACTTCTCGGAGCCCGACTTCGGCTCGTAGTGATCGTGAGGAATACCGGACATCGGGTGCTCCCTTAACCGAGTTGGATGGTCGTCTCGTCCACGAAGGACGCGACCGGGATGTACATGTTCTCGGGCGCGGGGCCCTTGCGAATGCGGCCGGCAGAATCATAGTGCGAGCCGTGGCAGGGGCAGAACCACCCGCCGTAGTCGCCCGACTGGTTGCCGATCGGCACACAGCCAAGGTGCGTGCAGACACCGATCATCACCAGCCACTTGCCGTCTTCGTCCATGGTGCGGTTCTGGTCGGTGGCTTCGCCCGGCTTGTTCGGGTTGCGCGAGTCGTTGTCGCGCAGGTCACCCAGCGGGATGCTGCGTGCCAGTTCGATGTCCTCCTGCGTCCGCAGGCGGATGAACACCGGCTTGCCCAGGAACTTGACGGTGATCTGCTGGCCTTCGGCGACAGAGGACACATCCACACGGATCGAGCTCAGCGCCTGCACGTCGGCAGAGGGGTTCATCTGGTCGACGAGCGGCCAGACCGCCGCCCCGGCGGTCACAACACCGGCGCCCGCCGTGGCGTAGTAAAGGAAGTCGCGGCGGGTGCCGTCGTGATCTTCTGCGTGCGACACGAGAATTTCTCCTTTCCATGACCGGCGTCCCGGTCGATTCGAAAAACCGGCCATGGGGAAAGCCCCGGCCTTTTCCCAGAGTTACCTAGCCCCCGTAAACACTTGCGTCCAGCGGACATAGCCGCGCAGCAAGGGGGGTGGGCCGGCGCGATTTCCGGTCGACTGTCGTATACTCGCCGCGTTAACGGGCAGCCAGAGAAAATTGCCGTTCTTGCGCCGCTCTGAGACGTTCGACCGCACTCTGCCCCGGATTCCCGCCCGTTTTCTCGGCGCCGAATCTCACGCAGTTTTGAGGTCGCTCACACCCCGGGCGCGGTCTGCTCCATAGCCGGGCGGCGGGCGAATCCCGCCTCCCACTCGGCCAGCCCGGCGCGCCCGGCCCGCCAGTCGCGGGCGCCATGGCGGAAATCGAGATAGCCCAGCGCACAGCCGAGCGCGATCTGCGCCATTGTCAGCGGCCCGGCCAGCTGGGTCATCCAGCGCGACTCGATGGTGTCCAGGGCGCGGGCGATCTTTCCCCACTGGGCATCCACCCAGGCGGGGCTGCGCTCGCCCTCGGGACGGCAGCGCGTCTCGTAGACCATCAGGACGGCGGCATCCATGATCCCGTCGGCGGTGGCCTCCAGCGTCAGCACCTCCCAGATGCGGCTTTCGGGATAAAGTCGTGCACCCGCGCGCGCATCCAGATACCGGCAGATCACCCGGCTGTCGTAAAGCGCGGGGCCCTCGGGGCGGGTCAGCACCGGGATCTTGCCCAGCGGGTTCTCGGCCAGCGGCATCTGCTCGGTCGCCAGCGCGTGGCCGACGGCAGGCAGGATCTTCACCGCGTCCACCTGGCCGGTCTCGATCAGCGCCACCCGGACCTTGCGACAGAAGGGCGAAGCCGGGTTGTCGTACAGCTGCATCATACGCGGCGGAACCGGACGCGGCCCAGGGCGCTTGCGTCGATCTCCACCCCGGGGCCCGACTCGCCCACCCGGATCGTGCGTTTCAGCCGGGCACCGCCATTCACCTGTTCGGCATCCCGGCGAAAGGCCAGCCCCTCGCCCAATTCGTCCATCGCGTCCTCGGCCCGCTGGTCGCGGTGCAGCGGTTCACGCAGGCTGCGGATGGCATAGACCACAACCGCAACGGCACCCATCCTGAGCGCGGTCGCGGCGATCGGGGCAAGCGGCAGGGGCATCGTCGGTCACTCCGTTGCGGTGACCTTCAAGATAGTCAGCCGGGGGACCTCTGTCCATTCGGGCGTAACCCGGCTGGCCGCGTTCCCGGAACAGACCCTATTCCGCCTGAAGACGCCCATTCGCATGACCAGTGATCCGGGCCTCGACGATCTGCCCCTCAGGGCGCGGGCCGGCGAAAGCGACCTCGGTGAATTGCTCGGTCCGGCCCATCTCGGGGCTTTCCATCAGGATTCGGTGGGAGCGGCCCACCTGCGCGGCAAGGTGGCGGTCCACCTGCGCCGCGCCGGCGTCCCGCAGGCGCGCGGCGCGGTCCTTGATGGCGGTGCCGTTCACCTGCGGCATCCGTGCAGCCGGGGTGCCGGGCCGCGGCGAATAGGGAAAGACGTGCAGCCATGTCAGGTCGCACTCCCCGACCAGCCGCAGCGAGTTTTCGAACATTTCCTCGGTCTCGGTCGGGAAACCGGCGATGATGTCGGCGCCGAACGTCATGTCGGGGCGCAGCCGGCGGGCCTCGGCGCAGAACCGGATCGCGTCGGCGCGGGAATGGCGGCGCTTCATCCGCTTCAGGATCAGGTCGTCGCCCGCCTGCAGCGACAGGTGCAGATGCGGCATCAGCCGGCCTTCCTCGGCGATCGCGGCCATCAGCGCCGGGTCGGCCTCGATGGAATCGATGGAAGATATGCGCAGGCGCGGCAACTCGGGCACCAGTTTCAGGATGCGCCGCACCAGGTCGCCCAGCCGCGGTTCCCCCGGCAGGTCGGCGCCCCAGCTGGTCAGGTCCACCCCGGTCAGCACCACCTCGTTATAGCCGCGCGCGACCAGGCGGGCGATCTGGTCCACCACGACCCCCGCGGGCACCGACCGGGAATTGCCCCGGCCAAAGGGAATGATGCAAAAGGTGCAGCGGTGGTCACAGCCGTTCTGGATCTGGACATAGGCGCGCGAACGGGTGCCGAACCCGTCGATCAGGTGCCCGGCGGTCTCGCGCACCGACATGATGTCATCGACCATCACCTTCTCGGTCGGGCCGATGAAATCGGGCTCGGCCAGCCTGGCCCAGGTCTCGGCGCGCATCTTCTCGGCATTGCCCAGGACCAGGTCCACCTCCTCCATCGCGGCAAAGCGGTCGGGCTCGGTCTGGGCGGCACAGCCGGTCACCACGATCTTGCCGCGCGGATTCTCACGCCGCAGGCGGCGAATCTCCTGCCGGGCCTTGCGCACCGCCTCGGCGGTGACGGCGCAGGTGTTCACGACATGGACATTGTCCAGACCCGCGGCCGAGACCAGGTCCTTCATCGCCTCGGTCTCATAGGCGTTCAGCCGGCAACCCAGCGTGGTGAATCGGGGTGCTGCGCGGTCCATCACGCGCCCCGCAGGAAATCGGGCGTGAACACCCCGTCGAACACATGCGCCGTGGGCCCGGTCATCCAGACCCCGTCCTCGCGCCAGTCGATGCGCAGTTGCCCGCCATCCAGTTCGATCACCACGCTGCGCCCGGTCAGACCGCGACGCGCGGCGGCCACCGCAGTCGCGCAAGACGACGACCCCGAGGCCAGCGTGATTCCCGTGCCGCGTTCCCAGACCCGCATCCGCAGCCGGTCGGGACCGGCCAGGTGCGCCACCTGGACGTTGGTGCGCTGGGGAAACAGCGGGTGATGCTCATGCACGGGACCAAAGGCGGCCAGGTCCACCGCCTCGGCGTCGTCCACGAAAAAGGTGCAATGCGGGTTGCCCATGCCGGTCGCAACCGGATCGCCCGGAATCGGCAGGTGCAGCGTGTCCATCGCCTCGGCCAGCGGAATCGATGCCCAATCCAGCATCGGCGCCCCCATGTTCACCGAGGTCAGCCGCCCGCCGGCGTCCCGCGCCGAAAGTCGCCCGCGTTCGGTGACAAGCGTCAATTCGGCCTTGCCGGTGTCGTCCATCAGGTGCCGCGCGATGCAGCGCGTGGCATTGCCGCAGGTCGCCGAGGCCGACCCGTCGGCGTTGTAGAAAACCAGCCGCGCATCCGCGTCCTCTGCGGGTTCGATCACCGCCAGCTGGTCGAACCCCACGCCCCGGTGCCGGTCGGCGATGGCCGCGACAAGACCCGGCGAAAGCGATACGTCGCCAGCGCGCGCGTCGATAACGACGAAATCATTGCCCAGCCCGTGCATTTTCATGAAGGGCAGGCCGTTTATGGGTGCCGTCTGGGCCATGGCCGCGGGATATAACGCCGCGCCCGGTACGAATCCAGCGGCACGAAGCGAAAGGCGCGGTTTTTGCCCTTGACCCCCCCGCGCGGTTTTTCTAGGGAACAGGCCTCAAGTGGGCCGTTAGCTCAGTTGGTAGAGCAACTGACTTTTAATCAGTGGGTCGCAGGTTCGAATCCTGCACGGCTCACCACTTGTCACAATTTATCCTTTCGTATCCGGCGGTTATCGGCGGATTTGGCGAACCTTTTCGGAAGGTTCACCACGTTCTGTTCGCCGTTCGGTCTCGCGATCAATTTCTCGAAGGCAGAATCGGCCAGCCCTTCCCGGCCAGCCGCTTCGGTGTAGAGCTGCACCAAGGCGAGGGTCTTGTGCCCGGTCACGGCGCCGATCTCGTGGGGCGTGGCGCCCGCCTCGGCCAGCCGACGCGCGCAAGCCTTCCGCAGCCCGTGCGAAGTGCACGCGGAAAGCTCCGCCTTGTCGCACCATTTCCGCACCGCGTTCCCCAGCCCCTCGGCCGAGCGTGGTTTGCCGCTCGCGGTCGCGAGGAACGGGCGGTCATCGGGCAGAGGCGCCAGAACATTGCGCAAGTCGTCGTGCATCGGAATGCTGATCAGGATGCCGCCCGAGCGGGCCGTCTTCTGCCGTCGGTATTCGATTCGGTCGCCCTTGATGTTCCACGGGCCGAGCTTCACCGCGTCCACGCGGGCGGCGCCGGTGTAGAGCATCAACGTCACCGCCCGGTGCGCCAGCGTGCCCGGCTTGTGAACCTCGAAGAACCGCGCGATCTCGCCCTCGTCCCAGCTATGGAAGCCCTCGCTTTCGACGCGATAGGGCTTCGTCGTGCGGGCCGGGTTGTCCGGTCGCCAGTCGAGCGAAACGGCATGGTCCAGGAGCTGGATCAACCGCTTGCGAAGATTGTTTGCGGCGGCCGGCGTCTCGGCCTTCTTGGCGAGGATCGCGGCGACGTGGCGGCGCTGCATCTGGTGCACAGGCTGGTTGCCGTAGTCCTGGCGGAAGGGCTCGATAATGCCGCGATAAACGCGTTTCGTGCTGTCCGCGAGGTTCAGGAAGTCAGGCGAGGTGTAGAAGCTCGCCACCAGCGCCGAGACGGAACCGGGCGCGGTTCGCTCTGCGCCGATCAGGCCGCGGGTCCGGTGCCCTTCAAGCGCGGCCTCATAGCGGCGCACGAAGTCGTCGGAACCGTAGTCGGTCCCCAGCTCGGCCGAGAAACCGCCTTTTCGGAACCGCCACCGGCGTTTGCCGTGGCGGTCGCGATAGGGCGTTGCGCCGGGATATTGCTTCCGGTGCTTCATGCGGTGGCCGCGTCCCATGGGTTGCCGCCTTCATCGGGGGCGACCGTCGAAAAGACCACTATCTTTCCCGTGCGCGGGTCGATCTCGCAGCGAACCACGGGCAGGCCCGCGTCGCGATAGGCTTTGAGAACCTTCGTCACGTCGCTTTGGGTGAAGATCGCGCGCCTGGCCGCCATGCCCTCACAGCCCCCTCAGAATGTCGCGGAGCTTGCCCTGCACCGCATCGTAGTCGAAGGCGTTGGGCTTGTCGGGCAGCGGGCGAAGCCCTCGCTCGATGCAGAACCGCCAGAAGGCGTGGTTGGCGCCGCGATAGCCGAGCGTCCGGGCGAGGTCTTTGGCATACCAGTAGCGCGTCATGCTTCGGCCTCCGCATCCATTGCTCGCCTCACCTTGTCCATTATGTCGTCAGCGATCAGGCCAGCACCCAAGACGATATGCGTCACCCGAAGAAGGGCCCTCGTTGCTTTGTCGAGTTCGGTCTGGTCGCGCGAAAAGACGAGTTGGTCGCCATCCCAGTAGGCGTAGTGGATTTTCACACCCTTCTCTCCGATCAGCGCCACTGCGACATAATTCTCAAGGGCAACCTCAAGCGGTGAGTAGCCGTCCCAATCCGGGTCTGCATGATTCTTGGCGGATTGCTCGCAGTGCCACTCGACAAGCTTCACAGGCGTTTCAGCCAATTGCGCAGCGGTGGAGGGCAGCATGCCGATTTCTTCCACCAGGTCGATCATCGCAGAGATTCGCATCATATCGGCCGGAGAGAAGACCCACCGGCCGAGCTTGTGCTTGGCGCCAATTTCAGGCGTTCCGCGTTTGAGCCAGTTCCGCAGCGTGAATTTGTCCACGCCGGTCATCTGGATCAGTTCTTCCGAACTGAATGCGCGCTCATGCAAGAGTTCGCGCAGCTCTTGTGGTGCCATCTCAAACATGCAGCCACTATGTCGAGTATCGCCCGATTGGTCAATAGTCGCGTGACTAACGCTGCTACGCAATCCCGTGCCGTTTCATCCTTCCGTCCGGCGGCAGGCCAGTCTCGCCGGACGCCGAGCGCCAGATCGCGCGGACAAGCTTGTTTTCCGTCCTTTCGCATTGCTCGGCATATTCGGGGTGCTCAGGCACAACGGAAGGGCCGTCCAAATCCCAAAGGACATGAGCTAGTGCCGCGATCCCCTCCATGCTGCAAGGCGTCAGTTCAAGCATTGCATAGAAAGCGCGGTCTTCTCGGTCGGCGGCTTCGATGCTCTCCGGCATGTTCCAGTGTTCGTTTCCTGGCAGGTCCGCATACTTGTGCCAGTCCTTCCGCGCCTGCACCCACTGGCGATAGAGGGGTAAGATGGGGTCTTCGGGCGCTGATGCCGAAGCTCCGGCCCACAGGGCCGCGCCCGCCGCGGCGGTCGATGCCAGAGCCGTGCGGCGGGTGACGGGCAAAGCGAGGTCGTTCGCGCGGGCGCGGTCATTGGTCATTGTCAGGGCCTCAGGTTGTGGTAATGTTCCATAACAGAACATAAGGGATGTTCTAATTTGGAACAAGAGGGAATTTCACCCGCGCAACTCAGGGCTGGACGGGCCTTGCTCGGCTGGTCGCAGGCGCGGCTTGCGGAAGCCATGGACGTTTCGTCCATGACCATCAAGCGGGCCGAGGGCTCGGGGAAGCCCACGCCTTCAGCCGAGACGCTGGCCGCGATCCGCGCCGCCCTCGAGGCCGCAGGCGTTGAGTTCATCCAGGAGAACGGCGGCGGGCCGGGGGTTCGGCTGCGCAAGTGACTGTCTCCACTGAGTGGAGACGGAAAGGGCCGGACAGCGCCTCGCATGTCCGGCCCGCGCCGCGCCCGCAATCGGAGAAGTCGGGCCGCGCCCTGACGGGGTTCTGACGTGACTCGCCGTCTATACCGGGTCGCTTCGACATGAACACCCGCGCGCGACCAGCGCAGCACATTCGGCGGCCCTTCAGGAAGCCGCCGGGCCGTGCCCGCCCTAGTCCTTTGTCCAGTCCACCAGTTTCAGCGCCTGGCCGGGGTCGATCCCGGCCTCTTTCGCCTGCGCCAGCGCGCCGATGATCGCGGACATGGCCCGCGCCCGGCCGCCCGCGTCGAACGCTTGAAGCGGGCGCATCACGTCGAGCTGGACGGTCGCGCCGAGCTTTTCGGTCGCTTCCTCGGCCAAGAGTTGGGCCACGGGCTGCAACTGCCATTGCGCAAGGTGCCGCTGCGCCTCGCGGACCATCGGGCCAGTTGTCGCGCGGTTCAGCAAGCCGGGCAGCACGCCGAAGGCCGCGCCGATCGCATCGCGGGCCGCCTGCATAGCCTCGATCGCCATGGCGTCCTTGAGGTTCGGGGTCAGGTCTTCGCGGCGCTGGCCAAGCTGGGGGTTCATCCCCGCGGCCGTCGCCTGCGCCACGCCCTCGACCACCAGGACAGAGCCACGGCGCCCACGGAAGGCGGCGCGCATCTTCTCCATGTCGTCGGGTGCGCTGTCGGGCAGGGGCACGATCTGCGAACCGATGGGCGCGGTCTCGAAGGTCTCGGCCAGCGCGGTTTCCACCGCGGTCAACAGTCCGGCCGTGAGCTGGGCGCGCTTGAGGGGCGCGGTCCCGTAGTAGGGCGCCGCCGGGTCGCAGCCGATCCGCAAGTGCAGCACCTCGGCCGCCAGCGCCGTGAAGCTCCGCCCGCCGCCCGATTCCGCGACGGAGAGGCGATAGGCGCGGGGGCGGCCGTTCCGCGTGGTCAGATCCCAGTCGGAACAGGGCACAAGGCCCTCGTCGGTGATGTGAAAGACTGCCTCGCCCCGCAGCGCGGCGGCACGGCCCGCCAGCGCCAGCGTGCGCCGGTCCAGCAGGTCGGTGCCCTCCACATCGGCCAGCGCCAGCCCGTTTTCCCAGAGCGAGACGCAGGTTTGGGCCGTGGCGGTCAGCTCCGCGATCCCGCGGGCGCCGCTTATCCATGCCTCGCGCGCCGCCATGATCTCGGCCGTGAAGCCCGAGGCCGCGGCGCGGGTTTCGCGCTTGGGTCGGAAGAAATCGAAAAGCCCCATCAAGGCCTCCATCTGTTGATCGCACGCACCAGGCCCGCGTCTGGCCCCTCGAGGCCGGGCGACCAGGCGCGCGCTTCGACCTGCGCCTCGGGGTATGCGGGCCGGGTCACGACGCTCAGTTCATAGAGAAGGGCCTCGTTGACCGTCCGAATGATCGCCATACCCTCGGCCGGGTCCTCCTCTTCAACGGTTTCCGCGTTGGGCGCGACGCGCTCCGGCGGGATTCGGAAGCCCGGGGAAAGCCCCATGATCAGCCCGGCCGAGAACCCGGCGAGGAAGTCCCGCACATAGGAAACCTCCTGCATGTCCGCCGAGAGGAAGGCTTCGAACGCCAGCGACTCGTCGCTGTCATGCAGGCGCAACGTGCCCGCGCCACGGCTGGCGAGCGGCCGGTCGTAGGAATGGCCCACCAAGAGGTGAATATCCTCGTCCTCCCGCTCCACTCGATAGCGGAAGGCACGCGGGCCGATCCTTTCCTTGCGGGGGCGTCCCGTGCGGCCACCGTCCGAAAGGACGGCGGCCTTGCCATAGGGGAACCGGCCGCGCAGCGCGACCGATCCACCGCTTTCGCGGCGCAGCTCGAGCCCGCCGCTGTGACCGCCCCAGAGCATCACGCGGCCTGGTGCTGGAGGCCGGTCAGAACCTCGAGCTGCGCCGGGCGCGACACGGTGAGGTCAACGGTCGTCAGCGCCGTGAGGCGCAACCCGCCCGAGGTCGCATCGGAATAGGGGTCGCGGATCAGATCAACCGCGCCCCAGGTGCCCACGAAAACCGGGGCCACGCCACCCGCCGAGGTCGTGAGAAGCGCCGAGGATGCCACAGGCGAGCCGGTCGGAGCGGCCAGCGCATTGCCGGAAAGCATGATGTTCGCAGCCGGAAGGGTGCGCAACAGCCGGTCCCATTCCGTCAGGTCGGGCAGGATGGATTGTTGCTCGTCCATGAAGGCCCAGAGTTCGGGCCGTGCCAGCAGGCGCACATCCCCGCCGCCCGTCGCGGCGTTCGCCGTCAGGAATCGGGCGACGGCGTTGCGGAACGCGGCCGAGGTCGCTTCAGCATCTACGGCCGTCGCTGTGATGCCATAGGTGGCCGCGCCCGTGATCACGCCCAGAGGTTGCCCATTCGCCCCGGTGCCGAGGAAAACAGCCTTGTCCATCGCCTCGGAAATCGCGCCGTTCATGTCGCGGCGGACGGCCTGTTCCAGCGCGTCCCCGGTCTGCTTCAGCGCCTTGCGGGTGATCTTCATCGTGATCCCGAGCGTGTGGTCGGGCTTCAGCGGCCGGTCGGTCGTCGCGTAGACGCTCGGCCCGGCAACGCTGGCGGTCTCGCCATCGGCCCAGCCTGCGGCAACGCTCGAGGTCGTGACGGGATATTCCAGCTCGCCCACACCGATGTTGATCATCTGGGCACCCATCCGCGCAGCGGCCGATTGTGCGAACAGCCGGTCGATGATCGGCGCCGTGCGGATCGGGTTCGGGGTGCCGCTGGCGACAGTCTCGCCCGCGCGGAGTTCCAGGGCTTCCCACGGCACGGGCACGCCCCGATAACCGCCCTTCTCGCGCAGTTCGGACACGATCTCGGCCGTCGCGCCGTCGAGCTGGCGGCCTTCGTCCAGGGCCAGCGCCACCTGGCGCATCTGGAAGCGGCCCATGATCTCGGCCCATTCCTGCGCCGAGCGGGTTTCCAGCTCGTTGCCCGCCTCTCGGCGTTCCTCGTCTTCCGCGATAAGGGCCGCGCGATAGCGGGTTTCGTTGGCCCGATATTCCGCGTCAAGCGTCTCCATCGAACGGGTTTCGTCCTCGGTGGGCTTATCCTTGCCCACCAACTCGGCCAGCGCCTGCCGGATTTCCGACTGGCGGCGGGCGATCTTCACAGAATCAAGCATTTCTTGTCCTTTCGTGGTGCTCGATTGGTGCCTCGTGCCTCGAGGGCCGAGACGGCTTCGCCCCACGCCTTGCGGCGCGGGTCGGGTTCGGGGTGCCCGCACTCAATGCGGGTCTTCCGGGTGTGGCAGGCCGGGCAGAGGGCTTGCAGGTTCGCAGGGTCATAGGCGAGCTCGGGATGGGTGCGCACCGGCTTGACGTGATCCACCTCGAGGCGCCCGCGGGCACCGCAGGCACGGCACCGGAAGCCGTCGCGCTCGAGGATCGCCATGCGCAAGGTGCGCCAGCGCGGGCCGCGGGTGATGTGCCGGGAGTAACGGTTATGTTCCTTCCTCATGCCCAAGCGATCCTCGCTGTCTTGCGCGGCCGGGCGGCGATCCGGGCGCCCTCGGCCACGGCCAGAACGGTGGCCGAGGCGGCGTCGATCCGGCCCTTGCTGCGGGCCTTGGCGATCTTGATGTTGTTCGCCGGGTCGCGCAGGCAGACCGCATCCGCGAAGGCCGAGCGCAGCAGGAGCGAGGGAAGCGCCTTCACCTGGCCATCGAAGCACGCGCGGCGGAACCGTTCGGCGTCTTCGTTGCCGTCCCTGAACCCCATGCCGCGCCAGAGCATCGGCGCCCGGATGCCCGCACGCGTCAGTGCCTCGCCAAGCTGCGCCTGGCGGAACCTGTCCGCGACCACGGCCGCGACGGGCTGATCCACGACGCGGCGCATAACCTCGACCAGCCACGGCGCGACGGGCACGGTCTTGTCGCCCATGGTGAACAGCTCGCCCCGTTCCTCCATCTCGACATACCGCCGGGCCACGCCGTCCGCCTGGCCGCGATCCAGCAAAGAGGGCATGGACGGGAACGCGCCCACGGCCTCGAGGCGCCCGGTCGCAGGCCAGTAGAACGCGGCGGCCGTCATGCTGGCCGAGTCGCCCAGGTCGATGCCGATCACCACCTCGCCCTCGCGCGGTGGCAGGTCTTCGGCCTCGCAGGCCAGCCATTCGTCTACGGTCAACAGAAGGTCGCGGGTCTCGCCCGAGACACGTTCGTTGCGGTTGTAGAGCCGGAAGGTCGTCAGCGCCGAACCGCCGCGGGCGATTGCGCGCCGCGCCTGCTCCTCGAGCCAGTCGAGCGAGGAACCGATTCCATGCTCGGCGCCGGGGTTGGCGATGATCAGCGAGTCGCGATCATCGGCGGGCAGGCCGGGTGCGGGGCGATGCTCTTGGACGTAGGAACCGGGCAGCGGCTCGTCGATCCACTTGGAAAACGGGTGCGTGTCGTCGGACGCCGAGGTGCTGATCAGGAACGCGCGCCCGCCCCGCTTGCCAAGGCCGGACAGAAGCGCGTGCTCGAGCTCGTCGCCACGGTCCAGCGCCCAATGGCCGCGTTCGTCCAGGATCGCCATGGTGGGGGCGCCGCCGAGGGCCGATTTCCCATCGGCGGCGATCACGCGCAGAACGTGACCGCCGCCGTCGCCCGCGAATTCGATCTCCAGGCGCGGGGCGCGGCGATAGATCAGCCGGCGCTGGATTTCGAGGGGCAGAGAGGCCGCGAAACCCGCCACGAAGTCCCAGATGATCCGCCCTTGGTCGCGGGTCCGCGCCGCGGCGATAATCTCGCGCCGGGGCTGGCGGTCCCAGATCCCGACCAGGCCGCCAAGCGCCAGCCCGGCCGTGATCGCGGACTTGCCGTTGCCGCGCCCTATGCTGAGAATCGCCGCGGTCACGTCCGGGGCAAGTGCGCCCTCGATGAATTGGCGCTGGAAGGGGGCGAGCTGCACCGGCTTGCCCGCGTTCGGCCCTTCGGGAATGGCGAGGCCATGCATGAAGTGCATAGCTCTTTCGGCGGGGGCCGCGTTTTCCAGTTCCCCGCCGGGCGCGAAAATTGAAAGGTTGGACCGCGGTCTCCCAGCAGGGGCAAAAGTCGCGGCATTGGGACCAGATGCAGAGAACAGGTCGGGCTGTCCGATGATCGCGGGCGCGCTCGGCTTCGGCGCAGGCGGCGGCAAGGGCGAACCGTCCGCCTTCCTCCATTGCCTCTTTGCCTTCGTCGTGTCGCTCATCTTGTCCGCGTCTCTCTCTCGTCTCAACCGTTGCACCCTGCCCACCTGCTCAATGGTGAGGTTCGGAGCGAAGGGCATAGGACGACTGCCCACAGCGCGCGGCCGTGGCAGTCCCCATGCCCTCTGCGTGTGTTCCTGCTCAACGGAGCCGGTCCATCGCTTTGGGCCCGTCCGGTCATGCGTTCCTGCCGGTCGGTCGGTTGCTGCTTGCGACGCTCGAACGCTGCGCCGGGGATCGGGCCTCAACCTTTCGGACTGCCCTTTGCCTTTGATCCCGCCCGTGGTAGGCTTGCCGACATGTGGGCCACCGTTGCTGACCCGAACCCCACATCTCGGCCCTGCGTATGGTGGCGCGCAGGGTCGCCGCTTCATTCACCTCTCCAAAACCTCGAGTTCCGCCGCCGTGCTCTGGCGCACCTCTGCCACCAGGCGGCACATGATGGACGCCTGCCGTGCACTCGGTCGCCAGCCGGGCCGCTTGCCATGCTTGGCGATGGACTTGGCAAAGCCCTTGATCCATTCGTCGCTTCCATCGGCCATCACGCTGCGCAGGACGTGCGGCCAGTGGACGGTCATGATCTCGTCGAGCTCGCGGTCGGTCATAGCCGCACCCCGCGATATCGAGCCGCGATCCGCGCAGCGTGCGGCGACAGGGCGAGGGTCTTGGGGTTGCCCGGGCCGCGGGCGTCGTAGAGTGCCGATGTCTGATCCATGACGGCTAGGCGCAGATCGTCAGGAACATTCTCAAGGCCGCCGAACCCGGCGGGATATTCGATCACCAGCTCGGCCGCGGCGAGGTCTGTGCTAAGGTCGTCCGTCAGGATGAGGCGGGCGCGTTGTCCTGGCCAAAGGTCGAAACCTGCGAAGGTCTCGCCGTCCGCCGTCACCGCTACGCTGGCGCCGTCCTGCACCGGCCCGATGGGCAGATGGATCACGCGCGTTAAGGGCCAGCCGTCCAGGATGCGGACGCGGATCGTCTGGGTCAGAAGTGCTATCCCTGCGAATTCCTCAAGGTCGCGGGTCGCCGCGGAGAGCATCGCTGAAATTGCTGCATCGTCGTCCGAAAAGTCGATCCGCGCATGAAGCTTGGTCTCGGCCAGAGAAGCGCCTGCGCCGCCGAAGGTGAGCCGTTGAGCGTGCATCATGCCGCGGCCCTCTGCGTCTGGACGTAGCGCAGGAACGCCACCTGATTCTCCGGGCTCATGGCCTCGAAGGCAGCAAGCGCGACGGCCTTCCGGTATTGCTCGTGTGCGCCCTCGGCCCAGCGGCGGGCCTCGTCCATCGTCCCGCACCAGCCGGAATTCGGGACCAGCGACCAGGCCGGGCCAAGGAATTCGCAGGGGCAGAAGCTGCGCCCTAGGGCTTCATCACGGTTCGCCAGACCGGAAAAATTGCCTTTCCTTTCAGGGCGCTGCGAAAGACGGTTCGCCTTCGTAGAACCTTGATCTGGCGAAGAAATTTCACTCCTGCACGGCTCACCACTTGATCCCCAGCCAGCCGCACCCCTTGGGTGGGGCACACCACGTTGCCAGCGGGCCTCGTCACGGGATCCTGTTTCCGCAGACCTGCCACCACCACCAACGCGCCGGTCGGCCCCTGCCGCCGAGTCGCGATCGTCGCAAAGGGCGGGGGGATTCGGCGGCGCGGTCGGTCTGCCCATGGGACGTGCCATGGAAAGCCCACCCCCATCGGCCGCCAAGGCCCCGGCTTTGGAAAAGTTCCTTTACCAATTTGAACGCATGCGCCTAGTATGCCCGCGGGGCCCTTCGGGGCCTGACAGACTTGGGAGGATACCATGACCAACAGACCGACAACGCGGCGCCACGCGCTGCGCACCCTTGCCGGCGCCGGTGCGGCGACGCTGGCCGCGCCGCATATCGCCGGCGCCCAGGCGAACGGCACCACCTGGAAGATCCAGACGTCCTGGCCCGGCGGCGCCGGCCTTCAGATCTTCAAGGACTGGTGCGCCACCATTGTCGAGAAGACCGGCGGCGAGCTGGCCTTCCAGCCCTTCGGCGCGAACGATGTCGTCGGCGATTTTCAACTGTACGACGCGGTGAAGAACGGCGTGCTGGACGCGGTGAATCCGTTCACCATCTACGCCCAGGGCATCATCCCGGCGGCGACCTTCCTGACGTCGATCCCGCTTGGCCTGCGCCAGCCGTCGGAATTCGACACCTTCTACTACGGTCTCGGCGGCCTGGAAATCGCGCGTGAACTGTATGCCGCGCAGGGCATGCATTTCGTGGGGCCGGTGCACCACGACGCCAACATCATCCATTCCAAGGTTCCGATCCGCTCGATCGACGATTTCGCCGGCCGCAAGATGCGCCTGCCGGGCGGCATGGTGGCCGAAGTCTTCACCGAGATCGGGGCGGAAACCACGGTTCTGCCGGGTTCGGAAATCTTCCCCGCGCTGGAAAAGGGCACCATCGACGTGGCCGACTACGTGGGCCCGGCGGTGAACTACGCGCTCGGCTTCAGCCAGGTGACCAACTACATCGTGATGGGCCCGCCGGGCTTCATGTCGCTGTACCAGCCCGTCGACATCATGGACATCACCGTGGGGCAGGCCTCGTGGGACGCGCTGTCGCCGCAGATGAAGAAGTTCGTCGAGATGGAAACGCATGTCTACTCCGACATGCACTATGCCGCGATCCAGAAGGCCGACCAGGAGGCCTGGGCCAAGTTCGAGGCCGACGGCACCGAGGTCACGCGCCTGTCCCAGGACGACGTGGACCTGATGACCGAGGTCGCCGTGCCGATCTGGTTCAAATACGCCAACCGCGACAAGAACGCGGCCCGCGTGTTCAAGATCCAGCTCGACTACATGATGTCCGGCTCGCTGGGCTACGTCACGCCCGACCAGGTCGAAGGGCTGGAACTCGACCTCTGATCGCGGTCTGATCCCGCGATACCCAGGACCGCCCGGAGCGCGCGCGACGTCGCGTTCCGGGCGGCGTTTTCCACCTCTGGACAAGCAGGACTGAAAGATGCCTGGTCTCAGCTTCACGCTGCCGCACTGGCTCTATTGGGTCGGGCTGATCGGCTTTCCGATCATCGCCATGGTGCTGGCGCGCCGCCCGCGGGCCCAAGAGCAGCGCTATTCCACCGCGCTGGGGTACCTGATCCTCGTCACCGGCGGGATCATCGGGTTGCACCGCTTCTATCTCAAGAACCTCGTCGGCCTGGTCTATTTGCCGATCTTCGTCTTCATCCTGTTCGCCAACGTGCAGGAACAACAGGCCCGGTCGGTCCTGTCGGACATGGCCAACCAGCTGCGCGTGGCCGAACGCACCGTCGAACGCGAGGAACCGCGCGTGGCCGAGGCCCTTGCCAGCCTCGCCGATTTGCAGGCCGAACTGGCCGCGACCGAAGAGGGCAGCTTCGCCCGGCGCAGCGCCGAGCGGCGCCTGGACCGGGCACAGGAAACCATCGCCAAGGGCGAAGAGCGCCTGAACGAGGCCCGCGCCGCGGTGGCCGAGTTCGGACCGGCCCGCGCCGAGGCCGCCGAGATGCGCGAAGCGTGGTCCAGCCGGGCGGGCTATGCCCTTTACGCGATCCTCGTCTTCCTCGCCATCGACGCGCTGCTCTTGCCGTTCATGGTGCGCAAGGCCAACGCCAAGCTGCCGCCCCATATCGCCAAGACCGAGGCCGAGCTGGCGCTCGAGGCCGCCGAGGCCGAGGAAGGCCCCAAGCATGACCGCGAATACGCCACCAACTGGATCGACCGGCTGTCGCTGTTCTGCGGCGAGTTCGTCGCTTACTGGGCCGTGATCGCGGTGTTCGTCTACTATTACGAGGTCATCGCCCGCTACGTGTTCAACAGCCCCACCAACTGGGCGCACGAAGCGATGTACCTGATGTTCGGCATGCAATACCTGATCGCCGGCGCCTACGCGATGCTGACCGAAAGCCACGTGCGGGTCGACATCTTCTATGCGCCGCTGTCGCGCCCGAAAAAGGCCTGGGCGGACCTTGTGACCTCGATCTTCTTCTTCATCTTCGCGGGCACCCTTCTGGTGACCTCGTGGATCTTCGCCATGGACGCGATCGCGGTGCCCTCGGGCAACTCGATCATCTCGGACTGGGCGCGCAGCGAAATGACGCTGTTCGAAATGCTGGGCAGCCTGACGCTGGACCAGTGGACCGATCCGGCGATCCGCTGGGGCGAGATCAGCTTCAACGAATGGGAGGTGCCCTTGTGGCCCATGAAATGGGTGATGGTGATGGGCGGTCTTCTGCTGGTGCTTCAGGGTATCTCGAAGCTTGGCAAGGACATCCAGGCCATCCGGCAGGGAGCGTAAGACATGGGTCTTGAAATCGGTATCGAGTGGCTGACGCTGATCATGTTCGGCAGCCTTCTGGCCCTGCTGATGGCCGGGTTGCCGCTGGCCTTCGTCACCGGGGGTCTGGCCTGCGTGTTCCTGTTCATCCTGGGCGATGCGCAGGCGCTCAACATCGTGCCCAGCCGAATATTCCCGCTGATGACCAACTATCAGCTATCGGCCATCCCCTTGTTCATCTTCATGGCGGCGATGCTGGAAAGGGCCGGCATCATCAACGACATGTTCGACGTGATCTACAAGGTGCTGGGGGGCGTCAAGGGCGGCCTGGCCGCGGCGACGATCCTGGCGTCGACGATCCTGGCGGCCATGGTCGGCGTGATCGGCGCGGCGGTAGTGACGATGGGCATCATCGCCCTGCCCGCCATGCTGAAACGCGGCTACGACCCCAAGATCGCGATGGGCTCGATCATGGCCGGCGGCACGCTGGGCATCCTGATCCCGCCCTCGATCCTGGCGATCATCTACGCGGTCGTCGCCGAACAGTCGGTGGGGGAACTCTTCATCGGCGCGGTGATCCCGGGTCTGATGCTGTCGGGCCTCTACATCCTGTACGTTGTGGTCCGCAGCTATATCAACCCGCGGCTCGGCCCGCCGATCCCGGTCGAGGAACGCATCTCGACGGGCGAAAAGCTGCGCCTGCTGGGCAACATGTCGGCCCCCATCGTCCTGATCATCGTGGTGCTGGGGGTGATCTTCACCGGCATCGCGACCCCGGTAGAGGCCGCCGGCATCGGCACCTTCGGGGCCTTCATCGTGGCCGCCATCCACCGCAAGCTGGACTGGTACACCATAAGCGAGGCCTGCGTGACCACGCTCAAGGCCAGCGCCATGGTGATCTGGATCATGTTCGGCGCGACGATCTTCGTCGGGCTCTACGTGCTCGAGGGCGGGCAGCAATTCGTGCAGGACAGCCTGGCCGCGACGGGCCTCGGCCCCTGGGGCATCCTGATCCTGATGCAGATCCTGCTGGTGATCCTGGGGATGTTCCTCGACTGGGTCGGTATCCTGCTGCTCTGCGTGCCGATCTTCGTGCCGATCATCAAGGCGCTGGGCGCGCAGGCCTTCGGCCTGTCCGACCCCAACGACCTGGTGCTGTGGTTCGGGGTGCTCTACCTCGTGAACATGCAGATGAGCTTCCTGTCGCCGCCCTTCGGCTATGCGCTGTTCTACCTGCGCGGCGTGGCACCTGCTGAAATCCCGATGAGCGACATCTTCAAGTCGGCGCTGCCCTTCCTGTTCCTGCAACTGGTCGGGCTGGTGATCTGCATGCTGTTCCCGCAGGTCATCACGTGGCTGCCACGGCTGGTCTACGGCTGACGGCCCGCGCCTTCAGCGGCGATGGAGGGGCGGCGGGGCGACCTGCCGCCCCTTACCGTTTCACCCGCCAGCAATCGGCGGGCACTTCGAAAACGCCGACCTGCGTGCCGCGATAGGCGCCGCTTTCCGGCGCGATCACCGCAAGGGGCACAGCGCCCGCATCGCAGGCCGGGGCACGGTTCCGCCCGACATACAGCACCGTCCCCTCCAGCCCCTCGGGCACCGGATAGTTCAGCGCATAGTGATGGGGTGCGCGGCCCACGGGCGGCACCGCCAGAAAGGCCAGCCCCGACTCGCGGCCGGTATAGAACAGGTCGGCCAGGATATCGCGGTCATCGGCCACCACGACCGCGTGGCCGGTCTCGCGGGCCAGGGCGATGATCTGGCCGCTCATCTCGTCCAGGCCCAGATACCGCTCCAGCAGGGGCCGACCGCCGGGCGCGGCCTGTTCCGCGAACACGCCCAGGACCGGCAGCGCCAGGCTCGCCGCACCGTTCACCGCAAAGGACGCCGCCCGCCAGCCCGGGCGCAGCCAGGGCAGCACCGCCAGCGCGCCCGCCAGGTAGGCCGCCGCCGCCCAGTTGGCATAGGCCCCCGACAGCAGCGCCTGCCCCGACACGATCAAGACGATCGGCAGCGAAAAGACCAGCATCACCCGCGCCATGTCGCAGGCCCGCGCCCCCCGCAGCGCCCGCCAAAGCAGCGCACCGAACAGCACCGGCCCGAAAACCGCGAACTGGCTGGCCAGGAATTCCGCAAGCCCGCCCAGGTTCAGCCCCGCGCGGCTGCCCGGGTCGCGCACCCAATCGGCATTGTCCAGCGTGTGCTGCAGCGTGGTTAGCCCGTTCAGCAGGTTCCAGACCACGTTGGGTGAAATCGTCAACGCGAAAACCCCCACCACCGTCAACGCCGCGCGTAACCGGGGCCGCGCCGCGCGGATCAGCAACGCGGCCAGCGGCGCACACAGCAGGTAATAGACCGCGGCGTATTTCGACAGGAAGGCCAGGCCCAGCGCGAGGCCCGTGCCAATCGCCCAGCCCCGCCCGCCACCGCGCAGCACCTTGATCCAGCCGCCCAGGGCCAGCGCGAGGAAGGGAAACATGACCGTATCGGTCGAAACCAGGATCGAGCCCACCGCCACCATCGGCAACGTCACGTAACCCAGCGCCACCCAGAACGCCGCGCGCGCGCCCCACAGGCCATGCGCGATCCAGCCCAGCACCAGCGCCGTCACCCCATGGAACAGCGGCGCGGGCAGCCGCACCCAGAACGGCGCATCGCTGCCGGCCAGCTCGGTCGCCGCGCGGATCACCCAGCCGATCATCGGCGGCTTGGAGTAGTAGCCCAGCGCCAGTTCCTGCCCCCACAGCCAGTACTGCGCCTCGTCCACGAACAGGTCCATGCGGTTGAACCACAACAACGCCACGCGCGCCGAGGTGATCGCGATAACCGCGGCCAGCGTGGCGATCAGCCAGCCCGCGCGCTCAGGCGCTGCGCCGCTTGGCATGGATCAACCAGAGGTTCCGGGAATAGATGAACAGGCCCATCGACTGGCCCAGGATGAAGACCGGGTCCTTGCGATAGACCGCATAGGCGAACAGGATCGCCCCGCCGGCGAGCGAGAAATACCAGAACGCCAGCGGCACCACCGAATCCCGCGCCCGTTCCGAGGCGATCCACTGCACCAGGAACCGCGCGGTGAACATCAGCTGCCCGCCAAGGCCGATCATCACCCACCAGAACTCGACCCAGTTGGCGACATGCAGCCAGGCGAACAGGGTCTCAATCGACATGCGCCGGTTCCTCGGTCGCCCGCGCCTTCTTGCGCCGCTTGATCAGCCAGGCCACGCCCACCAGGTCGTGCAGGCCCACCAGCGCACGCTGCAGGTTGTTGTATTTCGAAGTGCCGGCATGGCGCCCGCGATGGGCGACATCGACCAGCGCGACCTCCCAGCCGTCGCGCTTGAACAGCGCGGGCAGATAGCGGTGCATATGGTCGAAATAGGGCAGTTGCAGGAAGGCATCGCGCCGGAACCCCTTCAGCCCGCAGCCGGTGTCGCGCGTGCCGTCGTGCAGAATGCGCGCCCGCAGCCCGTTGGCAAAGCGCGAGGCCCAGCGCTTCGAGGCGGTATCCTGCCGCCCCACACGCTGCCCGGCCACCAGGGCCAGCCGCCCGGTCGTGTCGGCCAGCAGCGGCGCCCACAGTTTCGGCAGTTCCGCCGGCGGGTTCTGCCCGTCACCGTCCAGCGTACAGACGACCGGCGCGCGGGCGACCGTCACGCCGCTGTGAACGGCGGCGCTTTGCCCGCCCGAGGCCGGGTGGCGCAACAGGCGCAGCGACGGGTCGCCCGCCATTCGCGCGCGCACCGTTTCGGCTGTGGCATCGGTCGACCCGTCGTCGACCACGATCACCTCGTGGCTGTCCAGCTTGGCGCAGGCTTCGGCGATCTCGTCGAGCAGGAACGTGACGTTCTCCGCTTCGTTCTTCATGGGGATCACGATCGAAACGGCGGGCATGGGGGGCCTCATCGATAGCCGCCGGGGCGGGACGTGCGGTGGGCGGGGTTAAACATGATCGTCCCGACCTTGTCCACCGCCCACCGGACCCGCCGCGCGCAGGGTGTCGCCCGGGTCGATCCGGGGACTCAGCGCGACGCGTTCTCCCGCACCCGGCAGGCCACGCTCGACGCAATCGGCGATGATCCGCGCCGCGCGGCGGCCGATCTCGCGGCGCTGGATGTCCATCGTGGCGGGCCTCAGCGGCAGCCCGTCCAGGAGTTCGATCCCGTTGAACCCCGCCAGCCCCATCTTGCCCGGCACGTCCAGCCCCTTTTCCAGGCAATACAACAGACCGCCCGACGCGATCATGTCGTTGGAGTAGTACAGGAAATCCAGGTCCGGGCTGCGGTCCAGCAGGGCGCGCGTCATCTCGCGCCCGACCTTCAACGCGGACCCCCCAGAATAGAATTCGTGGGCGGCGACCTCGATGCCCGCCCGCGCCAACGCGCCGGTGAACCCCTCGAAGCGTTTCCGCGCGCGGTGGTCCATCGGCATCTTGGTGCCCAGGAACCCGATCCGCCGATAGCCCGCCGCCGCGATCGCGCGCGCCATCTCGGCGCCCGCGCGGCGGTGCGAGATACCCACCACCGAATCCACCGGCTCGCCGTCCAGGTCCATGATCTCGACCACCGGGATGCCCGCGGCCTTGAGCATCGCGCGCGAGGCATCCGAATGCTCCAGCCCCGTCACGATCAGCCCCGAGGGCCGCCAGGACAGCATCTCGAACACCACCTTTTCCTCGTGCGGCGGGTCATAGCGCGACAGCCCGAACACCGGCTGCAGCGGCGTGTCCTCCAGCACCTCGTTGATGCCCGACAGCACCTCGGGAAAGACCATGTTCGACAGCGACGGAATGATGACGCCGACCAGGTTCACCCGCTGGCTGGCCAGCCCGCCCGCGATTCGATTCGGCACGTAACCCAGCCGTTTCGCCGCCTCCAGCACGCGGGCGCGGGTCTTGGCCGACACGTCGCCGCTGTCGCGCAGCACACGGCTGACCGTCATCTCGCTGACGCCCGAGGCCTCGGACACGTCGCGCAGCGTCAGCGGACGGCGCGGGCGGGGCGGGTCGGAGATGGTCACGGGCGCGCATGCTCCTGTCGGGGCGGATCGGCCTAGTTAAACGCCGACCGTGGAAAAGTCCAAGCGCATGCGGGCTTGCAAGCGCGCGGCTTTCCGGGGACAAAGACGCCGCGCGGCCCCGTGGCTCAACAGGATAGAGCAATCCCCTCCTAAGGGATAGGTTGCAGGTTCGAGTCCTGCCGGGGCCGCCAACCGAAGCGGACGCTTGCCCGATGCATGTCCTCCCGGGCGTCGTCATCGGCCAGCGCCTGCACTTCCGACCGTCTCGCCCCCATCGCGCTGCACATCGCCGTCGAAACGACGAACTGCGGAATTGTCGCGAGAAGGGGCGCATATCGTTTCGCGTCGAAGGTTCTGCAGACGAGTGGCCGGTCGTCTTCCACGGCAATTGCCCCCGCCCTCCGGCAGGATCGGCACCAGCCCGGGTGCCGCCACCGATCTTGCGCGCGGCGGCAAGGGCGGGATGCAGACGCCGCTCCGGTTGAGGTTGCCCAAGGACGACCTCGCCCGCCGGGGACAGGCCCGATGTCAAGGACCCGCCCACGCAGCAGGTCGCGGAACGGACCGAAGGCCGGGTCGTCGCCATCGTCCCAGCGGGCGCCGAGGCGCCGCGGTTCCATCCCGAGAGGGCAGCAGAAGGTCGTCGCAGCCCGGAGCGACGGACCGGCCAGCCAGGTGTCGTCATGGCCGTCATCCGTGATGATCGCCGGCGAAATCGACACTTGATCTCACCTTGGCAAAGCTGCACCCTCTGGCCGGCTATCCGCACCCTTTTTCGATGAAACGCGATCGCAGGAACGACGGCGAGCTGCAGTTTAACGCGGGAACGCGGCTGTTATTGCAGGGGACTAGAAAGTCTTGACGTGGCCTCTCCGCCTGTGCCTGCCCTGTCCGGATCCGCGACCGGGCAAGATCTGGGGGGACTGGTATTTTGGCCAGTCGCTTGCGAAAGCGTTGACCGCAATGGGCCTGACCGTGGAAATCGCCACGGCCAAACGCCGAACGGGCGGGGTCGTGCGCCGTGTGGTGCCGCAACGGCTGTTCTGGCGGAAAGAAATCGATCTGGTGCTTCGGGGCTCAAAACCGTGGAGGCGCCTGGGGAACCGCCCTCTTTTCATATGGCTCATTTCTCAGCCCGACAAACTGACAGACCAGGAGATCGAAGAAGCAGAACACATCTTCGTCGCCTCTGAACCCTATGCGCAAAAGCTCAAGGCCCGCGGCGCTTCAGTGTCATGGCTTCCGCAATGCACCGATGCTTCGCTCTTCTCCCCCGACCGCTTCGATGCTGCGCGGAAGGCAGAAGTGCTTTTCGTCGGCAACCGGAGGAAAGACTTCGAACGGCCGGTCGTGGAATTGGCCCTGAAGACGGGGCATTCCTTGTGCGTCTGGGGGCGAAACTGGGAGGGTCGGCTTCCTGACGGGGTCTTTTGCGGCAGGGAACTCCCATATTCGGTTCTGGGCGCGCATTACGCATCCGCGCGCGTTGTCCTGAACGACCACCATCCATCCATGCTTGCCCATGGATTCGTTTCCAATCGTCTGTACGATGTTCTGGCCTGCGGACGGCCCGTCTTGAACGAGGACATGCCCGGCATTCCCGAAGACCTGCGGGACGCCGTTTTCCGGTACACACCCGACACTTTCGCGCGTCGGCTTGAGCAGGCGTTGGATTTCTGTCGGCAAGAGCGAAACGCATTATCCGAGCATGTAAGGCACAACCACAGCTTCGATAATCGGGCCCGGGAAATCGCCAGGGTCATCGGGAAAATCCGCTGACGCCGCGCACGCCCCTCGGTTCGCCAGAAAACAGGCCGCGCCTTACCTTACCCTGCCAAACCACGAGCGCTTTCCGTATTCGCGAACCCTGCGGCCGACGGTTCGTCCACTCGACTGGAAAATCTGCCGGATTTCCGGCGTGATCGTCACCGGGAACCCGAAAGAGTTCAGGATGTCGGCGAAGATGCCCGCCTCTGTTGCCGGAGTATGGGCCTTCACCCCCGACGGCGTGACAGAACTCCAGTAGTGAAAATCCGTTCCCGGCGAGAACATCGTAAAGCCGGTGACCGACATGGCCGCAGGCTTAAGCAGCTTGGCCATCAGAACAAGGCCATAGGTTCCGGTCGTGAGAGAGATTTTCCGCCTGTCGCCGCAGTCGATCTGAATATCGGGCGCGTAGGAAAAGAGCACCGGATAGTCTCCAATCCAGCGTTCGAAATCGGCCTTCACGCCCCGCCGGGTCATCGGGGTGATGACGACCACCATCCGCGGTGACACCGCGTCTCCGACACGCCGATCGGGTCGCGTCTCCGCGTAGGGGTTGCAGACGAGGATCTCGGTGCGTGCACCGACATCCTTCTCGTACCCGGTCACACGGCAATCGTTGAATCTGACCACGATATCATGGGAATCGATCCACGCGCCCAGACCACTCCCTTCGAGGGTCGGCGCATTGCCGATCACCGCCACCTTTTTTCCGTCCGCGAACTCCGCGACGAAATCGAAAGGCGTTACGATATCCATGACGTCACCCTTTCCGGGAGTTCCCTGGACTTCTCGACCAGCCTCGAAAACCCGTATTCCGAGGCTTCGCCAAGTGGAATTCGTTCCGCGTAGGCGCTATCGATCGCAGCCTTCAGGTTCTTCGGGGAGGAGACGACCGAAACCGGATAGTCAGCCATCTGCAAGGTCGCTTCTATCTTCCAAGTGTTCGATGGCAGCGGCACGATCGGGACGCCGCAGAACATGGAAAAGATATTGACGTGATGGCGCCCAGAGATCACCAGGGCGGACTTGGCGATTTCTTCCATGAGATCTTCGAGGCCAATCTCGCCGGCATGAAGAACCGCCAAATTCATCCTTGGCGCAAGGCGCGACACCATCTCTGTCTCTTGGCCGTCTCCGATCGACAGATAGGTTGGATCGAAGCCGCATTTTCGAACCACGTTGATCGTCTCGCGCACCGTTTTCTCATTCGCGAGCACCCCATGCGAGACGATGCATCGCCGACCCTCCATCGCGGCCCGGGCGCGCTGTGGCGGCGACATTGCACGCAATGCGAAAACGGCGATGTCTGGAGAGGTGAAAGCGCTTGCCAAAAAGGGGGAAACCTCACGAAGGGAATGGTCTTCACGAAGCTGACACAGGCCGATGCCCGGCATCACCCTTCGCATGAGCGAGCGGTCCATCCCCTGGATCGTCGCATTCATGAGGGCGACCGGCAACCCGGCCTCCTTCGCTATGTCTATCATCGCGGCCAGGGCCAGCGCACGCGGCAGATTGTGATGAATGGATCCCTCGGCATTCACGACCAGCCCTTCGACCTCGCGCAGCTGCGCGGCGAACCACGTCTCGCGGGCGCTGAGTGCGTCGCGTATCGCACGCCACCGGTCGAAATCCAGACGGGCTGGCTGGTCGCTGCCGCGGGGATAGGCGCCTCTCTCCTTGATCAGATAGTCCCGCGACGAGGGAGCGAGTTCCTTGAAATGTTCTGCCCAGAGACCGAGCGGAAGCGTGATCTTGCGATCAAGTCCGGTCATCGCACAAAGGTCTTCGTAGCCCCGACTGACCGCTCGGCATCCAGGATTCGAGGTATGGCCTGTTTCGTTCGCAAGCATTATTGTCGGTTGCGCTCGCATCGCGTCCCCATCACTGCCAAAGAACCTTACAGAAGCCACTGTATCTCCCGCTTTGCCAGCATAAATCGCTCAGCCTTCGAGAATTCTGACACATGGCCTACCTTGCGCACACCGGCACGTTTGATGTCGAGAACTACGGGGATCTGCTGTTCCCGCTCCTGCTCGCGAAACGACTGCCCGGATACGAGGTTCGCCCGGTCAGCCCCTGCGGCGGAAACCCGGTCTGGTCGGATTGCGTGTCCTCCGCACCACTCGAGGGCCTTCTTGGCTCCAAATGTCGCGGGATTATCGTGGGCGGGGGAAACATCATCCATCCCAACCCCTCGTCGCTGGCAAGATACCGGAAGTGCGGCGCCGATATTCGTGGCTACGCCGACCTGTGGATCGGTGCGGCGCTTGCGGCAGGAAAGGACGTGCCCGTGCTCTGGAATGCCTGCGGCGTACCCAGACCCATCGGGACAGAATTCGCCGAAATTGCGCGTGAGGCGCTTCTGCGTACCGACTATCTAAGCGTGCGCGATGAGCTAAGCCGAAAATACCTGCAGAACATTTGCCCCGATCTCGAGATCGCCGTCGTGCCGGACTCCGCCTGGGATTTGCCCTCGCTCTGGACCGCGGATGAACTTGACAGCACGTTCGCCGCCCTGACGGGCGGAACGCCGGGGGATTGCGGGCGGCATGTCGCGATCCACCTCAACCGGCGCTATACGAAAGACGTGGGGGATATCGCGCTTGGGGCCATAATCGACGGGTTGTGCGACGCGCTCGACGCACGGCCCATTCTTGTGGCCATCGGCCCATGCCACGAGGACGATGTTTTCGCCCGGGCCATCACGCCATACCTGTCGCGTGAACCAATCATCTTGGACCGGCCGCAGAGCCTCAGGCAGGTTTGCGCGGCGATTTCCCGCTCGGATTTCTATGTCGGTTCGTCGATGCATGGCTACATAACGGCTGCCGCCTTTGGCGTGCCGGCAGTCGTGGTGGCAAGAAAGATGATCAAGTTCAGCGGCGCCGTGCATCGCGCGGGCGCCCCCGAAACGCTGGTCCGAAGCTGGAAAAAGGTCCCGGGGGCAGTCCGCCGGATCGACCGCGACGCCCTGTCTGCGACGTTTTTGCAAAGCCAGAAGGCAGCATCCGCCGAGCTGACAGCGCACTGGTCTGCCATCGCGTCACAAATCGACCGCGGCTCGCAAATGGAAGCAACCCTGTGGGACCCATCGGCCCTTCACGCGTATCGTGCACGCTTTCAGGATATCTGCACCCGCCAGAAAACAGCGGGGAAATTGCCAACGCGCAAACGAATAGGACAAGGTTTGAAAGGCCTCTTCGGCGTGAAATACTAGCTGGGATGAATTGGTTTAAGATTTTGAACAGGCATGGGAAACCCGCTCCGCGGTGAAGTGCGCCCGCCCGGGCGGACCAGATCGGGTAAGCTGAATTGAAAGGGAGCGATCTTTCAGAGGGGCTCTGGTGATGTGACCGCCCGCGACGGTATGCGGCATCACTCCACGACGTGGCGCAGCACCGGCTGCGCGGGGTCGGTGCGGTCGATTCGGTAGGCCGGCGGCGCATCGCTGTCCGGGGCCGCCGCGCCATTTGGCGGGACCGCAAGGCTCCGGCCATCGCTCAGGGTCCGGTCCCATCCCGCCAGGGCGCCCGATGCGTCATGGCGCGCCCGGTCGGCCCACGGCGCCGACCAGAACAGCACGGGATCGTAATAGGCGCCTCGCGCCCGGGCATCGTAATCGACCGAGACAAGACGCATTTCGCCGGCGATCTCGGCATAGCGCCGCTTCTGGTGGGCCGGAAAGCTGACCGAGACAAAGGCCGGCGCACTGTCCTGCACGCCATTCTCCGCGAAAACGCCGATGTCCACGCGCGAGCTTACCCGCCGGTCATAGTCCTCGCCGCCCTCGGGTGCGGGGGTCTCGAAGGGGTCGTGCCAGGCGACGGTGATGCGCGCGGTCCGGCCGTCCGGCGCAATGGGCTCGATCCGCACCCGCGCGGGATCGCCCCGCAGCAGGCGCCACTCGAACCGCAGCGGGCGCCCGTTCGGATCCTGGGTTTGCCCGGCACTCACGACCATCTCGCGCTGCCACTCGAACCCGCGCCAGATGCGTGCGATCGCCGACGGCGTATCGAACAGCCGCTCGTCCAGCCCGGCCAGCCCCGCCTGCGGGCGAAACCCCTCCTCCATGACCCGCAGCCGCACCATGGGCGGGATCGCATCGGCCGCAAGGTCGGCCGCCTGCGCCACCATGCGCCCGATCCGAACCTGCGTGGGGTTGAACACGGTCGGGTGCGCCTGCCCGGTCAGGTAGTCCTCGCGCGACGACACCGTGGCCAGGTTGCGCCGCAGGATCATCTGCACCGTCGGCGCGACAAGCCCCTTGTCGCGCATCGCGGCAAAGGTATCGGCGGGAAAGGCCGCCAACGTCATCGCGATGGCGATCAGCAACCGGCGATCCGACCCGGACGACCCCTGGCTGGTCAGCGTGTAAGGCCAGTTCGCGGGGAAAAGGTCCTCGGCATCGTGGTCGCGGTGTTCGGGATAGACATAGATGGCGTTGCGCTCGTACAGGCGCGCCGAAAGTGCCTGGCCCAGCGCGCTGGTCATCGCAAGCCGGCTTTGGCTGCGCGGCACCGGGCCACTGGTGATCGCGGTCGAGGAATTGCCGAACACCACACCCGGCAACAGGATCCGCCCCGCCAACCCGTAATCCAGGCCCTCCGCCACCAGGTCGGGACCATAGGCCAGGCGGGCGAGCCGCGGAAACAGGTCGGGCGCCAGTGTCGAATGCCCCCGGTCACGATTGTCGTAAAGGATGCCAGCAAAGCCGTTGATGTCGGACCGACCCGCCAGGTGACGCAAAAGGCGCGCACCATCCGCGGTATTGCCGGCCCCGACGATGGGCAGCGACCGGTCCTCCTCGGGTGGCGCGATACCCGAAGCGGCCCACAGCGAGGGCCCGACGGGCACCAGCGCATCCCGGGTCAGCCGCACCTCGTCCGCCACCGCGACCGCGGGAAGCAGAAGGAACGGGATCACCCCAAGGAACAGTCTGGCAATGCGGCGCATGGGCCGATCTTGGTGCGCCCGGGCGCCCGCGTCCAGCCCCGCAACACCGAACCGTCAGGTCATCCGGATCACGTCCTTGTCGATGGCCAGCATATAGCCTCGCCGCGCGACGTTCTTGATCAACAGTTCGCTGACCATCTGGTTGCCCAGCGCGTCGCGCAGCCGCTTGATCCGGGTGGCGCCCGCGGCCTCGTCGCAGTCTTCGGCGCGGCGGCCCGAGATCACCGCCTCGATCTCGGCGCCCGACAGCATGTCGTCATCCATCCGCGCCTCGGCCAGCACCGACAGCGTCTCGATCGCGGCCCCCGTCAGCTTGAACGCCATACCGTTCAGGATCACCGTGTTCTCGGCGCGGTTCACCGTCAGCGACGAGACACGAATCCCCGCCCGCTCGATCTCGGACATGCGCCGGTTCAGGGTGATGATCGTCACCAGGAACACCAGCGCCGCGATCAGCAGCGCCGCGGAAAACACCAGCAGCACGAAAATCACCATACGGTACGAGGCCAGAACATCGGAAAACGCCGTGCCCGATTGCGCAAGGATCTCCAGCAACTTGATCTCGGCCCCCGAGGTCAGGTCGTCGTTCTGGATAAAGATGCGTTCCACCCGCGCGTTGAAGGCGTTGGCGTCGGGCAGGTTCACGAACAACAGAACCGCCGCGCCCAACAGGATCGCGACGATGGCCACCATCCCCGCGACGACGACGCGGCCGGCCTGCAGCGGGCGCGCGGGCGTGGCGGGATCGCGGGCCGGGGCCATCCGCCGGGCCTCAGTAGCGCAGGAAATAGGGTCCGGCGCTGGCCTTCCGCTCGGCCAGACCGTCGGCGCCGAAGATCGACATGACGTTCAGCAACTGCCAGCCGTCGCGCGCGATGCGCCGGTCGATCTCGCGCCCCGCGTCGCCGCGGCTGCCGCAGGCCGCGGCGGGCAGTTCGATCACGCCGTAATGCAGCCGCAGCGGGTTGTCCTGCTTGGCCTTGTAATCGGCATAGCACTGGGCCTGGGCGGCCCCGGCAAGCGCGGCGACGGCAAGTACCGCCGCAAGGAAAAGACGCGGTTTCATGGGGCGAGCATGTGCCACGGCGCGCGGCTATTCAATAACAAGCGTCACCCAAAGACCCGATGCGCGGCCGGTTATCCGATAGCAAGACGGCGATATTGCCTGTCAGACCGGCCTGCCCGGATCGTGATCCCATCGCTTCGACCGGGTGGACAGGTGCCGCCCGCCACCCCGATCACGAAAGGACCGACGACATGACCCTGACACGCACCCTTATCGCGCCGATTCTCGCCGCCGCCATCGCGCTGACGCCGATGACCGCCACGCCCGCCCGCGCCGATGATGACATCGCCAAGGCCCTGCTTGGGGCGCTCGTGCTGTATGGCATCGCCGAGAGCATCGACACCGACAAGCGTGACAACGACCGCCGGGCGGATCGCGGGCGCGACGACCGGCAGGGCTGGCAAGGCGCCGCGCGCAGCCGGGCGATCCCGGCCCAGTGCGTGCGCACCGTCGAAACCCGCGAGGGGCCGCGGCGGGTTGCGGTCGAACGCTGCCTGCGCCGCGAGGGCGTCCATCGGCTGCCCGACCGGTGCGAAATGCCGCTGCGCGGCCGCAATGGCGGGCGCGACGCCTATTCCCTGCGCTGCCTTGAACGCGCGGGCTTCCGGGTCGAGGGCTGGCGCCGCTGACCGGCGCCGGCGAGCAGTGGGCGGGGCGCACCGGCAAACGGGTGCCCCGTCCGGGGGCGGGGGGATTGGTTTGCGTTCTGTGCCCTCCGCCCCCACCCTTTCCGCTTGTGAGGCGGGCCGAATGCGGGTTTCTCTGGCCCCATGCCGAACCAGCCCCCCGATTTCACCCTGGAAACCGAGGCCCGCGCCGCGGGTGCCCGCGTGATCGTCGGTGTCGACGAGGTCGGGCGCGGGCCGCTGGCCGGGCCCGTGACGGCGGCCGCCGTGCGTCTCGACCCCGCCGCGATCCCACCCGGCCTGGCCGACTCCAAGCGTCTGACCGCGGCCCGTCGCGCGGCGCTGGCCGAGGCGTTGATCGCCGGGGCCGAGGTCTCGGTCGCCCATGCCAGCGTCGCCGAGATCGACGAGTTCAACATCCTGCGCGCCAGCCACCTGGCCATGTGCCGGGCCATCGCGGGGCTGCCCACGCCCCCCGACCTGGCGCTGATCGACGGCAACATGCTGCCCCGCGACCTGCCCTGCCCGGGCCGCGCCGTGGTCAAGGGCGATGCGCGCTGTTTGTCGATCGCGGCGGCCTCGATCGTGGCCAAGGTGGCCCGCGATGCGATCATGGTGGAACTTGCGCAACAGTTTCCCGGCTACGGCTGGGACCGGAACGCGGGCTATGGCACCAAAGCGCATCTGGCCGCGCTTCGAGATATTGGGGTCAGCCCACATCATAGACGTTCGTTCCGCCCGGTGCACAATATCTTGTATCAAGAGAAAACAGTAAGTGACTGATTCAAAAAAGAAATTGACGCCGAATCGGCTTTGACTCAGATTAACTGCGTCAAGAACGACGTCCGAAAACGGGCGCGGCATCGAGAGGCAGTGAGACAGATGACCAAGGCGAAAGGGGCGAATGCGCTCCCGCTCAACACGATATTGCCCGGCGATTGCATCGAGGTGATGAACGGCCTTCCCGAGGCCAGCGTCGACCTGATCTTCGCCGACCCGCCCTATAACCTGCAGCTCAAGGGCGAGTTGCACCGCCCCGACAATTCCAAGGTCGACGCGGTCGATGACGACTGGGACCAGTTCGACACCTTCGCCGCCTATGACCGGTTCACCCGCGACTGGCTGAAAGCGGCGCGCCGGGTGCTGAAACCCAATGGCGCGATCTGGGTGATCGGCAGCTATCACAACATCTTCCGGCTGGGCGCCGAGTTGCAGAACCAGGGCTACTGGCTCTTGAACGACGTGGTCTGGCGCAAGTCGAACCCGATGCCGAATTTCCGCGGCAAGCGGCTGACCAATGCCCATGAAACGCTGATCTGGGCCTCGCGGTCAGAGGGGGCGAAATACACCTTCAACTACGAGGCGCTGAAATCGCTGAACGAGGGCGTGCAGATGCGCAGCGACTGGGTGCTGCCGATCTGCACCGGGCATGAACGGCTGAAGGACGAGAACGGCGACAAGGCGCACCCGACGCAGAAACCCGAAAGCCTGCTGCACAGGGTGCTGGTCGCCACGACGAACCCCGGCGACGTGGTGCTGGACCCGTTCTTCGGCACCGGCACGACCGGGGCGGTGGCCAAGATGCTGGGCCGCGACTTCATCGGGATCGAGCGCGAGGAAAGCTATCGCAAGGTCGCCGAGAAACGGCTGTCGCGCGTGCGCAAGTACGACCGCGATGCGCTGATGGTGTCGGCCTCGAAACGCGCCGAGCCGCGGGTGCCCTTCGGCCAGCTGGTCGAACGCGGCATGCTGCGCCCGGGCGAGGTGCTGGTCTCGCCCCGCGGCAAGACCGCCAAGGTGCGCGCCGACGGAACGCTGGTGGGCGACGCGATGACCGGCTCGATCCACCAGGTGGGCGCCGCGCTGGAGGGCGCGCCGTCCTGCAACGGCTGGACCTACTGGCATTTCAAGCGTGACGGCAAGACCGTGCCCATCGACCTCCTGCGCCAGCAGGTCCGCGCCGAGATGGCCGAGCGCCCGAACTAGGTTTCGACCCTTACCGCCTGTGCCCGCGGTTCCCCAGCCGCGGCGCACACCTTGCCCCGCCATCCCCATGGCGGGGCTTTTTTGGTTGCCGCGCCGCCCCGTCGCGCACAACGGCAAGGCGGTGTTTCGCGCCGCGCCCTCGGAATCCGGGAAACCGGCCCTATCTTTGGCGCAACCAAGGAGGTGAGACATGCGACTTCTGGTGATCGGGGCAAGCAAGGGGATCGGCCTTGAGACCGTGCGTTACGCGCTGGAGCGGGGCCACGAGGTGCGCGCCTTCGCGCGCGGCGCCGAGGGGATCGCGATCGAGGACCCCAAGCTGGAAAAGGTGGCGGGCGACGCGCTGAACGCCGAGGATATCGCCGGCGCGCTAAAGGGTGTCGACGCGGTGATCATGGCCTTGGGCGTGCCCAAGACGATGAAGGGCCTGGGTCCCACGACGCTGTTCTCCGACGCGACCCGGGTGCTGTTGCCGGCGATGGCCGCGGCCGGGGTCAAGCGGCTGCTGGTGGTCACGGGATTCGGTGCGGGCGACAGCAAGGTCAAGATGAGCACGGTGGAGAAGATCCCGTTCAAGACGCTGCTCGGCCGGGCCTATGCGGACAAGGACGTGCAAGAGGCGTTGATCAAGGCCTCGGACCTCGACTGGACCATCGCGCGGCCCGGCATCCTGATGGACCGCCCGGCAAGCCATGCCTACGAGGTTCGGGTCACGCCGGAAGAGTGGCGCAACGGCCTGATCTCGCGCGGGGATGTCGCGCATTTCCTGGTGACCGCCGCCGAGGACGGGCGTTACGTGGGCGAGGCACCGGTGCTGATCCGCTAGCGATCCGGTTTCGGCTTGCCTGCGGCAAGCCGACCGGGGGGGGGGGGGGGGGGGGGGGGGGGGGGCGGCGGCGGGGCGGGGGGGGGGGGGGGGGGGGGGGGAGGAAAAATAAATGATGAGGAGAGAAGGAAAGAAAACGCAGGAACCAGAAGTGAACCAGAAAGGCGACGGACTCCTAGCAC
>NZ_SLXP01000011.1 GCF_004343075.1 Rhodovulum marinum
TCGCGCATCGCCTGGAAGGCGCGAAACTGGTCGAGCGGGTGCAGCGGCGCGCGCTGGACGTTCTCGGCCAGGCTGTCTTCCTCGGCGAGCCCGTCCGTGCGGACGATGCAGGGCACCAGCGCGGTCTTGTTCATGCGCTTCTGTTTCACCAGAAGTTCCAGCGCCCGGAACCGCCGCCCGCCGGCGGGGATCGTGTACATGCCTGTCTCGGCGCCGCTGTCGTCCAGCACCGGCCGCACGGTGATGGAGCTGAGCAGCGTCCGCCGCGCGATGTCCTCGGCCAGTTCCTCGATCGAGACGCCCGCCTTGACGTTGCGCACGTTCGACTGGCTGAGCATCAGCTTGTTGAAGGGGATGTCGCGCGAGGCGCTGAGGGTGATCTTCTGTTGCTTGGTCATCGGGATATCTCCGCGACGGGCCGGCCGGGGGACACTCCTCTGACCTCCAAACCCGTCACGGAAAACCCGGCCCATCTCTCCCTCGGGGGATCGATGGGCCGTGACCGCCGAGGAAGGGCGGCTCGCCTGCTAGGCGACCCTGTCCAGCAACACCTTCGCTTTACCCTCCATCACCAGCCGCGCATCCTGGTTCGGCTTGGTGCGCGCCACAGCGGTGATCCCTTGCACGAAATCGAAGACGCTCTCGGGCGGGCGGCCTTCTTCGGCCAGAGCCGTCTCGACGATCCGCCCCGTCTCCGCCTTGGAGAACCCGCGCTTGCGCAGGAAATCCTGACGGTCCTCGTCCGACCGCGCGACGATCTTCTCGCGTGCCGCCCGGATGCCGTCGATGAAGGGCCCGGGCGAGGACTCGGCAAAGCGGTTCAGCGCCGGGGCGGCCTCGTGGGCGAAGCGGGAGGCGGCGTATTTCGAATGCCGGATCGTGATCTCCTGGAAGTCCTCGACGCCCCAGAGGTTGCGGTTCTGGCAGACCGCGCGCAGGTAGAAGCTGGCGATGCCAAGCGTCTTGGCGCCCACCTCCGAGTTCCAGCAATAGAAGCCCCGGAAATAGAGGTCGGGCGAGCCGTCGGGCAGCAGCCCCGCCTCGATGGGGTTCAGGTCGTCGACGAGGAACAGGAACACGTCGCGGTCCGAAGCGTAGAGCGTCGTCGTCTCCTTCGTGACGTCCGCGCGCGGGTTGTAGATGCCGGCCGACCAGTCGAGCACGCCGGGGACCTTCCAGCGCGTGTCGCCAACGCCGTTGCCCGCGATGCGCTGAACGGCGGAGACCAGTTCATGGTCGTAGATGCGGCCATAATCGGGGCCGGTCACGGCGCGCAGTTCGGTACGGCCATCCATGACTTCCAAGGTCTTGATTTGCTCGGCCCGGTGGTTGGTCAGGCCGTACTGCAGGTTGATCCCCGCCAGCGGCGCGGGCAGTTGGCGCAGATAGGCCGCAGGCGCGCCGACGAGGCTCGAGAGTTGGCCGAAACTCCAATGCGTCGGCGCGATGGGCTCATCCGCACCGGGCAGGACAAGCCCCAGCTTTTCCGGATTGTCGCGATGCGCCTCGACCCGGATCGCCGCACTCTCCACCGTGCGCGTCCGGCTGCGCTCCGCCCGGCCCTTGACCGAGGCGAAGAGGTCGTCGAGCGACAGATACCGCTCGTCATCGGGCCGCGAGAACCACTCCGACGACACGCGATCCACATTCTCGCCGCGCGACACATCCACCTTGTAGCCGCCGGTCGCGTCGCGGCAGCCATCCAGAACCTGCACATCCATCCTTCATCTCCCGGGACGGGCGGCGCAGGGCCTCTCCCTCGCCTCCAAACCCGTCATCGGACCAAGGCCGCAGGCTCTGGCTCTGGCAGCGCGCAGCATCCGAGTCGCCAGGCGCGGACCCCGGAATCCGAAGGTCTAACCAAGGGACTGCCCGAGCCGGAAGACCGGGCTCGCAATAGCCTTCCGATTGATCATGTCGGCGCAGAAGAAATGGCACAGGTTCGACGAGCAGAATGGCCAGCAGAAAGTCATCGAAGGGCTTGAGTTCCGCGACAGCCTCCACCACCTTCAAGCTGCCACCTGATCACGCGTCAACAACTGCCGCGCATAACGCTCACCCCTTGCGCCGGCCTGACATCGTTTCGTCTTCCCGCCTGGCCCGGAGATGGTAGATGAGCAGTCATTGGACAGATCGGTTGCTGCCCCCGCCCCTGCTTCTCAGCATCTCATTCCTCGTCCTGTTCGCGCTGCAGTTCGTTTTCGTCCTGCGCTTCGCAGACAACGACGACATCGTCATGCAGACAATCGTCTCCGGTTTCTGGAACGGCGAGCCATCGGCCTTTACCGTCTTCATGAATTACTACCTCGGCTTCGGCCTTGCGGTCCTCTATGACCTAGTGCCGTTTCTTGACTGGTATACAGCCTTCTTCTTCGTAATTTACGGCCTCTGCCTCTATGCCGGCCTGCGGGTTCTGGTCGAGGCAGCCCGGCGACGCGATCCCCCGCTGGCCGCGGCCGGCGGTCTCATTCTCTTCGTCATCATCCTGAACGTCCAGGCGCTGCAGTTCACCACACTCGCGGCCAGCGCGATCTGCTGCGCCGCGCTTGCCTACACCTTCGGGCGCGGGCGGTGGGATGGCGCCATCGCCCTTATCCTTTTGCCCATAGCCTTCCTCATCCGCTTCGAGGCGGCCGTTCTGGTCTCGCTGATCTTCCTGGTCTTTCTCGCCGTGTCCGCCGTCCTCAACACCACCGCCTTTCCCGCGCGCAAGGCGTTCGTCGGCCTGGCGGGCCTCCTGATCCTCGCGACCCTGGCCGAGACCGCCAGCAACCGCGCGATGATCGCAGCCGACGCGGACTATGTCGCCTTCAACGCGGCACGTGGCCAGATCAACGACAACAAGAATGTCGATCTCGACCGCATCACGCTGCCGCCCGACATGACCCGGGACGAGCTGGTGATGCTCGTGAATTTCCTGCCCGACCCGTCGAGCTACACGGCAGAGGATCTGCAGCAGGTCGTTGCGCAGGTGTCGCAGAACATGATCCGGTCCCTCACGCCGGAACGGCTTGCCGGCAATCTCTATATGCTGGTCACATGGGCTGAACTCACCGGGGTCCTGATCCTTCTGGCCGGGGCCACGCTCTGTTCGGGGTCGCTGCCACGGACTGCACCGGTTTTGATGGCCGTAGGGAGCCTCTTCGTCCTGCTCCTCTATGTATCGATTACGGCCGTCGTGAAGGAGCGGGTGGTCTATGCAGGGATGCTCGCGATTCTTGTCTGTTTCGCCATCTGGGCCGGGCAGCCCCACTTTGGTCGGTGGCGGTCGGTGGCACTGTTGCTATCCTACATCCCACTGTCGGCAGCGCTGCTCGTCGAAGGGAACCAGAAGACTCTTGAAGCGGCCCAGCTACAGGCGACGTTCGAAGCGGGTACCAAGCTTGTGGACGCGTGGCCGGGAAAGATCATCCCCTACAGGGGGCATTACGAGATGGAGGGGCAAAGAGTTCACTGGGGACGGTCACTGTATCTGCCCGACAACCTGGCCCTGTCCGCCTGGTTTGCCGGCCATCCGGACAATCCCGCCTATAGGGGGCTCTCCGATCTGCTCGACCCCGGCACGGTGATGTTTCTGAAAAACGACGCCGGCAGGGAGGTTCGTAACGCGATTCTGTCCGAACTGGAACACCGGACCGGGCGCCGGATCACGGAGGACATGGTGGCCCGAAACGAGACGGCAATGCTGCTGCGTTTCGTCCCGGAAGGATAGGCGCGACGCCCACCCCGCCGCACAAAACCAGGCGCCTGCTGGAGATTGCCTCAGGCCGAAACACGTTGCCAGGGGGTAGTCGGGGTGACACCATGCATCCCACATACGCTCGCCTGGGCAAAGTCCGCCAAACGCAATAAGGGTTTCCGGTTTGTCACGACGTTTATTTGTTTTGGACGGGTTGCGCGGTTGGGCTGCACTCGTTGTTCTTGGGTATCACGTCTATCTGCAAGTCCTGCCTCCTGTTAACATCTCCCGCCTTCATCTCGATCTCTGGTGGCCCTTTACTGGGAGTTTTGCCGTCGCGCTTTTTTTCCTGGTCTCCGGGTTTTCGCTTTCCATGGGGTTCGTGGAGACGGGCAACAGACATATGGTAATGCGGACAGCTGCAGGACGCTACCTGCGGCTGGGTATTCCGATCTTTTTCGCCTGCATGCTGTCGAGCGCCCTGCTTAACGCCAACCTGATCCCCGATCCGGAAAACCGTCCCTTCTGGAACCAGCAATATTTCGACTTCGATCCCACACTGTGGCATCTGATACGGTTTTCCCTTTTCGATGTTTACTTCAACCATTCATATGAAGGCAGCTACGCCCCGCCTCTCTGGACGATGTCCTATGAACTCTTCGGATCGTTCGGACTGGCGGCAATGCTGCTTCTGGTTGGCAAACCTTCCGACAACAAGCTGGCCTATGGCCTGGTGACAGCGGTGCTGTTTGTCCTTCAGCCCTGGTACAGCCTTTTCCTGATCGGCATCGTCGCGGTTCAGCTGCGTCAATGGCTGGTAGAGCATGTCCCGGGGTGGGCGGGTCTGATGTCGATGATCGCAGGATCGGCCATTGCCGTGATCCTCGATCAACACATAAAGGTTCTGGTCATTTCCAGCACGCTGTTCTTCATAGGCGCCCTGCACGCCCCGGCGGCGTGCACCTTCTTTTCGAACAGGCTGAGCCGTTGGCTGGGGGAGATTTCCTTTCCCTTGTATCTGACGCATGTTCCAATCACCTTTGCCGTTGGCATGCCGATTTACATGATTGACTTTGAAAACAACTTGTTACGCTTTGGCGCGGGGTGCCTCGCCGTGGCGGCCTCCATACTGGTGGCCATGATGTTCAGTCCCATCAACACCTGGGCCATGCAGGCCTCCAGATGGGCCGGACGCACCATCATACCCGGGCAGAAGGTCACGGGCCTAGCGTCCTGAGGCGCCCAGCCTGAACACGCCGATCAGGCTATGCCTGAGCGTCGATCCACTTGTGGAAGGTATAAAGGCCGTGAGACATGCAAAAGCCCTGCCGCGCCCAGACCTTCTGCACCGCCACGTTGTTGATCTGCGTCGATACGATCACGCGGGTGCAGCCCGCCGCGCGGCCCGCCGCCATGCCGTGCTCGACCAGCCGCCCGTAAAGGCCCTGGCGCTGCGCCTCGGGGTGCACCGCGTTCAGGACGATCTCGATCTCGGTGTCGGAGTTCCGGCGCAACGTCAGGAACCCCACGACTCGGTCAGCCTGCAGCGCCACCAGGGCCGGCCGGCGCGGGCCGACGGTCTGGACGCTGGTCTCGGCCCATTCCACATAGGCGGCGTCGGCGGCGGCAGCGCCCAGGCGCGGATCGGCATGGTAATGGCCCAGATAGCCGGCAAAGGCCGCCCGCGCCACCTGCCCCACCGCGGGCGCATCCGCCGCCGTGGCCGGGCGCAGGATCTCTCCTGCCGGAGAGGGTGCCCGATCAGCGACGCCGTCCAGACCGCGGGCATAATAGACCAGCGTGTCCATCAGCCGGTAGCCCGCCTCTTCCAGCGCATGCACGCGGGGCAGATCGCCCACATCGACGCGCGCGGTCAGCATCTGCACACCCCGGTCGCGGGCGGCGGCCTCGATCTCGGCCGGGCTTGCCTGCGCATCGGTCACCCGCGCGGCCACGATGCCGAAGCGCGCGGTTTCCAGGTCGTTCAGTTCAATGGGCATGTCCGGACTTCCTCTCCCCGAACCGCAACAGGCGGAGGCAGGTATAGATCACCACGGCGGTGATGCCGATATTGAGGATCTGCGCCAGTTCCGCAGGCAGCCAGAACAGCAGCAGGCTGATCGTCACGAGCGTACTAACGAACCCCACCCCATAGGCCAGCAGGAACTTGGGCAGATCGCGGCCATGGCTGTCATTGCTGCCAAAGGTCCAGCGGCGATTGAGCAGATAGCTCATCGCAACGCCCAGAGCGTAGCACAGCCCGGCGGATACCACCGGGGACACGCCCAGGCGCAGCAGCAGCAGGAAGACCAGGTAAAGCGACAGGTTCGTCGCCAGACCCACGATCCCGTATCTGGAAAAGCGCCGCGCTTCGGCGAAAATGCTCTTCATCGGCGGATCCCTAGACTGCCTTTCTATCATCCCGGGCGGCGATGGATTCCATCGTCGTCGTCTCGACGAGAATTCGCGGCCTGTCCTGCACCTCGCGGAAGACCCGGCCGAGGTAGAAGCCGTGAATGCCCAGCGTGGCCAGGATCAGGCCCGACAGGAACCACATGGACAGGATCGTACTGGTCCACCCCGCCACCGTGAAGGTCCCCATCAGCCACAGGATCAGCAGGAGCAGTGAAATCGCGGCCGCCGCGCCGCTGAAGATCAGCCCGATGATGACGCTGAGCTTCAGCGGCCGGTCGGTAAAGCGGATGATGATCGCGACCGCCAGTTGCAGCAGGCGGCGCACCGAATAGGAACTGCTGCCCGCATGCCGCGCGTCACGATCGACCGTATGGCGGATCGTGGACAGGCCGGTCAGGCTGACCATGACCGGCAGAAAGACCTCCTGTTCCTTGAACAACAGAAGCGTGTCGACCATGCGGCGGCTGTAAAGGCCGAAATTCCCGATATTGCTGATCGTGACGCCGGTCAGGTATTTCACTGTCCCGTAGAAGCTGCGCGAGGCCAGCCGCCGGAATTTCGAATCCGACCAGCTGCCCCGGTCGACGAGAACGGCATCGACCTGCTCTTCCCGGATGCGCCGGTACAGGTCCGGAATCACCGTCGGATCGTCCTGCAGGTCGCAGTCGATGATCGCCACATAGTCGCCCGTCGCGGCGGCGAGGCCGGCCCAGATCGCCAGATGCTGCCCGTGGTTGCGGGCCAACCGGATTCCGCGGATACGGTCATCGGCCGCGGCCAGTTTCACGATGATGTCCCAAGGCGCGTCGGGCCCGCGGTCGTCGACCAGGACGAGCTCCCAGTCCAGCTCCGTGCCTTCGAAGGTCTCGCGGACCCTGTCGGCGAGCGCCTTGAGGCAGTCGCGGCAGCCGTAGATCGGCGACAGAACGCTGATCTTTTTGCCGGATTCCGGCCGGGCCATCACGCTTCCTCCAGGGCCCGAAAAGCCGCCTCGATGACGGTCTCGATGTCGGAGCCGAGATCGAAATACATGGGCAACCGCACGAGCGTGTCGGAGATGCGGTCGGTCACCGCCATCGCGCCGGGGGTGTGCCCGAACCGACGCCCTGCCGGGGCGCTGTGCAAGGGCACATAGTGGAACGGCGTAGCGATATTCTGTTCCTTCATCCGGGCGATGAAGGCGCTGCGCGCCTCCTGGTCTTCCATCAGCAGGTAGAACATGTGACCGTTGCCGGTGCAGTGCGGCGGAACCTTCGGCAGGCCGACCCGGTTCCCTTCGGCGAGGGGCTGGAAGGCCTCCTGATAGGCGTCGAAGACCGACAGGCGGCGGGTGCGGATGGCAGATTCGCTTTCGAGCTGTGCGAAGAGATAGGCCGCGATCAGTTCTCCGGGCAGATAGGACGACCCCAGATCCACCCAGGTGTACTTGTCGACCTGTCCGCGGAAGAACTGGGACCGGTTCGTCCCCTTTTCGCGGATGATCTCGGCGCGCCTGGCCAGATCGGGCACATTTATGGTGAGCGCGCCGCCTTCCCCGCTTATGACGTTCTTGGTCTCATGGAAGCTGAAGGCAGCCATGTGCCCGAGGCTGCCCGCCGGTCGACCCTTGTAGGTCGACCCCAGAGCCTGGGCCGCATCTTCCACCAGCATGAGACCGTGTTTCGATGCGATCGCGGCCAGCGCATCCATGTCTGCCGGAAAGCCCGCATAATGCACGGCGAAAATCGCCCGGGTCCGGGGCGTGACGTATTTCGCGACCTCGGCGGGATCGATGTTCAGCGTGTCGGGGTCGATATCCACGAAAACCGGTGTCGCCCCGCGCAGAACGACCGCGTTGGCGGTGGACACGAAGGTGAAGGAGGGCATGATGACCTCATCACCGGGGCCGAGATCGCACAGGATCGCCGCCATTTCCAGGGCCGCGGTGCAGGAATGCGTCAAGAGCGCCGTCCCGGAACCGGTCAGGTGCCGAATTCGCTCGTTGCACCAACGCGTATAGGTTCCGTCCCCAGCAAGCTGACCACGCCGGACCGCATCCCGAATGTATTTGATTTCATTGCCGATGAGGCTCGGTTTATTGAATGGAATGTTTTCGGCCATACGATTTCTTTTCAACGATCCCGGCATTTCGGCCTGCGCTTCATACGATCGGTGCAAGGACGAGGCCTCATGCGTTTATGCCCCCAAGAGGGCGAAAGCGCCGGGGCGCAATCGGCCCCCCGCGGGACGGTGTACCAGCCCCTCGAAAACTGCAAGCGCGTTTCCCCGTCACGGCTAACTCCGCACTGGTGCGGCCCCCTCCAAAGACGTGGTGACCCCGTCACCAGAGCGCCGACAGGCTGTCCCACTGCAGCCAGCAGGCGAGACCGGTGATCGCAAATCCCAGCCCCATCAGTCCGAACTCGCCCTTCGGATCCCAGGCATCGTACCGAGAAATCAGCCAGACGCGCAGAGGATAGGTGAGCAGGATGGTCAACCCATGCGCCAGGATCACACCGGCGAGCCCCAGGGTCAGAACCCCCACAAGGCTGAGGGTGATCTGTACGGCAGCCATCGCTGCCATGAGGAAAAAATGTCGCTTACTGTCGCCAAAACCCAGAAGTACCTGATTGGACCCGGCCAGCGCCGCGCTCGGGATCCAGCTCAACGCGAAGAGCACGACCATGGGCCCGGCAAGCGCATAGCGAGGATCGTAGAGAAGCTGCACCAGCCAGTCGCCAATAAAGGCCAGAACCCCCAGCATCGCGATCAACAGGCTCGCTGCCATGCGCCGGGCTTTGAACAGATTGCGCCGGTTTTCCGCGCTCTCCTGCGGGGGCTTGATCCGATAAAGTGGGAAGATGACCTTCTGCGCGATGGCCATGCCGATCAATCCAGGGGCCGTTCCCAGAATCTCTGCAATGCTGAAAACGCCAAAGAGGCCAATATCAACATGAGCACCGAGAATGAACCGTCCCCCCATGTTCACTAGGAAGGTGCAGATGGTGCTCAAGAAAATGAAGCTTCCAAAACCAAAAGCTTCGCGCACGATCGACATGTCCCAGTGCAGCCGGTTGCGCCCGCCCGGCAGGAAGGCGTGGAACGCCGCGACCCGGAGGGCGGACATCACGAGGGTCCCGAACACCACGGCCCAGACCGAGCGAAGTAAAAAGGCCAGGAGCGCCATGATCACGAGACCGATCACCTGGCTTGCCAGGTCCAGCGCGACCACGCGTTCCAGTCTGAGTTCGCGGTTTGCTTCCGCCTCCTTCGTCGTCTTGAACCCCTCGATGATCAGGATCAGGGACAGAACGGGCAACATGGCCGCAATCTGCGGCTGTTCATAGATCGCGGCCACCGGATAGGCGATCGCACAGGCCACCAGCCAGAGCAGCCCCCCCCGCAGGATCTGCAACGTCCATGCGGTATCGAGGAACGCGCGATCGGTCCCCCGCCGGTGCTGGATCAGAAGGACGTCGATACCGAGATCGGAGAACAGCTTCAGGCCGACGATGAACACCATCATCAGTGCCATCAGCCCAAAGGCCTCCGGGAACAGCAACCGCGTCAGGACAAGATTGGACAGCAGGCGCAGGACATTCGACGCGACGACGTGGAAAATGGTGACCCCGGATCCCCGCAGGGCCCGGGCCTTCGTCGACCCCCCTCGCAACCCGGACAAGGCCAGGGAAAGACGCGACTTCAGCATGTTCACCCCTGCCATGGCCGCAGCCCTTATCCCGGGATCCGCCCGGCAATGGTGTCCAGAGTCGCGCTCACGCGAACGGATCCCGGTAGATCCCCAGCCGCTGCTTCAGCACCGCCCAGAGGAAGGGCGGATCCTGGATCACGTAGCGATGAAACCGGGCGCGGGGCTGCTTCACCAGCCGGTAGAGCCATTCGAACCCCGCATCGGTGATCCAGGCAGGCGGGCGGGCGAAGGTACCGCTTTCGTAGTCGATCGTGCCGCCGAGCGGCAGCCAGAGCTTCACGCCGGGCATCCGGTCACGATAGTCCATGATGAACTTTTCCTGCCGCCCGCCGCCCAGCCCCACCAGGCAGACGGTTGCGCCGCTGTCATTCACCGCCGCGATCATCCGGTCGATTTCGGCCGGGTTCGTCTCGAAATCGAAGGCGGGCGCATCGGTGCCGACGATCATCGCGCGACCTACCCTGGCGTTGATGTTCTGCGCCGCCATCTCGGCGATGCCGGGCTTGCCGCCCATCAGGAAGACCGTGACATCCGGGTTGTCCTTGTGGCGCCTGTAGAAGCGCGGGAAGTAGTCCGAGCCAGAGACCCGCTCCTTCACCGGCGTGCCGAGGAATTTCAGCGCGAAATACATGACCTGGCTGTCGCAGGTGATCACGTCGAAGCGGTCGAGGATGTCGTAGAAGGCCCGATCCTTCTGCAGCTTCACCATCATGTCGACATGAAGGGTCAGGATCGCGCCCTCGGTGACATTCTCCAGCAGCTCGTCCATGGTCAGGTCATGGACATGCGCGTTCAGGATCTTCACCCTGGGATATTGCAGCCCGGTGACGTTCCGGGCCATCGCCGTACCATCGGCCATCATGCCGCCTCCTTCGTCCTTTTGGCGTGACGCATCTTCCAGGCTCAGGGTTTCGGAAGCGCAAAGGAATTGATGGCCGGGAACGCACAGGTCCGGCAGGCCTCTATCCGACTCTTGCTGCCCATACCTGAACCCCTGCCCGACATCTGACGGGTCTATCACAATCGGCTGCGAAAACGGCGACACGTTAGTTCCGTTGCGACCAGAGGTGCAACAGGGATGGGGCTGTAACAGGACGATATCCGCAGGATTTCCGGCCTCGCCGCGATACACCGTCGGGACCGTAGCCGAATCCGAACCGATCCTCGCCCAGAGCATTCAGCGTTTCCCACGGCTTCGCCGGCGGACAGCCCTGCCGGGATTCGCCGCGATCGGTCCATGATCGCGCCGGCGCCCCTGCACGGGCGGGGGAATTCATCCGGAAGCTGAATCTTCCCGTCCCCATGAAGGCTTTCAAAGCAAAGCCCCACCAGATAATCTGAGCATGGGGATAATGTGCTTTTGCGTGTCCGGATCGGGACATATCCGAAGGGTGCTTTCGGATGAAATGCCGCGATACGGAACCTTGGGGGTGGACATGATCAGGACTGTTGTGCTGGCCTCGGCTGGCCTTTTTCTTCTTTGCGGTTCTGTTGCTCAGGCGGCGACCGTCAGCATCACGCAGACGGTGACCGGAACGAACGGTTTCGCCAATGATCTGACCTTCGCGTTCGCCGGCCTAGCCCCGAGTGACGGCATCGGGGGCGTCCTGACCATCGCGACCGGGCCTGCTCTCGACGCGCCGGATTTTTCCGGGCTGGATGTCACGGGTCCGGGCGAGTTCTTCACGCTGCGGGCCGATGGGGAAGTTTTAGGCAGCTACACCTGCGCAGCTGACGCGACAGAGGAGACTAACCCACAGCGTATTCCCGGGGGCGCAGTCAACGCAGACGATACCGATTGTACCTTCTCGCTGAACCTCGCCCTTCCGGGGGGCCTCCTCGACACGCTGCTGGCCGATGGTGCGACGGTGGTGGAGATGCTCTTCAGCGACATCGTCGACGATTTCGGGGACGGGGATACCGTGACGGCAACGCTGTCCTATACCGAGGCCAGCGCCCCCGAGATCATCCCGCTTCCGGCGACGGCCTCGATGTTGCTGGGGGGGCTGGGCCTCATGGGTGCCCTGCGACGGCGGGACAGGCGCGCCAGGCACTGATATCGGGGACCGAACGGCCTCGGAACAGAACAGACACCTCGCAGGTATTTTGCAGACGGTGCGCAGTCACTCGCAATTCGCCTCGATTGTATCAGACTGCGCTGAAACGGGCCTGAGCTTGCGGGAAGCCGAGTGCGCCACACCGCAGCCAGCCGAAACCGAACCACATGCCGCACCCCCACCCCTTGGTCGGCATGGATCCACCGACCGGACCTGAAACGTTCGGCAAGACTTCGCCGCCGATCCGGAAAGTTCATGCCACCAGATCGTGAGTGTCGTTGTCTTGAGACGGGCAACCTGTAGGTTCGGTCGCGCCAACCGCAGGCTCCAGGGCTTCCCATGACATGATGCCGGCGTCGCCCCCACACCGGGTGCCTTGGCCGGGATGTGACAGGGGGCGCCTCGATCCGTCCGTGGTTTGCACCGACGAAAAAAGAATGAAACGGCGTCACGCGCCGGAGAGGAATGGGTGAGGCGCTCGGCCGCGGTTTGGCTGCTGTGCGTGGTTGGAGTGTGCTTTGTCATGGTGACTCCCATCCGTTGCGTGGCCGGCCAGGAGCACAGCATGCAGAACGCCCTCTCGAATATTCGCGCCGATCGCACGAGAACGGAAACCGACACCACCCTCTCCACGCCTCCCCCCCGGTCCGACTGGGACATCGTCATTCTGGACCCCGGCGAAACCGAACCCCCGGCAACCGGAACGGCCGGACGTGACAGCGAAACCGCGACCCGGCGCGACCCCAACCCGGGCCGCGCCCCTGAAACAGACGACGACCGCGCCGAAGACGAAACTCCCGATCCGGCGGATCCCGGCGACAGCGGGGAAACGGGTGACGGCGAAGAAAACGGCGGGCCAGGGGACGAAACGGACACGGAAACCGGCGAAGAGGATCCCCAGCCCCCCGACGAGACCGACGGCCAGGACGATGCCGGGCAACCATCCGATCCGGCCGGTCCGGTCGTCACCCTGTCGCCGGGCACGACACTGTCGCTGGCGGGCGGGCGCGTCACGACGCTCCTGCCCGAGCAGGCCGACGAGATCGCTGCGGTGGAAATCACCGACCTGCCCGAACATGGCAACGCGACGGTGAACCCCGACAACACCATCGCGCTGGTGCTGTCGGGCAGCGATTACAGCGGGCCGCTGTCGCTGGACTACACGATCACCTACACCGATGGCACGGTCGATGCCCGCACCGCCAGCTTCGACGTCGCCGCCCCGACCCAGGAGGCCGGATGGGGCACGGGCACGCATTACATGCTGGCAGAGGATGCCAATGGCGACATCGTCGTCGAGCATGGCGACAATCACCGGAAGGTCTATGTCTCGGGCAGCGAGACCGCGCTGAGCAAGGCGGACATTGCCGCGCGGGAAGGACTGTCGGAAGGCGAGATCACCGCGAAATGGCTGGTCGCCCACCCCGAATACGGCGGATCCGAGGCGATGGCCCTGGCCGTCGACGCAGGCATGGAGCTCTGGATCGGCAAGGGCGGTCTGACCGGGCTGACCCTGAACAACACGTCACCGGCCCCGTCGTCCCACTGGCTCATGTTCGAGAAGGGCTACACATACGAGGATCTCGGCGGTGTCTTCGCCTGGGGCGCCAGGGGCGAGTCGGAATTGCACCCGCTTCACGTGACATCCTGGGGCACAGGCGACCGTCCGGTGATCGATTCAGCGTTCGGCATCGCCCCCCAATGGGCCACGTCAAACATCGTGGTCAGCGACCTGGAACTGGTCCAAGGGTTCGGCAATCTGACGGCCGACAACGTCATCCTGACCAATATGCACTTCTCCGGAGGGGTAAGTTTTCAAGGGTTCAGTCGTCCTCTCAAGGGCTTCACCCTGCACAATTCCGAAATCGTCGATGTCGTTCCGCCAGAACCGGAGGGCGGCACCTGGAGTGGCACCGCTGCCGGGCTTTTCGTACGCGAGACTTCCGGCATCCTGATCGAGGATACGCTCTTCCACCACAATGGCTGGGGAGACGACTACCGGCTGGACGGCTCCACCGAAGGCGGCATGCCGCCCAACAAGTTCAGCCATAACATCTATCTTCAGAACACGACGACCGACGTCACCTTCCGCGACAACATCTCGGCCCAGGCCGCCTCTGTCGGCGCCCAGTTCCGGGGCGGTGGCCATATCGAGAACAATGCCTTCATCGACAACAACGTGGCCTTCAACGTTCTGGGTGGGGTATACAGAAATGACGGTCCGATCGGGAATTACAGCTTCGTTGCCGACAATGTCGTCACATCCGCGGGCTACAAGCTTTCCTCGAATATTGGCGCGGTGAATTGGGGCATACAAAACACGGGGTACGACACCACCGTCTTCAACAATATCATCGCTCACCTGGCTGACCCCAACAATCCGGCGGAAATCGCCTGGAAGACCGGTACAAGCAACCCGCTGACAACCACGACGGATCTCTTCCACGACGATACCATCATCTACAACTGGCTCGGGACTGATCCGAACTCAACCCGCACCCATGGCAACGAGCGCTACGATAGCGATCTCGATACCGACATCGCCGATCAGACAACGATCCAGAACTTTGCGGCGCAGTTCCTTGGTCGCCCCGCCGGTGCGCATCCCGATGACGAACAGCTGGACAATTATTACAAAAGCGGCTGGCTCACCGAGCTGATGGCTTATGCAAGAGAGAACTGGACCGACGGCGCCCCCACGGCGCAAGATATTGTCGCCTATTTCCAGAACAGCTTCGGCGTTGCACCGAATGGCACTGAGACGACCCACCGCTTTGTGCCGAACACGCTTGCCGACGGCATCCGCTGGGACACCCGGATCAACTGGACGACCCAGGCCGTCCCCGACGATGGCGATAATGTCGATCTGGGCGGCAACTGGGTGTATTACGGCGCGCGGACCACGACGATCACGGATCTCGACCTGGGATCAGGCGGGCGGCTGCATGTCACCAGCGGCAAGCTGACGGTCGAGGGCGCGCTCGAGACCGGCGCGGATGGCGGGCTGATCACAGTGGAGGGCCCGGGCCAGTTCTGGTTCGACGGCTATGGCGACGCGGATCTGATGATCTTCGATGTCACTGGCGGCCGGCTTGCCAATACCGGTGAGGTAACGGGGACGACCGCGGTCGCGATCTCGGGCGGGCAGGCGATTCTCGCCACCGACGGGGCGCGCTATGATCTAACCGGCGGCAGCGAGCTGCGCATCGAAGGCGCGGACGCCAGCGTCGGCTTCGACGGGAACGGCACCGGCACCGCCCTGCTGCGCATGCATGACGGGTCGGTTCTGACCTTCGATGCCGACGCGGAGGGCTTCGCGACGTTGACGGAGTTCCGCAGCGGCCGCTGGGATCAGCAGGGCAGCCCGGTGGACTCGCATGTCATCCTCGACGGGACGTTGAAACTCGATCTTTCCGATCTTCCTGGCGGGGCCGACAGCCTCAGCCTGATCGAGGTGGACATGCTGTCCGGAACCTTCGACGCCATCGACATCCATGGTCTGGGTGGCGACAGGAACGCGACGATCATCCTCGACCATGCGGCCGATGAGCTGCGGCTGGAACTGAGTGCCGGCAGCGGCCAGACCGCGTTCCTCGAAATCGGCATCGACCTCGCCGATCCCGCGCTGCATGTCCTTTCGGGCGATCTGCCGGATCTGTTCGATCTGGGCTGAGCTCCGGGTTTCGCATGCGAAACCCGGACCGGCCGGGCGCGGCGGAAAGCGCCGCGCCCGCAAGAAACGATCGCCGGGAATGCCAGCCCTGGCGCCCCCTGCCGTGCCGCCTTGGCCCGGCTACAGGAACGTCGCGGCGAGGCCCGCGCCGAACATCAGGATGACGCAAATCTGACTGATCCGATCTTTCGCCGCATAGACGACGGGATCGTCATGCATGCCCCCTCGATGGGTGACCATTACCATCCGTGTGATCCAGTAGAGCAGAACCAGGCAGATCCCCCAGAGCGCCGGCGGATAGCTGTAAAGCTCCCCCACCGCAGGCGAATTGACGTAAAGCGCCATGACCAGCACCGAGACATAACCCGCCGAGACCGCGAATTGCGAGATCAGCGGCAGATCGTCCGCGTGATAGCCCCGCCCCGTGGCTGCGAGCTGGCCGCGCCGGACGCCGTCGACAAGCTCGGCCTGACGCTTCACCGCCGCCAATGCAAAGAAGAAGAACACCGAAAACGCCAGCAGCCAGACCGACAGCGCGATCCCCGTCGCGACCCCGCCAGCGACGATGCGGATCGTGTAAAGACAGGCGAGCGTCACGATATCGATGATCGTGCGGCGCTTGAGATTCAGCGAATAGGCGGTGGTGGCGACGAAATAGACCGACATGACCCCGAGGAACGCCCAGCCGAGGCTTGCCGAGACCAGCACGCCGCCGGCCAGCAGCCCCGCGGCCATCCAGGAACCATGGGCGATCGGAACGTTGCCGCTGGCGAACGGCCGACGGGATTTGCGCGGATGGGCGCGGTCCGCCGACAGGTCCAGCAGATCGTTCAGGACGTAGACGGCGCTGGCCACCAGGCTGAAGGCGACAAAGGCCATAAGGCTTAGCCCCAGCGTCGCGAGGTCATAGCGATGCCCGGCAATCATGGGCAGGAAGACGAGGATGTTCTTCAGCCACTGATGCGGGCGCAGCGCCTTCAGATAAGGGCCGACCGCCGCCCGGGCCGGTCCCAGATGCTCAACCTCGCGCCCGATCGCCGCGACCCGGCGGCGCAGGGCTGCGGGCGCGTTCACGGTGATCGCCTTCGTCGCCCGTTCCCAGACCGGCAGGTCGGCGGGCGCATCACCCATATAGGCAAAGCCCCCGTCCCCGAAGCGGGCGGTCAAGAAGTCGGCCTTGACCGCGCCCTTCAGATTGCGTGCCCCGTCCGAGCCATGGACCTCGTCGAACACGCCCAGATGGTCGGCGATCCGGGTCGCGAGGCCTTCGTCGCTGGCGGTCACCAGCGCCGTGCGCCCGCCCGCCGCCCGCCAGTCCCGCACATAGGTCAGCACGTCCGCATCATAGGGCAGCGTCGCGATGTCCACCACGCTCGCCGCGGCCAGATGGCGCTTCAGCGCCGCCCGCCCGGCCCGCAGCGTCAGCGCCGCCCGGACGGGGCTGCGCCAGTCGGCGGCAAGCGCGCTCCAGAAGGTCTCGAACAGCAGGTCCGACCGCAACAGCGTCCCGTCCAGATCGACGATCAGAACGGGACAGCGGGTCGGGCGATCTTCGAGCAAGGCTGTCGTCATGAAATCTCTGCTTGGCTGGACACTGGGCGGGCGGCATCTTCAGGATCATGTTCTACGCCCGGGGTTTCGCATGCGAAACCGAACATTGCATGAAGATGTCCCAGCCCCCCTGCCTCGCCCTACCCCCGTGCGACGAGCCAGCGGCGAAGGTCCTCGGCAAGGCCCGCGTCGACCCCTTTGCCCGACAGCGTCAGCCGGCCGCGCACCACTTGCAGGGCGACGCCAGGGGCAATCTCTTCGGGGAGGGCGGCGGATTTGCCCGCCCGGCCCTGCCCTTTCACGGCACGTTCGAGCACAGCGCGCTCGGCCGCGGCATCCCTTGAGGCGGCATCTCGCAGGGCCGCGGCCAGCCGGTCGGCGAACCCCTCTTGCGCCTGCACTGCGCCGGCCAGCGCCAGGCCCAGATGCTCGGGGATCGCGGCGGGAAAGCGCAAGCTGTCGTCGAACGCCTCGACCAGATGGGTAAAGGCCAGGATCTTGGACCGCTTCGGCGCGGGCGCAGCAGCGAACAGCCCGGCCACCGCCGCGGCCTTGTCGGGATAGACCCCCTGCCCCGCCGCCTGCACCGCGATCCGCGCGCGTTCGTAGAAGCTGAGGCCCGCGCGGATCTCGTTCTCCTCGACCATCGCGCGATAGGCCTCCGGCGCGCCCTCGGGGCTGCGGACCAGCGCCAGGATCCCGGCGAAACGATCCTCGCCGGTCTCGGCATGCAGACGCCGGAGCGCGGTCAGCCGCCGCCAGCCCGAAATCAGCCCGTAGCGACCGTGGCCGAGGTCCACTACCTCCACCGGCATCTGCTGGCCACGGTCGCGCAGGCTGGCCATCAGCGTGCCAAGCTCCGCCTCGTCCATCGTGATGCGGTCACGCACCAGGTGCGCCTCCTCCAGCGCCGCAAGCGGCAGCCGCATCACGAAGCGGCCTTCGCTGCGCGCGCTTTGCAGTTCCTGCGTGACCTCATCGAGCGCGGCGCGGGTGGCGGCATCGCGCGAGACCTCGGCGATCGGGGCAGGGGGCCGGCGATAGGTCTGGGCCACCCCCATCGCCTTGGTTTCGGGGGCGCCGCCGAGGATCTCGGGCGCGGCGGGGCTGAGACGCTTGCGTTTAGCCATGGGTTTAGACCCTCTTCCTGCTCGATCCGCCCCGTTTCGGCCTGTCCGGGGCGTTTTTCAACAGACTCTGTTCCACCACGATTTTCGCATGCGAAACCTCACTCGGCGGCCAGCCCCTCGCGGGTGCGTTCCTCACGCCTCCATATCCCGAGAAGCAGCCGCTTAAAGGCGGCGTAGGTCTCGTCGAAGGTAGCGCGGCCGCGGGCATAGGTATCACGGTTGAAGTTGCGGTAATCGGCCTCGTATATCCCGTTCACGCTTTCGCCGGCCTGACCGATGAGTGCGGTGAAATCCTGCCGGTAGGGCGACAGGGTGCGGCCCATATAGGCCTGCATTAGCGCGGCCATCTCGGCCTGCTGGGCAGCGTCATAGCGGGTGACGACGGCCTGCACCGCGTCCCATTCGAAGGCCAGTTCCTCGCGCCCCAGTGCGCGGGCGGCGATGTTCTCGCCCTCCTCGATCGAGGAAAAGGTGGCGTGCAGCATGTCGAAGAAGCGCCCCGTCGAGTCGAACTCGACGAAACTGGCGCCGACGGGCACCAGCAGGATGTCGGCCGCCGCCAGCCCGTTGATCGTGAGATAGCCAAGCGCCGGGGGGGTGTCGAGGAACACCAGGTCATAGCGGTCGAGCACGCCACCCGCGGTCAGCGCCTCGGAGAGCGCATCCCACAGCTTCCAGGACCGCGCGTTCATCCGCCAGACGGGGATCTGGAATTCCGACCAGTAAAGGTTCAGCTGCGCGCCGATCAGGTCGATATTGGGCCAGTGGGTCGGCTTGATGACATCCGCGGGCGACACCTTGAGCGCCTCGCTCAGCGTTTCGTCGAGCGGCAGGGGCGCCTCGCCCCGGTCCAGCCGGCGCTGGTTCTCGGCTCTCAGATGCTCGCCGTAATGGCGGGCGAGCAGGGGGAAGACCGTTTCCCATTCATCGGCCACCTTGCCGCCGAAGATCGAGGTCATGGACCCTTGACTGTCGAGATCCACCACCAGCACCCGGTAGCCGTCCAGCGCCGCCGACATCGCCAGATGGGCGCAGGTCGAGGTCTTGCCGACGCCCCCCTTGAAGTTCGCCACCGCCACGACCTTGGCTGGCAGCCCCTCGGGGCGGTAGGGCAGGTACTCCTTGGACTTCGAGCCCGACGCCCCGAAATGGGCCCTGAGCCGCAGCACCTCGTCGAGGCTGAACCACTTGGCCCCGCCCTCGGTCTCGGACACGCCCTGGGGCAGGTCGGGATTCTCGCGCAGCACGCGGCGGAAATGGGCGGGGGCCACGGGGATGAGATACCTGGTGATCTCCCAGGTCGAGAACGGCCGCAGCCGTCGTTCGCCGGTCTCGTCGAGACCCCGGCCCGCCAGGTCCGCCCGCCCACGCGCGCAGGCCTCGGCAATCGCCCGGAGCCCGTCCGTTCCGGTGGGCGGTGGCAGCTCCGTCATCGCCTTGTCGGGCGAGATGTTGAAATAGGGAGGCAGTTCGTTCGCCTGCATGCTCGACCCCCGATGTATCGCGTTTTGCTCAATGTGCCACAGATCCCGATACACGCAAAGGGAAACGTATCCCCCTCTTCTTTTTCTCAGCAATTGGGGGACGATTCGGACCGCCCGGTTCCTGGGGGCGGGGCATGCACCTGGCTTGGGGCTTGTTATTTTCCGTTATTTCATAGTTACGGAGGGCTTCCGGCAACAAAAAATCCTTGAGAATCAGGAGGGCAGGGCGGTTTCGGCAGGGTCGGTCCGACTCCGAAACCCCGATAAAGCGACTCCGATCCCACGCTTTCCCGACTCCGAAACGCCGATCCCGATCGGACAAGGCTGGACGGAGTTATCCACAGGCCCTAGGGTGGGGTGTCAATGAAACCCCGAAACCGGGGCGGACCCGGAAACCGGGCCGAACGGGCAGGCAGAACGAGGCAGGACGCGCATGACCGGGGCAGTCGGCTCCCCCCTCCAGCAGGATTTTTTCGTCTGCGATTTCTTCGCTGCCGTGCCCAAGCACGACCTCGCCTCGATGGAACATCCGCTGTTCTCGCTTTCCACCCGGCCCGACCGGCGGATCCTGGAATATGATCACAACGGGGTGCAGGTCACCGTGACGCCCTCGGTCAAGGGCCGGGCCACGATCTTCGATGCCGATATCCTGATCTTCTGCATCTCCCAGCTGATGGCGGCGATCAATGCCGGGCGCCCGACCGCGCGGACGCTGACGCTGACCGCCCATGACCTGCTGATCGCGACGGGGCGCGAGACGAGCGGAGACGGCTACAAGCGGCTGCGCGACGCGTTCGAGCGGCTGGCGGGCACGCGGATCACCACCAACATCGTCACCGGCGAGCAGGAGACCACCACCGGCTTCGGCCTGATCGAAAGCTGGCAGATCGTGCGCAAGACCCGCGGCGGGCGGATGGTCAGTGTCGCGGTGACGCTGTCGGAATGGCTCTACCGTGCGGTGCTGGCGAAATCGGTCCTCACGCTTTCCCGCGATTATTTTCGCATGCGAAAACCGCTGGAGCGGCGGATCTACGAACTTGCCCGCAAGCATTGCGGCCGCCAGCCGGCCTGGCGGGTCTCGGTCGAGACTCTGCTCAAGAAATCCGGCTCAGCAAGCCCGCGCCGGGTGTTCCGCGCGATGCTGCGCGAGATCATCCGCGCGGGCAACCTGCCCGATTATGACCTGGCCGAGGAAGAGGGCGACATCATCCGGGTGACGCCCAAGGCGGCGGTGATCGAGCCGGGGCAGGGCAGGGGGCCGCAGCTTTCGCCGGACGCGCTCGACGAGGCGCGCCGGCTGCTGCCCGGGGCGGATGTCTACGCGCTCGAGGCCGAGTGGCGGGCGATGTGGGCGGCCACGGGCAAGAAGGTGCTCCGTAGCCCCGACAAGGCGTTCCTGGGCTGGGTGAAGCGGCAGGCCGGGCGGGCGTGACACACCGTTTCCCGGCAGGGCGGGCAGAACCAGGCCAAGCCTGTTGCAATTCGCCCGGGGCTGGCCGATACCGGCGGGGAGTTTTCCGGCCCGGATATTTGAGCCGATGCAGATTGAACAGACCGCGCTGCCCGGCGTCCTGATCCTGACGCCCGCCCGTCACGGGGACGCCCGGGGCTTCTTCTCCGAAAGCTGGAACCGGGCGCGGCTAGCCGAGGCCGGCATCGCGATCGATTTCGTGCAGGACAACCACTCGTTTTCGCATGCGAAAGGCACGCTGAGGGGGATGCATTTTCAGGCCCCGCCCCATGCCCAGGCCAAGCTGGTGCGCTGCGGACGGGGGGCGCTCTATGATGTGGTCGTCGATATCCGCAAGGGCGCGCCCAGCTATGGGGCCTGGGTCGGGACGGAACTCAGCTTCGACAACGGTCGGCAGATGCTCATCCCCGAGGGGTTCCTGCACGGCTTCGTCACGCTGACCGAGGAGACCGAGATTCTTTACAAATGCTCGGACTACTACACCCCCGACTGCGACGGCGCGGTGCGCTGGGACAGTTGCGGCATCGACTGGCCACTGGCGGGTGATCCCGTCCTTTCGGCGAAGGATCAGGCCGCTCCCCCCTTTGCCGCGTTCGACAGCCCCTTTGTCTGGGAGATGCCATGAAACTGCTTGTGACCGGGGGGGCGGGCTTCATCGGCTCGGCCGTGGTGCGGCGCGCCATCGCCGAAGGCCATGAGGTCGTGAACCTCGACGCGCTGACCTATGCCGCCTGCCTCGAGAACGTGGCGAGCGTCGCCGCTCTCCCGGGCTATGCCTTTGTCGAGGGTGACATCCGCGACGCGGATCTGCTGGCCCGCGTCTTCGCCGAACACGCCCCCGATGCGGTGATGCATCTGGCGGCCGAATCCCATGTCGACCGCTCGATCGACGGGCCCGGCGCCTTCATTGAGACCAACGTGATGGGCACCTATGCCCTGTTACAGGCCGCCCGTGGCCACTGGGAAAGCCGGGGGCGGCCCGCCGGCTTCCGCTTTCACCACATCTCGACCGACGAGGTGTTCGGCAGTCTTGGCCCGACCGGCAAGTTCACCGAGACCACGCCCTACGACCCGCGCTCTCCCTATTCCGCCTCGAAAGCGGCCTCGGACCACCTGGTGCGCGCCTGGCACGAGACCTATGGGTTACCGGTGGTGCTGACCAATTGCTCGAACAATTACGGCCCCTTCCACTTCCCCGAGAAACTGGTGCCCGTGGTGATCCTGAACGCGATCCACGGCCGGCCGATCCCGGTCTACGGGGCGGGCGAGAATGTGCGTGACTGGCTCTATGTCGAGGACCACGCCGAGGCGCTGCTGCTGGTGCTGGAACAGGGCCGGGTGGGACGCTCCTACAATATCGGCGGCGAGAACGAGGCGAAGAACATCGACCTCGTACGCATGATCTGCGCGATCCTCGACGAGATGCGGCCCGAGGGCGCGCCGCACGATCGGCTGATCACCTTCGTCACGGACCGCCCCGGCCACGACCTGCGCTACGCGATCGACCCCACCCGCATCCGCGAGGAACTGGGCTGGCGGCCCTCTGTGACGCTGGGGGAGGGGCTGCGCCGGACCGTGCGCTGGTATCTCGACAACGAGACCTGGTGGCGCCCGCTGCTGAACCGGGACGGTGTGGGGCAGCGGCTGGGGACGGGGGCGTGAGCCTGCTGGTCTTCGGGCGGACGGGCCAGGTGGCGCGCGAACTGGCGCTGCTTGCGCCCGAGGCGACCGTCCTCGGCCGGGACATGGCCGACCTCGCCGAGCCCGAGGCCTGCGCCGCGGCCATCGCCGCCCATGCGCCTGACGCGGTCATCAACGCCGCCGCCTGGACCGCCGTGGATCGGGCTGAAGAGGAAGAGGCGCTTGCCACGCGCATCAACGGCGCGGCGCCGGGCGCGATGGCGCGGGCCTGTGCGGCGCGCGGCATTCCCTTCGTCCATATCTCCACCGATTATGTCTTCGACGGCTCGGGCACGCGGCCCTGGCGCCCCGACGATCCGCCCGCGCCGCTCTCGGCCTATGGCCGAAGCAAGTTGGCCGGCGAAGAGGCGGTGCGCGCGGCAGGCGGCGCGCACGCGATCCTGCGCACTTCCTGGGTGTTCTCGGCCCATGGGGCGAATTTCGTGAAAACCATGCTGCGACTGGGGGCAGAGCGCGACAGCCTGCGGATCGTGGCCGATCAGGTCGGAGGCCCCACGCCCGCCGCTGCGATCGCCGCCGCCTGCCTCGCTCTGGCCGAGGCGCTGGCAAAAGATCCTGACAAGGCCGGAACCTACCATTTCGCGGGCGCCCCCGATGTCAGCTGGGCGGATTTCGCATGCGAAATCTTTGCCCGGGCCGGGCTGCGCGTCGCGGTCGAGGAGATCGCCACGGCCGGGTACCCGACGCCTGCACGCCGCCCGCTCAATTCCCGGCTCGATTGCGCCGCGCTGGAGGCTCGATTCGGCATTCCCCGCCCAGCCTGGCAGGCCGGGCTCGCACAGGTTCTGGCCCAGCTCGCTGCAGAACGACCATGACGAAACCCACGGGCATTGGGGGCGGGGAGGGCGGGTGTAAACGCTCCTGCCATATCGTGCTTGCGATAGAGGGTAGTGTTTGCAACAGCAGACACATGGAGCGGTTGGGAAGATGACGATGGGTTCGCATGCGGTGAACGACGTCTTCGTGCTTTACGGTGCGCTGCGCTCGGGCACGACATTGGTGCGGCTTCTGCTCGATGCGCATCCCGATATCGGCTGTCCGGGCGAGCGGGACTTCATGCTCGACCATCTCGAACAGAACGGCGCCGATCTTGTCCTGAACGCGGGCGATCTGGAACTCGACCGGATCTTCCGAGCCTCGGGCCTGCCTGTGCCGGATGTCCGGGAGGGGGAAGCCGCCTTCCGGACCATGTTGGCCGGGGACCGGGCGCGCTCCGGCAAGAAGGTCCATGTTCTTGTCCTGCACAGGGAACTGGGGCGTCTGAGGCAGCTCTGCCCCGAGGCCCGGATCATCCACCTGCTGCGCGATCCGCGCGATGTCGCCCGGTCGTCCATCGGAATGGGATGGGCGGGGAATACGTGGCACGGCATCGATCACTGGCTCGGGACCGAACGCGACTGGGACCGTCTGGCCATTCCCGAAGAACGGGTTTTCACCCTGCGCTACGAGGATCTGCTTGCCGCCCCCAAGGACCAGCTTTCCCGGCTCTGCGCCTTCCTGGGGCTGTCCTACAGCCCTGCGATGCTGGACTATGCGCAACATTCCACATACGAGGCCATCGATCCAAGGCTGGCGTTTCAATGGCGCAGCAAGCAATCGCCCCGGGAGATCGCCGAGGTCGAATACAAACTCGGCCATCTGCTTGAGGCGCGGGGATATCGTCCCAGCGGTGCCGTTGTCGGGCCGCCGGGCGTGATCCGCAGGGCACGTCTAGCGCTGCAGAACAAGCTTCATACTTGGAAGGTCCGCACCGAGCGGTACGGCTATGTCGATCCGGTTCTCGTCATGCTGGCAGGGCGGTTGCGCTGGAAATCCCTAGGCCGGGGGGCGCAGTTGCGGATCGACCGGAAAACACAGGGATATCTCAAATGACCGTTCTGCGGCTTGGCATCTCGGGGAAGACGACATGAGCACGCGCAAGGGCATCATCCTGGCCGGCGGGTCGGGCACGCGGCTTTATCCGATCACCATGGGCGTCTCGAAGCAGCTTTTGCCGCTCTATGACAAGCCGATGATCTACTATCCGCTCAGCGTGCTGATGCTAGCCGGCATCCGCGAGATCGCGGTGATCACCACGCCCGAGGATCAGGCGCAGTTCCAGCGCCTGATGGGGGACGGGGCGAAATGGGGGCTGTCCTTCACCTGGATCACGCAGGCCTCGCCCGACGGTCTGGCCCAGGCCTATCTGCTGGCCGAAGAGTTTTTGGCCGGTGCGCCGTCTGCCATGGTGCTGGGCGACAACGTCTTCTTTGGCCATGGCTTGCCCGAAATCCTCGCTCGCGCCGATGCAAGGGGGCAGGGGGGCACCGTCTTCGGCTATCAGGTCGCCGATCCGGAACGCTATGGTGTGGTGACGTTCGATGCGACCGGCACCCGGGCCGTCGAGATCGTGGAAAAGCCCGAACGCCCGGCCTCGGATTATGCGGTGACGGGGCTCTATTTTTTGGATGGCACGGCGCCCGAACGCGCCAAGTCCATCCGGCCCTCGGCGCGCGGTGAGCTGGAGATTACCTCGCTTCTGGAAACATACCTATTCGAGGGCAGCCTGACGGTCGAGAAGATGGGCCGGGGCTATGCCTGGCTCGACACCGGGACGCATGCGAGCCTGCTGGACGCGGGCAATTTCGTGCGCACGTTGCAGGACCGGCAGGGGCTGCAGATCGGCGCGCCTGAAGAGATCGCCTACCGGCAGGGCTGGATCGACCGCGAGGCGCTCGAGGCCCATGCGAAATTCTTCGGCAAGACCCGTTACGGGACCTTCCTTGCGCGGCTGGCGGACAGCGCCTGAGCAATCCCGGAAAAGGCGGCAGCGCAGCGGGTCATGGGGCGATCAACCGCCCACGATGGGCTGGACGCGCGGGACGAGGGCCAGGAGACGCGGACGATGGCAGGCAATTACATCATCTACACTTTGCCCTATTCGGAAGACATGCGCCGCGCGCGGACTGGGTGAAGAACCACGCGCTTGCCCGTTACGGGGTCGCCTACGGGCTGGATGACATCGCTCATGCCGAGACCACCCGGGATCAGGTTCTCGGCCTGCTCGAGGCAGAGGAGGCGAAAGGCGTCACTACGGTGCGCCGTTTCGTTGACCTGACCAAGACCAGGTTCTGGGTGGGGTGAAACCTCCCGCGCGGCGGCGCGGCAGAGGGTGAAGTCAGAGCTTGATCAGACGGCCTGACGGGAGCGTTCAGGCAGATCGAAGCGCCAGATGCTGCCCGTCCCCATCGGTGACATGCCCGGGTGGCGTGCATCCGGCGACGCGCTTTGGCAAATCGATCATCATCAGACTCAGAGGTGTAAGCGCCTCGGGATACGAAAAAGGCCCACTCACAACCTTGAATCCGAAGCGCTCGTAGAAAGGCGCATGGTTATGGCGCGCGATCATTGTGCCATGGTCGGCCTTGACGCTGCTTGAAAGCCCTGCCGCCAAGCTCAACGTATACATGACGACACGTCGGCGCAGTGCGCTATCATTGCACCTGACTGCAAGGCGCGAGCCGTCGATCAATCTCTCGCCGCAGTCGAGAAGCGGATCGAGATAATCCTTGAACAAGGCATAGGTGACGCAGTTCTTGTGCTCCCGGCTTATCACACTCAGCCTTATGGTCGATACAAGGCTACCGTGAAGGGTAACGCCGTAAATCGAGGAACTGCTCTCGTCGTCCTGCCAATCCGAAAGACTTGCCTCGCCGCTGCCCTGAATGAGACCTTCGCCATGGTAGGCATCATATCGAAGCTTGAAGATGCCCTCTTTTTGCCGCGTCGTACGAGCGACGAAGTGATTGAGACCCTGGAAATTGTCGAGGCGCTTGGAAACAAGGTTCTCAAGCTTGGCTTCACTGTATCCCACGGCCGCTCTCCTCATTCTAAGGATTTTTGATTGGATATGGCGAGAAAGGGGCCAGATGCATATGGCAAGAGTATGGCCAGAATCGATCCATATTGGCTCCGTCGCGAGTGTTATGCCCGTGAAGGTTATGCTTTCGTGAAGACACTGAGGCAGTCATGCTTAAGCTCGGCAGATAACTGCCCGCAGCGGCTCTGATGGATTGATTGTTGAACCACCAGTGGTGGGGTCAGAGGCGTGTTGCACAGAAGTACTTCCTGTTGACAGCAGGGAAAGCATTCGTGCCACCCGCGCGGCCACTATTTTCCGGTAAAGTTACGGCATCATGGTGCGAGACCTGTTGAGACAAGGTGAATTCACATACGTGCTGCCACCCAAGGCAGACACCACCCCAAGGCACTCTTTCCAAACAGCCGACTAGCAAGCTAAGCGGAGGAGCCGGAGCGACAACCGAATTCTGGGAATCGTTGGGGCCACGAGCAGGCTTTCGCCACTTATGGGGTTCCGGGTGGCTGTCTCTCGCCTGCCCGACAATTGGATGTCTTGCCCTGGGCTGTTGGCTTCACTTAAGATTCCAGGCTTCGAATACAGAGCGTGATGGACCGCCGGCTTTGGCCGGCCGCGTGCAAGGTCTGCCAGCGACGGCCTTGCGGATGCCGAGAACGGTTCTCTTGAGCGCGCTGCCAACTCGTGGCACAGTAAACATGTTTGCTAAGAGAACGAGGCATGTTAACTTCTCATTGAACTATCGCGTTGGCGGCCGAGGAGAATCATGGCGGCGGCAGTGGTGGTGTATATATGTCTCAGGTGTGGACATCATTTTAGACGGGGGTAATCAGATGGATATGAAGATTTTGGCAGCGGCAGCATCGGGCGCGCTGCTCTTGGGTGTGGGACAGGCCGCGGCCGCAACGATCGTTATCGATTCGTTTGTGACCGATCAGCAGGTGGGCGATGCGGACGCTTTGCCGAGCTTGGCGCAAGGGTCTGAATTGGCGGCGGCCGATGCGGTCGGCGGTTGGCGCGATATGTATGTCGTCTCGAGTGGCACCGCGATCAGCGCGACGGGGCTCGTGGCGGGCATTCCCGATGGTGTCCTGGCGTTCAACAATGCTGACAATGTTACCGGGCAAGCCTGGGTCACCTATGACGGGAATGACGGCGATGCGATCGCAGTGGATAACCTCGGCCTGAATCTCGATCTCGGCGGCCAACCGGGCAGCGGCTTCCAGTTCCAGGTTCTGCGCCTGGATCAGGGTGCCCTTTCCGCAGAAATCAGGGTATGGGACCGGACAGGAGCGTTCACGTCGTTTGGCGGTCCGATCAGCCCGGGTGGCGACACGTTCGTGCCGTTTGCATTGTTCGATAATGCTGCTTTCGACTGGACACAGGTCGGTGCGATTCAGTTCTACGCGGAGACCACAGGGGCGATCAGCGTTGATGCGGCGATCGGTCCGATCACCGTCGAGACGGTGCCGCTGCCGGCCTCGGCGCTCCTGCTGCTGGGTGGCCTTGGCGGCCTGTCGGCCGTTGGCATGCGCCGCCGCAAGCGTAGCTGAGGACTCCGGCAAGGGGCGGGGAACCGACTTCGCCGCCCTTCCGGACATGGTCTGAAAGATTGAAAACACGCGCTTCGGCGCGTGTTTTTCATTGCGTGCCGGTCCGGGACCGCCTGCAATATACCGCGCAGGGCCGCCGGGCAGCCATCCAGGCTTACAGCCCCGCGGCGCGGGTCAGGTTGACGCGAAAACGGTCGCGGCGGCGCTGGTAGCGGCGGGTCATCTCGGCGGAGGCGTGGCCGAGGTGTTTCTGGACGTGGCGTTCGTCGATCTCGGCGCTGCTGGCGAGGCCCGCGCGTAGCGAGTGGCCGGAATAGAGCGCGAGGCGCTCGGCTTCGGGCAGGTCCGGGCGCAGGCCGGCGGCGAGGACGCAGCGCTTGACGAGCCGCGCGACATGGCGGTCGTTCAGGCGGGCCCCGAGCGCGCGGGTCCCGTCGCGCGAGACCCGCACGAAGACCGGGCCGAAGTCGATCCGGGCAAAGTGCAGCCATTGTTCCAGCGCGTGCACCGGGCAGGTCCGGTCGGAGGTGCCGCGGCCCACCTCGACCTCGCGCCAGCCGGTCTTGGCGTTCAGCGTCAACAGCGCGCCGCCCTCCAGGAATTCGATCCAGCCGCGCTGGTCGGGCGTGTCGTCACGCCCCGTATCGAGCCCCACGATTTCCGAACGCCGCAGCCCGCCGGCATAGCCCAGCAGCAGCATCGCCCGGTCGCGCAAGCCCCGCAGGTCATGGGGCAGGGTGGCGGCCATCGCAAGGATATCCTCGGCCTGAACCGCCTCTTTCTGGCGCGGCGGACGGGCATGTCTGCGCCGGATCCCGGCCAGCACGCCGGCGACATGGCGGTCGTCGCGGTCGAGGCGAAAGCCGCGCTGGCGAAAATTCCAGGCCAATCCGGAAAGCCGACGCTCGATACTGGCGACCGAGAGGGCAGGGGCCTTGCTCGCGGGCGCGGCCAGATCAGCGATGTAAAGCGCGATCAGTTCCGGCGAGGGGGGCAGGGGCTCTGCCCCGCGCCTCCGGCACCAGCGCGCGAACTGGGCCCAGTCCGTGGCATAGGCCCGCTGCGTGGTCTCCGCGGCGGCGGCCTGCGCGTAATCCCGCGCGGTCTCGACGAGCCGGTCGAGTGTGCCGGAGCCGGCAACGTGGTCGGGCAGGGCGATGTCATCTTCGGGCATGGCCGGCGCCTTCTCTTGACTTAGCTAAGTTAGCCATATAAGAATATTCTATGCAGTTCTCCGTCCATACCGCCAAGACACAGCTTTCCAAACTCATCGACGCGGCGCTGCGCGGCGAGGAGGTGGTGATCGCCAAGGGATCGCAGCCGGTCGTGCGCCTGGTGCCCGTGCCGCAGAGGCGCAATCTGATCGGTGCATTGGAAGGCAAGGTGACCGTGCCGGAGGATCTGTTCGAGCCGATGTCCGAGGACGAACTCAGGCTCTGGGAGGGCAACTGATCCTTGGACGTGCTTCTCGACACGCATGCATGGACCTGGATGCTCACGAACGATCCGAAACTGACCCGCGCGGCGCTTGAGGCTGCAGAGGCGGCCGATGCGGTTCGTCTCAGCCCGATCAGTTTCTTCGAGATCAGCCAGAAGGTCCGGATGGGAAAGTGGCCGGAGATGGCGGCCTTTCTGGACCAGCTCCCGGATCTTGCGGCGGGGCAGGGCATCCTTTCGGCCCCGCTTGTCCCGGAGGTGGCGGTCCTCGCCGGGTCCATGGTCTGGCCCCACCGCGATCCGTTCGACCGGATCATCGCGGCCACGGCGGTTCTGTCCGGTGCGGTCCTTCTGTCGGCGGACGCGATGTTCGACACGCTCGAAAACGGTGGTCTGCAGCGCGTCTGGTAGCGGGGTTCCCATGCTCTGCCGCCGTTTCCTGACATGTCCGATAAACCAATATTACCGGACATATAAGTACCGAGCAAGGTGCGGCGGTTTTACTGTTTCGAAGTGGCAGAAAGCGCCGTCACGGGGTAGGCTCGGGGCATGCAGCACGCCCGTCCGACACCCGCCCGCGACCCCGAAAGCCTGCCCCGGATGCCCGCCTGGGTCACCCGGGGCGGCGGCCAATCCGCTGAAGATGTGGCCTTCCGGTCGGGCGCGGCGCTGGCCACGCTGGATCTTGTGGCCGGGTCCGCCGAGATTCCCCTGGGCCTGTTGCGCGACCGGCTGGCGCTCGCTGCGGCAGAGGCCTGCGTCGCGCGCGCCGGCCGTCCGGAACGGGCGCGCGACCTGCGCGATGCGGTGCATCTTCTGCGCCCCGGCGGGGCTCCGGGTCCGGCCGGCGCGGTCTTCGCGCTGTGGCGCCGGGCGGTGCGGGTGCCGCTGTGCCCCGGGCTGGCGGGCCTGCGGCGTCTGGTGCCGGAGGCGGCCGGCGCGGCGATGTCCGCCGACGCGGCGGGGCAGGGGGCCGTGACAGGTGCGGCCGCGGTGCTCGCGGCGGTGCTGCCCGCTCGGCCGCAGGAAGAGGACGCGGCGCTGATCTTGGCCGATGCTACGCTGGCGCACGCGCTCGGCTGGCCGCACATGCTGCCGCTGCTGGCCACCGGGCTGAAACGCCGCGACCTGGCGCTGACCGGGGCCGATCTGCACCGTGCCTGCCACCGCGCCGCACTGTCCGGGGCGGTGGTGGCGCACCGGACGGCGCTGGATCTGGCCCGCCGCGCCGCGCATCTGCGCGCGGTCGCGCCCCGGCTGCGCGCGAAGGGCGCGGCGGCGGCGGTGGCGCTGTTTCTCGCCGAGGATGCACTGGCGCCCGGGCTGGCGCTGTCGCCCGTGGTCCGGGGCAGCAGGGTTTCGATGAGCGATCGCGCCGCGCGCCGGCTGTGCGACCGGCTGGTCGCGCTCGGCGCGCTGCGCGAGCTGACCGGCCGGCCCGAGTTCCGGCTCTACGGGCTGTGAGAATGGCCGGGCGGCGGATACCGACAGGCGCTGCGGCGGGGACGCTCGACCGCGAGCTGGCCGACCTGCCCCCGGAGCGGCGCTGGCGCGAATGGATACGGCGGATCGAGGCGGTGCTGTTCGCCTCGGCCAGCCCGGTAGCGCGCACGGATCTGGCGCGCGTGGTGGGACAGGGGGTGTCGGTCGATCTGCTGGTCGCGGACCTGGCCGCCGAGCTCGAGGGCCGCGCGGTCGAACTGGCCCGCATCGGCGATGGCTGGATGCTGCGCACCCGGCCCGCCTATGCCGCGGCGATCCGCGTCGCGGCGGATGTGGCGGGGCAGGGGCTGGATCTCTCCGAGACCGAGCTCGCCGTCCTCGCCGCCATCGCGTATCACCAGCCGATTACCCGCGACGGGCTGCGGCAGATCTTCGGCAGCGAGATCGGCCGCGAGCTGATCGGCCGGCTCGCCGCGCGCGAGCTGATCGCCCCTGGCCCCCGCGCGCCCCGCCGCGGCGCGCCCTACAGCTTTGTCACCACCGATACCTTCCTCACCGTCTTCGGCCTGGAAACCTTGCGCGACTTGCCCGACCCGGAGCAGATGCAGGATTCGGGTCTGTACGGCGGAGGGGGCTGAGGCGATTTTCCAACCGACCCAGCGTGGCCGACCGGCCGATACGAGGGGCAGGCGCTGCCGTCCGGTTCGGATACGCTGGATTGACGCGTGTGCGTTCCGCCCGCCGGTTGAGATGGGTGGAACGCTCTGTGTCACACATTCATGCAACGACGGCACAGCTATCCGGCACTCTGGGACGGCCCGCCTTTCGCCAGAGCCGTCGGCGGGCGGAGCCTGTATGTTCTGGACTCTGCGATTGCCAAATCGCGCCCTGTATCGCCTTTCCTGTAACGCTTGACCTTCCCCTCCGAACCGGACCAGATCGGCAGGCGTGGGGGCGCGATGTCGGGGCGGGGCGATCTCCACGTGTCGCCACTGGTGCCGATCTGTTAAAACCTTCGGCCAAAGCGCCCGGAGTATAGAAGAGACCTGTTTCCATGATCCATCCCGTCATTCTTTGCGGCGGCTCGGGCACCAGGCTCTGGCCTGTCTCGCGCAAGGCATATCCCAAGCAATTCGCCCCCCTGGTCGGCACCGAAAGCCTCTACCAGCAGACCCTGCGTCGTTTCGCCGGGCCCGATTTCGCGGCCCCCCTGATCATGACCGGGGACGAGTTCCGCTTCATGGCCGCCGAACAGGCCGCCGCGCTTGGGCTGTCGGATGCCCGCGTGGTGATCGAACCCGTGGCGCGCGACACCGCGCCGGCGATCCTGACCGCGGCGCTGCTTTTGGCCGACGACCCGGAGGCACGGATGCTGGTGGCCCCCTCGGACCACGTGATCGGCGATCTGCCCGCCTTCCTGGCGGCGGTGGCCACCGGCGCGGGCGCGGCGACCGGTGGCAGGCTGGTGACTTTCGGGGTGACGCCGGACCGGCCCGAGACGGGATATGGCTACCTGGAACTCGCCTCAGAGCCCGTTCCGGGCGAAACAGTGTCTTTGAAGAGCTTCCGCGAGAAGCCCGACCAGGCCACCGCCGAGGCCTTCCTGGCGGCCGGCACCTACTTGTGGAACGCTGGCATCTTCCTGTTCCGGGTGACCGATGTCATCGCCGCATTCGAGGCGCATGCGCCGGGGCTGATCGCCCCCTGCCGCGCGGCGATCGAAAAGGGACGCGAGGATATCGGCTTCCTGCGGCTCGACGAGGACGGCTATGCGGGCGCGCAGGCAATCTCGTTCGACTACGCGATCATGGAAAAGGCGCCCCATGTCGCCGCGGTACCGTTGGCGGGGGGCTGGTCCGATCTCGGGTCCTGGGATGCGATCTGGCAGACCCGCGCGCCCGATGCCAACGGGGTCGCGACCGACGGGCCGGTGACCGCGATCGAGTGTTCCGACAGCTACCTGCGCTCGGAAGAGGGCAACATGCAGCTGGTGGGGCTTGGGCTGAACGGCATCGTCGCGGTGGCGATGCGCGACGCGGTGCTGGTGGCCGACAAGTCCCGCGCCCAGGACGTCAAGGCGGTGGTCAGCGCGCTGCGCGCGGCGAAGGTCGCCCAGGCCGACGACTATCCCCGCTTCCACCGGCCCTGGGGCTGGTACGAGACGCTGTGCCTGGGCGGGCGCTTCCAGGTCAAGCGGATCATGGTGAAACCGGGCGGCGTGCTGTCGCTTCAAAGCCACATGCACCGGTCGGAACACTGGATCGTGGTCGAGGGCACCGCCGAGGTGACGATCGGCGAGGAGGTGCGCCTGGTGACCGAGAACCAGGGCGTCTACATTCCGCTGGGCACCGTGCACCGGATGGCCAATCGCGGCCGGCTGCCGATGTACCTGATCGAGGTGCAGACCGGCAGCTATCTCGGCGAGGACGACATCACCCGCTACGAGGACATCTACGACCGGTCCTGAAACCGGCCAGACCCGGGACGGGAATCGGTTTCAATTTTGGATTGCATGCCTCGACGAGGCTGTCGCGCCAGTCTTGTACAAGGCGCATGAAAGGGCTTTCGCCCCCTGCCCCCGCAACCCGAAACGACACCGCGCCGGCTGGGACCAATATTCCCTCGGCATGCGCATTTATGCGCGCCGGGAAACAAACCCGATCCCCACCCGGACTCCCCTCAAAAATGTGGCGGAAATCCAGAAGAAACTTGTCACAAGGATGGCATTCCTGCTTATCATGTTCCCCGTGAGTGGTGACGGGGGTGAGGAAGACCGGCCAGGCGCCGAGGGGAGTTTCGGGTTTTCGATTACAAGACCATTGGAAAGACTATTCGTCGAAGCAGGCGCATACGGGCCCTGCCTTAGTGATTAAGGAACGGCAGACCCGGCCATGTTTCGGCCACCATGGGCAAAGACCGCTCCCCTTTCCGTCCCCAAGGCATCAGGACCAGGCATCTTTCGTCCGACATGCGCGATTTGACTCGGGCCATCGTGGGTGGTGGCTCGGCACGGACCGGTAACGGCGCCCTTTAGAGGCCCAGAGGGGACAGAGAGATGACCTATTATTACAGCAGCTACACGACCTACGAATTCACCGCCTTCAGCGAGAGCAGCCTTCTCGCGCAGGGGGAGCTGGGCACCAATGTCGGCTGCGGCGACACCTTCACGATGCCGACCCATGCCGATACCTGCATCTCGGTCTGCGACAACGACCGCTACCTCTCGGGCGATGCCTGCTATAACGAGAAATCCGACGACAGCTATGGCCAGCAGGCCACGATCACGACGGACGGCGCCCATGTGGGCAATGGCGGCCAGATTTACGCCGAAAGCTATTTCTGGGTCTGTGACCAGCACGGCAACTGGTACGTGATGATCGAGATCGAGCAGGAAGGCGCCTCGGGGGACTATTTCACCTTCCACTCGGGCTACGGCATGCCGCCGGCGGGCGCCCATCTGACCGTCCACAGCGAGTGCAACGTCTCGGGGAACTGGGTCGACTACAAATGCCTCGACGCCGGGCCGCAATGCGACCCGAACGACGCGCCGGTCTTTGACAACGTTCCGGCGGACGGCGAGGTCTGCATCGACGAGAACACCACCGCCGTTCTCGACCTGGATGCAAGCGATGCCGATGGCGACAGCCTGACCTATGCGATCGCCGGTGGCGCCGACGCCGCGCTGTTCGAAATCGACGCCCATACCGGCGAATTGCGTTTCAAGGCCGCCCCCGATTACGAGGCCCCGGCCGATGCCGGCGGCGACAATGTCTACGAGGTCGAGGTTAAGGTCTCGGACGGCCAGGGCGGCGAGCAGACCAAGCTGCTCAAGGTCTGCGTCAACGACGTGGACGAAGGCACCCCGGGCGGCACCTGCACCGTGATCGAGGCCGAGGACATGCACCTGTCGGGCTATACGGTCGAGCATCGCTCGGATGCCTCGGACGGCGCCGGAATCAAGCTTTGCTCGTCCTATGGCTATGCCTCGACCACCTTCAAGGGCGATGCCGGCAGCTATGACCTCAAGATCAGCTACATGGACGAGAGCGACGGCGAGGGCTGGCTGAAGGTCTATGTCAACGGCTGCGAGGTGAAGCGCATCCAGCTGAACGCCAATGACGGCGGCGACGGGCTGGACGGCAGCTCGTCCTGGTCGGTGCTGACGCTGGAAGACCTGGACCTGAAATACGGCGACACGATCACGCTGAAGGGCGTGGGCGACTGCGCGGAATACGCCCGCATCGACAAGATCGAGATCTGCGAGCCGGCCTGCGCGCCCTGCGTCACGATCGAAGCCGAGGACATGTACGCCTACAACTACAAGACGGTGTGCGGCGCCGAGGCCTCGGGCGGCGAGCTGGTCAAGCTCAAGACCGACTGGTGCGGCGGCATCGAGGACGGCAAGCTGAAGACCACCTTCAAGGGCTGCGACGGCACCTATGACCTGAAGATCCTGGCCCAGGACGAGAATGACGGCCAGTCGACCATCGTGGTCAAGGTGAACGGCGTCGAGGTCGGCACCGTGTTCCTGGACCAGGACGATGACGGCGCGGGCGACGACAATGGCGGGTTCTCGGAATTCACGCTGGAGAATATCGAGATCGGCTATGGCGACGAGATCGCGCTTTATGCGTTCAGCGATGGCGGCGAATATGTCCGCATCGACAAGATCGAGCTGTGCAAGGACGAAGAGCCCCAGCTGGGCGCGATCGGCGACACGGTCTGGTTCGACGCCGATGGCGACGGCATCCAGGACGCGAGCGAGGCCGGCGTGGCGAACGTCACCGTGACCCTGCTGGACGGGGACGGCAACGAGGTCGCCAGCCAGGCCACCGACGGCAACGGGAACTACCTGTTCGAGGGCCTGGCGGCGGGCGATTACCAGGTGGTGTTCGAACTGCCCGCGGGCGGGTTCGCCTTCACCACGCCGGACGCGGGCGGGGACGACGCGGCGGATTCCGATGCCGATGCGACCGGCGCGACCGGCACGATCACCCTGGCGGCGGGCGAGGAAAACCTCACCGTGGATGCCGGGATCGTGGAACTGCCCGGGTCGATCTCGGGCCGCTATTTCTGCGACACCAACGACAATGACGTGGATGACGGCAGCGTCGATCCGGGCGTCGAGGGCGTGGTCGTGGAATTGCTGGATGCCAGCGGCGTGCCAACCGGCATCACCACGACGACCGGCGCGAACGGCGAATACAGCTTTACCGGGCTGGAAGCGGGCACCTACGGCGTGCAGTTCACCGACCCCGACGGCGTGCTGGCGGGCAAGCAGCTGGTCGCGCCGAACGTGGGCGATGACGACACGGTCGATTCCGACGCGATCGGCGACACCACGCTTTCGGTCATCGAGAACATCGTGGTCGAGGCCGGCCAGGAGAGTGCCGACAACGACGCCGGCGCGGAATACACCGCGAGCCTTGGCGGCCTGGTGTTCGAGGATCTCGATGCCGACGGTATCCAGGATGCCGGCGAGACCGGGATCGAGGGCGTGACGGTCACCCTGACGGGCGGCGGCGCGGATGGCGTGATCGGCACCGCCGACGACACCACCGCGACGGCCACGACCGATGCCGACGGCGAATACGCGTTCACCGGGCTGAACCCCGGCGAGGAATACCAGGTCAGCTTCGGCCGGCCCGACGGGGCCGAGGTCAGCCCCGCCGATGAAGGCACCGACGACACGGTCGACAGCGACGGTCTGGTCGCCCCGATCGTGACCCTGGCCCCCGGCGAGGTCGACGACACGATCGACCAGGGCTTCTACGAACTCGCGGAACTGGGCGATTTCGTGTTCCTCGACGCGAACGACAACGGCATCCAGGACGAAGGCGAAGCCGGCGTCGAGAACGTCACCGTGAAGCTGTTCAAGGACGGCGTCGATACCAACCGGTCGACCACGACCGACGCCAACGGCGCCTACAGCTTCACCGGGCTTGTTCCCGGCACCTATTCGGTGATGTTCGTGGCCCCCACGGGATTTGCCTTTACCGCGGCCAATGCCGGGACCGATGATGCACGCGACAGCGACGCGGACGCGGTCACCGGCATGACCCAGGAGGTCACGGTGATCTCGGGCGAGGTCAACGGCACGCTGGATGCGGGGCTGGTCGTGCTGAACAACGACCCCGAACCGCAGCCCGACACGGCCAAGACCTGCGCCGACGAGACGGTGACGGTGGACGTGCTGGCCAATGACAGCGACCCGGACGGCGATGTGCCGTTCATCACCGCGGTCGACGGCCAGGCGATTGCCGAAGGCGGCAGCGTAACAACCGGTGCGGGCACCGTCGTCAGCCTGATCGGCGGCGAACTGGTGATCAACGGGGAAGCCGCCTACGCCGATCTCGACATCGGCGAGCAGAATGTCGAGGTCATCTCCTACACCGTCTCCGATGGAAACGGCGGCAGCGCCACGGCCGATGTCACGGTCACCTTCTGCGGCGACGCGAACAGCTATGCCTCGCTCGCGCTGTCGCTGCCGGAGACGGCCAATCTCGAAGTCGCCGGGGCACTGGCCGACCCTGGGGCCTTTGATGTCACAGTCTCCGGATCGGGCGATGCCCGCTTCGACGGGGTGACGTTCGAGAATGCCTACTGTCTCAGCTTCTTCGACCCGATTCCGCTGGGGCAAGCGATCCCGGGCGATGTCTACGGCACCGAAAATGCCGGCGTTCCGGGTATCTTCGATGCCGACCAGATCAGTTCGGTTAACGGCCTCACCGCCGCCGAAAACATGGACCTGATTCAGTACATCGTGTCGAAGAACTGGGAAAACGATCCAAACGTCGACTATGACGGCTGGGACGTCCAGTTCGCCATCTGGGAGCTGACCGACGACATCGAGACCGCTGACTGGCTCTCGACCTTCACCGAGGCGACGGTGGCCAATGTCGATGCAATCATCGCGGATGCGCTGGCCAACGGGAACGATTTCTCGTTCGAGGGGGATGGCGAGATCGCGGGCATGATCTGGGATCCCAACCCGGAATCGGCCCAGATCCAACAGCCGTTCATCATCGGCTTTGAGTTCGACGATTACGATTGCCTCTGCTGAGGCGAAAAGATTGACGGCAGCCGCTGTTGCAAGCGGCCGCCGTCATAGGTGGGCAATCCCCACCGTTTCGTTGGGGTGCGATGGTGTACCCCATATCCTTTCGCGAAGGAGTAAAACATGAAGACTATTCTGACGGCCCTTGTTGCCGCGCTTGCGGCCACCTCGGCATCGGCCAACGCGTTCGCTCCGGTTTCCGTGCCAGAAATCAGTGCGCTGGAAGGCACCGCGGCGCTGGCCGCCGTGGCCGCCATCTTGCTGCTGGTCTGGGAGCGCCGCCGCCGCGCGGCCTGAGACCCGGCATATACCATCGGACAGGCCCGTCCCCGACCGGGGCGGGCCTGTTCACTTCCCGCTCTGAAACGCATTCCCTTCTCAGCGCCTCGCCGCCCATCGTGACGCCATGAGCTTCATTACCGATCTTTCTCTCCGGCCTTCGCGCATGGCCCTTCTGGTGACCGCCGCGCTACTTGTGGCCGAGCTGGGCGCCATCGGGGTGATCTTCAAGCATGCGATCGCCTTCGAATGCCTCGCCAACTGGCCGGCCCGGGCCTGTTCGGGGGCCAGTGGCGCGCTGGTGGCGCTGTACTGTCTGCTGGGCGCGCTGGCGCTGTTCGGCATGCTGCGGCCCCAGCCGTTGCGCGATCTAGTCCGTCAGGCCGGGGAACGGCTCTGGCCGCTGGCCCTGAATGCGGCCGGCGTGGTTCTGGCCTTGGTTCCGGTGGCATTCCTGCGGGAGGGCAGCGGCACCGCGGCGCTGATCCCCAGTTTCGGGTTCTGGTTCGCCGGCATGGTGTTCTTGTTGGCGGGGCTACTTCTCTATCTTGCCCCCCTGCCCCGCTGGCGTGTCTTTCTGGCCGGCAACCTGACGACGCTTGTGCCGGTGCTGGTCGCGGGGGCACTGGCGCCTTCGCTGTCAATCCTGATCCGGCCGCTCTGGCGGATCGAGACGATCGCCGACACCACATTCACCATCGTCGCCTGGGCGATCGGAGCCATAGGCTATGAGGTCTTCAGCGATCCCGCGGCCAAGGTCATCGGCACCGAGGAGTTCTCGATCTCGGTCGCGCCTGTTTGCTCGGGGATCGAGGGGATCGCGCTGGTGACGGTCTTTGTCACGCTGTATCTGGTGCTGTTCCGCCGCGAGATGCGCTTTCCGCGGGCGCTGCTGCTCTATCCGATCGGGATCGCAGCTTCGGCGCTGTTCAACGTGATCCGGATCACGCTGCTTCTGATGATTGGGCTCGAGGGCAATCCCGCACTGGCCGTAGGCGGCTTCCACAGCCATGCAGGTTGGCTGATGTTCACGCTGGTCGCGCTGGGGATCATCGCGCTCGCCCAGACCGTGCCGGTCCTGAAGACCGCCCCGGACGCGGGCGCGATAGACCCTGTTCTGGCCGAGAACGACCTTGCCCCCCTGCCGTTCTGGCGCGACCCGGTGGTCGCCCGGATACTGCCCTTCGCGGTGTTCATGCTGTCCGCGTTGGCGGTTTCGACGCTCTCGCAGATGCCGGGAATGCTCTACCCCGCGCGGGTGCTCGTGCTTGGCGCGGTGGTGCTGGTCTTCCTGCCGATCTATGCACGGCTGAGTTGGGCGCTCGACCCGATCGCGATCGCCGCTGGGGCGGCCATCGGCGCGATGTGGATCCTGATCCCGGTGCCCGAGGCGGAGGGGGGCGCGCCCTACGGCACGCTCGCGGGCGGAGTGCTGGCGCTGTGGTTCGTCGCCCGCGGCGTCGGCACCATCGTTCTCGTCCCTCTCGTTGAGGAACTGTTCTTCCGCGACTACCTGGAAAGCCGGCTGCGGCTTGACCGCGGGACGGTCTGGGCGATCTTCGCCGCGCTGATCACCGCGACGCTCTTCGCCGCGCTCCATGATCGCTGGGCCGAAGCCTTCGTGGCCGGGTTGGTATTTTCGGCGGTCGCCCGGCGGAGACAGAGGATTGCCGACGCGATTCTTTCCCATGCGGTGGCGAACGCGATCGTTTTCGCCGCCGCCGCGATCGGTGGAAATCTGCACATCATCTGAACATTCCCCAGCAAGCCCGCAATCGGCCGGCCGATGGGTCCTCATCGGGTCCGCAATCCTTGCCAAGGCCCGGCGGACACAGCACCATGTCCACCGTGCAGCCCACTCGGAAAAGGCCGGGTGATGATTGTGCCCTTGATTGAAGCGTCCGCCCGGTCGCTTGGCTGCGCCGTGATCTTCGGTCTGATCGGGTTTCCCACCGCTGCGCTCGACATTTCCGAGGCCACCGATTTCGGCACGCGCACCGCGCGGACGGGCGGAGAAGTTTATACCCTTTAGGGCGGCACCAACGTCTTCGAGGGGCGGCTGCAGGGTAAGGTGGCATTCCCGCTCGACCAAGAGGTTATCAATTTCTCTCTTGCCACGGCGGATCAGATCGAGGAAGCCCGCTTCGACTATCTGGGCGGCACGGTGAAGGCGTTCGAGGTGCTGGAAATCGATCTCCGGCTTACATGCGATTAAGGGCATTTCTTCAACCAGCAGGCCCGGCCTTTTGATGCCCTGGGCGAGCTGGTCCGGATCGATTTCATTCCCTAGGCGCTTGCGCTTTTTGCTGCGCGCACGGAGGTGCCGGACGCCTATGTCCGGATCGGCTTCGGCAAGGGGTCTGGCCACATCCCCGTCGCTTACGATGTTGCCTATCGCCTGCTGATCGTCGTCGCACCCTGAGCGGGGGCTTGCCACTCAGAACCGGCCATGGCGCCATGGACAGGAATCCGGCGGTTTGCACGGGATCACACGCCGCCCATCAGGACATCGACAGCCCGGGTGATTTCATCCCCTTGGTCACTGGCGCTACCCACATGCCGCAAGCTGGACCGGCGTACGGCCGCGATCAGGCGCGTCGCCAAAACAAGGCGGCGGCCCCCGTGGCGGATCACGGGATTCAGGTATCGGATGGCAGGGTAGTCGGGCAAAAGCGGAATGACGACCACGGAGGGGTCAGGCGGCAGAAGGTCGCTTTCAACGACTACCATGGCGACACCGCCATATTCTGCGATGTCGAAGCGCTTCAGCTGCTCCACGATGCCCTTCCCGGCGATGTCAGGATGTCGGCCAGCGGGTGGCTGTTGCGGTCGTGCCATTCCGCTTGGGCTGCAAATGCCTCGGCGTTCTCCTGAAGCCACTCGCGCCGGCGAGCTTCTTCGACCGCGTGCCGGAGGGCAGCATCGGCCACCGCCGAGATGTTGACGCCGAGCTCCCGCGCGGCGTCCAGCGCGACCGCGTCAAGGGTGAGCGATGTCTTGCGTTTTGAAGCGGTCGCCATGACAGGTTACTCCTGATGCAACATACCTTGAATTTATACCGCCCAATAAGCTGTATCAAGCCGGAAGTGTCGCCATGCCGCCGCGGTCAGAGGCCATTGATGAGTTGAGGCAGAACATCGATCCGCTTCAGCTTGCGCTTGCTCATCACCACCATCCCCATGTCTGCTCCCGCTGTCTGTTCGGCCCAGCGGGGAGAGTGACATTCCTGCTTTGCTCAGGTGTTCAGTCCCGGCATTTGGTAGATCGGGTCGAGGATGAATCGATCCGGCTCTGAGGTCCAGAATGTGCAGATGTCGTATGGCGTGAGGCCATCCAGGATCTTGGCGGGTCCAATTCACCACACGACTTGTGGGTAACTGCAAGCCCAACCGGGCGGTTACAAAGATCAGTCGGCAGGATCCGGATCAACGGCTCTGGGGTCGATCAGCAGCGCCAGGATCCAACCCGCCACAAATCCGCCCAGATGGGTTTCCCAGGCGAGTTGCCCGTGCATCGCCCACCAGAGCACCACGTTCAATCCCACCAGCAACAGCACGGCGCGAACCACCGGCCACAGCCCTTCGCGATGGGTGAAGCGGTCGACATAGGCCCAGGCCAGGATGCCCCCCACCAGCCCGAACAGCGCCCCCGAGGCGCCGACCATGGGGCGGAGATCCGGGGCGAGCAGGGCGAACCCCGCCGCACCGCCCAAGATTGAGCCGGTATAGAGCAGGGCGAAGCCGGGTGCCCCCACCCGGCCCAGAACCGCCTGACCCAGCGACCAGAGCGTGATCATGTTGACCAGGAGATGCGCGGGTCCGCCATGCAGGAAGCTGTAGCTGAGAAACATCGCGTAGGGCTGTGCGGGGTAGTTCGGTTTCCAGCCCGTCAGCAGCCCCGGCCAGAAGCCGCCGTAATCATAAGCAAGCTGGCGCAGGCGGATCGGCCCGATCAGCCCCGCATCGGCGAGGGAAAGCGCCAACTCGATCGCGCAGCAGACGAGGATCAGCCCGTATAGAAGCAGATGGCTTCCCCTCAGAATCGCCTCCAGAAGCTTTTCTCGATGGACAGGAAGATCTCGTTGGAGCGCTCGGTGGTGTCGTTCTCGCTGTCGATCCTGTGCGTATAGCCGGCCACGAGGCCCCAATCCTCGGCCAGGCTGTGGCGGTAGCTGAGGTTGAGGTCGATCTGGCGGTCCGCATCCTCGGACCCGCCCAGATAGTCGGTCGAGCGCAGGAACACCGCGGCCTGCAGGCTGGAGAGTTCGGTCAGGTCCCGGTTGTAGGAGACGCTCAGGCGGCTGTTCAGTGCTTCGTCGCCGTTGTCGTCTGTGGTGAACGCCTGATCGAGCGACAAGTTCAGCCTGCTGGTGGGGCGTTCGTGGAGATAAGCAAGGCTGTAGAGCGGCCGCAGATCGCCATCCTCGCCCTGGCTGAGCCCGAAGCCCGCGTCGAGTGCACCCCGGGGCAGGTCGAGGCTGCGGTTAATCCGGACGGTAGAGCGGCGCTCACCATCATCGTTGAGGTCAGAGACGAAGCTTCCGGTCCAGGCGCCGTTGAGCCGCTCCTCGGTGAATGACAGCTCGAAACTTGCACCCTCCTGCTGGTCTTCGATGCCACCTTCGGTTTCCGTGGTACGCGTGTAACCTACGAAGATATCGGTGCTCAGGGTCGGTGTCACCGCAAGGCGCGCACCGGCCGAGATGTTCTCGTAAAGCACATCCCGCCCCGCCGCATCCTCGTCGGTGTCGGAATACGTACCGCGGAGCAGGGCGGTGATCCGGGGATCGATCACGAAGGTGAGCGTACCCGTCGCCGAGACCGTCTCGCCGTCCACCAGGTCGGGATCACTGGTATCGGCATAGCGGGTCGTGCGATATCCTAGATCGAGACCGCCACCGAAGGGTGCGTCGCGTCCGAACACGAAGCCCAGATTGGCGGACATGTCCTCGCGGGTGCCGGTAGAAAACCGCACGATGTCTTCCAGATCGTCGTCCGGCTCCAGCGTATCGACATCGCGCTCACGGTATTCCAGATCGAGATCGACGGCGCTCGAGAGGTTTTCCCGCCCATAGGTCAGCCGCAGGCGCGGTTGCTGCACATCGGAGGACCCGTTCGAGAGGTTCTTGCGCAACCCTGCGCTTGCGTCGAAGCTGATTGCCGAAACGGAGGTCGCGGCATTCAGCGAGATCGAGAGGTTGGTGGTCGCTGTCAGCCCCTCTTCTTCCACGTCGAGGTCGTCTCCATCGCTCAAGCCGAGCCGTTCGGAGAGCGTGAATTTAAGGGCGGGTCTGCCGGGACCCTGGTCCTGACCCAGGCCGGCAAGCGGCCACGCACAGAGAAGGCCCGCCGCGGCGAGCCCTCCTGCCAGTCTGGATGTCCTGCACCCGGCCATCGTATCACTCGAACAGGCGCCGCTCCGGCACCAGGATCACGTCTCCGTCCTGCAGCCGGATATCCTGTTTCAGCGCGGCGCCCTCGGTCAACGCCTTGTAATTGATCTGGTAGACCTTCTGCGTGCCCGAGCGCGGATCGGTCCGGCGCAGCTGCACGCGCTTGGTTGCGGCGAACCGCGTTACCCCGCCCGACTGGGCCAGGGCCTGCAGAAAGGTGGTCCCGCGTTCGACCTGGATGAGGCCGGGCGTATTCACCTGGCCGAGGAAATAGATACCTATGCCCGGCGCGCCGCCGGTGCCTGGGCTGGCATAGGCCGCCGCCGAGCCCGGCTGGGCCGAAACGAAGACATTGGGCGAAACCGCGAAATTCGGCGCGATCGCCTGGGTGATGGCACCTGCGATCTCGCCGGTGGTCTGCCCCGCGGCCTGCACCGTGCCGGCGAAGGGAAAGCTGAAGCGCCCGTCGGGCAGCACCACGACTGAACGGTTCAGAGTGGAATCCTCGAGCACCTCGATGGTCAGCGTGTCGCCGGGACGCACCTGATATTCCTGCTGCGCGGCCGCGACCGTTGTCATCAGCGCCAGAACCAGCCCGGTCACGATACGTTTGAGGTACAGCATGGTCTTGTCTGCCTTCCTGCCAGATATGGCGTCATATTCTCCGGTCAGGCCGGGCAAGGAAAGGGTCCAATATGCCTGGGCGAATATCGGACCCAATGTGTAGTGGTCGTGTCACGTATAGGATAGGCTGATGCCCTGCTCAGTTCTCCGGCGCGACCGCGCTCAACTCCTGTATCTGGGCCCGGGCCGCCTCGATCTGAGCGCGCTGGTCGCCCGGGCCAGCGATCTCGACCGCCTTCCGGAACTGTGCCAGCGCATCGTCTCGGCGTCCCAGCGCGAAATAGACCTGCCCCAGATGATACTGCACCAACGGGTCGTTCGGCAGACCCTGGGCGGCAGCCTCGAGATAGGGCAGCGCCTCCGCGCTCTCGCCGCGGCGATGGGCGATCCAGCCATAGGTGTCCTGCATCGCGGGGATTTCGGTGTCGTTGAAGCGGCGGGCGATGGTCCAGGCGCGTTCGAGGCTTTCATCATCCTCGCGATAGGTGGCCAGGAGACTTGCAAGGTTGTTGGCCACGACCGCCGAGCCAGAACTCCTCTCATAGAGATTTTCGTAGATCGCGAGGGCTCCGTCGATATCGCCATCCTGTTCCAGGAAGGAGGCCTGGGCCCAGAGAAGCTGCGGGTTTTCGGGCGCGCTCGAGAGGGCTTCGGCAATTGTGGTCTTCGCGCCCTCCCGGTCACCCTGACGTTGCTGTAGCCGGGAAAGTTCGAGCCAGACACCCGGGCGGGCCGGGTTCCGGTCGAGAAGTCCCCGATAGATCGCCTCAGCCTCGGAGAGGTTGCCGTTCACCGCCTGGGCCGTGGCCAGCACGATGTCGAGCGCCTCGTTGTCGGGGTTCTCGGCCTTGAGCGCCTGGGCCTGTTCGAGTGCGGCTTCGGTGTCGCCGGTGCCGATGCGGGCGCGGATCAGTGCGATCCTGTTGGCAAGCGTCGCATCCGCCGCGTTGGCCAGCTGTTCGAGATAGGCCATCGCCTCCTCGGCGCCGCTCTGGCGGTTGAGCCGTTCCGCCTCAATGGCGTTGGCGGCCTGGACCGCAGCCTCGTCGCCCTGGCGGCGGAGCGTGTCGGCCACGTTCTGGGCGCGGCCGAAATCCTCCATCCGGAGGTAGAGCTGGCCCAGCATGACGAGAAGGTCGCGGTTGTCGGGCGCAAGCCGCAACGCATTGATCAGGATGTCCTCGGCGGGCAGGTAGCGTTCCTCGCCGATCAGGAGCCGGGCGTATCGGATGGTCTCGGCCGGTGCGTTGCCCGAGGCCTCGACTGCAAGCGCGAGGAAATCGCGGGCCAGTTCGGGCCGGCCCGAGCGCGAATAGGCCTCGGCCATCAGCGTCATCGCCTGGGCATCCTCGGGGGCGGAATCGAGCGCGGTGCGCAGCGCGGCGATCGCGGCGTCGGTGTCGTCGGCCTCGATCTGCCAGGCCGCCTGCATCTTGAGCGCCTCGGGATGGTTCACCTCCTCGGTGAGGACCTCTTCGACCAAGGTGCGCGCGCCGACCTCGTTGCCCGTGGTCAGCAGCATGCGCGCGAGGGTGATCTTGATGTTGTGGGTCTGTTCCGAGGGTTCGGCACCCTCGAGCGCGCCCTGCATTGTCGCGATCGCCTCGTCACGCTGGCCGGCGGCGAAGTCGAGACCCGCGCGCAGCACCAGGAACGGTACGGGATCGGGCCGTTCGGCGATGGCCTTGTCGATTTCCACCCGGGCGGCTTCCACGCCGCGGACTTCCGCCAGGAAGCGGATCAAATCGATCGTGGGGCCGGGTTCGTCGGCGGGGGCCGCCTCAGCGAGGTCACGCAGGAAACCCTCGGCCGCGTCGAAATCCTGTCGAGAAAGGTAGAAGCGGACCAGCGTCGCCTTGTTGTTGGTGTCCTCGGGGAAACGCTCGACCATCTCGCGTAACTGCGCCTCGATGGCCTCCATGTCGCCGATCTGTGCAAGAACTCTCAGCCGCTCCCTGTAGTAGCGGGGATCATCGGGGGCTAGCGCGATCACCTTGTCGATCTCGGCCAGCGCTCGTGAAAGATCGCCCTCGCGCAGAGCGTTGTCGATCACGATCATGCGAAGCGGAAAGCTCTCAGGTTGTTCGGCAAGCTGGTCATCGGCCTGGCGTGCGGCCTCGCGGCGCGCCGGTTCGTCCTCGGCAAGCGCCGCCGCCCGGTAGGTGCGTATCGTGGCGATGGCCTTGACACGCGGTTCCTCGGGGGCCAGTTCCTCGGCCCTTTGGCCGTGGCGCTCCACCTCCTCCCAGAGATTGGAGGCGAAGGCGAGTTCGGTCAGGGCGATGCGCGCCTCGAGATCGTCGGGGTACTGCTCGGCGATCCGCAGATACTGGCTGTAGGCTCCCTGCCGGTCTCCCCGCTGCTGCAGCAGCACCTCGGCCAGCGTGCGGCGCGCCTCGAGATGGCCGGCGTCGTTCTGGAAGACGTTGCGAAGCTCGACGATGGCGCGATCGTAATCCTGTTCCGCGATCAGGTCGAGCGCGGTCTGGTAATGCCCCTCGGCCTTCTCCTCTTCGGACTGGCAAGCCGAGAGCATGAGCGTAGTGCTTAGAAGAGCGGCGGGGAGGAGACGGCTGAAAACGCGCACGGCACAATATCCTTCAGGTCAGTCGATCCAAATACCAAGCAGAGGCAGGCCCAGGCTGGCCTGCCGTACTTTCGGCCGCATGCATGGGGCTTGGCAAGGCGCGGATCGTGCGGATCGTTAAAATGCCGGTCAGTAGCCGGTTCCGCGCAGCACCACAGCGACCGTACGGAAGAGCACGCCGAGATCGGTCCGGAAGGACAGGATACGGAAATAATGCTCGTCATAGGGCGCCCGGCCTACGAAATCACATTCGTTGCGGTCCGAGATCTGCCACAGCCCGGTAATACCGGGGCGCAGGTTATAATAGGCGGTGCCTGGGTAAAAGACCTTCTGCTCGACCATCATCGGCCGGGGCCCGACCAGCGACATGGTGCCATTCAGCACGTTGATCAACTGCGGCAGTTCGTCGAGCGAGGTCTTGCGCAGGAATCGGCCCACCCGGGTGATGCGCGGGTCGTGCTTGAGCTTCTGGGTCGCGTCCCATTCCAGGCGCGCGGCCGGATTGCGGGCGAGATAGGCCTCGAGGATGCGATCGGCATCCGGCACCATGGTGCGCAGCTTCCATAGCTGGAACGGCTTGCCGTTCCGGCCGACGCGTTGCTGCGTGTAGAACGGGCGATGCCCGTCAGTCGCCACCAGCAGGGCCAGCACCAGGATCAGCGGCACGGTGAATGGCGCGGTCAGGACGACCAGCGCTAGGTCGAGCATGCGTTTGAAGATGGCACGATAGACCCCCGTGGGAGCCGGGCGGTAGAGCGGCGAGGGACCGATTACCGGCTTCGCCTGCATGTCCGCGTTCAAGTCGGTCAAATACAATGTCATAAGCAGCAGTCGGCTGAAGCCGATCCTTCAAGAAAATGGCACCCTGTCACCAGCGGCGTTGCACCGCCAAGATTCCCCCGGAGCCAGACAATCGCTGGCCCACCTCTATTGTGGTAACATTATGGTCGAATTGAATCAAAGCTCCAGTTGACCCCTCCTTGATTTTCCAGTCAAAAATTTGATGGTGGCCCGTATTTGGGCAGAACCGAGGCAGGGCACAGGAAGCGGCGGGCCGGTGTTCGGAACACTCTTTCAACCCTGGCGCGATTGTGGGTCGCTCGGAAACATTGCCGGGCGCCGCTGCCCCTTTTCGGATGCCGTTTCGACGAATCACCGTGCCATAGGGTAAACTCTGATCTCATTCTTACGGAATGCCTTGAAAATGACATTCCTTGCGGCTACCGCCAGCTATAGAGGCAACAGTTTCTTTCCGATCATCTCTTGTGACCGGCCGTGCCACGCGCGAGGCGGGAGACCAATTAGACAGTACCCGAGCAGGTCATGAACACCTCACTCTACAACGAGCATTTCGGTTTCAGCGAGCGACCGTTCTCGCTCGTGCCGGACCCGGACTTCCTGTTCTGGTCGCAGGCCCATGCCCGCGCTTTCTCGGTACTGGAATACGGGCTGGTGACGCGCGCGCCGCTGACCGTGGTCACAGGCGAGGTCGGTACCGGCAAGACCACACTGATCCAGGCGCTTCTGCGCCAGATCGACGAGGATGTCACCTTGGGCCTGATATCGAACGCCCAGGGCGGGCGGGGGGATCTGCTGCGTTGGGTTTTGAACGCGCTGGACGTCGCCACACCGCCGGGGGCCGATTATGTCTCGTTGTTCCAGCAGTTCCAGAATTTCGTGCTGGACGAATACGCCGCCGGGCGGCACGTCGCGCTAATCGTGGATGAGGCGCAGAACCTTGGCGCGGAAACGCTGGAAGAGCTCCGGATGTTGACGAACATCAATTCCGGCAAGGACGAGCTTCTGCAGATCATCCTGGTCGGCCAGCCCGAGCTGCGCGATCTGATCCGCCGGCCCGAGTTGAGGCAGTTCGCTCAGCGGGTGATGGCGGTTTACCATCTCGAACCGATGGATGTGGTCACGACCCGTGACTATATCGCACACAGGCTGAAACATGTGGGTGGCACCGGCAAGGAATTCTCGGCCGAAGCGACCCGCTTCATCTTCGAAGAATCCGGGGGTATCCCGCGCGTGGTGAACAAGCTCTGCGATCTTGCGCTCGTCTACGCGGCGAGCGCCGGGCATGCCAAGGTTGGGATCGCCACAATCCGCGAACTGGTGCGCGACGGGCTGATCCTCAAGCCGCTTGGCGACCCGCTCGTTCTGACCGAGTCGCTCGACAGTTTCGGGAAGGCCGCTGAATGAATTTCGACCTGCAACTCTACTGGGCTCTGTTCCTGCGCCGCCTGCCTGTGATGCTTCTCTTCGTGTTGATCGGCGCTGCCGCCGGTGTGGTGGCGGCCCTGCGGCTGCCCGAGACCTATGAAACCTCCGCGCGGCTGCTCGTCGAGGCGCCGCAGATCCCCGACAGCATGGTCGAATCGACGATTCAGACCGAGGCGACCGAACAGCTCGACATCATCGAACAGCGGCTGCTGACCCGGGCGAACCTGATCGACATCGCCAACCGGTTCAATGTCTTCCCGGACATTCGCCAGATGGAACCCGATACAGTCGTCAGCAAGATGCGAGCCTCCACCAGAATCCGGCGCTCGGCAGGGCGGGAGCAGGCCACGCTGATGACGATCAGCTTCACCTCCCATTCCGGTAGGGTCGCGGCGAATGTCGTGAACGAATACGTCACGCTGGTTCTCGAGGCGAATACCGAGTTTCGCGTCTCGCGCGCCGAGAGCACGCTCAGCTTCTTCGAACAGGAGGTCGAGCGATTGGGCCAGGAACTCGACCGCCAGAGCGCGGCGATCGCCACCTTCCGCTCGGAAAACGCCGAGGCCCTGCCCGAGGACCAGAGCTACCGGCTGAGCCGCCAGACTCTCCTGCAGGAGCGGCTTGCCCGGCTGGAGCGGGATCTCAAGGCCGGTGAAGCGCAGCGTGCGGAGATCATCAGGATATTCGAGTCCACGGGTCGGGTCTCGCCCGGCGTGGGCCCCGCTCGAGCCCGCAGCCCCGCAGAGGAACGGCTGCTCGCCGCCCAGGCCGAGCTCGATAACGCCAAGGTGATCTATTCCGAGGAAAACCCGCGGGTGGTTCGCCTGCAGGCCCTCGTGGATCAACTCGAAGACACCGTCCGGGCCCAGACCGAGGCCGGTGTGACCGGCGAGGAGGCCGAGGCCACCTCGACCGAACAGGCGCTGCTGGACGCGACGCTGGCACAGATCGACACCCAGCTCGAGACGATCAGGACCGATATCGGGAGCACTCAGACGGAACTGGACGAACTGCAGAGGCGGGTTTCGCAAAGCGCGGCCAACGGCCTTCAGATCAACGCGCTCGAGCGCGACTACGATGTCATCCAGAGCCGCTACAATGCGGCCGTGACCAACCTCAACCAGGCGCGGATGAGCGAGCGCGTCGAGAGCACCGCCCAGGGCCAGCGCATCACCGTGATCGAGAACGCCGTCGTTCCGCGGGTGCCCACGGGCCCCGACCGGCCCAAGGTTGCGATCCTGGGCGTCCTTGGTGGGGGCGCGCTTGCGGCGGGCTATTTCCTGCTGCTCGAGCTGCTGAACCGGACGATCCGCTCGCCGGCCGAGCTGACCGGCCGGTTCAACATCACTCCGATCACAACGATCCCCTACATGCGCGTCAAGGACGGACGGCTGGTGCGGCGCCGGCGCTTCCTTGGGGCAAGCTTCGCGCTTCTGATCGGCCTGGTTCCGGTGGCGGGGGTCGTCGGGATGGCCGGCCTGGGTTAGGGCGGCGCGAGCAGGACGAGAGAGATAATGGAAAAGCTACAGGCAGCCCTGGACAAGGCCCGCAAGACCCGCACGGGCGAGGGGAGCGTCCCCGTCCGGCGTCAGCTCCAGACCCGGCCCCAGGCGATCGCCCCCGAGGTCGACGCGCTCTGGCAGGATCTCGCGTCCTTCGAGGTCGATCCGCGCCTGCTGGTCGACCATCTTGTTGTCACCCGCGAGGCCGGAGAGGCGGCCACGCCGTTCGACATCCTGCGCACCAAGACGCTGCTGCAGATGCGCCAGAACGGCTGGAAGCGACTGGCGATCACTTCGCCGATGCCCGGCGCGGGCAAGACGACGGTGGCCTGCAATCTGGCGCTGGGAATGGGGCGGCAGCGCGACCTGCGCTCGATGCTGTTCGATCTGGACCTGCGCGACCCCTCGGCGCACCACTTCTTCGAGACCGCGCCGCCGTATCCCATCGGCGATGTGCTGACCGGCAAGGTGCCCTTTGCCGCGCAGGGGATGCGCTATGGCGACAATGTCGCGATCTCGACGGGACATCACCCGGTGGCCGACCCGACCAGGCTGCTTCTGGCCGAGGAAACGGCAGAGGTGCTGGATGCGATCGAGGCCGCTTACAAGCCCGACCTGATGATCTTCGACCTGCCCTCGGTGCTGGTCAACGACGACACCCGGGCCTTCCTCAAGAACGTCGATTGCGCGCTGATCGTGATCCGCGCCGAGGAGACCCGCTTTGGCCAGTTCGACACCTGCGAGCGCGAAGTCGCCGAACACACGAATGTTCTGGGCGTCGTTCTGAATGCCTATCGCTATGGTGAGAATACCGCCCACAAATCCTGGAAAGGCGAGAAGGCCTGACCTTCGGGTATTCAGTCCGACATCTGATGAACCGGGTCGATGATGGATGTCTCTGACCCGATGTCCGGATCATGCCGATGGCGTCATGGGGCCGGAGTTCCCCCGGTCTTGGAGCGAGCATCCCGCCCGGAAAAACTCTGTTTCCGGAACCCTTGCGACTTGCCACGATGGCCGGAGGCGCCCGTATACCCTGATGGCCGTATCGCTTTACTCAAAAGGGGTCCTGCGCCATAACGCGCGCGACTGTATTCAAGGACATTTCCCGTGCCCGCCCTGCCGCGCCTTGCCTATCTCACCTCGCTTTATCCGGCGGCCTCGCACACTTTCATCCTGCGTGAGGTGACCGCCCTGCGCGAACTGGGCTTTCAGGTCGAGACCTGCTCGATCCGTCGGCCCGCGCCGTCGCATCTGATCGGGCCCGAGGAAGCGGCGGCCGTCGCCTCCACTTTCCATGTCGTGCCGCGCGGCCGGAACCCGGTGACGATGCTGCGCGCCCTTGGCGCCGCGCTGCGGACACCGGGGCGGTTGCTGGCCACGCTGGCGCTTGCCTGGCGGACGGCCCCGCCCGGTGCCGCGGGCACCCTCAAGCAGCTCTTCTATCTCGCCGAAGCGCTGGTGCTGGCCCGGCACCTGCGCATGCAGGGCATCGATCACCTGCACAATCATTTCGCCGATCCTTCCGCCAATGTGGCGATGCTGACCTCGGCGCTGTCGGGTATCCCCTTCAGCTATACCCTGCACGGGCCGGCCGAGATCTACGAGCCCTACAAGTGGCAACTGCGGGAAAAGACGGCACGGGCGGCCTTCGTCGCCTGCATCAGCCATTTCGCCCGCTCCCAGGCGATGTATTTCTCCGATCCCGCCCATTGGACCAAGATCCGGATCGTCCATTGCGGGGTGACCCCCGAACGCTATGACCGGCCCGCGCCCCTCGGGGGCAACGGCACGCGGCTGGTCTTCGTCGGGCGGCTGACCGCGATCAAGGGGCTTCGGGTGCTGCTGGAGGCCTTCGCCCGGGCGCGCGAAACCTGGCCCGACCTGCATCTGACGCTGGTGGGCGATGGCGAGGATCGGGCGCATCTGGAAGCGCTCGCCGCGCCTCTGGGGGATGCGGTGGCCTTCACCGGCTATCGCTCGCAGGAGGGGGTGGCCGAAACGCTGGCCGCCTCGGACGTATTCGTCCTGCCAAGCTTTTCCGAGGGGTTGCCGGTCGTGCTGATGGAGGCGATGGCCGCGGGCAAGCCGGTGATCGCCACCCAGCTGGCCGGGGTGGGCGAGCTGGTCGAGGAGGGGGTCTCGGGTTTTCTGGTGCCTGCGGGCGATGCCGAAAGCCTGGCCGAACGCATGGTGCGGATCGCGGGCGATCCAGCCCTGCGCGAGACGATGGGGGCGGCGGGGCAGGCCCGGGTGCGGGCCGACTTCGACGTGCGCCAGGAGGCTGCCCGGATCGGGGCGCTGTTCGCAGGCCAGGGCGGCAGCGGGCCCCGGCCGGACCCCATGGGGACGACCTGATGTGCGGGATCGCGGGCTTTCTGGCTGCGCCGGGGGCATGGGGGCCGGAAGAGCCCATCGTCACCGCGATGATGGCGGCGATCGCCCATCGCGGCCCGGATTCCCGCGGCCAGTGGTGCGATACGGCGGCGGGCGTCGCGCTTGGCCATCTGCGGCTTGCCATCCTCGATCTGAGCCCCGCTGGCCATCAGCCGATGATCTCGGCCTCGGGGCGGCATGTGCTGATCTTCAACGGCGAGATCTACAATCACCTGCATCTGCGCGCCGAACTGGACGCGGCCGGCAGGGCGCCCGCCTGGCGGGGCAGTTCGGATACCGAGACGCTGTTGGCCGGGATCGACGCCTGGGGGCTGGAGGCCACGCTGGAGCGATGCGTGGGCATGTTCGCCGTTGCCCTGTGGGACCGGCAGGACCGGCGGCTGTCGCTGGCGCGCGACCGGTTGGGGGAAAAGCCGCTCTATTACGGCTGGCAGGGACAGGGGGCGCGGGCGGCCTTCCTGTTCGGCTCGGAACTCAAGGCGCTCTGCCGCCACCCGGCCTTTGCGGGCGAGATCGCGCGCGGCAGCGTCGTCGAGGTCTTGCGCCACGGCCATGTCGGCGAGGACCGGTCGATCTGGCGCGGGATCGGCAAGGTACGCCCCGGCGAAATCGTCACTGTTTCAGCCGAAGAACGGAATCCGCAGCGGCACCGCTACTGGGACGGCGCGGCCGTCGCCGCCACGCCCAAGCCGCCGCGCCTGTCCGACCGAGAGGCGGTGGACCGGCTGGAGGCGCTGCTGCTGGACGCGGTCGGCCAGCAGATGATGTCGGACGTGCCGCTGGGGGCGTTCCTGTCGGGCGGGGTCGACAGTTCCACCGTCGTGGCGCTGATGCAGCACCTGTCGGACCGGCCCGTGCACAGCTTCTCGATCGGCTTTCACGAGGCGCGTTACAACGAGGCGGAGTACGCCAGGGCGGTCGCAGCTCACCTGGGCACCCACCATACCGAACTCTATGTCAGCGACCGGGACCTGCGCGACGTGATCCCGAGACTGCCACGACTCTATGATGAGCCCTTCGCCGACAGTTCGCAGATCCCGACCTTCCTGGTGGCCGAACTGGCGCGCGCCCATGTCACCGTGGCGCTGTCGGGCGATGGCGGGGACGAGCTTTTCTGCGGCTATGACCGCTACCGGCAGGCGGCCAGACTGCGCGCCGCGCTGGCCCGGGTGCCACTGCCCCTGCGCCAGGCTGGCGCCACCGCGATCCGCAGCCTGCCCGCGGGCGCGCTGACCCGGGTTCTGTCACCGCTCTTTCCGACGCCCCAAGGCAAGGAGCCGATCGGCCAGCGGCTGCACCGGCTGGTGCACTACGCAAGGCAACCCGATCTGGAAGCCCTGCACCGCACCATGGTCTCGGTCTGGCGCTTCCCCGAGGCGGCGGTGCCCGGGGCCACCCAGCCCCCTGGCCTGCTGGCCGACACCCTGCCGCCGCGGGGCACCCTGGGCGATGTCGAGCGGATGATGCAGCTGGACATGCTGGCTTACATGGTCGACGACATCCTGACCAAGGTGGACCGCGCGACCATGGCGGTGGCGCTGGAAAGCCGCGCGCCGTTGCTCGACCACCGGGTGGTGGAGTTCGCCTGGGGCTTGCCCGAGGACATGAAGCTGCGCGACGGTGTCTCGAAATGGGTGCTGCGGCAGGTTCTTTACCGGCACGTCCCGCGCGAATTGATCGAGCGGCCCAAGATGGGCTTCGAGGTGCCGATCGGGCTGTGGCTGCGGGGCGGGCTGAAGGACTGGACCGCAGCCCTGCTGGATCCGGCGCGGCTTGCGCGCGAGGGCCTGTTCGATCCGGCCGTGATCGACCGGCTCTGGCAGCAACACCTGTCCGGGCGGTTCAACTGGGGCCAGCAATTGTGGTGCGTGCTGATGGTGCAGGCCTGGCTGGAAGAGACCCGCAGATGAGGGGGCGATCTCACATCCGCCGCCCCGCCATTGGCGGCAGGCGCGCGCCAGCGCCGGCCTTCATGGCAGAGGTCACACCCTGATGCCCGCCGCCGCCGCGCACGACCGTTATCTGGCCACCCGCCATTTCGGCAGTCTCGATGGGCTGCGCTTCCTGTGCATCACGGCCGTGCTCTGGCACCACACGCCGTTCCGGGAAGAGATCGTCCAGCTCTCGATCCTGTTTCGGCGGGGTCATGTCGGGGTGGACTTCTTCTTCGTGCTCAGCGGCTTCCTGATCACCACGCTGTTGCTGCGCGAAGAGGCGGCAAAGGGCCGCTTCTCCTTGCGCGGGTTCTACTGGCGCAGGATTCTCAGGATCGTGCCGCTCTATTTCTTCGTGATCAGCCTCGCCGCCTTCTATGCCATCGGCATCAAGGGCTATACCGAGCAGATCGAGATCCTGCCCTATTACTACCTGTTTCTCTCGAATTTCCTGAGCGCCGAGCATATCGGCTTTCTTGCGCCCACCTGGTCGCTGTCCGTGGAGGAGCAGTATTACCTGATCTGGCCGACGCTGCTGCTGTTTCTGCCCCGCCGCTGGATCACGCCGGTGCTGCTGGCGCTGATCGCGGTCAACGTGCTCTCGGCGGCGGGTTTTTTCGGGCTGCTGGGGATCGGGCCGATCGAGACCGGACATCTTCGTTTCGCCATCGAGGGGGCCACCTATGCGCCCATCCTGATGGGGTCGCTCGTGGCGATCCTGCTGCAGGATCGCGTCTGGTTTGCGCGCATGAACCGGGTAACGGGGTTTGCCGGCGCGCCCTGGCTGTGGTTTCTGGCACTTCTTCTGGCCTTGGCAGCTTTTCCCGGTGTCCTCGAAGGCTGGCCGAACCTTGTCGTGCACAGCCTGATGGCGCTGATGCTGGTCAGCCTGGTGGTTCGCGAAGACAACGCCATGGCCCCGATCCTCAAGTTCAGACCCATCGAGCGGATCGGACAGATCAGTTACGGCATCTACCTTTACCATCTCTTCGCCGCGGCGCTGGTGACCAAGCTGGCCATCATGGTCGGCTGGACCCATTGGGCCCCGGTCCTGCTCGGCTATTACGCCATGACGATCGTGATCGCCGAAATCAGCTTCCGCACCCTGGAGGCCTGGTTCCTTGGCCTTCGGCACAAGCGGATCGGTCTGGTCGATGCCTCTCTGGGCCGGATCAGGACAAGCATACCCGACAAGTTTTCCGGTCGCGATCACCGATGAGTGCGAGGGAAACGCCATTGGCCAGAATCTTGCCGTGAAAGGATGGACATGAAACCCGCCGTACTTTTCACCCTTGTCCTTCTTGGCCTCGCGGCCGGCCTCGCCTACAGGCTTTACCCCATCGTCCTGGGCCCGCCGGTGCTGTCGGAAGCCTTCATGACCGAGGACGGCTATCTGATGCTGACTGTCGCCCGGAACATGGCGTTGGGGCTCGGCATGAGCGTGTCGGACGGCACGATCCCCACCAACGGCGTGCAGCCCCTGGCGACCTTTCTGTTCGCCATCCCCTACCTTCTGACCGGCGGCGACAAGGTGACGAGCCTTGTCGGCATCCATTTGATCGCCGCGACCGTCGCGCTTGGCGGCGCTTTTGCGGTGCGCGCCTTCGCCCGCCGTGTGCTGGCGCCTCTGGACGACGCGCCGCTCTGGTCTTGGATGGCCGCGCTCCTGTGGTTCCTGTCACCGCTGCTGCTCTATCATACGATGAACGGGCTCGAGACCGGACTCTACACCGTCGTGCTGCTGCTGACGCTGTTGCAGTTCGGGCGTGTCCTGGGCAAAGGCGCGGGGGTAGGCCCGGCGGACCGGCTGCTGCTCGGCGCTCTTGGCGGGCTGGTGTTTCTGGCGCGCAATGACGCCGTCTTCCTTGTGACGGCGATCTTCGCCATCTGGGCCCTGCATGACCTTGTCCGTGTCCGCACGGGCTTTGTTCCCATGCTGCGGCGGCTGGTGCCGCCGGGCCTAGCCAGCCTTGCGGTGGCGGCGCCCTGGCTGATCAACAACCAGATCCGTTTCGGTTCCATCGTGCCGATCAGCGGGTCCGCGCAATCGCTGGCGGCCGAGTTCGGACAGAATGCCGGCCTGCTGCCGGTGAAGATGTTCGAATACCTGTTCCCGATGCTGCCGGTTCCCGGCGGGCTGGAGGGCACGTCTCCCGCGATCTGGGGCGGGGTGCTTGTCGTGGCCCTGGTTCTGGGCCTGTTCCTTGTCCAGCTCCTCCGGCGCGGCAACGCCGTGCTCTGGGCGGTGGTGGGGGCCTATCTGGTCCATGGCTTGGCCCTTGCGGGCTATTACGGGCTCTATTTCGGGGCTGCCCATTTCATGGGCCGCTATCTTGCGCCCCTTGCGCCGCTCCTGATCGTGGCCGCGCTCTGGGCCGCGATCGAGCTGGGGCGGGTCCTCTGGCCGGGCCGGCCCCGGCTTGTGGCGCAGGTCTACGGGGGGGGGCGGACTGGTCCTCTCGGTGCTGCTATTGGGGCGGCTTCTGATGCCCGGCGTTCATGATCAGGGCCACGGACAGGTGGTGCGCTGGGTGCAGGAAAACGTGCCCGAAACGGTCTGGGTGGGTGCGGTGCAGACGGGTACGCTGGGCTACTGGCACGACCGCACGATCAATCTCGACGGCAAGGTCAACCCCGAGGCGCTGGCGGCGCGGCGCGAAACCGGCACGGTCCTGCCTTACGTCGTGCAGGACAGCCGGATCGACTACATCGTCGACTGGGCCGGCGTGGCCGGCTGGGTCGCGCAGGACGCAGCGGGCTTCTCCGAGGCGTTCGAGCTTCTCTTGCGCGACGAGGCCGCAAATCTCGCGGTGCTGCGGCGCAGGATCCCAACAACCCCCGAGAACTGAGGGCGGTTGGCAACCGTGCCGGCGGGATCTGCGCCGCCGCCGTGGCGGGCTGATCCTTCCGGGCGATCGCCCGTGCTACACGGCCGTTTCCGAGACCGGCTGGACAGCAGCCGACCACAGCGCCGCGCGTTCGGCCTCGATCTCGGCCACGGCGCGGGCCTTGCCAACCAGCAGCGCACGGCGCTGATAGGAGCGGAGGAAAGCGGCAAGGTCCGGATCGTCATGCTGCGGGATCCGGCGTGCCATCGCCCCGAAATAGCCCTGCAGCATGGCCAGACCACCCAGGACAAGGGGCGGCTGGCGCATCCTGTTGATGGCCGAGGCCAGCATGAACAGCGGATCGGTGCCCATGTAGTACTGTCCGAAGCCGTGGCGGCGACGGCCGGTATAGATGCTCGTCTGGCTCGACCCCATGGGGCGCAGATGCTCGAAGCGCAGGTCAGGATCGTCCCAGCTCACCGGTGTCCAGCCCAACTGGCGGGCCTTGTGGCAGTCGATCCCGTCCCACATGACCTCGCGCACGAAGCCGCCGATCTGGCGGAAACAGGCGACCGAGTAGAACTTGGTCATACCCAGCGACATCTCGTCCCCGATCCGCTCGCTGACCAGGTTACCGTCCGCGTTGCGGAAATAGGCCTTGCCTGAGCAGGTGCCGATCCGGGGATCGGCCTGCATACGGTCCATCAGGATCTCGAAATACCGCGGCGGCAGGTCGAGATCGAGGTCGAGCTTGCACAGATAGGCGTAATCATCGAGCGAAACGGTCTCCAGCCCGGCATAGAACGCCTCGATCACGCCGGGGCCCACGGCGCGGTGGCCGCGGTCTGGTTTCAGCACGATGCGGATCCAGTCGTGGCGGGCGGCATACTCGGCCAGGATCGCGGGGGTGTCGTCGGTCGAGCCGTCATCGACGATCACCCAAAGTGCAGGCCGCTCGCTCTGCGCCACCACGCTGTCGAGCGTGCGACGCATGTAGGCCGCCTCGTTCCGGCAGGGCGAGATCACGACATAGGCGCGGGGATCGGGGGCGGGCTGGGTCATGGTACAGATCAACGCAGCCGTTTGACCACGAACATCAGCGACGGACCCGATTCCACGATGCAGGCTTCGTAACACTCCCCTAGAAGCCCGCCCACGAACTGCCACAGTTCGCGCGCAATCTTGGGGATATCCTCAACCACGGCAAAACCGCCGACGCTCAGCCTTGAGAGAAAAAAGGACAGGGAATTAAGGTTGGCCGTAGGCAGATGAAGCCCGTCATCGATCATCAGATGAAATTCGTCCGGCAACGCCGCGCCGAGTGCAGCAAAGGTGGCGCGGTCGGTCTGGTCGACGGGGAAGGTCCGGATCCGCTCTTCTTCGAACAGCACGCGGCGGTCGATATCGGCCCCGAAGACCCGCCCCCGGGGCAGGAAGTCGCGAAACGCCCGCAGTGAGGCACCAGGTCGGCCGGCAATGCCCATGTTCGACACCACATCGGGATTGTTGGTGCCCAGCCCGATTTCCAGCAGGTTGACGGTCCCATCCTCACCGATCTGGTGCAGGATACTGGCATAGACCCTGTGATACTCGTGGGCAGAGGACTTGTCCGAGCCGTACCTCCGAAAAAGAGCCGCAAGTTCGTCAACCCGGCCGGCGCCGTTCCGCTCGGCATAGACATGATCGGTCATTACCGGAGGGGCAGCCAGTCCGATCCCGTCGCCAAGCGCCTTGAGGGCCGGGACCATATCGTTGACCGCCTGCAGAGCGAGGGGCGCGCGCTGGCTGTAGCCGCCGCCGCTGTAGGCGCAGTAGAGCGGGAACGCCTTGAGCACATCGAGCCGCGTTTGCCCGCGGTTCCTGAAAGCGATGTAGCCGTTTTTCGCACGTTCATAGTAAGGGGCAAGAATCCTATTCTTCTTCGTGAAAAGTAGAAAATCTCTGGGGCTAAATGTCATGTCGCATCACAGATCTTGCGCTCCGCTTCCTGGTCAGCCTCGACCGGGCGCCGAAGCATCGGTTGCGGGATGCCTCCATCGCAGGCAGTCTGCTCGTTGTTTGGGGGCAGCGCTCCTACCGGTCAAGCTTTGAATGTTCCGCTGTCTCATGGTGTGGATATCTCGAGGGTTGTTTTTGCTCGACAAGGCAGGGATACCTTCCCAGCTCGGAACCGGAAATTTCACAGGATCACGACAGACGCGATCCTTCGCCTGCTCGCGGGGCGCCATTAAGCTCAGGGGAATAGCATGACCCGACACCGTATTCTCATCCTCGCCCAGGACTGCAATCCCGAATGGCCGTCCCTGCCGATAGTGGGATACAACTATGCCCGGGCGCTAGCCGGGGTGGCAGATGTCACCATCGCCACCCATGTCCGCAATCGAGAGAACATCGAGAAGGCAGGCGAACTCTCCGGCAGGGTGTGTTACATCGACAACGAATGGATCGCCGCCCCCATGTACCGGCTGTCCGTCCTGCTACGCCGCGGCGAGGAGGTGGCGTGGAGCGTTAACCAGATCATGGCCTATCTGCCGAACCTCGCCTTCGAGCGACAGATCCTCGACACCTTCCGCAAGCAGTTGCGCGCCGGCGCGTTCGACATCGTCCACCGGATCACGCCGATGTCACCGACCCAGCCAAGCTATATGGTCGGCAAGACCCGCCAGCCCTTCGTCGTGGGGCCGCTCAACGGCAATCTCGACTGGCCCTCGCAGTTCTCCTCCGAGAAGAAGCGCGAGCGCGAAGGGCTGCGGTCGCTCCGGGAACTCTACCGCTACCTGCCCTATGCCCGGTCGACGCAGTCGAAGGCCGACTGCATCCTCGCCGCGTTCCAGCACACCATCGACGATCTGAAAGCCGCCGATCCCGCCCGCATCGTACCGATGCCCGAAATCGGGTTCGACCCGGCAATCTTCCATGCCGAGGGGCGGCAGGTTCCGTTTTCGGACCCAGGTCCAAAGCGCTTCCTCTATGTGGGGCGGCTGGTGCCCTACAAACTGCCGGAAGTCGCCGTCCGGGCCTTTGTCGGCTCTGACCTGCTCCGACCCCACAAGCTGCACGTGGTCGGAGCCGGCCCCGAACTCGACCGGCTGAAGGCGATGGTCGCGGAGGCCGGTGCCGGCGACCGGGTGATCTTCGAAGGCGGCAAGACACAGGCCGAGGTCGCCGAGTTCATGCGCCGCTCGGATGCCTTCGTCTTCCCCTCGATCCGCGAGCTCGGCGCCGGCGTGGTGATCGAGGCGATGGCCTGTGGCTTGGTCTGCCTGGTGACGGATTACGGTGCACCGGGGGATCTGGCGGCCAACGACCGTGGTGTACGGATTCCGATGCAGAATCTGGAGGGTCTGGTACACGCCTACCGGGCTGCGATGGAAGATTGCCTGGCCGATCCCACGCGCCACGCCGCCACTGCCGACCGGGCGTGGGCCTATGCCCATGGGCTGTATGACTGGGAGGCCAAGGCCGCCTACACCCTGCGCATCTATGAAGCGCTTCTGTCCGGCGCGCCGCTGGACCAGTTCACCGATTACCGCTGAACCGCTCTCCTCCCCCCGGGTGGCGCAGCGTCATTGCAATGCCGTTGCGCATGTAGGGGATGACCCCGACGGGCTTTGCGAGGATTCGGCCGATGCGGGCCGGCAGGCTGGCGCCCTTGAAGCCGTCTTCGTAATATTCCGCCTGTTCCGTCTCGAACCCCGCATGCCCGGCCTGCCAAAGCATCTGTTTCAGCGTGTATTCGTGCTGATGACCAAGGACCATGCCCGGCTCGGGATAGCGATAGATGTCGAGGACCTCCTTGCCGAGCGCCATGTAGACAAGGTTCCGGAACCGGTGGCCATTGGGCGTGGTCAGAAACAGCCGTCCGCCGGGGGCGAGCAGCTTCTTGATCCGGCCGAGCACCACATAGGGCGGCTGGGGGATATGCTCGATCACCTCGGTCAGGATGACCAGGTCCAGCCCTTCGATCTCCGGGGTCTCATCCGAGAACAGATCGACGATGACGAATTTCAGCCCCAAATCCTCGACATCCTTGCGGGCCCGCTCGTTGACATCGCCCACGATCGCGTCGAATTTCAGAAGCCGCGACACGAGCACCGCGAGAATTCCCCCCCCGATGTCGAGAACACGGCTGCCCGGCGGCAGACCCAAGGCCTCAATATATTGAAACGACTTCCAGAATCTCTGCTTGCAGCGCCTGTAATAGGCTAGGTTCTCGACGAATGTCCGGCCCTGTATGTGGGACTCGTAGGTTTGGCTGAAGGTCGCGTAAGAAACGGTCTGGAGGGAATGATTCATAGAAGACTTGAAGCCAGGAGGGTCAACATCAATCTGTGGCACAGGCAAACACCGAACCCGGAGCGAGTCAAGGCAAGGGGGCATGCGCCGTCCGATGCGTCATGGGCGACCATCAACAGCGAAGAAGGGCCAACTGCGTGACGCAATTGACCTTCCCCCAGATCCCCACTGGCCGACACTGCAGCACGGCTTAGAGGCCAGGCCGCCTCGGCCAAGCGGAGATCTGGGGTCCATCTTCGTCAGCGATTAACAACCGCGTTACAGCTTCCTCGCCCCGATGTTCGCCCGGTCACCCGGCTCATTTGCTATCCAGTCGGCCACGGTTTCGCCAATCGCCGGGCCCATGGCGAAATTGGTCGTCCGTGTCACGCCGCTCGGGTCAGGGGCCGCGCCGGAAGGCAAACCGGAGAGAATATAAGCGGGCGTTACCGGAACAGGGGTTACGGTGATGTCCCCCGGCCCGTTGTAGGTGTAGATATTCTGATCGAGAAGGGTGATCTGGTTGCCCCAAGCATCGAGCAGCGGCGCAGTCTCGTCCAGTTTGTAGTTGATCCCCGCCAAATTCCCGTCCGCAATCCAGCCCGCGAGGGTAGTATTGTTATCCGCATCGGGCCAGGATTCTACGTTGTCACCCCACTGATCCTGCGGCCAATAACTGTAGATGCGTACCTGTGCGTCCAGCTCAGGTATTGGATTTGTGGCAGCCGGATCATCTCGCAAAGACACCATTCGGATCAACTCGACAAATGGAACTATTAGCGATCTAGTAAACGGAGAATAGTGAACAAAAGTGTTTCCGTAGAACTTGTTCGGGGCCACTCTTGCCTTGAAGAAATCCCGCCACTGCTCAATAAACGGCGCTACTCCTAGCGCGCTGTTGAAGAAAGCATCAATGGCGGCTTGATCGCTCAGGTCCACGTCCCCCCGCCTTTGAACAGCAATTGCGGAAGATGCCGGGGCACCAAGGAAGCTGTGGAAAATACAGTTCCTGATTGTTACGCCCATCCCTTGAACGTAGGACATATGCTCAGAACCATTGACGCGAGGAATGAAAATACACCCGTCGAGGATTGTGTTGCCGAGGTTCGGAAGGTTCGGGTTGCGTCCGTTTGTATATGTTGAAACAACACCGAGGCCGCCCTGTCCGATGCTGTCAAAGACATACATATGCGAGTCATAGCGGGGCGGGAACGAAGCACCGCTCATGTCTTGAAGGCGGTAACATTCTTGAACTTGCGATGTGGCGTTGGTGTGGCTGATATATAAAAGGTTGGATCTCGGAACCCTGAACGCGGCGGCAGATTTTCCCTCCTGCACGGTGCCAGCCGCATCGACAATTTCCGTGCCAGTAAAGCCGAAGTATCCGGTGCGGCCGCCTTCCATTTCGCTCGAGCACAAAGCGCCATAACTGCCGCGCTTTGCAATAGTGAAATCGTTGCAGTGGAAAATCCCGTTAACATAGTTCAGGGAAATGGTATCCCAGAAGCCGGTCAAGGTGATCTTGTCGGCAATGAAGCTTGCGGCAGAACCTGGGACGTATACACCAACATTGAGATTTTCCGGCAAAGTTGCCGAGAAGGGCGCAACGGTCGGATCATACCCGCCACGAAGGTCAATGTTGGAACAATGAATCTCCCCTTCAATTCCTTGCGGCGGTGCAAGTCTTATAGTTCCAGCGCTTCTAGGAGATGATGTCAGATTATTCCAGATTGGATCGTCGCCAGTTCCATAAGCGTCAATGCCGCTGATGTTGTCCGAATTGCTGTTGAAGTGGACGTTGTAGGTCTTATTCCTCTTCCAGAGAAACAGCGTCTTGTTGCCATTTTCCGGGCGCGTGTTGATGATGCCCGGACGCCTATCGTCAACAAACGGATAGTAGTAGCTATAGCCGCCGTTAATCTTCCACTCTGCCGATACCGCAGTGAACGAAAAATTCACATCGGTTTCCTGAAACCCGTCGAAAACCAGTGTGCCCGCATTAACCCGATCCGTGATCCACGAGGGCATGTCCGGGTCGTCATGGGCAGGCACCGAGTCCGTGTCAAATGCGACAACGCTGAGGTAGAAGTCTTCTGGCTTGGCAACCTCGACCTCGGTAGAGGCCGTTGCCCACAGACCAGAAGACGGCTCATAGACCAGCACGCTGGCAACGTAGGTTCCGCCTTCCCGGTAGAGGTGCATGGCTTCCGGCCCTTTACCGTAGCGGCGAGAGGCGCAACCGGGCGGCAGGCGGGTGGGGGCGGACCATTCCTTTTCTGCCTCGGGCACGTTTGCCCACGCCGCGTCGCCGTAGAAATCCCAGAGGTAGATGAGATCGTGATACCGAGGATAGTATTGCTGGCGGTGTCCAGGCGGCGTGCTTTCCGGGTGTTCCAGCGGCGTCTGGAAGAGGGATTGCGTCGTGTTCACCCGGAACGTCACGCTGTCCGGGGCAACCTGCCCGCGGGTTCGCGTCAGTTCGATCGAGATCGTGCCCGCCGTCGGATTGCCCCAAGATGGCACTTGCGCCGATGCCGAGTTCCCTCCCTGGGTGATCGTCAGAGTCATCGCCGTTCCGGCGAGCAGGGCGGATGTCAGTTTGAGCATGTCACGTCTCCGCATGGGAACTCCCTTGAAATCCGCGATCCATCCTCGGCTTTTCGCAGAGCGGACCCGATCCAACCGGAAGTCAAGCTGTTTGATATTTGAGTGCGCCCTCGGCTCCCCGAGCCGACACCGTCTCTGGGCTCAGATGCCGGGATTTCGAAACCTGCTGGCGCGCGCCTCAGTCATTGGGGGCGGCCTTCGCCGTCAGCCATGCAACAAGCGCGACCCTCTCGTCCGGGGTCAGATCATTGGTGGTGCAGACGATCTGCCGGACGCGGCCTTGCACGCCGTACGAAGGGACAGCCGATGAGTATGACAGCGGGCGGATAGTTGCTGCCATGTCTGGTGTAGTGCCGGTCAGATCGAGACCCTCGGCGCTGACGACGACATATGTACCGTTTGTCGTCCACAGGCCATGCAATTCGGCGCGGGTGGAGGGCGTGATCGGGGTCCCATCCGCACTATAAGTGATCGGGCCGCCAAATCCGATGTCGAGGGGAGTGGCGCCCCCGTAGTTGGTTGCCGAAGCCACCCCTGCGGCGACGGAAGACAAAGACGTGCCCACCAGCATGAAATTCCCGTCGTTCCGGGTATCGATGACCGCGTGGAGGCACATATCGGCGGTCAAGCCGGTGAGCGCGCTGGCGGGCGTCAGATAGCCCGTCGAGGTCACATTGTTATTGGTGTAGCTGCCCTGATACGTTCCGATGCCGACCGGCGAGGAGGCAGCGGCGTCCCCGGTGGTGAAGTCGTTGCCAGTGCCGGACTTGTCGGTGAAAAGGATCGGCGTGTCGCCAAGGGCCGGGGGCATCCCGGCCTTTGTCTGCATGCTGGCGGCATCGGTGAAGTCCAGCCAGAAAACACACTTGTTCTGAGCCCCCTCGTTCAGACTGGCCGGATCGAACGTGGCCGCGCCCGCGATGGCAATTGCGTTCGTGTCTTGCGAGACATCCGCCCCTGCGCCGCTGCGGGCCGCTTCGGTGACGATGATGCTGCTGCCTGCGTCGTCCGACTGAACCTCATAGGTCGGCGCCGCCGCCGTGCCGCCCATGGACCCGGACCCACTTGACGTGTAGGCGATGCTGGGCTCCGGGTTACTGGCGTCATAGACCCACAGGCCCGGCGCGACCGTCAACGTCTCCGCTACTCCACCCGTGCCGGACAGGATCGGCGCAACCAGACATTTCGCCACCACGCCCGAGAGCGCATCTAGGTCGAGTACTGCGCCATCGGCCCAGGTGGTATAGGTACCCGCATACAGACCGCCCTCGATCATGATGCTGTCAAGCGTGCCGGCGCCGCTGATCTCCAGCGTATTGTCACCGGGGTCACGCAGGGTGATCTCGCTGCTGCGGATCATGTTCGAAGTCGCGGTCACCGTGCCCACGATATTTTCTGCCGTGACGACACAGGTGATCTCCGCGCCGATATCGACGGTTTGCAGCATGTAGCCCGACCCCGTCGCCCCGGAGATCACTGCACCATCACGATACCATTGATAGGAAAGGCTTGGCGCGGGGATTGCTGTCCAGCTGCCCGGATCGCATGTCAGTGTGGCGCCGACGGTCGGGTTGCCCGAGATGCTGGGCGCCACAACGTTCACGGGCGGCACGAACCCCGTAACCCTGATGGTATTCGAGGTGGCCGAAGCCGACCCTTCCTCGTTGGTCGCCGTCACCGTGCATGCGATCTCGGCCGCATCATCATCCTGCGTGATCGTATAGGTGGTGGTCGTCGCCCCGACGACCGGGAGACTGCCCCGCATCCACTGGTAGACAAGGCTCGGCGCCGGCGTACCCGTCCAGCCGCCGCTCTCCACGACGAGCACGTCGCCCAGAGCGGATCCGCCCGAGATGATGGGGCCGATGGTGTTCGACGGCGCGACACCCGAAACGGTCGTGCTTGAGGTGTTGAAGAGGAAATCGTTGTTCTCGCTGTCCGTCACCCGGATACGCGCCTGTACGCTTTCACCATAGGCGAGAATGACGGAGCCGTCGAAGGTCCAGGCGCCCCCATTCACGGACCATTCTGCAACGGCCGAGACGATCGATCCGCCCGTCGATTTGTAGTTGGCCGTATCCGTGGCCGAGGCCGGGAGCGTGTCTGCCAGGGTTGTACCGTCCGGAACGGGTTGGATGGCCGGGGCGACCTTGGCGATGATGAGAAGGCCGTCCTCGGCGACGATCGGTCCGGAGGACGAAAAGGCAATGCCGATGGGAAAACTGCTCATTGGATCACCTCAGCGCCACGATTCCGGTTGCGGTCGTACCGGTCGCCCAGACCCGTGTGGCACGGACGGGAAATATGACCCCGGCGACGACATAGACAGCGCCGGTCGTCCCTCCGACCGTGGTGACTTTCACGGTCCCGGAGGTGGCGACATTGAGCCCTCGGCTGGCCGAGGAAAGGTCTTCGGTATCGCTGGGCGTGACCGCGTGGAGTTGTGTCGCCGGACTGTCCAGCCCTGTCTTGTGATTCTGGAAGGCGTCTTTCATCCGCTCGGCTCCCGTTCGGAGGTGTTCTTCAAAGGCAATGCGCCGAACATGACGGGACTGCGCCCTTCTGTTTTCAGGCCTTGCCGGACGAGGGGACTATCGGGGAAAGTGCTGAAAGAGGGGTGGGACCGCCGCACGCAGTGCAGTGCCCCGGCGCAACGCTCTCGGCAGGATCGCGTTTACCGGTGTCGTTCTATCCTGTATCGCGTCGTGCCGAGGAGGACCGACCGTCAATCACCGCTGCGCGCCCCGTGCCTCGGCGCAAGCGCCGGACAGGAGTTAGCCCATGCTGCCCCCCTTGGCCGTGCTGTTCGCCTGGCCCGTCATCAGCATCATCTTCTTCCGGACCATGCGCCTGCCCCTGGCGATCCTCGTCACGATCTTTGGGGGTTATCTTCTACTGCCCGAAGCCACCGTTATCGATTTTCCGCTTCTTCCAGCCCTCAACAAGCACACCGTTCCGGTCCTGAGCGTATTGCTCCTGATCGCGCTCGGGATCGGCTACGCCCCCCCTCGGAAGCTCGCCGGCCTGCTGCCACGGCATTGGCTAGTTCTCGTTCTGCTGGCCGTTCTGGTCGGGGGGGCCTTCATGACCGTGAGGACCAATCCCGATCCATTGGTCTACGGGCCGGTGTTCCTGCCAGGAATGAGGACCTATGATGCGTTTTCAGAGGTTCTGAGCACCATCATGATGGTGTTGCCGATGCTCGTGGCGCGGAAATACCTCGCCCATCCGGCCATGCATGTCCTGATCCTGCAGATCCTTTGCATTGCCGGTCTCGCCTATTCCCTGCCGGCCCTGTTCGAAGTCCGGATGTCGCCCCAGCTCAACAACTGGATCTACGGCTTCTTTCCGCATAGCTTTGCCCAGCATGTGCGGGGTGGCGGCTTTCGGCCCTTGGTCTTTCTCTCACATGGCCTGTTGCTGGCGATCTTCCTGTCGGCCACGATCCTAGCCGCACTCGGGCTTTCCAGGATCGATACGAAACGGCGCTCTCTCTTCCTGTGGGCAGTGCTCTGGCTCCTTGTCACATTGATCCTGGCCAAGTCGCTGGGCGCCCTGATCCTGACCCTGGCCCTCGCCCCGGTCGTCTTCCTCGCCTCGGCAAGACGCCAGTTGCTGGTCGCGGCCATCGTTGCGGGAATCTTCCTCAGTTATCCGATTCTTCGAAGCAGCCAGATCGTCCCGGTCGAGCGGATCGCGGCGACCGTCGAGACGTTCAGTTCGGATCGGGCTGAATCCTTTCGCTTCCGTTTGACCAGCGAAGACAGGTTGCTTGAAAAGGCACAGCAACGCCCGCTGTTCGGATGGGGCAAATGGGGAAGAAACAGGGTCTATGACGAAAAAGGCCGTATTATCGCCATCACTGACGGGGCCTGGACCGGTCAGATTGGAACATCTGGGTGGGTAGGATATCTAGCCGTTTTCGGGCTGCTGACCATGCCGCTTCTGCTTCTGTTCCGGAACGCTCGGCGATACGGGATCGGGATGGAAACCTCCGTTCTGGCACTGATCCTTGCGGGAAACCTCGCCGATTGCATTCCGAACGCGTCGATCACCCCGCTCACATGGGTCATCGCCGGAGCACTCTGGGGGCGGCTGGAGCTGAGGGCCGAGGCCGCCGAAGCGGCGCCGCAAACCTTGTCCTATGCGCGGCCGGGGTATCGCAGGGCCCCACCGGTCAGGCCCGCCCTGGTCGGCGAAGGCACGGATGCGCCTGCGCGCGGTGCTGCCTACACGCGTCAGACTGTGCTCAGATCCCGCAATCGGTCCCCCTCCCGCTAACGGCATTCTTGTTTCTGCCCCGGAGATGTCATTGTTCCTTGCGACGGAAATCTTATGAAAGCGCGCGACTGGCCCGTTCGTACAAAACCGGTGACACAAATGCAGGACAGTGCGGAAATCTCGGTGATCGTCGTCAATTACGGAACGGCGGACCTCGCCCGAGCTGCAGTCGACAGCGTCCTCGCCCACGACCACGACGGACGAAAGGTCGACGTGCATCTGGTGGACAACGCCTCGCCCGGGCAGGACCGCGAAATTCTGGCAGAGGCGGCGCGGTCCAAAGCCTGGCGTGGGCGGGTCACCTTCTACCCCGAGATGGTCAATCACGGCTTCGGCCGGGGCAACAATCTGGTCCTGCGGGTGCTCGCAGCCCGGCCGACGCCCCCCGACAAGGTGTTTCTGCTGAACCCCGATGCCCGGCTCGACAACGAAGCCATCGCGATCCTAGCCGACGCAATGGATGCGGACCCAACCATGGGCTTTGCAGGCGCCGGGATCAGCAAGCCCGGCTCGGGCCCCGTCGTGGCTGCCTTCCGTTTGCCAGGGCTGATCTCGGAGGTCGTCTCCACCCTAGGCGTCGGCCCCCTCGCCCGGCTTGCGCAGCACTGGCAGGTACCGCTGCCGCCAGACCATCCCGAGGGCCCGGTCGGCTGGGTTGCCGGCGCGGCCGTTCTGGCCCGCTTCCACGCACTACGAGAAATGGGCTTCTTCGATGACGCATTCTTCCTCTATTACGAAGAGGTCGATCTCATGCGCCGCGCCGACCTAGCGGGATGGAAAATCCATTATGTTCCCCGGGCCCGGGTCATCCATGCCGAAGGAGCCGCGACGGGCGTCAGAAGCGGCGAGACCGTGCGCCGCCGCCGACCGGCCTACTGGTATCAGTCTTGGGCATATTACTTCCTCAAGGCCCGGGGCCGCGTCGGGGCGGCGGGCCTCGCGGTCGCTGTGCTGCTGGCGAGCGTTCTACATTTCCCGCTGTCGGGACTGCGCCGTCGCCCCCCCGCCCTGCCGCTGCATTTCCTCGGCGATTTCTGGTCCGTCGCCGTCTGGCCGTTACTGCGGGGCCAGGCGCCCATTTCCTGGCCGACGCCGCCTGTGCAGGACGCGCCGACCGAGGCAGATACAGATCCGTTCCGGGTCAATCCCGGAACCGCGAACTGCAACCCGCTTGGGATCGGATTCTGGGCGTTGGTGCGTGAAGATTTCCGGACCAACGACAGTGATCTTCTCTCCCAGGGATTCTGGGCACTCTTCTGGCACCGCTTCGGCAACTGGCGCATGGAGGTCCGGCCAAAGCTCCTGCGGGCGCCGCTGAGCGTGATCTACGGGCTGATGTACAAGATGTGCCAGTGGTTCGGGGGAATCATGCTGCCCTACACCGTCCGGGTCGGGCGGCGGGTGCGGCTGGACCATTTCGGCGGCATGATCCTCGTGGCCCAGCAGATCGGCAATGACGTGATCATCCGGCAGAATACCACCTTTGGCATTGCCAGGCTTGACGACTCGCAGGGCCGCCCAGTGATCGGGGACGGCGTTGAGATCGGGGCCGGCGCGGTCATCCTCGGCCGGATTCGCGTGGGCGATCGTGCGACGATCGGGGCGAATGCCGTCGTGACGAAACCGGTGCCCGACCGGGCGGTGATGGGCGGCGTCCCTGCCCGCCTGATCCGCATAGTGGAGGCTGCGGAGTGAGCGTGGCGGCGGTGGCGATCGGCCGCAACGAGGGCGCGCGCCTGATCGCCTGTCTCGAGTCCCTCGCGGGCCAGGTCGAGCGGATCATCTATGTGGACAGCGGTTCGACCGATGGCAGCGTGGCGGCGGCCTGGGCCCGCGGCGCCGAGGTTGTCGAACTCGACACGGACACCCCCTTCACTGCAGCCCGCGCCCGAAATGCCGGCTTCGCCCGGCTGATGGAAGGCGGCCCTCCCCCGACCCATGTCCAATTCCTCGACGGCGATTGCGTGCTGCAGCCGGGCTGGATCGAGACCGCCGCCGCCTTCCTCGACGCCACCCCCAAGGCCGCCGTGGCCTGTGGCCGCCGGCGCGAGCGCCATCCCGAGGCCTCGATCTACAACCGGTTGATCGACACCGAATGGAACACCCCCGTCGGCGAGGCCCGGGCCTGCGGCGGCGATGCGATGATCAGGACTGCGGCATTTCAGGCGGTGGGCGGCTTCGATCCCGCCCTCATCGCCGGCGAAGAGCCCGAGCTTTGCGTGCGGCTGCGCGCCGCCGGCTGGCGGATCTGGCGGCTCGATGCCGAGATGACGCTGCACGACGCGGCCATGACCCGCTTCGGCCAGTGGTGGCAACGGGCGCGGCGGGCCGGCCACGCCTATGCCGAGGGCGCCGCGCTGCACGGGGGCCCGCCCGAACGGCATGGCGTACGTGAACTCACCCGCATCGTCGCCTGGGGCATGGTGCTGCCGGTGCTGACGCTTCTGGGCCTGATCGTCTCGCCCTGGGCCGGGCTTCTGCTTCTGGCCTGGCCCGCCCAGGTGCTGCGGCTGCGCCTGCGCGGCGAGCCCTGGGCGCAGGCGCTCGCCCTGACGCTGATCACGCTGCCCCAGGGCCTGGGGGTACTCACCTATCTGTACCGTCGCCTGACGAGGGCCCGTGCCCGGCTGATCGAGTACAAGTGACGCTCGCCCGATGCCCTGACGCTTCCGGTCACGGCGCATATCCCTTGTATACCTGAAATAGTCTGCCTTCGAAGGCGATCGGATCGCCATACGGCACGAACGCGCCGTCACGCCACGCCTGATCAAACCCGGGATCCTCGCGTAGCCAGGCAAGGATATCGAAGTTCGAATCCTCGAACCATCGCAAATGCCCGCTGACATCGAATGCCACCCGTTGCGGCCGCGCTTCTGCAAAAATTTCCGCAATGCGCCCTCTGTACCAGTCCGCAAGACCCTGACGCCGGTCCTCCGGAACATGGTTCTCACGGGCGTACCGTCCGTCTTGCTTGATGAGCGTCGCCAGCGGCCAATGCACAAGCGAAACACCCGCCCACTTTGCATCGAGAAAAATATAGACCTCCCCCATGCCCTTGACGCTCGGGCTTACCATCAGGACCGATTTCCCGGGTTCCTCGGGAGACATGCGCCTTACCAACGGGTGATCTACCACATCCCGTCTGCTCGGCATATCCGCCACCGAATGTCCCAAAGCGCCCGAGATCACGATCAGTATTGCAATGGCGCCGATGCGGAATATTGCCGGCTGGTATCGTGCGGACAGAAAAACGAGACCGGAAAAGATCAGCGCGAGATAAAGCACCTTTGCCGGCACGGCCTGATATTTCAGGCCAAATCCCTGAACGGAATACTGAAGCAGTGCGGCAAAAAACAGAATGACGAGAGTTCCCGCGGTGGCGAACAGGCCCGCCTTGTCGATGTTCTTCCATCCGTGAATCGACCCGGCGATGGCCGAGAGCAGTATCACCGGCAGACCGACCATGAACCATCTTCTCTGCAGTACGGCGAGAGGATCGGCAAAGCCCTGCGACAACCGGCCGAACGTCTCCATCGCGAATGGAATGATCTCCTTGAAATAGGCGGGCTCCATGAGCGCAAGTGCCGTATAGGACAGGAACCATGACACCGCCGCGCCGAAGGTCGAAAAAGAGAGTTTTCGGATCCTGCCCCGGGCGTGAACAAGATCCAGCAGCGCCAAGGCCGTCGCCATGAGTGCGAAATGCGGCTTGAACATCATCGAGAGACCGCCGAACACCCCGGCGATGGCCGCCAGATATTTGTTCTCCGGCTGGTTTGCCCGGCGCATGATTATCGCGCCGGCCCAGGGCACGAGCAACAGCGCGCCAACCAGATCCCGCTTTCCGATCAACGGATCGGAAAGAAAGAACAGCGTGCTCACACCAAGTGCCAGGACAAGGCCCTGTTCGACAGACCCCCGGCGCAAGACGGGTGCGAAGATCGCAAGAACGAGGCCGCAAAGAACCAGATCCAACACAAGGTACAACACCGTCAATACCTGGTCGAATTCCGCACCGACATGGTTCGAGATCGCGTAAGAGACGATGCCAACCAGAACGGGACCCGGCGGATTCGCATCGATCACCTGCTCATACAGGTGCAGGCCCTCGGACACGGCCTTTGCCGTGCCCGCAAAATAGGCAACGTCCAGATCGAGCCTGCTGTCCCATGAAAACCAGACCGACAGCGCGAAACACAGTAATGGAATGAGGAAGACCCAGATCGCCCCTGGCTGCCTTCCCTCCTGAGCGGAAACCATGCCCGTCATGTTGAATCCTCTGAGCCGAATGTCGCCATACCGCGCGTAGACCCGTCTTGAACCGGATAGCGTTTGGGCCCGGACCGCATCCGATAGGCTTTCACCGGTTTGTCTTCCGATCCTGACGCGACGGTGTTGCGTTGCACTCCAGCCCCCTAGCCGTAGCAGCGCATGTCACCTCTCCAGGTGCGCACAGCTTTCGTGGCGCCTGCGGTTATCGTGCACTGGTACCGTCGGGAATAAACCGGGGCAATGTCGGCTCCAGATCGCTCAGGACCTCCAGCAGGCGCGCTTCGGCCGCGGCGTCGGGCTCGCCGCGCAGGATCGGCGTCGTCAGCCGGACCAGCGCGCCATCGGTACGGCCCGTCCGGGCACCGTCGACCATCAACCAGAATTTCGCAGCATAATCGAGTGCGATGCGGCGGTGCTTCTGCTGGAACCAGTAATAGACCATCATCCGCGTCTCGCCCCTCTGGATGATCGCGCGGTTGATGTTGAAAGGCTGCACGCTACCCACCGCCCCCGAAATGTCGGTGCGTTCCAGCCAGGCGATTTCCCAGCCTGCACCGGGAAGGCAGATCTCGGGAGAATGCACGCCGCCCCTGCTCTGATCGGCATACCAAGCCATAAACAGACCCACCGACGCTTCCTCCCCAGCCTTGGCGAGCGTGACCTGGTGGTAGTCGTCTGCGGCCAGGTTCTGTTCGACGCCGGGGGTGAGATATTGCCGAGGCCCGTCCTGCCGCCATTCCCCAAGCGTGCGCGGGAACAGCACGAAACTCTCGCGCGCAGGTGCGACGGCCCCGCGCTCGGGCATGGCCTGCAGCGCGGCCAACGCGGCCAGAACGATGCCGACGGAAGCGATCAGCGCCGTCGAGGGGCGCAGGTATTGCAGCCGCATGAGTTGCGGGGCAAAGCCGGTCGTGTCGAGATCGAGCGCCTCGGCCAACCCGGGTCGCCCGGGATGGAAGAACAGCATCAGCCGTGCGAGGCCGAAAAGGATCACGATCGAGCACAGGAAGATCACCCAGCCTTCGAAGAAATGGGTGAACCCTTCCAGCCAGTCGAGCCCGTAATACTGCACGATGATCCCGGCGACCGCGATCCGGATCGAGTTCATGACAATCGCGATCGGCACCGCCGAGACCAGCAGCACCGCCTTGTGCCATTTCGGTCCCTGATAGAGTACCGCGAAGATGTAAGAGAAGCTGAGGATCGGGAACATGTAGCGCAGGCCGGAACAGGCCTCGGCCACGTGCAACTTGGTCACCCCCAGGTCGATGATGTTGCCCTCGAGAAAGACCGGGATCGACAAGAGCTTGAGAAACCACACCCCCAGTTCCGACGAGATGAACTGCAGGTAGGTGGAGACCTTGTAATAGAGCACGCCGGGAAGCGGCAGCATGTAGACCAGATGCAGCACCGGCGGCCAGAAATGCTTGCCCGTGCTCCAGCCGAAGCTGACCAGCAGGATGCCGCCTACCCACAGGATCAACCCGTAGGCCACGATGTCGCCGATGTTGCTGAGGATGCCGAGCGCGCCCAGCAGCACCGCAAAGACGATCAGCAGCACCCCCGGCCAGCGATCGGATTTCGGGCCCGGTTCGGGCGGATACTGCTTGAGCTCGCGCAGGAACATCAGCGCCGAGAGCACCGGGATCAGTGGCCCGTGGCTGTATTCGGGAAGCTGCCAGGCGGTGAGCAGTGCGTCGATGCCGCTCCAGAAGAAGACCCCTGCCGCCAGGACGGCGAGCAGAAGCCAAAAGATGCCCCAGGACATGGACAATGACGTCCCCGAGCGGCTCCAAAAACTCGGCAGGGAGAGAGACATTCAACAATCCTTCCGGCAAACGGCGGCCTTTGAAACAAGGGCCACATTGTCAGATTCATCGCGGGACTTCTATCCCGCACAGACCTGTCCTGACACGAACTTGAGGATGTCGGCGGGGACTGCGGCCGGTTCTGGAGACAATGCCAGACGACGCGCCCGATTGGACATCGCCCGGGATACTGCCGCGACGCGCAAGCCACAATATGGGGCGGCGCGGTGCAGATCAAATGTGGGCAAGCTGCCGAAGCGGGCCGCCCTGATGGACGACGCCGAGGAGGACGTGCTGGCTTCCATGACCTTCCCCGCCCCGCATTGTTCGAAGCTGTACGCGGCTCCGCCATCGCTCCGGGGCAGACCGAGCGGGCACCGGCGTCGCCCGACGGCCTCTGGACCGGAGCGCATGCATGCCCTAACAGATCAGTCATGCCCATCCGGTTCGGAATGGACGGAAGGAGTTCGGCATGTTCCTTGATGGTCGACAACGGTCGGATCTGCCGGAAACGGATTACGACATCATCATTGTCGGCGCGGGCCCGGCCGGGATTACCCTGACGCAAGAGCTTGAATCCACCGGTCTCCGGATCGCCCTGCTGGAAAGCGGCGGCGAGGAATACGACGATGCCTGCCAGGATCTCAACGACGGCCGGATCGAGGGCAACGACGACGAGTACGATCTGGCATCCAGCCGGCTGCGCTATCTCGGCGGTACCTCGAACCACTGGGGCGGGCATTGCACGCCGCTCGACCCGATCGATTTCGCGCGGGCGCCGGCGACGGGGTTTTCGGGCTGGCCCTTTGGCCACGCGGATCTCGCCCCCTATTACGAAGGGGCGCATCCCTATTGCGATCTGGGGCGGTACGAGTATGCGCTCGACGCGCTGGCGCCGCCCGATCCCGATTTGCGGCTGCTGCCGGACAACCCGGAGGTCGAAACCGCCATCCTGCGCCAGAGCGAACCGACCCGGTTCGGCCAGAAATACCGCAAAGCGCTGGCCGCCAGCGAGACCGTCCATGTCTGGCTCTGGACCAACGCGGTGCGGGTCGCGACCGGCCCGCAGGACAGCCCCGTGGTCGAGACACGCACGCTTGACGGGGTCGAACGGCGGTTTACCGGCAAGGCGGTCGTGCTGGCCGCCGGCACCATTGAGGCCACGCGGCTCTTGCTGTGGTCGAATGCCCGGAACGGCACCCGGGCCGGCGATGCGGGCGATCTGCTCGGCCGCTGTTACATGGACCACCCTTCCGGCGGGGCGGCGTTCCTGCATTTCTCCGCGCCGATCGCCAATGCGCTTTACTGGAGCGATATCGATACCTATGCCGACGACGGCGTGCCGCTGCATTTCGTCTGGCGCCTGAGCGATGCGGCGCTGGAAAAGCGCGATCTGCCGAATTTCCACTATTTCGTCATTCCGTTCCTGGACGATGACGAGACCCGTGCCCGGCGCCAAGCGGCCGATTCCGGCCTGGCCTCGCTCAAGCGGATCGGGAAATGGGCGCTGGGGCGCGATATCGGAGCGAAGCCGTTTTCCTTCGGCACCGAGTATTGCAACGTCATCGAGAATACAGACGAATTTGTTGCCGACCGGACGCATCGGATGCTGTCCAGGCCCGGCTACAACCTTGCGCTTCTGAAATACGAGGCCGAACAAAGGCCCGACCGCACCAACCGGATCACGCTCGACCCCGTCGAGACCGATGCGCTCGGCATGCCACGACCGGTGCTGACCTGGTCGCCCTCGGCCGATGACATGGAAGCCGTGCGCCAGAGCGCGATGCTGTTCGGCCAGTTCGCCGGGGCAGCCGGACTTGGCCGGATACAATTGGAAGACTATGGCGACGACCCCTATTGGGGCACCACGACCGCCTGGCACCAACTCGGCGCCCTCAGGATGGCCGACAGCCCCACTTCCGGCGTCGTCGACCGCGACTGTCGCGTGCACGGCACCCAGGCCCTTTATGTCGCCAGCGGCGCGGTCTTTCCCACCGTCGGGCGCGCCAACCCGACGCTGACCATCGTGGCCCTGTCGGTCCGGCTGGCCGATCACCTGAAGACGAGGTTCCAGGCATGACCGCGTTTCCGCGCCGCACGGTCCTGATCGGGGGGCTGTCCGTTCTGGGGGGCGGGGCGCTTGCCTATGGCGGGTCGCTCGCCGTCTGCACCGGCGGGTTCCGACTTGCGGGGATCGTGGCCCCGCTGCGATGGGCATTGCCCGATATCGCGGACCCCGAGCGGGTCGGCCGCGCCTATCTCGCCGCCGAGGGCCCGGAGCGGATCGCGCGGGCGGTCCTGGACCGGCCCGATCTCACCGAGATGGCCTTGCTCCTGGACGCCGATGCGCGCCGGATCCGCCTCGAGGCGCGGATCCGCCAGGACTTCGCCGCCGGCGAGACCGTTCTTGCCGGGAACTGGGTGGTCGCGCGAACCGAGGCCCTGATCGCCGCCGCGGCTCGGATTTGACGCCGGTCGGAACGCGGCGCCAGCGGGCAGGACATGCATGGGGAACGCTTCGATGATCAAACCGCCCCGGACCCTACCCAGACGGCCGGGTTAGGCGGTTCCGGCCTGAAGACGGGATATCTCTCCATGGATCGACTGGAAAAGCGCATCGCCCTCTCCTGTCTGCTCGGGACGGCTCTGTTGGCCGGGCTCGTGCTGCTCAACGCTCTTTTCGGGGTTTTCTACGACACCGATCATTTCGGCGACACGCTCTTCCTGCTGGGGGCCGGCTGGCGCGTGGCGCAGGGGCTGACCCCGGTCATCGATTTCGGCCATTTCTACGGCGGCGTCATGGCCGAGGGGATCGCGGCAACCATGGCGCTCTTCGGGCCCGGTGCCTTCGCCTTCGACTATTTCACGCTGCTCCTGCTGGGGGCCCTGAGCGCCACGGCGGGCGTTATCCTGTTCCGCCGGATGTCCTTGGCCGGGATGGCCGCGGTGATCCTGACGCTCGCGACCCTGATGCTGACCCGCTATCCGCTGGAACTCAACGATCCCATCATCGGCGTCGTCTCGACCCATTCCTTCCTGTACAACCGCGTCGGCCTGGCCCTGCTGCTGCTTGCCGGTCTCTATTCTGCGCTGCGCGCGGCCTCCCCGCGCGGCGATCTCCTGCCCGGCGTCCTCGTCGGCTTGCTCGTCGTACTCGCGATGCTCACCAAGCCGACCTTCGCAGTCCTGGCCCCCGCCGTGCTTCTGGCCCTGGCCCTGCAAAGGCGCTGGCACGGGCTGGGGGCCGTCCTCATCGGCATGGTCGCGGCGCTCGCGGTTCTGGACCCAACGCTGCAAAGATGGCTTGGCGCGCTTGCCTATGCCCAGGCCCAGGTCGGCGACAAGGACAGCGCCCAGGTCGGGCTGCTGATGCGCAAGGCCGTGCAGATTCCCCTGGCCCAGCCGGTCGCGACGACCTTCGCCCTTGCCGCGCTAGCCACCCTGTTCGTGACCCGCACGCAGCGCGCCGCCGCGCTCGGTCTTGTCGTGGTGTCTGGGGCCGGGGTCGGCATGGCCGCCACCATGGGCGGTAATGGCAGCCTGGGCCAGCTCGCCCTGCCCATGGCCATCCTGATCGCGCTGGCCGCTGCCGAAATCGCCCACCGCGCCAATCTGGCCCCCGCCTTCACGCTGCGGGCCATCGCCTTCTGCCTGGTCGCAGCCTTCGCCCTGCCCCATGGCGCCAACCTCGCCCGGGCAGCAATCGAAGGCTATGCACAGCGTGACCGGATGCTGATTTCCGAAGGGCCCTATGCGTCCTATCTCGCCCTGTCAAAGGGGGTGGGCCGGAACAGCACCCCGGCGGCGCAGTACGAGATGCTGGCCGACGGGATCGCGGCACTGCACCGGCTGGGCGATCCGTCGCAATGGGGCATCGTCGCGGATAACGGCGTGATCTTCGAACACGCCATCCTCGGCCGGCCGGTGCCCGGCTATCCGTTATGGCAGCGGCCAGAGGCGCCGGAACTGGCCCCCGATCTGCCTATCGCGCCAGAGGCCGATATCGCGATGATCGGTCGATCAGGTACAATGGGAGAGGTCGGCCGCATCCTGACCGCAAAGCTCCGTCCCGATTTCATCCCCTGCACCACCTCGACGCATTGGACGATCCATGTGCGCCGCACCAGCGCGATCGCCTGCCCGACCCGTTGAGCCATATTGACCGATTCGACACGCCGCGTTAACCTTTATTAATGCGTTTCGATTGTTTTAGGGTCAAATTAAAGTGTTAAAGTTTCTCCGGCTCATTTTCGCATCCGCCCTGCTTTTCCCGCATCCCGGTGACGCCGCGACATATCTGTGGGAGTTCGATATCGAACTGACCAGCATGAGTGTTTCGCTGCTGGGAGTTGGGGTCGAGCCCTCAAACACGGATCACCATGATCCAGCCAATCTCGGAGTGCCTGATTATGACCAGTATTTTGTCACCCCGGATATGACCGACGACCCGATCGTTCAAAAGATATTCGATGACTACCATGCATTCTCGTATTTGCGCGACTCAGTCGACCGGGTCGGGATCCGATTTGACGGAGTCCGCACCGAATGCCTGTATGGCGCGTTTTGCCGTGCTTCTACTGGGTGGGACGCTTGGCGGTATTCGATGCACGTCATTTTGACCGCAGACGGTGTGCCCTACATCACAGATTGGTACACCGTTCTTCCTCCTTATTACTGGTCCTGGACCGGATCGCCACCCGGCGGTAGGACGGTGTCCTTTTATGACGACTCCGTCGGACGCCCCGCCACGATCGACGGCTATAGGGCAAGTTGGAGTTTTGAACGTGCATCTTTCCGCGTGACCAACGAGTCTCTGTGGAGACTCGAGTCCGTGCCTTCCCCCGTCCCCATTCCGGCAGGCCTCCCCCTGCTCGCATCCGCCCTTGCGGTCCTGGCATATCGATACCGTCGCGGGGCGGTCACATCGTCAGGGTCAATAGTCCGCCGACATTCGGGGAACAGCGGTCGACCATCGAACGTCAGATGCCGTGACCCCCGCCGCGCATCCCGCTAAAACCAGAGGCAAAGGGTGACAATTGCCCCTTGCGCCGGCGGAGCCAGGGGCGATTGGCACCGCGGTTCAGGTGCGCAGGCAAGACGCGTTCTGGAACGAACATCGCTTTCATTCCAAGGGTTTATTTCCCCTGCGCATCCTCGCGAACCCCCTGTCCGTCGCCATGAACCGGGCGAGCATGGGGGCGACGAGGCGGGCGGGGTCGAGGTCCTGCCCGGTCTGCTGGCCGAGAACCGCGGCATAGTCGCAGAGGTCTCGGTGGACGTCGGCGGGCAGCTCGGCGGTGAGCTTGACGGGCTTGTCGTCGGGGAGGACGCCGAGCTTGAGTTTGGTCATCGCACTTCTCCGAGCGGCTCGAGGATCAGGTCGCGGGTGACCATGACGCGGACGGGGAAGCCCGGGCGTATGGTCAGGGTCGGGGGAACGGCGAGCTGGCGGCGAACGATCTCGTCGCCGGTGCGGCCGATGGTGTCCTGCGCAGCCTCGCGGATGGCGCGGGCGATGTCATCCTCGCTGTCGCTGTCCTGTTCGAGGCCGAGGTTCAGGAGCGTGGCGAGGCCGGCGGCCAGCAGGATGCGGCGCCAGTGGGTGTCGACGCGGTCCTCGAGGCCCGCGGCGCCCGCGGCATCGGTGCCGGGCTCGCGGGTCAGGGTGATCGAGCGGCCATCGGGCAGGATCAGGCGGGTCCAGACCAGCAGCAGGCGGGTCTGCCCGGCGGCGACGCGGCTGTCGTATTCGCCGAGGAGCCGCGCGCCCTGGGGGATCAGCAGGTAGCGGCCCGAGGGGCTGTCATAGACCGGCGCGGTGACCTGGGCCGCGATCTGGCCGGGCAGATCGGAGCGCAGGCCGGTGATGAGCGCGGCCGGGATGACGCTGCCTGCCTGCAGGATGTAGGGGCTCGGCGGCGGGGCAAGCCGCTCGGCGCTGACCGGGTCGCGACCGGTCGGGCGGGTCAGGAAGGCCTCGGGCTCGGCCACCCCATCGGGGGTGCCGGCACCCGCAGAGAGCGTCGGGAACATCCCCGGCGCGGCGGGCGGTGATGCGGCAGGCGCGCCGCCGCGCGGGACGGTCTGCGTCTCGGCGAAGAGCGCGCTGAGGCGGGCGGCCTCGATCTCCTGCAGGCGGCGTTGTTCATCCGGATCCATCGGGGCTGGGCCCGCGACGACGGGACCGGCGGGCACGGCCACGCCGCGCTCCTGCGCGGCGACGGTGGGGCGGCCAAGATAGCCGGGTAGCGGCGGGCCGAGACGCGGGATGTCGGCATAGGAGCCGGGCAGCCGCGAGAGGCCCTCGGCCGCCTGGACGCGGTCGGTGGAGAAGAGCTCGGTCGGGTCTTCGGCCCCGCGCCGATCCTGCAGGGCGACGGTGAGGATGGCACCGAGCCCCAGCCCTCCGACGGCGGTGGCGAGCGCGATGGCCTTGCGCGACAGGCGCATGACGTGGGGCGGGTCCGGGCGCAGGCGCAGGGTCTCGGCGATCTCGGCCTCGGTTTGCGGGCGGTCGGGATCGGTCGCGGTCATCGGCCCTGCTCCTCGGGGTTCCGGGCATGGCGTGGCGCGGGCGGTCGGCCATCGCTGCGCACGATCCGCACCACTTCCTGCCGCCCGGCGCCGAGGCGCAGTTCGGCAGCGGCGAAGAGCCGGTCGACGATCAGCACATTGCCCCGCACGCGTGTGTTGGCGATCTCGGGGCCGCCACCGGGACCGATGACGAAGAGCGGCGGCATCTCGCCCTGCGCGATCCCGGGCGGGAAGACGATGTAGACCCGGCGCCCGTCGTCGAAGGCCGAGACCGGCCGCCAGGGCGGATTGGCGCCCGCGAGCGCGTAGCGGTAGCGCCGGTCGGCCTCGGGCGGGATGGTCGGGCGGCTTGATGTCTGCGCCCGCCGCGGCGTCGGCGCCTCGGGATAGGCCCAGGCGACGGCGGGCATCCAGATGTCGTCGCTGGCGCGGAGCTCGATGTGATAGCTGCGCCGGTCGGTGTTGACGACGAGGTTGGTGGCGATGTCGGGGCGCGTCGGCTTGACGAGGACATGGATCCGGGCGGTGCGGCCCGCGCCGCTGGTGGTGTCGCCGATGATCCAGCGCGCGGTGTCGCCCGCGGCGATCGGGCCGGGGCCGGTCAGCCGCTCGCCGGGTTCGAGTGCGATGCTGGTGATCTGGCCCGGCGCGGCATGGACCTGGTAGAGCGCGCCCTCGGACCAGGGGAAGACCTGCAGCGCGTTGTAGTAGCCTTCGCGCCGGGGCTCGACCCGAGCGGCGGCATTGGCGGCGAGGATGCGCGCCTCGGTCGTCGCGGCATCGGGGTCGCCGCCGCGCGCCGGGGTCCAGGCGGGCGGCATGTGGACGGGGCGCGGGGGCCGATCCGCGGCCGGGGCCGGGGGCGGCGCCAGCGCGGGCACCCGGTCGTCATAGGCGATCCCGGGCAACTGCGCCCGAGCGCAGGCGGTGAGCGCGGTGGCGGCAAGCAGAAGGACGGGCATCGGGGCTTTCATGACGCGTTCTCCCGCGACCAGTTGATGGCATGGACATAGACGCCGAGCGGGTTGGCGCGCAGCCGCTCCATCTCGCGCGGCGGCTGGATCACGACGGTCAGGATCGCGGTCCAGCGTTCGGTGGCGGCGAGTTGGCCGTTCTCGTAGCGGCGCTCGACCCAGGCGACGCGGAAGCTCGTGTCCGAGGCGCGGATGACGCTCGAGACCTCGACCGCGACCTGCATGTCGCCGACCCGGGCGAAGGGATCGGCCGCCCGGGCATGGTCGTTGAGGGCGATGGTCCCGCGATCCGTGGCGAAGTCGTAGGCGCGCAGCCAGTTCTGGCGCAGCACGATCGGATCGGCCGGGACCTGCCGGACATGCTCGACGAAGCGGGCGAGGTGCCAGGCGATCTGCGGATCGGTCGGGCGGTACTGGGCCAAGGCCGGGGCGACGGCCTGCGCGGCTCCGAGGCTGTCGACCTCGACGACATAGGGCACCACGGTTCCGCGCGCCGAGTGCCAGACGAGGGCGGCCGACAGCCCGGCCGAAAGCGCGAGACAGCCCATGGCCATCAGCCGCCAGTTCCGGGCCTGCACGCGGGCCGAGCCGATGCGTTCGTCCCAGACCTGGGCGGCCTTCTGGTAGGGGGTGACGGGGTCCGGGGTGGTGGCGTAACGGATGCTCGGTCGTCGAAACATGTCAGGACCTTTCGGAGAGGCTGACGGCCGTCCCGCCGCCGCCGTGATCGCCGGAGCGGATCACGTGGGCCGCGGTGCTGACGCCGTGATGGAGGGATTGCTGGCGCTTCATCCGCCGCGCCCAGGCGGGCGAGCCGTCATTGGCCGGGGCGGGAACCCCTGCCCCCGAAACGCCGCCGGTCGCGGCCCAGGCGGCCTGCGCGCCGGACCGGGCGCTGTCGGCGAGCGCCCGGCGGAGCGGGCTGATCGCGGTGACGGCGCCCGCGCGGGCCATCGCGGCCGCCCCGCCCACAGCCTTTCCGGGAAGGCTCGACCCCCCGGCGGCGCCGAGACGGTAGGCCGTGGCGGCGCCTGACCCGACGGCGGTGCCGCCACGGAGGCCGGCGCCGGCAGCGGCCAGCCCCATGCGCGTGGCGGCGGCCCCGCCCACCGCCGCGCCACCGACCGCGAGGCCGGTGCCGACGGCCGCGCCGGCGCCCAGCTGCGGGCCGCCCGAGACGATGCCGTTGGCGATGCCGGGTCCGAAGATGCCGAGGGCGAGCAGCGCCAGCGCGCCGAGGACCACCGACATCGCGTCGTTGATCGTGGGCTCGCCTGCGAAGCCTGCGGTGAACTCGCCGAAGACCGTCGAGCCGATGCCGACGATCACGGCCAGCACCAGCACCTTGACGCCCGAGGAGATGACGAGACCCAGCACACGCTCGGCCATGAAGGCGGTCTTGCCGAAGAGGCCGAAGGGGACCAGCACGAAGCCCGCGAGCGTGGCGAGCTTGAACTCGATCAGCGTGACGAAGAGCTGGATCGACAGGATGAAGAAGGACAGCAGGACGACGATCCAGGCGAAGGCGAGGATGCCGATCTGGACGATGTTGTCGAAGAAGGCGACATAGCCGGTCAGATCCGCGATGGCGGCGAGGATCGGCTGGCCGGCGTCGAGCCCGACCTGGGCGATGCGCCCGGGCCGCAGCAGGTCGGCGGCGGAGAGGGTGCCGCCGGCGGCGACCAGGCCAAGGCCCGCGAAGCTCTCGAACACGATACGGGCGAGGTCGTTCCAGTTGCCGATCAGGTAGGCGAAGACCCCGACGAAAAGGGTCTTCCTGACCAGCCGGGCCAGGATGTCCTCGTCCGCGCCCCAGGCCCAGAAGAGCGCGGCGAGCGTGATGTCGATCACGATCAGCGTGGTGGCGAGGAAGGCGACATCGCCGCCCAGGAGACCGAAGCCGGAATCGATGTAGGAGGCGAAGACCTCGAGGAACCGGTCGATGACACCGACGCCGCCCATGGGGTCACTCCGTTCCGGCCGGGGCGTCACCCGGCGTGTCATTGGTCGCCGACGGCAGGCCGAAGAAGCGCCGCCGGGACTCCGCCCAGGCGGCACGACAGTCGGTGGCGGTGGCATAGTCCTCGGGTGCGAGGGTGCGGCAGCGTTCGAGCGTGGTGCGGAGCGGATCAGCTTCGGCCGCGGGGGCGACCCGGTCGTTGCCCCTGCTGCGGCCCAGTTCGACCAGGGCGGCCAGCCCGGCCGCGAGGCCGAGGGCGAGGGCTATGAGCTTCAGGACCTGCGGTGCGCCGATCTTCATCGCCTCAGTCCCGGAACAGGCGGGCGTTGCCCGGCCGGTAGCCGGTGCCGTAGTCGAGGAACCGCGCGAGGTTCTCCTTGCCCTGCGCCTCGGCCGAGGCGGCGCGGGCAGCCTCCAGCGCCGCGGCCCGGTTCTGGGCGGCGACGGCGGCGGTCAGATCGGCGATTTGCGTCGATTGGAGCGCCAGGAGCTGGTTCCCGGCCTGGGCCGCCTGCAGCGCGCCGACCGCGCCCTGGCTTTCCCGGACGAGGGTCTCCATCTGACCGCGGGCCGCCTCGATGTTGCCGACAACCCCCGCCTGCACCCGCAGTGCGTCTTCGAAGCCCGCGACGGAGGTCTCCCACCGCTGGCGTGCGCCTGCGATCATTGCGTCGAAATCGCCCTCGGCCGCGGCGGCGCCGTAATCCCGGGCGAAGGCCTCTTCGATCGCGGCGACATCGAAGGCGAGGCTTTCGGCGTCTGCCAGCAAGGCTTGCGTCTCGCCCACCGCCTGCTGCAGCCGGGCGAGCGAGGAATGCGGCAGGCGCGCAAGGTTCAGCGCGTCGTTCAACAGCATCTGCGCCTGGTTCTGAAGCTGCGCGATCTGGTTGTTGATCTGTTCGAGCGCCCGGGCGGCCGAGAGGATGTTCTCGGCATGGTTGCGCGGGTCGTAGACGATCCGGCCCCCGCCCCCGAGCCCGAAGAGCGCCTGGGCGGGCGTTGCCATGATCGGGGTCAGCACGGGTGCCAGTGCGAGCGCCGAGGCGATCACTCCGGCGGTGAGACTGCGGGGTTTGGTCGGGCGATCAGGGCTGCGGGTCATGGTCTGTCTCCTTCGGGTCAGGGGTGGGTGGTTCCGCGCCGGCGGTCGCCGGTCCGAGCAACTCGACCGCCCAGTCGAGCCCGCGATGGCGGAGCCAGGCTGCGGCGAACCCTGCGCGGCCGTGCTGGGCGAGGATGTCGAAGATCGCGGCCTGGTCGGCCTTGGACGAGGCGGCGGAAAAGGCCAGCGCGACTTCGCCCAAACCCAACGAGAACAACCGGTTGCCGCGGCGCGACTGGCAGTAATAGTCGCGCTTCGGGATCGCGCGCGCGACGATCTCGATCTGCCGGTCGTTCAGCCCGAAGTTCCGGTAGATGCGCGCGATCTGCGGTTCGACGGCGCGCTCGTTGGGCAGGAAGATGCGGGTGGGGCAGCTCTCGACGATGGCGGGCGCGATGAGCGATCCGTCGATATCGGCCAGCGACTGGGTGGCGAAGACGACGAAAGCGTTCTTCTTCCTGAGCGTCTTCAGCCATTCGCGCAGCTGCCCGCCGAAATTGGCGTCATCCAGCGCGAGCCAGCCCTCGTCGATCAGGATCATCGTGGGCCGGCCGTCGAGCCGCGCCTCGATCCGGTGGAAGAGATAGGCCAGCACCGCGGGTGCTGCGGGCGAGCCGATCAGCCCCTCGGTCTCGAGGGCCAGCACATCGGCCTGGCCCAGCTCCTCGGCTTCGGCATCGAGGAGCCGCCCGAAGGGCCCGCCGAGGCAGAAGGGCTTGAGCGCGCGCTTGAGTTCGGTCGATTGCAGTAGGACCGAAAGGCCCGTGAGCGTGCGCTCCTCGACCGGGGCCGAGGCGAGCGAGGTCAGCGCCGACCAGAGGTGATCGCGCGCGACAGGTTCGATGGTCGCCCCTTCGCGGCCCAGGATCCCGGCCAGCCAGTCCTGCGCCCAGGTGCGTTCCGCGGCCTCGTCGATCCGGGCGAGCGGTTGCAGCTGCACCGCGGGGTCCTCGTCAGCCAGCGCCTCGCCCAGGTTCTCCCAATCCCCGCCCATGGCGAGCGTGGCGCAGCGGATCGAGCCGCCGAAATCGAAGGCAAAGACCTGCGCACCGGCATAACGGCGGAATTGCAGCGCCATGAGGGCCAGCAGGACCGACTTGCCCGCCCCGGTCGGCCCGACTACAGCCATGTGGCCGACATCGCCGACATGGGTGGAAAACCGGAACGGGGTCGAGCCCTCGGTCTCGGCGTGGAAGAGCGGCGGGCCCTGGAGGTGATCGTTGCGCGCGGGGCCCGCCCAGACCGCCGAGACCGGGATCATGTGCGCGAGGTTCAGCGTCGAGATCGGGGGCTGGCGGATATTGGCGTAGAGATGCCCGGGCAGCGAGCCGAGCCAGGCCTCGAGCGCGTTCAGCGTTTCCGGGATGCAGGTGAAATCGCGGCCCTGCACGATCTTCTCGGCCGCCTGGAGCTTGGCTTCGGCCGCGCGGGGATCCTCATCCCAGACCGTGATCGTGGCGGTGACATAGGCGGCACCCGCCGCATCGGCGCCAAGCTCCTGCAGCGCCTTGTCGGCATCGGCCGCCTTGTTGGCCGCGTCGCTGTCGAGCAGCGTCGAGGCCTCGTTGGTCATCACCTCCTTCAGGATCGCGGCCACCGACTTGCGCTTGGCGAACCACTGGCGGCGGATGCGGGTGAAGAGGCGGGCCGCATCGGTCTTGTCGAGGCAGATCGCCCGTGTGCACCAGCGATACTCGAAGGCCTGGCCGTTCAACTCGTCCAAGAGCCCCGGCCAGGTGGCACTGGGAAGCCCGAGGATCGTCAGCGTGCGCAAGTGCATGGACCCGAGCCGCGGGGCGAGGCCTCCGAGGAGCGGCGCGTCGGCCAGCACCGCGTCGAGATGCATCGGCACCTCGGGCACCCGCACACGCTGGCGCCGCGTCGAGATAGTGGAATGGAGGTAGGTCAGCGTCTCGGCATCCGTCAGCCACGCTGCCTCGGGCATGACCCCTTCGAGCAGGTCGAGGAAGCGGTCGGTGCGGCCGGTGAAGCCGGCGAGGAGTTCCGCCGGGTCGGTACCTTGTGCGGGCGCGTTCTCGATCAGCCAGCCCCCGGCGCGGCGGGCCTCGTCGGCGGGCGGCAACCAGACCAGCGTCAGGACATACGTGCTCTCGAAATGCGCCTGTTCCTCTTCGAACTGTGCCCGCCGCTCGGCATCGACCAGCGCCGAGACCGGGTCGGGGAAATCCGAGGCCGGATAGTCCTGCGCCGGGATCCGCTGCGCTTCGACGAAGACGGCCCAGCCGGACCCCAGCCGCCGGAGCGCCGCGTTCAGCCGTGCCGAGGTGGCGACCAGTTCGGCGGGCGTGGCGGAGTCGAGATCGGGCCCGCGGAACCGGGCGCTGCGCTGCAGGCTGCCGTCCTTGTTCAGGATCACGCCCGGGGCGACCAGCGCCGCCCATGGCAGGAAATCCGCGAGCGATACGGGCTTGCTTCGGTATTCGGCGAGGCGCAGCATCGGTTCAGACCCCGAACCAGGACGGGTAGCGCAGGTGCCGCCGTGCGACCTCGGCAATCTGCGCGTCGCGCCTCGCGGCCCAGACGGCCAGGAGATGACCGATCAGCCAGAAGGCGAGCCCGACCAGCCAGAGCCGCAGCCCCAGCCCGATGGCGGCGGCGAGCGTGCCGTTGGCGATGGCGATGGCGCGCGGCGCGCCCGCGAGCAGGATCGGATCGATCAGGGCGCGGTGAACCGGCGCGAGATAACCGGGAATGTCGGTCGGGCTCTCCATCAGATCAGCGCCCCACCGCCGAAGGAGAAGAAGGAGAGGAAGAAGCTCGAGGCCGCGAAGGCGATGGAGAGGCCGAACACGATCTGCACGAGCCGCCGGAACCCGCCGCCGGTGTCGCCGAAGGCCAGCGTCAGGCCGGTGACGATGATGATGATCACCGCGACGATCTTGGCGACCGGGCCCTCGATCGACTCGAGGATCGACTGGAGCGGCGCTTCCCAAGGCATGCCCGACCCGGCGGCCAGCGCCGGAGTGGAGATCAGGACGGATGTCGCGGCGAGGATGGCAAGGCCCGCAACGCGAGATGCGACGGGAAATGCGGTCACGGCTGATCTCCATGGCTGGGGGTGAGGAGGTCTTCGAGGGCGTAGTCGCCTACAGGGCTCAGCCCGGTCACCCGGGCGAGTTCGATCAGCCGCCGCTCGGCGCCGCGCCCGGCGAGGACGGCGACCAGGTCGATGGTCTCGGCGATCAGGGCGCGCGGGACGGTGACCACGACCTCCTGGATCAGCTGTTCCATCCGCCGCAGGGCCCCCAGCGCCGAGCCCGCGTGGATCGTCCCGATCCCGCCGGGATGGCCGGTGCCCCAGGCCTTCAGGAGATCCAGCGCCTCGGCCCCGCGCACCTCGCCGATGGGAATGCGGTCGGGGCGCAGGCGGAGCGAGGAGCGCACGAGATCGGAGAGCGTCGCGACGCCGTCCTTGGTGCGCAGCGCGACGAGGTTGGGCGTCAGGCACTGCAACTCGCGGGTATCCTCGATCAGCACGACGCGGTCGGTGGTCCGGGCGACCTCGGCCAGCAGCGCATTGGTCAGCGTGGTCTTGCCCGTCGAGGTCCCGCCCGCGACGAGGATATTGGCCCGCCCGGCGACGGCCTCGTGCAGGGCATGGGCGGCCTCGACCGTCATGATCCCGGCGGCGACGTAATCCTGCAGCGTGAACACGGCGACGGCGGGCTTGCGGATGGCGAAGGCCGGGGCCGCGACCACCGGGGGCAAGAGGCCCTCGAACCGCTCCCCCGTCCCGGGCAGTTCCGCCGAGACCCGCGGCGCCCCGGCATGGACCTCGGCGCCGACATGGTGTGCGACCAGCCGGATGATCCGCTCCCCGTCCGACGCCGACAGCCGCGCGCCGGTGTCGCAAAGCCCCTCAGCCAGCCGATCGACCCAGAGCCGGCCGTCGGGGTTCAGCATTACCTCGACGACCGCGGGGTCTTCGAGCCAGGCCGCGACATCGGCGCCCAACGCCGTACGCAGCATCCGCGCGCCGCGGGTTGAGGCTTCAGGATGGAGGGTGGTGACGGACATGTTCGGCCCCGCGTTGGATCACGGGACCGATCAAGAAGACCGGAGTCAGGCGCGGGGCAACAGCGGTGAGGGCGTAGTAGGGCTGGGGCGCGGAAAGGCAGGTGGACGCGGAGTGTCCGGAAGGGATGGGCGCTGCGAGGCCTTGCCGGAACGTCGAGGTGGCCGCACAGCTGCCACTCGTGCGCGATGAGGCGAATGACCGCTATTGCCCCGCCGTTACTGTTCCGATTCGTGGCCATCGTCTGTGCCCGCACGGATTTCCCGACTCAGGTCCTTCACCAGCGTCGCTCCCTTCGCCAGCCTGCGCGCCAGCGTCTCGACGAAACCGGCATAGCGCTCCCTGCCCTTCGCCTGCGCGGCGTCGTGCAACTCGTCGGGCAAGGGCGGCGTGGTCGTGAGCCAGAACCGGACGAAGAGCGCAAGGGCCTCGCCGGCGATCTCCTGGTCCCGTTCGAGGCGTTCCATCGCGCGGGTCAGCCGGTCGAGGCGGCGGACCAGCACGGCCTCGTTCTGCTCGGCGCCGTCCGGCGAGAGGAAGGACGCGACCGCGGCCTCGATGATCTGCGTTCGCGGGACGCGGCGGCGGGCCGCCAGCGCATCCAGGTCATCGGCAAGGCCCGCATCGAGATAGACGGTGACCTTTTCCTTTCTCATGATCGGACCTCCTAGAGCTTCCTGCCTTCGTCGGGATCGAGCGTGGCCTGCCGGGCGATGACCCGCGCCTGCCTTTCCATCTCGCGGGCAGACTGGGTTTGGTCGGCGGGATCGTCGTCGAAGCGGAATTCCTTTTGGCGCGGCGGCGGCTTTCCTTCGACGGTTTCCTGCACGGCCAGCTCCCGTTCGCGCCGGATTCCGCCTTCGCGATCTGGTTTCGGCGCTGGCTTGGCCTGGGCCGCGGGCACGGCGACCGGGGCGAGACCGCTCCAGTCGTCCGTTCCCCGGGCGACGGGAAGGCCTGTCCCCCCGGGCCGCGGCGCGGCAACGACCCGGGCCTTCAGTTGCCCATCAAGGAAATAGCGCACCTTGCGCGCCCGAATCGGCGGCGCCCCCGAGACGAGGACGATCTCGTCGTCGGGCGGCAGCTGCATGATCTCGCCCGGGGTCAGGAGCGCGCGCGCGGTTTCCTGCCGCGAGACCATGAGGTGCCCGAGCCAGGGCGACAGGCGATGGCCTGCATAGTTCTTCATCGCGCGCAACTCGGTCGTGGTGCCGAGCGCGTCGGACAGGCGCTTGGCCGTGCGTTCGTCATTGGTCGCGAAGGCCACGCGGACATGGCAATTGTCGAGGATCGCGTTGTTCGACCCGTAGGCCTTCTCGATCTGGTTCAGCGACTGGGCGATCAGGAAGGCCTTGAGCCCGTAGCCCGCCATGAAGGCGAGCTGGGATTCGAAGAAGTCGAGCCGCCCCAGCGCGGGGAACTCGTCGAGCATGAACAAGAGGCGATGGCGGCGGGCGCCGGTGTCGAGCTCCTCGGTCAGGCGGCGGCCGATCTGGTTCAGGATCAGCCGGATCAGCGGCTTGGTGCGCGAGATATCGGACGGCGGCACCACGAGGTAGAGCGTGGCGGGACGGGACCCGGTCACCAGATCGTCGATGCGCCAGTCGCAGCGACCGGTGACGGCGGCGACCACCGGGTCGCGGTAGAGCGCGAGGAACGACAATGCGGTCGAGAGTACGCCGGACCGTTCGTTCTCGGCCTTGTTCAGAAGCTCGCGGGCGGCCTGCGCAACCACGGGATGGGGGCGATCCCCGAGATGGGGCGTGCGCATCATCGCGTCCAGTGTCGCGTCGATCCGGCGTCGGGGATCGGACAGGAGCGCGGCGACCCCGGCCAGCGTCTTGTCGCGTTCGGCATAGAGCACGTGCAGGATGGTGCCCACCAGCAGCGAATGGCTCGTCTTCTCCCAGTGGTTGCGCCGCTCGAGCTGGCCTTCGGGATCGACGAGGACGTCGGCGATGTTCTGGACATCGCGCACCTCGCACAGCCCCCGCCGCACCTCGAGCAGCGGGTTGTAGGCGGCGCTCGCGGCGTCGGTCGGATCGAAGCGCAGCACCGGGCCGATGCGTGCCCGCCAGCCCGCGGTCAGCTGCCAGTTCTCGCCCTTGATGTCGTGAACGATGGCCGAGCCCGGCCAGGTCAGCAGGCTCGGGATCACGAGGCCCACGCCCTTGCCCGAGCGTGTCGGCGCGAAGCAGAGCACATGTTCGGGCCCGTCGTGGCGGAGATAGCGCCGGTCGAGCCGCCCGAGCACGACCCCGTCCGCGCCGAAGAGCCCGGCCGCCGTCACGTCGTCAGGCATGGCCCAGCGGGCCGAGCCGAAGGTGGTGACGTCGCGGGCCTCGCGGGCGCGCAGGACCGAGAGGAGGATGGCGACGGCGATCGCGGCGATGCCGCCCGACGCGGCGATCACCGCGCCCTCGACGAAGATGCGCGGGGCATAGGCGTCGTACCAGTACCACCAGGCGAAAAAGGCCCAGGGCCGGTAGACCGGCCAGCCGAGGAGCGTGGCGATCGGCGCACCGAGCCCGGGCTGGTGGCCGAGGCGGAGGGCGACCCATTGGGTTGCGGCCCAGACGAAGATCAGGACTACGAGGCTCACGAGGGTGATCTGGCCCCAGAGGATCCTCGTGGCGGGCGCGTTGGCGGAGCGGGTCATGCGGGTCGGCCCCCCCTGTCAGAGGCTGAGGCCGCGCTGGCGGCCGAGGGACCACTCGATGCCGCCGCCGGAGGTCATGGTGCCGGCGACGCCGCGGCCGAGGTGGCGGTCGAGCTGCGGGGTCCAGGGGACAAGCGAGAAGCCGAGGCCGCCCTCCGGCCCGAAGCCCTCGATCATCGCGAAGCGGCCCGAGGCGAGGTCGAGGCGCCGCTGGTAGATGCCGCCGACCGCCTCGCCCTCTGCGGGCCTGTGGCGGGGAAGACCGGTCCGGGCGGCGATGGCCGCGGCGGCGCCGTCAAGCTCGCGGGCGCGCAGCGTGGCGAGCAGGTCGCGGGCGAAGACGACGCGCCCGCCCGCGCGTCGGGCCAGGCCCTCGGCTACAAGGTGATCGGCGCGCCGGTCGAGCGCGTCGCGGACCGCGGCGCCGAAGCCCGCGCCGGCGAGCGGCACGGGATCGCGGGCGAGCCGCAGCCGGTCGAGCCAGGTCGCGCCCTCGGCCTCGATCTGGGCGGCCAGCGCGAGGTCGGAGCGCCCGACCAGCGCGAGGTTCGGGGCGTCGCCGTCCGCAGATGTCCAGAGGCGCGTCTCGACGATGCCGCCGGGCGGGGTATCCCCCGTCGCCTCGATGTCGTCAAAGCGCAGGTGATGGACGCGGCCATCGACCCCGTCGATGATCGCGTATCCCGTGCCGCGGTGCTCGTCGTGGAAGCCGCGCTCGACGAGCCTGCCGAGGATCGGCGTCTCGGGGGTCCCCTCGATGGCGAAGTCGGTGGCCGCGCGGTCGGGCCCGCCGGCCAGGGCGCGGTGCATCGTCTTGATGATGTCGCCCCTGAGCCCGAGGTCGCGGAGCGTCGCCTCGGCGCCGGGGCGGAGTTCCCACATGGCCGGCGCGATCCGGTCCGCCAGTCCGAGCCGTTCGAGCGTCTGCGCCCGGCCGATCATCCGCCGGCGCAACGCGGGATCGCGCGGCTCGGGCGCGCCGTGCCGGAGATCGGCGATCCCGCCCGCGTCGTCGGACAGCGCCCGCAGCGCCCGGTCGAGATCGGTCCAGCGCTCGGCACTGACCTGGGCCTCCAGCGCCCGGGCCATCTCGCGCGCGCTGCGGGGGCCAAGCTCGATCCCGACCAGGTGCTCGGCGCGGGCGCGCAGCCCATGGCTGATGTAGTCGCGCGAGATAACGAGGTCGCGGCCGTCCCCGACCCGGCCCCGGATGAGGATGTGGACATGCGGGTTGTCGGTGTTCCAGTGATCGGCGGCGATCCAGTCGAGCCGCGTGCCGAGATCGCGCTCGGCGCTTGCCATGAGGTCGCGGGTGAAGGCGCGCAGGTCTTGCATCTCGGTGGCATCCTCGGGCGAGACGATGAAGCGGAAATGATGCCGGTCGTCCTCGCAGGCCTCGGCGAAGGCGCGGCCGTCAGCGGCCTCGTCGGTTCGGTCGAAGAGCGCCGCGTCCCGCCCGTCTCGGGCGACCCCCTCGCGCTGGAGGTAGCCGATGTGGCGGGAGAGCGGCGCCGAGCGGTACCGTGCTCCGCGGTGGCGCACGATGCGCGCCTTGACCACGACCCGGCGGGCGGGATCGGCAAGCCCCCTTGCGGTGCGGGCGAACCGGCCCCGGCCGAAGCCCGCGCCGCGCCCGGAGCCGCCGAAGCGATAGCCGGTATGGCCGGCCTTCCGCGCGGCCTGCATCACCTCCGAGACGAACCGCGCCGGGCGCTTCGGGGTCTTCCCGCCATCGCGGATGCGGCCGGGGCGGATGCGGAGGCCGTCCTCGCGCCGCGTCATGGCCGGGCTCCCGCGTTCGCGGCCTTGCCGCAGGGAAAATCGCGGCCGATCAATCCCTTGTCCGATGCTGCACGGCAGGGTGTCCGGGCATGCGGTTCGGAGGATGCCGCCAAAACAACAGCTTGAGGTCCGCCTGCGGCACCTCTTTTATCTCGCGTCCGACCCGGGTAGCCCGGCGCCCGACCTGGCCTCCCCGCCGGTCCCCCGACGGCACGCGCCGCACCGCGAGAGAGAGCGATCGTGCTGGTCATGGCTGGTCCTCCTGTTCGATCGTCACGAAGAGCCCCGGTGCCGTGCCCGGAGCGGTGGGGGGCGGTGCGATCCGTGGCCCGGCACGACCTTGAACGGACGCGCGCCGGGGGCTGCGACCGGCAGGCGCCCCGCGAACGACGAAGAGCGGGGCCGCCCGCCAGTCCCGGGGGTCGGGCACGCCTTCGCTGGGTGCCGGTGATGCGGCCGAAGGCCCGATGCGCCGTGCAAGCCGGGCGACATAGGCCCGCGTCTCGCGCGGCAGCGGACGGCCCGTCGCGAGGTGCTCGCCGTAGCGTCCCGGCCCGGCGTTGTAGGCGGCGAAGGCTCCCGGGACGCCGAAGCGATCGACCATCCGGCGCAGGTAGGCGGTGCCCGCGAGGATGTTGTCGCGCGCGTCGAACGGGTCGTCGCCGAGGCCATGGGCGGTGCGCAGCTCGGCCCAGGTGCCGGGCATGACCTGCATCAGCCCCATGGCCCCGGCGCGGCTGACGGCGCGCGGATCGCCCGCGCTTTCGACGGCGATGACGGCGCGGATCCAGGGCGCCGGCAGGCCGAACCGGGCGGCGGCCTCGGCGATGTGTCGGTCGAGCGGATGCACCGCCGTCGCGACCGATTGCGCGTTTTCCTGGCGGCCGGGCGTCCTGGCCTCTGCGCCCGCGGTGCCAGGATAGGGTGCGCCCGGGAGCAGGAGAAGGACCAGGGCCGCGACGCCCGGAATGCGACCGGAAAGGGAAGAGAGGGGCATTGTCTCAGCCTCCCCGTGTCCAGAGCGGGTGCGCGCGGCCGATCACCAGATCGGCGTCGAGCGGGCCAAGATAACGGCCGTCGAAGCTGTCCGACACCTCGGCGTTGAGCAGGAACAGCTGATCCGAACGCAGCACGCGGCAGCCGTGCCAGGCGGGCAGCGGACGCCCGCTGCGATCGCGGGTCTGCGCCGCGGCGACACCCCGGCCGTCGATCGAAAGGCGCGCGCCGTTGCGGCAGATCGTGCTGCCCGGCCCCGCCGCCACGCGCTTGAGGAGCGGGGCACCGGCGGCGAGATAACCGCGGGACGCCATCCAGGTGGCGAGGGGTGCGGGCAGCCGGGTGGCGACCAGGTCGCCGACGGCAAGCCCCTCACGCGCCCCGATCCGGTAGAGACCGGGCGGCGCGCTCGCCGACAGGTTCCAGACGAGCCGCGGGGCATGGGGCTGCGTCGAGGCCGCGACCAGCGTGAGCGCGACCCCCATGCCGAGAAGGGGACGGACCGCGCCGCTCATGGCGACACCGCGCGCCGCTTGAGCCAGGCCACGTGCCGCACCGGCGTGTAGGGGCGCGGCTGCAATCCGGCCATCAGGCGGTTGTGGACGTGCCGCCAGTGATCGGGGCAGACCGCCTCGGGCGGGATGCGATGGCGCTCGACGATGTCGATCGCGTCCAGCACCGCCTCGACCTGCGGCCAGCCCGTCAGACGCAGCAGGATCTCGCCCCCGGGCGTCACATGGCGCACGGTCGAGGCCGCCTCGCCCGCGCCGACCGCACGCAGGATGTCGATCCGGCTGTCGACCTTGCCAAGGCCGTTCGAAGACCAGCGGACCAGCGCGAAGATCGCGCCGGGATCGAAGGCGACGATGCGCCTCCGGGGGCCGAGGTTTGTGGTCTCGACCGGGGTGCCGAACCGGAGCCAGCGCTCGATGCGGCCCTCGATCCGGAGGAGATCGACCGTGGTGCGCATGGGCGTCACCGGTTGCGCCGCAGATAGGCGGGCGAGATCGCGGCATGCCGTTTGGCGGGCCGGACGGTCTCTCCGGTGTCGTCCGAGGTGGAGCTCTTGCCGCCGCGGGCGACCCAGGCCTGCAGGTCCTCGAGCGCGTAGACGACCCGCCCGCCGATCTTCGAATAGCGCGGGCCGGTGCCGTAGGTGCGGTGCTTTTCCAGAGTGCGGCCGGACAGGCCGAGGAAGCGGGCGGCCTCGGGGGTCCTGAGATAACGGGGCGGGAGGCCGGCATGGGGGTCGGGCATGGGTCTGTCTCCTGGGGGTTCTGCCGCGCCGCGACCTGCGGCGGGCTGACAGGGACGATCAAAGCGGAGAAGGGCCCCGGCGGGGGATGACGAAGATCGTCCGCGAAAAACGTCACCCCCTCCCGGGCGCAGCGCGCCGGGACAGCGGATCCCGGTGCGGAGGCCGGGACGCGGCAGGCGGGGGAGGCCTTTCTATTGGCGGCGCGTGGGCGGCCGGCCCGCGAGGAGATCGCGATAGCCGCGCTCGGCAAGCCGTCGACCATAGGCCGCTAGGCGGGCGACCTGCGCCTTCAGCGCACTGGTCGCCCACGGCTCGGCCGCGACGCGCGCCGGGCCGAAGAACGCCTCTGCGATCCGGCGGAGCGTCGCGCCCTCGGCGCGCGCGTCGAGTGTCCGTAGCGCCATCTGGATGCGGCGAAGCTGCTGGAAGGTCAGCGGTGAAGGTGGGTGTGTGCCGTCGACAAGCGTGCCGAGCGCGCGTTCCATTGCGTCACGCCGGGCGGGCCAATTTCGGTCCGTGGGCAACAGGAACCCGATCGGCTGATCGGGATCGCGCACGGCACCTGCAAGCAGCGTGCCGGTTTCGAGCTGCAGGAAGACCAGATCGCCTGCGTCATGCGTGTGACGAATCCGGTCCGGGGAGAGCCCGATGGCCGACAGCCCGGTGTCCGGCAGAGCCGCGACCAGGACGACGGCCGCGGGCGCCTCGGCGGGGTTCCAGAAGACCGGCGCGTCGGGGGCCGGAAGTCCGGGATCGGCCGGGAAATCGCAGCCCCCAAGGACGCGGCGAGGCCTCGCCACGCAGCATGGCCGGAAAGGCGGCAAGGTAGCCCTCGTTGCGCCGGAGGCATTCCCAGGCAAGGCCGGAGAAGTCGAGGCCATCGAAGTGGTCGTAGCTGGATGCGTCCTGCCAATCCGGGGCCATTGCGGTGTCCTGCGGGCTTGCGCTGCGATGCCCGACAGGCTGGCGCCGCGCGACCAGATGGCGCGAGTGGTAGATCGTCCACCTGACAGCGGCCTCAGGAGTCGTCCCGCGCCGCACCCGAAAGTCGCAGGTAGCCGGTCTCGACCATCCAGCGGGCACGCGCGAGATGGGCGCGGTGCTGGGCCTCGGCCGCACCTGGGTCAGCATTGACATCGGCGCCGAGCACGATCCGCGCCGCGTCCTGCCAGGGCGCGCCTGCGGCTGCAGCATCGACAAGGCGCATGTAGAGCTTCAGATGCGCGATGTCGTAGGCGGTGGGCTCTTCCGAGACCGGAGGATGGGTGGCGAGCGAGGACATGGGCGGTGCGCCTTCGGCAGGATGCGGCGCGTCCGTATCATCGCAGCAACGGCTGCGCGCCGAATTCAGAGTATACTCCGTGGTCAAATACTCTGCAACGCGGGCCTCTCCATGGCATGGATATCCGAGAGGTCCTTGCCACGAACCTGAAGCGTCACCGACTTGCGGCCGGACTGTCGCAGGAGGAGCTTGCCCATCGCGCCGGGATCGACCGCACCTATGTCAGCTCGCTGGAACGATGTGTGTACGCGGCGAGCATCGAGGTGCTCGACCAGCTTGCAACCGCGCTCGGGGTCGAGGCGGCGGACCTGCTGCAGCGGGAGCCGGGTGGCGGGGAGAACAACGGGCCCGCCTGACCGGCAGGCTTCGCGGTGTCAGAAGAAGTCGAACGCGTCGGCGAGGTCGAAACCGCCGGAATAGCCTGACGAGGATCCGTAGTCGGACGAAAACCCGAGCGGTTCGGACGGTTCCGAGAGGGCACTGACCGTTTTGGACGGCCCGAAGGCATCGCCGAAGCTGAGGTCCGCGGACAGGTCCGATGCAGAAAACCCCGTGTCGGCGCCGTGATCGGGAACCTCCGGCGCGGTGTCTGCCGCGTTCGAAGTTGACGGGCTATCCCCGCCGCTGTCGCGCACCGCGCCACCATCCTCCCCGCTTCCGCGATCCGGCGCAGCGCCCGCCGCCGGCTCCGAACTGTCGGCATCGCCACCAAAGGCGGAGAAGGCCAGGTCGACATCGCCCAGATCGACGAAGGAGTCTTCCGCACGCTCCACGGCGTCGAACGCGGTTCCAAAGGAGAGCTCCGGCGACGGGTTCGCGGCCTCGTAGGTCCGGGCGGGCGCGAAGAGATCGTCCAACGCTGCAGCCCCGACCTCCGGTTCGGAAGCCCCGGGGTCGGCATCGGTCGGTATGACCGCATCCCCGGTGCTGGCGGTTTTCTCGGGCTCAGGCGCCAGGGGATCGGGCAGATCGCCGTAGATGACCGGATCGGGCGGCGGGGGCGGATCGAGCATGTAGGGTTCGGGGGCCACGTAATAGGGCCGGTCCGACGGCCAGGTGCTGAACGGGTTGTGGTCGGTGACCGGCACGCGGGACCAGACCAGGGAGCCGGTCCGCGCGTCGGCCGGAAAGAGATCGCCGAACGCACCGGGATGCCCGGACTTGTCGTAGAAATCCGAGACCAGCTCGACGCAGGCCTCGGTCAGGACGCTGTAATTATACGTCTGGTTTTCGAGGGCGCGGGCCTCGCCAAGCAGCCGGTCATACTCGAGATCGGTCACAGGCACCCCGGCCGAGGTCACATCCCCGGTGGCCATCGCCGCGAGATGGAAGGCGCTCTCGTCACGATAGATGCCGTCGTCGGGTTCGAAGGGCGCAACCTTGGGGATCGCGAGCTGCGGCACCTCGAGCCGGATATTCGCGCCGATCGTGTATTCGTGCTGGCCCTGCCGGTAGAACGATACGTTGGCGTGGCCGATCTTGCTGCTGTTGTAGACGTTGATGCGGAGTTCCCGGTCGCTCATCGCGGCACCCCCTCGATGATGGCGAAGGTGAAATCGGGGCAGCGCGTCGTCGTCACGGTGATGTCGGACCGGGCGACGAGCGCGTCGAGATCGGCGGCAAGGCTCGGGTAACCGCCGGCCGCGCCGGTCAGCCAGTCGGGCAAGGGCGGCGCGAAGAGCGCCCCCGTCACCACGGGGTCGCCGGCGAAGATCGCGAAGGCGGTGAAGGCCGCCCCCGAAATCCTGTCGCGCGGGACCAGGATCAGCGCCTGCAGGTTGCGCCGCGGGTCCGAGGGCTCGGCGAAGGTCCCGATCCCGCAATTCGGCTCCCAGCCCTCGTCCAGATCCGGCACCGAAAGCTCGATCCCCGTCGCGGCGAATTCGGGCCGGACGACCGCGCCGGTCAGCGCGTGGCTGTGGGCGCGCTGGTAGACTTCGGAGAGGATGCGCGTCAGGTCGCGCTGCATCTGGTCACGTTCGGCCTCGGTTCCGAGGCCCGCTGCGGCAGCCGCCAGCGCGATCACGATGGCCGCCGCGGCGAGAAGCTTCCCCTTCATGCGAACACCTCCGGACATGCTGCTACCTGTAGATCTGTCCCTGAATCACCGCCCGCAGCACCGCCTGCAGCGTGTTGGCCACACCCAGCCGCTCGCGCGCCTCCTGCATGTGCTTGGTCACGGTGTTGCGGTGGAGCCCCATGATCTCGGCGATCTCCTCGATCGTCTTGCCATCGCCCGCCCATTCCAGCACCTCGCGCTGGCGGGGCGACAGCTCTTCCTCGGGGGGCACGCGCGGCATCGCCCGGGCGCAGACATCGAAGGCCGAAAGCGCCATCAGGACCTCGTCGCCATGGGCCTGCCAGGTTCGGTCGACACGTCCCTGCGTCGAGGCTTCCTCGGCGCAGAGCCCGAATCCGCTGATCAGCGCCGCGCGCGGGCTGCGCAGACTGACGGTGTAGCCGTTGACGATTCCGAGGGCGAGGCTGCGCTCGTGCACCTCGCGCTGCTTCGCCGTGAGCTGGCCGCGCGCGTTCAGGCGGCGCGACAGGCCCCAGCTGACCGCGCCCTCGCTGTTGATCGCCCATTGCGTGGTGACATCCGCCAGGAAGGCGCCGCCCGATACGAAGAACCGGTCGAACTCGGTCCCGTAGCTCGACTGGATCGCGGCATCGCGGACGGTGAACTCGCCGCATGCCGGCCGGCGCTGGGTGCAGACGTAGAAGACCTTCTCGAAGCCGAAGCGCGCGAGGTCGCGGTGAAGGTATGCCCAGAGCGCCGGCATGTCCCGCGCGGACAGGTAGGGTTCGAGGCGTGATGTCGTCGGTCGAAACGGCATGGTGCGCCCTCGCTCTGGGCTCACCCTTCCCCCCGGATGCGGGATCGTAGCGCAGAATTGCGCCCCGCGCGCCGGGTCTGGGGAACCGCGGCGCGCGATCGGCGGAAATCCTGACGGATCGCCCGGATGCGGCGGCAGCTTCCCGCCGATGGCGGGAACGGCCCCGCCTGGGTTTCCCCGGGCGAGGCCGTCGCGGGCTCAGTCGCCGTTGCGGCGGCTGGGCGGCCGCGACCAGATTAGCGAGAAGGTCTCCTCGCCGCCCTCGACCACCGTGTCGTCGAAGAGGTTGGCGTAGATCGGCGCGGTGAAGCTCGGGTCGTCGAGCTTGAGGCTGAGGTAGTCGCGGCCCTCGGCCGAGCGCTTGGACCAGGCGGCGCCGATCTCGGCCCGGCCGACGAAGACGCGGTGCGAGGGGGCGTTCTCGTGGGCGGTGCTGTCCTCGGGAACGATGCGGACGTTCTTCGCCTGCACGCTCAGGGTGACGATCTCGCCGAGGTATTCGGTGCCGGTCTTCCGGAAGGTACCGATGGTGGCCATGTCAGTTCTCCTTTTGGCTGTCTCCGAGCCCGCGCCCATCGCGGCCTCGATGGCGATCGTCAGGACCGGGACGATCCGCCGACGCAGCCCGATCCGGGGTCCTCGGGCAGCTCGCTGCCTGGGGTGGTCGCGGCCCGCAGCGCCAGCGGAGGACGGCAAGACCGGCCTTTCTTGCCCCGCGAGGAATGACGGCCTGCCGTCAGGGGAAGAAAGTCCGGACGCGCCGTTGCGGCCAAGGCGGTCGAGGCGTCAGCCGCTCCCGGTCAGATCAGCCCCGAGAGGCCCGCGTGGGACGCCGGGCGTGACGTGCCATGGGAGAAGGTCGCTGCCCTTCATCGGTTCCGGCAAGACACGGGAACCGGCCATCGGAGAAAGACAGGCACCGGCGTGCAGAAACGAAGGGTCCGCATCGCCTCCGGCGAGTACCAGCCCACGAGTATGCCCTCGGGCCTTCATCTGGCCGAGCGGGTGGTTCGGCTCCGCCTCCCGCGAAGGGCGGCCACGGGAACGTCTACTGAGGCAGTCAAGCCGGGAACCGCGACGCGCGCCCGCACCGGCACGATCCGCGCAGGGTGATCATGGGCCGGCGGGCCAATGGCGCTCAGCGCCGTCGGGCACCAAGTCCAGCCGCAGGATAATGCACCTGCTTGCACAAAAGGCGCCATACTTCGTGAGCCGACTCGGAGATTGGGGTGGCGCCCACGAACACGGTCAACGCCGTCAGGCTTCCAGTCGGTCGTCACGCCGGCGCCAAGCCATATGCGACAGCAGAAGGCCCACCGCGACACCGAGGGCGAGGCCCAGGGCGTTCGCGGCCACATCGCTCCAGGACGGGGTCCGCCCGGACAGGGACTGGGCGAGCTCCAACCCGGACCCGAAGGCCAGAAGAAGCGGCACCTGCCAGCGCAGCATCCGCGGCGTCGCGCACCCGGCGGGAATGACGAGGGCGGCGAAGGCCAGGACATGGGCCAGCTTGTCGGCGCCAGGCACGATCTCGGGCACGTGGATCGACGGGCTGAGGATCAGCACGGTGAGGAGGACCGCCATCGCGGCGGGCAGCAGCATCGCCGGGGGCAACAGGCGGAGCGCCGGCCAGGCCGTGGCGCCTCGCGCCCGCGGGGCCCGGCCGACCAGGGCCGGCGCGGCGAGGGACATCGCCGCCTGTCTCATGGTCGCTTGCATTTCCGCCCCTCCGTGTCGCGCCCCGGCGGAAGCCGTGGCTCACGGTCCAGAGACGCGGGCCCGGAGGCAGCCGAAGGGCATCACCGTGGAAATTCGGTGGCCGGGAGCTGGGCGCGCCCCGTCGATGCGCATTCGGCCGACGGACGGGGCGGTGGCGATCAGGCAGGCGGGAGCGCACCCTCCTCGTCGGGGCTGGCGGGGGTCGTGATCCGCCCCCAGGCGGTACCGCCGATGACGAGCGCGCCGAGCCAGGACAGCAGCGTCTCGGCGGTCGGGCCGGCGCCTGCGAGCTCGGCGAGGCCTTTCGCGGCGTGGAACCCCGCGATCCCGGCCGGACCGGCATAGGCCGACGCGATGACGAGGCGGACCGGGACCGAGCGGATGCGGGCGAAGGCGATCTCGCCGAGGGCGAGCGTGGCCGCCCCCGCGAAGAGGCCCGTGCCAACGGACAGGATCACGCCCTGCCCGGCCTCGAGCAGATGGAGAGCGGTCATCATGCCGATCCAGAACGGCAGCGCGTAGATGGCGAGGGTGAACAGCATCCAGAGGGCGGCGCCGAGGCCGAGGATGCCAAGGGCGGTGGTCGCGAACATGGGGGCTCTCCCTGTGGGAAGGATCGCGCCCCCCCTCCATTTGACGCGCGATCAGCATACCAGAGAGCGGCCCGCGCCGGGAGGGACCGGCGCGGGCATCGGCATGGTCCCGCCGTCGCCGGTCAGGTCGGGGCGGGCTTCGGGCGGAAGTCGAACAGCGGGATGCCCATGGCGCGGGCCTTGTCGGCGAGGTTGTCGGTGATCCCCGAGCCCGGGAAGACGATCAGCCCGATCGGCAGCACCTCGAGTAGCTGGTCGTTGCGCCGGAAGGGGGCGGCCTTGCCGTGGCGCGTCCAGTCGGGCCTGAAGACGATCTGCGTGACGCCGCGATTGTCGGCCCAGGCGGCGGCGATGCGTTCGGCCCCGCGCGGCGCGCCGCCATGCAGCAGCACCATGTCGGCATGCTTGCCCCGCACCCGGTCGAGCGCGTCCCAGATCGCGGCATGGTCGGCGCAGTCGGCCCCGCCGGTGAAGGCGATCTTCGGCCCGGCGGGCAGGAGCGGTTGCAGATCGGTCCGGCGCCGGGCGGCGAGGTGGTCGCGGCTGTCGATCAGCGCGGCGGTCAGGTTGCGGTGGCGGACATGGCTGCCGGTGCGCGGGTGCCAGACCAGGCCGAGATGGGCCTCGAAGCCCTCGGCGGCGAGGTCGCGCATCGCCTCCCAGGCATTGCGCCGCTCGATCAGCGACAGCCCTTCGGCGATCAGGGTCTCGAGTTCCACGGAGCGGATCTCCGAGCCGTCCTGCTCGCGCTGCGACCGGCGCTGCGCCTGTTCGTTGGCGTCGAGGTCGCACTCGACGCGGGTCGCCATGCGGTGGAAGAGGTTGACCGCCTGCCAGAGCACATCCTCGAGGTCGGGCTCGAGCCGGGTGTCCGACAGGGTCGCGACCAGCGCGTCGAGGATGTCGGCGACGGCGCTGCGCAGGGCGTCGGGTTCGGGCAGCGGGCGCGGGTCGGGCGCGTCCGCGAAGGGGCGGTGGCCGTAGAGCTGCAGTTCCTCCAGCACGATGGCGGTGGCGGATCGGGTCCGGATCTCGGTCATGGTCGGGGTCTCCCCTGCTGTCGGACCCGCGCCTCTCGCGGGCCTTCCCGGGCGACGGGAAAGCGGGGCCCGGGCGGGCCTGCACCGCCGCGCAAGCGGCGGCCGGAGCGCAGCGGAGGACGGCTTGCCGTTGCGGGCCCGGCCGGGCTCTGCTCCGTCTGGCCCGCTCTCGGAAGGCCCCGAGGCGTGGGCTCTGAGGGATAGAGGTGACCCGGGCGCGTGCAGCCGGACCCTGGTCAGTCTCCGTGCTGGGTGAGGAGCGTTCCAGCATCCTCGGGCGTCAGTTGCGGGCGCAGATGGGCGCGCAGGTCGGACAGCCCGAAGGTGACGAGGTCGTCGTTGAAGTCGCCCAGACGCGGGAGCAGGCGGATCGCCTCGATCCCCTCGGCGGCGGCGCGGGTGGCGAGCCGATCGGCGGCGGCAAGGCCCGCGGCGTCCCGGTCGGCGGCGATGTAGAGGCGGCGCAGGGCTGCGGACAGGGTCAGGGCCGCGAGGTGGCTGGCCGAGAGCGCCGCCACGATGGGCAGGACGGGCACGGCGCGGCGAAGTGCCAGCATGGTCTCGAGGCCTTCGCCGGCGGCGAGCATGTCGGTGCCGCTGCCGATACGCACGCCGTGGCCCAAAAGATGCCCCATCGCCTTGCGCGGCGGGATCACCGGGGCCTTGCCTGCACTCACGGGATCGATCCAGGTGCGGTGCAGGCCGGTCAGCCGCCCGTCGAGGTCGGTGACCTTCGCCAGCAGCGCGGGCCAGCGTTGCGGCGGTGCCGCCCGCGGGTGGTCGTCGCCGCGATGGAAACAGGCCGGGTGGTAGCGAAGCGCAGGAAGCGCGCCGAGGTCGGTGAGACCGCGCGCGGCAAGGTAGCGGTCGGCCAGCGTGCCCACGATGGGCTGGCCCATGGCCCAGAGACGCCGGGCGGCCTGCACCGTACGCGTCGGTGCGGGCGGGGCCTGCGTCGGAACCGGTGCGGGGCGCGGCAGGTTGAGGAACCGGCGTGCCTCGTCCAGCGTGTCGCGCAGGGAGCCGTGCCGCCGGTTGGCGGCGATCAGGTCCAGCAGGTCACCGAACGCACCCGTCGCGGCATCGGTCCAGCGCCCGGCGGCCCCCGGTCCCGAGGCTGGCCCGATCAGGCGGACATAGAGGCTCCGCCCCGGGCTGTTCTCGACATCGCCCGCGATCCAGTAGCGGCCTTGCCGCCGGCCATTGGGCAGATAATGGCGGCAGACGGCCTCGGCCTCTTCGGCGAGGCGGCGGGCAAGCGTGGCGGCGGGGCTTTCCATCGGCGGCACCCTCGGTCGGACAACAGGAAAGAAGGGGGCCACCGTGCTCGGCGGCCCCCAGGTGTCCGGGATCGGAAAGGTCGGGGGGTGAGCGTCGTATCGGCGAAGGTCCACGGACCTGCCCGCGACGGGAGCTCCTTCCCGACCCCGGCGGATCACTCGGCCGCGGTGCGCGCGACGTCCGCGTCGGTGACAGGCGCATCTTCGCCCGTACCGTCCGGATCGCCCATGGCCGGTTCGCCGCCGTTGTCCGCCGATTGCGCTATGCCGTCCTCGAGGTCGGCTTCGGACGGATCGTCCCCGGCCTCGACCAGGTCGATCTCCGGCGCGTCAGCCTCCGGCAGCGGCGGCGTGCGCAGCGGGTCCGGCAGCCAGCCGGTGCCGACGAGCAGGTCCTCGGCGGCAGTCACCATCTCGGCCTTCTTCAGCCCCGCGATCCGGTCGGCGGCGGCCTCGCCCTTCGCCTCGCGCACGGCCTCGAGGATGCGGGCCTTGGTCACGCGGCCGAGATAGGTGTCGCCCGTGGCCGTCCAGCCCGCGTGCCCCATGTCGAGTTCGACGGTCGCGGCCAGCACATCCGCATGCGCGATGGCGCACGGACGGCGCTGGTAGGGATCGTGGACGGCATTGACGCTCATCCCCACGCAATGGGCGAAGAGTGCTTCGCGGCTGCAGCTGTCGAATTCGGTCA
>NZ_SLXP01000012.1 GCF_004343075.1 Rhodovulum marinum
GTTCCGGTCGCCTGGGCTCACTCCCGTCTGAGTTAGTTGGCAAACAGCAAAAAAACGACCCTGAAACGTTCTTATCACGTGTCGCGGTGATAGCTGAAGGCGTCACGGAAGTGGGCTTTCTTAATCACATCCTAGAATTGGCCCTGGGGTGTGCTCCGTTGGATCATGGAATTCGTGTCTGCAACGGACAAGGCAACGATCACACAGGAAAACTGCTCAAAGCTCTTGATAAGGCTGGGCTCACGTTTGCTGGCCTGGCCGACAATGAAGGCGTCAAGGTCGGGAACTGGGCGGCGTTAAAAGGAAAGATGGGAGACCTTCTCCTCCAGTGGGAAGAAGGCTGCACTGAAGAAGCGGTCATCTCTGCTATTCCTGACGATCAAATTCCCGCGCTTATCGGCCTCGAAGGTGAAAATATGACCGGCAATCGCCTTCAGCACTTGAAAGTTCGCGCCGGAGCCAAAGAACGGACTCTGGACAGCATCAACGCGGCCTTGGTCGGCTCCGGAAAAAATCTAAAACGGCTTGTTATTGAAGCGGCGAGCGGTAGCTCGGACGGCGCACCGGAAGGTGAGGGAAAAGCTTGGAAGAGCCATTCGTCCAGTTGGTTCAAGTCTGAGTCCGGTGGCGCTGAACTTGCTCAAAAGGCGATTTCGCTTGGTGGATGGCATGATCTCTCAGCGCGTTTGCTCCCTCTGATCGCAGCCATACTGGCCTCTGTTGGTCTCACCGTTGCCGAAAATTTCCCGGATGTCTGATCATTCCGTATTCAATTTGCTCCGGAGCGATGAACCACTCGTCGTGATTGAAGCGCCTGCGGGGTGTGGCAAGACCTATCAGGGCGCTGAATATGCCCATGATATTGCACCGACGCTCGGCAATGCTCGGATGCTAATTTTGACGCATACCAATGCGGCATGCGACGTATTCGAAGAGCGTACCCGGGGCATCTCTCGCAATGCCGTTGAGATCAGAACCATAGACGCGATGATTTGCGAGATCGCCGCCGTATATCACAAGGTGCTAGACCTTCCGCCGGACCCGACCGTTTGGGCCTATACGCACAACGGTTTCTCAGATGTCGCGGCCCGTGTCGCGGTATTTATCAAAAAAAATCAAGCGGTTCCGGCAGCACTGGCACGCCGCTATCCGATCATTGTTTGCGACGAGCACCAGGACGCCTCGCCGGATCATCACCAAATTATCATGGCTATACATGGGCAAGGCGCGAAACTGCGCATCTTCGGTGATCGAATGCAGAGCATTTATGAGAGCAAAGCCAAGGCGGCCGAACAGCACCGAGCACGTTGGGAAGCTCTGGTGGCTAGCGCGGCACATGATGAGCTGGATCACCCGCATCGCTGGACCAAAGACGCGGAAGGTTGTTCGGAACTGGGTGAATGGGTGCTGAGTGCTCGCGAGACCCTTTTGGCCAACGAGCCGCTCGATTTGACTTCGGCTCTCCCAGCTTCCGTCAAAGTGATTGTTGCTGAGAATACTTCCCCCGCCCGCGGCGGATACCGTGTTGGCTGGCCACAACGAAAACCCTTGGATGACCACCTGAATGGTCACGAAGAGCTTTTTGTTCTTGCCAGCAGTAATGAGCTGGTGCGCAGTTTGCGATCATTCTGGAACCGGAAGGTTCCGATCTGGGAAGGCCATACGCGCGACGCACTGTCAATCTTATTAACAGACATTCAGTCCGTCGATGGCAACGCAGTCAGGGCTGCGGAAGCGCTTACGAGGTTCATGTCTTCTATTGCAAAGGGCTTCACTTCTTCAACGCACGGCAACATTTTGAAAGATGAAATTGAATGCAATTGCGGTAAAGCCCGAAAAGGTAAACCCGGAAACATACAAGGTCTAGCCAGGATGCTGCTGGCCGAGCCCAACCACTTAGGCATTTCGACAGCGATCGCCGCGATTGATCAATTCATCAAAAGCTCCGCCGCAGGTTTTTCTGACGTAAAGGTCGATCTCAAGCGCGAGTTCCGGGAAGCGCAAAGGCTTGCACAGTATGAAGACGCCTCCCAAGGCTACGCCGAAATTGCCATGCGCCGCAGTGTAATTCGGCCCAAACCACTACCGAAGACGCTTTCCACCGTTCACAAATCCAAGGGCCTCGAATGCAGCAATACCATGATCATGCATTGTGACCGCGCCAGCTTTGGAAACACGATTTACGGAAGATGTAAGTTTTACGTGGGCATAAGCCGCGCAAAGTCATCTTTGGTAATTGTAATTCCAAAAGCGAACCCCAGTCTTATTTTTAAGATTCCTTAGATGCTAAGCATCGGCGGACTGCGGAGCGATGTCCGTGTTGATAAAACTGCGCAGCAGAGAACACCAATTTGAACGAAGCCTGCGGTTCATCTCATCACGAACCAAATCAGTAGACTAACACTGACGTCGTAGCTTAGGCTGGTTAAACCGGCAAATTCACGAGGATAGATTGATAGGTGGCAAATTTCTCGGAAAGAGAGGTTGCACAACGCTGGTTGGAGCGCTTCGTAGAAACGGATCGTGAGATCGCCGCTAGCCTCATCGACGAACTGCTTCTCGTCAGCGGTGGCGAGCTAACGAACGGCATCACCCAACTGTTTGACAAAGTCCATGCTCAATATGGAGGTAAGAGGCCGCTCGCCTTTTACGCAGAACGCGAAGTGGAATGGGATAAGAACCAAGTCTTGCCCATCTTCGCTAACGCCCGGGACGGTCGCGCGGTCGGCAAAGGCCCGCCACCGATTCCCTTTGATCCAAATCGCCCCGAGGTCGGAAGTGAAGGTCTGATCGCGAATATGATTACAAGCTACTGTCGCCAGCATGGCCAACAGATGCTCAACCATCCGGGTCCAGACTTGCTGCGCAAGCGCAAAGCAGGCCCGATTGTTGTCGTTGCGGATTTCATAGGATCAGGGCAGCGGGTCTGGGAGATGCTCGAGGCATTTCGCGCTGTCGCCTCGGTTCGAAGTTGGCGCTCCTACCACCTGATCGATTTCTACGTCGTCGCGTATTCGGGCACCGAGGAGGGTTTGTGCCTCGTACAATCAAGCCGCTTGCGACCGAAGGTCCTGACTGTGACCGGATGTCCTACGATCAACACCGCGTTCCGCAAACCGACGCGCGACGCAGTGAGGCAACTGTGCCGAACATATCCACCCAATCACAATAGGCCCCTCGGTTATGGCGAGGCGGGAGCGCTTATTGCGTTCGAACATGGTGTTCCTAACAATGCTCCGCCCATTCTACATAGCGGATGGGGCAACTGGGAGCCTCTCTTCCAGCGGCGCAGCACCATCGCGGCCAAAGGAGAATTTCCTAGCACAAACCGTGCGGAAGTCGCCGCGCGGGCTGAGCAGTTGCTTCGTATCCGGGGTGCCGAAACTTACTTGTCAGACTCGCGTGGTCGCCGATGGATCAAAACGATGCTAGTGCTTGCGGCGATTGAAGCGGGTGCTCGCTCGCTCGCGCAGATATCGGCGCACAGCCGACTCAAGCTCGAGACGGTCCAAGAGATCGTCGACTTCACTGAAATCGCGCGTTGGACGACGCGAAAGCTCACGCTGTCTGCGCTCGGACGGTCCGAGCTTCGGCGGCTTAAAAGACGCAGGGCGCGCAGCCCCATACTTCCAAAGCCGAGCAAACCCTTCTACTATCCCACACAGTTGAGGGCTCGATGACGTGGTCTAGAAATGCGCTGCTTCGGCAGCGACGGGTCCCTTGGGGGCCTGGAACGTCGGATTTCCGACGTTCGCAAAGAGGAGCGGAGTATTCACGCTGCGCGATACTGCACGTCACGCCTGGCGGTGTCTTGGCCGCGACGCGCAGTACCACCCACCCGGGTGGGTCAAAGTAGATGCCGGCGCCGAACCCTCAACGCTACCGCTCCCAAGGCCGTCTGGAAGGTGTCGACGATACCGTACTCGACCATGCGGTGGAAACCTTCGAGCGGATTCGTGCGGTCGATCCCAGAATCACGCCGGTCCTGACGCTTAGGCACCTCAGCCATCTGACCGATATTCCGTTCCTGCATCTTCGAGATTTGGTGGGGCGGCGTGCTCATAGGCCATACAAGTTCTTCTATCTCAAGAAGCGTATCCCGGGCAGAAATCGTGTTCGCATGATCAGCGTGCCGAATGGGACTTTGATGAGCCTTCAGAGATGGATCGTTGACAACATCCTCCAGTTCACGCGGCCACATGCCGCCAGTTTCGCGTTCCATCCCGATTGTCGGCCTTATGAAGCGGCGGCGGAGCATTGCGGATGCGCTTGGCTGCTCAAGATCGATCTCGAAGAATTCTTTCATACAGTCTCAGAAGGACGCGTCGCCGCCGTCTTCGAGAACTTGGGGTTTCCGCGCCTCCTTTCCTTCGAATTTGCAAGACTGACTACGGTCGCGTGTGAGCGCCCCGGATCGCGACCTGATCCAGGGGAACGTTGGCCTGCAATTCCATACTATCAGTGCGAGCATGAAGGGATGCTCCCACAAGGCGCGCCGACGAGTCCGATGCTCGCCAATCTCGCTATGTTGAAGGTGGACGAGATTTTGAGCGCGCTCGCTGAGGAATACGGGATGACCTTCACAAGGTATGCCGATGACTTGGCGTTTTCGTGTGGCGAAGAATACGACTTTGCGCACGTCCAGCGCTTCAAGCGCTTGGTTTTGGAGAAGCTCAATAAGTCAGGATTTCGCCCTAACCACCGAAAGACCGTCATTCGTGGACCAGGGACAAGGCGGATTGTTCTGGGCATGTTAGTTGATTCCGAGCGGCCGCGATTGCCGCGCGAATACAAGGATAACATCCGCATGCATTTACATTACCTGACATCGGAATCACACGGGCCGTCTGTGCACGCAGCTTCAAGGCAAACTTCCGTGTCCGGTATCTTTCACCATGTCCGCGGTTTGATCGCTTGGGCGGAGACCGTTGAGCCGGACTATGGTGCGCGCGCACTTGAGAACTTTGAGTCGGTTGACTGGCCGCCATTGGAGCCGAACCGACTCCTAGGTCATCGAGGCTGAAAGCCAGGGGAGCACGTCACTACAAATCCACCAAAGTGTTTGAGTTAACTAGGGTCTGAGGCAAGCGCAATAACAGCGAAAGTCGTCGTTTGCTGCGAATTATGAATTCGTTCGCTTGTTCGCTTCGCGGTTGCCGCGAATGTCCGGATCGACGGGCCGCGCCGCGGCATCTGGATGTCAAGGCGGATGTCGGCATTGGGCCGTCACCGGCGTCCAAGTCGACCCAGTCTTGCCAGCTGCGCCAGCATTTTTGACCCCGAGTCTGCGGATCCTGTGCCTCCTGCGGAACCCGTCTGCCCCATCCCTTGCCGAACAGGCATCTGCTGCACACCGAAGAACTGCCGCGCTCTGAGGGCTGCATATTCCGCACCGCTTGCCCCACCGATCAGGTAGCGATTGTAGGCCTGCTGGCTGCCAATTGCGGCGCGGGCAAAGCTGTAGCCGCCGCCGAGACCACCGGAGAGGGCGGGCATCATGATGTTTCCGGAGATCGCGCGGACGATGAAGGGCGTGGCAATGATGAAGCCCTTGGCCATGAGGACCATCATGAAGAAGGGGATGAGCGCGCCTATGTTTGAAGCCCCTTCCGGGTCGCCAAGCTCACCGATCAGAGCGGAAGAGACGCCAGTGATCGTTGCGAACACGCCGGCGACGACGATGGGGTAGAGTGCGAAGGAAACCAGTGCCGAAAGCCATCGCGCGAAGTAATCTTTGGTCACTTCGAAGAGGGTCAGGAAGATCATCACCGGGGCAATCCCAATCAGGAGTGCGATCATCAGGCGGGATGCCACGAGAATGAAGGCGGCGAGCCCACCGAGGATCGAAAGTAACAGCACCCCGACAATGTCGAGCATGGCACCTGCCATCCAGTTCAGCTCTGATCCGGCTGCATTGAGGTAGTCGCCGAGTTCCGCGATCAGCCGGTCAAACTCTTCGGCAAAGGTCCCAGAGGGACCTGGGGTGCCGCCACCGACTGAGGCGACAAGCGCGCCCGCAATGCTGTCGATGCCGGCCAGGATGGCGGTGGAGAGGGCGTTGAACTGCACCCAGTTGGTCGCGAATATCCCGATGAGGCCGATCTTGACTGCCAGCCAGAAGGCCGTGCGGCCGTCCATCGCCTTGTATTGGTAGATCATGTTCAGGAAGACGAGAATCACCACGAGCGTTGTTCCCAGGACGAGAAGCGTGCCGACCGTTGCCGCGACCGACCCGAACTGGGTTTCTGCTGCGGTGTCGAGATAGCCCTGGGAGGTTTCAACGAAATAAGTGACGACGCTCATAACGGGACTACCCTACCAATTGCCTGCAGCTTCGCAGATGGCTTTGGCGGCAGGGCGGACGGCGCTGGCGCGGCGGTTGTAGGCGTCCGAGGCCTGCAGCATTTCCCAGCGTTCGTCACTGGCGTGGCGCTCACGAAACGCCCCCTCGGCATCGTCCCAGGACGGGAACCGGATCTCGCAAGCGCAGCTGCCAGTCTCTACGATGCGTTCAAGATTTTGGGCTCGGTAGATGTCTTGAACCAGCACGCGCTGATAGGCTTGGCGCAGGGGGATCTCCTGCATCCACACGGGTTCAGCGGGCCGTTCTGGACAGACGTCGAAACTGCGCTCGAGGGTCGGCACGAGATTGCGCTCAGCGAAGCCGGGTGCCGACGTCAGGCCCAGGACCAGCGCAGCCAGTACGAGGGTACAGCCCGCCTGCCTCATGCCGTGGCTCTGGCGGGTGTGGTCTCGCGCTTCAGGAAGACAGTGTGTCCCACATTGGCGAATTCCGAGGAGCTGATCGACACGACCTCCCAGCCTTCGGCCCCCTTCACATTTAGGCTGGCCTGCATGTCGGCAAGACTGGTTTTGCGGGTCATGGGAAAGGACAGGATATCGTATTCAAAGGTTTTCATTGGGAAGCTCCGATCTCATTGTTGCCTGGGAGGTAGAATTCGGTGATCCCGCGTTTGCCATCATGGCGACCGGCCTGGATGATTACGTCGATGGAGTTCTCGATGTACTGGATCATGTCGGCATAGGTCATGGGGATCTCGGTCTTGAGCGCGGCGATGGCCAGACGCTGCACGGCAAGTTGCGGGGTTTCTGCGTGAAGCGTGGTCATTGAGCCGCCATGGCCAGTGTTGATCGCCTCGAGGAAGGTCATGGCCTCCTTGCCTCGCACCTCGCCCAGGATGATCCGGTCGGGGCGCATGCGCAACGTTGCGGTGAGCAGCACATCGGCGGTCTGGAACTCCGCATCGCGATTGGCGATGAGGGTCACGGCATTGGGCTGGGTCGGCAGAAGCTCGGCGGCTTCCTCGATGGTGACGATGCGTTCCTCGGATGGCACGTGCGAGAGGATCTTGCGCGCAGCCACGGTCTTGCCGGTGGAGGTGCCGCCAGAGACGATCATGTTAAGCTTGTTGTCGACGCAAAAGGCCAGCGCATCGTCGATCACGCCCGCGGCCACAACGTCGCGCAGTTCCCGCGTCTTCTCGAGACGCAGTTCTTCGAGCTTGCGTTCTTTGCCATAGAGAAAGTCGATTGCGATCCCGTCGAGTGGCAGGCTTGAAAAGAACCGAAGGCTGATCGACATGGCGGTTAGCACTGCAGGTGGAGTGATGACCTGCGCCCGGATCGGTCGCCCCTTGTAGGTGATCGAGACCGAAACGATCGGGCGATCCTTGCTCATTGTCGTGTTGGCGGAAGAGGCGATCTGGTTGCCGAGGTCTTTGACTTCTGTTGCGGTCAGCCTCTGGTCCAGCTTTCGCATGAAGTGATCGCCCTGGAATTCTCCCCAGCAGCTTCCGTCAGGATTGATGCAAATCTCAATGACATCGTCGCGTGCTGCGGCTTCGATCCGATCAAGCGAGGTCTGGAGATAGCTCAGCGACATGGGCTCAGAATATCTCCAGATCGCGGTCGACCATCACCGTGACGCGCGCGCCCTGGTCGACATAGATGACGGGGCCAATGGAGAGGTAATCGCCGATGACGCTGTCTGTCGCATCTGCCAGATCATCGCCCACGTCTTCGAGCACGTCCGCGGCGGTCTCATCCTGGACGTTTGCAGCAGCAGCGCTTGGCGCGGCGGAGATCAGCGATATCAACGCCGCTGAGCCGAAACGCTCATCGAAGCGCGTGTCGACAAAGCCGGTCACGCCGGAGCGGCCCAATTCGTCACCCCCGAAAGAGCTGATCTGGATCGTCTGGTTGTCGGGCAGGATGATCCGGTCCCAGGCGATGGTGACCCGGCGCTGCGCGATATCGACGCCAGAGCGATAGCGCCCGATGAGACGGGACCCGCGCGGGATCAGGAGACGAGAGCCGTCGACGCTGTAGACATCTTCGGAAACGACGGCACGGGTCTGGCCGGGTAGGGAACTGTCGAGGGCGGTTTCCATGACGGCCTGGATCATTGTACCCTGAATGATGGTGTTGGACGGATTGGCGATGACCTCGGCTTGCGTCACCGACGTGGGCAACGCGCCGTTCAGCACGAAATCCGTCACTTCGCCAAAAGTCCGTTCGGTTGGCGTGGTTTCATTTGCGCCTGAGGTGCCACCAAAGGCGATGGTGGGCGAGGTGATGCGGCGTTCCTGAAACGCGCGCTCCTCGGCCGCGCGGCGTTCAAGTTCCGCAAGCCGCCGTGCTTCTTCCTCGCGGCGCAGCCGCTCTTCTTCCCGCGCGCGCAGTTCATCTTCCGTGGGGCCCGCTGGGGCGGGTTGGGGTCGGCTGGCCTCGAGTTGGGCCAGTTCCAGATCCATGCGGAGTTGCTCAAGGCTGCGATCCCGCGCCGTCAGCTCGTCCTGGAATCGTTGCTGTGCGGCTTCCGAGGCGGCTTGCAGCGCCGCGATCTGAGCGGTCAGCGCATCGATGGCTTCGGCGGCAGCCGTGTCTTCCTCGACCACCGGTTCGGGGGCGTTGCGCAATTCCTCGATCTGGGCCTGAAGGGCGGCGAGTTGCGCCAAAAGCTCGGCGTTCGGTTCCACCGGTTCCGGCGCGACCAGAACTACCTCGGGTTCGGGTGGTGAGAGGGTTTCGATGGCGCCGAAGCCGTCGCCTTCGTTTTGGAACACGTCGGGCGTGGCCGTGGGCAGGGCTTCTTCTTCCTTGGGCTGGGAGAGGAGATAGAGCAATGCCCCTCCCGCACCGATCACGAGGACGACGACCAATGCGAGCAGCGGCGAGCGCCGTGGGGCAGGGAGTGAGCTCGCGCCTTTGCCTTGCTCGAGGGCGGCGAGGCGCTTTTCAAGGTCCGCGTTTCCGGTGTCGCTCATGATCCCACCCCCGCAGGCGGTGTGGCCTCTATACAGACCACCTCGTCCCCGATCCGCAGGACCCATTGCCTGTTCACCCCGGAGACCCGGATCACGCCGTCCTCGGTCGCTTGGGTGTTGACCGTCCGTTCTCGGCCATTCGCGTAGCGGAAGATCGCGGGCACCGGCGCATTCCGTGGGAATTCGAAGTACGTAAACGTCCCATCATCCCAGACGCGAGTCGGGGTGAACTCGGTGCGCGCGCTGGCACCGTAATTGTAGTTCGGCGCTTGCGCTGCGATGGCACGCGTGGCCCGTACATTGTCTTCGGGATAGCGGAACTGGACCACGTAGAAGGTGAGGCTGCGGGTCTCCTGGACGTTGAAGTAATAGCTGCGGCGGTTGGTATAGACGGTCACGTTGGTATGGACACCGCGCGCGACGGGCTTGATCGCGAAGGCCTGCCCACCCGGCACGCCGTCGATCTCGAAGCCCTCTGTGTCGCCGGCGATGATCGAGCGGATGCTTTCGCCCTCGCCGAACTCGATGGTGGTGACATGGGTGAGCGAGACGTTGAGACGATAGACCTGACCTTCCTGGTAGGTGGCCAGCCGCACGCGGTTGTCATTGGGACCGCCGCGCGGGATGGCTTCCGCGAAGGCGAGGCCGGGCAACAGAGCAATGACAAAAACAAGCGATCTCATAAGCAACAACGTCAGTTCTCCAATCTGTCGGAGCGGATGGAATATTCGAGGACCGTGAAGCCGAAGGGGTTGGTCCAGACCTCATCGATGGAGCGGCGGGTCTCGGGGCGAAACTCGAAGAGAAGCGTGGCGGTGAAAAGCCCGGTTTGGACGCCGTTGATAGATGTCAGGCGCTTGCGCAGGCGGACGGTGGCGCGGTTGGTTCCGATCCGGTTGATGCTGAGGATCTCCACGTCGAGCCGGGCATTGGGGCCATAAACCGTTGGCGGGTAGTTCTCGTTGGCGCTGTTCCAGATTTGGCGCAACCCGCCCTCTGCAGCCCCGTCCGATCGGCGCAAAACGCTGCGGATGCGCAGATCGTTGTCGAGCTGGTTATAGACCTCTCGGTCGGTCACATAGCGGAAGACTTCCGCCTCGATGACCGCCTGGTTGGCTGTGATAGATGTCGCGCCCACCGAAGCCTCGGGAAGCGCGAAGCCCGTCTCGGGATCATAGGGCACGACCACGGGGGGTGGATCGACATCGAGAATTGCGACAGCCGCCGCACTCAGGCATCCGAGAATGCCGAAGATAAGGCCGATGAGCCCAAGGCGCTGCCAGAGCCGTTCGCGGCGCAGGGCGCCATAGACTAGCTCTTCTTCGATGATTTCCTGTTCAGTAGCCACCTCTCATTCCCTCACGATCAGTCAGCCCGCAGGTCCGGCAGGGTGAAATCCATGAAGCGCTGCTCCTCGGCGATGGTCGCAGCATCGATCACTCCGCCGGTGCCGTCACCCACCGTCTGCACCGCTTCGAGCTGCCACATGGCGACCAGCGCAATGGCGAGCTCCGCGGTCACGCGCGTGTTGAGATCGATGCTTTCCTTGAGTTCGTCCATGTCGTCGATGAGCCCGACGAGGCGGTCTACCCGCTCGAGCGATTGGCCGGCATCTTCATAGCTGTTCTGGGCTGCGGCCGAGACGAGCGCGCCGGTGGTGGCCTGCGTCGCCACGCGGTTGGCCCCGGGATTGCCGCTGGTGGCCATTTCCGAAAGCGTGTCATCGTCAAATCCGAGATCGGCCAACACCCGGTCCATTTGGGTTTCGATCTCGCCCGCGCCGGAGCCGGAAAGGCCAGAGAAGTCTCCGGTCTTGATGGCTTCAATTGTGGCGAGGATGTCGCCGAATTCCTGATCGAGCAGGCCGTTCAGCTCGTCCTCCATCTCGGTGCGGATGATTTCTGGAAGCTCTGCGAGACGGGTGAGCGCTTCATAGGTCCGTTGCAGCTCCGCGAGTTGGTCCGTGAGTGTCGCAAGCTGTTCGCGGAGCTGCGTCAGCTGCTCGTTTTGCAGGATCTCGTCCTCGATCATCTGCCGGAGCTGCTGGATGTTTTGCGCGATGTTCTGGGTGTCGACGACGGGCACGCCTTGTGCAAGGGCAGGGGACAGGGTGCCGAGATGCAGGCCAATTCCAAGCGTCGCGGCCAAGGCCGTCCTCACAAGTAGATCTCTCATCAGTCAATCTCCCTGATCGTGAAGTCCATGAACGCGCCCTCGGCCATGCGGGCGCTGGCCTGTGCCAATTCTTCGGCGGAAAGGACGCGGGTCCGCGCCGCCTGAAGCCGAATGCGGGCCGCGACGAGGCGCACGAGTTCGGCGCGGGCATAGGTGTTGAGCGCGATGCTTTCCTGCACGTCTTCGGTCTCGGAAATCCGCTCGACGATGTCCGCGATGCGCAGGGCGGCCTGCCGGATCGCGGCGGGCGAGTTGCTGCCATAGAACGCCGCGCCATGCCCGGTCATCGAGAGGTTAGCATTGGCCAGCAGAGCGGGGTCGATCGTCCCAAGCGCTTCGATCCCGCCGATGCGGCTTAGGTAGAGATTGTAGCGTTCGGGGATGACCTGGACGTAGTGCTGGGTCTCGGTAAAGGGCGGGACACCGCCATATTCAAAGACCCGGCCGGGGCCTGCATTATAGGCCGCGAGTGCGTTGATGATGTTGCCATCGAAGGTGTTGAGCTGAGCAGCCAAATACCGCGCGCCGCCATGCACCTGCAGATAGGGGCTGTCATAATATTCCGGGTTTATGCCGAGATCGCTGGCGGTGCCCGGCATAATCTGGGTGAGGCCAAAGGCCCCGACCGGCGAGCGGGCACCGATGGTGAAACGGCTTTCCTGCCAGATGAGCGCTTGCAGCAGAGCCCGCCATTGAACCGGCGAGAGACCCGCGCGGCCCACGCCCGCATACCCGCTGGTCTCCTGGGCGACGCGGATGATGAGCTGCTCGATATTTTCTGCCGCATCCCCGAACATCTGCGCACCGCCGGGATTGGGATCAATCTCACCCGTGCCATAGACCGCCTCGACGGAACGAGCGGGATCGCCGCTGCCGCTTTCGAGCCCGGAGACCATGGCTGGCAAGCCCTGACCTCCGAAGCTGGTTTGGGCATCGAGGATGCGCTGCAGGGTGGCCAATTGCTCGCGTTCAATCTCGGCGATGAGTTCACGCGCGGCAAGTTTGTCGGCTTGGACCGCGAGGTCGGCCTCGCGATCGCCGGTCTCAATGATATCGCGCGCCGTCAACCCGCTGTCATTGGTCGGCACGCCTTGAGACAAGGCGAGACCGGGCAGCAAGCAAAGCGCGAGGATATGGGTCAGCCTAGACTTCAATGTCACCCTCCGGGCCGCCGAGGGGTGTGAAGCTGCAATCAGATGCTGTGGGTGCCGTCGAAGCCAAGAACGTGAAGCAATTGGCCTGCGGTTCCTGGTACTGCGCGCAGGACGCCAAGGCGCCGAGCGCGGCGAGAAGCAACAAAATCCGTGTCATGAAATCCTCCAGAAATCAGCGTGATCGCGGTAATCGGCGCCGACCAGCGCCTCACCTTTCTCCATGCCGCCGAGAATGGTGAGATTGGGTCCGAGGGCGCTCAGATCGGCATCGACGACGATCGAGCCCTGGTCATCTCGGATGAGCGCAAGGCGGCTGTCGCTGCCGGTGTTGAGCAGCACGTCGAGTTCCTTCTCGTAGAGGTTCAGCATCGCGTAGTCGGCCGCATGGGCGCGGATGTTCGGAAGCAGGATTTGTGTCGGCACAGCTTCGACGATGGTCTTGCCGGTCCGGGTGCGCTCGAGCTGGCTGGCGTATTGCGTCATCATTACCGCGACAGTGTTCTGCTTGCGCGCGGTCACCAGCCAGTTCGACAGCCGCTCGGCGAAATACGCGTTATCGAGCGCCTTCCAGGCCTCGTCGATCACGATGATGGTGGGGCGCCGATCCTCGATCTCGCGCTCAACCCGGCGGAAGAGATAGGAGAGGACGGCCATGCGTTCCTTCTCGGCCTCGCTGTCGAGAATGCCGGTCAGATCGAAGCCCACCACATTGCCCTTCAGCGAGAAAGTGTCTTCCAGCGTCTGTCCGAAAATCCAGCCGTAGCGGCCCTCTTCGGTCCACTCGAGCAGCCGCTGGTGCAGATCGCCGCCATCGTCGGTCGAAACGAACAGCGATGCGAAGTCGCGCCAGTTCCGCAAGGCTGGGTTCGTGGCCTGCGCATTCTGGCGCACGACCTCCTGAATGCGATTTGTTTGCGCGGGCGTCAGCGGCTTGTCGGCACGATAGAGCAGGGTGGCGAGCCAGTCCGAGAGCCAGGCGGTGCCGCGCGCATCGGTCTCGGTCCAGAGCGGGTTGAGGCCCGTGGGTTGGCCGGCTTTGAGCGATGCGTAGCGCCCGCCGTTGGCGCGGACCGCCATCTCCATACCAAAACGGTAGTCGAAGACGAAGATCCGCGCCCCTGCTCGACGGGCTTGCGTCATGAGGAAGGCCGAGAGGACCGACTTGCCTGACCCGGGTCGTCCCATGATCAGCGTATGCCCGCTGGTCGGTTCTTTGTCGGGCGAGCCTTGCTCGTGATAGGAAAACCGGTATGCGCTCTGCTCGGGCGTGGGCAGATAGGTGATAACCTTGCCCCAGGGTGTTTTCTCAGCAGGCTTGCCAAGCTGAGTCCGGTGAAATGCTGCGAAATCCGCGAAGTTTCGATTGGTGATCGCACTGGCACGCACGCGCTTGGGCTGGTTGCCGGGATGCTGACTGAGGTAATGCGCCTTGGCCGCGACCCGCTCGCCGATAATCTTCACGCCTTCGGCGGCCGCGGCGTTCACGATCTCGGCGCTCAAGCTCTGCAACTCGTCCAGCGTATCGCAGAAAATCGTCACGACCATGTGGTGCTCGCCGAAGCTCTGCCGCTTGGCCTCCAGATCATCGGCAGCGATATCGAGGGCTTCCATGAGCGAGAGGGCCGCGTCCTGGCTGGCCTGCATCTGGCGCTTCTGGCGCTTGATCCGGCCCGCCATGAGGTTCGAATTGATCGGCGTGAAGGAATGCGTGACGATCATGTCGACCGGCAGGTTCAGCATGTCGAACATGGTGCAGGAGGTGCCTTCCGAGTATTCCCCGATGGTGAAACTCTTGCCGTAGCGGTGTCCCACGACGCCTTCGGAGAGTTCGAAGTGATCGCCTTGAAACGTCACTCGCGTGTTGGCGACGTTGAAGGACAGGAAGCCATAGGTGTTCGCCGGATAGAGCGGCAGTTCCTGGCCAGTGTTGAGGGCCCCTAGGAAGCCAATCAACTCGCCGGACTTGGCCGAAAGCACACGTGGGTTAAGCTCCGTCAGGCCAGACAGGAACACGTTCACGGCCTCGCCCAATCGGCGAAGGCGCTTCTCGGTCGCTTCCTTGAGGCGATCCGGCGCGCTGCGGTTCAGGAATGGCAGGACGCTTTTTGGAGGCGGGCGATGGATGATCGTAAGGGTGAGCGTCTTGTCGCGCAGCCCGCTGGTCTCTAGCTTCTTGCGCCAGAGCCGGTCGACTTCTCCCGCGAAACTGTCCTCGCGCAGCGGCTCGAGGTCCGGCGTGATCGCCTTCGAGACCTTATGGACGTAATAGCTGAACTCCGGCCCCAATTGCGCAATGATCCGGGCAAAGAGCGCGGTCACCTTGTCGAGATAGGCGTCATCGGTCGTATAGCTATTTACCCCGTCGAGCCGGATGCACTGGAAAAGCTCGTTGACCCGGGTCCGCACGGTCTGGTGATCGACGAGGCTCACATAGGGCAGCATGTGCGCGAGGCGGGTCTCGCGCGCATACCACTCCGGCGTCATCGTGCGGAGATCAAGCGCGGCTTCACGGGGCATAGCTGTCCCCGCCGTGGATGGAGCGGTTCCGCGTGGGCGGCGTCTCTTGCAGCGCCGTCATCATCACGTCGATGAAACGCGGATCCCAGTCCGCGGCCTTCCAGAGAACCGGGTAGAGCAGGGCGGCTACGCCCAGCACCGCAATGTGCTGGACCCAGACGAACAAGAGCACCGAGCCGAAAAGCCAGACCATCGCGTACATGATGGGCAGGCCCAGAAGCTTCGGAGGGCGCACGAGGCCCAGAAAGAGAGGCGCGCGCTCAGCCACCGGCGAAAACCGCGGCGACGATGGTGGGAGCGGCCGCAACACCAGCGATCCCGACGAGGACCCAGAGCGCCTGACGCAGATCGATGATATTGAAGAACCAGCTCAAGAAAACGCCAAGGACCGCGAGTGTGGCGATCACGACGCCGAGCGGGCCGGTTAGAGCATCGACAATGCCCTGCAACAAGCTTTGGATCGGGGATAGATCGATGCTTTGGGCGAGGGCGGGCTCGGCAATGAGCAGGAATAGCGCCAGTGAGGCGACAAAGAGGTTTGAAATCTGTCTCATGAATTTGATCCTTCCAATCGGGCCACGACGGCCATGACGCGGGCCACGTGGTTCTGGGTTTCTCGGTAGGGGGGAATGCCGCCGTACTGGCGGATCGCATCGGGTCCGGCGTTGTAGGCTGCGAGGGCAAGGCGTGGATCGCCAAACGTGTCCAACATCATCGCGAGGTAGCGGGCGGCCCCGTCGAGGTTCTGCAGCGGGTCACGCGGGTCAACGCCGAGATCACGGGCAGTGGCGGGCATCAGCTGGCCAAGGCCTATAGCGCCCGCGCTCGAGATCGCATCCTGTCGATAGGCGCTCTCAACCTCGATATTGGCCCGATAGAGAGCCAGCCAATCGGTCACGGAAAGCCCCGCGCGACGCAGGCCCGGATGGCCGGCATAGCGCAAGGCCGTGGTCTGAATCCCAGAGAGAACATCGGCGCGGGGCAGGGGAGTCAGGCGGGCAAGGGCCGCAACTTGGACGCCCTCTTGCTCGTCCTCTACCTCGCCGAAGATTGCGATCCCATCGGAGGCCGAACCCTGACCAATCCCGTCATTGTAGTTTCGAGCAAAGCTGCTTTGGGAGCGGGACGGGGTCAGGGAGCCGTCGCTCTCCATGACCAGGACCATTTGCGCTGAAGCTGGCGCTGTGACCAGCCAGAGACAGACGAGGCTAGCTGCCAGTGCCCTTTTCTGATGGGGCTTTGTCTGGCGGGGCGAGTTTGTGCGTACGGCTTGTCCCCGCCTCAAGCGGCAGGTCGACATGCGCAAAACCAAGGCCAATGAAGAAAGACACCACGCCAGAGATCGTCTTGAACTCGCGGATCTTGATGTCGTTATAGGTCGTCCGAGTACGGGCCGTGACCAGCAGCTTCTCCACGCCTTCGTTGGAGACCACACGCATGATCCAGACCCCGTAATAGCTGGGGCCTTTCTTGTGTGCCGATTCTTGGCACAGGATTTCTGCGCTATAGCCGCTTTCCACGAGTTCGCGGAAACGTGCTTCCGTAACCACATTTGGTGCTTCGATGTCCCAGTTCATGGCCCGGCTCACGCTTTCTCCAATGGCGCGACCCTAGGCATTCCCACTTGAAGCCCAGAGTTACGATAGTATATTATCAACCGCAAGATGTAATATCATGCTTTGGCTGTAGTTTGGTCACGCAAACACTAGTCTCGGCCAGTGTCCGCGATCAAGGAGATAACAGGTTTGAGAAACCCGAGGTTGATATGCCTGCTCCCATTGCAAGCTCTGGCCCTTCTGATCTGCGTTCCCGGGCCGGTTTTGGCGGAATCCTGCTTCGCCCCGCCCCGCCCCTTCCTGCCAAGTGATTCGCAGGCCGCACGGGACTATGCGGCTATCATCCGCGGCGATTTCGAAAATTACATCCAGGATATCCAGAGCTACTTCCGTTGCCTTGACAGCGAACGCGCCCGCGCTTTCGAGGAAGCGCGGGAAGTCAGCGAGGACTATGGCCGATTTCTGCAATTGGTAGGGGATTGATGGGCAGCCTCGGGAGCATCAGACTAGCAGCCCGTGAAAACCAGACGCCGATAACACCCTCAAATATCTACTTTTTAGATAACAGATTTCATCCGCTAGCGACGTCACAAAAGGTATGTGACGCGTGGCAAAAACAATCAGAAGCAAAGGGCAGGTGGCACTCTGCCAGGCGTTGGTCGACGCGCGCAAAAGAGCAGGCTTGGGCCAGGACGACTTGGCGAACAGGCTCAAGTGCCATCAATCTCTCGTGGCGCGCATTGAGAGCGGCGAACGCCGGATCGACGTCGTCGAACTGGTCGTTCTGGCGCGCGCCATCGGCTTTGACCCGTTCGATGTCTTGGCGATCGTCGAAGCCGCCACGGAGCCCGACCACAGGATTTAAGCGATTTCATCAATCGAGAACACGGGAGGTGACTTCTCCCGGTGTGAATTCGTTACCGCGAGGACGAACAGTAACCGATTTTAACGAGGCCCGGCATACGGTTGCAGCAAACGATTTGTATCTGAGCTGCTATCCGCAATGCCAAATTGCAGGAAGTCAGTAAACAGTGAATGAAAATGAGGTCGAAGGCGTCGCGATCGCCAATTTGATTGCAGCCGATGAAGAAACCATTGTCGGCTGGGTATATCGCTGGAACACAGGTGCTCTGGCAATCCGGTGGGACATGCATGGCCCACAGCGCGTCTCAAGGATTTACCCGGATCTTAGCGATGCCGATAAAGCTGAAATCGACTTCGCGTCTCTCACGCAGCTGAATTGTCGCTAGGACTGATATGGAAGAATATGGCCTTTATGGCCCTCGATTGTGTGGTTTTTCCTGCATTCCAGATTTGATTTCGTACAAGGCTCTGCGCGACGTCGCTGCGCATCAACAGTCAGTAATTGACCTGCTCGAAGCCGTAATTCCCGCTATAGTCACGCCACTCAACGAAGACGGATCTGTGATAAATGCTCGGGCAGTGCTGGCCCCATCGCTCGAGACCGGCATGCGCCGCGGGAAGCGCTGCGGGTGACGACGCCCTCCAAGAAAAATCGCCCTGGATCCCGTAGGTGCCGAGGACAACGACGGCGCTGCGGTTGCAGTCGCCATCTCGCCCGGATTCATGCTGGCGGGCATAACGAACGTCAAAGACGCGGATGGAGCGCACGAAATTGAACTCCGGCCCGCTGATATCGATGTCGGCGCGGTCTTCCACGAGCTGGAGAGCGTAATCGGCCCTTACGAGGTTGTCCCAAGCCGCGTTGGAGCCTTTAGGCACAAGCATCCCGCCTGCCCTGGCTGCCTGATCGAAGAGCGGGGTTGAAGAGTTTGGAGGGGCTCCTGAATCACCATATAGGGCATCGAAGATCCGGTCCGCGGGCCGCGATCTAGCAGGTCCATCGTAAGACGCACCCATCGGGCAGCGCCAAATCTGAAGCGGCGGCTCCACCGGCCATGGAGTTATGCGCCGGATGAACTCGGCCCGTGCGCGGGCGCAGGGCACGGAAGCTGGCCAACCACCGGACAAACACAGCAGGATGGCACAATCGATCTGATAGGTTTGGGCGCGTGCTTGTGTCGGAACTGTTGGGCCGGTCAAGGCGAGAGCTAAAAAGGCCACCAGAGGGAGGTTTTTGAATTCGAAACGCATGGCAATGACCCTTGACGATCTTCACCCAGCATACATACGAAAATATACTATTGCAACCTTGGTGACGCAGAGTGTGGTTGCGGAGATCAGCAAGATCGCGAGCTGACCGCGTCGCCCGTCGTCATCCACCACGTTGCGCGCGCCGCCAGTCCCACGGCATGTCAAAGCGTCCGGACCATATATTGCGCCGTGCGGATCTGGCTTCGGTCTCATCGCGAATGTAGTCGCGGCTGTATCGGCGATAAGCCACGGCCCACCCTTCATGCACAAGCCAGGCGTTCAGATCGATACCGTCTTGATGACAGACCGCAATGAAGCGGCCATAGCGGTCGATATCGCGCACGGTGCAGCTGACCTGCCGACGGCCGATCCTGTCGGCGAGGGACAGTGCCGCTTGTTGTCCGCAGCGCCAGCGCTGACCCTCGGCCGTGGCGCAAACTTGTCGGCTTTCAGGGGCATCGATCCCATGCAACCGGATGCGCTGTCCACGAATTTCCAGTGTATCGCCGTCGATCACGCTGGCAACGCCGGTCAAGCGATCGGCATGGGCCTGCGGGGCGGCAACAAACGAGAACAGAAGGAGGGCGAGCAGCAAGCGCAAAGGGCAAACCAATCTTTTTGCGGAGGTGACGAGACATAAACGGATGATCCCGTAGGGAAGACCCAAGCCCTGTGAAGTCGCCCGTAGGCCACCGCATCACGTCACGGATGATTTGCGGGCGGGGCTGTGTAGGGCAAGGTTGCTATTCGCCGGGCTGGACGCCCAGAGCTTCCAAGGTCGCGCGATCGGCTGCGCCGGTGATGGGCAGGCCGCTTTGTTCTTGGAACGCTCGCATCGCATTGCGCGATCCATTGCCCCAAACGCCGTCCGGGGTACCTGCGTCAAACCCGCCCGCGTTCAGGAGAGTCTGGATCGCGCGGTAGTCGTCTGGCGAGAGATCTAGCGTCGACCACCCGCAGGCGCCAGCCACTGCCTCGATCGCTTCCTGAATTCCGGCGAGATCAAATTCTGCATCGTGGCGTTGGCCATTGCCGTCCGTGAGCCGGATGAAAAAGCTCTCGGCATCATAGAGGCCGCGCAGGAACCCCTCTGAGCCAGAGCCGAACAGCCCGGCCCCCTTATTATTGGTCAGCTCGTTCCAGCGTGTCGATTGCGCAGGATTACTGTCTATCCGGTAGGTGATGTCGAACGAATCCCGGCGCATGGCACTGATCAAGAAATCGTCCTGGACGAACACAACCGACGTCTCGCCCTCGCGGCATTGCGCGAGTAGGGCTGTAGGACCCCCAAAGCGGCGCGCGTCATAGGCGGAGTAGTTGATGGCCACCACCGACGGGCTGTCGTCGATTGCTGCACGCTCTTGATTGATCACCCACCAGCCTGCGATCCGGTCTCCTTCATTATGCGCCTGCTCGAAGGGCGTGAGGCTGTAGTCGATGTCCGGGTGGTCCGGGTCGGCCCAAGGTAGTGCGGTCTCAGCGACCTCTTCACCTTGGGTCATGGCAGCGGGTGAAGTTCGGTCGGATATGGGCGGCGCTGAATTCGTCACGGTCGGTGTCACCGGGAAGGCGATGCCGTAACGGGCCTGCAGATAGGCCATTTGCAGTTGAGCGAGCGTGAGCTTTTCCGTTTCCACACGGCTGAGGGCAACCGCCTGGATCAATCCCCCTGCCGAGGCCGCTTCTCGCTCCGCGGTCTCGACACGATCCTGCTGTGCGGCCATTTCTCCTAGAAGCTGCTCGGCGCGCTCTGGATCTGGCTCTACCGCCGGTACGGTGACCTCGATCACTGCGCCAGCGGCTTCCGCCGCCTGTCGTGCCTCCACCACCGTGCGCAACAGAAGCAGCGCTTCCCGGCGGCTCTCGGCCAGCATGCGGATCAATCCCCCGTCATAGCGAGAGATCGTCGCATCGACTTCGGAAATCTGGCTGTCGATTGCTGCAATTTCTGCGTCCAGTGGAGAGCTTTCTTGTGCGACGACGCCTGCTGTCAGGCAGGTGCTGATCAACAAGGATGCGGTGAGCCTACGAAGTTTCGTCATGCAAAAGCTCCTTTTCCCTTCCAGTGAGCGGTGCGGGAGGGTAATGCTGGGGCGAGCCCCCAAGTTTGTGATACGTCTAATAACGTGACGGGCTTGTCACGAATCGACTTCCTGTCAACTCAAGGGTTATATGGTCTGATTTGTGAGTCAATCTAAAAACTGGACGCGTGTAACTTTGCGACATATAGATGAGGGCACCAAGTGACTCGCAAGAAGGGCAAGCAGCTGAACTGGGGTGTCGAACGTCGATATGAGTTCATCGAGTTTCGCCTGTTCTGGCAGGGGCGGATAAATCGAGGGGATTTGATGGACGCGTTCGGGGTTTCAACACAGCAGGCATCGCTGGACCTGAATGCCTATATCGATCAGGCCAAGCGGAACCTCGTCTATGACAAGAGCCTGCGCACCTACCTGCGCGGCAAACAATTCAAGCCCAAATATCTCAAGCCGGATGCAGAGGAGTACTTCGCACAGCTGCGGGCCGTCGATCAGGGACTGGTGAGCGCGGCGCAAAGCTGGATCAGCGTCTTTCCGGGCTTTGGAGCAACGCCGACACCTGCCCGAGGCGTGGCGCCGGAAACGCTGCGCGATGTTCTTGCGGCGATCCGTTTGCCGGCCGCCTTACAGGTGACCTATCAGTCGATGTCACGCCCTGAGCCAAACGCGCGCTGGATTGAACCTCACGCTCTCGCATTTGACGGCTTTCGTTGGCATGCCCGTGCGTTTTGCCAGAATGACCAGGTCTTCAAGGATTTCCTCCTCTCACGCATTGTGGAGGTCGGGGACCAAGGGCCTGTTACGTCGGACCCTGGCTCCGATGCCGCTTGGCACACAGACGTCGTGCTCGAAATTGGGCCGCATCCGGACCTCTCCGACAACCAACGCCGCGCGATAGAGATGGATTACGGCATGGAGGCAGGCCACGCGCAGATCGTGGTCCGGCACGCGCTGTTGTTCTACGCGCTTAAGAGGCTGGGGCTTGATACCGATCCCGCCGCTCGAAAACCGCAGGACCAGCAGATCGTGCTGTTGAATCGAGACGAGGTCGTTGGATGACCATGGCAGCACGAAAAGCAGACTTCGGAGCAAACCATCAGCCCTACAAAATGTCCTTCACCTCTGGGGGGTTGTTTCTGAACGAGAGCGTGATCGTCGCCGAACTGCACGTGGTTGGTGAAGATTGGAAAGTAACGCTTTCACGCGCGCTCGAAGAGGGAGCGACGTCTTTGCCGAAGGCGGCTTCAAACCGGCGCACCCTCCGCGAAATCGTCAACCGCCTGATGACGCTGACCGAAGACGAAATCCGTTTTTTCGTCAGTGGGCCCGGTCGACAAGAACAACAACACCTACTGTGGATCGCCACATGTCGGGCTTACAGGTTCGTGCGTGAGTTCGCTGTTGAGGTCATTTGTGATCGGTATCTCGCCTATCAACTGGACCTGCCGCTCGAGAGCTTCGACATATTCTTTGATGCCAAAGCCGATTGGAATGAGGGGTTGGCCTCGATCAGCGACAGCACCCGCAACAAGCTCCGGCAGATCCTGTTCCGAATGATGCGGGAAGCTGGCGTTATCTCTGGCGATAATCGGATCCAGTCGACTTATCTCTCGGCGCAGTTCCGGCAGATAATCGAGGCGACCGACCCCACCGATCTTGCGGTGTTCCCTGGCGTTGCGATCGAGGGAGGCTCATTATGATCCCGCAGTTGTCACGCAAGGAACGCGCCGAGCACCTCTACCGGGTCATCACCAGCGAACGGTTCCTGACCAAGCAAGGCCTCGGCAACGAAGTGCCATTTTTCATCTGCCCGTTCCCGGCGGAAGAAGGCGTCACTATGATCGAGGACCGGCGCGACCTGATCGAGCGGATCGCCCATGCGGGCGTGACAGCGCTCGACCTGAGCCTCTACGAAATCTCCCTTGGGCTTCTCGAGGAACGCGGCATCCTCGAAGACGTCCTTGCCGCAGAGCCTGAGATGGACAAGTCAGAGCTGCGAGAGCTTTTGCAGGGCGTTCTTGATGTCCATGAACACCTGATCCCAAAGATTGGTGCGGCTATCGCCGCTCAGCCGCATGACGTGATCTTTCTCTCCGGTGTGGGCGAAGTCTATCCGTATATCCGCTCGCACAATGTGCTCAACAACCTCCAGAGCACCGCCAAAGACAAGCCAACAGTCCTGTTCTTTCCCGGCAGCTACACTCACTCCACAGCGACGGGGGGATCCCTCGATCTCTTCGGGTTGCTGCATGACGACAAATATTACCGTGCTTTTAACATTCTGAACTACGAGGTCTGACCGGATGGCCACTGCTCTGAGAAACATTTTCGCCAAGCCTGTCGACCGCCCGATTGATGGCGTGATCAAGGCTGACGATGAAGCAAGCCTGCGCATCGAACTCGACGAGTATGTCATCACCGATGAAATTGGCAAACGCCTCGAGACCTTCCTTGATGCCTATAATAACTACGACACCGCCAATGGGGTCTGGATCTCTGGCTTCTTTGGCTCCGGTAAGTCGCACCTCCTGAAGATGCTGGCCCTTCTCATGGAAAACCGAGAAGTCGATGGCACGCGGGCTTTTGACATTTTCGAGGATAAGCTGACCGATCAGCCCATGCTTTTGGGCGCTTTGCGCAAGGCGGTCTCCGTGCCCTCAAAGTCGATCCTTTTCAACATCGACCAGAAGGCAGATGTTATCTCCAAGACCGATGTGGATGCGCTACTCTCAGTGTTCCAGAAGGTCTTTGACGAGGCCTGCGGCTACTACGGCAAGCTGCCCCATATCGCGCAGTTTGAGCGTGACCTCGATGATCGCGGCCAGCTGGCTGCGTTTAAGGATGCCTATGCGGCTGCTGCTGGCAAGCCTTGGGAGCGCGGCCGTGAACAGGCAGCGCTCGAGCGTAAGAACATTGCCACCGCCTTCGCATCCGTGACAGGTGGCGACCCAGCAGATGCGACAGACATTCTGGGTCAGTATCGCGCTGACACTCGAGTTTCGATCGAGGACTTTGCCAACAAGGTGAAGGGTTGGATCGACAAGCAGGCGCCGAAGTTCCGGCTGAACTTTTTCGTGGACGAAGTAGGCCAGTACATCGCTGAAAACGTCAAATTGATGACGAACCTGCAAACCATCGCCGAAAGCCTTAATACGAAATGCAAAGGCCAGGCTTGGGTCATCGTGACCTCACAGCAGGACATGGAAGCTATCATCGGGGACGGAAAGGCATTTCAGTCGCAGGACTTCTCGAAGATCATGGCGCGTTTTGGCGTGAAGATGCCTCTGAACTCTGCCGACGTGGCTGAGGTCATCCAGCGCCGCCTTCTGTCGAAGACCGACGAAGGCCAGGTGCGGCTCGGCAACCTGCATGACCGCGAGGAGAACAACCTCAAGACCTTGTTTGATTTTACGGATGGGTCGATCAAGCTGAAGAACTTTGACGGGCGCGCTCATTTTGTCTCGAGCTACCCGTTCCCCCCGTATCAATACATGCTGTTCCAGATGGCGATCACGTCGCTCTCGCAGCACAACGCCTTTGAGGGCAAGCACAGCTCGGTCGGCGAACGCTCGATGCTGGGTGTGTTCCAGGAGGTCGCTAAGAAGATGGCAGACCAGCCCGTGGGCGGCCTTGCCACGTTCGATCTTATGTTCGAGGGCATCCGCACCGCCCTGAAGTCCGCCGTCCAACAGTCGATCCAGATTGCCGAGAAGGAAATCCAGGACATCGACCCTTTCGCAGTCCGGGTGCTGAAAGCGCTCTTCCTTGTCAAATACGTCAAGGAGTTCAAGCCAACAGTGCGCAACATCGGCGTCCTTTTGCTCTCTGAGTTCGATACTGATCAGAACAAACAACGCCGCAAGATTGAGGAGGCGCTGTCCTTCCTCGAACGAAACACGCTTATCCAGCGCAATGGCGAGGTCTACGAGTTCCTGACAAACGAGGAAAAGGATGTCGAGGCCGAGATCAAGGCGCTCGATGTCGACCCGTCCGAGCTGTCGAAGGAAATGGAGACGCTGGCATTTGATACGATCCTGCGCCATCGCAAGATCAAGCATCTGACCACCGGCAATGAATACAGCTTCAGCCGTAAACTAGACGATCACCTTTTGGGCCGGGAGCATGAGCTCTCGATCAATCTGATTAGCCCGGGCTTGTTGCACATATCGGTGAGAGGGATTCATCTCGGGAATCCTGATGGTTAGATCGATGGCATGCCCAAGCCTGCCAACACCCGCTACCGCACGACGAACTGGTCCGACTATAACGCCGCCCTGAAACGGCGAGGATCGCTGGCCATCTGGTTCGATCCGGCAATGCCCTGGAAGGCAGGCCGAAGCGGCAAGCGTGGCCATCCCGAGACCTTCTCCGACAGCGCCATTCAGACCTGTCTCACGCTGAAAGTCCTGTTCGGCCTGCCGCTTCGGCAGACCGTCGGCCTCGTTGCGAGCTTGATCGAGATGGCCGGTCTCGACTGGCCTGTGCCCGACTATTCGACGCTATGCCGGCGTCAGGCACGGATCCAGGTGCAGATCCCGTATCGGCGCTTGGGCCAGCCACTGAACCTCCTAATCGACAGCACAGGCATCCGTTTTCGCGGCGACGGCGAATGGCTGTCGCGCAAGCATGGCGCGACGCGCAGACGCGAATGGCGCAAGGTCCATCTGGCGATGGACACGGCCACAGGCGACATCCGTGCGGTCGAATTCACCTCGAGCAGGCAGGGTGACAGCCCGATCCTTCCGGAGCTGCTGGCGCAGATCCCGGCGGGCGAAGAAATCGACACTGTCACCGCCGACGGCGCCTATGACACGCGCCGCTGCCATGCCGCGATCCTCGAGCATGGAGCCGACCCGATCATACCGATCCGCCGCAATGGACGCGCCTGGAAACCCGATTGTCCCGCCGCGATATCTCGAAACGAGATCCTGCAAGCGACACAATGTCTGGGTCGGTCCATCTGGAAGAAATGGGCCGGCTATCACGCCCGAAGTCGTGTCGAAGCCCAAATGAACCGCCTCAAGCTTTTCGGCGACCGGATCATGTCACGAGATCCCGACCGCCAGACCGCCGAAATCCAGATCCGTATCGCCATCATGAACCGCTGCTCGGCCCTGGGACGGGCCGAGATCGAAGCCATCGCCTGAAACAGGCGGGGAAAGGGGCTGATCATCCTGGCGTCCGATTAGTGCAACAAGGTCATGCCCGCTGCTCCACCGATCGTCAGGATCTGACGGCGCAGCGTGCTGCCCTTGCAGAGCTTGGGGTCACCGAAGACCGCATCTACACAGATCACGGTCTGACCGGCACGAACCGCGACCGGCCCGGTCTCGCCCAGGCCCTCACCGCCGTGCGCGCAGGCGACGTGTTTGTCGTGCCGAAGCTTGACCGCCTCGCGCGCTCGGTCCCCGACGCACGAGCCATCGCGGAACAGTTGGAAAAGAAGGGCGTCAAGCTTGCCCTCGGCGCATCGGTCTACGATCCGACCGACCCGATGGGAAAGATGTTCTTCAACATCCTCGCCACCTTCGCCGAGTTCGAGGCCGACCTCATCCGCATGCGCACCCGCGAAGGTATGGCCATCGCCCGCGCCAAGGGCAAACTCCGGGGAAAGCAGCCGAAACTCTCGGAAAAACAACAAAAAGAACTGAGCCGGATGCACGCCTCCGGCGAATATTCCATCAGCGATCTAGCTGAGCTCTTCTCTGTCTCAAGACCGACCGTCTACAGAACGCTGCAGCGAAATTCCCCAAAAATTAAGCCTTAGCGTAGGATTCTGCCCCCTCCGGCATCAGACCCCAGGCTTCGCTACTGCGATGCCAGACGAGGATGCGCTTTTCCAACGCCGTGATCCGAGCGGTCGCATCCCCTATCTGGCCTGCAAGATGGGAGAGGGTTTCCCGTTCAAGTGGCGACAACCGGTCGTCATCGGCCTTCACGACTTCCAGCAGCTCGGTCACGCCGGTTCTGCCAACGGCGGCGACATGGCCGATCTCCGCCAGGTGCGCACGGAAGGCGTTGATGAGCATGGTTCTCTGCCGGATCAGCAGATCCCGGGCTCGGTGCAGCATGAGAGCGGCCTGCTGGTCCCGCGATTTCACCGGCACGAAACGCATGTCAGGGCGCCCAACCGCTTCGCAGATCGCCGCAGCATCAGCAGCATCGTTCTTCTGCCGCTTCAGATAGGCCTTCACATATTTTGGTGGCATCAGCCGGACTTCATGGCCAAGCGCAGCTATTTCTCGGGCCCAGTAGTGCGCAGTGGCGCATGCTTCCATGCCGACAAGGCAAGGTTCAAGCTTTCCAAAGAAGGCCAAAACCTGGGACCTGCGCAGCTTGCGCGATATGAGCTGCCTTTCGGCGGGGCAGACGCCATGGACGTGGAACACGTTTTTTGCGATGTCGATTCCGATCCTCGCGATCATTCTCTCAGCCTCCTGGTTGGACAGGCCTGCTGCAATTTTTACGATTTCGCGCCGTCTGCGGCGCGCGCCCACTTCCCTGAAGCAGCCCCCGTCAGCGCGGCAGCGCAGGGACGGAGATGGTCAGCACCATCACCGGCCGCGCCACGAACCCCACCATCTGCGGCGCCGGACCCACCGCTTATAGGGTGGGTACTCGTTTCGATCGAGCAGGCCCGCGAGGCATTCTCGCACGGTGCTCGCCTCCTCCGGTTCGAGGACAGGAGCGAGCCTTAGGTCGCAATAGCTTGCAACCCTGTGCGGGATCAGGGACGAACGAGTTGATTTCATTGCCTGTCTTCCGATAGTCGCGGGGCGGCTGAGCTAGCGGAAGTATCGGCGCAACGGAAGAGCGTCGCTGCATCTTCTGATTGCGGGTTCAGTGAGAGCAATCAGGCTCTAGCGTAGTGCTGCGTCGTTGCAGATCGTACTCTGTCGTAGAATATCGTGCAAAATCGTAGAAATGGTTGCGGGGGCGCGCAACCTACGAGACCGACACTCGATCCAAGCGGCCATCTGACCGACCGTATATAGCCGCCTGAAAGCACCTGAGGCGTCCGATCAATCGTGTTGAAATCTCCGCACGAAACGCGGAAATCCCAACATAACTTATACAGGATCGCAGTTGGCAAGCTGACTTGGATAGTGGTCTAGATGGGACGCCAGCCGAATACCCCATCTGAACAACCAGGCAGCATTGCGTTCATCAGGGCGGTTTGCAGCATCTGTCGCTGATCCGCCTCGGGGATAGCCAGCAAATCCGCAGGCCCGAAAATCGCACGATGGGTCACGAAACCGCTGAGAAGGCTAAGCGCGAAATGCGCCCGTCCCGGATCCGCATGGCCAAACGCCCTGCTTAGAGGCAGGGCTAGTGACGTGCCAAAGAATTGCGCAATGATCGCCCGCGCCTCGCTGCAGAGGCTGGACTGTGTCAGTAAATGAAGCGGCCTGACATCTTCTACCTTGCGCGGATCACGCAGGAAGGCCAGATCGCAGATCCGGTTGATCATGGTCGCGCCATCGGGGTCCCCTGCGGCGATGTCATCGAGGGGCGCAAGCGCCAGCAAGGCCTGACGGAATATCTCGGCCTTCGACCCGAAGGCGCGATGGACATAGGCCACATCGACCCCAGCCGCGGCGGCGATGTCGCGCAGGCTGGTGTCGGAATAGGGCATCCGCGCGAAAAGCAGCATCGCCGATGCAAGAATGCGTTCTTTCCCGGTTGCCTGCCCCGGCATGCGGTCGGTCGAGTTGGCTGAGTTGAGCGTCCTTGGCATGGGTGGCTTGTGTTCGTCCGGTGGCTTCGACGCGAAGAAACTGAAAATGCTGCCCCGGAGCAGAGGTGCGGCAAGGTGCAGCCCAGACCGGGTCGTGTTGTTTAGCTGGTTTTTCAACAGCAAACAACCAGCAGCCGCTTTTGCGCGACAATACAGGTTTTTACCCTGTCATCGAGCGTTGACAACAGGGGAGCGTAGGGCGAAAACCGCATCGGGACATGCGCGAAGCATCCATCAGCACAGCAATCAGAGGCAGATCATGGCAAAGCCCGGCAGAAACACCATTATTCTGGGCGGCCTGGCCGTTGTCGCCGTGCTTGGCTGGCTGGCCTGGGACCGGCTGCAACCCGCCGGTCTGCCGGCGGGTTTTGCCAGCGCCAATGGCCGGATCGAGGCGACCGAGGTGGATATCGCGGCGCTCACCGGCGGCCGAATCGCCGAAATCACCGCTGCCGAAGGTGACATGGTCAGCGCAGGCGATGTGCTGGTGCAGATGGACGTGGTGCAGCTGAACGCACAAAAACGTCAGGCCGAAGCGCAGCTTGCCCGCGCCGAAATCGGCGTCGAGACAGCAAGGGCGCTGGTCGCTCAGGCCGAGGCACAAGAGCGCGCGGCCCGGGCCGCGGTTGATCAGGCAGGCTCGGTTGCCGATGCCGCGTCGCGCAGGCTTGAACGCTCTGAGCAGCTTGCAAAGACCAGTGCGATCTCGCAGCAGGTGCTGGATGATGACCGCGCCCGGGACGCCCAGGCCCGCGCCGGTGTGGCCTCGGCCGAAGCCAGCCATGCGGCAGCGCTGGCGGGGGTCAGCAGCGCGCAGGCGCAGGTGGTCGATGCAAGTGCGGCCGTCGAGGCGGCAAAGGCGTCGATTGATGCGATCCAGGCCTCTCTGGACGACGCCACGCTGAAAGCGCCGCGCACGGGCCGGATCCAGTATCGCATCGCACAAGAGGGCGAGATTGTCGGCTCTGGCGGGCGGATCCTCAGCCTTGTCGATCTGGGCGATGTCTATATGACGGTTTTTCTGCCGACATCGCAGGTCGGCCGGGTGCAGGTCGGATCAGAGGTGCGCCTTGTCATGGATGCGGCGCGGGAATTCGTGATCCCGGCCACGGTTTCCTATGTTGCCGATGTGGCGCAGTTCACGCCAAAGACGGTCGAGACCGCCGATGAGCGCGAAAAGCTGATGTTCCGCGTCCGTGCCCGCATCGACCCCGAGCTGCTGTCGCGGCATATCGAATATGTCAAAACCGGCCTGCCGGGCATGGCCTATCTGCGGCTTGATCCGGATGCCGCCTGGCCTGACTTTCTTTCCAATGTCGTGAAATGACCGGCTCAGTTGCCGGGGTCTCCGGCCTGACGCTGCGCTATGGCAAGGTCACGGCGCTTGACAATGTGACGCTGGAGATCCCTGAGGGGCGCATGGTCGGGCTGATTGGGCCAGACGGGGTCGGAAAGTCCAGCCTTCTGTCGCTGCTGGCCGGGGCACGTGTGATCCAGCAGGGCAAGGTCGAGGTTCTGGGCGGCGATATGCGCGATGTGGCGCATCGCAACCGCGTCTGCCCCCGCACCGCCTATATGCCGCAGGGTCTGGGCAAGAACCTCTACCCGACGCTTTCGGTCGAAGAGAACCTTGATTTCTTCGGCTCGCTTTTCGGTCATGACAAGGCCGAACGCGAGCGGCGGATCACCGATCTGCTGGCTGCGACCGGCATGACGCCGTTCCGGTCGCGCCCGGCGTCAAAGCTGTCGGGCGGCATGAAGCAAAAGCTGGGTCTGTGCTGCGCGCTGATCCATGATCCCGATTTCCTGATTCTTGACGAGCCGACCACCGGCGTCGATCCGCTGTCGCGCCGCCAGTTCTGGGATCTGATCGACCGCATCCGCGCGACACGGCCGGGGATGAGCGTGATCACCGCCACCGCCTATATGGAAGAGGCCGCGCGCTTCGACTGGCTGGTTGCGATGAATGCGGGCCGGGTGCTGGCCACCGGCACCACCAGCGATCTGCTGTCGCGGACCGGGGCCGACACGCTTGATGCAGCCTTCATCGCGCTTTTGCCCGAAGAAGACCGGGGCGAAGACAGTGCCGTGGTGATCCCGCCGCGGACCACCGATGACAGCGATATCGCCATCGAGGCCGAGGGGCTGACGCAGCGCTTTGGCGATTTCGTGGCGGTCGACAATGTTTCCTTCCGCATCCCCAGGGGTGAGATTTTCGGCTTTCTGGGTTCGAACGGCTGCGGCAAGACGACGACGATGAAGATGCTCACCGGGCTTCTGGAGCCGAGTGAGGGCCGGGCAAAGCTTTTCGGCCATGAGGTCGATGCAAGCGATCTGTCGGTGCGCCGCCGGGTCGGGTTCATGTCGCAGGCCTTCTCGCTCTATTCCGAGCTGACGGTGCGTCAGAACCTTGATCTGCACGCGCGGCTTTTCGATATGGCGGCCGAGAAGATCCCCGCCAGGGTTGACGAGATGATCGCCCGGTTCGATCTGGGCGACGTGACCGACAGCCTGCCCGAGGCGTTGCCGCTGGGTATCCGCCAGCGGCTTTCGCTGGCGGTGGCGATGATCCATGCGCCCGAGATCCTGATCCTTGACGAGCCGACCTCGGGGGTGGACCCGGTGGCGCGCAACGGCTTCTGGCGCATTCTGGCGGAACTTTCGCGCAAGGATGGCGTGACGATCTTTGTCTCGACCCATTTCATGAACGAGGCGGAATGGTGCGACCGCATCAGCCTGATGCATGCGGGCAAGGTGCTGGCCTCGGACACCGCCGAGGGGATCACGAAAGCCAAAGGTTGCGCCACGCTGGAAGACGCGTTCATCGCCTATCTTGAAGAGGCGATTGGCGAGACGGCACCCGCCCCCGCCGCTGCGCCCGAGGCCCCCGCAGCCGGGGTGACCCATCACGCGCAGCAATCCGGCTTCAGCCTGCGGCGACTGCTTAGCTATTCGCAGCTGGAAAGCCTGCAATTGCAGCGCGATCCGATCCGGCTGACCATGGCGTTGGTCGGCAGCCTTCTTCTGATGATCGTGGTGGGGCTGGGCATCAACATGGATGTCGAGGATCTGACCTTCGCCGCCCTTGACCGCGACCAGACCACCACCAGCCGCAATTATATCGCCGATATTGCGGGATCGCGCTATTTCATCGAACAGCCGGCCCTGACAAGTTACGACGAGATCGACGCAAGAATGCGCTCGGGCGAGCTGGCGCTGGCGATCGAGATCCCGCCCGGCTTTGCCGCCGATATCGCGGCAGGCAGGGATGTGCAGGTCGGGGCCTGGTTCGACGGCGCCAACCCCAGCCGCGCCAATACGGTGCAGGGCTATGTGCAGGGCATGCATGCCGACTGGATCACACGTCAGGCGCGTCAGCTTTACGGTGACAAGGCGAGCGGCGGCAGTTTCGAACTGGTGACCCGATACCGCTACAACCCCGACGTGCGCAGCCTGAATGCGATGGTCCCGGCGATCATCCCGCTGCTTTTGCTGATGATCCCGGCGATCCTGACCACGCTTTCGGTCGCGCGTGAACGCGAACTGGGCTCGATCATCAATTTCTACGTCACGCCGGTGACGCGGCTGGAATTTCTGCTTGGCAAACAGCTGCCCTATATCGCGCTGGCCATGCTGAATTTCTTCCTGATGATGGCCATGGCGGTCACATTCTTCGCAGTGCCCTTCAACGGCAGTTTTCTGGGCTTTACCCTTTCGGCGCTGATCTATGTCACCGCGACCACGGCGCTTGGTTTTCTGGTGTCGGTCTTCATCGCAAGTCAGGTCGCGGCGCTGTTCGCGACCGCCATGCTGACGATGATCCCGGCGGTCAGCTATTCGGGTTTGATCTACCCGGTCTCTTCGCTGTCGGGTTTTGGCCGGGTTCTGGGCGAGATCTACCCCTCGACCTGGTTTATCACCGCCGCGCGGGGGGCTTTCTCCAAGGCCTTCGGAATGGCGGAACTGGCCGGGCCGATGCTGGCCATGGGCATCGCCATTCCGGTGATTATCGGGCTGGCGGCGGCCTTCCTGGAAAAACAGGCGAAGTGAGGGGCGGATGAACCTGCGCAACACCTTCAATCTGGGCGTCAAGGAATTGCGCGGGCTCTGGCGCGATCCGGTGATGCTGGTGCTGATCGTCTATTCCTTTTCGCTCTCGATCTGGACCTCTGCGAACGTCTCGCCCGAGGCGCTGACGAATGCCGCGATCTCGATCGTGGATGAGGATCAGTCGCATCTCTCCGCCCGCATCACCTCGGCCTTTTATCCGCCCTATTTTGTCGAGCCGCAGATGACCACGACGGCCGAGATGGATCGGCGGATGGATCAGGGGCTGGATACTTTTGCGCTGAACATCCCACCGGATTTCGCGCGCGATGTGCTGGCCGGAAAAAACCCGGCGATCCAGCTGAATATCGACGCGACAAGGATGAGCCAGGCCTTCACCGGCGGCGGCTATATCCAGCAGATCGTGTCCTCCGAGGTTTCGGAATATGTGGCGGGCTACCGGGCCGAGACCGCGCTGCCGGTCGATCTGGCGCTCCGCGCGCGGTATAATCCCTCGCTGGATCCGAAGTGGTTCGGCGCGATTTCCGCCGTGATCCGGTCGATCACCATGCTGTCGCTGGTGCTGACCGGCGCGGCGCTGATCCGCGAAAAGGAACATGGCACGGTCGAGCACCTGCTGGTCATGCCCGTCACCACGACCGAGATCATGTTTTCCAAGATCTGGTCGATGGGGCTGGTGGTGCTGCTGGGGTCGATCTTTTCGCTAAGTGTTGTGGTGCAGGCGCTGATGGCGGTTCCGGTGCAGGGCTCGGTCGTGCTGTTTCTTGCGGGCGCGGTGCTGATGGTTTTCGCCATGACGGGGCTTGGAATTTTCCTTGCCACCATCGCCGGGTCGATGCCGCAATTCGCGCTTTTGCTGATGATGGCGCTTTTGCCGCTGCAGGTGCTGTCAGGCGCGATGACGCCGCGGGAATCCATGCCAGAGATCATCCAGACCATCATGCTTGCAGCCCCCAACACGCATTTCATCATCCTCTCGCAGGGCATCTTGTTCCGAGGTGCGGGGCTTGACGTGGTCTGGCCCCAGTTCGCGGCGCTGGCGGCGATCGGGGTGGCGCTGTTCTGGCTGGCACTGATACGATTCAAGAAATTCCTGCGGTAAGGCATATGTTGGGCCGCCTGCTTCTGATCCTGACGCTTGCGCTTGCAGGCTGCGCTGCGCGTCCGGGGCCGGAAGTTCTGGCCCCCGATGCCGGTGCCCTGCCCGAGGGCGCCCGCCTTGTCCGGGTGCTGACCATGACCACCCGCGCGCCCGAGGCAAATCTGCCGGGGGCCTTTGGCGACTCTCGCTCCATCCGGCCAAGCTGGCTGGAATACGAGGTCTCGGTGCCGCCTGGCCATCGGCCGGGAAAGATTGAATGGCCGGATCGCAATGGCAGCAGCGCCGACCGGAATTTCGTGATGCGCAGCCGGCAGACGCTTAGCCGTGACGCCTTTGCAAAGCGTCTCTCGCGCGAGGGGGTCGGGCTTTATGTCCACGGCTTCAACACCCGCTTTCATGAGGCCTTGTTCCGTACCGCGCAGCTTTCGGTCGATGCGCATATCGAGGAAAAGCCCGTCCTTTTTACATGGCCCTCGGCAGGCTATCCGGGCGCCTATCTGGCTGATCGTGACGCGTCTGACTTTTCCCGCGCGGCGCTTGCCGATCTGCTGCGGCTTTTGACAAAGGGTCGGTCCGCTTCCGACGCGGTGCCGGTGCTGGCTCACAGCATGGGCGCGCGGCTGACGATGGAGACGCTGGTGCAACTGCGTCTTGCCGGGCGGGACGATGTGCTGGACCGGATCGAGGTCATCCTTGCCGCCCCGGATATTGATATCGATCTTTTCCGCGCCCAGATGGTCAGCCTTGGGCCGATGAAGCATCCCATCACGGTGCTCGTCTCCTCGGACGATCTGGCGCTGAAACTGTCGTCGCGGCTTTCGGCACGTCGGATACGGCTTGGGCTTGTCGATGTGCGTGATCCGGCGGTCCAGCGCCTGGCGGTCGCGACCGGAATACGGATCGTGGATATTACCGATATTCCGACCGATGATCCCGCCCACAGCCGCTATGTCGGCCTGCTTTCCGGCGAGGCCGGGGCTGTGGTTGAAAACACCCTTTTCGATGAGGTACGCTTGGCGGGGGCCTTTGTCTTCAATCAGGTCGGTGGTGTCTTCACTGGCATCGGTGATGTGCTGGCGGATTGAGGCCGCGGCCTTGGCCCGGCGTTGGTGCCAGCGGCATTGGCCGGGTCATGGCCTCGACGTCGCGCCGTTTTGCCGGTAATCGTCCATGATGATCAGGGCAGGGACAGGGGATTCCGTGTCCGCCGCCGGACGCCGATGCTTTGCCTGTTCAGTCCGGGGGCGGCTGTTTCGGCGGTTTGACGGCGCTTTACGACATGTCGTCGGCATCGGGCCTTGGGCGCAATGCCTATGTTCAAGAAAAATCTTGAACTCTTTGAATTCGATCAACACTCGTTGATAGTTCTGTGCTAACTTCCGCCGGTAAATTGGAGACGCGACATGGCCCTTACTCCCAAATCAGATGGCTCGGGTGCAACCGGCGATGAAAGCCTTGGCATCGAGGCTTTTCAGGCCGTTGACCGCATACGAGAGGCGCTCTCGGGACAGCTCAGCGGCGGGGTCTCGCCCGGCTCGCTGATGATGGCCTATGTCGACTGGGCCTTTCATCTGGCGCAGGCACCGGGCAAGCAGATGGAACTGGGCGTCAAGGCGGGCCGCAAATGGCAGCGTCTCATGGCGCATCTGATGGCCTCGGCGATGGATCCGCAGGCCGCGCCGGTCATCACGCCCTTGCCGGGCGACCGCCGTTTCGCCGGTGAAGCCTGGGCGAAACCGCCCTTCAGCTGGATGTCGCAGGCTTTCCTGCTGCAGCAGCAATGGCTGCATAACGTCACCCATGAGGTTCCGGGCGTGACGAAGCACCACGAGGATGTGGTGTCTTTTGCCGCGAAACAGATCCTTGATGTCTGTGCGCCTTCGAACAACCCTTTTACCAATCCCGAGGTTGTGGCACGGACCTGGGCTACCGGAGGCATGAACCTTGTGAAGGGCTGGCAGAACTGGCTGCAGGACGTCGTCCGCCAGATCCGGCAGGAGCCGCCAGAGGGTGTCGAGGCCTTTACACCGGGTCGCGATGTGGCGGTGACGCCGGGCAAGGTAATCTTCCGCAACCACCTGATCGAACTGATCCAGTATACGCCCACGACAGAAACCGTGCACCCCGAGCCGGTGCTGATCGTTCCGGCCTGGATCATGAAATACTATATCCTCGACCTCAGCCCGGAGAATTCCCTGATCCGCTGGCTGGTGGCGCAGGGCCACACGGTTTTCGCCATTTCCTGGCGCAATCCGGGTGCAGAGGATCGTGATCTGACGCTGGAGGATTATCGCCGGCTGGGCGTGATGGCCGCGTTGGATGAGATCACCCGTCTAATGCCCGATCAGAAAATCCACGCCACCGGCTATTGTCTGGGTGGCACTTTGCTGTCGATCGCGGCGGCTGCCATGGCGGGGAAGGGGGACGCGCGTCTCGCCTCGCTGACGCTGCTTGCCGCGCAGGTCGATTTCGCCGAACCGGGCGAGCTTGCGTTGTTCATCGACCCAAGCCAGCTGCATCTTCTTGAAAGCATGATGTGGAACCGCGGCTATCTCTCTGCCGATCAGATGGCGGGGGCGTTTCAGCTTTTGCGCTCGAATGACCTCATCTGGTCCCGGATGGTGCGCGATTACATGATGGGCGAGCGGACGGCGATGAATGATCTCATGGCCTGGAATGCCGACAGCACCCGGATGCCCTATCGGATGCATGCCGAATATCTGCGCAGGCTTTATCTGAATAATGAGCTTTCTTCGGGACGCTTCACCGCCGGGGGCAAGACAGTTCTGTTGCAGAACATCCGGGTGCCGATCTTTGCCGTCGGGACCGAGCGCGATCATGTCGCACCCTGGAAGTCGGTCTACAAAATCCACCAGTTCACCGATTGCGAGGTGACTTTCGCGCTGACGTCGGGCGGGCATAATGCGGGGATCGTCTCTCCTCCCGGTCACCCGCGCCGCCGCTACCGGCTGGCGACCCGCGCCCATGACGACGCGCTTTTGCCGCCCGAGACCTGGGTCGAGGCCAATCCTGCAACCGAGGGTTCGTGGTGGACGCCCTGGCAGGCCTGGCTTGCCGCGCGTTCGGGTGCCCCCGCCGCGCCGCCCGCAATGGGCAACGCGCTGGCAGATGCGCCCGGCACATATGTTTTCCAGAGGTGACAAGATGACCGGCACTCTGACCAACTATCTGTTTCACCAGATGAAAATCGGCGACCGCGCCAGTCTTGTCCGCCACGTCGGTCCCAAGGATATTGAATTGTTCGCCGCTGTTTCCGGCGACGCCAACCCCGCGCATCTGGATGCCGGTTTCGCCGCCCATGGGCCGTTTGGCCATGTCGTGGTGCACGGCATGTGGACTGCGGCGCTGATTTCGGCGGTGCTGGGCACCCGCCTGCCGGGGCCGGGGACGATCTATCTCGACCAGCAGATCCGCTTTAACAAGCCGGTTTCGCCAGGCGATACCATCACCGCCGAAGTTGAAGTGGCCGAGCTGATCGAGGGCAAGAACCGTGTCCGCCTGACGACCACCGCCCGCAATCAGCGGGGCGAGGTGGTGCTTTCGGGCGAGGCGCTGGTGCTGGCCCCGGTCGAGCAGGTGACCTGGGTGCCGGGTGACCTTCCCGAGGCGGTGGTCTTGCCGAAGGGGCGCTGGCAGGGCTTTGTCGAAGAGGCCCGCGCATTGCCCCCGGTGCGGGCGGCGGTGGTGCATCCCTGTTCGAAATCCGCGATCCTTGGCGCGATCGAGGTGCGCGACGAAGGCCTGCTTGACCCGATCCTGATCGGTCCCGGCGCAAAGATTCGCGCGGCGGCCGCCGAGGCCGGGGTCGCGCTTGACGGCTTCCGGATCGAGGAGACAGAGCACAGCCATGCAGCGGCGGCGCGGGCGGTGGAACTGGCGGCCTGTGGCAAGGTCCAGGTGCTGGTCAAGGGCAGCCTGCATTCCGATGAACTGCTTGCGGCGGTGGTTTCGAAAAGCGGCGGCCTGCGCACCGAACGCCGGATCAGCCATGTCTATGCGATGGATGTGCCCGCCTATCGCAAGCCGGTGATCGTCACCGATGCCGCGATCAATATCGCACCGACATTAGAGCATAAGCGCGACATCTGCCAGAATGCCGTCGATCTGATGCGGCTTCTGGGGCGCGATCAGCCGAAGGTCGCGGTGCTGGCGGCGGTCGAGACGGTGAACGCGACGATGCCCGCCACGCTGGATGCCGCCGCGCTGACGGTGATGGCGGCTCGAGGCCAGATCACGGGCGCGCTGGTTGACGGGCCGCTGGCCTTCGACAATGCGATCAGCCCCGAGGCGGTGGCGACGAAGGGCATCGTCTCGCAGGTGGCGGGCGAGGCCGATATTCTTCTGGTGCCGGATCTCGAGGCCGGGAACATGCTTGCCAAACAGCTGATCTATTTCGCGGGCGCCACGGCCGCGGGGCTGGTTCTGGGCGCACGGGTGCCAATCGTTCTGACAAGCCGGGCGGATCCTTTATCGGCCCGCATCGCCTCGGCTGCGCTGGCCAAGCTGGTCGCGGTCCGCAAAGCGGAGGGGAAGGCGTGACCCGCGATCTGATCCTGACATTCAACACCGGATCCTCGACTATCAAGCTGGGGTTTTACGCACTGGAGGCCGCCGCGCCGCGCCCGCTGGCCTCGGGCGTGATCGATTTCCGCGATGAGCCTTTCGAAGTGCGCCTGACGCGCGAGGGCAAGACCTTTTCAGGCCCGATCACAGCGGATCCCGGCGATCTGACAGCCGTGCTGAACCAGGCTTTTGCCTGGCTGGCCGGGCATTTCAATCTTTCGCGCCTTGCGGTGATCGGCCATCGGGTTGTGCATGGCGGCGATGTCTTCACAGGACCAGCCCGGATCACCGATCAGGTGATCGCGCAGATCGACGCGCTGGCGCGGCTTGCGCCGCTGCATCAGCCGCAAAGCCTTGCGCTGATCCGGGCGATGCGGGGGCTTTACCCCGATGTGCCACAGACAGCCTCTTTCGACACGGCGTTTCATGCCACCAACCCGCCCCTGATCCGCCGCTTTGCCCTGCCGCGCGCGCTTTATGATCAGGGGATCAAGCGCTATGGCTTTCATGGTCTCTCCTACCGCTATATCGCCGGGCAACTGGGCGATCTGGCCACCGATGCAAAGGTGGTCGCCGCACATCTGGGCAGCGGCGCAAGCCTTTGTGCGATCCGGGGCGGCAAGAGCATCGACAGCTCGATGGGGTTTTCGACGCTGGACGGCATCCCGATGGCGACGCGTTCGGGTGCGCTGGACCCCGGCGTGATCCTGCATCTGATGGGCGAAATGGGGCAAAGCCTGAAACAGGTCGAGACCATGCTCTATCGTGAAAGCGGCCTTCTGGGCGTGTCGGGTTTCGAGGCTGACAGCCGCGAGCTGATGGCCAGCACGCGCCCAGAGGCTGCCGAGGCGATCGACCTCTTTTGCCTGCGCATCGCGGGCGAGGTGGCACGGTTGGCGACCAGCATGGGCGGGATCGATGCGCTGGTCTTCACGGCAGGAATCGGCGAGCATCAGCCCGGTATCCGCGCCCGTGTCGCCGCGCGGCTGGCCTGGCTTGGGGCAGAGCTTGACCCCGATGCCAATGAAGCAGGGTCGCGCAGGATCAGCACCGCCGCCAGCCGGGTGCAGCTTCTTGTCATTCCGACCGATGAGGAAAGCATCATCGCCCAGGAGGCCGTCAGCGAAGAGGCAGCGACATGATTGATCTGAAAGGCAAACGCGGCCTCGTGGTTGGCGTGGCGAATGGGGCCAGCATCGCCGCCGGTTGCGCCAGGGCCTTTCGCGCGGCGGGGGCAGAGCTGGCGCTGACCTTTCTTAATGAAAAGGCCCGGCCATGGGTCGAACCCGTGGCGCAGGAAGTGGGTGCGCCGCTGTTCCTTCCTTGCGATGTGCGTGAACCCGGCCAGTTGGAAGCCGTGTTTGACCGCATTACCGCTGAATGGGGGCGGCTTGATTTTCTGCTTCATGCCATCGCCTTCGCCCCGCGCGAGGATCTGCACACCAGCGTTGTCAACGCTTCGGCCGAAGGTTTTGCGACGGCGATGGATATCTCTTGCCACTCCTTCCTGCGCATGGCGCGGCTGGCGCGGCCTTTGATGCAGGCGGGTGGTTCGCTGATCACGGTCAGCTTTTACGGCGCGGATCGGGTGGTCGAGAATTACAACCTCATGGGTCCGGTAAAGGCCGCGCTGGAGGCTTCGGTCCGCTATGCGGCGGCCGATCTGGCGGGCGAAGGGATTCGTGCCTTTTCGCTTTCAACCGGTCCGGTCAAGACCCGCGCCGCCTCGGGGATCGACCGGTTCGATGCGCTGATGGATAAGATTCGCGCCCGTACGCCTGCGGGAAAACTGGTAAGCATCGAAGAGATCGGTACGCTGGCGGCCTTTCTGGCAACCGAGGCCGCAAGTCCCATGAGCGGATCGGTGGTCTATGCCGATAACGGATTTCACACCACCGCCTGAGGCAGGCGCGGGGCCCCGCCCTTGACCGGAAGGCGGATCCGGGGCAAAGCGGAATCAACATCAGTTGACAGCATTCTGACAGGCGCCGCCGCGTGACCTTCTTTACGGTTCATCCCTTCCATTCCTTCAATCTTGCCGTGGTCTTGCTGATCGCGGGCAAGATCGGCGTTGTTGCAGAACTCCCGCTTCGGGAGTGAGGAGTAACGCGCGAAAGTTGGTGATGCCCTGAGGGGCGGCATATCATGGCGGTGTTCAGACGCCGTCAATTCTCAGCCGAGAAAGGGATATGATGGTGTGGATGCCGCCGCCCGGCGTCATCGCAACATATCGTCATGCTGATGGCAGCGTGGCAAAGGAATGAGGCACCCACATGACTACAGCAACCATCATCGGCCTTGATCTGGCAAAGAACGTTTTCCACGCGCATGGTGCCTCCGAAGCCGGTGCCGTCGTGTTTCGCAAAAAGCTTTCTCGAAGCCAGGTTCTGCCGTTTCTCTCGGAGCAACCCAAATGCATCGTCGCCATGGAAGCCTGTGCGACCGCCCACGGTTGGGCGCGGGAGATTGAACGCCTCGGCCACAGTCCACGCTTGATCCCACCGCAATATGTGAAGCCATATGTCAAACGCCAGAAAAATGATATGGCAGACGCGGAAGCCATTGCCGAGGCGGGCTCACGTCCGACCATGAGGTTTGTCGAGCCCAAACCCGAGGATCAGCAGATCAGCGCGATGGCCTATCGGACGCGGCAGATGTTCATTGGCCAACGCACCCAAACGATCAACGCCTTGCGTTCGCATCTGGCGGAACACGGTGTGATTGCCGCGACCAATATGTGTGGCCTGAAGAAACTGTCTGCGATGATTGAAGACGAAACGGTGTCCATGCCATGCAAAGTCCGCGAATTGGCGCATGTCTATGTCGACCATATCGCGCAGCTGACAGCGCAGATCGCAGAGATGACGGGTGAGATGCGGGAAATGGCCAAGAAATCCGCGGTGGTGAAGCGCTTGCAGACTGTCCCCGGGGTTGGACTGCAAACCGCAATGGCAGTCGAAACATTCGCGCCGGATCCGGGATGTTTTTCCCGCGGGCGGGATTTCTCGGCTTGGCTGGGACTGGTGCCCAGACAGAATTCCACAGGCGGGAAAAGCCGCTTGGGGAAGGTCTCGAAGATGGGGCAGGTAGACATTCGCAGCCATCTCATCAGAGGCGCCATGTCGGTTATTTCAGCAGCGACCCGTTTTGGCATCAAGAAGGGCTCGTGGCTTGAACGGCTTCTGGCTCGGAAACCAAAACTCGTGGCGGCGGTCACCCTGGCAAATAGAATGGCCCGTGCGATCTGGGCGATGCTGACGAAGAACGAGGATTACAAGAACCCCGAGGCGGTCGCGTAACAGCGAGACGCGCCAATCTCTGCCTCGGTCGATGTGTGAGGAGGTCACCGAAGCTTTTATGGGAAACTGATCGGCCAGATCCGGACCGGGAAAACCATCTATGTGGCATTGGGCGTCCAAGCCCTCGGATATGATTTGGACCCGGTACGCGCATCACCATATCGGCCCGCGGCCATGAACAGTGCCGCAACGACAAGGCCTAATACATGACCGCACCCGATCGCACCCAAAGAGGTTCAAAATACCCCTTGCACCAAAGGCGGCATCCATACATGCCACATGTCGGAGACTACCATCAGCACGCTGCCCGATCCATCGGGGTTTTCGCCGGATCCGCTGACGGACCTCATCCGGGAGGGTGCGCGCAAGCTTATCGAACAAGCGGTTGAGGCCGAGCTGGCAACGCTCCTCGCCGCGTTCGCTGAGGAAAGGCTCGATGACGGCCGGGCCAGGCTGGTGCGGCACGGACATTTGCCGGAGCGCGAAATCCTGACCGGGATCGGTCCGGTCGCCGTGAAGGTGCCGCGGGTGCGGGATCGCAAGCCGGGAGCGGAGAGGATCTCCTTCACGCCCAGCATCCTGCCGCGCTACCTGCGCAAGGCCAAATCGGTCGAGGAACTGCTGCCCTGGCTCTACCTCAAGGGGGTCTCCACCGGCGATTTCGGCGAGGCGCTGGCCGCCCTTCTGGGGCCGGACGCCAAGGGCCTGTCGGCCAAGACCGTCACCCGCCTGAAAGCCAACTGGTGGTCCGAATACGAGGCTTGGGAGAAGCGCGACCTCGGAACCCGGCGGTTCCTCTACATCTGGGCCGACGGTGTCTACTTCAAGCCGCGCATGGCCGAGGAAAAGCAATGCGTTCTGGTCATCGTCGGGGCGGATGAATACGGCCGGAAGGAACTGCTGGCCATGACCGACGGCTTCCGCGAGAGCACCCAGAGCTGGCGCGAGGTGCTGCTCGATCTCAAGCGGCGCGGCCTCACGCAGGATCCCAAGCTCGCGATCGGCGACGGTGCCCTCGGCTTCTGGACGGCCCTGCGCGAAGTCTTCCCCACGACGCAGGAGCAGCGGTGCTGGCTGCACAAGACCATGAACGTGCTGAACGCGCTGCCGAAATCGGCGCAGGCCAGGGCCAAAGGACACCTGCACGACATCTGGCAGGCCGGGACAAAGGCCGAAGCCAACGTCGCCTTCAACTTCTTCGTCGAAACCTACGGCGTGAAATGGGACAAGGCGGTGGCCAAGCTGGTCAAGGACCGGGACGCGCTGCTGACCCTCTACGACTATCCGGCCGAGCACTGGAAACATATCCGGACGTCAAATCCGATCGAGAGCACCTTCGCCACCGTCCGGCACCGCACCCGGCGAACCAAGGGCTGCCTGAGCCGAAAGACCGGGCTCGCCATGGCCTTCCGGCTGATGATGTCGGCGCAGAAGAAATGGCGGAGGCTCGACGGCCGGAACCGCCTGCCAGAGGTCATCAGCGGGGTTGAGTTCCGCGACGGCGTCCGCTGCGCACACCGGGGTCATCCGGTCACCGATTCCGATAATATCCGGTCGGTCATTCCGATTTAATCCGGTCACGGATTCCGAGGTATCCGATCATCCCGGTTTCGAGTTGTGAGACCGGCTGCTGGGCGATCGTGCAGCAGGGTAGCCTTGCCGTCATCGAGGACGAGCAAGGAGCCCCAGAATGAGACGATTGCCAATGCGCAAGATTTCAGAAGCCCTTCGCCTGAGGGCCACCGGATTGTCGACGCGGAAGATCGCGAGGAGCCTGAACGTCGGGCAGTCGACGATCAGCGAGTATCTCAAGCGGGCGGAACGGGCCGAACTGTGTTGGCCGCTCCCGGACGGGCTGGACGAAGCCGCGCTGGAACGACGGCTGTTTGCACCGCCGGGCGGCCAAACGCGCCGAGGATTGGCGCAGCCGGATTGGGCTGCGGTTCATCGGCAACTCCGCCGCAAGGGGGTCACGCTGTCGCTGATCTGGGAGGAGTATCGCGCCGCCCATCCGGACGATGGCTATGGATACAGTCGGTTCTGCGACCTCCACCGTCGCTGGGAAGGCCGCCTGTCGCCCACCATGCGCCAGCACCATGCGGCTGGCGAGCGCGTGTTCGTCGACTATTCCGGCGATACCATCGAGGTGATCGATGGCGAGACCGGCGCGATCCGCGTGGCGCAAATCTTCGTCGGCGTCCTGGGTGCCTCGAACTATACCTATGTCGAGGCGACCTGGACCCAGAGCCTGCCGGACTGGATCGGCGCGCATGTTCGCTTGCTGGCCTTCTTCGGCGGTGTGCCCGAGCAGATCGTCTCGGATAATCTCAAGGCTGGCGTGACCAAGGCCTGCTTTCATGAGCCGCAGATCAACCGCACCTATGCCGAGATGGCCGCTCATTACGGCACGGCGATCCTGCCGGCGCGTCCCTACAAGCCTCGCGACAAAGCGAAGGCCGAGGTCGGCGTTCTTGTCGTCCAGCGCTGGATCATCGCGCGGCTGCGCAAACGGCGGTTCTTTTCTCTGGCCGAAGTGAACGCGGCGATCCGCGATCTGCTGCCGGGACTGAACGGCAAGATGACCCGGCACCTGGGCGCCAGCCGCCGGGATCTGTTCGAACAGCTCGACCAGCCCGCGCTCCGGCCGTTGCCCGCGGCCCCCTACGAGTATGCCGACTGGGTCGAGCGGCGGGTCGGCCTCGATTACCATGTCGAAGTTCATAAGCACTACTACTCCGTGCCCCACCAGCTCCTGAAGAAGACGCTCTGGGCCCGGATCACGGCCCGGACTGTCGAGATCTTCCATGAAGGACAGCGCGTGGCCTCCCATGTCCGAACGTCTGGGAACCGCAAGCATACGACCGTGGCCGCGCACATGCCCGCCAGCCATCGCCGATATGCCGGGCTCACCCCCGCCGAACTGCGGCGCATGGCCGAGAAGATCGGTCCCAACACGGCGAACCTCGTGGATCTGATCCTGCGCGCCAAGCCCCATCCCGAGCAAGGCTTCCGCGCCTGCATCGGGATCGTGCGCCTCGCCAAGCCCCATGGCCGGGACGCCCTTGAAGCCGCCTGCCTGCGTGCTGGCGAGATTGGCGGCCTGTCATACAGCTCGGTCAAATCAATCCTCCGGAACAACCTGCATCGCCGACGGCCAGAGACCCCCGCGGAGGGCCCGGCGATCACACATCCCAATATCCGCGGCGCCAGCTATTTCCACTGATAAGGAGACATCCGAATGCTCGACCATCCCACCCTGAACCACCTGCGTGCCCTCAAGCTCGATGGCATGGCGGAGGCCTTCGCCGAGTTGCAGCGGCAAGACGATGCCGCCGAGATCAGCCATGCCGAATGGCTGGGTCTTCTGATCGACCGCGAGGCCGCGAACCGCAGCACGAAGCGCTACCAGAGCCGGATGCGCGCGGCCAAGTTGCGCCATGGGGGCGCCGCCATCGAGGACGTCAATTACCGCGCCCCGCGGCGACTCGACCGGGACCTGTTTCGCCAGCTCGCGCACGGCGACTGGATCGGAAAGCGGCAAAATCTGATCATCACCGGCCCCTGCGGTGTCGGAAAGACCTGGCTGGCCTGCGCGCTCGGACAGAAAGCCTGCCGCGACGGTCGCACCGTCCTCTATCACCGCTTGTCGCGTCTGTTCGCCGATCTCGAACTCGCCCATGGTGACGGGCGGTTTCCCCGCTTGTTCCGCCAGATCATTCGCACCGACCTGCTCATCCTGGACGACTGGGGGCCCGAACGGCTGACAACATCGCAGCGCCGCGACCTGATGGAAATCGTCGAGGACCGCTACCAGAACGGATCGATCATCATCACCAGCCAACTGCCCGTCGACGCCTGGCACGACGTCATCGGCGAGCCGACCTTCGCCGATGCAATCCTCGACCGCATCGTCCACAACGCTCACAGGTTGCCCTTGGACGGCCCCTCACTGCGAAAGAACGAAACATGACGCGCGACAGGGCCACCGCCACGCGCGACGCCGCGCCAGCGTCGTGGGGCGCGCACGGCGCCGCGCGCGGCTCCCCTATCACGAACCTCGAAAAGCTTGACCGCATCAAACAGAGGCGACATCAAGAAAGCACGCTCAGTGGCGACGTCTCGCGGTGACCGGATGTTGTCGGAATGCCCGACCGGATGCGTCGGTGTGCGCAATCTCTCCACCTTGAACAATGGGCGCGATGTATCACCCGTATCGATCGGGCGCAGCCCTTCGGTTGTCGAGACGGCCGAGTTCGTGCCCTTCAATGTCCCTTTTCTTTCACGGGTTCTGCGTTCGGCCTTCGTCAGGCCCCGGCTTTCAGCTTCGATCTGGCGTTGCTGTCGGATCAGCTCAGCCAGCACCAGCTCATTAGACCCGGACTTGCCAAGGGCACGGGCCTTCCTCATCGCTTCGCGATATTCCCAGAGCGAGACGGGCGGAATTTCCAGGTTTCTGTACCGCGCCTCAACATACCGGCCATCGTCCAGTTCGACCCAGATCATTGAGATATCGCGAGGATCGTAGCGAACGACCACCTTTCCATCCCCGCGCCCAATGTGGCCTGCAAGGGCATCGGACCAGTACCTTATCTGGAACAGATGGATGCCGTCACGCCTGATCTTGCGCAGTTCACTCGGCAGGAAGCTCACCTGAAAGGCTTCCATCTCGAAGGGGATGTCGCCTGTCATTTGCTCTGAGAGCGCCTCCCATTTGGCAACGGGCGTGCAGCCAAGACTTGAATGAATGCTGTTGTTGTAACGGCAGATTTCCAGAGCAAACCAGCGATCGAATTCGCTCAACGTCATCGTGGCCTTGCTTTCGGCGTCATAGTCGCCCTTTGCCGCGATCGAGGATTGCGTTGTTCCCGGCAACAGGTGAACGGCCCCCATCATGGTGCCGATCAACCGTTCGATGTGACCACCGAAGTGAGGACTTGCTGGCGGTCGATAGACCAGATCGATCCCCCAATCCGCACAGGCCGACCGAAAGGCGCGCGACCGGAAATCGCGACCGTTATCGACGTGGATGCTGTGCGGTTTGCCCTGTGCCGGCCAAGGAACATCGCACGCCAATTCCGCAAGAAGTTCCTCCTTGAGGGCCACCGCCTGTGTCAGGCAAAGCGCCACTGACAGACGCGAAGGTGCCTCGAGAGAGGTGTAATATCCGGTCACCATCCGCGTTGCGACGTCGATCGCCAGCGTGACCCAAGGCCGCCCAATTGGTTTGCGTTCAAAGCCGTCGACAAGAATGATGTCCGCCGGTGTATGATCAATTTGGACGATCTCCAGTGGCATACTGGCCTTGTTCTCACCTGTGACCGGCGCAAATTTCTGGCGGGCCGCCTTTGCGCCCTCTCGTGCCTTCGCAACTTCGCGGGCATCCATCGCATCCAGACGACGCTGAACCGTTCGCCGTGTCGGCGGTTGCAAGCCCTCCTGCCAGCAAGCGCTGCGGATTTCTGTCACGACGCGCGACAAGCTCGAACGCTCCCGGCGCAAGAAATAGCGGCGAAGGTGCTCCTCGATTACCGCTTCGACTTTGCTGGATATTAACATCGTCCCGGTCGGGCGGCCCCGTTTCCGCGGAGCCAGAGCGCTGGTGCGCCCACCCTCTTCCGCCAACCGTTTTATCCAACGCCAGACCGTCGCCCTGCTGACACCAAGCTCCCAAACGGCGTCATTGATGCCACGTTCCAGGCTGCCAGTCCCATTGAGATATGCCTGAACAAGAGGGCGCAGCACCGCGGCCCTGCGCGCCTCTTCAGCACCAACAGCAACGCAGTCTTCGCCATCACCATCCATCGATATTTGCCGCAAATGTCTGTGAACCCTGTCTCAGGTTTAAGGGCAAAAATATCAGAATTAAAGGCAAAATCTCATATTTAAGGGCAAAGCTCAGCCGTTGATTTCGTTGGATTTCCCATCTCACAATTAAGGGCTACGCGACAGGAGTCCAGCATACATACGATATTATACTATCGCAACACCAAGTATAAAGACGCATAATGAAGTTTATGTTAAATTTCGAAGAATTCAGCGCGTAGGGACTTATTATGCAGCCTAAAGTCGACATCAAACTGCATCGGATTGTTTCATCCGAGCAGACAAATGTTGCTGACTACATTTAGATCGTTCCGTTCCTCCATTAATCGTGAAGCATCTGATGTGATGTCAATTTCCAGGCCAGAGTCCTTTTCTTGCAGAATCGCTGGCTACCCGTCACGCGCCCACGCAATTGCGGACTCGGTATCGCTGGATTCGAACCACTGCATCTCGGAGCCCGTCAATAGGTTGACCACCCGTGCGCCCCATTCCATCCATCTGCGTTCTCCGACAACCGCTATGCGACCGAAATCGTTCGCGTGGGCGGTGTCGACCTTCAGATCTTCTAGCATCGCCGAAGGCTCTTCGTAGCCCTCGAAACTTGTAAGGTCGAGAACCAGACCCGGATTATCGGTTGTTCCAAGACGCTCATGAAGCAGCGCGTGCATTTACTTGAATTCTGTCTCCGTCAACTTGCCTTCGCAGACGAGCCCGATGACATCATCACGCTCGGTCAGCGTTTCCTTGAACATTGGTCTTCTCCTTTTCACTTGCGTTGCCGTGACCGTAGAGATCGGCGTTCTGATGAGCGCGATCCTCGTGCTCGAATTCGAGGCTGGAATGGCTGATGCCGAATTCTTCCTTCAGCCGCTCCTTGATCGCGCTCTTGATCTCTTCGATCTTCGACCATCCCTCGGCTGCCACGACGACATGACAGTCGAGCGCAGCCTCGTGCTCTTGCATTTGCCAGAGATGGACGTGGTGGACGTCGGCGACGCCTTCGACTTTCCGCATCGCTTCGACGACGGCCTCGTTGTCGATGTCCGGCGGGCTCCCGAGCATCAGGGTTCGGATTGGGCCGCCTATTTCAGTGAAAGACAGATACAGGATGTAGGTCGCGATGCCGATGGTGATGGCAGGATCGACCCAACGCATGTCGTAAAGGATGATCAGCGACCCAGCGACGATAACCGCGACCGAAGCAAGCGCATCCGAAAGGTTGTGGAGAAAAAGCGCACGGATGTTCACGCTCCCCTTCTGCATCGAATAGGTCAGCATTGCGGTCAGCGTGTCGACCACAAGCGCGATTCCACCGAGAATGACGACGGTCCACCCCATGACTTCGGGTGGATCAATCATGCGCATGCCACCTTCGTAGATCAGATAGAAGCCGATCACGATGAGGGTGGTGTAGTTGATCAGGGCCGCGACGATTTCGACCCGGCCATAGCCGAAGGTCATGCGCTCATCGGCCGGGCGGCGCGCGATCTTGCGTGCGGCAAAGGCAATGACAAGCGAGGCCATATCGGAAAAGTTGTGCAGCGCATCGGCGATCAGTGCCAGGCTGCCCGACAATATGCCCCCGACGATTTGCGCAACGGTAAGAAGCCCGTTCGCCCAGATCGCGATGGCAACCCGCCGATCGCCAGAATCCGGATCGATATGCGCGTGCCCGTGGTCATGTGGCATTGGCAGGCTCCTCATGCGCGTGTGTCGCGCGTCGGTCAGTCTTGAGGCGGTCGCTGCGGAAACCACGAACGCGCGCATTCATCCAGTGGCGTATGATATGACGGTAAAGGGCACCACGCAGCCATCCAAAGGATTGCTCATGGGAAAAATAGAAGGCGTCCGGCGTATCAAACACGCCGAAATCCTGCACGATGCCGGTTTTCTGAATGTAGGTATCTTCTCCGTTCCAGGCGACGGGAGGCGCGCCAAGGCAATCCGTGCCCGCGCCATAACCGCAGAGACTTTCTGTGTCCGAGAATGACGTTTGCAGGACATCGAGGAAAGCGTCATCCAGGATGAAGCCTTCAAGGTTGATCCAGGCACCTTGAAATTCGATCTCGACCCATGAGTGGAGAATTTCCTGCGGAGCAAGCGGATACACCAGCTCAGGGACAACACCGCGCTGCAAGCCTTTGTGGATCGTAAACCCATGCAACCGGCAACGAATGCCGACACCACGCAGCAGCGCCATCAAGAGCGTGCTTTTGGTATTGCACTGCCCATAGCCGTCGGAAAGCACTTCGGATGCGGGGATGTCGTCAGCTCGATTGTATCCGAACGCGATTTCATTCCGAACGAAATCATAGGCAGCTCCGATCCGATCGTATTCGGATAAGCCGCGCCAGCTGCGGTTCTCAATTAGACGCGCAAGAGGCGCGGCATCAAAATCCAGTAGTTTGGTGGGTACAAGTAGGGGGTCGATCATCTGCAACGGGTCGCTCCTCGAATCGTCTTGGAACAAGACTAATTGCTATAGTCACTATAGCTTCAATCCTTTCTTTCAGAAAGAATCTCCCGCAACTATTTGTCCGTGTGAACCGCTTTGTGGTGTTCGCCGTGTGCGTCGCGCAGGATGTCGATACCGCCCCAGGCCGCGATCCCGGCGACGATCACACCGACGACAAGGTCCGGCCAGTTGGTTCCTAGCCAAGCGACGAGGCCACCGGCCACGACGATCCCGAGGTTCGCGGCGAAATCGTTGTAACTGAAGGTGTTGGCCGCGCGGATATTGACGTTTGGATTTTTGAGCTTAGCGAGCAGCCAAACGCAGACTGCGTTGATAGCCGCCGCGATCAGGGCCATTGCAATCATGATCGTCCCGAGCGGATCTGACCCACCGATGTAGCGGCGCCACGCATCGTAGAGGATGCCTGCAGCGAACAGGATCAGCAGCCCGCCGGAAACGTTCGCCGCCCCGCGTTTCCATTTGGCGGATCGGGACAAAGCGAAAAGGCTGATCGCGTAGACGAAGCTGTCGGAGAGGTTATCGAGCCCGTTGGCGATCAGGGCACTTGAGTCGCCGAAGGCGCCTGTTGCGAAAAAAGCCACGGCCAAACCGATATTGAGCGCCAGAACGATCCAAAGCGTCCGTCTCTCCATTGAATCTTGTCTAGCGGCCATTTTGTGGTTCCAGCTTGTGTTGTACGACACATTAACTTCTGCGGCAGATCTGCGTTCCAGCCGGAATGTTGGCTGAATTCCTTCAGGCCCCGATTTCCTCGTGTTCGGTCAAGCATTCCGAATGGTCCCGCAACACCTCAAGCACCTTGCAATCTCCCGTCCGCCCGCCGCTGCATTCGTGAACCATGCGTTTCAGTTCCGTGCGCAGCGCCTTCAGGCGGGCCATGCGCTGCTCCACCTGTTTGAGCTGGCGACGCGCGATGGCATCAGCCTCATCACAGGGCCGGTTGGGATGGTCGCTGAGGTCGAGCAGCTCGCGGATCGCATCGAGCGAGAAACCGAGTTGTCGCGAATGGCGGATGAAGGACAGCCGGTCGAGCTGTGCATTGTCGTAGCGCCTCTGCCCGCCTTCGGTCCTGCCAGGTTCGGGCATGAGCCCAATCTGTTCGTAGTACCGGATGGTCTGCACCTTCGTGCCAGTCTTCTTTGACAGAGTACCGATCGTGAGCATTTTCGCCTCCATGAAAAAGATACAGTTTGTGTAGGTTTTGCCGTCGGAATAAACAAGTGTCGGTTTCACAGACGCGTGAGTTCAAGCTATACCATGATTTCGTGCTTGAACCTCTAGCGGCTAGAGGATGTATCCGCACTTGCAATAAGAATCAAAAACAGGCGAACAGGATTGTCCCTTACATCGGCACAGAAGTTTCTTTGGGTTTTGGCAGGCGTGGCAGCGCTTGCCTTCGTATGGCTCTTGCTATGGTCCGATTATCGTGCCGATAGCGCCCGAACTGACGCCGAGCCGCCTTTTTTCGCTGAGTTCGAACTGACGGACCACCAGGGTATGGTTCAAACCGAGGAGGACTTTGCGGGGCGCTGGATGCTGGTTTTTTTCGGCTTTACCAACTGCCCCGACGTCTGCCCGACGACCCTATCTGAGGTCGCGGCGGTGATGGACGGTCTGGGCGACGATGCCGCCAAGGTCCAGCCGATTTTCATCACCATCGACCCCGAACGGGACACGCCCGCCGCACTCGCCGAATACGTCCCGCTGTTCGATGCGGGCATCATCGGTCTGACCGGCACGCCGGAACAGATCGCCGCCACATCCGAGACGTTTCCGATCTTCTTTGAACGCGTCGAAGAGGCTGCGGCGCCGGATGGTTACACGATGGGCCACACGTCGCATTTGTTCCTCTTCGATCCCGACGCGGGCTTCGCCGACTCGTGGCCCTACGGCACCTCCGCCGAAGAGATACTCGCCGATCTGGAAGAGAGGTTCTGACCGACATGAACCGTATGTCCGGAGAAACAGCCCTCGGGCTGGCGTGGATCATCGCGCTCGTCGCCTCGCTTGCCGTGCTTTTTGTCGGCGAGGTGCTGGGGCAGACGCCCTGTGTGCTGTGCTGGTTCCAGCGCGCCTTCATGTTCCCCTTGGCCATTGTCCTCGGGCTCGGCCTTTGGTGGCGGGACGGCCGCGTGGGGCGCTACGGCATCGCATTGGCGCTTGGCGGCGGCGCAATCGCCCTCTGGCACATGGGGCTGTACGTCGGTCTTGTTCCCGAACGCGTCCAGCCCTGCACGGCCACCGGCCCCTCTTGCACCGATGACAACCAACTGGTCTTCGGCATCCCTATCCCGCTGATGGCGCTCGCCGCCTTCGCGCTGATCGGGGCGCTGTCGGCCCTTTCATTGAAGGACACACGAACATGAATCGACGCGGCCTGATCCTGTCCGTTCTTGCCCTCGGCGCCGCCGGTTTCGGCGGAGCCACCTGGTTTGCAATCCGCCCCGGCCCAGTGGCCGAAGCGGAGCCCGTTGCTCCGGAACTTGCGGAGGCGATGATCCGCCCCTACTCGCCCATCCTCGGGCCTGCGGATGCGCCCGTCACGATCGTCGAATTCTTCGATCCGGCCTGCGAGGCCTGTCGCGCCTTTCATCCCATCGTGAAGGACATCATGGCCGAGCATGGGGAAGCTGTCCGCGTCGTGATCCGCTACACGCCCTTCCACGGCGCGGCATCCGAGGAAGCCATCCGCGTGCTCGAAGCGGCGCGCATGCAGGACGTTTACGTGCCGGTGCTCGAGGCCGTTCTGCGGGAACAGCCGAGATGGGCGTCGCACGGTGCCCCGGCGCCTGGCCTGATCCTTCAGATCGCCGCCACGGCCGGACTCGATGCCGAAGCCGCGCGCACGCAAATGCTGGCACCCGGTGTCGTGGCGATCCTTAACCAGGATCGTGCTGACGTCGAGGCCGTGGGAATTCGCCAGACGCCCACATTCTTTGTGAACGGCAAGCCGCTCGATCCATTCGGGGAGGCAGAGTTGCGTCGTCTGGTGGCCGCCGAAGTCGCTGCCGCGCAAAGCTGAATGGAAAGGGCAGGATCAGAACGATGAAAAAGTATATTTTGACTGGCACACTGGCCGCGCTTTTGACCCTTGGAGGGCTCTCGGTGCCCGCGCTGGCCGGACCCGAGGATGTTGTCGTCGAGAACGCGTGGTCCCGCGCCTCCATCGGGATGAACCGTCCCGGGGCCGCTTACATGACGATCCGCAACACTGGCGACGAGCCGGTGACGCTGATCGGCCTTACAACACCGCTCGCGATGATGCCCGAAATCCACGAGACGAAGACCAATGCCGAAGGTGTGAGCTCCATGAGCCCGGCGGGGGAGATCGCGATCGCCCCGGGCGAGAGCGTCGCGCTCGAACCGGGGGGCCTGCACGCAATGCTGATGCGGCTACAAGAACCGATGACGGAAGGGGACACCTTTCCGCTGACCCTGCTTTTCGACGACGGAGGCGAAGTGACGGTCAAGGTGCCGATCCTCGGAATCGCCGCGCGGGGGCCAGAGGACTGATGCGGCGACGGGCGGTCCTGGGGTACGGCGCGGCTGGTGTCGGGGCGGTCGCCCTGATGCTCTTCGTCGGTTGGTGGCAGGTCGATGGACCCGGTGGACCCGAACCTGTCGGGCAGCGGCCTGTGGCCCTGACCGAGATGGATTTCCGTCTGACGGATCATGAGGGCAACGCGGTCGGGCCGGAAACCCTGATCGGTCGCCCGACGATGGCGTTCTTCGGCTTCACCTACTGTCCCGATGTCTGCCCGACCACGCTTTCTGACATTTCGGGATGGCTCGACGATCTGGGAGACGAGGCCGACGAGATGAACGTGGTTTTCATCACGGTCGATCCCGAGCGCGACACTGTCGAAACGATGGCCGAATATGTCGGCTACTTCCATCCGGCGATCCGCGGCTGGACGGGACCGGAAGAGCAGATAGCGCGCGTCGCGGACGGCTTCCGCGCCACCTACGAGCGAGTACCGGCGGAGAGCGGCGATTACACGATGAACCACACCGCGAGCGTCTTCCTGTTCGCAGCCTCTGGGCGATTCGTCACCATGATCGACTATCACGAGCCCAAAGAATTCGCGGTGCCGAAGATCCGCCGCGCGCTGGAAGAAGAAATGGAGGGGGCGACATGAGGCTCAGAACTTTGGCGGCTTGTGTCGCAATTGCGGGGACGGTTTCGGGAGCGGCTATCGCCATCTCTGATTCCATGTCGAAAGAACCCGTGCCGCCGGAACTTGCCCAGGCAGGTAGCTGGATGCCCCAAGGTCCTGAAGCCCCCCAGAACGTTGACATCCCCGTGACGCTGCCCGCGGCGGCATGGGCAGACGATGCACCCGACCTCAGCCCGCTGCCCCTTCTGCAGGCCGCGTTTGCCGACAGGCCGGTGCAAGCGATCGAGCCACCCCTGTCGACGTGGTCGCGCGACATTGCTCCGGGCGAAACGCTCGATTTCTTGCTGTCAGAGGCCGGTCTTGCGGCACCTGACAGAGCCGAAGTTGCCCTCGCGCTTGGTGCGGAATACGATCTGCGACGGCTGCGGCCGGGGCACTCGGTCACTGTCGCTTCGACCGTGGACGGCAGCCCCCGCACCGTCTCACTCGCCGTCGAGGACGGGGTTCGGATCGAGGTGGTTTTCGGCGAGCAGATGTCCACGCAGGTCGTGGCTCCGGATCCGGAAATCGTAACCCTTGCCGGCGAAGCCATGATCGACAGCTCGATCTTCGCGGCACTCGACGAAGCCGGCATACCCGCCCGTTTTTCCGTGGACCTTGCGCAGATGCTGGGTGGGACCGTGGATTTCCGCCGCGAGATGGCCGGTGGCGAAACACTAAGGCTTCTCTGGCGTGAGGCGCGGGTCGGAGAGGACAGGATCGGACAGCCCGAACTCGCCTTCGCCGCACTGGAGATCGGCGGTTCGCTTTACGAGATCGTATGGCCGGACGACGGCAGCGGTCAGGCGACGATCTACGTCGATGGCGAGGTGCTGCGCGTCTTCGCACAGCCGGTAGAGGGTGCGCGCCTCAGCTCGGTGTTCGGACGCCGCACGCATCCGGTCTTTGGCAACGTCCGGATGCACACCGGCGTCGATTTTGCAGCGGCACGTGGGACACCGGTTCAAGCGACGGCACCGGGGCGGGTCAATTTCATCGGCTGGCGCGGCGGATATGGTCGCGTGGTCGAAATCTTGCACGGCTCCGACACCATGACGCGCTACGCGCATCTGAGCGCCGTGCCGGAAGACTTGGCACAAGGCCAACGCGTTGCGGCGGGAGACGTGATCGGCCGCGTCGGCGCGACTGGCACGGCGACAGGTCCGAACCTGCACTATGAGGTGCTCGTGGATGGGCGCCCGACTGACCCCCTCTCTGACGACCGGCTCGCCGAAGCGGCCGAGAGCGATGCGGATGATACCGCCGCGCTCTCGCGTCTGGCCGAGGCGCGGGCGCTTCTGAATGAAAACCTCGGCAGCGAGATTGCCAAAACGACAACCGAAAGGCTCTGACCCATGAAACGCATGACACAAGTTCTTGCCATCACGCTCGCCCTGTTCCCAGCGGCCCAGGCCCTCGCAGAGGCAACGGCGATCGACGTCCGCAAGACCAACGGATGCGGCTGCTGCCTCTCGTGGATGAAACATCTCGAAGAGAACGGGTTTGTGCCGACCGGCCAGGACATGTTCGGCGGGCTTCTCGTGCGCTTCAAGCTAGACAACGGCGTGCCGCAGCGCATGGTCTCCTGCCACACCGCGCTCATTGACGGCTACGTGATCGAGGGCCATGTACCGGCCGCTGACATCCGCCGCCTTCTCGAGGAGCGCCCGGACGCCGTCGGCCTCGCTGTTCCGGGGATGCCCTATGGCTCGCCCGGCATGGGGCCAGAAGACGACCGCGAGGCCTATGATGTCTTCCTCATCCGCAAGGACGGGTCGACGGAAGTCTTTTCGAGCTACGCCGAAGGATAATCTGGCCCGCCCATGGAAAATCTGTCTCCGATAATGCTCGGCTTTCTCGGAAGTCTTGCCGCCGGATCGCTCACAGCAGTCGGAGCAGTTCCCGTGCTGTTCGGGCGCATCCCGTCTCGGGCCACACGCGATCTGTCGCTCGGCTTCGCTGCCGGTGTGATGCTCGCCGCTTCTTTCTTTTCGCTGATCATCCCGGCATTGGATGCGGCGGAGCCGATGTTCGAAAACGGCGCGATGCCTGCGGCCATCGTATGCGTTTCGATTCTTCTGGGCATGGGGGCTGTCGCCCTGATGAACGAAAAGCTGCCGCACGAGCACTTCAAGACGGGACGCGAAGGGCCCGAAGCGGCGTCTTTGCGGCGGGTCTGGCTGTTCATCATCGCAATCACGATCCACAACTTCCCCGAAGGCCTTGCGGTTGGGGTCGGCTTCGGATCCGGAGGTATGGAGGGCGGTCTGCCGCTCGCCATCGGCATCGGGCTTCAGAATGCGCCCGAAGGATTGGCCGTCGCTGTATCTCTGCTGGGCGAGGGATATCCGAAGCTGCGCGCCTGGGGCATCGCGGCGCTGACGGGCATGATCGAGCCGATTGGCGGTTTGCTCGGGGCCGGCATCATCACACTGTCGGAACCGCTGCTTCCATGGGGTCTGGCCTTTGCCGCGGGCGCAATGCTCTACGTCATTAGCCACGAAATCATCCCCGAAACCCATCGCAGCGGCCATCAGAACAGGGCGACGCTCGGTCTCGCAGTCGGGCTCGTTCTGATGCTGTTCCTTGATGTCTGGTTGGGATGAGGCAATGTCACTAAACAAGGTATCTCCGATGATCGGCGTCTTCGCAGCACTTGCTGCGTTCGCGATCGATCAGATCACCAAAGCCATTGTCGTTGCGAATGCCGTCACTTTAAGCGCCGGAATTCCCGTGTTTCCGGGATTCAACCTCGTCTTTTATCGTAATGACGGCGTGACTTTCGGGATGTTGGGCGGCGCGCCGTGGTGGAGCCTCATCGCTTTCGCTCTTGCCATCTGTGTTTGGCTGGGGGTTATGCTGTTTCGCGCCGACAATGCGGTGGAAACGCTTGCCTACGGTGCGATCATTGGCGGAGCCCTGGGCAATGTCATCGATCGTGTGCGGTATCGGGCTGTAACAGACTTTCTCGATTTCTACATTGGCACAACACATTGGCCTGCCTTCAACTTGGCCGATGTATTTGTCGTCAGTGGCGTGGGGCTCTTGCTCGCCGCGCCATGGATCAGCGCGCGGCGTTCGATCAAGTCGTGAAGCCGGAAATTCTGAACCGCATCGCTCTGCGCCACCGTTTGCTTTCGCGGATGACGCTTGGTTTCGCCGCCGGGGCGATGACCGTTCTGACTTTCCCGCCTCTTTCGATTCTCCTGCTCGTTCCCGTTGCCTATTCCGCGTTGTTTGTCGGGCTTCGCGATCTCTCCTTCGGGCGCGCTTTCCTCGTCGGCTGGGCGTTTGGTCTCGGCCAGTTCGGTTTCGGGATTTGGTGGATCGCGGAAAGTTTCTACGTCGAGGCCGAGCGGTTTGGGACGATGGCGATTCCGGCGGTCGCGGGATTGTCCGCAGGTCTCGCGATTTTCCCAGCCATTGCCGCTGCGCTTTTTGCCGAAATCGCGCGGCGCGGAGCCATGGGCAGTCTCTTGGCCTGCCTCCTGTTCGCGACCTCCTGGACCGTGGCCGAGTGGTTGCGTGGTCACGTTCTGACAGGGTTTCCCTGGAACCTGGCCGGTTACGCACTTGTAGACTACGCCGCCCTTCGCCAGACCGCCGCCTGGGTCGGAAGCTATGGGCTAAGCTTTCTCACCGTGTTCGTCGCGGTACTCCCTGGCGCGGCTGCTATGGCGTCCGGGCGGCAACGATTGACCATCTCGCTCATGGCGCTGGCCGGAATCGCGACGATGTGGGCTGTCGGCACGCTGCGCCTCCAGTCGGATGCACAACAGCCACCCGGTGTCGACCTGCGCATCGTCCAGGGCAACATTCCACAAGAGGAGAAATGGGCTCCCGAGAACCGCGAGGCGACCTTCGCGCGCTATCTTGAGCTTTCAACCCGGCCCGGCGATTTCGACGTGCTTCTCTGGCCGGAAACCGCCTTTCCGGGTTTCCTCGATGAGGATACGGAGGCACGGGCCCGCATTGCCGCAGCGCTACCAGACGGCAGAGTGCTGCTTACCGGTGTGCCGGACCGTGTACCGAGCGAGGATGGCACCCGATATTTCAACACGGTCCAGGCATTTGACGAGACCGGCGAGATCCTGACCGGATACGCGAAACACCATCTCGTGCCCTTCGGCGAATATGTGCCATTCCGCGGCTGGTTGCCCATCGAGCGGCTCACGGCGGGTCTGGGCGATTTTACGCCCGGACCGGGCCCGAGAACGCTTGCGCTTCCGGGTGTGCCGCTGGTCGCCGTGGCGATCTGCTATGAGATCATCTTCCCAGGGCATGTGGTCGACGACCTGTTCCGGCCGGACTGGATTTTCAACGCGACAAACGATGCCTGGTTTGGCACCAGCATCGGACCCGAGCAGCATCTGGCTTCCGCACGTATGCGCGCCGTAGAGGAAGGCCTTCCAGTCATCCGAGCCGCGAATACGGGCATCTCTGCGGTCATCGACGCGAGCGGAGAGATCGTTGCGCGGCTCGATACCGGCGAAACGGGCATCATCGACGCTAGCCTGCCCTCCGCGCGACCGCCGACACTCTACGCGAGCTTCGGGGACTGGATGCTGTTGGCGCTCATCTTGGCTTCGTGGAGCTGGGCAATGGCGCCAATGCGACGGCTCACTACCGCCGCATGAGAAAGACCGTCATGCAAAGATGTGGATAGGTGTCCCGTCCTTCACCATTGCATAGATGTCCTCGATCTCCCGATCCGTGACCGCGATGCAGCCAGCTGTCCAGTCGCGGACATTTGTCGGGTCGATGCCGGGGCGTGGGCCACCATGGATGAAGATGTCGCCGCCGGGGGAAAGGCCCTGCGCTTCGGCAAAGGCGATGTCGGCCTCGTTCGGATAAGAGATGCCAATCGAAAGATGGTAGGTGCTGTTGGGGTTTCGCCTGTCGATTGTGTAAACTCCTTCCGGAGTCCGGCCATCCCCCTCGAATTGTTTGTGACCCTCAGGAGCGAAACCCAGCCCGACCGGATAGGTTTGCAAGACGCGATCGGCTCCGTCGAGAACAAGCAAGCGCTGTCCCTTGTAAAGCCGAACACGGGTGACTTCGGGTCCGTCATAGCTGCGGAACTTGCTGGCACACCCGGACAGAAACGCTACCAGCCCGCCCAACAGGACGGCGCGGCGGGGAAATCGGATGGTTTTCACTGCTCGATGCCTCTTTCGTGAGGTCTGTTATGGACATTACGTTACCTTGCAAATGCTGCGTGATCAATGTCCGTGGGCAAGCGCGGCCTTTGCCATCTGTGGGCCAACCTGCTCACCGCCGGACGGCGGCGCCTTGGCCTCTTGGCTGTTCAGCAGGCGCAGGGCATTGGCCACCACCAGCAATGACACTCCTACGTCGGCTGCAATCGCGCCCCACATCGATGCCAGTCCGAACGCGGTAGCGACAACGAAAACGCCCTTGGTCGCCAAGGAAATACCGATGTTCTGATGAATGATCGACATTGTCCGGCGCGAATGACCGATCAGCCAAGGCACCTTGCCGAGATCGTCGGTCATCAGGGCTATATCCGCCGTCTCGATTGCCGCGTCCGAACCAACGGCACCCATTGCGATGGCGTAATGCGCGCGCGCCATGGCCGGGGCGTCGTTGACCCCGTCGCCGATCATGGCCACCATGTCATGCGTTTCGACCAGTTCTTCGATGGCAGTCACCTTGTCTTCGGGCAGAAGCTCGGCACGGACCTCGTCGATGCCGACCTCGGCTGCAACAGCGCGCGCTGTCCGCTCGTTATCACCGGTCAGCATGACGATGGTCTTCACACCCTGCGCGTGAAGCTGCGCCACGATGCCTTTGGCATCCGGGCGGATACGGTCGCGCAATTCCAAGATGCCGGTGACACCGGTGTCGTCGCCCACGGCAACAAGGGTGCTGCCAGCCCCTTCGATGCGGTCGCGCAAATCCTTCGGAATGGCGTCGCCGAAACCCTTCTCCTCGGCAAACCGGTCCGACCCCAGCCAGATCGACCGGCCGTCTGTGCGTCCTTCAAGTCCCCTGCCCGGAACGGTTCGGGTATCTTCCGCGGCGGATACCTTGATGCCGTCGGCTTCTGCCCGCGCAAGAATGGCGCGCGCCAAGGGATGCGAGGAACGTGCCTCCAGCCCAGCGGCGAGGGTCATCAGATCTTGCGCCGATGCTTTGCCCAGCGGATGCACCGCCGCCACCTCGGGCTCGCCCATGGTGATCGTGCCGGTCTTGTCCATGGCCAGTGCAGTGGTCTTGCCCGGTGCCTCAACATATGCACCGCCCTTGATCAGCACCCCGGCCCGCGCTGAGGCGGTGAGTGCAGCGACGATGGAGACCGGTGTCGAGATGACCAGAGCGCATGGGCAAGCGATCACCAGCAGCACGAGTGCATTGTAGAACCAATAATCCCAGGCCCCCCCGAAAATGAGCGGCGGCAGCAGGGCAATTGCAATGGCGAGAGCCATGACGATAGGCGTATAGATGCGGGCGAATTTCGCCACCCACTGCTCCACCGGCGCGCGGCGGGCATGGGCGTCGCCGACCATGCGGATAATCTTGGCCAACACGGTGTCCGAGGCGGCCTTCGTGGCGCGCACCGTCAGTGTGCCTTCGCCGTTGATCGTACCGGCATAGACTTCGTCGCCCCGTTCCTTTGGGACCAGCGCACTCTCTCCGGTGATCGGCGCCTGATCGACGGCCCCTGCCCCATCGACAACCTCACCATCCAATGGGATGCGGTCTCCGCCGCGCACGATGAAACGTGCGTTGATAGCAACCGCAGAAGCCGGAACGTCCGCTTCCGAGCCGTCATCATGAAGAACTCTTGCCGTCGGCGGCGCGAGGTCGAGCAGAGCTGAAACCGCATTCCTCGCACGCCCGACGCTCCAGCTTTCGAGGTAGAGCGAGAGCGAAAAGAAGAACGCGACTGTCGCCGCCTCGAAAAATTCGCCAAGCCCGATGGCACCGGCCACGGCGACCACCATGAGCAGGTTCATGTCGGGCGACAGCCGCCGAGCGGACGACCATGCCTTGGGTGCCACGAGCCAGACACCGAACAGGATCGCAACCGCGAACAGCCCTGCCTCGACCAGTGGCATCGGCGCTTCGCCGTGACCCGCGAAGAGGCCGAGCGCCCCGCCCATGCCGGTCTCGATGATGTGCCACAGAAATCCCGCGGCCCAGAAGCCTCCACTGAGCGCCGTAAACAGCCGCTGTCTTGCAAGATGGGCCGCCTGGTCGACCGACGCGTTCTCGGCATCCCAAGGCTTGGCGGTCATGCCGGTGCTTGCGACCAGTTCTGCAATTTCGCCGTCCGATAAACTCTTGGCGCTGTCGAGAATAGTCATCCGCCCATTGATCACGTCGAACGCGAGATGCTCGGCCCCGCCGATCTTCGGGCCGACCACCTTGTTCAGGATTGCTACCTCCTCGGCGCAATCGAGGCCGGACACCTGAAAACTGCGCCCGCCCGCTGGCGCGGGGGTCGCCGGAACGATGTCGCCGCACGTTCCGGCGCTCCCGCAGCAGCTGCCGCCGCTTGTCTGGGCATCTTCGGCGTGATCGTGGTCGTGACGATGGGTGTCGGGCGGCATGAATGGACCTCTGGATTCGGGTGCTTTACCATGACATAGCCCCTACAGTAGCTAGAGCTTCAAGAGCAAAATACGGTGGTATTTCAGTTTGTTTTATTGCTAGAGGATGCGGCGACCGGCTCCATCACGCCTTGAGGCATGAAAAGCCGATGCAAAGAAAAACAGACACGAAAGGAAGCTTGATGCGGGTTTTGATGCTGAAGCAAAAAATAATTGTTGCAGTGGCGCTGTCTCTTACGGCCGGGTGCGCAATCCAGCCGACTGGACCGGGCGACTCGGCAGACCGGCGGGGCAAAGTTCCCGAAGCCGTGATTGCAATGGCTGCCCCGGATCAGGATGTTGCAACCGCGCGCTTGGTGCCCGAGGACGGGTGCTACTGGTACAAACACAGCGGCCCCGTAGAAACAACCTTGCTGCCGCTGCGCACGGCGAACGGCAATCGTATCTGCACCCCTCGCGAAACTTAATTGCGTTTGCCGTCCGCTGCTTGGCTTAGCTGCGGGCAGTCACGCTGTCCTCCGCCGAGTAAAGATAGGCGGTAGAGCCGGTCTCGACGTTCGGGTAAAGATCATTGATATGAGCCATGACCATCCGTACGCAGCCCGAACTTGCGCGGCCACCGATACTCCGTGGGCTCGGAGTGCCATGGATGCGCAAAAGGGTATCGCGATCCCCGACGTAGAGATACAGCGCCCTCGATCCAAGCGCGTTTTCCGGTCCCGGTTCCATGCCATCGGCAATGTCAGCATAAAGTTCGGGGTCGCGATTGATCATGCTCTGTGTCGGTTGCCAGTGCGGCCACCTGACCTTGCGCTTGATGGTATAGACACCCGGCTCGTAGAGGTTCCCCCGCGCGATGGCCACGCCGTAGCGCATCGCGGTTCCACCCTCTTCAATGTGGTAAAGATATCGTGCGACCGCGTCGACATGGATATCTCCCGGCACGAGACCGGCCTTCGCGACCACACGTTGCGGTAGGAACCGCGGGTGCAATCCCCATGGGTTGGAAGTCTCGGCAACATAACCCTGAGGCGTCACCTGTGCGTCCCATTCAGCCTTCTGAGCCTCGGTGGGCCAAGTGTCGGCAAAAGCCATACCGGGACCGGTCACCGAAAAAAGCGCCGTTGTTGTCTGAATGAAGTGTCGTCTTGTCAGCATTTCGTACCCTTTCGGTTCTCACCGGCGATTGATGGCAAGAACGGTATGTGTTCTCCTTGAACAGATAGGACTTCTAGTGGCTAGAGGTTCAAGGGCAAATTTTCGTAAGTAGACATGCGATCCTTGCAGTTTCCAGTTTGCTAGGGAGGAGAAAACTGCTCGCACAATACCTGGTCCGAAGTTGCGCAGCGACAATTCGTTAAGTCGCAGATTGTCTGGAAATTTAGGCACAGCGGCTTCGATATCGCGACCATGAGATCGGGAACGTCACGGCACAGGGAACTTGCGCCACTCGCAAATGCTACGATGCCATCTCTGGCTCCGGCTCTCATTCCGTTATTTCGCCCCGTTACAACCTTCACCCACTGGAGCTTCAAGCGATCAATTGTCACAAAAACGTGAGACGAATGGCTAACGAACGCTTTGGGCTGGAAAAGCCTTGTCGCATTCGAACGGAAAGTGGCTTAAACGATCATCTGGGGCGGCACTAAAGCGTGCCAGGTCAAGCCGGTGTCAGCCTCGACAAATGACCTATATTAGGTCAGCTTTCCACATGCGATACCTCCCGTTCCCCGTCACCTCGCGGATCAAACCGCTTGCCTCCATCCATGCGAGATTGCGCTGAACGGCGGCGCGGCTGGCTCCGGTCATGGCCTCAGCCATCGGGGCGGAGACCAAGGGCCATTCCGTGAAAACCTTTCGCAAGGCAACCGGCGTGCGGCCAGATAATTGCGCCATGACGTTTTCTGCCCGCCCGATCCACACTTCAATATCATCAAGTGTTCGCATCGCCGTTAGAATTGCGCTGTTCATCCCATCCAACCAGCGGGCCAAACGCTCGGGTGGCAAGCCCGAAACGCGCAGCCCCCCGGCCCCGGCCATAGCGAGCGGCGCGAAGATGGCACCGCTTCCATCGCTGGTCGCGATCCTAGACGCGGTGACGGCAGCTTCGATCTGGTCGCCGTGGCGTCCGAGGCCCGCCAAGCTCCACAGGTGATACCCCATGCACGCCCGCGTGATCGGGTGGAGACCCTTTGCGGCTGCCATGACGTCCAGCCACCCACCCGCGCGATCCTCGAAACGCTCAGCGCTGTCTTCAATGTTCTCGGGGTCGCGGCGATCCAGAAAAGCGGCCAGGTCAGCCATCGGTCCGGGACCGCCTGTCAAGCGCCGAACAGCCCATCCAACGCGTGCCAAGGCATTTGGGTCATCCTGTGCACCTGACAGCCGCATGGATACCCAGAGCGCCAGACGATCAGTACTCACCCGATCTCCTGCGACCCAGCTGAGGGCCGCTGCCTCGACAAGAGCGAGGCGATGCCGCCAGCCTTCCGGGCCGCGCAGCAGCCGGTCATCCAGAGCTCCCAGGCGTCCAGCCACCTTTGCTAGCCGCGCAGCGTGAACGCCTTCTGCCTTTGCCCAGTCTTCGATGACGGCAGTGTCCGGCGGTTCTGCACGCGGCCCGGGAGGCAAATCATCTGGTTCTTCTTCGAATGGTCCCGGCAGAAACCAGAGATCCTTTTCGTGAGCCTCTGCATCCTCCTCGGTAGTGATGAGGGGGTCGTCGTAACCATCAGTCAAAATAGAGGCTCTCGTATTCATATGTGCAAAATACTTATTTTTTGCACATTACCCAAGTGATTTTGTGGCGGTTGCCTACGCCCTTTATATAGCACGCTCGCGCGACTGCCGGCGGAACCTCTCAGATCGCGCTCAGCGCTAGGGAACCAAGGGTCTTAGGATGAACGCGACGAGAGAGCACCTACTTGCATTCGTTTACAAACGGTCGTTTAGTAACGGTATATGAAATTGCAAACGGCCCCGTTTTCATGCCCCTGATAGGCTATGCCCGCGTATCGACAGAGGATCAGACCCCCCTGCCCCAGTCTGAGGCCCTGCAAACTGCGGGATGCGTCGAGATCTTCGAAGAGCACGCTTCGGGCGGCAATCGCGCGCGTCCTGTGCTCGCGCGGGTGCTCGAACGCGTCCAGAGCGGCGATACGCTGGTCGTCGTGCGGATCGACCGGCTTGCGCGGTCTCTGTCGCACTTACTGGAGGTGATCGAACGTCTGGAGGCCAAGGGAGCTTTCTTCCGCTCGCTGCAGGATCCAATCGACACCGCCTCCCCTCAAGGAAAATTCACATTGCAGGTTCTGGGCGCCGCGGCTGAGTTCGAGCGCGCGCTAATACGTGAGCGCACAAAGGCCGGGCTTGCCTCTGCGCGCGCCAAAGGGCGCGTTGGTGGCAATCCTGGGCTTCGCACCAAAGACCCCGCCGCGCTGCGCAAGGTGCGGCTGGCACGACAGGACGGCTACATGGAGCGCCTGAACGAAACCGCGCAGGATTGGGTGCCCCACGTGCGACGCCTACGGCCGGATATGGCCTGGGAAGATGTCTTGCGAATCATTAATGGCCCCCTGCCCCACGACCGGCACTGGACCCAAAGCCGCCTACTCCGTGCTGTGAAAGCCTATGTCCGCGACGGGTTTCTGCTAGATGAAGTGCTTGGCCGCGCCGGACGCCGCGAAACCGATGACCGCCTGCCAGCTATCGTGGCTGCCATCAAAGGCTCGGACCCGGAAATCACACTGCAGGCGATCTGCGACCGGCTGGAATCGATGCGTGAGCGCACCCCTCGAGGCCGCACTAGCTGGCAGCCGTCTTCGGTCAAAATGCTGCTTGAGCGTGCGGAAAAGTTGGGGCTCCTCTGAACACGACACTTGTGTTGGCCTGACGGATTGCCACTAAATCTAGAAAGTGCTTGCACGAATCTGGGTGGTCGGGCAATAGTCTCGAAAAATACCGCGCGGTCACATAAAAAACGCGCCCACGGATCGGGGCAGACATGAGCGAAGCAGAACAGGATCTAGATATCGCCATCGGGCACTACGCGGAACTTCTCGCGTCGAACCTGCATGCTCAGCGCGCTGCACACTTCCCACCGGATGCAAAGAAGGTGATGCGCACTTTGACCAGCGGCGAAGCTGCTGAACTCCTTGGTGTCGACCATACCTATCTTCGGAAGCTTCATCGAGAAGGAAAGATCGTTGACGTCGAGACGACGGCTGGAAGTCATCGTCGCTATACGCTCGACGATATCTGGGAAATCCGTCAGACGCTTGAAGGAAATGCAAAGAAGTCTGGAACTTACGTGCCTGGACGTCGCGACGGTGACGAGCTTCAAGTCGTTTCAGTGGTGAACTTCAAGGGCGGATCGGGCAAAACGACGACGTCTGCTCACCTCGCTCAGCGCTTGGCGCTCAAGGGTTACAGGGTTCTTGCGATCGATCTCGACCCCCAAGCATCTCTTTCGGCTCTTCACGGAATCCAGCCAGAACTCGACCTCATGGAGGGCGGAACCCTCTATGATGCCGTTCGCTATGACGATCCGGTTCCGATCGCCGAAGTGATCCGCAAAACCTACATCCGCGGCCTTGATCTTATCCCGGGCAACCTTGAACTCATGGAGTTCGAGCACGAGACGCCTGCTGCGATCCAGCGAGGCGGAGCGAAGGCGTTCTTCGCGAGAGTTCATGACGCACTCGATAGTGTTGAAGCGAACTACGACGTTGTTGTGATCGACTGTCCGCCGCAACTTGGTTTCTTGACGATGTCAGCACTTTCCGCGTCCTCGGGTGTGCTCGTGACGGTTCACCCCCAGATGCTTGATCTTATGTCGATGTCCCAATTCCTGCGAATGACTGCGGATCTCCTTGGAGTAATCAGGGATGCAGGCGCAAATCTGCGCTTCGATTGGCTTCGCTTCTTGCCAACGCGATACAAAGTCGGCGACGCGCCACAGACCGAAGTCATCGCCTTCATTCGCGGGCTCTTTGGGAGGTCGGTCCTGACCAATCACATGGTTGAGTCGACTGCAATTTCTGATGCCGGCTTGACCAAGCAAACGCTCTACGAAGCTGACAAGAAGGACTTCACGCGTCAGACGTTTGATCGTGCGATCGAATCTATGAACGCAGTGAACGATGAGATCGCTGAAATCATCCAGAACACATGGGGGCGGAATGGCAAGAAAGCCTAAACTTGGCCTGCCGCTGCAGACCCTTCGCAACGCTCCTGACGCTCTTGAAGGGCGCCGACTGCGTGGCGGTGTTTTTGAGATCGATCCGGCGCAGATTATTACCGAAGGACGGTTGGATGACAGGCTTCAGATTGACGTTGAGGGCCTGAAGAACTCTATTTCCAAGAACGGTCAGCGTGTGCCTGTCTTGGTCCGCCCACTGGAAGGCGATCGCTACAACCTGATCTATGGCCGCAGACGCTTGGAAGCATGTCGCGAACTCGGTATCAAAGTTCGAGCCATCGTCACAGAGGTTGAAGGTGATCAAGCGCTTCGAGATCAGCTTCTCGAGAACCAAGAGCGTCGTGATCTTAGCTTTATTGAGCGTGCGCTCGTTGCGACGGCACTTCTGGACGGTGATCATTTGGAAGGGGCTGAGCGCACCAATCGAGGTGTCGCCGAAGTCCTTAACCTCCACGAAGCTGGGGTTTCACAACTCTTGAGTGTCGTTCGGACGGTCGGCGAGGAACTCATCCAGGCAATTGGTGCGGCTCCCGGGATTGGTCGCCCGAGATGGGAAGAGCTCAAAAAGGCTTTGGGTGCCTACGACGGTGATCGAGACCAACTGCAAGCCGTAGCTCATGCAGCCAAGTCCGAAAGTTCCGGCTCGGTCGATGAGGTTTCTGAGCGTGCGTTTCTCGCAGTTCTGGCAGCTGCGAAGAGAGCAGAGAAGAAAGCAAGCCCGTCTAGAAAGGGTGTGCCTGCTTTGGCGATCCCCGGTGTTGGAGCTGCGACGGTCAAGACCGGCCGCCAAGGCAAGCAGCTCAAACTTGATCTAACTACGGATGAACCTGATTTTATCAGCTGGTTGGAGGGCAACGCCCCAAAGCTGATTACCGAGCTTCATGAGCGCTGGAAGCGTTCAGGAGACTGAGGAAGAGCAACCAACAAGAAGGAGGCACGATACAGGCAAAAAGAAAAAGGCCCCGAGAAGCTAGCTTCACGAGACCTTTGTAAGGTTTCGCACCGGGATCAGCCCGCTACAAAATCTCAGTTTTCGCACTTCTGAATGTAGCGTTCTGGCCCCTACCCCGCAAGCGCAAAGCGATTCGCGGGCCCTAGAATTTTTGTCTTCGTGGACATTTTCATGGAGTACACACCAATCTCGCCGTTTATGCGGCCGATTTCGCACGCCCATTTGCGCGTCATTGAGCGACCCGAGGCATCTGTTCCAGCCAGACCCGTTAACAAGTGGGAACTCCTGCGCGAGCTCTCCAAGGCGCAAGCGGCCTTTGGGGTCTCGGAACGTGATCTGACGGTTTTGCAGGGGCTCCTCAGCTTCTTTCCGGACGATGCGCTTGGCGGGAACGCCGAGATGGTCGTCTTCCCCTCGAACAAGGCGATCTGTGAGCGCCTGAATGGTATGCCCTGCTCCACGATGCGTCGTCACCTCGCGCGTCTTGTCGAGGCTGGCTTGCTCCAGCGGCGCGATAGCCCCAACGGGAAGCGTTACGTCCGCAAGCACGGCGAAGATCGCGTTGCCTTTGGCTTCGATCTTTCCCCGCTCTACTGTCAGTCCGAGGAGATAGCACGGGCCGCAGAGGCCGTACGTGAGGCTGAGGAGCGCGTCAGGCGCCTGAGAGAGGTCGTAAGCCTCATGCGACGCGACCTCGCGGCCCTCGCCGAGTTCGGAGACGAGATACAGCCCGGCCTAGGCTTCTGGGATCAGCTTCGCGACAAGGCTGCACTCACAGCCCGCGCGCTTCGCCGCAAGCTTTCAATTGAGGACCTCGCGGCCTATCGAGCCGACCTTGAAGCTCTCCTTGACCAGGCACGCAACATCATTGATGGCCCTGAAACAGAAGAAATGAACACCAATGATGCCCATTCTGAGCATCACCATCATAATTCAAATAAAGAATCTATAGATCTTGAACCTGCTTTAGAAAAAAGCGGGGCGGCGGCGGGTGTGCCAGATGTGGACACGGATGAGGCTGTGGCTGACGTCGATGAACAGGACACAAGACACCTGCCAAAGATCCCGCTGCACCTAGTGATCGCGGCATGTCCCTCGCTTAAAACCTTCTACCAAGGTGAGATCCGGCATTGGCATCAGCTCTTCGATGCGGCGTGCCATGTGCGGCCAGCCATGGGAATCAGTGCGTCTGCATGGGAAGAAGCACAGCGGTTCATGGGTCCGGAGCAAGCGTCGATCGTCGTTGCTGCCATGCTGGAACGCTTCGCCGACATAAGATCGCCTGGTGGATACTTGCGAGCTCTGACTGCCAAAGCTGCGGCAGGCGAGTTTTCCTGTGGCCCAATGGTCATGGCATTGATTGGTCGGCGGAACGCGGCTTAACAGCTGTTAAACTCCGATCTCGTGCGGCTGGCATGGCATAACTTAACAGCTGTTAAGTAGGCTCTCGGCACACAAACGGTGTTCGAGAGAGAAAAGTTAGGGGGTTGAGGTGTGGCGGTATTTGAGATCGTGAAAGTGGCTTTCGCCTTCGTCCCGGCGAAGCTCTGATGACGAGGGCATCCCGATCATCATGGTAAAACCTCAGCTGGTGACCATCGCTGCTAGTAGCGCAAAGGCGGCTAGCGAAGAACATACAGAGCGTTGCGCTGCAGCCAACCTAGCAGTTGCGCGCCTCCGCGGCCCCTGCCCTTTTCGATGTCTGAGATCTGATGATGAATACCCTCAACAATTGGCTCTACGCTATCCGGCGCCTGCTGACGGCGATTTGGGTCCTGGACTCGGATATTCGCTTGGCCTTCATCGGTACTAATGCCTGAGAGGTAGGTTGTGGATGTCTGTTGCATGATATCGTGGCTACGGGCCGTAGCGCACAAGGAGCAGACGATCGATGGTTGCCAAAACCGTTTGACCAAGGGCTCGATCCTCGAATTCCCGCGCGCGGGGAAGGGGGAGCCGGTAACTTCTCAGTCACTTCGATAATGGCGACATGGCCAACGAGGCAATCGGTTCCTCAAGCGCAGCAGCTGGTTGCCAGCGGTCCCGCGTTCCGCTGATTTGGTCGTAGTGGACGACGAGGACATCGCAGAACAGCGGTTGCAACTCAATCTCTTGATTTCATGACACCCGAACTCTTCAAAAGAGTGCATTGATGTTGGCTGCGGAATGATCTGATCCGTCAGATGGAGGAAAATGATTTAATAACAATAGGTTATTGCGTTTTTTGGTATTCGCGATGAGAAATCATGCCCATAACAGCCTTCATCGACATGATTTCCCTTTCCAGGGTGCCGATCCGCTACATCGACGGGAAGCCAAAGCATCAGCACGCTTTACGAAGAAGTTGGCAGTTGCGGGCCGATTGAGCGGTCTGGGCTATCTCGTGAAGAAGGAACCGCCACAGGTCTAGCCGATGGGCCCTGTGGAAGTTCTGATCCCGTCGTACCAGTACAGTTCGGTGGCGGTTGGGTGTTTCATGGGTTTGGTCCACGAAAAGTGAAAGTGTTCTTCGGGTTTTGTGACTGACGGATGAGGGCCTTTGGGGTCCCTCAGATGGGTCCGGGCCGGATTCCGGTCTGTCTTTCCTGATGAAGGGCATTCCGATGCAAACAGGTGTCTTGCGCGTGTTGCGCGCGACCGCTGCCTCCTGGTGGCGGCATAGAGAACTGCGCCGAACTGGCCAGACGGGGCTGGCGAAGCGGCTCGAAAGCGAGACCGTCATGCGTGATCTCGGCCATCTGAAGCAGGCGGCGTTATTGCCAAACGCGCATGTGATCTGCGGGGAGGGTGGGACGTTCCTTCATCTCGGCTGGACCACAGTGTCGACTTTCGCGCCGATCGAACGCTTTCCCTTGGCCGCTCTTGCGGTCGCACGAGGGACCCCGTTCATCGATATCCGACCCGTCACCGATGTCATCGCATTCGCGAACTTGCCGCGGGTGGCGCGGGACAGATCTGTCGACCCTGACCATTCAGGTGCCGGCCAGTCTGTCTCGCTGACCACCTACATCGACATGGTCGAAGCCCTCGGTGCCAGGATCGCCAACGATCCGCGGCCCTGTCGGTCAATCTGATCCCCAATCTTCTCACCACCACACGAAAGGACGCCCGCCATGGCCCGATCCCGCACGCCCAAATTCGATGCCTCCGAGGTCATCACGAACGAAATCATCCGCATCATCGAGCGCGGCGTCCTGCCGTGGCGCAAGCCCTGGACCGCAGGTGGCAGTTCTCGCCCCCTGCGCGTGGGCGGGGAACCCTACCAGGGGGTCAACAACTTCCTGCTGACCATGCGCACCGTCATGGCGGGCCATAGCTCGCCCTTCTGGATGACGCTGCCGCAGGCCAATGCGTTGGACGCGAAGGTGCGCAAGGGCGAGAAGTCCTCTGTCGTAGTCTACTACGGTCAAAGCCGGAAAGACGCCGGCGGCGAGGACGACCGCAGCGACGGCGATGATCACTCCGAGGAAGCCCGTATCTTCCGCTTCCAGAAATCCTACCGCGTGTTCAATGCCTGCCAGATCGAGGGCTTACCCGACAGCTTCTTCCCAGACCCGGAGCCGGTGCCCGAGCACCCGCCGTCCGAACCCATCCCGCACATGCAGGCGTTTTTCGACGCCATCGACATCACGACCGTCTTTACCGGCACGGAAGCCTACTACCTGCCACCCGTGGACAAGGTCTACATGCCGTCGATCACCCGGTTCCACGATCCGCGCAATTTCTACGGGGTCTGGGCGCATGAGCTGGCCCATGCCACGAAAGCCCCCCATCGACTGAACCGCGATTTCGGGTTCTCGAAGTTCGGCAACACTTCCTACGCGCGCGAGGAGATCGTCGCGGAACTGACCTCCGTGTTTCTGGGTCAGACGCTCGGCTTCACGGCCCATACGCTCGAGATGAATGCCGCCTATCTCCACAACTGGTTGCGCGTTCTTCGGTCGGACAAGGGTGCGATCTTCAAGCACGCCGCGGATGCGCAGCGCGCCTGTGATTACCTGATCGCACGGTCAGAGGCGGGCAGGGCAGGGCGCAGTGCCGAGGCTGCTTGACCATACGGAGAACGGAGACTCGCATGTCACGTAAAGAACCCAAGACGCTGCGGGTGGCCTGCTTCAACGACGGCCGCCGCAAGATCATCTCCTTCAAACGCGGTGCCTATTGGTGGAGCGCGTCTGAGGGCGCGTATCCGCTCTCGGCAGCGCTCGAGAGCATCACGGACCAGGGCGGCTGGATCGAAACCATCCCCAACCCGAATTACAGACCCAAGGGGCTGTTCGGGTAGGGCACCTTCTGCTTCGGTCCTTCCGCCAAGCGGAAAAGAAAAAGCTGGCTTTGGGAAGGGTGTTTCAACTTCTCAAAGGAGATCCCTATGTCCATGATCGTTCAACCCCAGCCAGACCGTCCAGATCCGAGTGTGATCGCGGCGCAGAACGACGCGTTCCGCAAGCTTGCCTGCCTCGGGGTACCACCCGCGCAGCCCATCCAGGGCCGGATGCACGTCACCCGTTCGCTCATGGAGGCCGGCGACGGCTTCATGGCCGAGGCGGTGAAAGCCGCGGGGGCGTTCGACACGTTCGAACCCGAGAACGACCCGGAGGGATGGCATGACTTCGGGGCGGTCGAGATCCGCGGTGAGACCGTGTTCTGGAAAATTGATCTCTATGAGGCGGATTCCGACTTCCGCTACGGGGCTGAGACCCCTGACAATCCTGCCACCACCATGCGCGTGCTGACCATTATGATGGCGCGCGACTGGTAGAAGGGCAGGGGACGCCTCCGCCTGACACCCCAAGAAATGAAGGCCCGCTGGCCCTTTAAAGGGAGAGTGGGCCTTTTGTCGTGGTGATCCCCGATGCCGGGGATTGGTCACGCGCGTGAACGCGCGGGCCCCACCTCATCCACCGAAAAGGACATCCCATGACCGCAAGCTTCAAACCCGTCTCTGTCGCCATCGGCGAACTTGTCGCCCATCCCGCCAATGTGCGCAGCAACGCGCCGGAAACCTACGACCCCGAGAACATCGCGCATCTCAAAGCCAGCATCGCGGTGCTGGGCCTGCTCCAGCCTCTCCTGGTCCAGAAGCTTGACGGCAAATACGCTGTCCTCGCCGGTGGCCGGCGCCATGCCGCGCTGAAGGAGCTGATCGCCGACAAGGCCAGCAAGGGGTTCACGGCGAAAACCAAGGTGGACTGCCGCCTTGTCCCTGAGGAGTGCGACGTCACCACGGCGCTGTCGCTCGCCGAGAACATCACCCAGGCACCGATGAATGCCATCGACGAGTTCGAGGCTTTCGCGCGGATCATGGAGGTCGATGGCCAGACGCCCGATACCATCGCCAAGACATTCGGCACCACGGTTGCCGCCGTCAAAGGCCGGTTGCGCTATGGCCTGATCCACCCCGACATCCGCGCGGCTGCCCGGGCCAAGACGATCACGCTCGATACGATGAAGGCTTTTGCTGAGCATCCGAGCCAGGAGGTGCAACGTGAAGTCTATGAGGCGCTCACCAAGGAGGACAGCTACCTGCAGGCCTACACGGTGCGGCAGGCGCTCAAGTCGCGTGGTGTGCAGGTCAGTGACGATATCGGGGCATTCGTGCGTGAGGACTATGAGGCGCGCGGCGGGGCCATTGCGGCTGACCTTCTGGAAGAGCATTCCGTGCTCGAGGATGCGGCGCTGGTCGAAACCATCCTGCTCGAGAAGCTTGGGGCCGCCGCCGAAGTGGCCCGCGCAAAACTGGGCTTTGCCTGGGCCGATGCGATGGTGCGCTATGATTATGCGACCATGGCCGACTATGGCCGCGTCTATCCCGGCCCGATCGAGCCGGATGAGGCTGCCCAGAAGCGCATCGACGAAATCACCGCGGAGCTTGAGAAATTGCAGCTCGAGATGGAGAATGAGGGGCTCGAGGACGGTGCCTACAACGCGCTTTACGACCGCGTGGATGCCTTGGAAGAGGAAGCTCGCGACCTGCAGGAGGCCTACAGCGCGGAGGATCTGGCGCGGGCCGGGGTTATCGCCTCGTGGCAGGGCGGTCAGGTGACGCTCCATGTGGGCCTCGTGCGCCCCGAGGACTTCGTGAAAGATGAGGGCGCGCGCGGCTCCTCGGCCAACCCGACGGGGGAGGAGGCCGCGGACGCCGGCGAGATCACCTACCCGGGCTCGCTGGCCGAGGATCTCAAGACCGAGCGGGCCATGGCGCTCGGGGCCGCGATGGCGCTGCATCCTGAGGCCACGCTCGATCTGACGCTGTTCAAGCTGGTCAGCGACGTTCTGGGCACTGGCATGAGCGTCAGCCAGGCGATCAAGATCGAGGCCCGCAAGGAATACCGCAGCCACGCCAAGATGGACGAGATCGACGCAACCTCGCTCGAGCAGGTGGCGGCGGCGCATGATGCGCTGGACCTCTCCTGGCTTGATGACAGCCGCCTGCCCGCCGATCAATTCGCGGCGTTTCGGGCGCTCGATGCGGGTGAGAAGGCCAAGCTCGTGGCCTATGCGACGGCCAGCACGACGCAATCCTGCTTTGCGCGGGATCGGCAGCGCGACAGCCTGATGCATGACTTCGAGATCGAGATCATGCCCGATATCCGCGCCTACTGGACGCCGAACGCGGCGCTCTTCAACCGCTTCAAGAAGGCTTGGCTCCTGAAGATCCTCGGCGAGGATCTGGGCCTCGCTCAGGAGGCGGTGACGCTGGCCTCGTCGAGCAAGAAAGAGATCGTCGCCTTCTGCGACAAGCTCTTCGCCGAGCCCTTCGCCACGCTCACGGATGCGCAGCGCGCTGCCGTGGCCGCCTGGTGCCCGCCCATGATGCAGACCGCCGGTGCCGCCTGTGATGAGGCGGCGCCCGCTCAGGAAACCCCCGTCTCTGACAGCGAGGTCGCGCAGGCGGCCTGACGCATCAAGTGACCCGCGCGTGGCGCAAGGACCGCGCGGGTCGATCCTCTCAAACCCAACGGAAAGACATCCCATGGCTATTCTCAAGTTCTCCGCCTCCGCCGTGGCGGCGCAGATCGCCCATGCGCGCGCCTGCAAGACCTTCCTGCCCAACTGGAACGGGCCCGTGGACAGGCCCGCCCTGATCCTCATCGTCGGCAATGGTGTGCATCTGCGCTCGAACGGCATCGATGGCACGACCACCCGTATCGTCACCACCGAGCAGGCCGATCCCTCCTTTGCCTTCGCCGATGGCATGAACCCATTTCGCGACACCGACTGGATGGAACAGCGCCGCATGGCGTTCCGCGATCTGACCGGCCAGTTCTACACCGACATCCTGGATGACGTGCAGGTGCTCATCGATCGGGGGCAGGGGGCGATCCGGCTCGCCACCGATGGCCACAGCATCCGCGTCTTCGTGCGCCGAGCGTCGGACTATCTCATCGGCGGGACCTACGAGGTGCCCTCGGGCCTCGGCGGCACGTTCCGGGTCATCCTCAAGGATGCCTGCGATACCTTCGCGATCGTGCAGAACTGCGGCAATTGCGAGGATTTCGACGCGATGCAGCCCTATCGCGTGCCGCTTGATGCGCTGATGGAACTCGATGACCGGAGGGCGGCATAACGCGCCCTTTCTCAAACAAGCATCGCCAATACCCTGCCGGGCCTGCGGCCCTCTCGGGACATTGGCGACAACAATTTCCCCAATGAAAGAAAGGGCTCTGAAATGGGTTGGCTGTTCTACACCGATCGCCGCGTCCAAACCTACGCGGATGAGAAAGCGGAGATCACACGGCTCTGCACTTTCGAGAGCGACATCCGAAAGACCGAGTTGATCAAGGCCTGCAAGGTTGGCTCAACCTGGTACGCGGCGGCAAGGGTCACCAATCTCGACGGCACCCCTGTCGAAGACGCGACCTATGCCACCGAAGCGGATGGCTCGATCACCTTCGGCGCAGTCTTCCTCACCGCCTACGACAATGGCTGTTGGGGTTACAAGGACATGGAGGAAAGCGCTGGCCCGAACGCGTCGCGCGCGCCCCTTGCGCTGATCGAGCTTCTCTCCGACCTGAAAGACCCGGACAGCTACGCCCAGGACTGGCGCCAGCGCTGCCGGGACTGGGCGTCGATCCCGGACTACGAGGAAGGCGACAAGATCAAGCTCGCAGCGCCTGTGACGCTCACCGATGGTAGCACCTGCCAGATTGTCACCGCGACCCACTACAGGCGCGGGCGTCAAAAGCGCCGCTGCTACCGCATCGAGGAAACCGGCGGCCTCGTGCGCCTGTCGAAAGCCTCGCTTGCCGGCTCGGAGCTGCTCAGCTCTGCAAAGGGCGAGGCCAGTCCTGTGCTGGCGGAGTATCTCGCGGGGCGGGACGCTTAGGGGCGCACTGCGAGGAGTGCGCGTACCGTCTCGATTTCTAGCACCCAGTTGCTGGTCGTTTCGTTGCGCCATCTTATGCAGCGGATGATCCGATCAAAATCATCCTGAAGGGCGCGCGGAAAAACAGGCTCATGGTGTGCGATTCTGTTGCGGAGCCTCCTCACGGCTTCAATGTCAGACCTTAATTCAGATCGGCGCTGGTTGGCAGCGACACCACGAGGCGCGTCCGGAAACACTGCGTAGAAATGATCGTCCCACAGTCTGCCTTGGTGCCTGTTTGTCAGCATCTTCTCCCAAAACACGAACTTCAGTTCGGCGACTACCTTTCCGGCAGTGGGTTGCTGTGCTGCGCAGCCTTCGAGGTCTCGTTTGGGGCTGTATGCCGGACCGCGCGGGTTCGGCAACGAACGGATGAAGCCTTGTGTCCAAGGCCATGTTCCTCCGTGGACAGCTTCGATTGCTTCCACGATCGCGTTTCGCAGCGCAACTTCCAAAACATGGAGTGGAACCATGAACGCGGCTGATACTTGAAGATTCCAGTGGTATAGGTGGAGAGCCCGCGTCCTATCATTGCCGGTTTCGCGCAGATAGGTCGCAAACCTAGGTGCGGATAAGACGTTCGGAAGGTGGTGTTCTTCATCAGCCGTGAACGGTGGATACATTGACAGTAAAGACTTTCGGTGCCATATAGAGCATGAGCTTTGAGACTGCGGGCACTATGCCTCCCCTCATTGCACAAAGAAAGCAAAAGCCCGTCGCATTGCGGCGGGTTTTTCAGTTTTCTAAACCAACTCCGACAAACCGTTTGATTGGCCGGTCGGCGATTGGATGCCTCTTGGTCTGACCTCATCACCCCGAAAAGCGAAAGTGGGCTTTTTGTCCTTTGGAACTCAGACCCTGATCCAAAGGAAAACCCCCATGACCAAGCCCAATCCGGCAAACCCGCCTTTCCCAATCTCCGACGCTGATCTCGCCTCTGCGCTAGCGCAAATCGGCGCGGAGATCGACTACCAACCCCTGCGCAGTTCAGCGCTCGCGCGCATCATGCGCGAGACGTTTCATGGCAGCGATGCCAGCGGCGCGTGGGACTGGCGCATGGCCTACGATCTGATGCAGGCGGCGGCTGTGCAGGCGCTGCTACGTGGCGACAACAGTGAGGATGATTACTCCGCCGCAAAACTCCTTGCGTCACGTCTCCTGACGGAAACGCGCCGGTCAGAGCAACAGATCCGGCTGCAGCAGTTTTCCACGCCGTTGCCTTTCGCGGCAATGGCCGTGCGGGCGGCAGCCATTCGCAAGGGCGAGACCGTTCTGGAGCCCTCGGCTGGCACCGGCGCCTTGGCCGCTTTCGCCGCCCGGGCCGGTGCCACGCTTTTGCTCAATGAAATAGACCCCTTTCGCCAGAGCCTATTGCGCGCGGTCTTTGGCGGCGATGTGACGGGCCATGACGGTGAGCATATTGACGATCTGCTGCAGACGCCGGTTCTGCCCGACGTCGTGGTGATGAATCCGCCCTTCGCTTCCTCGGTCGATCGCTCGCGAGACAAGCACATCGCCGCCAAGCATCTCATTGCGGCAGCGAAGCGTCTCGCGCCCGGTGGGCGGCTGGTGGCGATCATGCCGCCAGGATTCACGCCCGAACGCGATACCGCGCATTGGTCCCGCGCCTGCGGTCTCCTGACGCCGCGCTTGGCGCTGACGATGCCGGGGCAGGTCTACCGCAAGCTCGGGACCTCTGTCGAAACTCAGCTGATAGTCTTCGAAAAGGTGCAGGAGGACGGCGAGATGATCCGCGCCAGTGTCCGGGACTTGGATGAAGCCCTTCCTTGTATCGACGCCGTGGCCGCGACCCGGCTCGAGATACGCCCCGGCCAATGGGCTGAAGCAATCCCTCATGCTCGAGCAACCGTTCCATCATCTGCCCCGCGCAAGACCGTCGCTGCGCCTGTCGCCGCCTCCAAACCACGGGCCAATGCCGTCCGCCCGCTCTGCTTCACAAGCTTCGATGTCCCGCGCGACAACACCCCCGTCTCGGACATCTATGCGCGCTACCGCCCGCAACGAATCGAGATTGCAGGCACGCAGGAACATCCCACGCCGTTGGTCGAGAGCATCGCCATGGCCTCTGTCGCGCCACCCGTGCCTTCGGGTGGCGCCAGCGCGGAATTGCGCCTGCCCGCGCGACTAATCGAGGAGGGGCACCTCTCGGAGGCGCAGCTCGAGACCATCATCATGGCGCATGATGCCCATGGGCGCGACCTGCCGGGGCGTTTTACGATCGATGACGACCAGACCAAGCTGACGCGCTCCGATGATGACCCGGACGCCAATGCTTATCGCCTCGGCTACTTCCTCGGTGACGGTACCGGCTGCGGCAAGGGGCGCGAATGCGCCGGGCTCATTCTGGTGAACTGGCTGGCCGGGCGCAGGAAGGCGATCTGGGTCTCCAAATCCGCCACGCTGATCGAAGATGCCATCCGCGACTGGACCGATCTTGGCGGCTCGCCCGCCGACATCCAGCCGCTCTCCAAATGGAAACCGGACCAGCCCATCCCGATGGGCGATGGTATCCTTTTTGTCACCTACGCCACGCTGCGCTCGGCGGGCAAATGCGGCACCACGCGACTGAGCCAGATCCTCGCCTGGATAGGCGAAGACTTTGAAGGCGTCCTCGCTTTTGATGAGGCCCATGCGATGCAGAACGCTGCCGGGTCAGAGCAGGGCAGGGGGGTCAAACCCTCCCAGCAGGGCCTTGCGGGCCTCCGGCTGCAATTGGCCGCTCCGCGCGCCCGCGTCTTCTATATTTCGGCCACGGGCGCCACGAGCGTCCACAACCTCGCCTATGCCGCACGACTGGGGCTCTGGGGGCAGGGCCCCGAATATCCCTTCCCGAGCCGCGAAGGTTTCGTCTCGGCGATGGAGGCAGGCGGTGTCGCCGCCATGGAGGTGGTCGCGCGCGATCTCAAGACGCTCGGGCTCTACACGGCCCGCGCCCTCAGCTTCGATGGGGTGGAGTATGACGTGCTCGAACACGCGCTCACCCCGGCCCAGATCGAGATCTACGATGCTTATGCGACCGCGTTTCGGACGATCCACCACAATCTCGAGGCCGCGCTGACCGCGACCGGTGTCAACGATGCCTCGGGGGAGACCAATGCCTCGGCCGCACGCGCCTCGGCCAAGTCCCGCTTTGAGAGCACGAAGCAGCGCTTCTTCAACCATCTCCTGATGGGCATGAAAGCCCCGACCATCATCCGTGCCATCGAAGACGACCTGGCAGTGGGCAACGCTTGCGTCATCCAGGTGGTTTCGACAGGCGAAAGCCTTCTGAAACGCCGGCTTGAGACGATGGACCCGGCGGACGAGCTGGTCGAGGGCGCGCTAACGCCGCGCGACTACGTCCTAGGATACCTCGAACAGGCTTTCCCGATCCACGCGCAAAAGCTGGTCGAGATCGACGGCACTATGGTGGCCGAGCCGCTCAGGGACGAGACCGGCGCGCTCGTTGTCTCGCGCGAGGCGCTCGCCCTACGAGATGCGGCCATGATGGAGTTGATGACGCTGGCTCCGATCCCTTCGGCGCTCGATCAGATCCTCTGGGCTTTTGGCGACGAGGCCGTCGCTGAAGTCACGGGTCGGTCCATCCGGCCCCTCAAGGCCGCCGACGGCCATCTCTTCATCGAGAAGCGCAGCCTCAGCAGTAATTCCTCCGAGACCCAAGCCTTCATGGATGGTGAGAAGAATATCCTGATTTTCTCGGACGCGGGTGGGACGGGCCGGTCCTATCATGCGGCGCAAACGGCGAAGAACCAGAAGCGGCGGCGGCACTATCTTCTGGAGCCCGGCTGGCGCGCCGATGCGGCCATCCAGGGGCTGGGTCGCACACATCGCTCGGCCCAGGTCAGCGCACCCTTCTTCCGGGTCTGCACCTCCGATGTGCATGGCGAGAAGCGCTTCACCTCGACGATTGCCAAACGCCTCGACCAGCTGGGGGCCTTGACCAAGGGCCAGCGCGAAACCGGCTCGCAAGGCATGTTCCGCGAGGAGGACAATCTCGAAAGCCTGATCGCGCGGGCGGCATTGCGCGGGTATTTCGCCGATCTTGCCGTCGGGCGGGCCGAGGCGATGAGCTACGAGAGCTTCACCGACTGGACGGCCCTGCGGCTGATCGACAAGGACGGGGTGCTGCTCGAAGAGCTTCCGCCGATCCAGCGGTTTCTGAACCGGGTGCTGGCCCTTCCCATCCACATGCAGAACGCGCTCTTTGTCGAGTTCATGCGCCGGATCGCCGATCAGACCGAGCGGGCGCGGGCCGCAGGCACGCTCGATCTCGGCGTCGAAACCCTGCGAGGCGAAAGGATCGAACAGGTCTCCACCGAAGATCTCTGGACCTGCCCGAAATCCGGCGCCGTGACGCGGATCATCGGGCTCGAGGTCACCGACCCGGTCCGTGTGCTGTCAGCGGATGACGCCCTGTCGCGCAATCCCGACAAGCTCCCCATGGTCAATCGCGCCTCCGGCCGCGCGGCGCTCATCTCGGCGCGGCCCATGCAGATGTATGACGAGGACGTCGTCACGCTGATGCGCAAGGCGGTGCGGCCAAACGGGTCGAGCTACCTGGAGGAGGCGCGGTTCGGGTCTTCTGCCTGGGAAGAGATCAGCAAGCCTGAGTTTGCGCGGCTTTGGGATGCCGAGGCTGCGTCCCTGCCAAAAACCACCACGACCAAGCTCTATCTGCTGACCGGGCTTCTGCTACCGATCTGGAAGGACATCCCGACCACCAATGAGCGCATCTATCGGGTCACGCCGGATGGGGCGACCGCCATGATCGGGCGCACGCTGAGCGAAGAAGGGGCGGCCGCGCTGCGCTCCCGCTTCCTCGTCTCCAACCCGCAAACACCGCAGGAGATGATGACCGTCGCTCTTGGCACTACAGCGCCTGTCGATATTGGCCGGGGTCTGACCCTGACCCGTCGCCGTGTCGCAGGCGAGATGCGCCTCGAGCTGGGCGGTGCGGATCGGGGTATGATCGAAAGCCTCAAAGCGCTTGGCTGTTTCACCGAGATCATCGCCTTCCAGTTGCGGGTGTTCCTCCCGCATGGGGACGGTGTCGACACGGTCAGCATTCTGGCACGGATCGTGGGGCAGGGAACCCCCAGAGCGGCGGACCAAGCCGCCTGAAAAGTCAAAGAGGGCTTTGGGTCGGGCGTCGCGGATCGGGATTTGACCGGTCTGCGCGTTCCTGGTGCGCGGGCAGGCCAATGGCACGCCTGCGCGCGCCCCAAATTCAGACAAGAGGACAGACCCATGACCAATCCCCAGATCGACTATGCCGCAATGGCGGCTCAGTGGCGCGCCGAGCGCGAAACCACCCTGAAAGCAACCCGAGCGGAACTGATCGCGCAATTGCGCGCGCTTGGCATCAACGAGGTCACCGCCGAATACGAAGGCTATGGCGACTCTGGCAATGTCGAGGACGTGAATGTGCAGCCTGCGGAGGTCAAACTGCCGGAAGCGCTTGTCACCGCCGTGGGCGATTTCGCCTGGTCACTCGCCTATCACTATCATCCGGGGTTCGAGAACAACGAGGGCGGCTATGGCACGCTGACCTGGGACATTGCAGCAGACAGCATCACCCTCGATCACGCCGACCGCTATGTCGAATGCTCGCACAGCTATGACGAGGGGCTTTGAGATGGCCCATCCGCTTCATCATGCCGAAAGCTCTGCCCGGAAGTTCGGCGGGGTGCCGTCTGACTATCAGGCCGTCCACGATTGGTTTGACGCCTCGAAAGAACACCTCGCGCTCTTCACGCACCGGGCCTTGCGCCACCATACCCAAGGTCTGTTCGATGCTGAACGTGTCTTCGGTCTGACCCTGACCAATAGCGCAGGTCGGGACATCCCCGTGCGCTGGATCGGCGAGCAGCATGTTCGAGAAGACTGTCAGGGCCGTATCCCGAGTATGGCTGACTGGCTGCGACGAATCCAGCCCGAGCCATGGATGGCCAATGGCCATATCGAGCAGCACGTCAGCGGGGAGCCCTGCGGCGATCCAAGGGTTGCCTGGGCCTCCGAGGTCGCCGCCGGACGAACGGTTCTTGGCCTGAAAGATTGGATGGCGGCGCGCGCGACGCAAGCCACGTAAAGCGCCTGACAGCTCTCGGTCGTTTGCCAAACGAATGCTGCATAGAAGCCCGGTCGGAAGATCGGGCTTCTTGCGGCGTTTACCCACCATTCTTCTTAAGGAGCTTCGCATGACACTCGATGACATCAAGGCGGCCGTCGATGCCGGCCAAACCGTGCACTGGCCCAATACTGGCTACGTTGTCTACAAGGACCGGCTCGGTCAGTACCTCATCACCTATGTGCCGAATGGTAGCTGCATCGGTCTGACCGACCGGGGCGGGCACGGGTTGAACGGGGAAGAGGCGGAGTTCTTCATCGCGCGATCGAAGGACAGCGCGGAAAATCCGGGCAGTCCAACAAGATCAGAAGGGCAGGGGAGGGGCGTTGTACCCGGAGGCGCGGGGGCATTCCCACTCGGACGGCAGCTCTGACCCGTGCGCGGGGCTGAAAGGAAAGCAGGCTTTCTGATTTGTGATCCCTCAAGGGGTCGAGAAAGCAATCCCGGATGCGCTGGCAAGAACGTCAGGCACCGGCCAATCCAAGAAGGAACTATCCCATGTTCGCAGGAACCCTCACCCGCAATGTCGAGACCGCCGCCGCTGAATACACCGGCATGATCCACTCGACGCGCTTTGACATCGCCATCCAGCTCGAGGCACGGGCCAAGATGTCCGAACGCAGCCCGGATTACGACGTGACGGCGATCAACAAGTCGGGCCGCAAGGTCCGCATCGGCACGGCCTGGAACGAAACCGGCACGACCAGCGGCAACCCCTACATCTCCATGCAGATCGATGTCGGCCTTGGTCCCTTCCGGGTCAACGCGGTGCAGACGAAAGAGGCGCGCGCGGCCAAGAGCGGCGAATTCGAGATCATCCCTCTGGTCTCGAACGGCCTGATGAAATCCGGCTCGATCTCGGGCGAGCTCACCGCCATGGACGCCGACAACGCCTTCACCGGCTACATCGCCAACATGATGTTCGATCTGGAGTTCATGCTGATCGAGAACAGCTACAAGACCGAGGAGACCCACCCCGATTACCGCATCGAAGTCAGCTCGCCCCGGGGCACGCCGATCCGCGTCGGCTCGGCCTGGATGGCCAAGAGCAGCCGCACGGGCAATGACTACCTGTCGCTGCTGATCAACACGCCTGATGGCGACCTGCGTGTCAACGCCGTCCAGAACGAAGAACAGCGCGGTGGCCAGACTTTCTCGATCATTCCGTTCATCGACAGCGGTGATCAAGCGCAAGACGCGGGCGCGGGGCTGTCGCTGGTTGCCTGATCAGCGCGCGAGGTGAGACGATCTGAACCGAAAGGGGAGCCGTGGGATCACGGTTCCCCTTTTTCTGTGCTGATAGGGTGTAGATACGCACTTGAGTTTGTTGAGTGCCGAACCGCCCTACTGTGGTTCTCAGGATTATGCGCCGCCGTTGCCTCACGTCTAAAACAACCATCCGCCACAGTCACTCGGTTCCAACTCGGTTCACATCATACAATGAGATTAACAGCGGATTTTAGCGTTGTCGTTGAAGGCTGCGCCTCAACGCACGGTTGCTCTCGTTTGGGTCATCCTCTCCAGGGTGCTTCCCTCCGCCCTTCCATTCGTCCGATGCAAGCCATTCCTCGAAATAGATCAGCCAGAGGTGGGTCCAGGGGATAATGGTGAGGTCCAGACGCTTGCTGGCGTCCCATTGTCCGGTTCCGGGCAGATAGAGACAGAGCCGATCAGGGTCATGGTAGATATGTGGCAGGTCGCGTTCACCGGCGAGCAACCTCAAGTCAGGATCTACAACCCGAACGTCCGGCGTTCCGTCCCTCTCCAGGACAAGGGTGACCTGATACGTCCGAGAAAGCGGCGTAGGTTGTGCGTGAAAATGCCATTCCAACCGGCGCGGACCGAGCACCCCCTCGCCGGCTACTGTCTTGGACTTCTGCAGGAACAGGTACTGCTGGGGCAGTGTCAGCCGGTTTCTTGTGGTCGATCCCGCCATCGCGCTTAGTCCCCGAAAAACTCGTTCTTGGGAACGGGCGTCGACGCGGCCGATTTTTGGGTGGTCAGGCCAACACCCGCACCAAGCACGAGTGCCCCCGTCTTTCGCCCCTCGTTCAGCGCATCCATCCGCCGGTTCATGGTCCGGGCAACAAGTTTGTCACCCAGGCTGTCCTTCATGGAGCCTACAATCGCGTCGAGGCCAACGAGGTCACGCAGGGATTCGAAATCCGCAAGCGCCTTGCTGTGCCACTTGTAGAAGGCTTCGACCCGCGCGGGTTCTTCATTCCAACGCTCGGCAAAATTTTCACCTTCGGTGGTCTCGTTCCAGACCGCGTAGATCTGACGGCCATTTACTAGGGGCCGCTCGATGAAGACCGGCATCAGGCGGATCGTGTCGATCAACACCTGGAGTTCGTCTGCGAAAACGTGGCGCCTGACGCACATCTCATAGGATCGCATGGCCAAGGTCGTGATGATGATCGAGATCGGTGCGATCTCCTCCTGAACATGCAGGAATTCCAGATCCCGGTGACGCTTTAGGAGTTGCACGGTCCGCCGCAGAATGCCCTTGACGGACTGACGTACCGGGAAAGGCTCGGTCGTCGCCGCATCGCGCTGCGCCGCGATGATCGACTGCGTCATCTGCGGGACTAGGGCCGCCCTTTCGTCGAAAAGGGTCCGATAGGCCCGAGGATTCGTCGCGTGCCAATCCCGAAGCTTGCGATCGGGTACCAGCTCACCGCCGTTCATGCAGTTCGGGTTGGCAATGGTCGGGGAGATGTCGAGGTGAAAATCGCCGGCGTAGTTCAGGCGCCAGCAGCGCTTCTTTTCTTCCAGGATAGAGGCATAGTAGGCGTGCTCGCGCAGGCGCTTGCCGATCGCGGCCTTCAGGCGTGCCGGTGCGATTTCCGGGCCGAGGCCGAGGATGAAGCTGATCAGGTCGACATCGAACTCGTCGCGCCCGATCGGTTTGATCGAGGTGCCGAGTGCGCCGGAGCCGTGCAGGTAGACATGGAGGGAAGCAAGCATCGGGTCGCTCGATCCGGCCAACCAGTCTGCGACGGCTTCGTAACTGGTACGCGCCTTCTCGAACTGGGTCTGGGTCCATTCCAGCTCCTGGCAGATTTCTTCAAGGATCGTGAAGACCTGCGCCCGCCGCTGAATGGCGGTATCGGTGAGGGGGTGCGAGAAGATCTGGTTCATGCGGCGTTCCGTTCGAGTTGATGCACGGGCACGAACGGCTCGGCAGGTTGCTGGAAGAAGATGGGGGTCAGTGTGGGGCTCGCATGCCGGGCACTCGAGGCGCCAAGCCCCTTGAGCCTCTGGATCTTGGTGGTGTCGTCGAGGGAAAAGAAACCCTCCGGCACGCTCGGCGAATACCGGTGAACAGCCGTCCGGTCGTGCGGATCGCCTGTCAGATGACGGGCAATGCCGAGCGCTCCACGGGATTGCCCGTCCATGAGAAGACTGAGGGCCTTCAACCCGAGACCGGCCTTGCCAGGGGATTCAGGCAGCATGTAGACCTCGTCGACACAGCCGAGGCTCAGGATGTGCAATTCCTGCGGAGACCAGCCGAGCATCGAGATCGCTTCGACGGTCGCGACGCCCACCGGATTGTTGCACCAGGTGCCACCATCGAGAAGCCCGACATCATCCACCGTCTTGTGACGCGCGAAATAGGTTGGAGCGGCCGACGTCGCCATCGCGGCGTCGAGGGCCGGCTTCCGGTAATCCTTAGTGAGCCGCGGATGATGCGACGTCTTGTAGATGTAGACGCTGCGCTGGTCGGCATCCCAGGCCGGGATCAGCAACCGGGTCTCAGCTTCGCCGATGAGCTTGTCGCCAAGGACGGCATGGAGTTCGTCCCGAAGCGTCGATGCATCGTGCTTCGGCTTGACCAGGTGACGCAAGGCGGCACGCGCGTCCCGAGCCTTTCGCCCGAACCAGCTGTTGTCCCCCGCTTGCCCGAAAATCGTCGGCCCGCGATTTTCGTAGAGTTCGAGGAGGGTTTTGGCCGGGATGCCGAGGGCAAGGCCGATCGCGAGAATACCCCCGGTTGACGTTCCCGCAATCAGGTCGAAGTAGCGGCCAATCGGCTCATCAAGATCTTCTTCCAAACCCGCCAGGAAAGCCGCGGGTTGGGTGCCTTTGATGCCGCCACCATCGATGCTTAGGATGCGTCTCATGATGCACCTAGCTTTTCTAAGACTGGATCAACCAGCCCATTATCAGGCAGTCCTACGATGCTCTGAAACCTTGGTGTCAGCTCGCCCGTAAACGGTATGTTCATGGCTGCTTCCTCGCTTCGTTGCCTGTCTAACGCCTCTTGGGGCGATTGGGCGGTTTACAAATTTGCCTTCCTTTTGGCCTCGTGTTACAAAATAGGGACAAAAAGCCGCGCTTTCAAGCGTTGCAGTTTACAAAATATCAATCATATGGGTGAAATGTAAACCACCCACTGGGAGGACGTTATGATTGGCAATAGACTCAAAGGAGCCCGGGCGGCATCTGGCCTTTCGCTCCGTGCGCTTTCCGATGCCATGGAGAACAAGGTGTCCGCTCAAGCCATAGGCAAGTACGAGCGCAATGAAGACATGCCCGGATCGGGCGTGCTGCTGAGTCTTGCCCGAGCACTCGAGGTCTCTGTTGATTTCCTGCTGAGCGATGACGAGCTTGAGTTGGAGGGCGTTGAGTTTCGCAAGTCAGCCAGTTCGTCAGCCAAGGAGATCGCGACGATCGAAGCCAAGACGCTCAATATGGTTGAAAAGTACCTGGCTGTCGAAAGCTTGCTGAATCTTTCGAGTCAGGAATGGGATGCCCCGCATGAAGCGCCCTACTGGGTGACCGATGTTCGTGATGCCGAGGACGCGGCTCGCAACATGCGTGCATCTTGGCAGCTTGGTCATGACCCGATTCCAATGCTTGCCGAACTCCTCGAGGAGCACGGGATAAAGGTGTTGTCTCTGGACGTTGATCGGATTGATGGCCTTGCGGCCAAAGTCCGTCGAAAAGAGCATCACTCCGCACGTGTTATCATGATCAAGAAGAAGACCTGGTCTGAGCGGAAGCGCTTCAGTTTGGCTCACGAACTGGGCCACATGGTTCTTAGGGTCGCCGAAGGGTGCGATTCAGAACGCGCCGCAAATCGATTTGCTGGCGCATTCCTCGTTCCGGCAGAAGTGCTTCGGCAGGAGATTGGTGCCCGCAGAACTGACATAAGCATTGGTGAGCTCATTAGTCTGAAGGATCGTTTTGGCGTTAGCATTCAGGCGCTGACGTATCGATGCAAGGATTTGGAGATCATCAACCAGGCAACATTTGCGCGCCTCTTTAAGGTCTATAAGCAACGAGGTTGGCGGGATGAGCCGTTCGAGGAGCCGAATTCCATTCCTTGGGAACGAGAAGAACCGGACCGTTTTCAAAGGTTGTGTTTTCGTGCCCTCTCCGAGGGGTTGATTGGGTTGTCTCGCGCAGCTGAGCTTCTCGAAATACGAGTAAAAGAACTGGAAGAACGTTTGGACCACATGGCATAGTCGCTGTGTGCAAGTTCTTGTTTCTGATACTTCTGTCCTGATCGACATCGAGAGAGCCTCGCTGACCGCGAGGCTCTTTGACCTCCCCTATGATTTCGTTGTTCCAGATATTCTTTATGAAGCGGAACTCCTTGAGTGGATGGGCCCTGATCTGATCGATCTGGGACTGAGAGTGGAGGAGCTTACGCCAGAAGAAACCACACGCGCGACTGAGCTGAAGCGGGCGAAAGCTATGCTATCGACGCCAGATGTCTTTGCATTTTGCCTCGCGGCTGAGAGGGGCTGGGTTCTCCTTACCGGCGATGGAGCGCTCAGGGTTGAGGCAGAGCGCCAAGAAATCGCGATGCACGGCGTCCTGTGGGTCTTCGATGAGATGGAACGTCACGAGGTTTGTTCGACCGTCCTCCTCAAGTCGGGCCTCGAGGCGGTTCGTGATCACCCGAGATGCAGACTTCCCATTAGGGAAATCAATAGGCGCCTTGCGAGATACTAGCTTGTTTATTCGGCTTGCTGGAAGGAAATTGTTGCGAAGCTCTTCTTCGCTTTAGCCTTGCGGCCTCCCCAGCTCGGCTTCGCGTGTCGCAGTGGAGAACGGCCCTTCGGTCCGTCGCGCATTCGGCCATGCGGCCTCACCGCGGCGTTGCACCCAGGCCCCCGGTTTGCCCGCCTCGCGAGCACGCCCCTCCTCGGCCGCTCCGCCGGATTGCGCTTTGGTCTGTTTTGCGGGGCAAAACGATCCCGCCGCTTCATCCGTCTCCCGCGTCCGGTCGCGCCGTTTGCCTGCTCGGGTCGGGCAAACCTACCGTCAAAACACACACACATGAGCGTGGAAGCATATCCTCCGGATGGCCCCCAAATCAGCCCGCGTCAAGGATCGCAAAACTTTTCGGCGAGGGCTGGGCATGTAGTGTGGGGCGGTCCCGTGCGTGAGCGCGCGCATGTGTCGGGTGCTGCGCGCGGAAAACTTTTGCGCCCGGCAAGCCGGCGGCTGCGCCGTCCCTGACCCGGGCAGATTCGGAAACCAGGCATTCGGCCATGCCCCCACACTCACGTGGTGGCTCCACAAACGAACACTGGAGACCAGACATGGCTTACGACACCGCAAACACCTACGAGACCATCGAGCTTTTCGGACTGACCGAGAAGGACGCACAGTTGCCGATCCCGGAAGATCACATCCTGACCGACCGCATCATCCGCGAGAGCTTTGAGGCTCTGCTCGGTCCGCTGCGCGGAACCGGGCTCGAGGCAGAAATCGAACCGCTGGCCCATGGGCTCGCGACAATCCTGCAGCGGCGCAAGGTGGCACTCAGCAAGGAGGTCGACCGCACCGCCGACAAGATCGGCGCGCTGGCAAAATCCCACGACGGATCAGAGATCGCCGAGACCGCGCTCGAAGAGGCGCAGGCGCGCTTTCTGCAGCTGCGCGAGATTGTCGGCGCCATAGAGGTGATGAGCGAGGCTGCGGCGGAATGCTACGAGATCGAGACCGGCCACGCCTTCATCCCGGCAGCCGGGTCGCGCGCAAGCGTCCGGGCGCAAGAGACGGGTGCCGTCTTCGAGGCCCAGCAACTGCTGGAGCAGCATGACCGGGAGACGGCGGCGAAGTCGAAAGTCGAGGGCGTGCCCCTGATTGTCTCGGGCGCCACCGACTGGACCGATGTCGATTTGATCTTCAACACGCTCGACAAGGTTCGGGAGCGGATCAAGCAGAACCGCAATCAGGAGATCTTCCTCTGCCACAAGGGTGGCAAGCATGGGGCGGAGATGATTGCAGCTCGGTGGGCCCGGGCACGCGGTGTCGCGCAGGCGCGCTTCGATCCGCGCTGGTCCGCACACGGGCGGGCGGCACCGTTCAAGTGCAACGACGAAATGCTGGACGACAAGTTCGCGGCGGCGGGGGTTGTGCTCTTCGGTGGCAACGGAGTCGCACTGAACCTCGGGCAGAAAGCGGAAGCGAAAGGTCTGACGGTCATGCGGGTTGCGGACCCGGCGAAGAATGGGTCGCAGGATTGAAGAGAAGGGGGTCGCGCTTGGCGCGGCCCTTTCGTTATGTCTCAGGGCGCGTGCGATCGGTCATGCAAGATCGACAGGCAGCGGCGGCCGGCACTGTCATCGCTCTACCCATTCCGTCAGAGTGCACCCCACCCGCGGCGGTATGGGCTCGGGATGATGCGCACCTCACTCACATCGTCAGCAGCGCAAGACGCGAGGGGTCGAGACGTCCCACTTGAGGCTGAAGACTTGCGGGTCCCTCGGGTGGTGTTTCGGAACATCGCATCCACGCGGGCGGGTGTCATCGGCACCCCGGCCAGGTTCGGCAGGACGTGGACGCGGATGGTGGCGACTTCGTGACGGCATAGGTCATTCGGGTCCCTCCTTTTTGCTATGCATGTGGATCGCACGGGGTCGGCCCGTTCGTGCCCTCAGCTGACGCTTCGGCAAGCACAAATACGGCTTCCACGGCGGAGCCGCGGACCCTCCGCATTTGCGCTTGCGACCGGGCCTCTTGCCCCCGTGCTGGGTGATCCCCATCGCAACAAGGAGTAGCCCAAATGACCAACCACTACGTCGCCACAGTCCCCGTCAAGTTCACCGATACCGATGGCCAGGAGCGCACCCGCTTTCAACGCGTGGGCGCCATGTTCCGCAACACCCGCAACGGGGATGGCTCGGAGTTCTTCAGCCTCAAGCTCGATTTCCCGGTCGCGGTCTCGGAGCTGGTGATGTTCCCGCCGAGCGCGAAAGATCCCCAGGACTAAATCCTCTGACGAGGATGGGCCGCCCGACGATCCTGGGGCGGCCCGATCCCTGTTCCAGGGATGCCGGGTCCGGCGGTCAGATCGCCCGAGGTGACCTCCTCTTGGTGCCGGTCGCTGCGCGCTCAACGGACGATCGCCGCTCGGAAGAATTAGGCCGGGACAGACCGGCCAGTCAGCCTCAAGGGGGCCATCCGCAAAAACCTATCGGCCAGGGCCTCCCGGTTTTTGCGGCGGAGATTTGGCGGAGCCAAATCTGGCCCTCCTTGACCCTGCCTGTCCGCCCTGTCGGAGGGGTTTGCACCCGCCCGCGGTTCGGTCCGAACACATGCGTGTTCGGCCAGACCCTCGGGCGGGGCTGGGGAAGGGGGACGCCGAAGTTGGAGGCTGTGCTGGTGGTGAGGGGGCAGGCCCGCGTCCCTGTGGGCCGCGGGGGAAGCGGACACCAAGGCTGCCCGGGGCTGAATGCAACGTAAGTATATAATTGACAGTTAGGTATATTATCGTAAGGTAAGGCAGCCTTGGTGGAAGGTGGCAGGAAATAGGGGGTCTTTCTTCCGCATGTCCCGAACAAAACGCCTGACAGAGATCGAGAAGATGCAGATCGTCCGCGAGGCCGCGGAGGGTGTGTCGACGTCTGAGCTGGCTGAGCGTTTCCAGGTCACATCACGGGCCGTGCGCTATGTCTTGAAAGCCGATGCCGAGCGCCAGACGGATGCCGCAATTCCGGTCTCCGCTGTCAGTGTGAAGGTGACGACCGCGGAGCTGGCAGCCCTCGACGCGGTGCTGGCCGCGGCCGGGATCGAGAGTCGGGCCGAGGGTCTGCGGCGGCTCATTCAGGCGGCAGGCGGGGTGTTCGTTCCGGACGCGCAGATGGCGGCCGAAATGGCGCGTTACCGCGCCTCTCTGCACGAGGTCGGCAATGGGGTCGCGCAGATCGCCAAGCAGATGACGCGGGCCAACCAGATGGGGCAGGGGGCTAATGGTGGCACGCGTGCGGAGTTCTCCGAATTGCGCCTCGCGCAGATGCGCGGACTGGCGCGGTTCATCCTCGACTCCGCTGACGAGATCGATCTGCTCCTGCGCCGCCGTCGCGACGCGATGCAGCTCGAGGCCACGGCCGCGCTGAGGGAGTTTGCGCATGCGGCTGAATGATGCTGTCGATGCCGTCACGGGCGAGGTTTTCCGGGACGGCTGGAGCCGGATCCGGGGCTCGATGCAGGGGCTGCATGTCGCCAAGCAGAGCCAGCTTGTGCGCGCGGCGGCAGGGCATCGGCCAGCCGTCTTCAAGGCGATCCGGGGCGGCGGTACGCATACCAAATCACAGCTCACAAACCAGCTCGAGTACCTCACCACCAAGTCCACCCATATCGTGGACAGCAGCGGGTTCTTCGATGGCAAGGCGAAGCTCGAAGCGAAGGACATCAAGGACCTCACCGAGCGTTTTGCCAAGCGGTGGGATGCGGGCTTCAAGCCCAAGCTTGGACAGACGACCCATATGCTCATGTCGTTCCCCATCGGCACGCGCGGGGAGGATGTGCGCGACATCGCGACGGATGTGGCCGAGCGGTTCTTCCAGACCGACGCGGGGCATTTCGACTACATTATCGCGGTGCATGAAGACCGCGATCACCCCCATGCGCATCTGGTGCTGAACCGCCGCTCGCAGGAAGGCGAGTTCTTCTTTCTGGGGCGCAACCACCGCTTCAACTATGACGACTTCCGCCTCGCCATGGTCGAGGAGGCGGAGAAGTACGGCGTGCGCCTGGAAGCCACGCGCCGGGTGGATCGCGGTGTCGTGCATTACCCCGCCACTACCCGCGAGGTCTATGCGGCGAAAGAAGAGGGCCGCGCGCCCCGCGAGCGCGAACGCGTGGGGGCCGACCTGACGCGTACGCTCGCGGAGATCGCCAATACCAGAACCGTCTACCACTCGCTTGCTGCAGAAGCTTCCCGGGAGGCCCGCGAGGATATTGCGGCGGCACTCTTCCGCGCGGGCGAGGTGCTGGCGCGCGGCGGACAGGTGGACCGAACAGGAGATGTGTATATGGCCGAGGATCAAAGCTTCGAGGATCTGAGAAGCCTCTATGCGGAGAAGCTCGCGCGGGTACAGGGCATGATCGCCGAGAAGTCCGATGCGGAGCGTCCCGTGCTGGAAAAGCGCCTCATCGAGATCCAGACGCAGGTCCAGCACATGCAGCCGCTCGGATTGCGTTCGAGCACGTTGTCAGAGGCGCCCTCGGAAGGCGGGATCTATTCTGAGGCCAATATCGACGCCAGCCGGCTGGACCGTCTGGCCGAGCCGGACTTGCGGTCGCGCATAGACACCGCGCTGCGCGGAACCGGGATCAGCACATCGGAAGTGGTGGCCCGGATCGAAACCAGGGCCTCGAGTGCCGCGCTCGAACATCAATGGATCGCCGATGATCTCTCCAAGGTGGCCGAGGCGCGCGATCTGAACCTCGAACGCCGCGCCGATCTGGAACAGGCGCGCGACATTCTCAATGACGTGCATGTGGAACTTGGCACGCTGTTGGAGCGCGAGAACGTGCTGCGCCGGGATGGCGTCATGGAAGCGGAACCGGTCAGCGAGCGGTTCCATTATCACCGGGACGCGGTCCGGGCGATGGAAGGGACAATCCGTCAGGAGATGCGCGCCGACGGCCTGACAGCGCAGCAGATCGAGGACCGGGATTGGGAGGTGGTCTCAAGGGCAGAGCGCCGGATCGAGGCGGAGCAGCGCGCGTATCTCGAGGCACATGCGGAGCTGCTCGCACGCCCTGGCGATGTGATCGACCGGTCTGAGCCCTACCGGGAGACCATCACCGATGTAGCCCGCGCCAGTGCGATCACCCGCGAAGTCGACCGCATCATGGAGGGACGCGATCTCCGCACACCTGTTGCGGATGCTGTCGCAGATGACTTGCGCGCGCGCTATCCGGACATGCCCTCCCACCTCGCCCGTGGGCTCGGCGCGACTTATGCAGCCGTCGTCGAGATACGCGACACGGAGGCCATCAATCAGGTTCGCCGCGACAACGAGTTGCGCGAGGGGCTTGGGGTTGGCACGCGTGACGAACGTCTAGCCACCCGCGATGAAACGGCGCCGCAGACTGACCGTACCGACCGCCTCGCAGACGAGATTGCGCGTGTTCTGGATCATGAACGGGCCGGGGAGCTGTCCGCGCCCTTCGAGACCGAGGCGGAGCGGGGCGCCTTCCGCGAGGAGATCGCGCGGGTGCTGGATGAACGCCAATTGGGTCGCCTCACATCCGGCGATGCCGATGCGCTGGACAAGGTTCTCGAGGACCGTCTCGACCGGCTCTACGTCGCCAAGGTCTACCTGCAATCTGATGCCGCGACGGCTAACACGGACGCCTTGCGCCAGGTGGTCGATGAACTCGCCGACGCCGAATACGAAAAACACCGCACGACAGACGTGGATGGCGAAACCGAGCGGGGACAGGTCCATTGAGCGCCGCCATGGGAAAAGCGCGGATCGCCACCGGCGTTTTGCTGGTAACGCTGGTGACCGCCGCCATAGGATACACCATCGCCTCGGCGGTGCTGACATACCAGGATCTGGGATTCGGGGCCGAAATCGACTTTGCCTATATCGCGCAGAACTATCTGGCGATCCTCGATCGCCGCCCAGAGGATGCCCAACTCATCCACCTGATCATCGGCAGCTTCGCCGCAGCTGGCTTGATGCTGAGCCTTGCTCTCTCGGGATCCGCCCTGACACGGTTTGGCCAGACCCATTGGCAGAGCGCGCGCGAAATGAAGGCAAACGGTTTTTTTGGAGAGCCAGGGACCGGATTCATCCTCGGCAAACTCGGCAATCCTAAATCCCGCGCGAAATACATTTGCTCCAAGGTCTTCCCGCATGCGCTGATCGTGGCTCCCACGGGTCGCGGCAAGACCACGGGCTTTGTCATTCCGAACCTGCTGACCTGGCAGGGCTCCGCAGTGACGCTCGATGTGAAGGGGGAATGTTTCGAGGCCACGGCGCGGCACCGCGCAGCCCAGGGCGACAAGGTTTATCGCTTTGCCCCCACCGATTGGGAGGGCAAGCGCACGCATCGCTACAACCCGCTCCTGCGCATCTTTGAGCTGAAAGATCCCGCGCGCCAGCAGATGGAACTGCAACTCCTCGCGACGCTCTTTCTGCAAAGCGACAATGACCGGGTGCAGGGCCTCCTTAAAGGCGGGATCGATCTCTTCGTGGCAGCAGGCCTGTTGGCGTTCCAGCGCAAACGTCCGACCCTGGGCGAAGTCTACCGCATCGCGGCCTCGGGCGGGAACAAGCAGAAGGAGTATTTCGCGCGGGGTCACGAGGTCGACAACAGGGCGGCCAAACTGATCTTCACGCGGCTCGCTTCGACCAATAACGACACGCTGACCTCCTATGTCTCGCTCCTGATGACCTCGGGGCTCGACCAATGGCAGAACCCTGCCATCGACGAGGCGACGGCGGTGTCGGATTTTGATTTCCGGACGATCCGCAAGAAACCCTTCTCGGTCTATCTCGTGGTCCAGCCACTTATGGTGAAGCCGCTGGCGCCGCTGATCCGCCTCTTCTTCTCCGATCTCCTCTCGGCCATGCAGGAAAAGGATCCAGGGCCAGACGAGCCGTGGCCCGTCATGATCATGCTCGATGAGTTCAATCGCTTGGGCAAAATGCCTATCGTGGTCGAGAGCATAGAGACCCTGCGGACCTATCGTGGACATTTGGCAGTTGTCACCCAAACCATCCCTGCCCTCGATGAAATCTACGGCGAAAACACCCGCCGCGCCCTGCAGGGCAACGCGGGCGTGAAGCTCTATCTGACGCCTTCTGACGAGAAGACCGTCGAGGAGTTGAGCAAGGCGGTCGGCAAGACCACCAAGACTGTCGTCACGCGGTCGCAATCCATCGGCAAAAACCCCTTCGAGGGCCGAAGCCAATCCACACGGACCGAAGAGAGCTCTCTGCTCCCCGAAGACGAGGCGCGCCGCCTGCCGCTCGACGAGATCGTCATGGTCATCGATGCGCAGATGCCCGTACGTGCGAAGAGAATCCAGTATTTTGACGATCGGCTGTTCAAGGCGATCCACGCGGCGCAGACGGGCGAGTTGCCGTTCCCGGAACCGGGGGGAGGTGGGTCGCAGGGCACGCTGCCGCTGAGCATGCGCGCCATGCCGATGACACCGCCACCGGACGGCCCCCGTGGTTCTGAAGCTGATGTGGAGCGGGCACGCGAGGGCGTTGACGGTCAACCGTCAGGGCAATCTGATGTAGTTCCAAAGAAGACCGCGCCTGTCGTTCAAGCCGTTATCGCCGAGGAACAGCGCCAGATGGAGATGGATTTTGGGGGACAGCTTGCGGATGCCGAGACAGTGGGGGTGGATGATGAGGCGCAGATGCGCTCTGCCGTTGATGGCTTGGACGATATGGAAGCGATGCTGCGAGAGGGGGATGTCGAAAAGCTGGTTGCTCGATAGCGTGGTGTGCATCGCCATCTTTCAGGGACGGCGGGGAGCGGACCTTCGCCGCGGATGCGAAGTTTCGGCGTTCGCTCAGTGATAGCGGACCTTTGCATAAGGGGACTTCCGCTTTCAGTTGTGCGACCTATTGGATGGGTGCACACTAGGCCGAAGGTTGTTTTGGAAACGCGATATCATCATGTCATCGAGCATTCTTAAGCTTGCAATTAGAAATTTCCGAGGTGTTCGAGAACTTGATTGGCTCCCCTCCGCGGGAATGAACTTCATCTTAGGGGGCGGCGACTCAGGAAAGACAACGGTGCTAGAGGCCGTTGACCTTCTTTTCTCTCCATCCAGCTCTTTCAACGTTTCCGAGACAGACTACTGGATGAGGGAAACCGCTACCAGTTTTACGATCGAGGCGGTAGTCCGCATAGGAGATGAGATCGATATCAACACCCAGCCAAACATGGCCTATCCTTGGCATTGGGATGGGAAGGAAGCCGTTGCTCCAAACAATGATGAAGAGAACGGCGAGAACGACGAGGTTTATATATTTCGGTTCACAGCAAACGATCAGCAAGAAACCTTGTGGGAAATCGTTCAGCCTGACGGAAACACGATCCGTTTTTCCGTAGGGCTCCGAAGACAGATCGGATTAGTTTCTCTCCCAAGTGATGACCGAAACGATAAGGACCTCAGATTGGTCTACGGGTCTGCTCTGGATCGACATATTGGCGATCCGTCCTTGCGCTCCCGCATAGGAAAGCAGGTCGCCGACATCAATCTTCAGGACGAACTTTCGGACGAGGCAAAGGAAGCGCTCGCGGCGCTTGATGCCAAGTTCGGAGAAAAAGCCCTACCTGGTGGTGTGTCGATCGGATTGACGAGTTCCAGGGGCGTATCGATCGGTGCACTTGTCTGTTTGCTGGCCCAGAAGTCTGAGGACACACAACTTCCGCTATCGAGCTGGGGAGCCGGAACTAGGCGTCTGGCCAGCCTTGAAATCGGGGCTGCCAATACCAATGCGCCCTCTTTCATCACCGTAGATGAGATAGAACGCGGGCTTGAGCCATATCGTCTACGACAGTTCCTCGCCGATCTTATCGGGCAAGACGGCCAGAAGTTCGTTACGACGCACAGCCCAATTGCGATAGCCGCAGCGCCAGAAGCACACTTGTGGTACATGGACAGTTCCGGTCGCCTGGGCTCACTCCCGTCTGAGTTAGTTGGCAAACAGCAAAAAAACGACCCTGAAACGTTCTTATCACGTGTCGCGGTGATAGCT
>NZ_SLXP01000013.1 GCF_004343075.1 Rhodovulum marinum
GCCGCCGTCAACGACACAAACGCATGGCAGGACTTCTGATCCCGTCCCGCCACACCGGCAGGACCAAGGGGCGCCCGGCAAAACCCGGGCGCCCCTTTTCCGAATTTCGCAAGGCGCGCCCCCCACGCAGAACAACCACCCCCGCGCCCCCTCCCCCGGCGCCTCGACCGATCCCTCCGCGAACCGGCACAACGCCGGACGCGAAAAAAGACGAGTCTTTCAGGAAAGGCACGGACGGCGCGTTTCAACCGTTCGACGGGCAACCGCGCGGGGAATCCAGTTGATCCTGATCCATCGCCGCCCCCTGTCGCCGCGCAAGTCCGAATGAAACCACCCACCTGCCGCCGCCATCGCGTACGACCCGGCCAGCCGCTTCGGGCCAGAAGGAAACGCATTTTGCCGCGGGCGCAGGACCGAAATCGGTGACCAAGTGTCAACCGCTGCGGTTGCGGTTGGACCGGTACGGCTGAGGGTCCGGGAAACAACCGAATTCACCACGCCTTGCGCGGCCGGCACCGCAACATCATACCTGCCCGGGAAGAGGGGCTTTCTTTCGGGGCCTCGGGCCATGACCCTTCCATTGCCATCATGGGCGTGGCGCGCGGCAAGCTCAACGCGCCATGCCTGACGGACCCAGCATGGCGGCCCATGAATGATAATTGCAAATTATCGCATCAATCATCAAATCGAACTTATTCCAATCAAATGTTTCCGCTAAAAGACCCAGAGGGAGGAGTCGAGTGACACCCGGGCACCAAGGCCGTCGCGCCACGATGGCAACACTGGGGTCAGCCGCAGAGAGATTGCGCGCGGCCGATCCTGTAGCGTCCGGACCACGACACCGCCCGCAAGATAGTCGACGCATGAAAGCCACGAACGGAGAGCGAGAGATGGACGGAAACGATATCCCCAAGACAGGCGGTTGCCCGGTCATGCACGGCGGCAATACGGCCGTCGGCAAGGATGTGATGGATTGGTGGCCGAATGCGCTTAACCTGGACATCCTGCACCAGCACGACACCAAGACCAACCCGATGGGCAAGGGCTATTCCTATCGTGACGAGGTCAAGAAGCTGGATGTCGACGCGCTCAAGGCCGATCTTCGCGCGCTGATGACCGACAGCCAGGACTGGTGGCCGGCGGACTGGGGCCATTACGGCGGGCTGATGATCCGCATGGCCTGGCACGCGGCCGGGTCCTATCGGTTGGCCGATGGCCGCGGTGGCGGCGGCACCGGCAACCAGCGCTTCGCGCCGCTGAACTCCTGGCCGGATAATGTCAGCCTGGACAAGGCGCGGCGCCTGCTGTGGCCGATCAAGAAGAAATATGGCAACAAGATCAGCTGGGCCGACCTGATCATCCTGGCCGGTAACGTGGCCTATGAGGACATGGGGCTGAAGACCTTTGGTTTCGCCTTCGGCCGCGAGGATATCTGGCACCCCGAGAAAGACATCTACTGGGGCGCGGAAAAGGAATGGCTGGCGCCGTCGGACGAACGCTACGAGGACGTGGCGAACCCGGCGACGATGGAAAACCCGCTGGCCGCGGTGCAGATGGGCCTGATCTACGTGAACCCCGAGGGGGTGAACGGCCAGCCCGACCCGCTGAAAACCGCCGAACAGGTGCGCGAGACCTTTGCGCGTATGGCGATGAACGACGAGGAAACCGCCGCGCTGACCGCGGGCGGCCACACCGTCGGCAAGTGCCACGGCAATGGCGACGCGGCCGCGCTTGGCCCCGACCCCGAAGCGGCGGGCGTCGAGAACCAGGGTTTTGGCTGGGCCAATCCCAACATGGGCGGCAAGGCGGCGAATGCCGTCACCAGCGGCATCGAGGGCGCCTGGACCACCCATCCGACCAAGTTCGACATGGGCTATTTCAAGCTCTTGTTCGGCTATGAGTGGGAGTTGAAGAAATCGCCCGCCGGCGCCTGGCAATGGGAACCGATCGACATCAAGGAAGAGGACAAGCCGGTGGATGCCACCGACCCCTCGATCCGGCACAACCCGATCATGACCGACGCCGACATGGCGATGAAGATGGACCCGATTTACAATGAGATCTGCCAGAAATTCATGGCCGATCCCGAGTATTTCCAGGACACCTTCGCCCGCGCCTGGTTCAAACTGACCCATCGCGACATGGGTCCGAAATCGCGCTACATCGGCCCCGAGGCGCCGCAAGAGGACCTGATCTGGCAGGATCCGATCCCGGCGGGCCCCACGGGCTATGACGTGGCCGCGGTCAAGGCCAAGATCGCAGCCAGCGGCCTGAGCGTGGCCGAGATGGTCGCCACCGCCTGGGACAGCGCGCGCACCTTCCGCGGCTCGGACCTGCGCGGCGGGGCCAACGGCGCGCGCATCCGCCTGGCGCCCCAGAAGGACTGGGAGGGCAACGAGCCCGACCGCCTGCAGAAGGTGCTGTCGGTGCTGGAACCCATCGCGGCCGAAACCGGCGCAAGCGTGGCCGACGTGATCGTGCTGGCCGGCAATGTCGGCATCGAGCAGGCGGCCAAGGCGGCCGGGTTCGACATCGAGGTGCCCTTCGCGCCGGGCCGCGGCGACGCGACCGACGAGATGACGGATGCCGCGTCCTTCGACGTGCTGGAACCGGTCGCCGACGGCTACCGCAACTGGCTGAAGAAGGACTATGTGGTCAGCCCCGAGGAATTGATGCTGGACCGCACGCAACTTCTGGGCCTGACAGCGGCCGAGATGACCTGCCTTGTCGGCGGCATGCGGGCGTTGGGCACCAACCATGGCGGCACCAAGCACGGCGTGTTCACCGACCGCGAGGGCGCGTTGACCACCGATTTCTTCGTCAACCTGACGGACATGGCCTATCGCTGGGTGCCCACGGGCGATGGCATCTACGAAATCCGCGACCGCAAGACGGACGCGGTCAAGTGGACGGCGACCCGCATGGACCTCGTGTTCGGCTCGAACTCGATCCTCCGGGCTTATGCCGAGGTTTATGCCCAGGACGACAATGCCGAGAAGTTCGTACACGATTTCGTCGCGGCCTGGACCAAGGTGATGAACGCCGATCGCTTCGACCTGGCCTAAGCGGTTCGACCCGAAGGATGGGACGCGGCCCGAAATGGCCGCGTCCTTTTCGTTTTTTAAGGCCCCAGGCCGCCGCTGTGGCCAAGGGCATCGTCCGGGCGCGCAACGGCGCCCGATGCGATGATTACGCGATTGATTTAAATTGATCGCATTTCGCCCAAAGGGCCCTTTGCATGGTCCGCAGATTGACCTTGGCCGCGGGCTTGTCCAACCGGACAAGGCCATCGTGCATGTGATCGTCATCCGCGTCGCAAGCGGAAAACGCCACTGGACCCGCGGCCGACCCGGCAAGAAAAAACGGCAAAATCGAACGATCCTTCGCTTTTTAAACCATCCACAAGAAATCCCGGCGATCAGTTGGTGCACGGCCCGCAACGGACGGTGGCACTTACATGGATCGCGGCATTCGGCAATTCGACAGTCTGATCGGCGCGCTCAGCGGGCCGGCCTGGCTGATGACGTCCGACGGGGACCTCGTTGCCGCAAACCCCGCGTTCCGTGCCGAACTGGCCGTGCCTGCGGGCCGGGCATTCTGCAGCCTTGTTTCACCACGCGACAGGGATGCACTGGCTGAGGCCAGCCGCCCATTGTTCGACGGAACTGCCAGCACCGCGCGCCTGACCCTCGCCCTTCGTCCAGGTGTCGGCCCTGACCGCAGGCTCGACTGTCTGCTGAGCGCATTGCATCTGGATGGAAAGTTCGCAGGCGTTCTCGGCCAGGGGCGACCGGTGCCACAGGCGGACGATCCGCCGCGCGCGCATCCCCTACCCCCGCCCGACCTGCAGGGCCCGGGGTTCGACCCCGACCGCTGCGGCCTGCTGCCGGGGGGTCTTTCGCAGGCCCTGAAACAGGTGCGCGACAAGCGCGACGAAGCCCGAGCCAGGGCTGAAATCCTGCACATCGCCACCACCATGGGCAGGGTCGTGCCCTGGTATCGCGTTCCCGACACCGGTGTTTCCTGGTTCGGCGACAACATCACGGCGCTGCTGGGTCTGCCGCCAGAGGTCAAGATGACTTCGTCCGAATTCCGCGAACTGATCCATCCCGCCGATCTGCCGGCAGTGGCCGAAGCCCATGCCGCGATCGAGAGGGGCGAGACCGACCATTACGGCCTCGCGTTCAGGGTCAGACGCGCCGACGGCAGTTGGTGTGCCGTTACGTCCAAGGGGCAAAAGGTCGAACGCACCGGGTCGGGTCTGCCCTACATGATCTGCGGCAGCTTCGCGGAAACCAGCGAACGCATCCAGATCGAGGAACGGCTGGCCTCGGCCCTTGCCGAGGCAGAGGCGGCGCGTCTGAATGCACAGATGCGCGAGGAGATGCTGAAGATCACCTCGCTGCGGGGCGGAATCGGCCATTTCTCGGTGAACCCCGGGCGCGATCAGGGCTGGGCCACCGATGCGACATACCGGCTTCTCGGCTACGAACCCGGCGCCTTCCCCTCGACCGATACGGGCTGGCGCGGCCTTATCCATCCCGACGACCTACCCGGAGCGGTCGAAGCGATGGAGGCGCTGCAGCAGCGCCGCACCGCGCTTTACGAACATGAACACCGCCTGCGCCATGGCGATGGAACCTATCACTGGTACCGGGCGGTCGCGAGCTGGATGGAATCTTCCGACCCGTCGCAACCACCGCTGCTGGCGGGCGCCGTGATCAGCACCGACCAAAACAAGGAGAACGAGGCGAAGCTCGCCCAGGCCGCAACTGTCGCGCGCCGGGCGCGAGAACGCCTGAACACCCTTGCCGACAACGCGCCGGGCGCGATTTTCGAATATCGCGAGGACAAGAACGGGTCCATCGACCTGCCTTATTTCAGCGCGCGCCTGTCCGACATCCTGGGCGTGCCACGCGAGGAAATGGAGGCCGATGGCGCAACCGCGGCGCGCAACATCCATCCCGAAGATGCCCCGATGCTGTTCGAGCGCATCCGCCATTCCCGCGACACGCTCACGCCGCTGAGCGTGCGCTACCGGCTGGCGCATCCCGAGAAGGGGCTGTGCTGGCTCATGCTGTCCTCGATCCCCTCCGCCCAGACCGATGGTGCGGTGATCTGGTATGGCACGGTCATCGACATCACCGAGCAATGCAAGATCGAGAAGCGCGCCGAAGAGGCCGCCGCGGAAGTACGCCGCGCGCACGAACGGTTGTCCTCGGTCGCCGAGATCGCGCCTGTCGGCCTTTACGAATTCCACTGGTATGGCCCGATGAACGTCCGCTTCACCTATACCAGCGCGCATTTCGACGAGCTTATCGGATGCCCCCAAGGCGCGATGCAGGAACTGCAGGCCGAAATGGCCAAGCGCATCCATCCAGAGGACTTTGACCGCTATACCTCCGGGGTCGACGAAAGCAGCCGGAAGTTGACCCCGCGCAACAACCGCTTCCGGTTCCTGCATCCCGAGCGTGGTACGCTCTGGCTCAACGCGACCGCCACCCCTCGTGAGGGCGCCGATGGAGCAGTCATCTGGACCGGTGCGCTGCGTGACGTCACGGCCGACGCGGAAAGAGAGGCGGAACTTCGCCGAGCCCACAGACTCGCCGAAGAGATGCGCGCGGAGAACGAACATCAGGCGCTGCATGATGCACTGACGGGCCTGCCGAACCGACGCTGCTATGACCGGATGCTCGGCCGCAGACGCGAGGCCGCGCGAACGGGCGGGCCCACCGTCTGCACGCTGATCCGGGTCGATATAGACCACTTCAAATACGTGAATGACACCCTTGGCCACGAGGCCGGTGACCAGGTGCTCAAACACCTTGCGGACGTCCTGCGCGAAAGCCTGCGCGCCGGCGATGTCGCCGCACGCATCGGGGGCGACGAATTCTCGGTGCTGCTTGCGCCCGGCTTGGGGCGCAACGCCGCCGAAGAGCTGGTCGAACGCATTCGGACCAGGCTTGCGAAGCCCATGCTCTACAACGGCCGCCAATGCCGGTTCGGTGTCTCCTTCGGCATCGCGGAAATCGGGGACATCACCGAACTTGGGGAGGAATTGCAGCTTTTTGCCGATGCCGCGCTTTACCGTGCAAAGGCGGGCGGACGAAACCGCATCGAGTTCTTCACACCGGAACTCCATCACGGCATCCTCGAAGACCGGCGCATCGCCGCGGAATTGCAAGAGGCACTGGAGCGCGACCAGTTCGTTCCATTCTTCCAGCCCCAGGTTTCCGCGGCCGATGGCAGCCTGGTGGGCGTCGAGACCTTGCTCAGGTGGAACCATCCCGAAAAAGGCCTGCTTGCGCCGGACGCCTTCATGCGCGTGGCCGAGCAACTGAGGATCGTGCCCGAGATCGACCGCCTGATGATGGAAAAGTCGCGGACGGCGCTGGCGCGATGGCGCAGCCGCGGGGTACGGGTGCCCAAGATCAGTTTCAATGTCTCGTCGGGGCGGATGCACGACCCCGACGTGGTCAGCCTGGCCCGCGAGATGGTGGCCGAACAGACGAACGTCACCTTCGAACTTCTGGAATCGATCCTGGTCGAGGAGGAGAGCGATGCCTTCCGTTTCCACCTCGACATGATCCGCGAAGCCGGCATCGACATCGAGATCGACGATTTCGGCTCGGGTCACGCATCGATCATCGGATTGATGGAAATCGCGCCCTCCGCGCTCAAGATCGACCGCAGGATCGTGGCACCCGTGGCCCATGACGACCGTTCCTGCAACCTGCTTCTTGCCATCGTCGAGATTGCCGAAACCCTGTGCATATCGACGATCGCCGAAGGGGTGGAAACCGAGGAACAGGCCGACATCATCCGAAAAAGCGGCTGCGACACGATGCAGGGCTATCTTTTCGCACGCCCTCTGAGCGAGGAGGATTTCCTCAGATACGTTCTGGCAACGGACCGACGCTGCGCATAGGCCGTGACCTGCCACTGAACTTTCATCCAGCCGCGACCGGAGCCCGATTGGTTCTGCTCTGCTCCCCAACCTTGGACCGCCCGTGGGCAGAGTTTTCCGGCTACGCTCAGGGTGACGGGCTGGTGGCGCCCCCCGATTTGGTCAGCATGATCGGAACCTTATTGCCGATCGCGCCGTGTGGCCGTTCCTCGTTGTAGTATCTACGCCAAGCCTCCAGCTTTTCGGCGGCGTCCGCAAGGGTCATGAACCAGTGCTGGTTCAGGCATTCCGTCCGGAACCGACCGTTGAATGCCTCAATGAAGGCGTTGTCCGTCGGTTTGCCTGGGCGCGAGAAGTCCAGAACTACGCCACGCTGATAGACCCAGAGATCCATGTCGCACGACACAAACTCGGTGCCCTGATCGACCCGGACCGTCGCCGGATAGCCTGCTTTCCGGCAAACCCGATCAAGCGTCGCGACGACGTCTTCGCCGCGATAGCTGAAACGTGCATCCAGAACCGGCACGTAACGCGAGAAGGTATCGACAACGGTGAGGACGCGGATCTTCTTGCCTGTCGCCAGTTGGTCATGCACGAAGTCCATAGCCCAGACCTGGTTTGGGCCGACCGCTTCGACCCGATCGTCGCGCAACTTAGCCTTCACGCGGCGCCTGGGTGTCTTGTTTCTCAGCTGCAAACCCAACTCCCTGTAAATGCGGTAGACTTTCTTGATGTTGATGCCCCAGCCCTCGCGCTCCAGTAGGACGTGGACGCGTCGATAGCCGTAGCGGACCCGAGTCTCGCAGATTTCCCGGATCCGTTTCTCGACGGCTGCCTGATCGGTGCGGCGGGACTTGTAGTGAAACGTCGAGCGGTCGAATCCGATGGCCCCACAAGCCTGACGGATCGAGACCGCCCAATCGCGGCACATCCCACGAATGAGTTCGCGCGTGCGACCAGGCTTCAGAGCTTTCGGCGGACGACGTCCTGCAGCATCTCGCGGTCGAGCGTCAGGTCAGCCACGATCTTCTTCAGCCGCGCGTTCTCGTCCTCGAGTTGCTTCAGCCTGCGCATCTCGTCGGGCAGAAGCCCCGCATACTTCTTCTTCCAGGCAAAGGAGGTCGCTTGGCTGATCCCCGCCTTGCGACAGATCTCGGCAACGGGCGTGCCTTCTTCGCCCTGCTTCAGGATGAACGCCTTCTGCGCGTCCGAAAATTTGCTCGCCTTCATTCGATTCCGCTCCTCTCCCAGCCGGGAAAGCGTAGCGGAAAACTCCAGCTTCAAACGGTCCAGTTATCGGGAATCAGATCACTGCTTCACAAATGTCAAGGGTGCAGATTTGGTCTCCAGCATGGTCTACGCCTCCAGCTCTCATCAGCGAAAACTTAAGGGAAACAGAGGCTTACCTGTTGGTAATGGTGCCCGGGGGCGGCATAAATTGTTGATTTTATTATAAAAAGTTACGAGGCGGTGGGACTTTTTTCTTTCACCATGTTTATTGGGTTTTTTCGGATAAGTGTCCCACTTTTCCGATGGGGATTGAGGCCGGAGTTCACTGCTCGGGCCGGTGCCGCATCGCCGCAGCGCCTGGACATGACGCCGGCGATCCTTAGGAATGGTGACAGTAAAGAAGATCAATCTGGACGAGTGTGACTAACCCGCGCTTCACCTGCCCGATCTGCATGAACCGTGAGGCCGGACTGATCCCCGCCCCTCGGCATGTGCCGGCGTGGGATGACCTGACCCTCTCGGAGCAGATGGCGATGCTGGCCGAAGTGGGCACCGCACTTGGTCGCGGCACGGCTGGTTTTGCTGCCTCATCCGATCACGGCCATTTTCACCTGCGGGAAGCCAGTACGGCGCGTCTGACAACCGGCGGCCGCGATCCGCTTCTGCCGCTGCTCGCCGAGCGTCTCGACACCGCGCACTCGGTCGACTTGGCAATTGCCTTCGCCATGGACAGCGGCGTGGCCCTGCTTGAGCCCTGGTTCCGAGAGCTGCTGGCGCGCGGCGGGCGGCTCAGGATCGTGGTGGGCGACTATCTCGACACGACCGACCCGACGGCGTTGGCGCGCCTGCTGGACCTGGAAGGCGCCGAGCTCTTCGTGTTCGAAACGGGAGGCCTCAGCTTTCACCCGAAGGCCTGGCTGTTCCGCGCCGCCGATGCACGCGGGGCGGCGATCGTCGGCAGTTCGAACCTGTCTCAATCGGCGCTGACCGATGGTGTGGAATGGAACCTGCATTTCGAGGATGCGGCAGACAGCGTCGGAGCGGCCTTCGAGGACCTGCTGGCGCGACCTGAGGTCAAGCCGCTGACGGCGGCGTGGATCGATGCCTATGCCAAACGCCGCAGGGCAAGGCCAATGCCCGAGTTCACTGCTCGCATCGTGGCCGAGGAAGGCCCTCCACCCGAGCCGCACACGATCCAGCAGGAGGCGCTGGCGGCCCTTGCAAAAAGCCGATCGAACGGCCACCGCGCCGGGCTTGTCGTGCTGGCCACCGGGCTGGGTAAGACCTGGCTCGCCGCCTTCGACACGATCCGTGCCAGGGCGGGCCGCATCCTCTTCGTTGCCCATCGCGACGAAATTCTGACCCAAGCGATGGCGGCCTTTCGCAAGGTGCGCCCCGAAGCCAAGCTCGGCCGCTACACTGGCACCGAGAAGGAGGCAGATTCAGAAATCCTCTTCGCCTCGGTTCAGACACTTGGCCGCGTCGGTCACTTGCGCCAATTCGACCGGGACCATTTCGACTATATCGTGGTTGATGAATTCCACCACGCCGCGGCCCGCACCTACCAGAAGCTGATCGAGCATTTCACGCCCGGCTTCCTGCTCGGCCTGACCGCTACGCCCGACCGGACGGATGGCGCCGACTTGCTTGGCCTTTGCGGCGAAAACCTCGTCTACGAATGCGACCTGTTTCGCGGGATCGACGCGGGACATCTGTCGCCCTTCCACTATTTCGGCGTTCCGGATGACGTGGATTACGCACAAATCCCCTGGCGTTCCGGCCAGTTCGACCCGACCGCGCTAGACGCAGCCCTGGCCACCGAGGCGCGGGCGCTAAATGCGTTGGAACAATACCGCAAGCGCGCAACCGGCCCAGCGATCGGCTTTTGCTGTTCTATGCGCCACGCCGACTACATGGCGGATTACTTCCGCACCGCCGGTCTGAAGGCTGTTGCCGTCCATTCGGGCCAAAGCTCCGCACCTCGAGCAAGTTCCCTGGCAGCGCTTGGTCGCGGCGAGATCGACATCCTCTTCGCGGTCGACATGTTCAACGAAGGCGTGGACGTGCCCGAGATAGGCACCGTGCTAATGCTGCGCCCCACCGAAAGCGCGATTATCTGGCTGCAGCAACTCGGCCGCGGCCTGCGCCGCGTCGAGGGAAAGGTGCTGCAGGTGATCGACTATATCGGCAACCACCGCAGCTTCCTGACCAAGGTCGCGACCCTTCTGCAGGCCGGCGCAGGGGATCGCTCGATCTCGACCAAGCTGGAGGCGCTTCAAGCTGGCGAATTCCAGATGCCGAAGGGTTGCGAGATCACCTATGAGCTCGAGGTCATGGACATCTTGCGCAGTTTGCTCCGCCCGAAGGAAGGCGCGGCGGAACTCGAAGCCTTCTACGTCGATTTCAGGGACCGGAACGGGATCCGCCCGACGGCAGTCGAAGTCTTCCGCAACGGCTTCGATCCCCGCGCTTCTGGCCACGGCGGCTGGTTCGACTTCGTCCGGGACATGGGTGACCCAATGCCCGAACGTCCCTTCGCCACCCACGGCCGGTTGCTGCGCGAGTTGGAGCGTCCCAAGGGGCTGTCCCGATCCGCGTTGACCGGCTTGCACGACGTCGTAGCCGGACGCCCACCGAGCGAAGGGGCGTCAGAGCTGGCCTTCAACCCGCACCTGGCGCAGGGCCGCGGCGGCTTTCGGCTGGCGCGACCTGACTCCTCCGGCGACTTGGAACCGCTTGTGCGCGAGTTGGTCGAATGGCGTCTGGCGGAGACGCCCGCCCTGCGCGAGGCCGCCGAGGCATCCGCGACCTTTGTCGGCAAGCCGAAAGAACTGGCGCTTTGGCAGCGCTATTACGTTCCTGACATCGCCGGGTTCTTTGGCGAAGAGTACAAGCAAAACCTCTGGCGCACCGGTATGAAGGCGCTGCCAGAAAAGAAGATCATGATCCTTTTCGCAAATGTCTCGACCCAGGACCTGACCTACGAAAACGCGTTTCTCGACCCGTCACGACTGAAATGGTTCAGCCAGAACCAGACGCGGCAGGATAGCAAGCACGGCCGGGTCATCAACGGCGAGGAAGGGCACGAAGTGCACCTTTTCATCCGCCGCGGGAACAAGGTGAACGGCAAGGTCAATCCGTTCATCTATTGTGGGCATCCCAGGTTCGCCGGATGGAAAGGTGAGAAGCCAATCGAAGTACAGTGGGATTTAGTGTCGCCGGTACCGCGCGAGCTTTGGGCGGAGCTCGGAATTCCAAATCAAGACTGATAGCTTAGAAAAAACCAAATTTAGCTTTGCCCCCAGCGGCATAGGAAGACAACGGCACATGGCAACCACAGAGCGGCAGGGACTGATTTCACGGTTCTTCTCGCGCGGAGGCGATTCTGATCGAGATGAGCGCGCGACCGAAGTGCCTCCTGCGTCTGGACATGAGGCCTGGGGCGACAATGCAACGCGCTCGGTAAGTGACTTGGTCAAGTCCGTTCTGAGGCAACCGAGTTGTTTGATTGTCACAGGATACCAGGACTTCCTATCTTCTCTGACAATCTTGCTCGAAGCGGTCGACAAACTTGACGAGCGCCCAGAGGGCAGCATCCGCATCGTATTTGGCTCCAACTCCGAAACACGACAGGCTCTAGGCGGCAGCGGCCGGTCAGTGGCCGAAGAAGCGCGCCAGCATTTCCTTGGCGCAAGGGGCTTTTCGGTTGTTGATTTGGCCGATCTGCGCGCAGTGCTTGCGATGGACGCAATCGAGCGCGGGATCATCAAGTTCCGTATTTTCGACCCTGATCTGGCAGAAGAAAAACTAGGGCGCCGTCCACCAATGCTTCACGCGAAGCTTTTTGTAGGTGGGGACAAGGCACTTTCGGGAAGTGCCAATTTCTCGATCAACGGTTTGCGCCGCAATCTGGAATTCATGGACGACGCCGATGCCTGGCCCGAACTTGCGACTGCGCGTCGAACGGCCGCTGAGCAGTATTGGGACATGGGGCGCGATTGGACTGAAACAGCGCTGGAAATCCTGCGAGCGCTGATCCGCCTTGTCTCACCCGAAGAAGCGGTGGCCAGAACAGTTCACGAAGCCACAACCTTCACCCCCTGGCGTGTCGCAGGCGAAACCAGCGCCGGACGTCCGCCTCAACCCTTCCAGGCCGATCTTGTCTATGAGGCTGCAGGAACGGTCTATGAACACGGCTTTGCCTTTGTCGAAGCGCCAACTGGTGCCGGGAAAACCGACATCGGAAAACACCTGGCGACGGTTCTACCGGTCAGCCATGGGCAGACGGTCTTTTCCTGGGGAGAGCGCGCCGATCAACAACGGCTTGGCTCGCTCGCCCTGATACCTGCCAGCGTTCTGAAGAACTGGACAACGAACGCGCCTGCGAACTTCAAACCCATCAAGCACAGTCACCTGTCGCGGCGAGGTAAGGAGGAGACTTCAGAACTCGAAGAGATAAACCGGGCGGTCCGTTCGTCTGCATCAATGATCGTTGATGAAAGCCACCGGCTGAGCTCGCGATACCTTGCGCCTTCTGCACGCTCGCTTGTTTTCGAACGCAGCCCGGCGATCTGGACCGCCTGCTTGTCTGCCACGCTCATGGGAAACCAAGGTCTGGATGGCTTGCTCGCATTCCATGAGAAACGCGCCTCGATCTACGTGCCTCCGCCCATGACGGAGCAGATCAACCAACACATGGCCAAAGTTCGAAAGCGTGGAGAACTTGTGCGCTACCTCGAACACATGAACCGCCGGATCGAAGATCAAAGCGTGCAGGACGACCTGTTCGACAGCGCGGAAGCACTACAGGTCGAAGTCAACAAAGTCGAACGCCAGCTAGAGACCGGCGGGCTGCAAATCAGTGCGCTTCAGGAAGGATTGGCCGACGCCCTGGCGCCGTACGTCGTGCGGCGCCAACGGGATTGCATTGGGGAGAGTGCGGATCGAAAGTCCGGCGCTTTCGTTTACCCAACGATCCGAAGCCACCGAGAGGATACGGCGTTGAGTGATCATCAGCGCCAAATTATTGAGCGAATCAAGGCATTGGCGGAATGCATTACGACTGGGGTGACCCTTGTTTCTGCTGATCCCCAACGCGCCGCACACACAGAAATCAAATTCCACGACAAATCGCGCATTCACATCCGGAACTTCCTCGCTTTGCTGCGCGCGTCGATAACCTTTGCACGCGAAGAATGGTCCAGAGAGCGCGACAGCGAAGCCGATCAGCGAGGGCGGGCATCAATCGGAGAAAACCTAAGACGCGCCGAGAAACAAAACGCCCGCGGCCTTGCCATTCCGGACGGAGTTTTGCCCGAGGAAGTTGATGTCGAAGCCGACGAAAGTGAAACACCGATTTGCGATCGGATCAGTAGGCTTCTGAATCATCTCAGCCTCGACAGCATTGATGAAGCCCGGGCCGGTGCCATGCGAGACATCCTTCGAAAGCATGGCCATGCCATCTTCCTTGCTGAACGGGTCGGCGTGCTCGAGGTTTATGCCAGGCTTCTTGCTGGGCAACGCGGACGAGGGCCTGAGGTCTTCGTGGTCGCACCTGGTGCAAGGATCAAAACCGGCAAGAAGCTGCATCACATCCGATCTGGCGCAGATGCGCAGGAGTATTTCGGCATCGACGGGAAACATGTCGCCCCGCTGAAGCCCCGGGCCATGTTCCTCACATTCCAAATGGCCGAAGGAATCAACCTCCAAATCGCCTCTGCGCTTGGGATCATTGGCGTCACGTCCGACGTCAAGAGCCTCATTCAGGGGTTGGGGCGGATCGACCGGATCGACAGCCCCAACTCCCGCATCCACTACTACACCTTCGACCTTCCCGGTCTAGTTCTGTCATCAGACCACAAGGCGCGCGCTCGTGTCGCGAGCATCGCTCTCCTTTCAGGTGTTGGCGCCGAAGACCTACCATCAGAGCTGGTTGAGTTTTCTGCCGGTGATCTGACCGATCTTGTTCTAGAACAGGTCAAGAAACCGCGCATCCTCCGCCCCAACAACTACTTTGATCAGCTTGAAGCCCTTCGGCGAGAATTGCCGGCTGACGTTCTAGACCGGGTCTGGAACGCAAACGCTCGCGGTCTTTGGGGTGCCGAACTTTGTCTTCTGTCCTCAGTTGAGCCAGTCACCATCCTCCTCTTGGGCGGTCGCACAGGCAGCCCCCATGACCCTACCGTTCTACCGCCTCGTTTGATTGCCGTTCGAGATGTTGATGGGAGCGCAGAGATCATTGGCGACCAGGTCGAAGCAGCTAGACACCTATCCGCCGCCTATGCCGAAACGCGCCGGCGAGGCATGCAAAGCCACCGCCCAAAACTGAACGCGATATCAGCTACGTTCAGCAGGCTCGGCAGCACGCTTGCGCATCTGACCCACTGGGATATCCGACCGGCTCGAACGGTTTCACTTCTTTCGTCCCTCGCAAATTTCCTGTCAGGACACGACACCGGTGATGCTGGTCAAGAGCTCTTCGGTTACTTGACTCTGCCGACACTGGAAAAGCTGGCAGAAGCATGGGCACACGAACTCGATGTGTTCTGGATCGAGGCGAAGGAAACGGTTAGCCAAAGAAGCGCGTCTGGCATTGAAATCCCTGACTATCTTGGGATCGACGCGATTTACCGAGCTTTCCAAGAGCAACCAGACGATGTCCGCTCAGCTGTAAAGAACAGGATGAGGGAACTCTTGGTTCGATGCACGGCATTGTCGGACGGGCAACCGATAGATGTTCTCAGCCGGGTAGCGGTTATCTTCGAAGCTAGACCGTAGGCCTGAACTTTCTCCGAGCCCTGCCAAGATTGACTATAGGGAGTTGACGCTCTCGGCCCTAACCGGCTATTGACCACCGCCTCGCTCCGCCGCGGCGCGGCCCGTCATTCCAGCCATTCGCTGCGCCCGCGAAGACACGCAGCCGGCGAACCGCACCTCGCGGGGCATTGGGGATAGCTGGCAAAAACCGTAAGATTTCGTAGGGCAGCCCAAATATGACGTTCAAGTCAATTGCGGCACAAACCGAGCCCGTGAGGCTGGGGCTCGAATCCACCATGCGGCGGCACGGCGATAAACCGACTCTCACGCTGTGACGCCATGAGTATGTCGGCCGACGACCGGCAGCCTAGTCGAGACATACGTGACGAGCGCAGCATCTGCGTCGCTGCAGGCTCGAGACCCGATATGCGAATCCCCTGGAGCGTGTGCCAGATTCCCGCACGTCGCCGAGGCGGGATGCGCTGCCCTCTCGTTTTTTCGGCGAACTGCCGCGTTTCGCGGCGAAGCTTCCCACATGTCGACGGAGTTGACCGTCATGCAATCAAGGTCGCAAGAACGGGGACCGGCCTTACTGCCTTTCATCAGCGCATCGCACTTGCAAGCATTGACAGCCGCGCAGTTTGGTTCTCGCCGACGACGGCGTAGTCCACGCCCTCCCGCGTCCAGTAGGCGACCGGCTGCCCCGAGACCGAACTGACCGCATAGGAGTAGAGCGGCTCGCCCTCGGGATGCGGCATCATCGACAAGGTGATCTGCCTGCCGGTGTCGGTCTCTTCGTAAGTGAACTGCGCGATCGGGCCATCCTCGCCCTTCACCAGACGCCCGCCGATGACCCGAAGGCCGAGTTCTTCGAGCCGGGGGCTTTCGATCTTGCGCTGCATCCGGTCGGATACCCAGTCGAGCGTGGCCTGCATCCGATCGTCGGAGATCTCGAATTCCTCGACACCGCTGTGGTCATAGACATTGTGAAGCACGGTCGCCTGGGTGACGAAACGGGGTTGGCCCTCGGCTGCGGGCGGACCGGAGACGTAAACCGCATGCCCTCCCCAGCCCGCGACGAAGATCGCGACACTGGCGGCGACCTGCCGGAACGCCGGCCGCATCACCATGCCGCGCACCCGCCCGGCGCGAATGCGCCTTGCCAGCTCGCGACCGAGCAGTTCGGTGCGCAGATCCGCGGGCCTGTCATCGGCGGCGGCCGCGGCTTCGCGGATCAGGTCGCGGTCGCGCGCCCAACCGGCCACCGTTTCCCGCTGCGCGGCATCGCCCGCCAGGCGCGCCTCGATCTCGGCCATGCGGTCGGGCGACAGCTTGCCATCGACGTAGGCATGCAGGTCGGGGTCGAGCGCGATATCGAACTCGGAATTGGTGTCTGTGTCGGTCTTCATGTCGTCGCCTTTCACGAAATCAGGCTGATCTTCGAGCGCTTGACCTCGCCGAGGATCCTGCGCAGTGCCTGCCGGCCGCGTCCGAGCCGCGACATGAACGTGCCCAGCGGCACGTCGAGGCTTCGGGCGGCTTCGGCATAGCTCATGTCCTCCAGGGCCACGAGGACGATCGGCCGACGCTGTGCCTCGGGCAACCGGTCGAGCGCGTCCAGCACCTGCTGCAATTCGACGTGGCGGTGCTGGCGTTCGGGCGCGATCGGCTCGGGCAGGTCCGGCTCTGCGGCCTTGCGCACCTGCGCCCGGCGCAGCCCGCTGACATGCGTGTTGTGCATGATGCGGAACAGCCAGGGGCGCAGGTCGCTCGAAGGGTGCAGGCTGTCCACCTTGGCAATCGCCTTGACGAGTGTCTCTTGCACGAGGTCTTCGGCCTCGTGATGGTCGCGTGTCAGCACCAGTGCATAGCGGCGCAAACTGGCAATATGGGTCCGAACCTCCGACTTCGGCGATGCTGGCAGCACATTTCCCTCCTTGGTTTCAGACTACATACGCGGCCGCCCGCACTTTCATCCCCACGCCGTCAAAAAAAATTTCCCGCGCCGCATATTTCCCGCTGCCGGGATGAAAGCGCGGGCTCGCGCGTCCTTTCCGGTGAACGAAGTGCGCCGCGGCGTCATCGCCCCGCACCCCCTGCCGAACAAGGAGGACCAGATGGCAAACGACGTAATCATCCCCCACCAGTCAGGAGAGGACCGACCGCCAGGGTCGCTTTCCGGCTTCGTCTTCGGACGGCAGCCGAAAACGATCCTGAAGCGTTCCTCGATCATGATCGCCGCGGCGGTCGCGCTCTATTTCGGCGGGATGGGAACCGCCATGCAGCGCATCGACGCGAACCCGGACTTCTCGCCCACCACCGTCGAGAATGGTAGTCACGCGGTCGACATGGTGGCCTCGCTTATCGAGCGGGAGGTCGACACGCACCGCTGGGCCCCGAACGATCCGGCCTTCTATCCGACCGCCTTTCACGACAACATGGGCAACTTCCAGCGTGGCTTGATGCGCGCGGTCAGCCGGTTCACCCTTGAACTCGAGACGCAGATTGGCCGGCTGAACGGCACCTCCGCCATCGACCGCGACCTGGAACAGGCGGCGGGGCTCCTGCAATTCCCGACCGATGTCTGGCTGTTCGACTTCCAGCAATCCATCCTGCCGGTGCAGCCGGCCGATACCCAGTACCGCGCCGCGGCGGACGCGCTGCGCGCCTACAACGCGCGCGTGGCCGCCGGCCAGGCCGCGTTCGAGACACGTCCCGACGCGCTCGTGCTAACCCTGGAACGGATGCTCGGCGAGCTGGGTGCGCGGGCCGCGGTGATCGAGCAGCACACACAGCAGGATTCCGGCCTCATGGACGGCGTCTCCGATGACATCTTCTATTTCAACAAGGGCCTCAGCTACGCCACCTACCTGCTGGTGCGGGAACTCGGCCGCGATTTCGATCGCGTGATCTCGACCATGGGGATCGAGGCAGTCTGGGCGCAGACGCTCGACAGCCTGCGCCAGGCGGCGACGCAGCGGCCGCTGGTGGTCCTGAATTCCTCGGGCGAGAGCAGCATCTTCGCCAATCACCTTCACCTTCAGGGATTCTTCATGAAACGGGCGCTGCTGCAGCTCGACGAGGTGGTGCGCGTCCTGCGCAATACGCGCTAGCCCGACCACCTTCGAATTGCCGCTATCCGCCCCGCGCCATGGCCGGGGCGGATCCGCTCGTGCGCGTCATGCCGTCTGGTGAGGGATGTGATTGGGGGCGCCCCGGGATCTGGACGAGCCGACGGGCAGTTCAAGTTTCGACCCATGTCACATGGAAAAGAAAAATGCGCGCCTCGGAAACGAGGGCACGCATTTCATATCGATCTTCGAGAGGAGGCCGGGCGAGCGGCCCGGCCGCCTCGTAGTTCCGGCTGACCGCCTACTCGGCCGCCACGCCGTGCGCCATCTCGCGCCGTTCCTTCCGGGCCTCGCTGGGTTCGACGATTTCCAGCGCCTCGCGGACGATCGCGCCGTTGCGGGTATTGGCCTCCATCATGCCCTCCACCGCCAGGACGAGGGTCTCGCGGTTCAGGCCGATCCGGTCGAGCTGCCGGTCAGACAACCGGGACAGGGCCGCCGTGATGCTGACGGTGTCACGCGCCTCCAGCCACTCGTTATAGGCATCCTGGTCGCGGTAATGCAGGGCGGCCACGGATTCGATGATGTTGCCACGCCAGAAGCCGCGCAGCTTGGCCAGCCGGTCACGAACCGGCGTTTCGTTGGTTTCGGCAGTCGTTTCGGTGTGCGTCATGGCATCCTCCTTGGTTTGATGCCCGAAAAACGCCCATGGCGGCATTTTAATCCCTCGCATTGAAGAATTCGCAGCGAAGGCGCGATGCGGCCGGGAATCCCGACCCCGCCACGCCGTTTTCGACGCTTCAGGGGGATTAAACCCGGACCTTGCGCGTTCTTCGGAGGATCGCGGCGACATGAGGTCGGCGCAGAAATCAGGGACCCCCGCGCAGACGGCACGAAGCAGGCAAGGCCCGCTACCGCCGCAGCGTTCCGGGGACGCCCCCGCCGATGGAGAGGACGACATGCGCGAGCCAGACCGGTTGCGCCGGGCCGAGGATATGCCGACCGCCATTCGCGACGCGCGCGGCGCGGTCTCGCCGCCGCCGGTTCTGTGCCTTGCGGCTCCTTCGGCCGTGCCCGGCCCCGATCGGGTTTCGACCCCGCAAGGCGTGCGCGGCTGGCGCGGGCTTTTCCTGACGGCCGGTACGCTTGCGCTGGTCTGGGGCGGGCTGACCGGCTGGGACGCTGCGAGCTGGGTGTTCGGGGTGCCCGCGGTCGCCGCGGCGACCGCCCTGGCCTTCAGCTTTCCGGTGGCGCCGGCCTGGCGCCTGTCCGCCGTGGGCGCGCTTCACTTCGCGGGCTGGTTCGCAGTCGCCTCGGTGCGCGGATCGGTCGACGTGGCCGGTCGCGCCTTGGCCTGGCGGATCCCGCTCGCGCCCGGTTTCCGCAGCTACGAGACCGACCTGCCGCCGGGCGCGCCGCGCCTCGTCTTCGTCAACGCGATCACGCTCTTGCCCGGCACGTTGTCGGCCGAGATCGACGGCAATCGTATCGACGTGCACATGCTCGACATCCGCAGCGATCTGAACGCGGAACTCGCGCCGCTCGAGGCGCGGGTGCGCGCCCTATTCGCGCTGCCCGAGGCCCCCGCCACCCGTTCCCCACAACCGGAGACCGCACGATGAGCCCTGTTCTTGCCGTCATCCTGACCGTTCTTCTGGCTAGCCTGCTCGGCGGCCTCTGGCGCGTGATCCGCGGCCCGTCCGACTCCGACCGGATGCTGTCGGCGCAGCTGCTGGGCACCGCCGCGGTGGCGATGACGGTGGTCCTTGCGCGGCTGCAGGACATGCCCGCGCTGCTCGACGTGGCGCTGGTGCTGGCGCTCCTCGCGGCCGTGACGCTGGTCGCCTATGTCGCGCTTTCGGAGAGGAGGGGTCGGTGATGCTCGAGATCGCCGGTACGGCTTTCATGGCCCTCGGCGCGCTGTTCTTCGTCGCCGGCACCATCGGGCTCCTGCGCTTTCCCGACGTGTTCTGCAGGCTGCACGCGCTGACCAAGGCCGACGGAATGGGCCTTGCCCTGGTTTGCCTCAGCGCGGCCATCGGTGCGCCGGACGGGGGCGAGGCGCTGCGCATCCTCCTGATCTGGGTCTTCGTGGCGCTCGCCAGTGCGACCGGTGGCCACCTTGTCGCCCGCCATGCCCGCCGGGCCGGACCGCCGGTGCGCGAGGTGCGGCCATGACCGTTCTGCTGGCCTTCGACCTGCTGCTGGCCGCGTCGATTGTCGGGCTTGCCGCCGCGACGCTGCTGATGCGCGACGCCTTCGCGATGATCGTCGCCTTCATCGTCTTCGGGATGCTCCTGGCGCTGGGCTGGGCGCGGCTGGTGGCGCCCGACGTGGCGCTGGCCGAGGTCGCGATCGGGGCCGGCCTGAGCGGTGCGCTGTTGCTGCGGACGCTTGCCCATCTGCGCGGCGGAGGCCTGTCCGCGCAAGGCGGCGCATCCGTTTCCGCGCCCACCAATGGTGCCACTCAGGGCATCAACGCGCTGCTGGCGGGGCTTGCCACCTGTGCTTTGGGGCTGGCCTATCTCGGCGCGCCGCAGAACGTGCCGGGGCTCGAGGCCCATGTGACCGATGCGATGCCCGAAAGCGGCGTCACGCATCCGGTGACCGCCGTGCTGCTGAACTTCCGCGCCTATGACACGCTGATGGAGGTCGTCGTCCTTCTCGCCGCGGTGATCGTGGTGTGGCAGGTCGAGCGCGGTCTCGCCGAGACGCCCGCACCGGCGCTGGGTACGGTCTACCAAGGCTTTGCCCGCGTCGCCCTGCCGGTTGCGGTGATCGCCGGAGGCTACCTGCTGTGGATCGGGGCCGAGGCGCCCGGCGGGGCGTTCCAGGCCGGCGCCGTGCTGGGCGCGGTCGCCGTGCTGGGCCTCCTGTCGCGCCACGTCCGGCCCGCACCCGCTCACCGCCCGCTGGCGCGCGGCACCTTCGTCGCGGGTACGGCCATCTTCGCCCTTGTCGCACTGGGCGTTTCCGGGGCGGGCCGGGAGACGTTCGAGTATCCGCCGGCCCACGCCAAGACGCTGATCCTGCTGATCGAGGCCATGGTCACCGTCTCGATCGCCGCGACGCTGGCCGCGCTGTTCCATGGCCGCGAGCCGGTGACCGTGGCCACGGGAAAGGAGACGACATGATCGCGCTGAGCCAAGCCACGATCTACGGCCTTGCGGGCCTTGCCGTGTTCGGCCTGGGACTGATGGGCGTTCTGGGCGCGGCCGAGCGGCTGCGCCGGTTGATCGCGCTGAACCTCTGTGCGGCCGGCGCCGGCATGGTGCTGATCGCCGCCGCCTGGCGCAGCCCGCCCGCCGTGCCCGACCCGGTGCCGCATGCCCTGGTGATCACCGGCATCGTCGTGATGGTCAGCGCCACGGCCGTGGCGCTGGCGCTGATCCGCCGCCTGCACAGCCTGGAGACCGACACCGATGACTGACGTCATGCCCGACCCGCTGACGCTTGCGATCCTGCTGCCGCTTTTCGGCGCCATCGCGGCGTTCCTGTTGCCCCGCGCAGCGCCCGCGATCGGGCTGGGGGCGGTGGTCGCCACTGCAGCGGCAATCGCGGTTCTGGGCCACTTGGTGGTGCAGGCGGGCACCATTTTCGTGCCGCTCGGCGGCTGGGGCGCGCCGCTCGGGATCGAGCTGCGCGCCGATGGCCTGGCGCTGGCGATGCTGGGCCTGACCGCGTTGATCGCGCTGGGCGTGGGGCTTGGCGCGCTGGCCGCCTTCGCGGGCGAGACCGAGGTGGGCGGGCAGCCGATGGCGCGCCAGCGGGCCTTCTTCTGGCCGCTTTGTTTGCTGCTGCTGACGGGAATGAACGGGGTCTATCTCAGCAACGATCTCTTCAACCTCTACGTCATGCTCGAGGTGATCTCGCTCGCCGCCGTGGGGCTTGCGGTGCTGGGTGGCACGGTCGCGGCGCTGCGGGCGGGGCTCGCCTACATGTACGCGAGCCTTCTGGGCGCGCTGATGATGCTGCTCGGCGTGGGGTTCGTCTATCTCCAGACCGGGCGGCTCGATTTGGCGGGGCTGGCGGGCGCGCCGGACTCTGCGGCGCTGTCGGCGGCGTTTGGGCTGATGCTGGTCGGACTGGCGCTGAAGACCGCGCTCTTTCCGCTGCATTTCTGGCTGCCCGAGGCGCATGCGAACGCCACCGCGCCCGCCAGCGCGCTGTTGTCGGCGCTGGTGGTCAAGGCCGGGCTCTACATCCTGCTGCGGCTGGCCGAGGCGGGGCCCTTCCCCGGCGAGGCGATCCTGACGCTGATGGGCGTGCTCGGTACCGGCGCGGTGCTCTGGGGCGGGGTTCAGGCGCTCAGGGCCGAGCGGCTGAAGCTGCTGGTCGCCTGGTCGACGGTCGCGCAGATGGGGCTGATCTTCGTCGCGCTGGCCCGCGCCGGCCTAGAGGGGCTGTCCGACAGCTGGCGCGCCGCGGCGCTGCTGATTCTCGCCCATGCCGTCGCCAAGGCGGGAATGTTTCTGGCCGCGGGCCGGATCAAGGACGTGATCGGCCATGACCGCATCAGCGAGCTCGACCGTAGCGCGGTGCGCCCCGCGCTGGCGCAACTTGCCTTCGCGCTGGCCGCGATCAGCCTGATCGGCCTGCCGCCCTCGCTGGGTTTCATCGGCAAGTGGTCGCTGATGGAGGGCGCGATGATGGCGGGCAACTGGCACTGGGTCGCGGTGACGATGGCCGGCACGCTGCTCAGTGTCGCCTATTTCACCCGCGCACTCACCGGTTTCCTGCGCTTCGACCGGGTGCGCGCACCGCTCGACGAACACCGCGGCTGGGCGCTCGCCGACGCGCCGCCCGTCGTGCTGGCGGGCCTCGCCGTGGGCCTCGGGCTTGCCGCCGGGCCGATCCTCGCCGTTCTCGACCTTGGCACCCCGTTCGGAGCGATCCCATGATCGACATGCCGCTTCTGCCGCTGATCATCCTGATGACCTCGCTGGGCGCCGCGCCGGTGCTGCTCGCGCTGCCCGAGCGCAGCGCACGGCTGCGCACCGGGCTGAACCTCGCCGTCGCTGCCGTGAAGGTGGCGCTGGTGATCTGGCTCGCCTGGAAGGCGGCGCACGGCGTGGTCTACGACCTGCGCCTGAGCGTGCTGCCCGGGCTCGACCTGCATTTGCAGGCGGACCCGCTGGCGCTGATGTTCGTGGCGCTTTCGGCGGTGCTGTGGCTGGTGACCACGATCTATTCGGTGGGCTATCTCGAGCGCGGGCCGCACCGGGCGCGGTTCTTCGGCTTCTTCAGCCTCTGCGTCGCCGCGACTGTCGGCATCGCGATGGCGGGCAACCTGTTCACCTTCCTGCTGTTCTACGAACTCCTGACGCTGGCGACCTATCCGCTGGTGATCCATCGCGGCACCGCGGCGGCCCTGCGCGCGGGCCGGATCTACCTGATCTACACGCTGGTCGGCGGGCTTGCGCTGCTGCTCGGCACGCTCGCGCTCTGGGGGCTGGCGGGAACCACCGATTTCGTCCCCGGCGGCGTGATGGCCGAGGTCGCGGCCGAGCGGCCCGCGGCCGCGCAGGCGCTCTTCGTGCTGCTGATCGCGGCGCTTGGCGTCAAGGCGGCGCTGGTGCCTCTCCATGGCTGGCTGCCGATCGCGATGGTCGCGCCGGCGCCGGTCTCGGCACTGTTGCACGCCGTCGCCGTGGTCAAGGCGGGCGCCTTCGGCATCATCCGCGTGGTCTACGAGGTGTTCGGGATCGAGCTGGCCCAGGGGCTGGGCGTGACCGGACCGCTGATCGCGGTGGCCGCCGTGACGATCATCTACGGCTCGCTCCGCGCGCTCGCACAGGACGACATCAAGGTCCGCCTCGCCTATTCGACCGTCAGCCAGGTCAGCTACATCACGCTCGGCGTCGCTCTGGCCGGTCCGGTTGCCGCGATCGGCGCATTGGCGCACCTGATCCACCAGGGCGTGATGAAGATCACCATGTTCATGGCGGCGGGCAACCTCGCCGAGGGGCTGGGCGTGAAGAAGGTCAGCCAGATGGACGGGGTCGGCCGCGCGATGCCGGGGACGATGGCGGCGTTTTCGCTCGCCGCGCTGGCGATGATCGGGCTGCCGCCCTTCGCGGGCTTCGTCTCGAAATGGTACCTCGCGCAGGGCGGCATCGCGGCCGGACAGGACTGGGTGATCGCGCTGTTGCTGGGATCGAGCCTGCTGAACGCGGCCTATTTCCTGCCGCTCCTGCACCGCGCCTGGTTCCGGGACGCGACGCCCGAGGCGGCCAATGCCCCGGCCCGGCGCAAGATCAGCCTCTGGCTGGCCGCGCCGCCGATGGTCACCGCGGGCTTCGTACTGGTCATCGGCGTGTTGGCCAACGCGCCCTTCAGCCCGCTGGAATGGACCCGCTTCATCGTCACCCGCGAATTCAACGGAGGTCTGTGATGCCCGGCCTTGCCCTGCTTGCCGCCATCGGCACACCGCTTGGCCTTGCACTGTTGCTGGCGCTGCCCGCCGCGCGCGGGCTGGTGTGGCGGGCGCTTTCCTTCGCGCCGTTGCCCGCGCTCGCGCTGGCGCTGTTCGGGACGGTGCCGTTCACCGTCTCGAACGACTGGCTGATCCTCGGCAGCGTCCTTGGCCTCGATGCGACGGCGCGGTTGTTCCTGATACCCGCGGCGCTGGTCTGGACGGCGGCGGCCGCGGCCGCGCGGGTCTGGATGGCCGGCGATCGGCGCGCCACCGGGTTCGGCCTGTGTTTTCTTTTCGCGATGACCGGAAACCTGGGCCTGTTCCTCGCCGATGACGCGCCCACGTTCTATGCCTTCTTCGCCTTGATGAGCTTTTCCTCCTACGGGCTCGTACTGCACGCGCGCAGCGAGGAGGCGCTGGGAGCGGCGCGGCTTTACATCGCGTTCGTTCTGGCCGGCGAGCTTGCGCTTTTCGCGGGCCTCGGCCTGGCCGTGGGCGAAACCGGCTCGCTGATGCTGGCCGATATCGCCGACACCGCGCTCTCCGTGCCGACCGTCGCGCTGCTTCTGGCGGGTTTCGGCGTCAAGCTGGGCGTGATGCCGCTGCATTTCTGGCTGCCGCCCGCCCATGGCGCGGCGCCGGTGCCGGCCTCGGCGGTCCTGTCGGGCGCAATGATCAAGGCGGGGCTCTTCGGTATCGTCGCAACCCTGCCGCTGGGAGAGGCGGCCTATGCCGATCTGGGGGTCGTGGTAACGGCGGCGGGCATGGTGACGATCTTTGCCGCGCTGTTGATGGGCGCGCGCGAAACCGCGCCCAAGACGGTCCTGGGCTTTTCGAGCGTCAGCCAGATGGGCATCGTGGCGCTCGGGATCGGCGCGGCGCTGATGGCGCCGGGCGCCTGGGGCGCGGTGCTGCCCGTGCTGGCCTTCCTCGCCGCCCATCACGCGCTGGCCAAGGCCGGGCTGTTCCTGGGGGCGGGCGCCTTCGCGGTTCAGCACAGCCCGGCGGCTCGGATGGCGGTGACCGTGGCGCTGGTGCTGCCCGCGCTCATCCTGGCCGGGATGCCCCTCCTGTCCGGAGCGCTCGGCAAGGAGGCGTTGAAGACGGCGCTGGGCGCCGGGCCCGCGGTTTGGCTGCCCTGGATAACGCTCGCGCTCATGCTCTCGGGCGTCGCGACGACACTTCTGATGGCGCGGTTCCTCGTCCAGCTCTGGCGCAAGCGGCCCGCTGCACCGGCGGGCGTCGAAAGCGACGGGTTGGTCATACCCTTTGTTCTGCTGGCGTTGGCTGCCGCGGCGCTTCCGGCGATCTGGCCCACCGTCGCGGGAAGCGCCGCCCAACCGATCGCCGAGGCCGCACCGGGCACGCCCTGGCCACTCGTCGCCGGGGCCCTCATTGCCACCGCGGCCGCCGTCGCATCCCATACGAGCCGCGTCGGGTGGAGCGCGGTCCTGTCCACGCTGACGGCCCCGGCCGAACGCGCGGCTGCGCGGGTGGGTGATGCCCTGGTGCGCCGCCGACGCGCGCTTTCGCGAAAGGCGCGCGCACTGCCGCCGGCGCTGGACGGCTGGATCGCCGAGCACCGGCTTGGCCAGACCGGAATTGCGGCGCTCCTCGTCGCCGTCCTCGTCATCGGAGGAGCGCAGCATGTCGCCCCCACCGACCCCATCGCGCCGCCTGCCGCTGAGCAGAACGGCCCCTGAGTCACATGCCGCAGACCCGCAAGGAAGGAGACTGACCATGCGCTACGATTCCATTCCGCAGACGCCCGCCCCCGAGCCCGCGACGCCGCGCCCGGACTCGATGCCGACCGACCAGATGACCCTGCTGCGCTACCGCGTCACCAATTTCCGCTCGGTCAAGGACAGCGGATGGCTCGATCTCGGCCGTGTCACCGCGCTCGTCGGGGTCAACGAATCCGGCAAGACGAATCTTCTCCTGCCGCTCTGGAAGCTGAACCCGGTGGCCGATGGTAATCTCGACCCGGTGTCGGACTATCCCAAGGCGATGTTCGCCGAGATCCGCACCGCACCCGGCGCCTACCGCTTCATCCTGGCCGAGTTCGACACCGGCCCCGCCGCCGAAAAGATCGCCGAACTCGCCCGTATTCCGGTAGAGGCCACGCGCCGCGTTGCCGTCGGCCGACTCTTCGACGGCAGCTACACCGTCGAATTCCCGAACTACGCTCGGCCGCGGGAAACCGATGCCCGCCGTACCGCCGAGCGCCTGCGCACCGCGCGCGCCACGATCGCGGCCGCCGAGATCCCGCTCGACGAAAAGGAGCTTCACACCACCGTCCTCGATGGGATCGACGCGATGCTGGCCGAGGTCGAGGCCGAGCCGATGTTGACTGGAAACGACATGATGCGGCTGCGCAATCGGGTCGGCGCAATGATGCCCGACGAGATCCACTTCCGCAGCGCGACGCTCGAAGAGCTTCGTGCACTCCGCCGCGACCTGGGCACCTGGATGACCGACATGCTGGCCCCCGATCCCGGCCAGCTCGCCACTGTGCGCGACGCGGTCCTGTCGCACTTGCCGCGCTTCGTCTATTACTCGACCTGGGGCAACCTCGATTCAGAGATTTACCTGCCGCATGTGGTCGACAATCTGGGCCGCAGCGATCTCGGCCCCAAGGAGGCGTCGAAGGCCCGCACGCTGAGGGTTCTGTTCGGCTTTGTCGGGCTGGAGCCGGCCGAGATCCTGGAACTGGGCCGCGATTTCAGCGAAACGCGCAAGGAGGCGGAACGCCGCCGCCTCGCGGCAAGGGCAGAGCGCAACCCGCTCGAAAGTCTGCTCGACCTCGTGCGGCCGACGAATGCGCCCGATCTCGGCCCCGACCCGATGGCCCGTATCGCCGAGGCCAAGCGTACCCGCTCGATCCTGCTGCAATCGGCCGGCAACCGGCTGAGCGAACGGTTCGGCGAATGGTGGCGGGTGCGCGACTATCGCTTCCGCTTCGAGGCCGACGGTAACAATTTTCGCATCTGGGTGTCGGATTCCGAGCGTGCGCAGGAGGTGGAACTGGAAGAACGCTCGACGGGACTGCAATGGTTCCTGAGCTTCTTTCTCGTCTTCCTGCACGAAAGCTCCGGGCTGCACCGGCGCGCGGTCCTGCTGCTCGACGAGCCGGGCCTGTCGCTGCACCCGCTCGCCCAGCGCGACCTGTCGGTGTTCTTCGACAAGATCGCCCTCAACCACCAGATCGTCTACACCGCGCATTCACCCTTTCTCGTCGATGCCGACCGGCTGGAACGAGCCCGCAAGGTCTTCGTCGGCGAGGACGGCTCGACCCGGGTGACCTCGGACCTCGCCGCGCCCGAGCGCGGCGGGGGCGAGAGCGGGGCGTCATACGCGGTGCGTGCCGCGGTCAACATGTCGGTGGCCCAGGCGAGCTTCGGCGGGGCCGATGCGGTTCTGGTGCCGGGTATGGTCGAACAGATCTACCTCACGGCGATGAAAACGACCCTGATCGCCGCCGGAGAGTTCGCACCGGCTCGTGATATCCTCTTCGCGCCTGCGGGCGATCCGGGTATCGCGCTGCGCATGGCAGAGGTTCTGACCGGACGAAATGACCGGCGCCCAACGCTCCTGCATGACCGACCCGGCGCAGGGGCCGATAGCGGGGTTCTCAGCCTTGCCGATCTTGTCGGCCGCGCGGGGGCGACCATCGAAGATCTGATGCCGCCTGTATTTCTCGCCGAGATCGTCGACCGGATCGAGCGGCGTCCCGAGACGATGCTGAGCGACACGCTGCACACAGACACACCGTTCGTCCCGCAGGTCGAGGCCTGGGCCATGGCGGCCGACGTTCGGTTGCGGCCCGATTGGCGCCTCGAACTTGCCCGCCGGACCCGGGACCGCCTCCTGGCCCGCGGACCGGCAGCAGTGTCCGACGCAACCCGCGCACGCTGGCGTTCCGTGATCGAGACATGTCTCAATTCTCGCATGGCGGCTTCAGAGGGGTCGACAGCAACGGTGTGAAGGGCATCAACCGGCCCGCCGCGATGCGGGCCGCGCGATGTCTTTGTGGATGCCCTGCCCGTGGCGCCAATTGCGATCGCTATGACAGTCTCAGTGACCTGAGACCCGACTTCCCTCCAGCCTTCGGGAGAGTCCGTCGTTTGATTTCTGGCCTCATGAAGCCCTGGTTTTTCAGTCTCGATTTCAATGCAAATTCCTGCGGCGTGAGATTGCCAAGGGATGAGTGCGGTCTGTGTCGGTTGTAGTCCTCCTTCCATGCGGAGATCTTCTCCCGGGCCTCGGCCAGCGTTGAGAACAGGGTCTCGTTCAGGAGTTCGTCCCGGAAACTGCCGTTGAACGACTCAATGAAGCCGTGTCTCGCATCCGCTTTCCCGGCGCGATGTAGTGCCAGTCGATCCGCGTTTCCTGGCACCATCTGAGCACCGCCATGTTGGTCAGTTCCGTGCCGTTGTCGCTGACAATGGTTCTGGGCCGTCCGCGTCGGGCCACGTCCATACCCAGCACCGTCAGGAGAAACCGCGCGGGGCCGCTTAGCTGCGCATCCGACAGCGGGAGTTGATCTGACCTCATAGCGGGTTTCCTTCGATAAACCTTGGATATTTTGTACAGTGAACTAAACGGTTTACATCGGGTTCGGTCCGATGCTGGAGCTATCGAAGGAATGTCACGATGCGTCTGCAAATCGGCCTCACCGCTGTTGCCATTTTTCTGGCCGCAGGCGGCTACATCCTCTGGACACAGTCGCAGGATGACGGGTTGCCGGTCGATATCGCCTACGGCAACGGCCAGATCGAGGCCGTGCAGATCGATATCTCGTCCATGGTCGCCGGTCGGATCGAGACGGTATCCGTGCGCGAGGGGGACATGGTCACGCCGGGTCAGGTCGTCTCGACGGTCGATGCCAAGATCATCGAGGCCCAACTGGCCCAGGCCAAGGCGCAGATCGCCGCCGCCGAGGCCGAGCGCGCCGCCGCCCAGGCGCAGATCGGCCAGATGGAGGCACTGCTGGCCCTCGCCCAGGAGGAGGAGGAGCGCAGCCGCGCCCTTGTCGCACGGGGCACCTCGCCGCAATCGAACCTCGACACGCTCAGCACCAATGTCGCCGTGGCCGAGGCCAATCTCAAGGCCGCGCGCGCCGCCCTTCTGGCCCATGAGCGCGCGGTTGACGCCGCGCGCGCTGCCGCAGATCAGATCGCGGCCAATCTCGAGGACACCGAGCTGACCGCCCCCACGGTCGGGCGCATCCTGTATCGTCTGGTCGAGCCGGGCGAGATCATCAGCGCGGGCGCGCGGGTGATGACCATGGTGGATCTGAGCGAAGTCTACCTTGAATTCTACCTGCCCGCGACGCAGGCGCACCGCCTTGCCATCGGGGATGAGGCCCGCATCAAGCTCGACGTCGTGGACGCCGTGGTGCCGGCCATCGTCACCTTCGTCTCGCCCGTATCGCAATTCACGCCGCGCACGGTCGAAACGGCGGACGAGCGTCAGAACCTCGTGTTCCGGGTCCGTGCCCGCGTGCCGCAGGAACTGGTCGAGGCCTATATCGACTACGTGCGCACCGGCATTCGCGGCGTGGCCTATGTGCGTCTTGCCCCCGAACCGGGGCAGGCCCCGTCCGACTGGCCCGCAGAGTTGCAGCTTGCCGATCTGTCCGACCTGCCCCTGCCACTGAACTGAGGGGCGTGCCATGTCGGGCCAACCCATCGTCATCGCGCAGGGGCTGACCCAAAGCTACGGCGAGACCTTAGCTTTGTCTGACGTGTCGTTGCAGGTCCCGGCAGGCCGCATGGTCGGCCTGCTGGGGCCGGACGGGGTGGGGAAATCCACGCTGCTTGACCTGATCGCGGGCGCGCGGGTGATGCAGCAAGGGCAATTGCAGGTGCTGGGCGGCGACATGCGCGACGCGCGCCATCGCCGCCTTGCCGGGCCGCGCATCGCCTACATGCCGCAGGGGTTGGGGAAAAACCTCTATCACGCGCTGTCGGTGGCCGAGAATCTGGCCTTTTTCGGCACGCTGTTCGGGCTGGATCGCGCGGCGCGGCAGGCGCGCGCGGATCGGCTGACGCGGGCCACCGGGCTGCACCCGTTCATGGATCGCCCTGCCGGAAAACTTTCTGGCGGGATGAAGCAGAAGCTGGGCCTGTGCTGCTCGCTGCTGCATGATCCCGACCTGTTGATCCTGGACGAGCCGACAACCGGGGTCGATCCGCTGTCGCGGCGGCAGTTCTGGGATCTGATCGACACCATCCGCGCCGACCGGCCCGGCATGTCGGTGCTGGTCTCGACCGCCTATATGGACGAGGCCGAGCGCTTTGACTGGCTGGTGGCGATGGATGCCGGCCGCGTTCTGGCCACCGGCAGCCCGGGCGAGTTGAAGGCCAGCACCGGCGCGCCCGATATCGAACGCGCCTTCGTGCAGTTGCTGCCCGAGGATAAGCGCGGCGACGGCACCACGCTGGAAATCCCGCCCTTGCGCGATGACGGGGCGGCCCCGGCCATCGCGGCGCGGGGTCTGACCAAACGGTTCGGTGATTTCACCGCCGTCTCGGATGTCAGTTTCGACATCCGACCGGGCGAGATCTTCGGCTTTCTCGGCTCGAATGGCTGCGGCAAGACCACGACGATGAAGATGCTGACCGGCCTGCTGCCCATTACCGAGGGCGAGGCCGACCTGTTCGGCAAGCCAGTGGATGCCAGCGACCTGTCGGCGCGCAAGCGCGTGGGCTTCATGAGCCAGGCGTTTTCGCTGTATGGCGAATTGACGGTGCGCCAGAACCTCGACCTGCATGCGCGCCTGTTCGAATTGCCCCGCGATCACGCGGCGGCCCGCATCGACACGCTGGCGACCCGGTTCGACCTTGGCCCTTACATGGGCGCGCGGGCGGGCACCTTGCCGCTTGGCCTGCGTCAGCGCCTGTCGCTGGCGGTGGCCGTGCTGCACGAACCCGAAGTGCTGATCCTCGACGAGCCGACCTCGGGCGTGGACCCGGTGGCGCGCGACGAATTCTGGGATCTGCTGGTGGAGCTGTCGCGCGGTGACGGCGTGACGATCTTCATCTCGACCCATTTCATGAACGAGGCGATGCGCTGCGACCGCATCTCATTGATGCATGCGGGGCAGGTCATGGTGGTCGGCGCCCCCGATGACATCGCGGCCAACAGCCCCTCGGGCACCTTGGAAGAGGCGTTCGTGCAGCAGATCGAAGGCGCCATCGCCGCGCGCGCCACCGGCACCGCGCCAGACCTTGCACCGCCGCCATCGCCCGCCACGCCACACGCCGATGCAACCCCACGCCCGTCGCGGTTCAGCGCGACGCGCCTGTCGGCCATCGCGCTGCGCGAATGGCGCGAATTGATGCGCGACCCGATCCGGCTGGCCTTTGCGTTTTTCGGGTCGGTGTTTTTGACAATCGTCATCGCGCTGGGGATTTCGATGGATATCGAGGATATCACCATCGCCGCGCTGGATCAGGACCAGACCCCGGCCAGCCGCCAGTATCTACAGGCCTTCTACAGCTCGAACACCTTTCTCGAACAGCCCGAGATCCTGACCCGCGACGAGATGGTCACCCGCATGAGCGCGGGCGATCTGACCGTCGCGATCGAGATCCCGCCGGGCTTTGGCCGCGACCTGCAACAGGGCCACGAGGTCAGCGTCTCGACCTGGCTGGACGGGGCCAACACGACGCGCGCCGGCACGATCGAGGCCTATGTCGAGGCCGCCCATTACGCCGCCCTCGAAGATGCCTATCGCCGCGCGGGCTATGACCCGGACGAACTGGCGACGTTCAACATCGAAAACCGCTATCGCTACAACCCCGCCTTTGAAAGCATCCGCGCCATCGGCCCGGCGGTGCCCGCGATCCTGCTGATGATGTTCCCCGCGATCCTGATGGCGCTGTCCGTGGCGCGCGAAAAGGAAATCGGGACCATCACCAATTTCTACGTCACCCCCACCAGCCGGGTCGAGTTTCTGGTGGGCAAGCAACTTCCCTACGTTTTCATCACACTGATCAATGGCGTGACCCTGCTGGCGGTGGTCAGCCTCGGGCTGGGTGTCGCGTTGGAGGGCAGTCTTGCGGCGCTGGTCGTCGGCTCGCTGCTTTATGGCGCGGCGGTCACGTCCTATGGGCTGCTGATTTCCAGCGCGACGCGCACGCAGGTCGCCGCCATTTTCGCCGCCGCCATCTTGTCGATCATGCCCACGGTGCAGTTTTCCGGAATGATCCAACCGATCTCGACCCTCGACGGGATCGGCCGGCTGATCGGCGAGGTCTGGCCCGCCAGCTATTTCATGCACCTGTCGGTGGGCGCCTACACCAAGGGGCTGAGTTTCGTCCAACTGCTGCCTGACATGCTGGCGCTGGCCGCGTTCATCCCCGTTTTCCTGATCCCCGCGCTGCTGTTGCTGCGCAAGCAGGAGCGCTAGGCCATGGGCGCGCTGAAACACATCTTCTGGCTAGGCACCAAGGAACTGCGCGCGGTGCTGGGCGATGCGATGATGGTGGGGCTGATCCTGTTCACCTTTACCGGCATGGTCTACATGCAGGCCACGGCGCTGCCGGAAAACGTCAACCACGCATCCATCGCCATCGTCGACGAAGACAACTCTTCGCTGTCGCGTCAGATCGCCAACGCGTTCTACCCGCCCTATTTCCAGACCCCTGTTCAGATCACGGCGGGCGAGGTCGACGCGGCGCTGGATGGGGGTGACATCCTGTTCGCACTCAGCATCCCCAATGGGTTCGAGGCCGACCTGCGCCGCGGCCATCAACCCGAGATCCAGCTCGATATCGACGCCACGGCGGTGATGCAGGCCGGGCTGGGCGATGCCTATATCCAGAACATCGTGAATGACGAGGTGGCGCGCTATCTGTCGCGCGCCGACGCCGAGAGCGATCTGGCCATCGGCAACGAAATCCACCGCGCCTTCAACCCCAATGGCACGATGAGCTGGTTCAACGCGCTGACCGGCATCCTCGATTTCCTCAACATCATCATCATCATGCTGACCGGCGCGGCGCTGGTGCGCGAGCGCGAGCATGGCACGATCGAACACCTGATGGTCATGCCCCTGCACGCGGTCGAGATCGCGCTGGCCAAGATCTGGGCCAACGGACTGATCGTGCTGGTGGCCTTTGGCCTTTCGATGAGCGTGGTGGTCGAGGGCTGGCTGAACGTGCCGGTGGCAGGGTCACGCTGGATTCTGATGCTGGGGGCGACGCTCTACCTGTTCGCGGCCAGCGCCATCGGCATCCTGCTGGGCACGGTGGCGCGCAGCATGGCGCAGTTTGCACTGCTGGTGCTGTTGGTGGTGATCCCGATGATGCTGCTGTCCGGCGGCATCAGCCCGGTCGAAAGCCAGCCCGAGATGCTGCAACCGTTCACCGCGCTTCTGCCCTCGCGCCACTACATGGCGTTCTCGCAGGCGGTCGTGTTCCGCGGGGCAGGGCTGGACGTGGTGTGGCCCGACCTGCTGCGCATCGCCGGGATGGGGTTGGGCTTTCTGCTGTGCAGCTTGCTGGTGTTTCGCCGATCATTGAGTGCGGCAAGCTAAGCTCTCGGTCGAGCCTCGGCAGCTAGGCGCCTAGTGGTACCTGACGTCATGTCCGGCTCTCGTTACTCAAATACAGTATCATAGGAAGCCGGCTGCGTGCATACAGGATACTGCCGGCTTTACTTCACTCGGTCACAAATATTCGGCCGCAAGGGCATGCCGCTTTTCCTTTCAACGACACAGTGCTTCCCAGCCAAGACAGCTGACAGCTGACAGCTCGACCAAGCGTCCAAAGGCCGCTCCGGTTGCGCATTGCGGTCATCCGTGTGACGCGCAGCGAACGACCGCTTCCCGCCCTGCGGGACTCGCATGTCAGCGAACCGGTATCATAATCGTCTGACGAAGGACGGCACGAGGACTGCCTCCGTTCAAGCTCATGTATCGTTGCGCTCCAGCAAATCGGCCAACGCCTCAATCATAGCTCGTGGTGTGCGATTTCGGCCCTCCGATCTTCGCACTCTATCCGTTCTTTTCCCTGTCCAAGACCCATCGCACGCGTCCCATCGAGTACGCGGTCGGGAGTGTCGAAATCCGCGTCGAGGCCGTGGCGGATCACGGAATGGCCACGATCTGGGATGCCGATATCCTGATCTGGGCCGCAAGCCAGATCGTCGAGGCGCGCGATTCCGGGCTGCGCACGTCGCGGCTCATGGCGGCGACGCCGCGTCAGATCCTCACCTTCATCCGCCGTGGCACCTCGGCCCGCGACTACGATCGATTGAAGGCCGCGCTGGACAGGTTGCAGTCGACGACGGTCTGCACGTCGATCCGCCAGCCCGCCGAAGGACGTCGTCACCGGTTCTCCTGGATCAACGAGTGGCAGGAGCAAACCGATGCCAGTGGCCGTCCAGACGGGATCGAGCTGATCGTGCCGGACTGGTTCTACCAGGCGGTGCTTGATGATGCGCTGATCCTCACGCTCGACCGGGCGTATTTCGACCTGACCGGAGGCCTCGATCGTTGGCTCTATCGGCTCGTGCGCAAGCATGCTGGTCGCCAGCGGGCCGGCTGGCAGTTCGAGTTCCGGCATCTCCACGTCAAATCCGGCAGCCTTGCACCGTTCAAGCGTTTCGCCTTCGACCTGCGGGATATCATCCGCCGACAGCCATTGCCGGGCTACCGCCTCGCCCTCGAAACCGACGCGCCGGGAGGCCCGCTGCTCGCCTTCGAGCCCTGTGGACAACCTGTGAATGGGCTCGTGCTATCGGGAACCCCGGGTATCGTGCTATCGGGAACCGGGCTATCGTGCTATCGGGAACCCAAACCGGGTCTATCCCTTTCGAATGACAGCAGAAATCGCTCCCCTAACTTAGAGTCTAACGAAGAGTCTAACTCTTGTAGGGCCCGACCCGCTGGGGAAAACCGCGCCCGAACCGGTTCTGGCCGCCCCGAAACAGGGTGCACAGAGGACACCCCCGGGCTGCCGCTCGGACCGTCGCGGGGACGCGGGACATGACCCCGCATCGTCCCGACAAGGAGGCGCGCAAGGCGGCGCGCGATGACCGCCAGGCCGCGCTGACCGAGGTCGAGTTGACCTGGACGGAAGGGCGGGTCGAGCAGTGGATCCGTTTTGGCCATCCGGTCACCGAAGATCGCATTGATCATCACCGCCGCCGCTTCGGTTTCGCGCCGGGCGCCCTCTTCGGGGTCAATCGCTGGGCGGCCAACGCCTATGGCACGGTTCTGTCGCGCTTTGACATCTTGCGAGCTTCGAAGCCCGGAACGCCCATGCAGACGCTGCCCTATCTGCGGCCCGGAGGGAATTTGCTGCTCTCCACCCATGGCTGGCCCAAGGTCGAACGCGTGTTGCAGTCCATCGACGCCATCGAGGCACTCGGCATCGACCCGGCGGATGCGGCCCCGGCGTATTGGCGACACCTGCACAATCGCCTGGCCACCGCGCAACCGATCCATCCCTATACGCGTCTCCAGTACCGGGCCTGGGCGGCATGCTCGTTGCCTACAATGCGGGGCCGGGGCGCTACGACGCATACCTCTCCGAGGGTCGCCCGTTGCTCCCCGAGACCCGCGCCTATGTCGAGATGCTGGCTCCGCATCTGGACGGTCCGGCGCCGCTCCCGAGCGGGTCGGCCGTCTCAGACTGGCGCGAGACGGCCCTCTTCACCGACAGATCGGAGGCGCATCCACCGCACAATGGTGGCAGCCCGGGTGCAGATCTACCGCCCCGCGAAACGGCCCATCCGCCACCAATCCCGGCATTTTCGTTGTCCGGGCCGGCGCGGAGACGCGGCCATGAACGCGATCGTAGTTCTGCGCGTGCTGGCGGGCCGTTTCGTAGCGGCGGTGGAAGGGCGTGCCGGGGAAGCGTGCGGGAAGGGAAATGGGCAAGATAAAAGCACCTGCCACGAATGCCGCAAGTCCCTAACGGGACTAGCGTTTTCGCGTGCATGGCTTTCGGTCGTGTGCAGGTTTACAGCATTTTTGTAGTGTTTTCAGACCACTGGCATGCACACCGCGGAATCGTGCTCTTGGCGGCTGCTTGGTTGAAGAGGCAACATCGCCGGGCATTGGAAGGGGACATCTCGCGCTCAACAATGGGAGCGCGAGATAAAAGAGGTGCCGCACGGACACCTCAAATTGCTGTTTTTCGCAGAGATTTTCCGCCGCAGTCCCACGCGTATTGGAGCAGCAACCGCGCCAAGGCATTGACCTTAAATCTATTTCTGCGCGGCACAACGCCGATTCCACGAGAATGCGCGACTACCCCAACCCAGCCAGAACACCGATCAGCAACGCCACACCCGCCACCCGCCTGTCATTCCCCGCCATAGGCCTATTCCGCCGGTTCTCGGCTTCGTTCCTCCCTTCCTTTCCGGCATCCTCGGGGCATCCAAAACCTCGACCGATCGTCCGATGCCCAAGCGCCCCGCCATCCTGCCGCCCACCCTCGCGCCTCGCGGTCTCTCGCGGACCGAGGCAGCGGCCTATATCGGGGTCTCGCCCACGCTCTTCGATCACCTGGTCCGCGACCGACGCATGCCGCCGCCCAAGCGGATCAATGCCCGCACCGTCTGGGACCGGAAAAAACTTGACCGGGCGTTCGAGCTGATCCCTGATGGGGATCACTCCGACCACAATCCCTGGGACGACTGACGGCTGACGAAAGGCAGCGCGTGCCATGCCCACATTCAGGATGAGAGACGGCTCGGGCAGCATCCGCCTGAAGCACGTCATCGAGGATACCGACCGGCACGGGAACGTGCGCGTCTACCTGCGGCGGCCCGGGCACCTGAAGGTGCGGCTGAGGAGCCAGCCGGGGACGGAGGACTTCCTCGCCGAATACCGCGCCGCGATGATGGGGGCGACGCCCCGCGCACGGACCGGACCGCTGGAGCGGCGCGGCTCGAAAGGCAGCTTCAAGTGGCTTTGCGAGCAGTACTACGTCTCGGCCGAATACCAGCGCCTCAGCGGTCGCACCAAGTATGTCCGGCGGGGCATCCTCGACCGGATCTGCGAGAAGAGCGGATCTAAGCCCTACGCGCTGATGGAGCCCCGCCACGTCCGGCGCATGCGCGACGAGATGGCGGACCGGCCCGAGGCCGCGAACGGCTTCGTCAAGGCGCTGCGGCAGGTCTATACATTCGCGGTCGAATACGAGCTGGCACAGCGCAACCCGGCCCGCGATGTGCCCTACCTCAAGGCCAAGGGCGACGGCTTCCATTCCTGGACGATGGAGGAGGTCCGGCAGTTCGAGGACCATCACCCGATCGGCAGCAAGCCGCGGCTGGCGCTCGCGCTCATGCTCTACACCGGCCAGCGGCGATCGGACATCGTCCGGCTCGGGCCGCAGCACATCAAGGACGGCTGGATCACCCTGACCCAGGCCAAGAACCGCGACCGCAAGCCCGTCACCCTTTCCATCCCGGTCCTGCCCGAGTTGAAAGCGGTGCTCGACGCCACGCCCACCGGCAACCTCGCCTTCCTCGTCACGGCCTTCGGCAAGCCCTTCACCTCGAACGGCTTCGGCAACTGGTTCCGCAAGCAATGCGACGAGGCCGGGCTGATGCACTGCTCCGCCCACGGGCTGCGCAAGGCGGGCGCGGCGCTGGCGGCCGAGAACGGCGCGACCGAGCGCCAACTGATGGCGATCTTCGGCTGGACGACCATGAAGGAGGCGTCGCGCTACACCCGCGCCGCGCGCCAGAAGGTGCTGGCGGCGTCCGGCATGAAGCTGTTGTCGCGGAAGGGTGCCGGGCCGGAAAGGAAGGAGGCTCAGTGCGGCGGCGCCTGAGTTCCGAGACCGACCGCGACGGCCCGCTTGATGCGCCGTTCCCCATGGCTGCAAACCTGTTTCCCCTGCAGTCAGTATCCTGCATACTCCACAGAAGCCAACGCGTCACCTGAACACCGGAACGGACAGAGACGATGTCCCGCAGCCTTAAGGAAAAGCTTGCGACCCTCGCACCCGCCCGTCGGGCAGCAATCGAGGCGGAAGCCGATCGGCTGCATGAAGAGTACCTGAAGCGCGACGAGCAGCGGACGATAGATCGGCCTACCTAACTTCCATTCGAGCTTCACACCGAACGGCAAACCGCTCGACCTCAGTTGAGCGGTGATGTCAGCCGACTTCCTATAGGCCTTCCAACTTCGAAGACTGCGACTCCCCGACTGCCGCCGAGGACGCGATTTTGCGCGCCGGAGCGCGAACGTCTCACGAACAAAAAGTCCCACTTTTGCCCAAGCGCGAAAACGGTGGGACAATTTTGCCCCATAACCCATTGATTTAATTAACATTTAGAGGCGATTTGGTGCCCGGGGGCGGAATCGAACCACCGACACGAGGATTTTCAATCCACTGCTCTACCCCTGAGCTACCCGGGCACGGGTGAAGCGGACTTGCTTCGGGTGGGCAGTTTGTAGACGCGGGGCGCGGGACTGTCCAGAGGGTTTTGGCGGGAAAATCAGTGCGGCTTGGGCGGGGTGCGCGACAGTTCTTCGGCGGCCTCGTCGAGGTCCTCGGGGGCCTCGGCCGGGATGGCGTAGCTGCCGCCCAGCCACTTGCCCAGGTCGACATCCGCGCACCGCCGCGAACAGAACGGCCGGTAGGCGGGATCGGCGGGTTTCTTGCAGATCGGGCAGGTCATCGCGGCAGCAGGTCGGCCAGGGGCAGGCGTTCGCGCTTGCGGGTCAGTTCGGCGTGGCCGAGCGGCGTCCAGCCGACCAGGGTCGTCTCGACCGGGTCGGCGCGGAACGCGGATTTCAGCACCTGTTCCAGCGCACTGCGGTCCTTTTTGGGCATCGGCGCGAAATCGACGACGACCTGCCCGGCCAGCCCGCCCAGGCGCAACAGGCGCGGCAGGGCACGGGCGGCGGCGATGTTGGCCTTGAGGCCCGCGGCGGGCGACGTATCCGGCCCGGTGTTCACGTCGACGGCGACCATCGCGCGGGTCGGTTCGGCGAACACCGATCCGCCACCCGGCAGCGGCGCCGGGCCGGCAAGCGCGTCGATCGCCTCGAGCACCCCGGTGTCCGCGAAACAGCCGGGCCGGTCGATCACCTGGTCGGGGTCGGGATCGGACCAGTCGCGCCAAGCCCGGGTATGGGCATCGGGCGCATCGAGCAAGAGTTCCGGCGCGCCCTCGGCGGGTTCGGCCAGGATGTCCTCGGCCAAGCCGCGCATGATGGCGATATCCTCGGTCACGGCCTCGGCGGCGACGCCCTCGCAGGCCGAGCGCAGGATCACGCCCAGGTGGTCCACCGACCCGGCCATCGCGGCATGCGCGGTTTCTAGCAGGCGGTCGCGCTCGTCCTCGTCGCGGATCGTGCGCGAGATGTTGAAGCCGGGCGCGTCCGGCGTGACGATGGCATAGCGGCTCTTGAACAACAGCCGCGGGGTCACGGGCACGGCCTTGCCCTCTTCGGCAAAACCCGTGACCTGGACCAGCAGGCCCTGACCAGGACGCAACCCCTTGGCCTGGCGCAAGAAGGCCCGGCCTTCGGGCAGGCGGAGGAACACGCCGCCCTGCCCTTTCATCTGCCGGTCGACAACGGCGCGGAAGATGGCGCCCGGCGCGGGCAGGTCATCGGGCGGGTCGATCAGCAGGTCGTCCAACCGTCCGTCGACCATCAGCGCCGCGGCCTTGCGGCCCGCGATCTCGTCGAGGATGACGCTGCGGCCTTTCATGCCTGCCCCCCGTGCACGGGGTAACCCGCGCCGGACAGAAGCGCCGCGGTTTCGGCCAGCGGCAGGCCGACCACCGCCGAGAACGACCCACTGATCCACGGCACGAAGGCGCCCGCCATACCCTGGATGCCATAGCCGCCGGCCTTGCCGTGCCATTCGTTCGAGGCGAGATAGGCGTTCAGTTCCTCATCCGAGAGACGCTTGAACTTGACCGCCGTGACAACGTCGCGTTCCCAGACCCTTTCGCCCAGGCGCAAAGCGACCGCAGTGATCACCCGGTGGCGCCGTCCCGACAGGGCCAGCAGGAATTGCGCCGCCTCGCCGACATCAGCGGGCTTGCCCAGGATGCGCCGGCCCAGCGCCACGGTCGTGTCGGCACACAGCACCAACTCGTCCGGCGCGGCCTGCACGGCGCGTGCCTTTTCGATGGCCATGCGAGCGCAATAGGGGCGCGGCAACTCGCCCTTTGCGGGGGTTTCGTCGATATCGGCGGGGCGCACCGCGTCGGGCACGACCCCGATCTGCGCCAGCAACTCCTTGCGGCGCGGGCTGGCTGAGCCGAGGATCAGCCGCAAGGCTTACTTGAAGCGGTAGTTGATCCGACCCTTGGTCAGATCGTAGGGGGTCATCTCGACCTGAACCCGGTCGCCGGCCAGAACGCGGATGCGGTTCTTGCGCATCTTGCCTGCCGTGTGCGCGATGATCTCATGGCCGTTTTCAAGCTCGACCCGGAATGTCGCGTTCGGCAGGAGTTCCTTCACGACGCCGGGGAATTCGAGCATTTCTTCCTTGGCCATGAACACTCCATCGAAGGTTACCCGGCTTGGCGCGGGCGCCAGTTAGATGCGCCCGATCAATATAATTTTCAAGTCGTAAATGCATCGAATGGGGTGGAAACGACCGGTACAAGCCGGTCCTTCTGTTCGGACCAGTGGGCGCGGTTGAGAACCTGCCCCTCGGCGCGAACCCGTGCGACCGCGCCTGCATCGAGCGTGGCATAGGTCCATCCGGGCGCGTTCAGCGTGCCCTCGGCCAGGACGCCCGTGGCCGGAAAGCCCAGGTCGGGCGGGCCGTAAATGGCTGCAGCGCCGACATTTTCATCGACCGCCGGACACCAGGGGGCATCACCCACGGTCGGCGCCTGCACCACGACGCATTGCCCTTCCAGCGCGCGGGCCATGGCGCCCACCCGCACCCGCCAATAGCCCGCCAGCGCATCGGTGCAGGAGGGCACGAGCAGGATCTCGGCCCCCGCCTCGACCAGTGCGCGCGCGAGCAGCGGGAATTCGGAATCATAGCAGATCAGCACGCCCAGCTTGCCCAGCGCGGTGTCGAACAGCGTCAGCGGGCCGCCGGGGCGCACGTCCCAGGTTTCGCGCTCGAACCGGGTCATGATCTGCTTGTCCTGATAGCCGGTCTGGCCTTCGGGACCGAAGAGGCGCGCTCGGTTGACGGGCCGTTGCCCGTGCCAGACCGGGGCCGATGCGCCGAGAATATGCACCCCGTGCGCCATGGCCAGCCGCGCATGCAGCGCGTCCGCCGCCTCGACCCGGTCGGACACCGCCCGCAGCGAGCGTTCCAGGTCGCCCGCCGCCTCGGACCCGGCCAGCGCGGCCAGTTCCATCGCCCCATATTCGGGGAAAACCAGCAGATCGGCCCCCTGCCCGGCGGCCTCGGCCACCCAGTGGGACAGCTTGTCCTCGTAGCTGGCCCAGCTGTCGTGCCAGTCGATCGGGTAAGCGGCGGCGGCCAGTTTCATAGCGGCTTGATCCAGAACTGCAGGTCGTGGCGGGTCGCGGCGGGCTGGTCGATGTCCTTCCACTCGAAATGGGCGACGGCGCCGGGCAGCTTTTCATAGCCGCGCTTGCGCCAGAACGCGTCCAGCGGACGGTAGTCGGCCGGTTTCAGCGGGTGATCATCGGGCCGCACCACGCCGCAGAAGGTGCAGAACCGCCGGCCCAGGCGGCGCGCATGCCCCTCGCGCGCATCGAAAAACGCATGCCCCGCCCCCTGCCCGCGATACCCGGGCAAGAGCACGCTTTCGGCGCAATAGAAGATGTCGGCCAGGTCGTGGCCCGTCCCCGCGAAGGCCGCGGCGAAATCATCGGCATGATCCTCCAGCGGCGTGCCGGTCGAGGCGCCGACGATCCGATCGCCGTCGAAAGCGGCGACGAGGATCGCGCGCGGGTTATCGCGATAGGTCGCGAGGTACCGGCGTTCGTAATCCAGGTCGCCGTCATAGAGATAGGGCCAGTCGTGGAACACCCGGATCCGCAGCGCGGCCAGGTCGTCGAGGGCGGATTCGACCTCCGCCCCGGTCAGGGTGCGGAAGGACAGGGTCATTTCACCTGCCGCAGCCAGTCGGCCAGGTTGTAATAGGTGGTCACGCGCGCGATCTTGCCGTCCTTCAGCGTGAAGAACGACCCGGCGGGCAGGCGGTAGGTCTGGCCGCGCGCGGGCGGCAGCCCCTCGTCGGTTTCCAGGTAGGTGCCGTTGACGATGTATTCGGCGGCCGCGCGGGTGCCGTCCTCGGTCGCGAAGATCACCATGTCGGTCAGCTCCTCGCGGTAACAGCGGGACATGTGCGCGCAGAACTCGGCGAAGGCGGCCTTGCCGCGGCGGATCACGCCCTCGTTCACGTGGTGTTCCACGTCGTCGGACAGTTCGGCCAGCATCGCGTCGGTGTCACCGCGGTTGAAGGCGGCGAAATAGCGCTCGATCACGTCTTGGGTCATCCCTCTCTCCCTTGGGTCGGCGGCCCGAACCTGTCGATCAGCCGCTCGACGATCTGGTCCCGGGTCTGGCGATAGGCGGCCAGCTTGTCGGCGCGCGTTTCGCCCAGGCCGGTCGGGTCCAGCACCGGCCAGTATTCCACATCGAGGTGATAATAGCGCGTCAGTTCCTGCGCCCGGCGCAGGCTGGCGGGCGACAGCGCGATGATCAGGTCGAAGCCCGACAGGTCGTCGCCCCAATCCTCCATCTCGTCGAACGAGCGGGTCTGGTGGCGGTCGATCTCGACGCCCAACTCGTCGCAGACGGCCACGGAAAACCCGTCCACGTCGCGGTCGTTCTTGACCCCCACCGACTGGACATAGGTGTCCTGGCCATAGAATTTCTTCATGATGCCTTCGGCCATCGGCGAGCGGACCGAATTGTGATCGCAACAGAACAGCACCGACGAAGGGAGCGGGCCGGCCACCTCAGCCCCCGAAATGCAGGACGCAGACCAGGGTAAAAAGCCGCCGCGCGGTGTCGATATCAAGGTCGGCCTTGCCGTCGAGGCGTTCCTGAAGGATGCGCGCGCCCTCGTTGTGGATGCCGCGCCGCGCCATGTCGATGGCCTCGATCTGGCTGGGCGGCAGGCGTTTCACCGCGTCGAAATAGCTTTCGCAGATTTGCCAGTAATCCTTGACCGCCTGGCGGAAGGGCGACAGCGACAGGTGGAACTCCGCCGCCGGGTCGCCCGCCTCGGTGCGGACGTCGAAGACCAGCCGCTTTTCCCGGATCGACAGCGTCAGCCGATAGGGCCCCTCGGGCGCGGGGCGGTCGTCGCGGCCGGGCAGCGCGAAGGAATTGTCCTCCATCAGGTCGAACAGCGCGACCTTGCGCTCCTGCTCGATCTGGGGCGTGGGGGGCGGCAGGTTGGAATCGTCCAGTTCGACATGGACCAGGCGCGCGGTGCTCATGCGCTTTCCTCGTTCAGGCGGTCCAGGCGCGCGCGGACCGACAGCCCGTGCGCCTGAAGGCTTTCCGAAATCGCCAGCGTCTCGGCCGCGGGGCCGATCGCCTTGAGCGCCTGCGGCGTCATCCGTGCCATCGTCGTGCGTTTCAGGAAATCCATCACCGAAAGCCCCGACGAGAACCGCGCCGAGCGGGCGGTCGGCAGCACGTGGTTCGGCCCGCCGATATAGTCGCCGATGGCCTCGGGCGTCCACTGGCCCAGGAAGATCGCGCCCGCATGGGTGATCTTGGCCGCCAGCGCATCGGCATCGGCCATGCAAAGTTCCAGGTGCTCGGGCGCCACGCGGTTCGACAGTTCGGCCGCCTCGTCAAGGTCGCGCACGGTGATGACCGCGCCGAAATCGCGCCAGCTGGCCCCGGCGATCCCGCGCCGGTCCAGCGTTTCCAGCCGCTTGTCGACGGCGGCGGCGACGGCCCGCCCGAACGCGGCATCGTCGGTGATCAGGATCGACTGCGCGCTTTCGTCATGCTCGGCCTGGCTCAGCAGGTCGAGCGCGATCCAGTCGGGGTCGTTGTCGGAATCGGCGATCACCAGGATCTCGGACGGCCCCGCGATCATGTCGATGCCGACCTTGCCGAACACCCGCCGCTTGGCCGCCGCGACATAGGCATTGCCTGGGCCGGTGATCTTGTCGACCGGCTTGATCGTCCGGGTGCCATAGGCCAGCGCCGCGATGGCCTGCGCGCCGCCGATCCGATAGACCGTGTCGACGCCCGCCAGCCGCGCCGCCAAAAGCACCAGCGGGTTCGCCTTGCCGTCCGGCGTGGGCGCACAGATCACCAGCCGCTCGACCCCCGCGACCTGCGCCGGGATCGCGTTCATCAGGACCGACGAGGGATAGCTGGCCAGCCCGCCCGGCACGTACAACCCCGCCGCCGAAACAGGTGTCCAGCGCCAGCCCAGCGTGGCCCCCTCGGGGTCGGTCCATTGCGCGTCCTGGGGCATCTGGCGCACGTGATAGGCGCGGATGCGCTCGGCGGCCAGTTCCAGCGCATCGCGTTCGGCGTTGGGCACCTTGGCGCATTCGGCATCGATCTCGGCCTGCGAAAAGGCCAGCGTCTCGGGGCTGAGCGCCAGCCGGTCGAACCGCGCGGTCAGTTCGATCAACGCGGCATCGCCCAGCGCGCGTACGTCGGCGATGATTTCCGACACCACCGCGTCGACATCGGGACTGTCTTCGCGCTTGGCGCCGAGAAGCGCGGCGAAGTCGGCCTCGAAACTGGCCGCCGTGCTGTCCAGGAATACCGGCATCTCGTCCCCCGTGAGGCTATCGCGCCCGTGTGTAGCGGCAATTGCCCGCAGGGGGAACACCCCAAAACGGACCTGCCCGCGCCGGCCCGTTGCGCGCCGTCAATGCGGGGAATCGCATGGGGGCCCAGGGTCAACCCGCTGGCGCAGCATGCGGAAACGGGGCGGCCCGCCCCCGGACGCAAGACGAGGAGGAGAAACGATGACCCGAACGACATGCAGCATGGCGATTCTTGCCGCGGCCCTGGCCGCCGGCACCGCCCAGGCCCAGGATCCCGGCCCGGCCGAATACATGCAGGCCTGCGCCGCCTGCCATGGCGAAAGCGGGGTGGGCGATGGTCCGCTGGCCGAATTGATGACCGTGCCGATGCCCGACCTGACACAGCTTTCCGCCGCCAACGAGGGCGAATTCCCCATGCTGGCGGTGATCCAGATCATCGACGGGCGCACCGGCGTGCGCGGCCATGGCTATCCGATGCCGGTCTGGGGCGACCGGTTCAAGGCCGAGGCGGTGCCCAGCGGCGGCGAATACGGGGCCGAACTGATGGTACGCGGGCGCGTGCTGGCGCTCGCCCAGTACCTGGAATCGATCCAGCAATAAGGCCACGCGTCAGGAATCGGGGTGACGCGGCGCCTTGCCCGAGGGGGCCTCGTAGGGGCGCGTGACGTCGTGCAGCGTCACCTCGAGGCATTCGACTGCCAACGACACCGCGCCGTCGCCGGCCAGCGTCAGGATCACCTGGCCGGCGCCGTCTTTGCCCGGCTCGAACGTAATCGACAGCAGCGACAGCACCAGGTCCTGGTCGTCCCGGTCGAAGCCTTGGCTGGCGACGGCCAGCACGTCCTCGACGGTCAACACCGACTGTACGCGTTCATAGGGGCGCCCGCGAAGTTCGGCGGCCTCGCGGTTTTCCCAGCGGAACCGGTTCAGCAGGATCGCAAAGCGCCGCCCGCGCCGGTCCCAGCGCATTTCGGTGACCGGAAAGACCGCGTCCTGCACCAGCGCCGAGATCACCGGCAGATCGCCGGGGTCGACGGCGATCAGGTGCAGTGGCCGTTCGGCCCCATCGGCAAAGCGCGCGTCTTCCCGCTGTCCGGTCATTGGCCGCTGACCCGTTCGATATGCGCGCCGCAGGCGCCGAGTTTCTGTTCCACCTTCTCGTAGCCGCGGTCCAGGTGATAGACGCGGCTGACCACCGTCTCGCCCTCGGCCGCAAGCCCGGCGAGGATCAGCGACACGCTGGCGCGCAGATCGGTAGCCATCACCGGTGCGCCCTTCAGCCGATCCACCCCGGTCACCGTCGCGCTGCCGCCATGCACCTCGATCCGCGCGCCCATCCGCATCAGCTCGGGTGCGTGCATGAAACGATTCTCGAAGATGGTCTCTTCCAGGACACTTTTTCCCTGGGCCGTGCAAAGAAGCGCCATCATCTGCGCCTGCAGATCGGTCGGAAAGCCGGGAAACGGCGCCGTGGTGACATCGACGGCATTTACCCGCCCGTTACGGCAGCTTACGCGAATGCCCCGCTCGTTCTCTTCGCAGCAGACACCCGCCTCGTCCAGCTTCTCGGCGAAGGCGGCGACAAGGTCCAGCCGCCCGCCCAGGCAGGTCACCTCGCCCCCCGTGATCGCCGGGGCCAGCATGTAGGTGCCCAACTCGATCCGGTCGGGCACCACCGCGTGGGTCGCCCCGCCCAATCGGTCGACACCCTCGATGGTGATCGTGCCCGTCCCCTCGCCCTCGATCCGGGCGCCCATCGCGCGCAGGCACTGGGCAAGGTCCACGATCTCGGGTTCGCGGGCTGCGTTGCGAAGTTCCGTGGTGCCCTTGGCCAGCGTCGCGGCCATCAGCGCGTTTTCGGTCGCCCCGACCGTCACCTGCTCGAACTCGACCACGGCGCCCTTCAGACCGCCCGGCGCCTTGGCATGCACATAGCCGTCGCGCAGGTCCAACTCCGCGCCCATCGCCTCGAGTGCCTTGAGATGCAGATCGACCGGGCGCGCACCGATGGCGCACCCCCCCGGAAGCGACACCTGCGCCTGCCCGCAGCGCGCAAGGAGAGGCCCCAGAACCAGGATCGAGGCCCGCATCTTTCGGACGATGTCGTAATCGGCGCGCTGGCTGTCCAGCGCGTGCGAGGACAGCACCAGCACCTTGCCCCGGTGCAGCGCCGACACCTCGACCCCCAGCGATTGCAGCAGCGTCGTCATGGTGCGGATGTCCGACAGCCGCGGCGCGTTGGTCAGCGTCAGCGGCGCATCGGTCAGAAGCGTCGCCGGCATCAACGCAAGGCACGCGTTCTTGGCCCCCGCGATCGGGATGTCGCCATGAAGCGGCGTGCCGCCCCGGATCATGATCTGGTCCATCAGCCCTGTTCTTTCTGCCCGTCGGACGCGTTAGCCCGGGCACGCGCCTGCGCCTTGCGCCGGGCCAGGTTCGCCTTCAGCGCCTGCTTCAACCGCTCTTCGCGGGTCGCGGCCCCATTGTCCGCGCCGGTTTTCGGGGGTTTTCCACTCATGGCGCCCTCTCTAGCGCAGGGTGGAAAATGCGTCCAGATAGCGCTTGCGTCGGGAAAGGATTGAGTCTAATCAGCCGCCCACGTTACGCCGCAGTAGCTCAGTGGTAGAGCGCACCCTTGGTAAGGGTGAGGTCGGGAGTTCAATCCTCCCCTGCGGCACCATAAATTTTTATATTTTCATTTATTTACAACGCCGTATGCAGCTCATATCAAAGTCTGTCCACCCAATGGACCACCTTTGCGTCTATGGTCGGTAAGAATACGAACTTGACCCACTCGGTCCTGCGCGCAAGCCTGGTCAAGTCCCTGATCGTCCGGTCGGCTTATCACAGCCCCTGCGCTGCCCCCGAAAACTGGACCTTTTCAAGTTTGTTTTTCCCAGTGCGCTTTGCGGCCGCCATTGACAGGCCAAGGGGCTCACTTACTGGTTCTGCTCGAAGCGTTGTGCCCGGTGCCAGGCGAGGCGCCCACGGTGCTTGTCGGTCAGCGCGATTGGCTGCTGCCAGCGAAGCTCCGAGCGCGCTTGCTCGCCAAGGATAGGAGAGAGTAGCGGCTGGCCGTCGTCGTCGAAGCTCACTAGGCCGCGGTCGAACGCGGCGTCCCAGAGTGCCGAGAGAAGCAGCCCGTTATGCACGTCGAGGCGTTCGGCGTCGCTCGTGCAGTCCTTCCAGGGAATGATGTGCGAAGCACGGAGAAGGGGCTCATCTGAGATGCCCGTCAGCGGACAGCGACCCTGCCAATATTCGAGCAGTCCCGATCGGAATACATCCTGGCCGATGCGCTGAACTACCAGTCGTTCGGCCTCGGTGCTGGTCGGTAGATCCTTCACCTTGGCGTGGAACTGCGCAAGCGGCGCGTCGGGAAGGCTGGCCGCCAGCTGATAGAACCGGGGCATCAGGGTGTAGAGGTCACCCAGCGTTGCGAATGCATAGCGGGCCAGTCCTGGTCCTTCGACGAAAGTCACAGCAATCTCAAGTTCCTCGATCACCCCCCCGTGGTCGATGGCGAGCAGCCAGCCGTCGGCAGCGTCACGAGCCAGCCAGAGCGAGCCCTGAGCCGTCGTTGAGCTGTAGCGTCGCCACCCATCGGTCTCGCCATGCGTCCGGCGGAATCCGTTCTGGAACGCGACCTTGTCGCATTCCTGGCGGGTGACGAAGGATTGGGGGCTTTCGATGACAGGCATGCGACGTGTCTGCTTCTTCTTTTTGCTCAGCCAGCGAGTTGATCAAGCTGTTCAAGAAGTCGCGAGAATCTTCGAAGCTGCTCGAAATCACCATCTTCGATGACATCGGGGTGGAAATACATGATCTCGTTGCGAAGCTTGCGGACTTCATCCAGTTCCTTGCAGAACGTCTTTCGGCAGGCGACGAACCCGAGCTGAGCCCAGTTCTCCTCTCGCTCGAAGATCCTCTGATACTCACCGAAGGTCAGCTGCGACGCCTTCGTGACGGAGGCCTTTCGTTCGGGATCATTGTCATCGCAGGCAGCGCGGAGGGTGTCGACGTCGAAGACATCCTGAATCAGCCGCCTGATCTGGTTCTCGATCCGGCCCAGCAGCAAGAACGGCTCAGAGAGTCCCTGAAACTGCTCGCTAAGATCGGTTGCTGTCACGATGCCAGTTATCCTGCGATCCGCAGAAGCGCGCACGAAAACATATTCGCGCTGGATGACTGTTTTCGTGACCTCGAACAGGGAGTCAGCGTCTGAGACTTCGGCTGCTTGCTCCATCGCGTCGCTGACCTGCTTGAGCTCGTTGCGCTGGCTCAGGCGACTGCCAATCGATTTCCAGCTGATTGCCCCTTTCAGATCGCGCGGGCCAGTCATCACCGCGAGTTGCGAGAAGTCATAGGCAAGCATCAGGGTGACAGCCCGCTCGATCGGATCCTGCGGGTTGACAGAAATCACCTCACGGTTCGCAGCTTCGAGCATGCGTACGAGATGGGTCATGTCCGCGACGTCAGAAGGCTTCGCAGGTTTGGCGCCATCGTCTCCGGGCTCGGGGGCTACGACAGGAGCAGCCTCGGGCGCGGGAGCGGCAGCGTCGAGTTTCCTGAAGACCACTGGCGCGTCGATCCAGGTCGTGGTGAAATGCGGATCGGTGCAAAGGCCAGCGGCCTCCAGTTCCGCCTCGATGCGTTCCACGACGCCGGCTCGCCTGCGCCGAGCGCCGAACCAGCGAAGCAATTCTCGAACGCTTCGGGACGGCTCCCGGCCTTCCGCTACGTCCTTCTTCACCTCCTCGAACTCGGCGATCATCGCGTCCTCAACGGCATTGAGATCATCAGGCATCGGTCACATCCCCATGGCCTTGAACTCGCAGTTCGCCTCCATTCGGTCCCAGGCTTCGAGGACGAGGCGGCGGGTGCGGTATTCGCCGTGGGTGCGGATTTCCTTTTCCTTGAGGACGCGGAAGGTTTCCGACGGGTAATCGGGGCCCTTCACGTCGGCGGGGTCGAGGATGTAGCGCAGCTCGTCGCGGGTCAGGCCGTAGGCGCGGGCGTAGAAGGCGTCGAGCTCGGCACGGAGGAGCGCGCGGCGGTCCTCGTCCCAAGGGAAGGGTGGGCCATCATGGCCCAGATCGCGGGCGAAGGGGGCCAGGCTGTGCGAGGTGTAGGTGAGTTCTAGAACTTTGGGTGTGATGAAGGCGAGGCGGGACGCGGTGTAAAAGTCGGGGGGGAGGATGGGGAATTGGTTGACGAAATAGAAGCTCATGTTGACCCCGCTAACTTTTTGTCTAGCGGCAAAGTCCATCGAAAGCGTGTCAAGGTTGGCAAGAAGTGCTGCCTGCGCGGGACTACTCTGTGCCGTCGATAGGCAGAATATGCTGTCTCCGATGCCCAGCGAACCGACCAGTGGGTTCGCAATCATAGTGCGTTCATCAGTATTTCTTGCATTCCGACGCCAGCCTATCGACCAGCCGCGCTTCCAGTCCCTGGCGGTTAGCCGCGCCGTCACCTCGTCCTCGGGCACCCAGTAGCGGGGTGCTGGGTCCCATGTCGGGTCGGCTTGCCCTGACCAACCGCGAGCCAGACATCCTGCGACGTCGGCACGGTCCGTTCGGAATCTCCGCTCGGCACCTCGTCGGTCTTCGGCAGCAGGAAGGCCGCCATGTAGAGGTTGCAGCCCATGCGCGCCCGCAGGAAGGCGTCCTGCTTGCGGAGCGAGCGGTAGGCCTTCGCCTTGGCCTCAACATCCTTGACAGTATCCTCCGGCAGGTCGCGCAGATCGGAGAACTCCGCCGAGAGCGGGGCGGTTGGCAGGTCCGACCGGCCACCGGTGAAGTCGAATGTGCCCTGGCCCTTCTTCGCGTCCTTGTTGGCGCGCTCGTAGAACTTGGCGACACCGCATGACCAACGGCAAGCCACGACCGTGAATTGGCCGTTGCTGCGATACGCCAAGACATCCCTGCTGCTTTAACACGCCCAATGCCCCCGCGATGGATCGTCGCCCCGGAGTCGAGCGTACATGGGGTGCAGGCAGTCCGGCCAATTCAGAGCAATTCCAGAAACCCGACCGAATTTAATCGACCATCATTAATTTCAGTATTTCATGCTGATTTCTCAGCGGCGCAGCCGCCTTGGACGACAACTTATCAAGGCACGCGCGATGGGCTCGACAATCACCGTGTCAAATACGCCTCCCTCGCCGTATCCAAACGGACCGCGAAAGCTCGAGCGCCACATGGGAACAGGAACGCTCTCGTCAATATTTCCAGATACTTACGTGAAGTCAAAAAAGCCACTCATGGCCTGTTCTAGGGTGTTGTGCACATGCATCATCTTCCCGTGTTGTCAGGGAGCGGCAGCAATCCGCACCGATTCGCGTTTGACGAGCGCCGTTGATACCTGTGCAGTCCGTAGAGTTTTCAAACTGCATCCATCTTGGCCAGTATTTTGCGCGAAACACTCCCTCGTCCAATGCAATCGTAACAACGAAACGAAGCATACACGTTCAAAAATGAACGATTAATATTTCCTTGATTCATTCAACCCTTTCGCGATTTCTTTGCATGGGGTGCGGGTCGAACCTGCACAGGTGGCCAAACGCTATCATTCGGTGTCGTGTTTTCTCATCGCCTGGGGGTGGGCATGTCTTTTGACGGCTATTCGCATCTGGACTTGCGTTACGCGGATGTTCCACGCGTGCAGCGCCCCGCCCCCATCGCGCGATGGTCGCCGCGGTACCGGGTGTTCAAATTTGCTTTCGACAAGGGCATGTCGATCGCGGCGATGCCGATCATCTTGGGCGTGGCGGTTGTGTTGCTCTTGCTGAACCCGTTTCTGAATCCCGGACCGCTTTTCTTTCGGCAGGAACGGATGGGGCTTGGTGGTCAGAAATTCCTGATGTGGAAATTTCGGACCATGCTGCCCTCCAATACGGTCGTCCGTCACCATAACGAACCGCTAGAGGAGGATCGGATTACGCCTCTCGGTCGGTTCCTGCGAAAGACCCGGCTCGACGAGCTGCCCAACTTTTTCAACGTCCTGCGCGGCGAGATGAGCGTGATCGGTCCGCGACCGGATGCCTGGTCGCATGCGCGCAGCTATGTCGGAACGGTTCCCCATTACCAGCTGCGCTTCCGTGTGCGGCCGGGCATTACGGGTTTGGCCCAGATCCATGCCGGCTATGCCGATTGTGACCATGCCATTCGGCGCAAGGCACGTTTCGACCGACTTTACGTCAGCCGCTCGCGCATCAAGATGGAACTTCACATCATCTGGCACACGGTACGCGTGATGCTGACGGGCTGGGGCGCGAAGTAAGCGCCCGCCAGCCACGCTTCCTCAATAAGCTTCATCTGATCTACGCCGATCTCTCGGACAAAGCCGTTTCGCGGTGACCAGGTGATGTCCTGACGATAAGGTTCATTCACGACAGTGCAACGGAAAACCCCGGGTCCATGAGACCCGGGGTTTGTTTTCTACCTACCCCACCAACCAACCAGGCTAGCCAAAGATGCAAGGAACGGCTTCTCAGACCTCAGGCCGCGCGCGTCTTCCGCCGCATCAGGACCAGCGCGCCAAGCGCCGAGACAAGTGCCCAACCCGCCGCGGGCAGAGGCACAGGCGTGAAGGTCACCAGGTTCTGGCTTTCATGGTTTGCGGACTCGAGGAAACGGACATTGTAATTGTCACTCACCGCAGCAGCACCCGGCGTGATCTGCGCCAGAAGCGACGCCGCGAAATTCGCGGCCTCGACCTCGCCATTGCCCGGGTCGTTCGGATCGGCAAACACCCAAAAGGCGCCGCCGTCATTTGCCAGGGAATAGACACCGCTGGTTTCATAAACGATTTCCCAAAGCGCCAGGTTCAGACCCGCGGAGTGCTTCTCTGTCCCGAAATCGAGGCTGACTGGATCCGCGATCTCGAACAGGTTTTTGATATCTCGCTGCTGCGCAAGGCTGAGCGACATACCGCCATCTCCGAACGGCATCTCGGTAAATGAATAGGTCTTCCCCTGCAGGAAGGGCTGGTACAGGTCGACGCAATATGCGTCGATCGACTGCGTCGAGCCGTCGTCGTATTTCGCCGTCAGCGCCAAGAGACCAGCGTTCGCCGCGCCGTTCGAAAGGGCCTGCGGAACACCGAAGTTATCGTACTCGTTCGATCCAAAATTCCCAGTCAGCGTCAGCGACAATGCCGCGTCCCCTGCAAACAGGGACAGCCCGACCACAATCGCCTGGATACCGGATTTATTCATTCCCATTACCTCTTACCGCCGTTGCACCCCGCCCGACCGATCCGTCCGGACAGCGGCACATCGCCCTTCGATCCGTCATGATGGCACCCCGTAAGTTTCGCAACGACCCGTCAAATTGAACAATAGCCGGCGCGCACGGCCTGATTGCAGCAACTTTGGAAGACTAATCCCGGTCAAGCGTGACGGACGTGTCGTCCAGCCCCGTGTCCGACGGCATCGAACGTACACGGACGTTCAACCCCTGCAATTCCCCCAAAGCCAAACCCGCCAATCCAATCACGACACCCAGTTCAGCGTTAGCAAATGCCAGGCGATTCGGAAATGCGTTAATGAAAAATGCAAGCCTAAAACCGGCTCACGTTACGATATTAATTTGGACTGGCATATTCCAGTGGCAGCGGTCAAATCGAACGGTCGGGCTGCCGCGTCAATAGTCGAAACCGGACGGTGTCGGCACGAAGGTCGACGGCACCGGGAAGAAGGTCGCGAAGGCGTCCACAGCATCCTTGAGACTGGCCGCAATGTAGAGAACGTCCCCATCCGCGACCGCGAAGGACTTTGCCACGAAGAGAGAGTCGGGTTGCGAGAGATCGAAGCGGAAGACGGTGGGCACGCTGTCCCCGGCAAAGCGCGATACGTCCACTCCCATCCGGGCGAGAACGTCGCGCTGCGCGTCACGATAGATGAATACGCCCGACCGGTCGGCGCGGCGGTTCGCCAACCCCTCGCCATAACCAAGAACATCAACCAGGGTGCCATCGGGTTGATCCAGCGTCAAAGTCTGGTTGCGCGTCCCTCCCGCCCCCAGCACCACGATTCGGTTCTCGGGGGTCTCGACCTCGATCACGTCACCGGGGCGCAGATAGACGTTCAGCCGCGGATTCGAAAGAATGCTTTCCAACAGCGCGGTGCGGGTCACGCCGTTGCGGCTAAGCTTGACGCGCAGGTTTTCGGACCGCTCGGCGGGGCCGCCGGCCGCGGTGATCAGGTCCAGGACCCGCAGGTTCACATCGTCCAGCGAATACTTGCCGGGCGCCCCGACCTTGCCCACGACCGACACCTTGGCGCTTTGCCGATCGGCGATGCGCACGATGGCCGCGGGTTCCACCAGCACCTCGCCCAACCGTTCGGTCAGGAAGTTCTCGACTTCGCGGACGGTTCGCCCCTGCGCCCGGATGCGGCCCAGCGGCGGCACCCGGATCATCCCGTCATCGCCGACCTCCTGGGGGACCAGCGAGGTTTGCGAGATCGGCGAAATCGAGGCGGTGGTGAAATCGACGAACCCGGTCTCGGCGGTGCTGACGATCGCCACCTGGACGATGTCGCCACGCCCGATCACCACCGGCATCGGCCCGCCGGTGCGGTGAAACGCCTCTTGTTCGGTACGGCGCTGCGCGTCGGTGAACGCTCGTGCAAGGCCGCGGTCCATTTCGACCAGAACGTAAGGGGCACGTTCGGTTTCCGACAGGCTGGCGCGCCCCACGACCATGTCCGTGCCGCTGAGGATGGCGTTGGCGCTGGGCCCGCTGCCGCCGCACCCGGCCAGCAAAAGACCACACCCCAGAACCAACGTTTTGCACTTGTTCACCTGACCGCTCCGAACCAAGCCGAATTTGCATCTTGATGACCCAACGCCGCAGAGTTCGGCAAGTCACGCGATCAATTCGCTGATACGGTGCGGTTTTTCTGCATCGGTCGGCCTTTGCGCAATCGCTCATTCACCGGGCAGGCCGGTTTCGCCAGCCGACCCGTGGCACCCTTGGGAATTCCCCCGATGCCAGGCTTAAATTCGTAACATTGCGCGGTTATTCGGTGGGAACAGCGATGCCAAGGGCGCCCTTCCATTGGAACGGCCCCGGCGATTGACTTTCGCATCCAAAGCCGGAAACCTTTTGCCTCATGCCGCTTTGCCGCAGGTCCTGCCCATGCCGAAACGCCTTTGGTCGCTCGCCCCGCTTGCCGTTCTTGCCTTTGCGGGCTGGCAAAGCTGGGACACGCTGCGCCACACCCCCGCCTTCAACCGCAGCCTGCAGGTGGAAAACGTCCTGGGCGGCACGCGGTCCTTCCGCGAAGGGTCGATGTATCACCGGGCGGAATACCTGTACCAGGTGGGCTATGGCTATCGGCATGCGACCCTGACCCTGATGTTCACGCAAGGGTTGGAGGCGTTCAAGAAGCGCATGGAACGAAACCGCGCGGCGACCGAGGCCGCCGGCGGCGTGGTACAGAACGAATACACGCGCGCCCGTGACCTGGCGCTGGCCAGTCTGCGCCTGCGCCCGTCCGATGCCCATACCTGGCTGCTGCTGGCCTCGGCCCAAGAGGAACTGGGCGCCCCCGACAGGGCGCTGGAGGCACTGTTGCGCGCGCAAGCCATGGCGCCCTACAGCATTGATATGGCAGAAGAAAGGCTGGACCTGGCGGCGGAGTTGCGCGGCGCGGTGGAGGCGGACGCGGCGCTGAGGCCCCTTGTCCGGGCGAATGCCGCCACCCTCGGGCGAACGGGACGGGCAATGAACGAGGTCCAGACGTCAGCGATCGTGGACTTGCTTGAGGACGTCGCCGCTTTCGAGTGACCTAACGTCAGGCGTCTGGAACAAACGACCTGAAGAGATGTACGGAGCCTCACCCTCGAATAGAACTCGGTAACGGCACCATGGTTTCGGTCATTTCACTGCGTTGGCGGGCAAATACGGGAGTTACTCGGACTGGCGGTTGTGGAAGCAGTGCACAGAAGAGAGTCCTTGCTAAGGTCGTTCTGCGCACAATACACTGTGTCACCCCAAGAGTAGCTGCCATCATTGCCGAGAACGCAGCAAGCGGCGAGGCTACTCAGGTTATCAAATCCATCACATCCCTGTTCATTATTAACTCCACACCAAGTCAAAACCGCGTCGGCTTCTGCACAATATTCTTGAAGGCCAGGAACTTGGGCCCCTAGAGCACCCGCAATCGTCGCGTTGACACCGAAAGCCACCGCAAAAAAAACCTTCCTCGAAATGCGCATCATCGCAACTCTCCCCGTCCCGCGGGCAATGCCAAACCTGACTTGGTTAATACCGTCCGCCCCCCCGGCCGGTCAATCGACACGGGGGCAGAAACGGGGCAATTGGCCGACTTCGTAACGACTTCACGATTTGATCGCGGCCATTTGCCTTTTCGGGGGGCATCAGGCTAGAGGAAAGGCGTTATGCTGTATCCCGGTCCGAGTCTCAAATGCTATCCATGCGCGCGTCCGTCCGCTCCCTCTCCCCTGCCCTGTCGCGGCCGGCGGACCGCACGGTCGCCGACCGGTTGCAGGGCGCGCTTGGCTGGGCGGCGCTGCTGGTCGCGATGGCGGCTGCGCTCGTCAATGGCGGGGTCTATGCGGTGGCCTCGACTCTGATGGCGCTGGCCGCGCTCGGGCTCTTTACGCTGCAGGTCGTGCTGGACATGGCGGGTGGGCTGCCGGTGGCCGCGCGCCGGGCGCTTGTGCCAGGCGCGCTGTGGTTCGCGGTGCTGGGATGGCTGCTGCTGCAGGGTGTACCGGGGCTGCCCATGGGGTTGCATCACCCGGTCTGGGCCATCGCGCCCGAAGGCGCTGCGCCCACGATCTCGGCCGATCCCGAAAGCGGGCGGCCACTGGTGATGCGGCTGACCGCCTATGCGATGATCTTCTGGATCATGATGCGCAGCGCGCTGGACCCAGGCCGCGCCATGGCGTTCCTGCGCGCCTTCGCGCTGTTCTCGGCGGCGCTGGCGGTTTACGGCATCCTGTCGCGGCTGGCGGGGGTCAACATCCTGCTGGGCGTGGACGAACATGGGCCGGTCCGCGCGAGTTTCTTCAACCGAAATTCCTATGCCACCTATGCCGCCTTCGGCGCGCTGGCCAATATCGCCTGTTATTACCGGATGACCTTCCGGGCCGAGGGCGCCATGGCATTGCGCGATTACCTGGAGCGGTTCTTTGCGGGCGGCTGGGTGCATGCGCTGGGGGCCTTGCTGTGTCTCAGCGCGCTGGCGATGACCGCCTCGCGCGCGGGGGGCATGGCCGGGGTGATCGGCATCCTGGTGCTGATCTGGGCGCTGCGACGCAAGCAGGGCGGCGGCGACCGGCTGCTTTGGGCGGTGCCGGCCGCGCTGGCGGGATTCGTCGCGCTGGTGCTGAGTTCGGATGTCGTCGACCGGCTGGCCGGAACCGAGGGCGACGCGCGGTTCATCGTGTTTCCCAAGGTGGTCGAGGCGATCCTGGACCGCCCGCTGCTGGGCCACGGGGCGGGGTCGTTCCTGCCCGCGTTTCGCCCCTATGTCCCCCTGGAGGCGGCCTTCGCGGAATGGACGATGGCGCACAACACCTACCTTGAGAACGCGTTCGAATTCGGGCTGCCGGCAGCGGTGCTGTTCTTCGCGGCGCTCGGGCTGATCGGGACGCGGCTGTTGCGCGGGCTGCGCACGCGGCGCAGGTTCCAAAGCGTACCGGCGCTGGCCTTTGCCTGTTTCACGGTGGCCGCGTTCCATTCGCTGTTCGATTTCAGCCTGCAGATCCCCGCCATCGCCGCCACGTTCGCCGCGATCCTGGGCATCGGCTGGGCGCAGGCGTTCACCGCGGTCGAAACCACGCCCCGCCGGCGCCGCCGGTCGGATCTATCGCGGGGCGCACCTGGACGAGACCGCCGCGAAAAGCGCGATCCCGGCAAGTGAGCCGGCGACATTCGCGGCCATGTCGGACAACCAGACTTCGCGCGTCGCGGTCATCCCCTGCGCCAGTTCAAGCAGCACCGCGACGGCCAGCAAGACCCCCGCGGCGGCATCCCTGCGGCGCGGCAGGGCTGCGTAAACCAGAACGGCCAAGGCCATATGCATGGCGCCATGCGCGGGCACTTGATACCCTTCCACCGCGCGCCGCACGAGGTCGGGCAGATCGTCGGTCAGGCTGAGCCAGCAGATCGCGGCAAACAGGCCCAGCGCCGAGACCGCCGCGATCCGGCGACGTGCGGAAGGTGACCATGGCGCGCCGCGACCGGCCGCCACGCTAGTTCCAGACCGTCAGGAAACGGACATTCTCGTCGATCACGGCCGCGGTCAGCCGCCCCGAGTAATAGGCGCCCGTATCGACACAGATCCGCCGGTCGGTCAGAACCGGCTCGGACGCATCGAAATGACCGTGAACAACACGCAGCCCCGGCACGCCTTCGGCATCGAGAAAACCCGACGATCCCCAGAGGAGCGCGGCCTCGTCGGTGCTGTCCGGCTGCTGGGGATCAAGCCCTGCATGGGCACAGACGACGTCGCCCGACCGATAGACCAGGGGCATCGCCCGCAGGAAGTCCACGTGATCGCCCATCGCCTTGAGAAGGCCCAGCGCCACGGTGCGCAGCTTGTCGCTGCGCGGCTCTCCCTGGGGCGGCGGGACACCGTAGCTTGCCAATGTCTGCGCGCCGCCGAATTGCAGCCAGGACTTGCCGGCCTCGGGCGCATCGAGAAATCGCAACAGCGCCGCTTCGTGATTGCCCTTCAGAAGGACCAGTTCGTCCGCCTCGCAGACCGAGGCCAGACCGTGCAGACATTCCAGCACCTCGCGCGACTGGTCGCCCCGGTCGATCATGTCGCCCACGAAGACGATCGTCGGATCGCGACCGTCGCCGGCACGGGCCGAGATGTCGGTGGCGATCCGGTCCAGCATCCTCTCGAGAAGGTCGATGCGCCCGTGCAGATCGCCGACCACGTAAAGACGACGATCCGGCGCGGGGAGCCGCACCGGTTCGGGTTCGGCTGGCGTGTTTGTCTTTCTTCTGTTCAACCCCAGCATGGTCACCGCCCACTCAACGGATCGTCCGGCCGCGCGAGGCGCGATCAGACCTCATAGTAGTCCCGGTAGCGCCCCTTGTAATAGGCGTAGCCGTCATAGGCGTACCGGGAGGCCTTGGCCTCGTCGACCATGGTGAAGACAAGGCCGGTCAGCTTCGCATCGACAGAGGTCAGTTCCCGCAGGCCTTCGAGGACCGCGTTCCTCGGGGTCTTGTCCCAACGCACGGCGAACACCACGGTGTCGGCCATCGACGCCAGGATCCGCGCATCGGTCACGACCAGCGTCGGCGGCGTGTCGAGGATCACCAGGTCATAGGCCTCGGACAGGTCCTGAACCAGTTCGCGGAACCGGTGCGAGGCAAGTACGTCGGCGGCGTTGATGTTCGCGCTCCGCTCGGCGGACTTCGTCATCAGCAGGTGCAGGCCGGTCTCGGGTTCCTTGTAGATCGCCTGCGCAAGCGTCGCCGTGTTGTTCATCACCGACAGCAGACCCAGTTCGTCCTCCTTGACCTTCAACACCTTGCCAAGCGCGGGCATCCTGAGGTCGCAATCGACGATGATCGCCGACTTGCCCATCTGCCGGCTGGTGAGCGCCAGCAACATCGACGTCGTCGACTTGCCCTCGCGCGGGACGGACGAGGTGAACATGACCACCTTCGGCGGGCTGTCCACATTCGAGAACAGGATCGAGGTGCGCAGGTTGCGGATCGATTCCGCAAGCGACGAATTCGGCTTGTCGCGCAAAACCTCGACCACGTCCGACCGTTGCACCCGGCTTCCGGCCGAGGGGATCGTGCCCAGGATGCCGAGGCCGGTCATCTGCTCGAGTTGCTGGGCCGAGCGGAAGGTGTTGTTCAGCTTGTCCATCAGGAACACCAGCCCCACCCCGGTCATCAGGCCCAGAAGGGTGGACAGCATCTTGGTGCGCCGGGCCGACGTGCCGAGCGGGCCGTTGGGGATCTCGGCCGGCGAGATCACGCGGGCATCCGCGGTCTGAAGCGTTTCTTCGGCCGAGGATTCCTGAAGGCGCGACAGCAGGTTCTCGTAAAGGATGCGGCTCGCTTCGGCCTCGCGTTCCAGCTGGCGGATTTCGACCGCTGCCTTGGCCTGTTCGGCCGCCTTGTCCTCGAGCGCACGGATCTCGGCGACCAGCTTTTCCTCGGCGGCGCGTTTCGCCTCGAGATCGATCTCGATCGACTTGAGGATCCGGGCGGCCTCGGCGCGGATGCTCTTGCGGACCTCCTCGATCTGCGCGGTCAGCCGGACACGGGCGGGATGGCCCGCCGGCACCGTGGTCTCCAGCGCGGCCAGCTGGGCCATGAATTCGCTTTCCTCGCGGCGGAACCCCGCGATGATCGGGGATTCACGGAACTCGGTCAGCGCACCCAGGTCCTGCCCTTCTTCAACCGCCTGCGACAGCCGTCGGAATTGCGCCTCCTTGGAGGACAATTCGTTCCGGGTGACCGCAAGCGCGCCGTTCAACGACTGGATCTGCTGCTTGGTCACATCCAGGCTCTGGCCCGACTCGGTGCTGAGCGTGGCATAGGCGATCTCGACCTCGCGCTCGGCCGCCGACACCCGGCCCTGCAACTGCTCGACCCGGTCGGACAGCCAGCCGACGGCGTTTCGCGTGGTCTCGAGCTTTCCTTCCAGTTGATCGACAAGGTATTGTTCGGTGATCTCGTTGGCGATACGTGCCGAAAGCCTTGGATCACCCGAGGTGAAAGACACCGAAATAACGCGGCTTTCCGGGATCGGATTCAGCGACATGCCCGCTTCGATCCGGTTGACCAGGGCAAGGCGCTTGCGCATGGCGGCCTCTTCGGGCGGCAAGGGCTGTGGCGGCGGTGATTTCAGGCCGATATCCATCATGAATTCCTGCACGCCGTCGGGAAGCGTCGTCAGGTCGCGCAACCATTGGCGCGCTCTCTGCACCGCGGTCAGATCCTCGGGCGGCCTGGGCTGGAATTCGCGATTTTCCATCAGGCCAAGCTCGTCGATCACGCGATTGATAAGCTTGGTCGACCGCAGGATCTCGGTATGGGTCTGGAGCGTGGTATCCCCGAAACGGGCATCCACCATCACCCCTTCGCCCTTCATCACATCGGCCCGTTCGGTCCCGATCAATAGCTTTGCCGTCGCCCGGTAACGCGGTTCGACCTGGCTTGCGGCGAGAATACCCATCACGATCCCGAACAGCGCACAGATCGCGATGATCCACTTGCCGCGCCACATGGTCATCGCCAGCGCGCGCAGATCGATGACGTCGTCGTCTTCGTCGAACGGTTCGGCCATTGCCGGGCCCGGGGTCCTGTTACTCGTACCTGTCATGTAACCACTTCTGCTTGGCATGCGTGGCGCCGGCCCTGCCCATTTGCGAACGGTCAGACGGGCCGGCGCGGTCTGGATGGCATCTCATCCCGAACACCTCTCCACGACCCTGTCCAGCTGGCGCAGGATCGCCCCTTCGGCGGCATCGAGCCCGCCATGTTCCAGCGCGATGCCGGGTGTCGTCTCGACGAACCGCAAGAAGGCGTTGCGAAGATCGCGCTCGAAATCGACATAGCCGTCCTCGGTCAGGAACAGCCGCAAACGGTCCAGCGGCGAGAGCGTACGGCAGATGGCATGCGCCGCCGGAAAATCGCGCCGGTAACGCAGATCGACCACAAGGTCGGGCCGGACCGGATGCGTTGCGACCGCCCCCTGCGGCAAGGGCTGGTAGCGCACTTTGCGCCGGCCAAGGACATGCACGCGCGCCCCGGCAAGACCGGGGAACAGGCCTGCCAGCGCCGCGACGCTGCCCTCCTTGACGCTCAGGGCAAACGGCAAAGGGACAACGCGCATTTCCGCATCGAAGGGCGCGCAATCCTCGGCCACCATCTGCCAGCCGCGCGCAACGAGCCCCGCGGCCAGCGTCGACTTTCCCGCCCCGCTGGGTCCGGCAAGAAAGACCGCCCGGCCATCCCGCGCAAGCACGGCCCCATGCACCATGGCGTGCCAGTCGCCGGCAAGCCGGATGAGCTCAGACACCAGAGCCCCGCGCAGCGCCACCGCATCCCGTTCCCGGCGGAACACCCTGCCCTCGAGGCAAAGCCGCCACCCCCCCTCGGGTCCCGCGACCCGCAGAACATGACGGCGCCCCGCGCCGCCATCCGGGAACCCGGCGGTCATGTCCGCGACGGTCGCCGCCAGACCGGGGTCGTCGACCTCAAGCACCACAGAGCGCCCGGCCACCGCGATCCCCCGCCGAAACGCGGGACATCCGACCGTTTCCCCCTCAAATGCCGGGACATCCCGGAACGGAGGCGGATCGAAAAGACCTTGTGCCCGCCAGGCGGCCAGGCAATCGGCGATGTCGGTATCGGCCTGCGCCGCGCGGTCGGGGCGGCGGGCGCGATACCGTTCGGCCAGAGTGCCGTGTCCGGGGGCGCCGGCCAGCAGGTCCCAGATCTCGGCGGCCGTGCCGTTCAGCCCGACGACGGCATTCCAGGCGGGCACAAGGCCCAGGCGCAGACCGGCAAAGTCCACGCTGGGCCGCCAGTGGCGGCAGGCCGCGACATCGGGGGCCCCTGCTGCCATCACGCCGACCGCCCCAGAACGTAACGGCGATAGGCACGGCGATAGGTTTCGGGCTGGCCGAGATAACGGATGGCGCGCCGGCGTGGCTCTCCCCCGCGGGCCAGGCTGCGCAAGGTGTAACGTGCCAGGTTTGCCGCAAGCCCCACCCGGCGCGACCGCGGATGGTCGAGTTGCCACACCCACCGCGCCGCGTCGAGCCGCGCCACGGGGCCGCAGCGCCGCACGGGCGGCGCATACCCGGTAAAGCGAACGAGACAGCGATTGGTGATTTCAAGCACGCCGGACCACCCCGCCCCGGCGAGATGGCGTTCGAGCCAGTCCCAGTCGATACGGTCCCCGTGGCGGGCGGCAAGAAACCGGATATCGAGCAGGTCGCGCATCTGCAGCATGGGCGCGAGATAGGTGCCGCCGCCCGCGGGGCCATGCAGCATCGCGATCAGAACCCGGTCGGTCGGAGCGGGCACGCGCAGGCGCGCCTGCCCCAGCACGATTTCCTCGGATCGCGCGATGATGTCCTCGGCGGGCGCCAGGGCGCGGGCCTCTTCGGGGAGGATCGCATGGTGCAGTTCCACCGGCGCCTGCCCCCCTGCGCCGACCACGGGCAAGAGATGCTTGTGTTGTGCCACCAGTTCCGGGTGGCCCGGGGCCTGCGCCCCCCGCCCGGCAAGCTCCAGAAGGGTGCGATGCGCCGTTTGCAGCTGCCCCTGCGGCACGAGAAGGTCGAGATCCGCCAACAGGCGTGATCCCGGCGTGGGCCAAAGATCCGTCGCCAGGTGCGACGCCCCCTTCAGCAATACGGGCACGATGCCTGCGCGGTTCAGGCAAATGCCAACGGCTTCGATCTGTCGGCGCAGATCGGCATTACGAACGGCGTTCAGATCATGGGCAGCTTCGAACGGCGCCAGATCTGCGGCGTGGCGCGCCTTGTCGGCAGCATTCGCCGCCGGCCAGACCGCCGTCACCAGCGTATCACTTGCACGCACCAGGCGACTGTCGGACCAGTCCCAGGAAAACGCCCCGTTGCCCGCGACCAGCTTTCCGATCGCGGACAGCATCTGCAGCCCGTCGCTCATCCCGAAACCCGGCCGTCAGAGTTGCGGCCTGTCGTCATCGTCGTCGTCGACATCCCCGAGATCGGGGCAATTGCTGGCGTCGACACAGGATCCGATGAATTCCGCCCTGGACGCGGACGGCGCGAGCAACAGCGCGACCGCAGGCGCCCCACCGGCCAGCGCCCCGAGACGGCGCAAAGCCGCGCGGCGCTCGCCGTCGATTTCACCGAGAGCCTCGGGGGCCTCGTCGATTTGCGTCTGCCGTGTCATACCCTTTATGCACCCACCTTTGAATTTCGCATAATAATCACCCCAACGCGATCTTCCATATCATTTCGGATATGGCCGGACAATAAAAGGTTTTAACGCGTTCATTTCTGAACGGATATGTTGTCAAGCTTCGTACGCCCAATTCATGCGCGAAACCGCCACCATATTCCCGCGATGCGATTATTCGCCCGCGTGCAGATGCGGCCTCGCCCCGTTCGCCGGCGCAGCGCGGGACTGCACCGCCCCGCCATCGCGCGCGATTCGCCCCCGCTGCGGGGCACGCGGATCACCGGCCGCGTCACGGCCACCCACACAGTTCCCACGCCGCTCGCACGGGGCAAGATCCGTGCTTTCGACGGCCACGCGCGTCTCGCGCCCCATGATGTCCAGCAACAGCCAGACGCGCTGGTCCGGGGCCAGCCGGTCCACCGTGGCGACGAATTCGGCAAACGCACCCGCGGTGATGCGGACGCGATCGCCGGGCGCGAGGCCAAGTTGGCCGTCCGCGTCGGTGCGCGCAGCCAGCCCATCGACCAACCGGCCGGGCACAGGCCTTGGCTGCCCGCCGAAGCTGACCAGCCGGGCCACGCCATAGGTGCTGTTGATCGCACGCCACTGGCCCTGGCGCGGATCGAAGGACACGAAAAGATAACCTGGAAAAAGCGGGGCGTTCTCGGTCACGAAACGCCCACCCCGCCGTCGGGTCTGCCGCTGACGCGGGTTGAAGATGCGAAACCCCTGCCTCAGAAGATTACGCTCGGCAAGGCACAGGCCATTCGGCCTGAGTTGCGCGAGAAACCATTGCGAATTTGCCGGCATCTTTCCCCCTTCGAAAAATTCGGAACACCGTTCCGCTTTAAATGACTTGCATCCCCCATTCGCGCGCCATCGCGATTTCAGGCCCTGACCTCCTCGGCGTTGTCGAGGAACCATTTGTAGGTTTCGGCGATGCCGTCGCGCAGGGTGATGCGTGCGCGCCAGCCCATTTCGGCGAGCCGGGAGACGTCCATCAGCTTGCGCATCGTGCCGTCGGGGCGCGTGCGGTCGTGGCGGATGGCGCCGCGGAATCCGGTGATCTCGGCGACCAGGCGGGCCAGTTCGGCGATGCTGATATCCTCGCCGGTGCCCACGTTGATGTGGCTTTGCATCGGGCGCGTGTTCGCGGCGTAGACCTCGGGGGCGAGGTCGAGCACGAACAGGCTGGCCTCGGCCATGTCGTCGACATGCAGGAACTCGCGCCGGGGCGTGCCGCTGCCCCAGATCACCACCTCGTCGCGGCCCTCGCGCACCGCCTCGTGGAACCGGCGGATCAGCGCGGGCAGGACATGGGAGTTCTCGGGGTGGAAGTTGTCGCCCGGCCCGTAAAGGTTGGTGGGCATCACCGAGCGATAATCCACGCCGTGCTGGCGATTATAGCTTTCGCAAAGCTTGATCCCGGCGATCTTGGCGATGGCGTAGGGTTCGTTGGTCGGCTCCAGCGGGCCGGTCAGCAGCGCCTCTTCGGGCATCGGCTGCGGCGCCTCGCGCGGGTAGATGCAGGACGACCCCAGCTGCAACAGGCGCCGCACCCCGGCGGCCCAGGCCTGGTGGATGACGTTCGCCTCGATCATCAGGTTTTCGTAGATGAAGTCGGCCGGGAAGCTGTTGTTGGCATGGATGCCCCCCACCCGCGCGGCCGCCAGGATCACCACGTCGGGGCGTTCGTCGCGGAAGAAGGCGCGCACCGCGTGCTGGTCGGTCAGGTCGAGCTCGGCATGGGTGCGGGTGACCAGGTCCAGCGGCGCACCGTCCGCCCGCCGCGCCTCGAGCCGGCGCAGGATCGCGCCGCCCACCATGCCCCTGTGCCCCGCGACATAGACCTTGGCCATGGTCCGGCTCACGCGTTTTCCAGCGACACGGGAATGTCGTAGCCGTGCCGCTTCAGCAGGGCGTGACGTTCGGCGATCTTCAGGTCCTCGGCGACCATCTCGGCGCACATCTCGCGCGCGGTGATCCGCGGCGCCCAGCCCAGCCGCTCGCGCGCCCGGGTCGGGTCACCCAGCAACGTCTCGACCTCGGCGGGGCGGAAATAGGTGGGGTCGATGCGCATCACCACGTCACCGGGCCGGACCGCGGGCGCCTTGTCGCCGCTGACCGCCGCGACGACCGCCACCTCCTCGAGGCCCGCCCCCCGGAATTCCAGCGCGATCCCCAGCTCGGCCGCGGCCCAGGCGATGAACTCGCGCACCGCGTATTGCCGGCCGGTCGCGATCACGAAATCCTCGGGCGCGTCCTGCTGCAGCATCATCCACTGCATGCGCACGTAATCCTTGGCATGCCCCCAGTCGCGCAGCGCGTCGATATTGCCCATGTACAGGCAGGTCTCGAGCCCCTGCGCGATATTGGCCAGCCCCCGCGTGATCTTGCGGGTCACGAAGGTCTCGCCCCGGCGCGGGCTCTCGTGATTGAACAGGATCCCGTTGCAGGCGTAGATCCCGTAGGCCTCGCGGTAGTTCACCGTGATCCAGTAGGAATAGAGCTTGGCGACCGCATAGGGGCTGCGTGGATGGAACGGTGTGGTTTCGCGCTGGGGGGTTTCCTGCACCAGCCCGTAAAGCTCTGACGTCGAGGCCTGGTAGAACCGCGTCTTCTTCTCCAGCCCCAGGAACCGGATCGCCTCCAGCAGGCGCAGGGTGCCGATGCCATCCACATCGGCGGTATATTCCGGCGCCTCGAAGCTGACCGCGACATGGGACTGGGCGCCGAGGTTGTAGACCTCGTCGGGCTCCACCTCGCGCATGATCCGCGTCAGGTTCGAGGTGTCGGTCAAGTCCCCGTAATGCAGGTGCATCTGCGGGTTCGCCTCGTGCGGGTCCTGGTAGATGTGGTCGATCCGCTGGGTGTTGAACTGCGAGGCACGGCGCTTGATGCCATGCACCTCGTAGCCCTTCTCCAGCAGGAATTCCGCCAGGTACGACCCGTCCTGCCCGGTGATCCCGGTGATCAGCGCGCGCTTCATGCCCGGGCCCTCCGCTCGCGGATGACGAATTGGGACAGCTTCTGCGCGTTCTTCAGCGCCAGCGCGCCGACGCCCCCCACCTCGTTGCGCCTCAGGGCGTGCAGGTCCTCGCGGCTCTTGCGCAGGATGCGCCCGAGCGAGCCGTTGCTGGCGCCGCCCACCCGCATCTTGACCAGCACCTCGGGGATATAGGCCAGGCGGATATTGCCGCGCACCAGCCAGCGCAGCATCGCGTCGTAATCGGCCGAGATGCGGAACCGCGTGTCATAGGCGCCCCAGGCGGCGAACACCTCGCGCCGGAGGTACAGCGTCGGGTGCGGGGGCATCCAGCCACGCGCGAGTTTCGCCCGGTCGTACCCCCCCGACTTCCAGTGCCGGATCACACGCTGCGGATCGGCGGCCGAGACGTAATCGAGATCGCCGTAAACCCCGTCGATCCCGGGATCGGCCAGCGCGGCCGCGACCCGCTCCAGCACCCGGTCATGGGCAAAGAAATCGTCCGAGTGCATCAGCCCGATCACGTCTCCCGTGGCCCGCGCGATGCCCCGGTTGATCGCGTCGTAGATACCCGCGTCCGGCCCCGTTTCCAGCCGCGTCGCCCCCGTCGCCAAAGCCGCGATCCGCTCCAGCGTCCCGTCGGTCGACCCACCGTCCTGGATCACGTGCTCGACATCACCATGGCTCTGCCCCGCAACACTCCGCAAAGCATCCCCAATCGTACCAGAACGATCGAATACTGCCGTCACAACGGATATCTTCATGCTCGCGATCCACCCTACCCTTCCGCCCGTCCGGCGCCCGACGACACCGCCCGACCAGACACGTGCCAACCAGGATCGCCTGCGCCCCAATGGGACCGAAGCACAAACGGGAACGGAATGAACTTTGCACCGAATCAAAAAGCCCAACCCCAATGCCTCGTTGCGATTCCGCAAAGGGCACCGCAATTGAGTGCCACCGCCTTTGGCCTCGTTCAAGCATCGGTTTTTAAATCGTAACCGAGTTCTGACCTTTCATCAGGTCCGACCGCTTCTTTCACCGCACGGCACAACGGGATTGCAAAGCGCTCATGTTTCAAGCGGATCGCGAACACCTTCCACTGAAGGGCTCACCGCGTCGAACCGAAGCCTGGCGCGAAGCCCCCGGATCGGCCAAAGCACTGTTAATAAATATATTTCTCAACCGGCCCCCTCGCCCCGAAAACCGCCAAAGCAGGAAAAATATTGTTTTGTTATGCTTGCAGAACATCCGACAGGCGCCCGAAAGGCGCGCCACAGTAGAAGCGGCTCGCCGTTGGCGGGACTGCAGCATTCAGTGCAAAGTTACGAAATCTGTCTTCGTCCCCAATTCTCTTTTTCAATTTCGCATTGCCAGCACATGGCCTTTCACTGCGGCAGGCGCGCGAAGGCGAAACGGACTTGTTCGCCCGGCCCGAATCCGATAGCCGTTCAGGCATGAACGCGACTCGCTTCACGCGTGACGTGCCGTTCCGACGCGATCTTCCGAGAGGGGCAGTGCCGCAACCTCCGGTGCGGTAGCCGTGGCCCCGAAGGATGACCCGCCCTGCCGCCGACGATGTCCGGTTCCGCGTGTTGCAGGAACTGTCCGCCGATCCGAATATCAGCCAGCGCGAGCTGTCCGACCGCCTGGGGGTCAGCCTGGGCCGGATGAACTATTGCCTGCGCGCCCTGATCGAGAAAGGCCTGCTCAAGACCGAGAGCTTCCGCGCCTCCGACAACAAGCTGCGCTATGCCTACCTGCTGACCCCCCGCGGCCTCTCCGAACGCTCCCGCCTCGCCCATGGCTTCCTGATGCGGAAGATGGCGGAATACGAGGCGCTGAAGGCCGAGATCGCCACACTGCAGCGCGACTTCCCTCCGCCCGAGCCCGGCGCGGCCCCCCGCGAGGAGGGTCCGGGCAACCGGCGGGAAAGTGACGAATGAGGCCCGCGTGGGTCTGCGAGTTGTTATACCGGCCTACCGCTGCGCTGCTTGAGGCCGGGAGTTTCCTTTCTCGGTCTACCGCGGCGCTGCTTGAGGCCGTGAGTTTGCGTTATCGGGGGTTTGGGGCGAGTTCGTCCAACAATTGCGTTGGACGAACTCCGGAGATTTGCATGACTGGCTCATCGATCAAAAAAGCATGGGCGCTACTCGACGCTCAGGAGCGTCGCAATGCGTATAAGTTGCTGGGTGTCATGGTCTTCGGCGCCTTCGCCTCGGCAGCCATGGTGGGGTCGGTCTTTCCATTCCTCACGGTGCTCGCCGACCCCGGGCTGATCGCGGAGAACGCGGTCCTCGATTGGCTCTACCGCGCGGGCGGCTTCACCTCGGGCTATGGTTTCCTCGTCGCGCTGGGGCTCGGGGCGATTGCGGTCATCCTGTTCTCGAATATTGTTTTGGTGCTGCAGACTTGGGCCGTCGCCCGCTACATGCAGATGCGGGTGCATTCGATCAGCCGGGGGCTGCTCGCCCATTATCTCGCGCAGCCATACGACTTCTTCCTCGGCCGACACTCTGGCGATATGTCGACGAACATCCTGTCGGAGGCGCAGCAGGTCGTCGGGGAATTTCTCCGCCCGCTTGGCGATTTGCTCTCCGCCACGCTCACCATCACCGCTGTCGTCACAACGTTGCTGATCGCTGACCCCGTCGTCGCCTCCATCGCCATCGGCAGCTTCGCGGCAGTCTACGGAGCGGTGACCATGACCACCCGCCGCTACGTCCGGCGCATGGGGCAGGAGCGGGCGCTCGCGAACACACGGCGGTTCCGCATGGCTGGCGAGGCGCTCGGCGGGATCAAGGACGTCAAGCTGCTCGGCCGGGAAGCCGCCTACCTCGACCGGTTCAGCGGTCCCTCGGCCGAGATGGCGCAGGCGCAGATCGGTGTCAGCGTCCTCGCGCAGGCGCCGCGCTACGCGATCCAGCTGGTCGCCTTTGGAGGCATCATCGTGCTATGCCTCGTGCTACTCGACCCCGAGGGCCTGCAGAAGCGAGAGGCGCTCGGCGGGATCCTGCCGCTCGTCGGCCTCCTCGCCTTCGCCGGGCAGCGCCTGATGCCGGAGCTGCAGAAGCTCTACCAGTCGATTACGCAGATGACCGCCGGCACCGCCGCGCTCGACCGCGTGCATGCCGATCTGACGGGCGGCCCCCCCGCCCCCCTCGACCGCACCACTCCGGCGCCCCTCGGCTTGCGCCACGCGCTGGAGCTGGAAGGAGTCACCTACGCCTACCCCGGTGCAAAGGAGCCCGGCCTGCGCGACGTCGGCCTCACCATATGCGCCGGAGAGCGGATCGGCGTCGTCGGCGCGAGTGGCGCGGGCAAGACGACACTCGCCGACGTGGTCCTCGGCCTACTCGTGCCGCAGACCGGCACGATCCGGGCCGACGGGGCGGAGATAACGCCCGACACCCTGCGCGCCTGGCAGCAGACGGTAGGCTACGTGCCGCAAGACATTTTCCTCACCGACGCGAGCCTGTCGGAGAACATCGCCCTCGGTCTGCGCCCCGAGGAGATCGACGCCGCCCGTGTCGAGCGCGCGGCCCGTATCGCGCAACTGCACGACTTCACAATGACCGAGCTTCCAGACCGCTACGCGACGCTCATCGGCGAGCGCGGGGTGCGCCTCTCTGGTGGGCAGCGGCAGCGCATCGGCATCGCTCGCGCCCTCTACCACGACGCTGATCTGATCGTTTTCGACGAGGCGACGAGCGCCCTGGACAACCTGACCGAGCGCGAGGTCATGGCCTCGATCGAGGCGCTGCCGGGGGACAAGACGATCTTGATGATCGCGCACCGGCTGAGCACCGTGAAAGTCTGCGACCGGATCGTGGTGATGGAGCGGGGGGGCGTTGCCGGTGTGGGCACATGGACGGATCTCATGGAACGCAATGCGGCGTTCCGGGCGCTGGCGGAGGCGGCCTGACGTCGGCCTGCGGAGATACTCGATGAATACAGCACAAAGAGTTCAGGCCGCCTTCGTTGGAGCGCTGCGTCCATTTTCCGTTGTTCGCGGTGCGGGGCGGGTCTGCAGATTTCTAAACCATCGTTTCCTCAAGGCAGGCGTGCCGCCGATCCAAGTCGGTCGAATGCGAGATGGTACGCGAATGCGCCTCGATCTCCGCTCCCAGACAGAATGGTACTCCTTCTATTCGGGCCGCTACGACGACGCCTCCATCGCCCTGATCAGAAAGCTGCTGGTTCGGCACGACGGTGGTTTTCTTGATGTTGGCGGAAATATCGGGATGTATTCGATACGGGTCGCGGCGGGCCTAGGGTCAGGATTCATAACCAGAACATCACCACAGCAGCCAAGGCGCATGCCGACAAGAATACCTTGGGGCACCTATCGTAGCGGGTTGCAACGCGCCGCCAGTCCTTGAGCCGGGCGAAGCTGTTTTCGATCTTGTGGCGCTTGCGGTATCGGGCTTCGTCATGCGGGATCGGCACCTTACGGTTCTTTCGGGAAGGGATGCACGGGGTGATCCCCTTGTCTTCAAGGGCTTCGCGATACCAGTCCGCATCGTATCCTCGGTCCGCCAGCATGTGTTCGGCGGGAGGAAGGCCGTCCGTGAGAATGCGCGTATGAACGACCTTGAAGACCGCGTGGAGGTTCAGCAAATCGCTTTGTCCGATGCCAATGGCGAGACAATGCTCGTGTTGAGGGAAGATTTCGAGTCGGGCTCGGCCACCGGCAATGCCTCCATAGCGATTTCGGAAGATGCCGATGGACGGTTCCGGAAAATTTCCGTGCCCATGCGGCGCTTCGACGATGTTCTGACAGAGATGGGCAAGGCGAAGTACCTAGTCGCCAAGGTCGATATAGAAGGCCACGAGGACTTCTTCCTGCGCGGGGCACAGGAGTGGCTGCACCGCGACCGACCCATCATCCTTACCGAAATCAATAACTGGTTCTATCAAAAGCGGGGGACGACATCCTCGGCAGTATTTGCCCCGTCGCTCCCAGACGGTTACGAGACCGCCCTTCTACGCGAGGATGGTGCGACATCCCGGCTCGAGGCATGCCCAATTGAGGCGCTCGCTGGCCTCCGGCGGGTCGAGACTTGCCTGATGTATCCGGCGGAGCGTTTGGACGACCTGCACGAGGCCATCGGGTGATTGCCAAGTCCATGCCCAAACAAACCCTCGCCATCCTCACCAACGCCCGCGCTGCCGACCAGCGGTCGATGATCGGCTATGGCGAGATGGTGCTGGAGGCGGCGCGGCAGTCGGGGCACGAGGTGGTAGAGTTCCGCCCCGCCTCGCTGCTCGGCCGGCTCCTGCCCGAACGGATCCAGGGCCCGCCCCGCAAGTTCGCCAACAATCTCGACCGTTTCGTCGTCACGCCGCTGAAATTCGCCGGGCGCAAGGCCGACATCGTCCATGTCGTCGACCCGGGCAACGCCGTCTACCTACCGCTCATCCGCCACCGCCGGTCGATCGTGACCGTGCACGACATGATCCCCTACCTCGCTCGCGACGGAAAACTGCCGGGCTGGCGGCCCACCCTTACCGGGCGCTGGCTGATGAACCGGATCACGGCGCAGCTGGCCAAGGTCGACCACATCGTCTGCATTTCCCACGCCACCAGACGCGACCTGCTGGCCTACGTCGACATCCCCGAGGCGTGCGTCAGAATCATCCACAACGCCGTCTTCCAGCCCATGGCACCAGCTTCGCCAGAGGCCTGCGCCGACCTGCGCGTTCGCCTGGGCCTGCCCGCGGGGGCGCCGCTGATCCTCCATGTGGGGCGCAACTGGTACAAGAACCGCGAAACGGTGCTCGAGGTGGCCGCCCGTGTTCGCGAAACGCGGCCGGACGTGCACCTCGTCATGGTCGGCGCCCTGCCCCCGGCTCTAGAGGCTCAGGCGGAGCGGCTCGGCCTCGGCCCCGAGCTCCACGTGATCGAACGGATAGAGCGCGCGGACATGGCGACTCTCTACACCACCGCCGCGGTCCTGCTGTTCCCCTCCTACTACGAGGGCTTCGGCCTACCCGTCCTGGAAGCCCAGATGTGCGGCACGCCGGTGGTGTGCTCGGACCGGGGGGCATTGCCGGAGGTGGGTAATTCATATGCGCTCCTTTGCGATCCAAAGCAAGTAAGAGCTTTGAGCAGCGCCACCCTTAACGCCCTGGCCACGGACGGCATAGAAACTCTGCCGAACCATTTCTCGGCCACTAATTGGGCGAAAAACTATCGAGATATTTACACGTCATCTCAGGGCGCGCTCTCTGCATGATTGGCCAGATAGACAATTCAAAACAGAAGTTTAGCCCCGCTCAGACTGGCCCAGTCAAGGTGCCGTTTCATACCCGCCTACGCGGACGGCTACGAGCACGGCGCCCCCTGCTTTACAAGAATGCAGGACTACACCTCAGGCTTCCGAAACCATACGATCATATTGTTTACGTTTATATTGGAAAGAATGGCTGTAGTGCGTTCAAGCGCTGGTTCTTGCACGACATGGGAGAGCGGCGCGGACATGACGCCAACATTTCGATTGTTGCAGAGAGATACGCATTTTCAGTGGAGTGGGAACTTGCGCGCACAAGGCGCCTGCTCATACTGCGCGACCCGGTTGAGCGGATGTGTTCTTTGTACCGGAACAAGTTCAGGAACCCCTGAAAAACTTCCCTGCTCTGGCGTGATCTGATAGGCTGCGTGGGCACCCTTGAGGAGTTCCGCTGATGCTGAAGCAGCCTGCCATTCCCGGTCTTCGCGATGCGATGAAGAAGAAGGTGACGCGGCGGGAGCAGTTCCTGGCGGAGATGGATGCCGTGGTGCCGTGGACGCGGTTGCTGGTCGCGCGGCACTATCCAAAGGCGGTGCCGAAGGGCGGACGGCCGCCAATGCCACTGGAGACGATGCTGCGGGTCTACTTCCTGCAGAACTGGTACGCGTTGAGCGACCCGATGGCGGAGGAGACGCTCTACGATAGCGAGGCAATGCGGCGCTTCGCCGGGATTGAGCTTGGCGACGGCCGCATTCCCGACGAGACCACTATCCTCAACTTCCGCCATCTTCTGGAGCGGCACGGGCTGACCGAGGCAATCTTCGCGGACGTGAACGCGCACCTGGCGGACAAGGGCATCACGCTGCGCTCGGGCACGCTGGTTGATGCGACCATCATCGATGCGCCGTCATCCACCAAGAACAAGGCGGGCGCCCGCGATCCAGAGATGTCGTCCACGAAGAAGGGCAACACCTGGTACTTCGGCATGAAGGCGCATTTCGGCGTCGATGCCGAAAGCGAGGTGACCCACAGCCTCGAGACCTCGACCGCCAGAGTCCATGACAGTCGGATCTAGGACGAGTTGCTGCACGGCGAGGAGACCTTGGTCTGGGCCGACAAGGGCTATGTCAGCGCCGAGCGCGAGGCCGCTTTTGCCGAAGAAGAGGGCAAGGTCTGGGGCGTGACGCGCAAGGCGCCCAAGGGCGGCAAGCTTCACCCCGAGGACGAGAAGATCAACCGGATCATCGCCAAGGTCAGGGCCAGGGTCGAGCACCCGTTCCGCATCCTCAAGCGGCAGTTCGGCTACGTGAAGACCCGCTACAGGGGCCTGTCCAAAAACCGCGACCAGCTCTTCACGCTGTTTGCGCTCGGCAACCTGTTCCTGGTCCGGAGGAGACTGCTGGCGTGAAGAAGAGTCCGCCCTCGATCTGCCCGACAGCCGACACGGCGGCCCAGAAACCACGACATGGACCGCCAACTACACGTGCCACGGTCCCGGAAGCGATCAAGCCGCCATCTCGGCGCAGCCAACCGCGTAGATCAGACGTTCCTTCATTCAAAGGAGAGGCGCAGAAGACATCCTGCAAAGCTTCGAAGAAACCACCGGCATACAAGGCGGAGAGGCGCGCTTTAAATGCTTTAAGGATAAATATCTGCGCTTGATATTGAAAAATAATCCTTCCTCCGACGCCACGATAGATCCACATTGCTTTTCACAAGCGCAGCATCTATGGCCGATTACCTACGATCAAGTCATGATGATTGACGACCTCCCCGAGGCAAGTCAGGATATCCTCACCGAAGAAGTTGTTGATTCCTTTTTCACTCTCGAGTCAATAGCACGCCGATAACAGCCGAACATACCCCGCAGTCCAACACGCCAGCGAACCGCCTGGCGCGATCATACGAATTGCGTGGATCGCTCCCCGACAACGCCTCCCTGGCGGACGAAGAGGCAAAAGGTCTTATCTGACAAATCTACAAAATAGATTACGAATTGATATCGCAAGCGATCAAGCCGTCAGATTGAAGAAGTTGCCGCCGACTTCAATGTCAATTCAAGTAACCATGTCACGAGAGTAATGCTCGCCATCGCCGCCAACACCTTCGACAAGCCGTCTGAGACCTTCATCCGGGCGCATGTCACCCATATTGCCCCGGGGCGGACGGTGCTGATCTGCCGGGAGGACGGCGGCGCGGCGCAGTTCGGGTGTCCGGTGCTCTCGGATGTCGTCCCTCTGCCCCGGCCCCGGCACCTGTTGGAGCGGGTACTCAACGGGTTGCTCCATCGGTGGCGCAGATACGTCGATCCAGCCGCAAATGGACAGAACGAGGCGCGGGTGCGGGCGTTCCTCCAGCGCCACGGGGTGACGGCGGTCTTGGCGGAGTTCGGACCGAACGGAGCGCTCCTGCGCCGCGCCTGCACGCGCGCTGGCATCCCGCTCTACGTCCATTTCCACGGCCTCGACGCGACGAAGCTGGCGCGTGACAGGCATTGGCGGCGGCACTACCGGCGCCTCTTCCGCGATTCGACGGGGATCATCGTGCCGTCGGAGTTTCTGGCAGGTCGTTTGACGGATATGGGCTGCGATCGTTCGAAGCTTCATGTCAGCCCGTGCGGGATCGAGCTACCCGAGCAGGGCGAGCGACGTGAGCGTCCAAAGGCCTTTCTCGCCGTGGGGCGCCTCGTCGAAAAGAAGTCGCCGCTCAGCACCTTGCGCGCCTTCGCCAAGGTGGCGGAGGAGGACGATGAGGTCGTGCTCGATTTCGCCGGAGACGGGCCACTCATGGACCACTGCCGGAGTGAAGCGGACCGGCTTGGCATCAGCGAGCGTGTTCGGTTTCATGGCGTCGTCCCCCATGAGACAGTCGTCGCCCTGATGCGCTACGCGCTGGCCTTCGTGCAGCACTCCGTGGAGGCGAGCGATGGGGACTGTGAGGGCCTGCCCGTTGCTATCCTTGAAGCGATGGGGCACAAATTGCCGGTCGTCAGCACGCGGCACAGCGGCATTCCGGAAGCCGTCACCGACGGCGAAACCGGTCTCCTTGTCGAGGAACACGACGTGGACGGCATGGCAGCGTCGATGCTCGCTCTCCTCGACGATCCGGAGCGCGCCGAAGCGATGGGCCGCGCTGGTCGCGCCCGTGTCGAGGACCACTTTACCCACGCGCACACCGCCGCCCGCCTGCGCGAAATCATGGGGTTGACATGCCGAGATTCCAGCGCCGCAAGGGCCTGATCGAGGCGTGCGAACACCGCCCCGTCGGGCGCATGATCCGCACCGGTCTGAGGAACGAGCTCAAAACCGCGCGCAATGCCCTCCGCCCGCGGCCGACCGTGCGCTTCTTGGTCTTCGCACAGGGGCGCACCGGCTCGACCCTGTTGACCAGCACACTCTACCGCGGCTGTGCTGTTCTTTTTGTCACTGTACGAGGGCTTCGGGCTCCCGGTGCTGGAAGCGCATATGTGCGGCACGCCGGTGGTGTGCAGCGATGCCGCCTCGCTCGCCGAAGTCGCCCAGGGTTTCGGGCATTTCTTCGATGGCACGGTCGAGGATGCGACACGGCTGGTCCTGCGCGCGCTCGCGCAATGGCGGCCGGAGGACGTCGACAAGCGCACCGCTGGCGACATGGGCAAAATGCCGTATGCCGACGGGTGGCAGGATGCGCTGTTGCGTCTCTATGCCGACGGGATCCAGAAATCGGGGTCTGCCGGATGACGCGCGCAAGGAAACTTCTGCCCAGGACCGTCAATCGGGTCCTGCGCGAGATCGACCGTCTCAGAAACACGATAACCATCGGTCTTTTGAGACTGCGAGGAGCGGAGATCGGGCGCGGCGCCTTGATTGGTCGCATCCGCACCGAACGCCCCGAGGACGCGAAGATCGGCCGCTTGTGCCACTTGGAGGATTCCGTGCGGTTGCGCCCGGATGGTCCCTGGCCGGTCTCCGGTATCGAGATCGGCGAAAACACCTTCATCGGTCATTCGACGCAGATCAACGTCGGGAGCAGGTTCAGGATTGGACGCGACAGGCTCGTCGCGCCGATGTGTCTGTTCACCGATGCGCGCCACAACTCCGAGAACCCGGATACGCCATCAAGGAACAAGGCGCGACCTATACGCCTATCGAAATCGGCGACGGCGTGTAGATCGGCGCGTCTAGCTTGATCCTGCCGGGGATCACGATCGGAGATAGCGCAATCATTGCGGCGGGTGCCGTGGTTACGAAATCCGTCCCGAGCAACGAGATATGGGGGGGGCCGCTCGGTTTCTGAAGACGCGGTTTGGTGACGATCAGGACCAGGGCTCCAGCTCTCAATGAATTAATACAGGCACAGCATGTCCACGATTTGCACGATAACGACCGAAAGCTTCGAGGTCGGCACCGCCGCACTCCTGAACTCGCTCCACGCCCACGGCTTCAGCGGCCGCGTCTTTGTCGGTCATGTCGGGTCGGTGCCCAAGCGCTTGAAGGCGGCGGCCGGAACGCTCGCAGACCTAGGGATCGAACTAGTGTTCCACACCTTTCCCGAGGGGGGGTTGCCGCATTACCGCAAGCCGGAGATCCTGCTGCACGCGCTCGAAACCGCCGGAGACGACGCTGTGTTCTTCATCGATTCCGACATCGTCATCTGCAAGGACTGGGATTTCTTCGAGACCTGGATCGAAATGGGCGTCGCCTTGTGCGGGGACGTGAACTTCGCAGGCATGGGCGAGAACCACCCCATGCGATACTATTGGTCGCGCCTCATCGAGGATGCCGGCTTGTCGCCACGACGCCTGACCGGATACGCCAACAGCGGTTTCATCGGGCTGAAGAAGAAAGACGTTCAATTCGTTCATACCTGGAAACGGCTCCTCGAACTGAAGGCGGAACGGCGCGGCGGGACCCATGCAGGTGTCGCCAACGAACACGGGTTCATTACCATCGACCAGGACGTCATGAATGCCACGATGATGGCGGTGGATGTGCCGCTCTCTCTGGTGGGGCCGGAGGGTATGAGTTTCGGGCTTGCGAAGGGATACATGACCCACCCGGTCGGAAAGTGGAAACCCTGGCATCGCGGCTATCTGAAGAAGGCGATCGTTGCTGGGGTGGGCCCACGGATGGCGGACGTAGTCTACTGGAACAACGTGTCGGGACCGGTCGAAGCTTTCTCACCGCGGGAGCGGCGCTTGGCGCGGCTGGAGATGAAGATTGCCCGCGTGTGGATGCGGATATTCTAGGGCCATGACCTCGAAATATCCGAGTGTACTGGCCCGCACCTGGACCAAGGGACCGGCGCAGGGTGCAATACCGCATGGTTGATCTGGTTCAGATCGCGCCGAATTATCCGCCGATTGTCTGCGGCGTTGGCGACCACGCCGCGCAGATGGTGCCGGAATTCGAGCGGTTGGGCGCGCAGCTTTACACCGTCGTCGCGAATGAACACCCGATCTCGGAGGCGGGCAAGAGCCTCAATGGCGTGCGTTCAGCGCAGGCTCTGACCGACGCGCTGCACGGCAGCGGGGCGGAGGCGGTCATCGCGCATTTCTCCGGCTACGGCTATGCCCGCAACGGGCTGTGCGTCTGGCTCGTCGAGGGTCTCAACAGCTGGAAAGATGAGCGGCCACAAGGCCGGATCGTGACCATCTTCCACGAGGTCTATGCCACCGGCCCGATTTGGCGCAGGAGTTTCTGGACATCGCGCCCGCAGCGGCGCATCGCCCGCGACCTGGCTCGCATCTCCGACAGGTGCTTTGTCTCGTCCGCAGTCGGGGCCGCTCAGTTGCACAAGATTGGGGCGCCTGGCGTTTGCGAGGTGCTCCCGGTGTTTTCCAACGTGGGCGAACCCGCGGAAGTCGCGCCGCTGTTCGATCGTCCGCCCCAGGCCGTGGTTTTCGGCGGCCGCGGGCAGCGGCGGCGGGTCTACGAGGCGCTCAAGCGCCACCCACGCCAGACCGAAAAGCTCCTGTCGGACCTGAAGATCGACAGAATCCTGGATATCGGCCCGGATTTGCAGGTTGCCGACCGGATCGCGCGCCGGCCGGTCGAGGCCCTTGGCGTGCTGCCTGCCGATCGGGTGAGCGAAACCCTTCTGGCCAGCCGGCTCGGGTTGCTCGACTATCCCGGCAACCGTCTGACGAAGTCGGGTATTCTCGCCGCCTACCTCGCGCACGGGGTGTTTGCGTTCAACCTCGGTGACGACGCGGCTCTGGCGGGCGGGGCAGACGCCCCGCCGCACAATGCCGGTTTTGTCTCTTTGGACAGCATCGCCGCCCAGGGGCCGACAACGGCGGCGGCTGGACATGCCTGGTACCGGAAACATGGTGTTGCGGTGGTCGCCCGCCGGCTGTTCGAGGCCGCCGGAACCGGTACGTTACCGACCACAGGAGCGCACAGGGCGCCCGATTCCGACGCCTAGAGCACGCTATTTCCGTTTGGAGATGAAGGACGAAGAATGACCATTCCGCTGCATTCGCTGAAGTATCGGGCGACGATCTGGGTCTCGACGCGTCCAACCCTCTACTACGGCCTCAGGCGCCTCACGGGACGATTTGACAAGCTTTGCGTCACGAAAAACACGGATATCGTCATCGAAGGGTATCCGCGCTCGGCGAACAGCACGACGGCGCACGGCTTCATCGACCGCCAGGTTGGTGACATCCGCCTCGCGCACCATAAGCACCATGTCGCCCAGTTGTTGCAGGCGGCGCGCAAGGGATTACCCGCCGTGGTGCTGATCCGCAAACCGGCGACCGCGATGCTGTCCAACCTGGCCCTGGTCGAAGAGGCCCGTTATCGTGGCGAAGATCGACCCGAAAAGCCACTTTCTTTCAGCGACGTGGCATTCAGTTGGTTGATGTTCTATGAGACGCTCGAACCATATCTCGACAAGATCGTGATCGCGCCCTTCGATGAGGTGACGCAGGATCTGAAGCCGATGATCGAGGATGTGAACGCCACGTTTGGTACGGAGTTCCAAAGCGAATCCACGGCGGCGGCCAAGTCCACCGAATTGGGCTGGCACGCCCGGCCGAATGAAAAGCGTGACGAGATCAAGGATGGGCTGCGCCACGACTTCGATGCGGCGCTGGAGGCAAATGCCGGCCTACGCAACTTGATGAAACGCTGCGACCAAGTGCATCAACGCTACCTGGAAATCCATGCGCGTCGTCGTTAGCCATCCAACCGGCAATGCCAATCTCCGCGCTGTGTTGCGGGGATTGCATGAAAGGGACATGCTTCATACGTTTTGTACGACTTTGGCGTTCTCAGAGCCGGTTCTGGCGAAAATCCCGATGCCAGCGAACATCAGAGACGAATTCGCGGCACGCGTGTTTCCGGAGGTGCCCTCGGCATCGGTCGTCACCCACCCGCTGCGAGAAAGCGTTCGGCAGATCGCCCGGCGCGCCGGGTGGAAGAGACTGACACGACATGAAACCGGATTGGCGAGCTACCACCAGGTCTATTATGCGCTCGATCTTGCCGTGGCGCGCCGGCTACCGCGTTTAGCGCGTGAAGGTGCGGGTAGCCTCTACGCCTACGAGGACGGTGCAATGATGAGCTTTACCGCGGCCGAACAGTTGGGTCTCACGTGCGTCTATGATCTCCCCTCGCCACATTGGCGCGCGGTCAAAGATATCCTGGAAGAGGAACGTGACCGCCAGCCGGATTGGGCCGGCACCATGGACGGGCTGATCGACAGCGATCAGCACCGCAAACGGAAGGATCGGGAACTGCATCTTTCGGATCGAATTCTCGTCGCCTCAAGTTTTTCGCGGTCGGCATTGGGGAGATACCTTGGGATGGAGGACGTCGTTACGGTGGTGCCCTACGGGGCGCCGTCTCCGAGGACTGATCGGGTGATCCGGCGTGGGCCCGGACAACCCATCAGGATCTTCTTCGCCGGCCGCCTCAGTCAGTCCAAGGGTTTCGCTGATCTCGTCGCCGCGCTGGGGCGACTGGATATTGACTGGCAAGCGACGATTGCCGGCGGTCTGCCTCGCGAAGTCCCGGATGCGCTTTCCGCTTTCCTGAAACGGGACAATGTTGAGTATCTCGGATTCGTCACACCCGACCGGTTGTTTGGGGCCATGACGCAGGCGCACGTCTTCGTGTTTCCCTCACTCTACGAAGGCTTCGGCATGGTTCTAACCGAGGCGATGGCCTGCGGGCTCCCGATCATTGCGACACCGCACACCGCGGCGCCCGATCTCATCACCGACGGTCGTGAAGGGTTCATCGTCCCGATCCGGGATCCGGACGCCATTGCCGACAGGATAACCCGTCTGGCCGAAAACGAAGACCTGCGGCAAGCCATGGCCCAAGCGGCGCTCGACCTGGCGGCACGATCGCCCTGGTCGCGCTACGAAGAGGCGGTTGCGGCGGCCGTCGGGAAGGCAGTCGCGCAATGACCTCCGTTGTGAGAGACCGCGCGGAGCTTCTAGCCGTTCGCAGCCAGGCAAAGCGGGAAGCAAATCGTCGGCTTGTCGTTAGGGCAACCTTCCTGCTGTTCTTTGTGTTTCTAATTGAAGGGTCGCTGCGGAAATGGTTTCTGCCGGGGCTTTCGGGTGTGTTGACGCTGCTGCGGGATCCGCTCGCGCTCGCGCTCTACGCCTATGCCCTAGCAAATGGCTTTTTCTGGAAACGCGGCGTTGCCAAACTTTGGCTGTTCTTCGCAGTTCTCACGTCGACGATCGGCCTGTTGCAATACTTGCTCAATGGCTTGGGTGTCGCCGGGTGGCTGCTGGGCGTGCGCACCTATTGGCTGTACATGCCGCTGGCCTTGGTCATCGCCGCCACCTATCAGCGCGAAGACATCTCCCGGTTCCTGCGGATCGTGCTGATCGTCGCGATCCCCTATGCCATACTTGTTGCGATGCAGTATTCGGCGCCACCTGTTGCTGTCATCAACTGGGGCGTTGCCGGCGACAACGAGGGTGCGGTCGGTCTGGGTGACGGGCTCGTCAGGCCTTTCGGGCTTTTCACCTACACGGCGCCGAACGTGCTCTACACGGCCTTCTCGCTGGCGGCTTTCATCGCCTACTACCTCGCCGCGAGTCTGGGCAAGAAACAGACACTCTTCTTGGTCGCCGTGGCCGTCGCCGTCGGCACTATGCTGGTTCTGACCGGCAGCAGAACGATCTATTTCCTGGCAGCGGCAATTTTTGGGTTGGCAAGCGTTGGGATTCTGGGGGCGCGCCCAACCGTGCGCGCCTTCCGCCGTATGTTCGGCATCCTCCTTTTCATCGGGCTGGCGGGCGTACTTTTCGTTTGGGTCTTTTCGGACATGTTCGCCGCCATGCAGGATCGCTTCGAACGGGCTTCGAACGCCGAGGGCGGGCTGTGGAACAGGATCTACTACAACTCTTTCAGTTTCCTCGGTTCGGAGAACGAGTCGGAACTGCTCGGCTACGGGATCGGCGCCGGTGCGCCGGGCGTGACCAGCTTCTTTGGTCTGCGCCCTCTGTTCCTTGGCGAGTCCGATACCCGGCGCAACATCAACGAACTCGGGCTCTTCATTGGGCCGCTGTTCCTCCTGCTCCGCTTTGCCACGGCGGGTTGGATCGCGTGGCTCTCCGTCCGGTTGGCAGCACGCAGGGAATACGCGGCCTTGCCGATTGCAGGTCTGGTAGCCGTGTCGTTCGCCTTCGGCCAGTTGACCAGCTCTACGACCGAGGCATACATGCTCTGGCTCGCGTTTGGCCTGGTCGTCGCGCTGCGCCATTCACTCATCCGAGAGACATAATGGTGCCAAGGCCACATCTGGACGCGGCTGCCGCAACACCGGACATCAGGATCGGCCTTCTCGCCGGAACGCTGTCCGCCAGGGCCGGCGGGCTTTCATCCTCGGTCCCCAACCTAGCCCATCGCCTCGGCGCTTCCGGCGCGGCCGAGGTCGAAGTGCTCGGCGGCGAGGATCCTTCGGATCCGCAGGCGGCCGCGGCCTGGGCCGAAGCGGTGTTTGCCGCGCGGATCTACGGCCCAAAATCCTTTGTCTTCGCGCCGTCCCTCGCGCGGCGCTTGCGCACTCTCGCGCCCGACGTGACCGACGTGCAAGGGCTGTGGACCTATGCGTCACTTGCCAATCTGCGCTACCATCGTGCAATCGGGACGCCTTACGTAGTCACCCCGCGCGGCATGCTTGACCCCTGGGCGCGTGACCGATCCGCGTTCAAGAAACGTCTGGTGCGGCTGTGGTTCGAAGACGCGCATCTGCGCACAGCGGCCTGTCTGCGCGCGACGGCCGACATGGAAGCGGAACACTTCCGCAGTTACGGCCTGACCAACCCGATTGCCGTCGTGCCAAACGGTGTCGAGATCCCCGACTTGGCGCCACGCGTCCCGCTTGCAGATGGCCGTCGGCGGCTTCTGTTTCTCAGCCGGGTTCACCCCAAGAAAGGCCTTCCGATCCTATTGCACGCCTGGGCCGCGCTCGAGGTCCAACGGCCCGACTGGGACCTGCACATCGCCGGGCCCGACGAAGTCAACCACACCGCCGAGTTGAAAGCACTGGCATCGGAGCTCGGCCTGCGTCGCGTTGTCTGGCATGGCGCTGTCCATGGCGCGGACAAGGCGGCGCTCTACCGTAGCGCCGATCTGCTCGTGTTGCCGACCTATGCCGAGAACTTCGGCCTCGTCGTCGCCGAAGCTCTGGCACAGGAGGTACCCGTGATCACCACCAGAAATGCGCCGTGGTCGGGGCTTGAATCCAACGAATGTGGCTGGTGGATCGACCTGAGCGAGGAGACCTTGCGCGAAACCTTGCTGGCGTCCACGGCGCTATCGCCGCATGCTCTGCACCGAATGGGTGAGAGGGGGCGCCACTGGGTCTCGCGCGACTTCGGCCTCGACCAGGTTGCCCTGAAGATGCTGGAGGTCTATCGCTGGGTCGTGGCGGGCGGCACGCCTCCTGACATGGTCCAAGTGTAGCGCCCGAGATTGTCCAACATGGTCGACGTGGCGACAAATAGGAATAGCCGGAAATGGTCGCGCCGCGAACTCGCGGGGCGCATCCTCTGGACCACGGCTTGGCCGCTCTTCCGCCTCAGCCCACGCCCCATGTGGGGTGTGCGGCGCTGGTTGCTCAGGTTATTCGGCGCACGCATCGGCCACGAGGTTCATGTTTTCCCGACCGTTAGGATCACGATCCCGTGGAACCTCACGTTGGAAGACCATTGTGCCATCGGCGACCGAGTCATCCTCTATGCGCTCGGCCAGGTGCGCATCGGGCCCCGCACCACCGTCTCGCAGGGGGCTCATCTGTGTGCCGGCACGCATGACTGGCGGCAACCGCATATGCCGCTCCTGAAACCCCCGATCGGCATTGGAGCCGATTGCTGGATCTGCGCGGACGCCTACGTGGGTCCGGGGCTCGACGTCGGCGATCGATCCATCGTGGCGGCGCGCGCCGTGGTCGTCAAAGCGGTGCCCGCCGGCACCATTGTTGGCGGCAACCCGGCGCGCCCGATTGGGCGGACGGACGTATGACGATGTCGGCCAACACAGCGCAACTCTGGTGCCCGGTTTTTTCCGCACCGGGGCCTTTGAAATGCAATCCGTGCCCTGCCGGTCGTGGAACAACAGCGCTCCCGTGGCGCGATATCCGGGATGCGTTCCTCTAGACCCAGAGATCGCGGAGTGAGCTGACTGGGTCGGCGGCATTCTCCTTTCAAGAGTTACGGCAGATTGGCTGGCGCCGAGCCTCAAGATTGAGGGAGAGAGCAGATGCAGAATAGCATGTTCGTCGGGCTGGACGTCCATAAGGCAACGATCTCGGTCGCGTTTGCGCAGGGCGATCGGCGCGGCGGTGTTCGCCACTGGAGAACGGTGCCGCATCGCCCCGACCACCTCCGCAAATCCCCAGGCCCAAGAACAGCGTAACAGCAGGTTATAGTCTATCTGTTCCATCAACTGCCGCTCGGACTGGATCGAGAACAGAACCTGCAGCTGGCTCGCCCGGATCAGCCGTTCCGGCGGGACCGAGGGCCCGCCATCCGGCGCATAGATATCCTCGAAATCGGCATCTAGGTGTCACATCCCGCCTCATTGACAACCCGTCGGATCTGGCGCAGCGGATGCCCAGCCGGAACACGCTCCTCAAGATCGACATAGCTGAACAGCAACCCCGTACTTTCATTCGATCCGCGCATGTTCTCTGCCAATTCCGATCCAAAGTCTTAAATCATGGGCTTGCCGCGCAGTCGATCGGAGTTTTTCAGCAACCTGTTAGCCATGCCAATTCGAAAGTCAGACCAATGTCAAAGCGCAAACTTCCCGTGACCGTTGCCGTTCCCGTGAAGAACGAGGAAGCCAACATCGCCCGGTGTCTCGAGAGGCTGGGCCGCTTCGAAGAGATCGTGATCATCGACAGCGGGTCAACCGATCGCACGCGCGAGATCGCCGAGGGCTTTGGTGCGCGGGTCGTCGATTTCCAGTGGAACGGCGAATTCCCGAAGAAGCGCAACTGGTTTCTCATGAACAAGCCGATCGCGACGCCGTGGGTGTTATTTCTCGACGCTGATGAATATGTCGACGATGCGTTCTGCGATGCGCTCGAGGCGGCCGTGACCCGTGAAGACATTCATGGCTACTGGCTCCACTACGACAACTTTTTCCTCGGCAAACCCATCCGGCATGGTCTCGTGCAACGCAAACTCGCGCTGTTCAGGGTCGGAAAGGCTCTCTATGAGCGGATCGACGAGCACAACTGGAGCGCGCTCGACATGGAAATCCACGAGCACCCGATCGTCGAGGGCAAGGTAGGAGAAATCGATGCGCGGATCGACCATCGTGACTTTAAGGGTCTTGCGCATTTCATCTCCAAACACCGCGATTACGCGCAATGGGAAGCACGGCGCTATGCGCTGATGCGCGACGAACCTGAAACCTGGACACAGCTCACCGATCGCCAGAAGTTCAAGTATACCCACCTTACCAAATGGTGGTATCCGCCGTTCTATTTTGCCTTCACCTTCATCGCCAAGCGCGGGTTTCTAGACGGCAGCGCAGGGTTTCACTACGCCATGTACAAAGCGTGGTACTTCCAAACAATCCGCCTGCTGATCCAAGAGTATGCTGCTGAACCGGCCCTACAAAAAGCCATATGAGAAAGGACACCGTCCAATGGCCCGACTTTACGATAGCCGGAAACGTATATTGGTAACCGGCGGTGCCGGATTCATCGGATCGCACCTGATTGACCGACTCTTAGATCACGGCCACGAAGTGCTCTGTGTCGACAACATGTTCACCGGCTCCAAGCGCAACATTGACCATCTGCACAACCATCCGCGGTTCGAACTGATGCGGCACGACGTGACCTTCCCGCTCTACGTTGAGGTCGACGAGATCTACAACCTCGCCTGTCCCGCCTCCCCAATCCACTACCAGCACGATCCGGTGCAGACCACCAAGACATCGGTGCACGGGGCGATCAACATGCTCGGGCTCGCCAAAAGGCTGAAATGCAAGATCTTCCAGGCGTCGACGAGCGAGGTCTACGGTGATCCGACAGTGCATCCCCAGTCCGAAGAGTATTGGGGCAACGTCAACCCGATCGGCATCCGTTCGTGCTACGACGAGGGCAAGCGCTGCGCCGAGACCCTGTTCTTCGACTACCACCGGCAGCACGGGCTCGACATCAAGGTGGCGCGCATATTCAACACCTATGGGTCTCGGATGCACCACGCCGACGGGCGGGTGGTGTCGAATTTCATCGTCCAGGCGCTTCAGGGCAATTCGATCACGATCTACGGCGACGGAACGCAGACCCGGTCGTTCTGCTACGTCGACGACCTGGTCGAGGGGTTCATCCGATTGATGGAGACCGGGTCCGAGGTGACCGGCCCAATCAACCTTGGCAACCCCAACGAGTTCACCATCCGTGAACTGGCCGAGAAGGTGATCGAGAAGGTCGGGTCGCGCTCCGAACTGGTGTTCCACGACCTGCCGCAGGACGATCCGAAGCAGCGCCAGCCCGACATCACGAAGGCGAAGGTGACGCTCGACTGGGAGCCGACGGTGCCGCTCGACCAAGGGCTGGACCGAACGATAGACTACTTCCGATCCCGGCTGCCGGAACTTGCGCCTTCGGCCTGATCCAGGCCCCGCCGGCACTCGTCGCTCGAACCACCGGGGTCTTTCTTCGCCGCGCCGGCGCCCGGTCTTCAGGAGAATCGCATATGGCGCGGAGGGTCTGATCTGACCCTCTTGCCGCCAAGCGCGGGATGGATTCTGTGGGGTGGGACACACTCTTCGGAGTCTTTCCCCCTGATGAACACCCTTTTGGGCGCCTTTGACGACATCCCAGATCCGCCCGATGGCAACCGCGTGCTCGCAAACTCCGCGCAAGGGTTAGAGTCCTGTCTCTACATAGGCAATCTCGACGCAAAGGATTGCGCCCGCATGCAGTGGATGATGCTCCACCAGGACACGCCTTTAGATTTCGTGATCGCGACCGGTAACCAGTATTCCGTGCTCGAGTTCTGCGCATGGTCGGCGTCCGAACTGGGCAACACGCTCGGCTTCGATAGTGAGGGCCTCGACGAGCGCGCCGTGTTCACGTCGGTCGAGGCCGATATCGCGCCCTCGGTGGAGCCGGGCAAGGTACTGGTTCGCATCGATCCGCGCCATTTACGTCCAGGCGAAGTGGAGACCCAGTTGAGCGACCTGCGAAAGCCAAGCAGAAGCTCAGCTGGGAGCCCGAGATCACCGCGCAAGAGATGTGCGCGGAGAAGGTCGTCGAAGACCTCAAGGCGGCCCGACGCCATGCGCTGTTGAAGGCGCACGGGCTGAGCACTCCAGTATCGGTCGAGAATTGATCGCGCCCGTCGCCTCCTCCCCGTCACGGGTTTCGTCACATTGACACGGCATCACTACCTTGATTTCCTTCGGGCTTCTGCGGCCGTGCTGGTGGTGGCTGGCCATGCGCGGGCATTCGTGTTCGAGGATCACACCCCCGGGGGCGGCGTCCTAGCCGACCTGTTTTATTTGGCTACAGGGCTCGGGCACCAAGCAGTTATCATCTTTTTCGCGATGAGCGGATACCTCGTCGGCGGGCCCGCCATCCGGATGCTCTGGTTCGGCACCTTCGCCTGGGTGCCCTACGTGGCCCGACGCCTATCGCGACTGTGGATCGTGGCGATCCCAGCCCTGTTACTTACGCTGGCCTTCGACACGTTCGGCGCTTCGCTGTCCGGCGGGAAAGGCTACGACGGTTCCTACAACGCTCTCCTGAGCTCTGGCCCCGGGGCGCAGGGGCTCGCGGATTCTTCGGTCACGTTTCTAGGCAACGTTTTGTTCCTCCAGACCGTGACCGTGCCCGTCTTCGGCTCCAACGGACCAATGTGGAGCCTTGCGAACGAGTTCTGGTATTACGTGTTCATTCCGACGGCCCTGTGGGTCTCTCTCGGCATTGCCCAGCGCCGCATCCGCACGATCGGCATCGTGGCTCTGGCGGCAATGGTCGTCCTGCTGCCAGCCGCGTTCATCGTCGGCGGCTTCGTCTGGCTGGCCGGCGCCGTCGCCGCCGTCGCGGCGCAGGACCGGAGGCTAAAACCGCTGTTCGAACACAACCTCGCTCGCGCGACGACGATCGTCGCGCTGCCGGTGGGCATGGTGGGTGCTAAGCTCTTGTCAGCCTCAAGCGACCTGTGGTTTGGCCTCTTGGTTGCTGCGGGCCTTCCGGTCTGGGCCGCGATGCCCTCGGTGTCACGCGTCTTCAATGTAATAAGTGAACATCTGGCAGAGATGTCTTTCACCCTCTACTTGACACATTTTCCGCTTTTGATGTTTTTCTCGACTGTGTGGCTGCTTCCCGACCAATTGGCCCTTTCGACGACCGGGATTACAACCTACGCCGTCCTGATCCTCGCGGCGTTCGTTTATGCTTGGCTGGTCTGGTGGCTCTTCGAACGCCATACCAATCGGGTGTACCGCTGGGCCATGGCGCGCCTCGACAGCGGCTGGCTTCAGCAATCCGTTCCCCGCAATGAAAAACAGGATACGTGAAGTCCTATCGGGGCCTCGGATCCGAAAAGATTAAAGCGTGAAAGGAACCTATGTTGCCGGACATCGCTGCATGGTGGGATCGCCCATCTTGCGCCAGCTCCCCCGCGCGCTCCAGCCTTTGGTTCGAGGTCACTGTGGTGTTGATTTCCGCTGAGAACTGCCCCGGTCTTTTCATGGGGAAGCGATCCCCCTCAGGGTTATGGTCTTTGGTCTATGTGTGGGTCAATGCCCGTCAGTCCTCCTTCTTCTTTCGGGCGGCTTTGGTGCTGGCCTTGAAGCGGTAGCTGTCGTTGCCGGTCACGAGAATGTGGCAGCGATTGGTAAGGCGATCGAGGAGCGCAGTAGTGAGGTGCCCCTAGATTTTTAGATGCTTTGCCCCCTTACTTTGAGCCGAGGAGGCGACCATGGGGACACACGACGCGTGTTGGTGCCCGAGAGATAGACCGACGCGATCAGCGCCTCGGCCGTCTTCGTCAGCCGCTGGTAACGCGGCAGCGCCTTCGAGCGCCATTCGCGCACTTTGCCGTCCTCGTTCTCGACACGGGCGCGCGGGACGCTGATCGTCTCGGTGCCGAACGTCCCCGTGATCCGGCGATCGCGGTGGCCGTGGCGATAGCCCTTCGCCGCCCCGGCCTCCCGATCGTAGCGCAGCCGGCCGAGAAAGCCGTCGAGCTCTTCATTGAAAACCGCCTCGATGGTGCTGCGGATAGCTGCGCAGATCGGCTACAAGCGCCGTCCCGGCCGATATGGCGGCAAGCCTGCTGTAGTCGCTGATAACAGGTTGGAGCAGTGCTTCGATGCGTCTCAGCCCGATCAGGTCTGGGTGACCGACATCACCTAAATCAAGACCTATGAAGGCTGGCTGTACCTGTGCGTCGTCATCGATCTGTTCTCGCGTCGGGTTGTCGGCTGGTCCGCCCAGTCCCGCATGACGACGGACCTCGCCCTGCAAGCCCTGCTGATGGCCGTGTGGCAGCACAACGTCGTCTACAAACGATGCGGCGTGTGGCTCCGGTCGTGAATGTCGTCGCGGTTGCGCCACTTCCAGACCGTCTGCTCCGCGATCCCGTAGCGCTCAGCCACCAGCCAGGCCGGCTCCGTGCTGGCCTGGATCGCGGCGCGGATCTCCGGCGTGCTCGCCGCCTGCTTGTGCAAAGAGATCAGCATGCTTGCCCCCCTCGCGAACACTGCGCAGGATCAATCTTGCCATGAACAAAGCGGACCGGCGAGGGTCTATGTGATCATCCGGTATGGAACAACTAGTTTCAAAAATAGGACGTTTCAGGGGAGCAGATCAGTCCTGACAGAGGGGGACCCCCGACCTTCCACCGTGTTGACACGCGCCGCCCGCTGTCGCATCGCGATCCCGGCGGCATTTGCTAAAGGGATTTCGACATGAAGATTGCGATGGTCGGGACGGGCTATGTCGGGCTGGTCTCCGGTGTGTGTTTCTCGGACTTCGGCCACGAGGTGGTCTGCGTGGACAAGGACCCGCGCAAGCTGGACATGCTGGAGCGCGGCGAGGTGCCGATCTACGAGCCGGGCCTCGATGACGTGATGGCGCGCAACGTGGCGGCCGGGCGGCTGTCCTTTACCGGCGACCTGGCCGCCGCGGTCGACGGGGCCGACGCGGTGTTCATCGCGGTCGGCACGCCCACGCGGCGCGGCGACGGCCATGCCGACCTGACCTATGTGATGGCCGCCGCCGAGGAGATCGGCCGCGCGCTGACCGGCTATTGCGTGGTGGTGACGAAATCGACGGTGCCCGTCGGCACCAATCGCCAGGTTGCGGCGGCCGTGCGCGGGGCCAACCCGGCGGCCGAGTTCGACGTCGCGTCGAACCCCGAATTCCTGCGCGAGGGGGCCGCGATCGACGATTTCATGCGGCCCGACCGGGTGGTGGTGGGTGTCGAGTCCGACCGCGCGCGCGCGGTGATGGCCGATATCTACCGCCCGCTGTTCCTGCGCGAATTCCCCATCGTCTACACCGACCTCGAATCGGCCGAGATGATCAAGTACGCCGCCAACGCCTTTCTCGCGACCAAGATCACCTTCATCAACGAAATGGCGATGCTGTGCGAAAAGGTCGGCGCCGACATCAAGGCGGTGTCCAA
>NZ_SLXP01000014.1 GCF_004343075.1 Rhodovulum marinum
CTCTTCGGGCTTGTGCTTCTTCTGGGGCATTCCTTCGTCCTCCATCTGGCTCGAAAGCCTACTTCAGGGAGGACCACTTTTCAGGGGGCAGGCCAGAAACACTGTGGAAGCAAGAGGGGCCGAACTCCTTCATATCGTCGCGTAAACTTACTCAGAACACCTGTCTCCACGACCTGAAGCACTGTACGCTTGCGCTGCAAGCAATCCATCTATCGCAAACTTCGAGAGCGGTCTTGGCGATCAGAAACTGACCTTCATTCGCCCAACAGCTAAGGTTTCTCGGGTGTGGTTGATCATCCGCATCTGGCGCACGCATCCGGCGCTCTGTAGGGTATGAGGGAAATCTAATACCCAACGGAGAGCGGCAAAGCGCTGTGCCAAACTCCGAGTTCGTCGAAGGGCATTCGCAGCACATGCAAGGACTTGCAGCAGAACTTCTTCTCAACGCCGTCCGCGAAGAGAAACCAATTGTGCTTGTAGCTGGACAGGACTTTGCGGTTCCTCCTGCGCCATCGAATGTGCTGACGCTCTTCAAGAAACGAATAGCCCATTCTGGTGAACGCTTCGGCTGGCGCCAAGTGCTCGACCATCAGCTCAACGACGAAGACAAGGAATTTCTTGCGGAGCGCTTCGACCGCATGGCCCCAAATTCCATTGCGTTGCGCGCAATTGAGCTTCCATGGAGCGCTGTCTTTACCTCGTCCATCGATCCGCGATTTGCCAGTCGATTTTCAACTCGCGGCCGGCAACCAGAGGCAGTGCTATCGCGCAATCACTACGCCCGGGTTTCGCGGAGCAAATCACGACCTCCAGTTTACCACCTGTTTGGACGCTTGAGCGAGGTCGCACCCGAGGCTCGAATTCCAAGCTCAAGAATTGAACTTGCGCTGCGCAAGCAGACCCACGCTAGCGAGTTACTCAACCGCGTCGCGGACACTGCGACGGCTCACGGTCTCGTTATCATCGATGGTGTTGATGTGCACGGAGACTGGCTCGGAATCGACGATCTGTTCGCTGCGCTGCTAAGTCAGCCAGGTATGCAGGTGCTTTGGTTTCAGGCTCCACAGATACTGTCGACAGACCTGTCGCTCGCGATGCAAGAAACAGGCGCACTTGTCACGACGGAAGTCTCCCTCGGGTCTTGTGTCGCGACGCTGGAGGCAGAGGGTCTTCTTGATCTTTCAGAAGTATCCGCCCCGGAAGATCCTGCACGCATAACCACTGCAGATGGTGCAATCGATATCTCGCCGCAGCTGCGTCTTCGTGTCGAGGCTTCAGCCAATATCGTTGATGACACTTGGACGGCGCAACCACCCGCGCTCGATGGAGATCAACTCGCCGAGGCGTTCCGGGTGTTCCACGGTGATCTCGGGGGGTTCCGGAACCTCGTCGAAGGCATCGAACGCGGCTTTGCTATTGAACGGGGGTTTGAACGGGACCTCTTGGGCTTGCTCGAGAGAGCCGTGCGTAGGGCCGATAAATCGGACGGTCTCGTGGTTCTCCACGGACAATCTGCAACGGGAAAAAGCATTGCCCTTGCTCGGCTCACTTGGCTGATACGCACGCGGCTCCGCTTACCGGTGCTGATATGTCTCAATCGGCTTCCCAGCTTCGCGGATATTGATGCTTTTTGCGTCGAGGCGGAGCAGGCGGGGGCTCCGACAACTGTTCTAGTCTGCGACGCGAACCTGCCGATACACCGCTACCGCGAGTTGACCTCTGCTTTGCAGAGCCGAGGCAGGAAAGTCACTACCGTGGGTACAACTTATCGGATTGAGGATAGATATCTTCAGGGTCAAGATTTTGCGGTTGAAGCGCCTGTCGAGCTGTCGCCGGAGGAGACCGCCGCGCTTGGCGAGTTGATCGCGCAGATGGCTCCAGGCGAGGTAGTTGTAGGCACAGTGCCAGACGGCTGGAACATGCTTGCTTGGGTGTATCGCAAGCTATCCTGGGGACGCTCGCGCGTCGCTCACGGAATTGGCGCCGAAGCACGACGTGCGGAAGCCCTTATTCGCGAGCGGGCGCGAACGACGCCGCGACCCGCAAACACCTCGAAACTCGCCGAGCAACTCCTGCAGGTTGGGTTTGCCGGCGAATCTTTCTCAATCTTCGATGAAGACACACAAGGGGCAGAGCTTGGCGAAGATGTCGCCGGACGACTTATCGATCTTGTGATGGTAACCGGTCGCTTAGGCGTACCGGTGCCAATCAACCTCTTGATACGAGTGCTCAGCAGTCAAGTAGGTCACTTGGACTACACTACGGTTGGTCACCTATTTGAAAATCTTGATCTATTTCGTTGGCGAACGGCCGATGCCGAAGGCTCTGACCTGCTGATCTCTCCACGGCTGCAGCTTGAGGCTGAGCTGATTTGCCGTCGGCGCCTAGCTGGTACCGACCGGGAAATCGAATGCGTCGTCGATCTTATCCGCGGGGTGCAGTTCGAGGGTATTGAGCAGGCGCACGAGCGTTCTTTCCTTATCGATCTTCTCCAGAAACTGGATCGTGATGGACCGCGCGGGCAAGCCTACAAGCAGGGCTACCTCCGTTTTGCTGATGCGCTTCGCTATCTCAGGGAGCAACGTGGAATATGTGATGCGTCTCTCATGCTCAGGGAGTGCGTGTTTTACCGACAGGCCATCTTTTCGCAGGATGGGCCGGACTCTCCCGACCAAATGCCAGAGGAAGAACGCCTAAGGGTTCTCGACACAGCTAGAAGCGTCATTGAGGAAGCCATAAGACTGGCTGCGTCGGGTGAGATGCATGTCGGTAAGCGCAATAGATTGAACCTTAGCGTCGAGCGAGCCTCGATCTACGGTTACCTCGCTGTACAAAGAGCGCGGACCGGCGATCCTACGATGTGGTCGGAGTATGAAGCCGCACGCCAGGCGGGCCTGCGGGCCACTGCGTTGACCGATGATTACCATCCGATCGACGTTGCGTTGTGGACAGCGCTAGACGTGCTCGAGGGCGAGAGTACGGATTTACACAAGGCCCAACTGGTTGCTGATCTCTATTCTACACTCGATCTGGCCGAAACCATTAATCTGCGGCCAGAACAGAGGGTTCGCTACCAGCAGCGTCGGCACAAGGTCGCGAGCATTCTTGAGGATAAAGCTTTGGGCGAGGACGCATTGACGAGTCTTGATGCCGTTGCTCCTGCGACTGCCGCTTTTCTGCGCGCCCGCCAGCTTGCACCAGACGTCTCTGACGGTGAGCTAGCCACTGAAAATCAAGTTTCAAAAGCCCTGCAGGCTGCCCGAATTCTTGAAAAAGACATGGAAGCAATGCGCGATGTTCGTTGCCTTCGGCTACTCGTTCGCATGCGCTGGTTAGTCGCAACTAGACAACGATTGTTTCGTGGAGAACGAGGGCGCACCCCCTCGGATGCCACAATGGCCAGTCAGCTATACGACCTGGTAGCGACGCAGAACGAGCGACTTGGCGATGCTGTTCGCAACCAGGATAGATACTTGGAGGCCGTGCTCGCATTCTTGTCAGGAGATACCCGCGGTGCAGCGGATCTTTTTCGTGACCTCGCGAGGGACACCGAATTCGAGGATCGCTCGCGTGTTATCAGAAAGTTGATCTCAACAGGTATCAACGGACGGCCAATCGACTATTCAGGACGCGTGCGCCGACACTTAGGCGGAGATCGCTGGCTTGTCGATGTTGATGGCCTGGAAGCGCAGATCGGACTGCTTGAACACGAGTTCCGGTCAGAACAGATCAGTCCCGGGCGTCAGCTCAACCGCTTCTGGATCGCCTTCAACTACATTGGACCGGTCGCCGAATACCCGAGATGAGCACGACTTCGCCGATTGACCTGTCTGACCTGTACGCGACGCTGAGAAGGCGACTTGCTGTGCACGTCTCTGAAGGTTGTGATGAGATTACGCTCCGCCTTCCGCAAGCATTCGATGGAGAGTTGGCATTCTACAGGCTAGTGAATTGGGCGTATGCATTGGTGAATGAAGCAGCCCGCATTCCGCTACCATACCTTGCGAACCTGCCGCCATTACGCGCCAACGATATTTACAAGCGCGAGATCGGTTTTCTGCGAACCTATCTGAGCCACAATCTGGGAAACAGTAAGCGCGACCTTCAAACGGCGGCGGGTGCCGCTAGGTGGTTCGGGCAAGCCTGCGGTAAGGGATCTCCGAGAGAACCCGAGCACTATGCCGCCGCTTGCCATTTTCTCGCTGATCGGCTTCGGACAACTTTAGAAGGAGCTATCGATGCATGTGATCTGCTAGATGACCCAATCGACGGTCCAGCGCTCGTTTCTAATCTACATCTGCAGGTCAGCCAAACATGGGAAGCACATCGGTTCGATCCTATTGTACAGGACTGCGCAGAGAAGATCGGAAATCCAGGAATTGATCTTCTGAAGTTTCGCAGTCGAAGATTGGACATCTGGCGGGCAGTGGTAAAGAATGCTGAGGCGGCAGCAGTAGAAACTGCTGTGAAGCGTCAGATTGAAGCGGATCTCCTTAGTGAGATCGATACAAGGCTTCCGATAGGTGCTCGGGAAGCCAAAGAGCATCTTTGCGTTTCAGGCAAGGATGCTGTCGTTGCCGCCCTCCTACTGCTGCGAGATGCCCGGTCCAAAGGCAATTTATCAGTTCCAGACATACTCGTTCACGTGAACAAATCAAATCAAGGCTCTTCGGACCGATCTGAGTCTTAAGGCCTCGTCGATTTTCCGTATTCGCAAAACGGGCAATTGAGTAAATGAGAGCAGTTCGGACACGGCAACTCTAAAGTTCGTGTACATAAGGCTGGACATCGCAAACTTCCTTGGCGATCTCGACGACATGGCGGTGATGAGTCAGGTAGATCGCTTGACCGCTCCGGCCGATCCGTTCCATGAGACGGCAGGCGGCACGCGTTCGGTCCTCATCGAAGGTCTCGAAAACGTCGTCACAAAAGAAGGGTAGCTGAACGCCCTGTGCTACCATTTGTTCGTAGGCCGCTGCGCGCAGCGCCAGATAGAGTTGGAACCTCGTTCCCTTCGACATGTCGCCGATCTGCTTGGCGGTGCCGCTCGCATCGACCGCCAACAAGATTTCAGCACCACCGTCCGGTTGCGTCAGCAGCTTCTGATAGGCGCCGTTCGTGAGCTCCGCAAAGGCGCGCTCTGTGGATGCCATCATGTCGCTCCGATGCCTGTCGCGATAGCGGCGGATGGCATCTTCGGCGAGGCGTAGACCGAAGTCCAACTCCAGATAGTCAAGAACCGCCTCTTCGATCTGAATCTGCAACGTGGCGCGCCGCTCGACCAGGTCGGCGATCTCTGCGCCGCCGGTAACACTGCCGAGGTCCCGCTCGGCATTGGCTCGGGCCACGGTGGCGGTGGACATCCGCTCTTCCGCGAGGTTGAGATCGGTGTCTAGGGACTTCGCTTTCGCCTCGAGCGTTGTAGCGGTTTCATCGGCAAGTAGCTGGCGGGCTTCCTCCACTTTCCTCAGCGAGAGGTCGTCGAGGATCTGCCGTTCGAGCTCGGCGACCCGTTCTCTTTTTGCGATGATGTCGAGGCCCTTGCCCACAGCGACCCGAAGGGCGTCGATTGTGCTGGTGTCCACCGTCTCCGGGAACACCGCACCAAGTTCCGCCACTTTCCTGTCGATGTCTTCGAGCTTCGCCTCGAGTTCAGTTCGCCGTTTTTCACCGTCTTCAAGCTTAGTACCGAGCTTCTCGTGCTGTGACTTGTCAGCCTGCGCTTGCTCTGCGAGCTCCCGCAGGCGCCGGAATGTGTCGAGAGGGTCGCTCTCCCCGATGCCGAAACGTGCACCAAGGGCGCCAGAGGCTTCCGTGAACCGGCGTTGATCGTCCTTCATCGTGTTAACCTGACGTTCGGCTTGTCGCCGCTTCTCGTTGTGTTCGCGTAGTTCGCGCAGCTGCCCGAGACCGGCGGCAAGTTGGTCGGGTGAGAGCATCTCGCCGAAAAGTTCGTGTACCTTTGCGCTCCAGGCCGCAGCAGTCCTCTCGGCGGTGTCCTCAAGGACTCCCTGTTCGCCTTGCCGGCGTTCGAGATCCTCCTCGAGGGCGGTGGTCTTGTCTGAGGCGGCCCGCACCTCTTCCTGGTGGCGCCGTTCGTTTTCGGCAAGACGTCGCGCGGCGAGCAACGCTGCATCCAATGTCGGGGTCTCCAAAGCGACGAGGGGCGTGAGCGCCTGACGAAGCTGCTCTGCCCGATCCAGCGTCTCCCGGTGGTGTTCGACAAACCTGTTCCGTTGCCGCTCAGCGGTTATGGCTTTGCTGTGTAGCGCAACCCAGTCCGAAAAAGCCGAAGGGGAAAGCGCCGGAAGTCCGATCTGCGAACATAGACCGTGGACTTGTCTCTCGAGCTCTCGTGCCTGCTCGGCGAGCCCATCGCGCTGTTCCCGGGTCGTCGTCGCGCGTGCTTCCGCGTCCGCCAGATCCTGCAGGAGCTTTCGCAGTTCGCCGAGCTCGCTCGCGTGGGCGAGACGCGCGGCGTTGATGTCGTCCACCGTTTTCATCGACGGTGCAAAGCTGTCCGCGCTCTCTGATGTCAGGGTTTCACGATGTGCTTGCCAAAGGGCGTCACGTCGGGTCCGCGCCGCCTGTTCCTCTTCGTCGCTTGCAATCCTAGCGTCTTCCGAGAGCCGGGTGATTTTCGCCTTCACGGCGGCGATGTCCTCGTCCAAACGCTCCAACCTGTCGTCAAAGCGTCCGAGCTTCTCCGCCAGATCGGCATGGCGTTGGGCAGTGTCTGCTGCTGTCGATGGATCGACCGGGCAGACCGGGAGGGGCAGTATCTCTGGCTGATGCTCGACGTCCTCGAGGGGCCGCAGCAGGGCCGCAAGGTCTTCGACCAGCTGAACCTGGTGAACGCCAACCCGACCACGGTCGAGATCGCGCAGCGCACGCTGTCGGCGATCTGCCACGCCACGGGCAAGCTGCAGGTGAACGACAGCGAGGAGCTGCACCTGATCCCGATGACGATCCAGGTCGGCGTGAAGCCCCCGAAGGACGGCTACGGCGAGCGCAACACGATCCGTTACATGGTGCCCGAGGCCCCGGCGCAGACGATCCCGCACAAGCCCGCCGCGACGCAGCCGGCCAGCGCGCCCGCGCAGTCGGCGCCCGCCCGCCCGGCCACCGCGCCCTGGAACCGCAAGAGCTGACGCCCTCGGCCGCCGCGGGCGGATAGCTCGCGGCGGCCCGGACATCGCCAGACCCGAGAGACCGACCATGACCAACACCCCCGACGCGGCCTGCGCGGCCGCGAACGCCCCCGGCTTGCCTGACGACACCCGGCGCCTGATCGAGATCGAGGACGCAATCGCGAAGAGACTGATCCTCCGCGACCGGCGTCCGGCGCGATACTGCACCACGTAGCCCTTCCGCCCGCTCGGCAGCACGCGCAGCCCGAAGCCAGGGATCTGGCTGTCCCAGACAAAGTATTCGGCGGAGCGGGCTTCGGCGGCGTCGACGAGGCGTTTGGTGATCTTGGGCATGGCGTTCTTCGGTGGGCCGCGCTGCAGCATGGATCGATACCGCCTGACGACGGCTTTGGGCCGTTTTCGCTGTGATCGGTTAAGCGGTTTTCTCTGTCCAATCCAGCGGCGTTTCGCCAGGCGGCGCTTTCGGTGCCCCTTAGGCGCAATTGCAAAAGTGCCGCTGGACCGGGGAAAGCGAAATCTCGCATAAATCGTCAAAGTCATTCTTCATCTGCTCCGGCGACTTTCGCGGCCTCGAAAGCCAGCAGCAAGGACGCGAGAGAGGCGATCGTGTCACCAGTCGCGGCTTCCAGATCGCAAGCGGCGCCACGGGTGACGGTAAGGCACCCATCCGCCCCTCTTGCGACCCATCCTTTTTCTTGCAACGTGACCACCTTCCGCCGCACCGTCTCTCTCGGAATGCCCGAGTACTCGGCCACCGACTGTATATTGATCGGAAGCTGCCTGGTTTCCGTGTCGTCCAGTCGGGTCATCTGGGTTAATTCGTCCAGCGCCGGCACCCATCGCTCAGGCAGCGTCCTGCTGCCGATTACGGCCAGGACCAGAACAAGGTCGAGGTCGCCGTCGAAACGTTTCCGCAACTGCACAAGCAGGCGGGTGAACCCCGCCAGGTGGACGGGCCAGACCGTCCCGAAACTGGATTTGATGAACGCGCCTTGCGCGGTATCGCGTGACGGCATCGCGCATGCTCCTCCAGCTTTGCCCATTTTGGGCGAAGAAAGTCTTCTCATGCAATTAGACTTAGTCAACACTCCGCTTGGAACATCATTGGGCGGACGTTCATGGCGTCGAAATCTTCATTGCCCGCGCGGGCTCAATCTCGCGACGACGCGGCGCGCCGTGCGGTCGTCTTTGTGCAGAAGCACATGACCAGAATTTGTGCCGGTACCCTGATCCTCGCGCATGTCGCAGTGCTGCCGGCACAGGCGCAAGAGCGCGATCCGATGCTGCTCTACGAACAAGACGGCCTGACCCTGCGCGGGCATCTCCAATTCGGTGTGAATGCCGTTGCCGAGCGCAACCTGTTTTGGGATTTGGCGGCGACGACCAACCCGGGCAGTGGCTTCGACCCGGATACCAACTGGCTGGAAGGCTACATCAAGCCCGGCATCAGCTTCGAGTACCAACTGGACACGGGCGCCGTGTTCTACGGAAAGTTCTCTGCCGTGTCGTCTTACACCTGGGGAACCGACGCGTTCGACACGGGCGATACCGGAGCCACCACTCTCGAAGAGGCCTATCTCGCCATCCGTGGCGACCTTGGTCCAGACCTGTCGTACGACCTGTCGCTGGGGCCGCGTGAGTTGACCCTCGGCACTGGCATGCTGATCGCGAACGGCGCGACCAGCGGGTTCGAACGTGGCGCCCTCAAGTTCGGCCCGCGCAAGGCCTGGGAAATGGCGGTGATTGGCCGCCTCTCCTTCGGGGACATCACTGGAACGGCATTTTACCTCGACCCGAACGAGTTGCCTTCTACCGACGGGAACAACGAACTGGCAGGTTTCGATCTGCGCTACGACGACCCGCGAGGGGGCTATCTCGGGGCGACATTCGTGAATGTGCTCGAGTCCGACTCGCCCTATCCGCAGGCTGCGCCGGGCGGCGTGGGCGCGCCCACGGTTACACCGGGCGCGCGCGATGGAACCAACACGGTGAGTGTTTACGCCAAGACGAACCCGTTCGCGGGCGCCTTGGAGAATTGGGTCTTCACCGCAGACTTTGCCCGCCAGTGGAATGACCGTATCGATCTGGACGCCTGGGCCGGGCGGGTAACAGCCGGATACACGTTCGCTAATGTGCCCTGGTCGCCGAACTTGACCCTCGGTTACCAGACATTTTCCGGGGACGATCCGAACACGACGGCCCTGGAACGGTTCGACCCGCTCTACTATCAGGGAAGTCCGAGTGCCTGGGCGACGGGATCGAAGTCCGCCTCGACCTTCATCAATTCAAACGTGAACGCGCTGACCCTTGCGCTTCGGGTTCAGCCGACCCGGCAAGACACCTGGACGCTTCGGTATGCCCATATCCGGGCGAACGAGTTGAACAGCCCCGTCCAGTTCGGCCAGGCAACCCGCGTCGATTTGAACGGGAACGTGGTCTCGGGTGTCACCGACGCCCATCTCGCCGACGACCTGTTCCTGGAATACAGCCGTATCATCAACCGCAACACGTTCCTGACGGCTGGCGTCTCGGTCTCCTTTCCGGGAGACGGCATCGACAATGTCGTGGGCGGGAGCGCAGATCCATGGACAGGAGGCTTCGTGAATGTCGTCATCAACTTCTGATATGATCGCATTGGCCGCAGGAGTTGCCATGGCATTCGCGATGTCAACCGGTGCGGATGCGCAGGCGGTGCCGCTCACGGCGCAGGACTCCGACCCTAACGCGATGGGCTGGATGCAAGGCTTTCCACCGCCGCCCGACAAGTTGATCACGCAGCCCGATTCCAACTACTTCAGCTTTCCGAAGCTTCGTTGGTCAGTCTGTCACCTTCGCGAGTTCCTTCCCACCGAAGAGATCAGCCGCGGGCTCGGCGCGCCGGTCCCGCTGGACTACCCCACACCGGCAGAGTTCGCGGACCTGCGGTCCGAGATCGACAATCTGACATTCATGCCGGTGAACGGCGATCAGGCCATGACGTGGGAAGAGTCGCTTTATGCCAACTACACCGATGGCATGCTCATCATCCACAAGGGACAGGTCGTATACGAGCGCTATTTCGGTTGTCTCGAAGAGAGCGGCAAGCACGCCATCATGTCGATGACGAAGTCGATCACCGGACTCCTGGGCGAGATCTTGGTTCAGGAGGGCGCGCTGGACGAAACGCTTCTGGTGCGTGACGTGATCCCCGAAATCGGCGACAGCGCCTTCGCCACCGCCACGGTGCGCGAGGTCATGGATATGACCACAGGCGTTCGATATTCCGAGGACTACTCTGATCCAAACGCGGACATCTGGCTGTATTCCGCCGCGGCAAGCCCGCTGCCCAAGCCGGAGGGGTACGAGGGACCCAACGGGTATTGGGAGTACCTTCAGCAGGTTCAGCCCGATGGCGAGCACGGGATCTCCTTCCACTACAAGACCATCAATTCCGACATGCTTGGCTGGATCATCTCCCGTGTGACCGGCAAAGCCGTGACCGAGCTTGCCTCAGAGCGGCTCTGGACTCGCATGGGTGCCGAGCAGGATGCCTACCAGACGGTCGACGGCAAGGGTGTGCCCTTTGCCGGTGGTGGCGTGACGGCCGGCCTGCGTGACCTGGGTCGGCTGGGGCTGTTGATGCTGAACGGCGGCGTGATCAATGGCGAGCGCCTGTTCCCGGCAGAGGTCGTAGAAAGCATTGCAGCCGGGGGCGACCAGTCCAAGTTCGCCGGTTTCCCGACGATCCCGAACGGCAGCTACACCAGCCAATGGTGGGTGTTCCACAACGATCACGGCGCCTATGCCGCGCGCGGCGTGCACGGCCAGACGATCTACGTCGATCCCACCGCCGAGATGGTGCTGGTCCGCCTGGCCTCGTTCCCGCGCGCACAAAACGGCTTCATCGACCCGACCTCGCTGCCCGCCTACCAGGCCGTGGCTGAGTTCCTTATGGCGCGAAACTGAAACCGGAAATCCAATAGCGATATCCAGAGCTCCGGGAAGGTCATCTTCCAGACCTGACACATGGCGAGCGAGGACACGCAGCCAATGACCGCTTCCCGCCCACCTCTTCCATGGGAGGTGAAGGCCGGTGCTGCGCCATATACGCCGCACGGCAATGGACTGGGTGCACGCGAAGCCTCACCCTCCTGCATTCACCTTTCTGCCGTCCGCCCTGTCCGCCCGCGAAGCCCTGTTGAATATGGCGGCGGACGGCAGGCGGACATGCGAGGCGCAAGCTGAAAGAGGTCTTCGACCGCGACGGCTCCGAGATCGCCGCCGTTCGCCATTGTGCTTGAACCAATGGCGCACCAATGGCTCGCCCTGCGCCGGATCGCCGAACTCTACGCGATCGAGAAAGACATCCGCGGCTGCGCCCCCGGCCAGCGCCTGTCGGCCCGTCGGGCCCGGTCCGCACCTCTGGTCACCGCCTTCGGCGAGTGGCTGCAAGCGCAACGCCTGCGCGTCTCCGCCAAGTCCCGCCTCGGCGAAAAGCTCGCCTATATCCATGACCATTGGGACGGGCTGCAGACCTTCCTGACCGACGGCCGCGTCGAGATCGACTCCAACGCCGTCGAAAATCTGGTTCGTCCGATTGCCCTGAATCGCAAGAATGCACTCTTCGCCGGTCATGACGAGGGCGGCAGGACCTGGGGCCGCATCGCCTCGCTGATCGAGACCTGCAAGATCAACGGCGTGGAGCCCTTCGCCTATCTCAAGGCCACCCTCGAGGCCATCGCGAACGGCCATCCCCAAAGCCGGCTCGACGACCTGCTCCCGTGGAACTTCCAGCCGTCAAACTGAAAACCGGGTGACCGTCAGACGACGCTTACGCAGGAGCGGTGCGATGCGCCGAAGGCGGCGGGCTTGCGCGGGAAGCCGTCGGCTGCGTCGGTCAGGGCCGGGTAGCAGTGCCTTAGATGGGCGATCCAGTCCGTGGCGGTGCCTTTCCGAGATGGTCGGCAACGTCAGGGCAATTGCCCGGTCGGCCAGGTCGGCGCGTTCCGACAGGTCGGGAATGCCGTTCAGGATGCAGGGGCGCGTCGCGTCGACCAGCACCTCGTCGGCATCGCTGTGCAGCTTGCGCGTGGCGAATCCGCCCCCGGTGGCCAGGCGGCACAGCGCATCGGCCATGCTGGGCTTGATCCGCGAGAGGTTGTCGAAGACCAGGACATGCGCGCCCTGGGCCGCGATCACCAGGCCGCGTTCGTCGCCGGGAAAGCTCCGGGTTTCGAGGGTGGACGGATCGACCAAGGCCCGCAGAACCTTCGACGTGGTGCTCTTGGCGCTGCCCTGTTCACCGGTCAGGATCAGGAGTGGGTAAGGGCCGCTCGGCCGCAGGCAGCCCAGGAGCCAGCTCACCATGAGCCGGAAGTCCCGATCGGTGCCGACATTCACGAAGGCCCGCAGGGCGTCCAGATCGCCGCTTCCCGCGATGGGAACGGGCAGCGCGGCCATGCTGGGCGCGCGCTTGAAGCGCGGTTCCTTCGCCTGGCGCATGCGCCAGGCTCCGATTCTGCGCCCTCGTTGATCGCGAGGTGCGGATACAGGGCTTCAATGGTCAAGGTCGTCCCTCGTTTCCTGCGCTGAACGCGCATAGATCGACAAGTTGCTCGAAGGCCTCGACTCAAATATGGTCGAGGCGATGACCTGGGTCGAGGATGTGCGCGGCTGGGAGAATACCGGATCCCGAAGTGGGGCGCGGGCACTGGCAGGGGTGTTGTCGCCCTACCCCTCGGAGATCCGGGTCGAGACCGCCGCAATCCCTGCGATCGTCCACGCCTGTATCGGCGAACGGCAACCGATACACCGATGACAGTGATCGCGGAAAAGGCCGCAGATCTGCGCCTTGGCGCCTGAATTCCGCCGTTTTTCACCGTTACCACCATGCCGTTGGCCGCTCACCAGAACCGGGGTGGGGTGAATACGAAGGTGGTGCTATGGCGCATGCAGACAGCGCGCCAGTCATCATCAAGCGTAAGAAGGTAGTGGGCGGCGGCGGACACCACGGTGGGGCGTGGAAAGTCGCATATGCCGACTTCGTGACCGCCATGATGGCCTTCTTCATGCTGATGTGGCTGCTGAACGCGACGACGGAAAAACAACGCAAGGGGATTGCGGACTATTTCAATCCCACGATCCCGGTGAACCGGGTGTCCGGGGGCGGCGAGGGCGCCTTTGGCGGTGAAAGCGTGTTTTCGGAACGGATCCTTGCCCAGACCGGCACGGGGGCCGCGCAACCCAGCCCCACGCCCGAACGCCAGGCGCGCGGCACCGTCGGTGCGCAGGAGTCGGCGGACAAGAAGGACGACGCCCAGGCCCAGGCCGAGGCGCAGGCCCTGCGCGAGATCGAGGAGTTGCTGAACGGCAAAAGCGGCGAGACCGTGTTCAGCGAACAATTGCTGCGCCACATCATCACCCGGCTGACCGACGAGGGTCTCATCGTCGAGATTTTCGACCTCGACGAGGCGCCCCTGTTCTCCGCGGACGGGACCGAGGCCATGCCGGTTCTGGACGAGTTGATCGCGGTGATCGGCGAAGCCTTCGCCATCGTCAAGAACGAGGTGTCGGTCTCGGGCTATGTCAGCGCGCGGCCCGTCGTCCTGGCCGAAAACCCGGTCTGGGACCTGTCCACCGCGCGGGCGCATGCGGTGCGCCGCATGCTCGAGGCGGCGGGCCTGTCCTCCGACCGGTTCGAACGGATCAGCGGCTATGCCGACCGCAAACCCGCGGTCTCGACGCCGATGGCACCGCGCAACAACCGGCTCGAACTGGTGCTGCTGCGCTCGGACACGTCGTAATGGGGCGGATTTTAGATATTAGGGCCACGTTAAATGTCGGGATGTAACGGTGCTGTCGGCTGGGGACCAAGCAGCAGAAAGGTGCTTCCATGACGATTTCCTCCTCGCTTAATGCCGGTGTTGCGGGCCTTGCGGCCAACGCCAACCGGCTGGCGACCATTTCCGACAACATCGCCAACTCGTCGACCTACGGCTACAAGCGGGCCCAGGCGGATTTCCATTCCATGGTCATCGACAGCACGCGCGGCACCTACTCCGCGGGCGGCGTGCGGATCACGACCTCGCGGCTGATCGACGAGGCCGGGGCGCTGGAAACCACGAACAACGCGACCGACCTTGCGGTGCGTGGCCGCGGGTTCCTTCCGGTGACCTCGGAAACGGCGCTGATCTCGGATACCGACGACTACCCGATGTACCTGGCCACCACCGGTTCGTTCCGCACCGATGCCGACGGCATCCTGCGCACCTCGACGGGCCTCGTGCTGATGGGGTGGCCGGCCAATGCCGATGGCACGATCCCGACCTATCCGCGCGATACCTCCGACGGTCTCAGCCCGGTGCAGATCCAGACCAACCAGTTCGCGGCCGAGCCGACGACGGAAATCACCCTTGGCGTGAACCTGCCCGCGACCGAAACCATCGCCGGGGCCGCCGATACGCCGCTGACCCTGTCGGTTGAATATTTCGACAACCTGGGCACGTCGCAAAGCATCGGCGTCACCTATGATCCGGTCGTCCCCGGGACCGGCGCGTCCAACCAGTGGATCATGACGCTGACCGACAGCGCCTTGGGCGGCGCGGTCATCGGCGAATACACGCTGACCTTCGATGACACCCAGGGCAATGGCGGCACGCTCGACACGGTGGCCCTGACCGCGGCCGGCACGGCGGCCGGGGCGGGCGCTTGGGATTCCGGCACCGGCGTCCTGACCGTGAATGTCGGTGCCAATGGCGACGCGATGGAAATCAATATCGGCGCTGCGGGCACGGGCAGCATCATGACCCAGCTCTCCGACAGCTTCGCACCCACCGCGATCAGCAAGAACGGCTTTCCGGTCGGCAACATGACCTCGATCGAGGTGGACGGGAACGGCTTCGTCAAGGCGAACTTCGACACCGGCATCACCCGCACGATCTACCAGATCCCGATGATCGACGTGCCCAACCCGAACGGTCTCGTCGCGCTGGACAACCAGATCTACACGCTGTCGGACACCAGCGGGTCGTTCTTCCTGTGGGATGCCGGCGACGGGCCCACCGGTGACGTCATCAGCTACGCACTCGAGGAATCCTCGACCGACGTGGCCAACGAACTGACCGAATTGATCCAGACCCAGCGGGCCTACTCGTCGAACGCCAAGGTGATCCAGACCGTGGACGAGATGCTCCAGGAGACGACGAACATCAAGCGCTAGGCCGCGATGTCGCGGCCGGCGTGAAAGCGAGGTGAGAGATGAGCCTGAGCACAAGCCTTTCCAATGCCCTGTCCGGCCTCAATGCCGCGTCTCGGGGCGCCCAGGTCGTATCGTCGAACATCTCCAACGCGCTCACCGAAGGGTATGGTCGCCGCGTCCTCGAGACGTCGGCGGCCGTCAATGGCGGGCAAAGCGGGGGCGTGCGGGTCGACGGCGTGCGCCGCGACACGAACCTCGTGCTGATTTCCGACCGCCGCCTCTCCGAGGCCGAAACCGGCCAGGCCGAGACACGCGCCGACGCGCTGTCGCGGATCGAGGCGGCGCTGGGTACGCCCGATGACGCCGACTCCATCGCCGCGCGGATCGCGGCGCTGGAATCCAGCCTCGTCTCCGCGGCCAGCCGGCCCGACAGCACCACCCGGCTCGCCGATGTCCTGTCGGCCGCCCAGGGGGTCGCCGGCACCATCCAGGCCGCCGCCAGCGACATCCAGTCCGTCCGGATGGATGCCGAGAACGCGATTTCCCAGGATGTCGAAACGCTCAACAGCTCGCTTGCCCGCATCGCCGAACTGAACGTCGAAATCCGCAGTCATGCCGGAAGCAATGTCGACACCAGCGCGCTGTTCGATCAACGCCAGATCCTCGTCGACCGGATCGCCGAGATCGTGCCGTTGCGCCAGATCGCCCGCGATGGCGGCACCATCGCCCTGTATACCGAAACCGGCGCCGCGCTGGTTGACGCCCAGGCCTCGGAATTCGCGTTCAAGCCCGCCGGGATGATCGTCGCCGACATGACCATCGAAAGCGGCGCGCTGTCCGGCCTGACCATGAACGGCGAGCCGGTCAAGGCAACCGGCGGGTTCGCGCCGATGGGCGGCGGCCGCCTCGGTGCCCTGTTCGAAACGCGCGACGTGACCGCCCCCTCGGCCCAGGCCGATCTCGATGCGCTGGCCCGTGACCTGGTCGAACGTTTCTCCGGCCCCTCGCTTGACGCGAGCCTTGCGCCCGGGGCTGCGGGCCTGTTCACCGACCGCGGCGCGGCCTTCGATCCGCTCGACGAACTGGGTTTGTCCGAACGCATCGCCGTGAACGCCGCCGTCGATCCGGCCGAGGGCGGCGCGGTTTGGCGCCTGCGCGACGGTCTCGGGGCGGCCGGCGTGGGCGAGGTCGGCAATTCGACCCTTCTGACCGCCTTTGCCGATGCCCTCACCACCGGGCGGACGGCGGTGTCCGGGCCGTTTTCCGGCCAGGTCTTCTCGGCCGCCGGTCTCGCCTCCGAGACGGTGTCGCGCATTTCCGTCCAGGCCCAGAACGCGATCGAGGGCGAGAGTTTCTCGCTCGCCCGCACCAATGCGCTCAAGGAGGCCGAGTTGGCGGGCGGGGTCGATACCGATGCCGAGCTGCAGGACCTGATGCTGTTCGAACAGGCCTATGCCGCCAACGCCAAGGTCATGCAGGCGGTCGACCAGATGATGCAGACGTTGATGGAGATCTGAGCCATGTCCTTTGTTTCCATAGGCGATCTGTCCCGCGGTTTCGCGATGCGCACCCAGAATGCCGAGATCAAGGCGCGCCTCAGCCGCCTGGGCGAAGAGGTCACGACCGGCGTCACCGCCAATCCGGCCGAACGGCTGCGCGGCGATTTCCGCGCTCTTGGCGCGATCGAGCGCAGCCTCGCGGTGATGGACTCCTACGACCTGGCCACCAAGGAGGCCGCGCTGACCACCGACGCGATGCAGACCGCGCTGTCGCGGTTGTACGACACCGGGCAGACCCTCAGTGGCAGCATGCTGAACGCATCCACCATGCACGATGCGCGCACCGTCAATGCGCTGGGGCGCGAATCCAAGGAACGGCTCGACCTTACGGTGGCGACGCTGAACATCCAGGTCGGCGGCCGCAGCCTGTTCGCGGGGGCCGCCACCGACAGCGCGGCGCTCGCCTCGGGGGCGGATATTCTGGCCGAGGTGCAGACCGCGATTGCCGGCCTGACCACGGCCAACGACGTGGTTGCGGCCATCGACGCCTGGTTCGACACGCCGGGCGGCGGGTTCGAAACGGTCGGCTATATCGGGTCCGACAACCCCGCCGGCCCGGTGCGCCTGAACGAGGGCAACAGCATGACCCTGGACGTCACCGCGTCCGACCCGGTGATCCGCGACGTTCTGAAGGGGCTGGTGGCCGGGGCGCTTCTGTCCGATGAAAACCTGTTCTCGGGCGATCTCGACGAGCGTGCCGAACTGCTTGGGGCGGCGGGGGAACAGCTGCTGACCAACACCGCCGAGCTTGTCTCCTTGCAAGGTGAAATCGGCGTCGCCCAGGCCCGCATCGAAACCATCGGAACCGAAAACGCCGCCAGCCGCCAAATGCTCGACCTTGCCCGCCTCGACATGCTTTCGGTCGATCCCTACGACGCGGCGACCGAATTCCAGGCCGTCGAGGCCCAGCTCGAGACGGTCTATACCATCACCGCGCGCCTGTCGCGCCTCAGCCTTGCGGATTACATCTGATGCTACGCCGGCTATTCCTTGCCCTTCTCGCCGTCGTGCTGGCCCTGCCGGCCGGTGCCACCCCGATCCGCATAAAGGATCTTGTCGAGTTCGACGGGGTGCGGGGCAACGATCTTGTCGGCTACGGCCTTGTCGTGGGTCTGAACGGCACCGGCGACGGCATCCGCAACGCGCCCTTCACCGAAGAGATCATGTCCAACATTCTCGAACGGCTGGGCGTTAACGTTACCGGCGAACAATTCCGGCCCAAGAACGTGGCCGCGGTCTTCGTCACCGCGACCCTGCCGCCCTTCTCGCGCGCGGGGTCGCAGATCGACATCACCGTGTCGGCCATCGGCGACGCCAAAAGCCTGCTGGGCGGCACGCTGGTGATGACCCCGCTGAATGCCGCCGATGGCCAGATCTATGCCGTCGCCCAGGGCACCGTGATCGCCGGGGGCGCCTCGGCCGAGGGCGATGGGGCGTCCGTCGTCCAGGGCGTTCCGACCGCGGGCGTGATCCCCTCCGGCGCGCGGGTCGAGCGCGAGATCGATTTCGATTTCAGCACGCTGACCTCGCTGCGGCTGGCGCTGCGCAGCCCCGATTTCACCACCGCCGGCCGGATCGAAGCGGCGATCAACAACAGCTATGGCCGCGGCGTCGCCCGCATGATCGACGCGGGCACCGTCCTGCTGGATATCGGGGCGACGCGGGCACCGTCGCCGGCCCACGCCCTGCAGCGGATCGAGGCCATCACCGTCGAACCCCAGCGCAAGGCGCGCGTGGTCGTCGATCAGCGGTCGGGCACCATCGTTATGGGCGAGGACGTGCGGATTTCCCGCGTCGCGGTGTCCCAGGGCAACCTGACCCTGCGGATCGAGGAAGAGCCGCTGGTCGTGCAGCCCAACCCGTTTTCGCAGGGCCAGTCCGTCGTGGTGCCGCGCACCAATGCCACCATCCAGGAAGAGCCTGGGATCGGCCTGGCCGAGATCGACGAGGGCGCCTCGCTGTCCGAGGTTGTCGCGGGGCTGAATGCGCTGGGCGTGTCGCCGCGCGACATGATCGACATCCTGAAAAGCATCAAGGCCGCGGGCGCGCTTCACGCCGAATTCGTGGTGCGCTGAGGCACGTCCGCGCGGCGCGGCGGTCGGTTGACCCGGGGCAGTCCTTTCGCGGCTGTTGCGATCTACCTTCATTCCGTTTGGCAAGTGCGCGTCGTGTTCCGCCCCCAGAACCGCGCGTTACCATTCCGCGCGGACACCGGCAGGGGCGTTTCCGCTGCGGTTCTTCGTGTCGCCGGCGCAAGGAACTCCGCTTCCACAGCCCGTTGCCTTTCATGGCGTCTGGTGTGTTCGGTAGATGCCCGCCAAGGGTGGACTCCGCATGACGCCTTGGAAGATCGCGACCGACTGCGCTTGCGCGCATACCCAGCCGCCGGTGTGGCCGCGGGGTCGTGACCCCGGCCAGCCCTCTGCCTGACCCGGCCGCTCGCCCGGGCCATGGGCCGAAAACCGGCAGGCGCGTCAGCCGGGCTGTGCCGTCGATCGCGGCAAGTGGCGACCGGCCCGTCCCGTGGGCGGATCGGGAAACGCAGTGGGAAACAAGGGGGCGCCTCGCGCTGTCGCGCGGTGCGGCCGGAAAGGCCAATTCGCGGCGCGAAGGCGGGTCTAGCCGGACGGGAAGTAGCCGCGCACCAGCGCTTCGGAGATCAGGCTCCAGCCATCGGCCACCACAAAAAAGGCCAGCTTGAACGGCATCGCCACCACCGCCGGCGGCACCATCATCATGCCCATCGACATCAGGATCGCGGCGACCACCAGGTCGATGATCAGGAACGGCAGGAAGATCAGGAAGCCGATCTCGAAGGCGCGGCCGATCTCGCTGAGCAGGAAAGAGGGTACGAGGACGGCGAGCGGCGCCTCCTCGATCGGGACGGTGAGATCGGCCTCGGGGCGCAGCGAGGCCAGCGAAACGAAGGTGTCGGCCTCGGCGCGCGCGGCCATGAAGGCGCGGAACGGGTCGATGATGCGCGGGATCGCCTGTTCGATGGGCAGGGTTTCCTCGACCAGTGGCGTCACGCCGTCCTGCCAGGCCTGGGTGAAGGTCGGCTCCATCACGAAATAGGTCAGGAACAGCGCAAGGCTGACGATCAGCATGTTGGGCGGCGATTGCTGCAGCCCGATCGCCTGGCGCAGGATTGCCAGAACCGTCACGATGAACGGGAAACAGGTGACCATGATCGCCAGGCCCGGCGCCAGGCTGAGCACGGTCACCAGCAGGATCAGCTGCACCCCCCGGCCCGCCAGCGACCCACCCTCGCCCAGCGAAACCGAAATCTCCTGGGCGCCGGCCGGCAGCGCAAGCGCGGCCAGCAGGGCGGCGGCGAGGATCAGGGGCGTGCGCATGTCTCAGCCGCCTTTCACGGTGTCGATCACCTCGGTCAGGCGCACCGCGATCTGGCCGGGCTGTGCGCCCTCGACCTCTTGCAGCTCGCCGCGGGCGATCAGCCGGTCGCCGATATAAAGTTCGACCGGGTCATCGATGCGCCGGTCCAGCGGCAGCACGCCGCCGCGGTCGATCCGCAGCAGGTCGCGCAACAGCGGCCGGGCCTTGCCGACCGAAACGGTGATCTCGATCGGGACCTGGTCCAGCAGTTTTGCACCCAGCGCCTCGGCCGGGCCGTCGGAAATGGACTCAGCCATGGTGGCGTGCCTCCTTTTGGGTTGTCAGGAATTCGTCAAGTGCGGTCTGGATCGCCGACAGCATCCCGTCGATATCGATCTCGCGTTCGGCCTCGCCCGCCGAGACAAGCGCCTGGCCGGGGCCCAGCGTGTCGTCCGCGACGATGACCACGGGCATGCCGGGATCGGCGCCGACCAGGTCTTCCAGCGCGGCGCGGTTCTCGGGGCAGACCCGCATCCGAACCGGGCGGTCGGCCTGGGCCTCGGCAAGCTGCATCGCGGTTTCGACCACGGTGCGGGCAAAGCCGGCGGCGGCCAGCTGCGGCATCACGCGTTCCACCATCGCGGTCAGCAACGGGCCAAGCGCGCCCAGGACATGGGCGCGGGCCTCGTGATAGCTGAACGACATTTCCTGCAGTGTCTTGGCGAAGTCCGCCGCGATCCGTTCGCGGCCCTGGGTTTCGGCGGCCGTGGCGTCGTCCCAGCCGGCCTTGTAGCCGTCCTCGAAGGCGTTCAGCCGGACATCCTGGGTCTCCGCGGTCTCGACCGGCTCGGCGGGCCGGGCGGCCGGGGCCTCTGTCACGTGGCGGGCCGAGAAATCCTCTAGGTTCAGGCGGCTCATCACGCGTTCTCCTGCCGTTCTTCCATCCAGCCGCGCAGGATCGCGACCGATTCCTCGCGCCGGCTTTCGATCAGCTCGCGCAGCCGTTCGACCGGGTCGGCATCGGCCCCGCCGAACCCGGTATCGGTGAACTCGGACGGATCGAGCGTGTTCATCGCCATCGTCGCCATCGGCAGGCCGGCCGGCCCGTCATCGGGGTCGATCTCGCCATCCAGCCAGGTCGGTTCGTCGCCGGCGGCCATCGGAGCCGGAAGGCTGGCGGGCGGGCCGGCGCGGCCCGATCCGGCCAGGATCGGGCGGACCACGAACAGCCCCAGGATCAACGCGACCACCGCCAGGACACCCAGCTGGATCAGGGTCAGCGGGTCCAGCGAGACCTCGGCGAACAGGCTGCTTTCAGGGCCGGTGCCAAGGGCGTCGACCGGTTCGAACGGCATGGATTTCAGCGTGATGACATCGCCGCGCGCCTCGTCATAGCCGGCTGCCGACGCGACCAGTTCGCGCAGTGCTTCAAGCTCGGTATCGGGCAGGGGCTGCCAGGTCTCGTTGCCGGCATCGTCGGTTGCGCTGACCCCGTCGACCAGCACCGCGACGCTCAGCCGCTTGATCGCGCCGGGGGCGCGCAGGATTTCCCGCTCGGTCTGCGACACCTCGTAATTCACGCGTTCATGCGTTTCGGTTTCCTTGCGCTGGGCCTGGCGGTTGGTCGAGCCGTCGCCCTCGGGCAGGTTCGAGGCCACGGTGACGGCCGCCCCGCCCGAATCGCTGGAACTGGTCGAGCGTTCCTCGTTCTCCGAGCTGATGGCGATGCGGGAATCCGGGTCGATCCGCCGCTCGCGGATCGATTCGCTTTGCATCTCGGTTTCCAGGCTGACCTCGACCACGGCGCGGCCGGGGCCAAGCCGCGCGGCCAACAGCCGTTCCAGACGGGCCTTCAGCGCCTCGGCACGGTCTTCGGTATCGCCGCCGAAGCCCGGCATCGCGTCGTCGACCACCACGGTGCCGGTATTGGCGTCGATCACCGAGACGTTTTCGGGCGACAGGCCGGCGACACTGGACGCCACCAGATAGCGCAGCGCCTTGGCCTGGGCGGGTGCCAGCGCGCCGCCCGCGCCGCCCACGGTGACCGCGGCCGAGGCGGTCACGTTCCGCGCAAAGGGTCGAGCGGACGGCGTTGCGATATGCACCCGCGCGCTGCGGAACTGCGGGTTGGCCAGGATCGTGCGGGCCAGTTCCCCCTCTTTCGCGCGCCAGTAGGCCGCGTCGAACATCTGCGACGTGGTGCCGAATCCCGACAGCCCGTCCAGCAACTCGTAGCCCGCCGCGCCGTTCGCCGGCAGGCCTTCGCTGGCCAGCGTCATGCGCAGCGAGTCGCGGTGGCGGGCGTCGACATAGATCGCGGGGCCATTCACTTCGTAGGCGACACCGCTTTGATCGAGCGAGCGGATCACATCCCCCGCCGCCGAGGCGTCGAGCCCGGAATACAGCAATGCCATGCGGGGCGTCGTGGCCACGCGGGACAGGGCAAGGACAGCGGCGAACATGGCGAGCGTGGCGAGAATCACGATCATCCGGCGGCGCGGGGTCAGCCCGGTCCATATGGCCATCAGCTGCGGCAAGATTGGTCTCCCGATCCTGGGGGCTTCTGCCCCGTTTCTGCCGCACATCCTTCGCAGGACGGGCTTAACAATCGGTTAGCCCTCCTGCGGCTATAGAGGGCGGGAGACGAAAGGAGGCCGAACCCATGGCCGACACCGAGGAAGACGAGGCAGAAGCCTCTGGCAAGAAGTCCAAGAAGCCCCTGATCCTGGGGCTGGTCGGCGCGCTGGTTCTGGGCGGCGGGGCCTTCTTTGCGCTGTATTCGGGCCTGATTCTGGGCGGTGACAACAATGCGGCGGCCCATGGCGACGCGGGCCATGGCGACGGCGCGCATGGCGGCGAATCGGCGTTGGGCAATGTGGCCTTCGTCGCGGTCGACCCGCTGATCATCACGCTCGATCCCCAGGCCCAAAGCCGGCATCTGCGCTTCCAGGCCCAGCTCGAGGTGACGCCCGCCTATGAACAGGAGGTGACGCTGTTGATGCCGCGGGTTCTCGACGTGCTGAACAGCTATCTGCGCGCGGTCGAGGCGGCCGAACTGGAAAAGCCCACCGCGCTGATCACCCTGCGCGCGCAGATGCTGCGCCGGGTCCAGCTGGTGACCGGGCAGGACCGGGTGCGCGACCTGCTGATCACCGAATTCGTGCTGAACTGAGGAGGGACCGATGGCATTGATCGCGGATATCCTGCTGATCGCCGGCGCGCTGGGCGCCACGCTGTACTGCCATGTCCTTGCCCGGCGGCTGCGGCGGTTCAACGACCTGGAAAAGGGCATGGGCGGTGCGATCGCCGTGCTGTCGGCCCAGGTCGACGACATGACCCGCGCGCTGCAGGGGGCACAGACATCGGCGCGGCACTCGACCGACGGCCTGGAATCGCTGACCGGCCGGGCCGAGGACGTGGCCCGGCGGCTGGAACTGCTGGTCGCCGCGATGCACGACCTGCCCGACGAGGCGCGCACCCCCGCGGCGCGTGGCGCCCCCGCCCCGCAGGCCGCCGCGCCCGTGCCCGAACCGGCCCCCGCCGCCGAACCGCCCCGCGAGGCCCCGCCGCCCGAGGCCGCGCCGATGGTTCTGTTCCGCCGCCGCCAGATCCAGGAGGCCGCCGAATGACCCGCAAGCTTCCGTCCCTTCCCGGCGGCGGCGCCGTGCTGCCGGTGATCGCCGGGCTGTTTCTGGCCTCGGGGCTGATCCGGTTCGGCGGCGGCACCGCCCAGGCCCTCACCGAAGAGATCCGCGGCCTTGCCGCCCCCGCGCATGACAGCCGCGACAGCCACGATCCCGCGGCCGAACCCTGCCCGCCGCCGCCCGACATCGCCGAGGTGCTGTCCGCGCTGCAGGCCCGCGAGGCCGAGATCGCCGCGCTCGAGGCCGAACTCGACGAACGCGCCGCCACGCTTGAAATCGCGGGAGAGGAGATCGCCCGCCAGATGGCCGCGCTCGAGGCGGCCGAGGCGGCGCTGGAATCCACCATCGCCATCGCCGACGACGCGGCCGAATCCGACATCGCGCGCCTGACCGCCGTCTATGAGAACATGAAGGCCGAAGAGGCCGCCGCCCTGTTCGCCGAGATGGACCCGGATTTCGCGGCGGGGTTCCTGGGCCGGATGCGGGCGGATGCGGCCGCCGCGGTCATGGCCGGGCTCGACCCGCCGGTCGCCTATTCGATCAGCGTGATCCTCGCCGGGCGCAACGCGCGCGCGCCCAGGGAATGATCAGCCTTTCTTAACGCCGGGCTGCCACAGTTCGCGTCGACACATTTTTCAACGGAGCGCCGTCCATGATCGGCATCGTCGGTATCGTTATCATTTTCGCGATGGTGTTCGGGGGCTATATGGCCGCCGGCGGCAAGCTTGGCATCATCCTGAAATCGCTGCCCTACGAGATGATGATGATCGGCGGCGCGGCCGTCGGGGCCTTTGTCATCAGCAACGACATGGCCGCGATCAAGCACACCGCCAAGGATGTGGGCAAGGTCTTCAAGGGCCCGAAATGGAAGCCCGACGATTACCGCGACCTGCTGTGCCTGCTGTTCGAGATGATCCGCGTCGCGCGCCAGAACCCGCTGGAACTGGAAAGCCATATCGAGGCGCCGTCCGATTCCCCGATCTTCGGCCGCTATCCCAAGATCGCCGCCGATCACGAAGCGGTGGACCTGATCTGCGATACCCTGCGCGCGGCCAGCATGAACTACGACGATCCCCATCAGGTCGAAGAGGTTCTGGAAAAGCGGCTGGAGGCGCACATGCACCACGCGATGCATTCCAGCCATGCGCTCCAGACCATCGCCGACGGCCTGCCCGCCCTGGGCATCGTCGCCGCCGTTCTGGGCGTCATCAAGACGATGGGGTCGATCGACCAGCCGCCCGAGATCCTCGGCAAGATGATCGGCGGGGCGCTTGTCGGCACCTTTCTCGGCGTGTTCCTGGCCTATGGTTTCGTCGGCCCGTTCTCGACCAAGGTAAAGGCCGTGACCGAGGAAGACGCGCATTTCTACCACCTGATCCGCGAGGTCCTGGTGGCCAACCTGCACAACCACCCGCCCACCATCTGCATCGAGGTGGGCCGGCAGAACACGCCCGGCGCCATGCGTCCCAGCTTCTCGGAGCTGGAAGAGGCGCTGAAGGCCGCCAAGCAGGAGGCCGCATGATCCTTCGCGCGGTCCTGCTGGTTGTCTTTCTGTTACCCGGCCTGCCGGCGCTGGCCCAGGCCGTCGCGATCCGGTCGGGCGAGCATGCCGATTTCTCGCGCCTGGTGTTCGAGGTGCCGGCGGGCGTGTCCTGGTCCCTGGGGCGCGGCGCGGAAGGCTACCTCCTGGAATTCGACGATCCCGATCTCGACTTCACCTTTGCGGGCGTGTTCGACCTTATCCCCCGGACCCGCCTGACCGCGATCGCGCTGGACGCCCCGGGCCGGCTGTCGCTCGGCGTGGCCGAGGACGTCCATGCCGAGGCCTTCACCCTGCGCCCGGGTCTGGTGGTGCTGGATCTGCGCAACGGCCCGGCGCCCGCGGATTCTCCGTTCGAGGCGCCGTTGCAGGCCCAGGCACCGCAGCAGGCCGAACCGCGCCGCACCGCGCAGCCGCCCGTGCCCAAGGTTCGCTTGCCGATGGATGCCGGCCGGATGCGCCCCGCGCCGGTCATCGGCCGCTTCCTGCCGCCGACACCGCCGTCGGCGACGGTCGCGGCGCCGGCCGATCCCCGGGTTGCCGCGGCGCGTTCGGAACTTGCCAAGCAGATCGGCCGGGCCGCGGCGCAGGGCCTGCTTGAACCCGCCGATATCCGCCGCGCCCGCGAAGACGACGACCCGCCGCCCGACCCCGCGCCGCCCGAAACCGCCGAGGACGACCCCGGGCCCGAGCCCGCGTTGCCCGGGCTGGCCGACCGGCCCAACATGCATGTCGAAACCTCGATCGACCGGGGGTTCGGCCCCCAGGCCAGCGGGCGCACCCAGTCCGCGCTTGGCGATCCGTGCTTTCCCGACAGCTATTTCGATCTCTCCGGCTGGCTGGGCGAGGATCCGCCGGCCGCCTTGATCGCGGCCGGGCGTTCGGCGTTGCTGAACATGCGCGACGCCCCCGATCCCGCGGGTGCCCAGGCCCTGGTCCGCAGCTATCTGGCGCTGGGTTTCGGGGCCGAGGCGCGCGCGGTGATCGACACCGTCGCGCTGGACAGTGCGCCCGCCCCGGTCTGGCGCGAGATGGGCGCCATCCTGGACGAGGGGCGGGCGGAAAACCCCGATCTTTTCGACGGCCAGCTTTCCTGTCCGTCCCGCGCCGCACTTTGGGCGACGCTTGCCCGGCCCGACATACCGTCGACCACCGAGGTGGACGAGGCGGCCGTGATCCGCAGTTTTTCGGAACTTCCGCTGCACCTGCGGCGGCACCTGGGTCCGACCCTTGCGGAACGGTTCCTCGCAGCCGGCGATACCGCCGCCGCGACGCGGGTGCGCAATGCCGTGGCGCGCGCCGGGGAGATGACGCAGTCGGGCGACCTGACCCTGGTCGAGGCGCGTCTGGATCTGTCGCATGGGCAGATCGAAACCGCCGAGGCCCGGATCGACGAAGTTCTTGCCGAAGGTGGCCTGTCCTCGCCCCAGGCGCTGGTGCTTCGGCTCGAGACCGAACTTGACGCGGGCCAGGCGCCCGCCGCCGATGCGCTTGCGCTGGCCGAGGCGCTGGCCTTCGAGCGCCGGGGCACGGCGCTGGGCACGCAATTGCTGGCCTTGTCGATCCGGGGCCATGGGGCGAACGGGAATTTCCAGACGGCCTTCGGCATGCTGATGCACAACGGCCTGGAAAGTGACGGCGTCCTCGTGTCCGACCTTGTCCGGGCGCTGGCGCGGGATGGCCGCGATGCCGATCTGCTGCGCGAGGCGTTCTCGGGGGTGCTGACCCGGCCCGACATCGCCATCGCCGACAATGCCCGGCTGGCGGTCGCCGATCGTCTTCTGACGCTGGGCTTCCCGGCGCGGGCTGCGGAAATCGTGTCGGATATCCCGCCCAGGGGAACGCCGCAGGAACGGCAGGTGCGGGCGCGGCTGGCGCTGGCCATCGGGCAGCCGGGCCAGGCGATGCAGTATCTGTCGGGCCTCGACTCGCCCCAGGCCGACATCCTGCGGGCCGAGGCCGCGCGTGCGCTGGGCGATCTGGCCACCGCCGCGCGCTATTACGGTGCGGCGGGCGATACCGAACGGCAGGCCGCCCTGGCCTGGCGTGACCGCAACTGGCAGACCGTGCGCACCGCCGGCCCCGACGACCAGCGCGGCTATGCCGACCTGCGCGAGGAAACCCCGGCCGGGGCCTTCGACCCGGCCGCCGCGCCCAGCCTGTCGGGGGCACGATCCCTGCTGGATGGCAGCAGCGCGATGCGCGCGCGGCTGGCCGATCTGCTGGCCCCCCCCGCAAACCGCTGACACGCGCGGCGATTCAGTCTTTGTCAACCGTGCCGGCCTAGTCTGCCGGACGAGTGGACAGAACCGGGCAGGCCAGAATGGCATATCACCCAGATCCCCGCGCCACGGGCCCCGTGCCCCACCGCGCCGCGTCGTCGCCATTGACGGGCCGCCCGCGTTGGCGCGCCGCGCAACCGCATGGCGGGGGATAGCCCCGTGCCCCAGATCACCCTGAAGGACCTGTACAACCCCACCATCCTGCTGGCGCTCGCGCTGATGGCGGTCATCGTGATGATGATCCTGCCGATGCCGGCCTGGGTGCTGGATATCGGGCTGGCCGCCTCTTTCGCGCTGGCGATCCTGATCTTCACCGTGACGCTGTTCATCGAACGGCCGCTGGATTTCTCGGCCTTCCCGACCATCCTTCTGGCCACGCTGATGCTGCGGCTGTCGCTGAACGTGTCCTCGACCAAGCTGATCATCGGCCAGGGCCATACCGGCACCGGGGCGGCGGGCGACGTGATCGAGGGATTCGCGATGTTCGTCATGGGCGGCAGCGTGTTCCTGGGGCTTGTCGTGTTCGGCGTCCTGATGATCGTGAACTTCATCGTCATCACCAAGGGCGCGGGCCGCATGGCCGAGGTGGGCGCGCGGTTCGCCCTGGACGGGATGCCGGGCAAGCAGCTGGCCATCGACAGCGACATGGCCGCGGGCGCCATCGACCATGCCGAGGCCAAGGCCCGGCGCGAGCGCGAACAGGCGGAAACGACCTTCTTCGGCTCGCTTGACGGCGCGTCGAAATTCGTCAAGGGCGACGCGGTGGCGGGCCTGCTGATCACCCTTCTGAACCTGGTGATGGGCCTGGCGATCGGTGTCATCCTGCACGGCATGCCGCTGGGCCGCGCGTTCGAAACCTATGCCATCCTGACCGTGGGCGACGGGCTGGTCAGCCAGATCCCCGCGGTCATCATCTCGATCGCGGCGGCGCTCTTGCTGTCGCGCGGGGGCACCACCGGCACCGCCGATTTCGCCGTGCTCAGCCAGCTGGGCCGCCACCCCGCCGCGCTGGGCACCGTCGCCGTCCTGCTGGGGCTGTTCGCGCTGGTGCCGGGCCTGCCGTTCCTTCCCTTCATGGCCGGCGCGGTGGCGCTGGGCGTCGCGGCCGAGGCGATGCGCCGCAAGGCCCTGCGCGAGGCCGAGGCGGCCGCGCAACCCAAGCCCGCCGAGGGCGCGGGCGAAAAGACCGAAAGCCGGCTTGGCGATCTTTTGGACCTGGACGACATTCACCTGGAATTCGCGCCCGACCTGGTGGGCATGGTGCTCGACCCCTCGACCGGGATCGAGGCGCGGATCACGTCCATGCGGCGCCACGTGGCCGAGACTTTCGGGTTGATCCTGCCCGAGATCCGGCTGACCGATAACGGCGCGCTGACGCCCGGCACCTACGTGATGCGCATCCAGGGCGTCGAACAGGCGCGCGACCGGTTGCGCCCCGACCAGGTGCTGGCGCTGCAGGCCGATGACGCCACCATCCTGCCACCGGGCGAGGACGTGCGCGAACCGGTCTACGGCGCGCCCGCCCGCTGGGTGCCGGCCGACCGGCGCGAGGATCTGGCGCTGCTCGGGGTGACGGTGGTCAACGCCTCCGAGGTTTTGGCCACCCACCTGCTCGAGGTGGTCAAGCGCAACTTCTCGCGGCTGTTGACCAACAAGGCGCTGCGCCGCCTGCTGGACGAAATGACGAACCTGTCCGACACCGGCCGCGCCGCCGCCAACCGCCGCATGCTGGACGAGCTGGTGCCCGACAAGGTGCCGACCGACCTGCTGCTGGCCGTGTTGCGCCTGCTGCTTGAGGAACGGGTGTCGATCCGCAACCTGCCCCTCATCCTCGAGGCGATCGCCGAGGCGCGGCCCTCGCACGCCAGTGCCGAATCGATCTGCGAACATGTCCGCCGGCGCCTGGGGTTCCAGCTGGTGGCCGATCACCGGCGCGAGGACGGCACGCTGCCGTTGCTGCAGCTGGCCCCCGAATGGGAGGAACGCTTTACCGCCTACCAGGTGCCCAACGATCACGGCCCGCCCGACGTCGCGCTGCCCCCCGACGAGTTCAACCGCCTGGCCGGCGCCGTGTCCGAGCGGCTGGCGCGGGCGGGCGAGACCGGCGTTTTCCCGGTGATCGCCACCTCGGGGCGGCGGCGGCGCTTCGTGCAGACGGCGCTGTCGGCCAAGGGGATCGCCGTCCCCGTTCTGTCCTTCGAAGAGATCGGGACAAATTCGCGCCCGGCGCTGGTGGGCATGGTGGCGGCATGACCTATGATCTCGCCGCCCTGACCGAGGCCTGGCAGCCGCTGATCTGGGCGGCCTGGCTGGTGTTTCTCAGGGTCGGCGCGGTGATGGCGATGCTGCCGGCCTTTGGCGAACGGGCGGTGCCGACGCGGGTGCGGCTGGGCCTTGCGCTGGCGTTTACCGCGGTGGTGGCGCCCGCGGTCGCGCCGGGGCTGGACGTGGCGCCAGGGCCGCTGGGCCTTGCGGTGGCGACCGAAACGGTGATCGGGCTGGCGCTGGGCCTGGTGCTGCGGCTGATGATCCTGGCGCTTCAGATGGCGGGCGAGATCGCCGCGCAGGCGACCTCTCTGGCGCAAATCCTTGGGTCGAACACGATGGACCCGCAACCCGCCATGGGGCGGCTGATGATGGTCGCGGGACTTGCGCTGGCGGTGATGTCGGGGCTGCACGTGCGCGCGGCCGAGACGATGATCCTGTCCTATGACCTGTTGCCCGCCGGGCGGTTTCCCGATGCCGCGGAACTGGCCGACTGGGGCATCCTCAGCATCGCGCGGGGTTTCGGGCTGGCGGCGACGCTGGCCATGCCCTTCGTGATCGCGGCGCTGATCTACAACCTCGCGCTCGGCGTCATCAACAAGGCGATGCCGCAGCTGATGGTCGCCTTCGTCGGTGCGCCCGCGTTGACGGCGGGCGGGCTTCTGCTTCTGCTGCTGGCGCTGCCGCCGATGCTGGTGCTGTGGCAGGGCCGTCTGCTCGAGCTCTTCGCCGCCCCGTTCGGAGTTGGCGGATGAGCGACGAGAATCCCGACGACAAGCAGTACGAGCCGACACAGAAAAAGCTCGATGATGCCCGCAAGAAGGGTGAATTGGCGCGGTCCACCGACCTGAACACCGCCGCCGCCTATGCCGGGTTTTCCCTGACCGCGCTGGGGCTGGGGGCGGCCAGCCTGACCGCGCTGGGCGAGATCGGCGCGGGGCTGATCGGCCAGGCCGACCGCATCGCGCCGCTGGTGCTGCACGGTCACGGCACGGCGCCGATCGGCGGGTTGATGGGCAGTACGGCGCTGGCCGCGCTGCCCTGGCTGACCCTGCCCGGGCTGGCGGCGCTGGCCTCGATCCTCGCGCAGAAAAGCTTCGTGGTCGCGCCCGACCGGATCCAGCCCAAGCTGTCGCGGCTGTCGATCCTGTCGAACGCCAAGAACAAGTTCGGCCGCGCCGGCCTGTTCGAATTCGCCAAAAGCGCGGTCAAGCTGACGCTCTACACGATCCTGCTGGGGGTCTACCTTTCGGCTCATATCGAGGAAATGCTGGGCACGATGCACCTGTCGCCGGGGATGGCGGCCGCGAAACTGGGCAGGATGTCGGCCGAGTTCATGGCCGTCGTCGTGGCGATCGCGGGCGGTATCGCCGCGGTCGACTACCTGTGGCAGGTCGTGGAACACCGGCGCAAGAACCGGATGTCGCACGAGGAAATGAAGGAAGAGATCAAGCAATCCGACGGCGACCCGCACGTCAAGCAGCAGCGTCGCCAAAAGGGGATCGACATCGCGACCAACCGCATGATGACCGACGTGCCCCAGGCCGATGTGGTGATCGTGAACCCGACCCATTACGCGGTCGCGCTGAAATGGGACCGGGCGACACCCGGCGCGCCGATCTGCGTGGCCAAGGGCGTGGACGAGGTCGCCGCCCGCATCCGCGAGGTCGCCGCCGCCTCGGGCGTGCCGATGCGGCGCGACCCGCCGACCGCGCGGGCGCTCTATGCCACCGTCGAGATCGGCGACGAGATCCACCCCGAACATTACCGCGCCGTGGCCGCCGCGATCCGCTTCGCCGAAGAGATGCGCGCCCGCGCCCGGGGCCGCTGATGGGCGGCGCCGACGACAGGCTGAAACGGCTGGCCGAGGTGGGCACCATCCTGCGCGACGCGGCCCTGGCCCGGCTGCGCGCCGCCGCGCAGGAATGCCGCCGGATCGAGGCCGAGATCGCCGCCCTGGACGCCGAGCGTCGCGCCTTCGACGACGAGACCGACCCGGCCGTCCGCGCGTTGATGGGCGACAGCCGCGAGCGGTGGTATCTTCGGCGCCGCGCCGCGCTGAATGGGGCGCTGGCCCGCGCGCGCGTCGAAGAGGCGATGCAGATGAAGCAAGCCGCCCGGGCCTTTGGCCGGGACGACGCGCTGGGCCGACTGATGCGCCGGGCCGAGGATGGCTGAGCCGTTCAGGCGTCCTGGCGGACGATGTCGATGATCAGGACGTCGCGCACCTTGTCGCCCAGCACCTGATGCGCGACCTCCAGCAGGGCGCGGCGCAGCATCGTCATGTTGCCGCTTTCGGTGAACGCGCCGTCGAAGCCGCCGGCATTCGCATGGTCGAACATCACCTGCAGAAAGCTGTCGCGCAGCTTGGGTTCGCGGTCATAGACCAGCTCGTTGCCCCCGGTCGTCACCTCCAGGCTCAGCGACAGCACGACCAGCGATGCCACCCTGCCGGTGCGCACCACCGGGATCACGAACTGGTTGTTCATCTTGACGAAATCGCTGGTCGCGCCGTCTTCGCCATGGCCGTCATCCGCGGCATGCGCGTCGGTGCCATGGCCGTCATCGCCGGCGTGATCGCCCTCGGCGGCATGATCGGCGGCGGCCGGATCGGGGGCGGGGCGCAGGAAAAAGCCCGCCCCGGCCCCCAGCAGGAGGCCGACGACGGCGATGATGACCGGAAGAAGCTTGCCCATGTCGGTCCTCAGAACGGCAGCAGGATATCCGCGACCTGCTGGCCATAGCGCGGCTGTTGCACGTCGGTGATCTGGCCGCGCCCGCCATAGGAAATGCGCGCCGAGGCGATCTTGTCATAGGTGATCTCGTTCTGGCGCGAGATGTCCTCGGGGCGGACATAGCCGGTGACGATCAGCTCGCGCATCTCGAAATTCACCCGCACCTCCTGGCTGCCCTGGATCCGGAGGATGCCGTTCTGCAGCACCTCGGTGACGGTGGCGGCGACGCGCAGCGTCATCTTCTCGTTGCGCCGCACCGACCCGTCGCCCGAATGGCTGGAGCTGGAATTGGCGTCCGCGGCATTGGCCATCGAGGCGCCATCGGGCAACCGCCGGTCGAGGATCTGCGGAAGGCCCAGCATCTGCGGGATGCCCAGCGATTCCGATCCGCTGCGGCTGCGCGCGGTCGAGTTGGAAATCTCGGCCTTGTCGTCGATCTCGATCACCACGGTCATGATGTCGCCGCGCCGCCCCGCGCGCCGGTCGCCCAGAAGCGATTTGCGCCCGCCCGCCCAAAGCGACGCGCTGTCGGCCGGATAGCGCCGGTCGGCGGCCTCGGGCAGGCTGCCGGGCGCGGTCATCGCGAAATACTCGTTGCTGCCCTCGACGGGGTTGAAGGCCGGCGCCTTGCCGACGTTTTCCAGGCGGGAACAGGCGGTCGGAAGGACCAGCGCCGCGGCGCAGGCAAGAAGGGTCAGGCGGGTCATGGCAGCAGGTCTCCTCAGGGTTTGGTCGAGGCCCCGACGGTCACTGTGCCGTCGGGCGCGACGAATCCGATCACGGTGGTGCGCGAGGCGAGGTTCATCACCTTGAGCGCGTCGCCGATGCCCGCGCGGTCAAGCGCGCGCGCGTCGGCGGCGATGTTCACGGGGCCGTTGCGGTAGATCAGGGTCACGATCTGGTTGCGTTCGATGATCGCGGGCGGGCCGATATCGCCCGCGCCGATCGGGCGGCCGGCATACAGGTTGACGCGCGCCTCCTGGCCGATGGCCTCGGCCGGGTCGGTCAGCGCGCCGGGCATGGTCCCCTCGGCCACCGCGATATCGCCCGGCCCCAGGATCGTCTGGCCGCGGATCGTGCGCGTGGCGACCAGCATCTCGGCCGGGGCGGGCGCGGCGGCACACAGCGCCGCAAGGAGGAGCAGCGCGCGGGTCATCGGATCTGCGTCGTCGCGCCAAGCATCTGGTCGGCCGCCGTGATCACCTTGGAGTTCAGCTCATAGCCGCGCTGCGCCTCGATCAGTTCGGTGATCTCGCGCACCGCGTCGACCGAGCTGTCCTCCAGGTAACCCTGGCGCAGCGTGCCATAGCCGACATCCCCGGGCGTGCCCGCGATCGGCGCGCCCGAGGCCTCGGTCTCGGTGAACAGGTTCGAGCCGATCGCCTCCAGCCCCTTTTCGTTGGTAAAGATCGTCAGGGTCATCTGGCCCAGAAGCTGCGCTTCGACCTGGTCGGTGAAATAGGCGTAGACCTCGCCCTCGGAATTGATCGAGATGCTGCGGGCGTCGTCGGGAATGGTGATGCCGGGCGCCACCTCGTAGCCGTCCGAGGTCACGATCAGCCCGTCGCCCGTGCGTTTCAGCGACCCGTCGCGGGTATAGGCGGGGTTGCCGTCGGGCAGCGTCACTTCCAGGTAACCGCGCCCCTCGACCGCGACGTCCAGGTCGTTGCCGGTCTGCGACAGCGCCCCCTGCGCAAGGTTCACCGTGACCGAGGCCGGCCGCACGCCCAGGCCCAGTTGCACGCCCGTGGGCACCACCGTGCCGTCGGACGCGTTGATCGTGCCGGGCCGGGTGACCTGCTGGTAATGCAGGTCGGCGAATTCGGCGCGGCGGGCGTCATAGCCGGTGGTGTTCATGTTGGCGAGGTTGTTGGAAATCGTCTCGACCCGCATCTGCTGGGCCGACATGCCGGTGGCGGCGATCTGTAGGGCGCGCATGGGTCAGTCCTTTCCGGTCTAGCTGCTGCCGCTGAGGGTGCGGACGGCGGCGCGAATTCGTTCGTCTTCCTGGGTCAGGAAGTTCTGGCCAAGTTCGTAGGCGCGCTGGACCTCGATCATCCGGGTGATCTCTGCCACGGCGTCGACATTCGACTGTTCGACGAAACCCTGCAGGATGGTCCCTTCGAGAAGCGGCTCGGGCGCCCCGCCCGGATCGAACAGCGTGCCGGCCACATGGGTCATCGCGTTGCGGTCGGCGGGCATGTACAGCCCGATCTGCGTCAGCGGCTGTCCGTCCGCGCTCAGCGTGCCATCGGCGGCCAGCGAGACCGAGGTGGCATCGGGCGGAACGAACACCGCCGCGCCGCCCGCATCCAGCAGGCGATGGCCCTCGGGCGTCGACAGTTCGCCCGCGGCGTTCGGGGTGAAGGCGCCCGCCCGGGTCAGGCGTTCGCCCTGTGGCGTCTCGACCAGGAAGAACCCCTCGCCCTCGATCGCGAAATCGAAGGTGCCGTTGGTCTGCGTCAGCGGCGCCTGGGACAGGTCGATCTCGCGCGCATGGGCGTTCGCCATCGACAGTGACCCGGCCGGCCCGTCCAGCGCCGCGATATGTTCGGAAAAGACCACGCCTTCGCGCCGAAAACCCGCCGTCGCCGCGTTGGCGATGTTATGCGCGACGCTCTGCATCTCGCGCATCAGCCCGACCTGGCGGGTCAGCGTGCCGTAGGATGTGCTGTCCATCGCTCAGACCCCCGCGATCATCGGCACCAGCCGGTCGGTGAAGAACCCGGTCAGCGTTTCGGTCATGAACCCCATCGACATCCAGAACACGACCAGGATCGCCGCCAGCTTGGGCACGAAGGTCAGCGTCATTTCCTGGATCGAGGTCAGCGCCTGGAACAGGCCGATGGCCACACCGGTCACCAGGGCCGCCGTCAGGATCGGGATCGAGATGATTACCGCGATCCACAGCCCCTGGCGCAACGTGTCGTAGAAGACGAATTCGGTCATGGGTTACACCGGCATCCGCAGGATTTCCTGGTAGGCCTCGACCACCTTGTCGCGGACGGTGACGGCGGTCTCGATGGCCAGCTCGGTCTGGGCCAGCGCCTGGACCAGCGCGTGCGGATCGGCACTGCCCGACATCGCGGCCATCGCCGTCTGTTCGCCGCTCTGCAGGGTCTGGGCGAATTTCTGCGCCGCGTCGGCAAAGGCGCCGGTGCCCTGGGTGTCGGGTTTCTGCGGCTGGGTCGCCGGTTTCGCGGTGGCATAGGCCTGTGCGGCGATGCTGGATCTTATGTCCATTCGAATTCCTCCTATCGACGGAGCAGGTCGAGCAGCCCGCGCGACATCTGCCGGGCCTGGTCGAAAAGTTTCAGGTTGGCCTCATAGCTGCGCTGCGCCTCGCGGGCGTCGGCGATCTCGATCACCAGGTCGACATTCGAGCCGTCGTAATAGCCGGTGGCGTCGGCCATCGGGTGCGAGGGGTCATAGACCCGCGGCAGCTCGCGCTGGTCCAGCCGCACCGGCCCGGTCTTGACCGCGCCCTCGGGGCCCTTGGGGGCCAGTTCCGCCTCGAAGCTGGTCAGCTTGCGCCGATAGCCGGGCGTGTCGACATTGGCGATGTTTTCCGACACGTGGCGCAACCGCGCCGCCTGGGCGCGTAACCCGCTGGCCGAAAGGCCGCGACTATCGCTGAGATCAGCCATTCATGCCTCCTATCTTGCCCGGCCCAGGCTGGTGCGCAGGATGCCCAGCGAACTGCGGTAGACGGCGATCGCCAGGTCGTGCTTGCTCTTGGTTTCGGCGGCCTTCAGCATCTCCTCTTCAAGCGAGACAGAGTTGCCGTTGGGTTCGCTCGGGACGTCGTCCTCGCGGATCGCCGCGGCGCGCAGGCCCGTTTCGGCGTCCGGCAAATGGCCGGCCCGCGTGGTGCGCAGGCGCATGTCGTCCCCGGTCTTGCGATAGGTGTCGGCGAAATCCGCGATGTCCTGGGCGCGGTAGCCCGGTGTATCGGCATTCGCCACGTTGCGGGCGATGACGGCCTGGCGCGTGCCGGCATGCACTGCCAGCCCCTGCGCCATCCTGAAGATTTCCAACTTGTCGAACATCGGGGATTCTCCCTCGGTTTCAATCAAGGCTTAAGGATGATTCCTTTAGAAACGGTAAGTGTTGACCCGGCCGGAGAATCCGAATGCCCGACAGTCCCTTCGCCGCGCTTCTGAACCGCATCACCGCGTTGGCGCCGATCCGGCCCGTGGGGCGTGTGACCGCCGCGGGCAGCGGCACGGTGACCGTCTCCGGCCTGTCCGAAGAGGCGGGGCTGGGCGATCTGGTCGAGATCCGGCATGGCCGCGGCGTGCGCCGCCGGGGCGAGGTTCTGGCGCTGGCCCAGGGTGCGGTCACGGTGTTGCCCGACGGCACGCCCGAGGGGTTGTCGGTGGGTGATCGCGTCGTCCTGATGGGGCCCGGCCAGATCGCGCCGCACAAGGGGTGGCTGGGGCGCATCGTCGACCCGTTCGGTCAGCCGCTGGATGGCCGCCCGCTGATGCCCGGGGCAGAACCGCGGCCCTTGCGCGCCGCGCCGCCGCCCGCGACCGAACGGCGGGGCCTCGGGCCGCGGCTGGGCACGGGGCTGGCCGCTTTCGACACGCTCTTGCCGATCGTGCGCGGCCAGCGCATCGGCCTGTTCGCGGGTTCGGGCGTGGGCAAGTCGAACCTGCTGGCCAAGTTCGCCCGCGGCGTGCAGGCCGACATGGCGGTGATCGCGCTGGTCGGCGAACGTGGCCGCGAGGTGGGCGAATTCGTGTCCCATGTGCTGGGCCCCGAGGGCATGGCCCGCTCGGTGATCGTCGCCGCGACCTCGGACCAGTCGCCGATGGTGCGCCGGCGCGCGGCCTGGGCCGCCATGGCCGTGGCCGAACATTTCCGCGACGAGGGCAACCACGTTCTGTTCCTCGCCGATTCCGTGACCCGTTTCGCCGAGGCGCATCGCGAACTGGCGCTTGCCGTGAACGAACCCGCGGCACTTCGGGGGTATCCGCCCTCGACCGCGCAGGCGGTGATGGCGCTGGCCGAACGCGCCGGGCCGGGGGTCGAGGGGATGGGCGACATCACCGCCATCTTCTCGGTGCTGGTCGCGGGTTCGGACATGGAGGAACCCGTGGCCGACATCCTGCGCGGCGTGCTCGACGGCCATGTCGTTCTGGATCGCCGCATCGCCGAGCGCGGGCGCTTTCCGGCGGTCGACCTGTTGCGGTCCGTCTCGCGCAGCCTGCCGCGTGCGGCCAGCGGGCCGGAAAACGCGCTGATCGCCCGCGCGCGCAAGCTGTTGGGCGCCTATGACCGGGCGGAAATGATGATCCAGGCCGGGCTTTACGCCGCCGGGTCCGATCCCGAGATCGACGCCGCGATCCGGGTCTGGCCCGGTCTCGACGGGTTCCTGTCCGAGAACGCGCCGGGCGGTGTCCCGGAAAGCTTTGCGCGCCTGGCCCAGATCCTCGAGGAAGCCAGCGCGGGCCCCGGACCCGGCCCCGGCAAGGGCGCGGCGCCCGGCAGGGGGGCTGCGGCGGCGGCCGGCGGGTGATCGCGGCCGTCTGTGGCGCCCGGCCGGGCCGTGCTTAGCCGCCAAGCAATGTCAGGGCCGTCTGGGCCGGGCTATAGCCCGCGAAACCCGAACTGATCTCGGAGCGGATCAGGAACAGTTTGACCAGTTCCTCGCGCTTTTCGGGGTCGGCGAACTGGTCAAGCTCCGAATCCCCGAAGATGGCCTCGGCCTTGTCGCGATAGACCTCCAGCTGCTTGTCGAGGTCGAGCGCGGCAAAGGAATCGGGCAGGCCGAAGGCGGTGTCGAAGACCGCGCGCATCGGTTCCGATCCCATGACCGAAAACCACTTGGCATCGCCGCTCGAACTGCCCTCGGCCAGCGGCGCCAACTCGCGCTCCAGGTTCAGGGCAAGCCGCATGTCGTCGTTCTGTTCGCCGACCGCGATCTCGAAACTGCGGGTGCGATAGGCCTCGGCGATCGTGTCGGCGAACCCTTCGTCGCGGGTGTTGGGCAGGCCAAGCTCGCCGAAACCGAAGGCCTCGGCGAGCTTGAAATAGCTTTTGTCGGCCAGCTTGTTGGCCAGTGCGTCATCGGCCGTCGTTCCCTCGGACAGGATCTTGCGGATGAAGAACTTGTTGCCGATGTCGTCCTGCAGCCCGAACGCCCCCAGCGCGACCTTGAGCAGGCGGTAATCGCCGACCAGGTCCTCGGCGGTGCGCACATCGCCGATCTTCTCGGCGAAATAGTCCAGGTCGCGCTGCATGACGGTGCTCTGGTTGAACACCTCCTGCTGGCGCTCCATCGTGCGTTCGAGAAAGCGCCAGCCGGCATAGCCGCCGATGGGAACGACGGGCTGAAAGCTCATGACGGCCTCGTACCCGCCAGCAGCCGTTCTTCGCGGGGCAGCAGGCTGCGCAGCGCCTTGAGCACCTGGTAGTACTGCTCTTCGATGACCGCCTCGGTGGCCAGCGTCAGCTGCCGCCGGCTGTCATGGTCGGTCAGCACCTGGCTCAGCTGTTCGATCCCGCGCAACAGCTGCGTCCGCGACTCCTCGGGGGTCGTGTCACCCGACAGCACCAGCTGGGCGATATAGCAGACCCGGCGGACGGGCGTGTTCGCCTCTTCGGGGTGGATCGCGTCGCGCAGGCGCAGGATGTTGGCGTTGGGCGTCTTGATCGACAGCCGGGTGCGGCGGTCGCCGTTCTCGATCACGGCGCCGTTGACGAGGACCCGTTCCTTGGGGCCCAGTTTCAGGACGAGACCGCTCATCACACCGCCTCCGGTTTGTCGAGCCCGCGCATGACCGCGGTGTTGATTTCGATCAGGTCATCCGCCTTGGCGCGACCGGCCAGGACCTCCTGGCTGAGGAAATCGGTGAATTCGTAAAGATAGAAGATGCGGGCGCGCAGGTCGGCCGGCAGGGCATTGTCGGGTTGGGCAACGTCGCACGCGAGCAGGCGCCAAAGCCTGCGGTTTTCGGTCAGCGCCGAGGCGAGAGCGGGAAATGCGGTCTTTCCACCGCTGGCGGCCTCTTTGAGGCGTGCCGTGACACGGGCAAAGGCCGCGTATTCGGTGGCGCGCGGGGTCCGCATCGTGGTCTGATTGGGGGCGGAATAGGCCGATCTGGCCATGTGCAGGGCGTTCATGTTCTGTCACTCCATTCTGAAAGTGGGCCAAGGCATCAGGGGAAGGGCCGGGGATTTTCCCCGGCCCGGCCGATGTCTTAGCGGAAGAGCGACAGCAGGTTCTGCGGCGACTGGTTCGCGATCGACAGCGCCTGGGTGCCCAGCTGCTGCTGCACCTGCAGGGCCTGCAGACGGGCCGAGGCGGCCTCCATGTCGGCGTCGACCAGCGCCCCGATGCCGGACTTCAGGGCATCGGTCAGGTTCGAGACGAAGTTCGACTGGGTTTCCAGGCGCGACTCGATCGACCCGAAGGCGGCGGCCGCGTCGATCGACGTCGAGATCATCGACTCGATGTCCGCCAGCGCCGTGGCCGAGGTCACGTCCAACCGTGTGGACACGCCATCGCCCAGGCCGGACAGGCCGCCGGTGCCCGCCGCACTGACGCGCACGGTGATGGCCGTATCTGCCGCACCCGTGCCCGCGTTGTTGAACGACAGGACGCCGGGGGATGCCGGGTCGTAGTCGGCCGTCAGGCCGGTGATGCCAGCGGCATTGATCTGGCTGCGGATATTGGTCAGCGCGATATCGTTGGCATCGTTGCCCGCCGCAGCGTCGTCAGCCGTCACCGTATAGCTGAAGTTCTGATCGCCGATGGTGACCCGAACCGTTTCGCCTTCCGCAATCGCGTCGAGATCGATCGCGGCATCCCCGCCAGCCAGGGCTACGACGCTTGCGGCGTCGTCAGCAGTCGTGCCGACGGTGAAGGTCTGCGTTCCGCCGCCATCGGCAAGCGTCGCCGTCGCAGCCGCCGCGGGCGCGGTGTCAAGGTTTTGGGCCGCCACGGTGATCGTCGCGGCGGTCACATCGCCGTTGCTGCGGTTCAGCGAGCCCAGCACGCTTTGGTCGGTGCCGTTGTTGATCAGGTTCACGCCGTTGAACTGGGCGGCGTCGAGGATCGAGTTCACCTGCTGGATCAGCTGGTCCGTCTCGTTCTGCAGCTTGCCGGTGTCGGCCGAGGGGTCCTGTGCGGCGACGACCTTGGTCTTGATGCTATCGAGCAGGTCGGTGATCGATTCGGTCGCAGTGCGCGCAACGCCGACCATCGCCTGACCGGTGGCCAGGCTGTCGGATACCGAGTTGAAGCCGCTCACGTCGCTTTCCATGACCTTCGAGATGGCCCAGACGGCGGAGTTATCCTTGGCGGTGGCGACGCTTTTGCCGGTCGAGATTTCGCCCTGGGTTCTCTCGAGGCTGGAGTTGATGCTTTTCAGGGTCTGCAGCGCGGTCATGGCGCTGGTGTTCGTCAGAATGCTGGACATGGGTTGGTCCTTCCTTTTCGTATGGCGCTTTGCGCCACGGGTTGCTGCCGCCGTGGGACGACGATCGAAGGTGTTCTCACCCGTACGGCTTTGGAGGGGGTCCGTGCCGTGCCACCCATGTTCCGGGCGCGGTCCCGAGCATTTCAGCTGCGGGTTAAACGACGGCTAATGGAAAAAGGTATTAGCGGGGCCTTTTGTCGAAAATGGGGCCTAGGCGCGGCGGGTCAGCGACCCTTGCGTGGCGCCGATGCGCGAGGATTTGCCGCTCTGGTCATAGGTGGTCAGCGCCTCGGCGGGTTGGCGGGCGCGGCGCAGGGTGGCCACCGCGCTTTCGACGCCGCGCTGCACGGCCTGCATCAGGCGGGCGTTGCCCTCGGCCAGCTCGCGCAGCCGGGCCAGCGCCGCGGCGTCGGGGACCGGGCGCGCGGACAGGTCGGCCACCAGGCGTTCCTTTTCCTCGGCCAGGTCCTGCAGCGCGGGGAAATCGGCGCGGCGCAGCGCGTCGCGTTCGCGCAGGAGCAGGGCCTCGATCGGGTCATCCAGCGTCATCGATTCGCTCCTTCAGGGCTTCGAACAGGGTTTCGGCCAGGCCGATTCCGCCGGCGCGGACCATTTCCCCGGCCTGGGCCTCGCGCAGGAAAGAGGCGAATTGTTCCTCGCCGATGCCGCCGCTGAATTCGCCGCCGGTTTCCCCCAGCCCGGCATGTTTCAGCATCTCGGCCAGGAACTGCGCCTCGAGTTTCTGGGCGGCCGCGCGCAGGCGCGTATCGCTGGCGGTCGGGGCGGGCGTGGGCGCGGTCGGGGCCGTGATCGGGGGAAGCATGGCGGTTTCCCTAAATTGCGAGTCGTTTTTCCGTGTATGACGCGCATCCGGTAAAGAACCGGTAACCGCTTGCGGCCAATCTGCTCCCGACCAGTGGCAGAAGTCCGGCGAAACGCATGCAGTATGTTCATCTCTTCGAGTCCGCGGCTGTCCCCGCACCGGCACAGGGCGACGGTGTCCGCGCGGCATCGCCTTCCCCGACGGGGCCGGGCGCGTTTCAGGCCGCGTTCACGCTTGGGCCTGGGGGCGCGCCGCAGGGGGACGGTGCCCCGTCGTCCGCGCCCGTGCGCCTGGTCAGCCGCTTTGCCCAGCTCGACCTGCCCGGTGAGGGCGACTCGACCGACCTGACCGGTCTCGAGGGCTGGATCGCACCCGGGCTGGCCGTCACAGGCGAGGTGCCGCAGGGTCCCGCCGGGGCAGGGCGGTCTGCCGAGGGTGCGCCGGAAGTGGCGCTGGCCGGTCCCGCGGCGGGCGATGCGACGCCGGATATGTCCCTCGCGGTCCAGGTGCCCGCCCAGCCGCAGACCGCCGCCCAGCCGCAGCGGCCAGACGCGGCGCAGACCGCCGCCCAAGCGCAGACCGCCGCCCAGGGCGTCTCCGCCGCCGCGTCCCCCCCCGCGACGGGGCCGCGCCCCGGCCAGGCGGCGGCGTCCGAGGCCGGCACACCGGCGCCCGGTGCTGCACGCCCGCCGCTGCCGAACGCGGCGGATCCCGCGGCGCCCGACGCGGCGCGCCCGGCCGCATCGCGCCGCGGCCCGGAGACAATCCCGCTCCCCTTCCCCGCCCCGGCCGACCCGGCCACCGGACAGACCGCCGCCCGGGCCCTGCCCGAAACGGGCGAGGCGCCGCGCGCGCCGCGGCCCGGTCCCTTGCCCGGCGGCCCGGCCGACACGCCCCCGGCGCCCCGGCCCCATGCCGCCGCAGATCGCCCCGCGGACGCGGCCCTTCCTGCCCGGTCATCGCCCCCCCCGGCGGCGGATGGGCCCGCCTTGGGCAGCCCGGCCGCCGCGTCGCCCGCGCCCATGCCCGCGCCGGTGCCCGCCGGTGCCGCGCCCGCCCAGGACCCGGCCGTCCCCGCCCCGTCCGGCGCCGCCCCCGCGCAACCGGCGGCCACCGATACCCCGCCGCCGGCCGATCCCCGCGGGCAGGCCGACCCGGCCGCGCCGGTGCGCCAGGCGGCGAACGGACCGCGTGCCGCGGCCCTGCCCGGTCAGGGGCCGGTCGACGCCCCGGCCGATGCCGCGGCTGCCGACCCGGACCCCCGCGCCGCGCCCGGCGATACCCCGCCCCCGGCCGACCGCCCCGGGCCGGCCACGCCGCCCGACAGCCGCCGCCCGGTGCACCCGTCGGCCGCGCCGGTCCAGGCCACCGATGGCCCGGCCCAGCCCGACACGGCCCGCGCGACCCCCACCATGGCCGAGACCGCCCCGGCCGATCCGACCGCGCGCACCGAACTGGCCGGTCCCGACCGCCCGGCCCAGGACACGCCCCGCCCCGCCCAGCCGGCGCCGCGGCTGGCCGACGCGCCGCGCCCGGCGATGCGCACCATGGCCGAGGCGTTGCACCGCGCCTCTGACGGGTCGGTCGAACTGACCCTCAGCCCCGAGGAGCTTGGCCGCGTGCGGCTGACCCTCAACCCCGGCGATGGCGCGATCACCGTCACGATCAACGCCGAGCGTGGCGAGACGATGGACCTGATGCGCCGCCATGCCGACCTGCTGAACAGCGCGATGCGCGAGCTGGGCTATGGCGAGGTGGTGCTGGATTTCGCGGGCAAGGGCACCGGCCAGGGTCAGACCCCGCAGGCCGATCCCGCGGCGCCCGCGCCCGGCGATGACCCCGCGCTGGCGCCCGCTGCGGTGCCCGGCCCCCGATCCCGCCTTGCCGCCGATGGCGGTCTTGACCTGCGCCTGTGAAAGGACCGACCCGATGGACAGCGTAACCTCTGCCACCACCACGGCGACGACGGCCACGGCCGCCGCCGAGACCAAGACCGGCAATGCCGCGATCAGCAGCGATTTCGAGACGTTCCTCAAGATGCTGACGGTCCAGATGACCAACCAGGACCCGCTGAACCCGATCGAATCGTCGGATTACGCCGTGCAGCTCGCGACCTTTTCGGGGGTCGAACAGCAGGTGCAGACCAACGATTTGCTGAAGACGCTGACCGAAACCCTGGGCGGCGCGGGGTTGTCGCAATATGGCGACTGGGTCGGGATGGAGGGGCGCGCCAAGGTGCCCGCCGTGTTTGACGGATCGCCGATCACCGTGCTGCCCAAACCCTCGACCGAGGCGGACGCCGCACAGCTTGTCGTGCGTGACGCCAACGGGACCGAGGTGCAGCGCCAGTCGATCGGCACCAGCGCGGCGGCGATCGAGTGGACAGGCACCGGCGTCAACGGCGCGGCCTTGGCCGAGGGCACCTACAGTTTCGTGGTCGAAAGCTTTCTCGATGGCGCCCGCATCGCCGAAAGCGCGGCCGAGGTCTACGTTCCCATCACCGAGGTGCGCAGCGATGCCAGCGGCGTGACCCTGGTGTTCGAAGGCGGCGGCGAGGCGTCGGCCTCGTCGGTGTCGGCGCTGCGCCAGCCCTAGGGGGCCGGCGCCGCCCTCAGACCAGAATCGCCAGCGCCACCAGCGCGCCGCCCAGCGCCGCGCCCGTGCCCATCCACAGCGCGGCGTGCCGCGTTGTCGGGCGCGGGTGGTCGGGCGCGGTCTGCGACTGGCGGATCAGCGCCGCCTCGGCCATCTGCGGCAGTTGCGGGCCGAACCGCGACAGCACCCGCACCGTGCGCACCAGGTCGCGCGCCAGCGCCTTGGGCCCGATGTTTTCCTTGATGTAGGATTCCACGATGGGCCGGGCGACTTCCCAGATGTTGATCGACGGGTTGAGCGACCGCGACACCCCCTCGACCACCACCATCGTCCGCTGCAACAGGATCAGCTCGGTCCGCGTGGCCATGCCGAACCGTTCCGTCACCTCGAACAGGTAGGCCAGCAGCTTGGCCATCGAGATATGCGTGGCGTCCATCCCGAAGATCGGCTCGCCCACCGACCGCAGCGCCTGCGCGAACTCGTCGATATCCTGGTCGGCGGGGACATAGCCCGCCTCGAAATGCACCTCGGCGACGCGGCGGTAATCGCGGCGGATGAACCCGTACAGGATCTCGGCATAGACGCGGCGGGTGTATTCGTCGATCCGCCCCATGATGCCGAAATCGAACACCAGGATGTCGCCGTTCGGGCCGACCTTCATGTTGCCCTGGTGCATGTCGGCATGGAAGAACCCGTCGCGCAGCGCGTGGCTGAGGAACATCGACAGCACCCGCTCGCCCAGCGCGCGCCGGTCGTGGCCGGCGGCGTCGATCGCGGCGTTGTCGCCCAGCGGTACGCCCTCGCACCAGCCCAGCGTCATCACCCGCTTGCCCGACAGGGGCCAGATCACCCGCGGCACCGCAAAGCCCGGGTCGTTCTCGGTGTTGGCGGCGTATTCCGCCGCGGCCGAGGTCTCGATCCGCAGGTCCAGCTCGCCCGTCACCACCCCGTCGAAATGGGCGATCACGTCGGTCGGGCGCAGCCGCCGCGAGAACGGCGCCAACAGCTCGATGGTCGAGGCGGCGAAATAGAACGCGTCGATATCGCGGCGGAAGTTGCGCTCGACATTCGGGCGCAGCACCTTGACCGCGACCTGCTGGCCGGTCTCGCGGATCCGCGCCTTGTGCACCTGCGCGATCGAGGCCGCGGCGATCGGTTCCGAGAATTCCGAGAACAGCTCGTCGGCGGGCCGGCCCAGCTCCTGGGCGACGGTCTCCTTGGCGACCTCGATCGGGAAGGGCGGCAGCTTGTCCTGCAGCACGCGCAGCTGCACCGCCAGCTCGTCGCCGACCACGTCGGGCCGCGTCGACAGGATCTGGCCGAACTTGATATAGGCCGGGCCCAGCGCCGACAGCGCGCGGGTCACCGGGGGCTGCGTCTCGTCGCCCTTTTCGCCCAGCCACTTGAACGGCCAGCCGAGGATGCGCGCCGCCGCCCGCACGCTGGCCGGGGCTTCCATCGCCTCCAGCACGAAACGGTTCGCGCCGGTGCGTTCGAACGTGGCCAGCGTCTGCACCAGCCGGACGATGTTGTGAGGACCGCGCACCTAGAGCTTCCACCCCGAATGCAGCGCCGCGATGCCCATCGACAGGTTGCGGTATTTCACCTGCCCGAACCCGGCCTTGCGGATCATGCCCGCAAATGTCTCCTGGTCGGGGAACTTGCGGATCGATTCCACCAGGTATTGATAGGATGCCCGGTCATTCGCCACGATCTGCCCCATCACCGGGATCACGTTGAACGAATAGCGGTCATAGGCCCATTGCATCGCGGGGTTCGGCAGCTGGCTGAACTCCAGGATCATCAGCCGCCCGCCCGGTTTCAGCACCCGGAATGCCTCGTCCAGCCAGTCCTGGATGCGGGTGATGTTCCGCGTGCCGAAGGCGTTGGTGACCACGTCAAAGGAATTGTCCGCGAACGGGAGCGCCATCGCATCGCCCGTCACCCAGTCCAGGCTGTCGGCCAGCGCCGCGGCATCGGCCCGCTTGCGCCCCTCGACCAGCATCGATTCCGTCATGTCGCAGACCACCGCCTGCGCCCCCGGCGCGCGTTTCAGGAACCGGAACGAAATGTCGCCGGTGCCCCCCGCCACGTCCAGCAGACGTTGCCAGGGCTGCGGCGCCAGCCAGTCCATCATCGCGTCTTTCCACACGCGGTGGATGCCGCCCGACATCAGGTCGTTCATCAGGTCATAGCGCGAGGCCACGCGGGTAAAGACCCCGTGGACCATCCCTGCCTTTTCCTCTTCGGCGACCGTCTGGAAACCGAAATGGGTGGTGTTCTGGGCTTGCTCTGTCATGGGGCCTTGCCGTTGATCTTTCGCGCCCTTCTTATAAGGCGCCCTGCGGGGGTTACAATGCGCAGCCGATCACAAGGAAGGGCACGATGCCCGAATTGCCAGAGGTAGAGACAGTGCGTCGCGGTCTGGCCCCCGCGGTGGAAGGCGACGTGATCGCCCGGGCACGCGTGAATCGCCCCGACCTGCGCTGGCCCTTCCCCGACCGGATGGCCGAACGGCTGACCGGGGCGCGGGTGATCCGGCTGGGGCGGCGGTCGAAATACCTGCTGGCCGATCTGTCCACCGGCGAAACGCTGGTCTGGCACCTGGGCATGTCGGGGCGGGTGCTGGTCTCGGGGCGGATGCTGGGCGATTATGTCCACGACCACCCCGCGCCCGCGAAACACGATCACGTCGTGTTCGACATGGGGCGCGGCGCGCGCATCACCTTCAACGACGCCCGCCGCTTCGGCGCGATGGACCTGGTCGCGACGGATCGGGTCGAGTCGCACTGGCTGCTGGCGGGGCTGGGGCCCGAACCCTTGGGCAACGCCTTCGACGAACCCTATCTGGTGGCCCGGCTGCGCGGCCGGATGACCCCGATCAAGGCCGCGCTGCTGGACCAGCGCGTGGTGGCGGGGCTGGGCAATATCTATGTCTGCGAGGCGCTGCACCGCGCGGGCATCTCGCCCCGGCGCAAGGCGGGCCGTATTGCCGCACCCCGTGTCGCCGGGCTTGTCCCGGTGATCCGCCAGGTCCTGGCCGAGGCGATCGAGGCGGGCGGGTCGTCCCTGCGCGATTACCGCCAGGCCGATGGCGAACTTGGCTATTTCCAGCACGCCTTCCGGGCCTATGGCCGCGAGGGTGCGCCGTGCCCGGCGGACGGGTGCACCGGCACGATCGCCCGCATCGTGCAGTCGGGGCGGTCCACCTTCTACTGCCCGCAATGCCAAAGATAGCTTGAACGCCGGGGCCAGACTGCTAAGGACTCGGGTTCGAACGGAACGGAGGCAAGGCCCCCATGGCTTACAAGACGCTGATCGTCGAGATCGAGGACCACGTGGCGCTGATCCGGTTGAACCGGCCCGACGCGCTGAACGCCCTGAACGCCGAACTGATGGGCGAACTGGCCGATGCCGTGTCCCAGGCCGACGCCAACGACAAGGTGCGCGTGATCGTGCTGACCGGCTCGGAAAAGGCATTCGCCGCCGGGGCCGACGTGCGCGAGATGAGCACCAAGAGTTTCGTGGACGTGTTCGGGGGCGACCTGTTCACGCCCGAGACCGAGAAATTCCTGGCCTGCCGCAAGCCGATCATCGCCGCGGTGTCCGGCTATGCGCTGGGCGGGGGCTGCGAACTGGCGATGATGTGCGATTTCATCATCGCCGCCGACACCGCCAAGTTCGGCCAGCCTGAAATCAACCTGGGCGTGGTGGCCGGCATCGGCGGCACCCAGCGCCTGACCCGCATCGTGGGCAAGTCCAAGGCGATGGACATGCACCTGACAGGCCGGTTCATGGACGCCGAAGAGGCCGAGCGCGCCGGGCTGGTGTCCCGCGTCGTGCCCGCCAAGAAGCTGATGGAAGAGGCGATGGCCGCGGCCAGCAAGATCGCCGAGAAATCCGCGCTGACGGTGATGGCGGTCAAGGAATGCGTGAACCGCAGCTATGAAACCACGCTGCGCGAGGGGCTGCTGTTCGAGCGGCGGATGTTCCACATGATGTTCGCCACCGAGGACCAGTCCGAGGGCATGCAGGCCTTCGTCGAAAAGCGCGAGCCGCAATTCCGCGACAAGTGATCGGCCGCGCGGGGTCCGAAAAGAGTCATATGGATTTCATATGCGATTCATATGGAATTCATATCGCGATTTTCCGGGTTCCCTTGCGCGCCGTTCTGCCCTATACGCCGGGGCCTACATGCGCGTGAGGCCCGCTCTGGCCGGAATCAGCCGGTTGTCTGGAACCCGGCCCGGGGCTCGTTGCGCGACAGATTTTGACCGAACGAACCCGGACCGAAGGACCTGAAGACAATGGCAAATTCGCCCCAAGCCAAGAAACGCGCCCGCCAGGCCGAGCGCCGCACCGCGATCAACAAGGCGCGCCGCTCGCGCATCCGCACCTTCCTGCGCAAGGTCGAAGAGGCCATCGCCTCCGGCGACCAGGAAGCCGCCACCGCCGCCCTCCGCCAGGCCCAGCCCGAACTGATGCGCGGCGTCACCAAAGGCGTTCTTCACAAGAACACCGTGGCACGCAAAATGTCGCGCCTGTCGGCCCGGGTGAAGGCGCTCGGCGCCTGATCGGCCATAAAAACAAGGCTTTTGAAGGGCGTGGCACTGGCCGCGCCCTTTTGTTTTCGGGGCGCGAAATCGGGTCGCGTGGCGGCTCTGCCACGGGGCCCGGATTCGTTCCCGGCAAAGCCCAAGTCAAGGTCTAAGTTCTGTTGCGCCTGTCTCGAGGGGCGGGCTACCGTCTTGAGGCGATTCACATCGACTTGGGGGGACATGACGCACGCGGTCCCCCGGGACCGTTCCGCTGGCCTGGTGGTGCATGGCCTGGAACGCTCGCGGGGGCAGGATTCGGATTTCGCGACGATTGGGGGATCGGCGAAAATTCGGACGCGATTGCAGGCCCTTGCCGGAACTGGCTTCCGGCGTTCCGGCCTCATGTCCAAGGTTGCCCGCGCGGAAGCGGAGCAGGAGAAATGGGAACCGGCGCCTGTCCGACAGGTTTGGCCGGGGTCGATCTCTTTTGCTCCTTGGTCCGTTCGCGTGGCGCCGCCCGCCGGGTCTTTGGGGACGCCGGGGGCGGTGGTCCGTGGCCGGAACGGCACGATGATCCCGTCTGCCAGATGATCAGGGACGGAGCGAAAGCGGGCAAAAATGACAGACGACACCTGGGGACGAATTTGCGATGACCTTGAGCGGACGATCGGGAAAAACAACTTTGTAACCTGGATTGCACCGCTCGAGTTCCGGGCCCTGGAAAACGGGGTCGCGCGGTTCGGCGTGCCGACCAACTTCGTCGGCGAATGGGTGAACCGGAACTTCGGCGACAAGATCATCGAACAGCTGACGCGCAACGGCGTTGCCGTCGACCGCCTGGAATTCGCCGTCTCGGCCACGAAACCCGCCGCGGCCCGCGCCGCGCCACGGGCTGCGGCGCCTGCGTCGGCGTCGGGGACGGCGCCGCAGGCGGAAAACGATCTGCCCGGCGCGCCGCTGGATGCGCGGTTCACCTTCGACACCTTCGTGACCGGCAAGCCGAACGAACTGGCCCATGCCGCCGCGCGCCGCGTGGCCGAGGGGGGCAACGTCACCTTCAACCCGCTGTTCCTGTATGGCGGCGTTGGGCTGGGCAAGACCCACCTGATGCACGCCATCGCCTGGGACCTGCGCGAACGCGCCCCCGAAAAGCGCGTGGTCTACCTGTCGGCGGAACAGTTCATGTACCGGTTCGTCCAGGCGCTGCGCGAACGCGACATGATGGGGTTCAAGTCGCTGTTCCGCTCGGTCGATGTGCTGATGGTGGACGATGTGCAGTTCATCGCCGGCAAGGATTCGACGCAGGAAGAATTCTTCCACACGTTCAACGCGCTGGTCGACCAGAACAAGCAGATCGTGATTTCCGCAGACCGTGCGCCGGGCGAAATCAAGGACTTGGAAGACCGCATCAAGAGCCGCCTGCAATGCGGGCTGGTCGTGGACCTGCATCCCACCGATTACGAATTGCGGCTGGGCATCCTGCAGCAGAAGGTCGACCTGTATCGCCAGCAATATCCGGGTCTTGTGATTGCCGACGGGGTGCTGGAATTCCTCGCCCACCGGATTTCCACGAATGTCCGGGTTCTGGAGGGTGCGCTGACGCGGTTGTTCGCCTTTGCCTCTTTGGTGGGCAAGGAAATCTCGTTGGAACTGGCGCAGGATTGCCTGGCCGACATCCTGCGCGCGACCGACCGCAAGGTGACGATCGAGGAGATCCAGCGCAAGGTCAGCGAGCATTTCAACATGCGCCTGGCCGACATGGTGGGCCCCAAGCGGCACCGCACGATCGCACGGCCGCGGCAGATCGCGATGTGGCTGGCCAAGCAACTGACCCAGCGCAGCCTGCCCGAGATCGGACGGCGGTTCGGCGGGCGCGACCACACCACCGTGATGCACGCGGTCCGGCGGATCGACGATCTTCGGACCAGCGATCCGCAGATCGCCGAGGATCTTGAGTTGCTGCGCCGCATGCTGGAGGCCTGAGGGCGGCGGCTACGGCCTTGACGCCCCTGCGAAAGTCTCGGACAGTCCAGAAAACGCTTGAGCCGGGGGGCGGAACCGCTAGGGTTCGCCTCCCGCCGGCATGAGGAGCGAGGGCATGAAATTCAGCATCGAACGCGGCACCCTTCTACGGGCGGTCGGTCAGGCACAATCGGTGGTCGAGCGGCGCAACACGATCCCGATCCTTGCCAATGTGCTGATCGAGGCCGAGGGCGATACCGTCAGCTTCCGCGCGACCGACCTGGATATCGAGGTGGTCGACAAGGTTTCCGCCCAGGTCGAACGCGCGGGTGCGACCACGGTGCCCGCGGTCACCCTGCACGAGATCGTGCGCAAGCTGCCCGATGGCGCGCTGGTCGAGATGTCCGATGACGGTGCCTCGGGTCGGCTGACGGTACGCGCGGGGCGGTCGCATTTCACGCTTGCCACGTTGCCCAAGGAAGATTTCCCGGTGATGGCCTCGTCGGAATACACGTCGAATTTCACCGCCGCGGCGCCGGTGCTGCGGCGGCTGTTCGACAAGTCGAAATTCGCGATCTCGACAGAAGAGACGCGGTATTACCTGAACGGCGTCTACATGCATGTCGCCGAGGGTGAGGGCGGCAAGGTGCTGCGCTGTGTCGCGACCGATGGCCACCGGCTGGCGCGGATCGACGCCGAGCTGCCGCCGGGCGCCGAGACGATGCCCGGCGTGATCGTGCCGCGCAAGACCGTGGGCGAGCTGCGCAAGCTGCTGGAAGACGACGATGCGCAGATCGCGGTGTCGGTGTCCGAGACCAAGGTGCGCTTCGCCACGCCCGAGATCACCCTGACGTCGAAGGTGATCGACGGCACTTTCCCCGATTACAGCCGGGTCATCCCGACCGGCAATTCGCGCCGGCTGGAGGTCGATGCCGCCGAGTTCGCGCAGGCCGTCGACCGGGTGGCCACCGTCAGTTCGGAACGCTCGCGCGCGGTCAAGCTGGCGCTGGACGAGGATCGGCTGACCCTGTCGGTGAACGCGCCCGACAGTGGCGCCGCCGAAGAGGAACTGGCCGTGGCCTATGGCGACGAGAAGCTGGAGATCGGGTTCAACGCGAAATACCTGTTGGAAATCGCCAGCCAGGTGGACCGCGAGAATGCGGTGTTCCTGTTCAATTCCTCGGGCGACCCGACCCTGATGCGCGAGGGAAATGACAGTTCGGCCGTCTATGTCGTGATGCCGATGCGGGTCTAGCCCGGCTTTGCCGGGCTGCCTCCGGCGGGGATATTTCTGACCAGAAGAAGGGCGGGGGATGCCCAGGCTGGCCCTGAAAGAGCTGACGCTCGCCCAGTTCCGCTCTCACGAACGCGCGCGGCTGGCCCTGGACGGGCGGCCGGTGGCGATTTTCGGTGCGAACGGGGCGGGCAAGACCAATCTGCTGGAGGCGGTTTCCCTGCTGTCGCCGGGGCGGGGCTTGCGGCGGGCCGCGGCCGAGGAAATGGCACGCGCCCCGGGCGGGCTGGGCTGGAAGGTCGCCGCGGTGCTCGAGTCGCTTTGGCAGGTGCACGAGGTCGAGACCTGGGCCGAACCCGGCGGCACGCGGCAGGTGCGGATCGACGGCAAGGCGGCGGCGCAGGTCGCACTGGGCCGGATCGCGCGGGTGCTGTGGCTGGTGCCGTCGATGGATCGGCTGTGGATCGAGGGCGCCGAGGGGCGGCGGCGGTTCTTGGACCGGATCGCGATGAGTTTTGAGCCCGGCCATGCCGAGGCGGTTCTGGCCTATGAAAAGGCGATGCGCGAGCGCAACCGCCTGCTGAAGGACGACGTCCGCGACGCCCATTGGTTTGCCGCGCTCGAGGGGCAGATGGCCGAGGCCGGGGCCGCGATCGGCGCGAACCGGCGGGCGGCGCTGACCCGGCTGGAGGTCGCGCAGGCGCAGGGCGAGACGGCGTTTCCGCAGGCCGGGTTGGCCTTGGTCGGGCCGGAGGGTGCCGATCCCGAAACGCCCGAGGCGCTGGCCGAGGCGCTGGCCGAGGGGCGAGGGCGCGACCGGATGGCGGGGCGCACGCTGGCCGGGCCGCACCGGGTGGACCTGGACGCCGTGTTCGCCGCCAAGGGTGTGCCCGCCCGGCAAAGTTCGACCGGGGAGCAGAAGGCGTTGCTGATTTCGCTGATCCTGGCCAATGCTCGTGCGCTGGCCGAGGATTTCGGGGCGCCGCCCTTGCTGTTGCTGGATGAGGTGGCCGCGCATCTGGATGCCGGGCGGCGCGCGGCGCTGTTCGACGAGATCTGCGTGCTGGGGGCGCAGGCCTGGATGACCGGCACCGGGGCGGAGTTGTTCGAGGCGTTGGGCGAGCGGGCGCAATACCTGGAAGTGACCGAAACCGGCGGGACAAGCGCCGTTGTGGTAAGGGATACACCGTGACCGTGACACCGGGTGACCTGGCCCTTTACGCAGGTGCATTGTTCGTCTTGTTCCTGACGCCCGGGCCGGTCTGGGTGGCGCTGACCGCGCGCGCCTTGTCGGGCGGCTTCAACGCGGCCTGGCCGCTGGCGCTGGGCGTGGTGGTGGGCGATGCGCTTTGGCCGCTTCTGGCGATCCTGGGCGTCAGCTGGGTGGTGTCGGTGTTCGACGGGTTTCTCGTGGTGCTGCGCTATGTGGCCAGCGCCGTCTTCCTGGCAATGGGCGTTTTGCTGATCCGGCATCCGGGCGCCTCGATCGCCGAGGACAGCCGGCTGACGCGGCCGGGCATGTGGGCGGGGTTCGTGGCGGGGCTTGCCGTGATCTTGGGCAACCCCAAGGCGATCCTGTTCTACATGGGGGTGTTGCCCGGGTTCTTTGACCTGTCGGGGATCGGGGCGCCCGACATCGCGGCCATCGTGGCGATTTCGATGGGCGTGCCGCTGATCGGGAACCTGTGTTTCGCGCTGTTCATCGACCGGGCGCGGCGTATCCTGACCTCGCCCAAGGCATTGAGGCGCACCAACCGGGTGGCGGGTGGTCTGCTGATCCTGGTCGGGCTGGTCATACCCTTTACCTGACACCAAATCTTGTGGGTGGCGCGTGACATTCCCACCACGAGACCGTATAAATCGGGCAGAAGAAAAAGGATCGCTCGCATGGCGGAAAACGCGCGGCAGCCCGAAGAATACGGCGCCGATTCCATCAAGGTTCTCAAGGGTCTGGAGGCGGTGCGCAAGCGGCCGGGCATGTATATCGGGGATACCGATGATGGCTCGGGCCTGCACCACATGGTCTACGAGGTTGTGGATAACGGGATCGACGAGGCGCTGGCGGGTCATGCGGACGCCGTGACCGTCAGGATTCACGCCGATTCCAGCGTGTCGGTGCATGACAACGGGCGCGGGATTCCGGTGGGCATCCACGAGGAAGAGGGCGTCTCTGCGGCCGAGGTCATCATGACCCAGCTGCACGCGGGCGGGAAATTCGACCAGAACTCCTACAAGGTGTCGGGCGGCCTGCACGGGGTGGGCGTGTCGGTCGTGAACGCGCTGTCGGATTGGCTGGAGTTGCGCATCTGGCGCGACGGCAAGGAACATTACGCGCGCTTCGAACGCGGCGATACGGTCGAGCACCTGAAGGTCGTTGGCGAAGCCGGCGACCGCACCGGAACCGAGGTGCGTTTTCTCGCCTCGCTGGAGACGTTTTCCAACCTCGACTACGTGTTCAAGACGCTGGAAAACCGCCTGCGCGAACTGGCCTTCCTGAATTCCGGGGTCAAGATCATCCTGGAGGATGAACGCGGCGCCGAGCCGCAGCGGGCCGAGATGTTCTACGAGGGCGGCGTGCGGGAATTCGTTCGCTATCTCGACCGCCACAAGGCGTCGGTGATGGACGAGCCGATCTTCATGACCGGCGAGCGGGACGGGATCGGCGTGGAAATCGCGATGTGGTGGAATGACAGCTATCACGAGACGGTGCTGCCGTTCACCAACAACATCCCCCAGCGTGACGGCGGCACGCACCTGGCGGGGTTCCGGGGCGCACTGACCCGGACGATCAACAACTATGCGATGTCCAGCGGGATCGCCAAGCGTGAGAAGGTGAACTTCACCGGCGACGACGCGCGCGAGGGGCTGACCTGCGTGCTGTCGGTCAAGGTGCCCGATCCCAAGTTCAGCAGCCAGACCAAGGACAAGCTGGTCAGTTCCGAGGTGCGGCCAGCGGTCGAAAGCCTGGTGAACGAGAAACTGGCCGAGTGGTTCGAGGAGCACCCGCAAGAGGCGCGGAACATCGTCGGAAAAATCATCGAGGCGGCGCTGGCGCGCGAGGCGGCGCGCAAGGCGCGCGAGTTGACCCGGCGCAAGACGGCGATGGATGTCGCCAGCCTGCCCGGCAAGTTGGCGGATTGCCAGGAGCGCGACCCGGCCAAGTCGGAGATCTTCCTTGTCGAGGGGGACAGCGCGGGCGGATCGGCGAAACAGGGCCGGGCGCGCGCGAACCAGGCGGTGCTGCCCCTGCGCGGCAAGATCCTGAACGTGGAACGCGCGCGGTTCGACCGGATGCTTTCCAGCCAGGAGATCGGCACGCTGATCACCGCGCTGGGCACGGGCATCGGGCGGGACGAGTTCGATATCGGCAAGCTGCGCTACCACAAGATCGTCATCATGACCGACGCGGACGTGGACGGCGCGCATATTCGCACGCTGCTTTTGACGTTCTTTTTCCGGCAGATGCCCCAGATCATCGAGGGGGGGTATCTCTACATCGCGCAGCCGCCGCTTTACAAGGTCGCGCGCGGCAAGTCCGAGGTCTATCTCAAGGACCAGGCGGCGCTGGAGGATTACCTGATCGAGATGGGGATCGAGGGCGCGGTGCTGCGGCTGGGGTCGGGCGAGGAAATCATCGGTGCCGACCTGTCCCGCGTCGTCGAAGAGGCGCGCCAGACGCGGCGAATCCTGCAGGCGTTTCCGACGCACTACCCCGCGCATATCCTGGAGCAGGCGGCGATCGCCGGGGCTTTCGTGCCCGGCCAGATCGAGTCCGATCTTCAGGGCACCGCCGATCGCGTTGCCGAGCGGCTGGACCTGATCGCGCTGGAATACGAACGTGGCTGGCAGGGTCGGCCGACGCAGGACCACGGCATGCGCCTGGCGCGCATGGTGCGTGGCGTCGAGGAGGTTCGGGTGCTGGACGGCCCCGTGCTGCGTTCGCCCGAGGCGCGGCGGCTGGGGGGCTTCACGGATGGGTTGCGCGAAACCTACGGCGCGCCCGCGCGCCTGGTCCGGAAAGAGCGGGAGCAGCCGATTCACGCGCCCAGCGAATTGCTGGATGCGATTCTGGCCGAGGGGGAAAAGGGGCTGACGCTGCAGCGTTATAAAGGCCTGGGCGAGATGAACCCCGACCAGCTGTGGGAAACGACCCTGGATCCCGAGGCCCGGACCCTTTTGCAGGTGCGCATCGAAGACGTCGCCGAGGCGGACGACATCTTTACCAAGCTGATGGGCGACGTCGTCGAACCACGCCGCGAATTCATCCAGCAGAACGCGCTGAGCGTGGCCAACCTGGATTTCTAGGCGCGGCTCGGACGGTTCCAATTTTAGCCATTCTTCACGCGGCGCACCCGGCGCCGCGCGATTTTCGCCGGAATTCGGGCGGAACGATGGGGGCATGGACGTCCGGCACAGGACGGTGCCGGGCGTGATCGCAACCAGCGAGGACACGACATGGCCTGGACAATTCGCAAACCCTGCACCCGTGCCGAGGACGGCACGCTTCATTGCGGCGACAACGTCGCGATCGCTGTGATCGCGACGATCCTGATGGGACCGTTCGGAATGTTCTATTCCACGAAGACCGGGGCCATCGTGATGATCGTCCTGACCTTCCTTGTGGCGCTGCCGACGCTTGGTTTCGGTGTGCTGCTGACCCTGCCCCTCTGCGTTCTTTGGGCCGCGCTTGCCGCGCTGCGGAACGCGCCGCGCCAGCTTGTGCTTGCTGCCTGACCCAGGCCCGCGCGCAGGCCGGGGCCGAAGCGCGTTGCTCCGGGCCGCCTAACGGGTATCTTGGGCCGAGGCTTGGCAACGGGGGACGGGACATGAGCGGACTTCTGGCGCTGCTCGACGACGTGGCGGCCATCGCCAAGGTGGCGGCGGCTTCGGTCGACGACGTGGTAGGCCAGGCCGTCAAGGCCTCGTCCAAGGCTGCCGGCGCGGTGATCGACGATGCCGCGGTCACGCCCAAATACGTGCACGGCTTTGCCGCCGACCGCGAAATTCCCATCGTCTGGAGCATCGCGCGCGGCTCGCTGTTCAACAAACTGGTGGTTTTGCTGCCGCTGGCGCTGTTGTTGTCGATCTTCGCGCCCTGGGCGATTGCGCCGCTTCTGATGTTGGGGGGGGCATACCTGTGTTTCGAGGGGGCCGAGAAGGTTTGGCATGCGCTGTACCCGGCCGATCACCATGACGAAGACCTGTACCGCGAGAAACTGGCCGATGCGCATCTCGAGGAGAAAAAGGTCAAGGGGGCGATCAAGACCGATTTCATCCTGTCGGCCGAGATCATGACGATCACCTTGTCCGCCCTGCCGACGGACCTGCCGTTCTGGATGGTGGCCGCGGCGCTGGCCCTGGCGGGCGTCATCATCACGGTCGCGGTTTACGGCGCCGTGGGCGTGATCGTGAAGGCCGATGACGCGGGCCTTGCCATGGCCGCAAAGGGCCGCCTGGCGGTCACGCGCAAGCTGGGCGTCGGGATCGTGCGCGGCATGCCCGGCTTCCTGAAGCTTCTGGTCGTCGTGGGGACGGCGGCGATGATCTGGGTGGGCGGTTCGATCATCGTGCATGGGCTTTATGAGCTGGGTCTGAAAGCCCCCTATTCGGCGATCCATGATCTTGCTGTTGCCGTCGCCAACCGGGTGCCCGCCGCGGCCCGGGACGCCGTGGAATTGTGTGTGACGGCAGGGATCGACGGGCTGATCGGCCTGGCGCTGGGTGCGGTGCTGATCCCGGTGGTGAAATATGCAATCCTGCCGATAGCAGGGCTTTTCGCGCGCAAGGCGTGACGGCGTCAAGAGCCGGGCCGTGGCAGCGCACGGCGCGGCAACAAGTCGTTGTCCCAACTTCTATAGAGTGGTTGGCGTAGAACGATTTTTTGCAGCTTGACCTGTTCGGCACAGGCCGCCCGCTGCAACCGGGACCAGTGCCTTCCATGCCGCGCAAAAGGCGTTTCCCAATGGCCCATCGCAACAGATCCCGATCCGGTACCAAGATGGCCGCGTTTCCCCTGCGCTGGAGCGCAGATGGTGCGCTTCATGTTCTGCTGGTCTCGCCGCGCGGGTCGCGGCGTTGGTTGATGCCACGGGGCTGGTGGATGGACGAGCAAAAGTCCTGGAAGCTGGCCGAAATCGAGGCGCTGGAGCGAGCCGGGGCCATCGGTCATGTGGGGACCAACCCGATCGGCCGCTATTGCTATGACAAGGTGACGGCCCAGGGGGCCATCGTCGTCGTCGAGGTCGAAGTTTTCCCGATGGTGGTCGAACGGCTGCGCCGTGACTGGAAGAACCGCCGCACCCGCAAACGGCGTTGGTTCCACGTGCTCGACGCGGCGGAGCATGTGCGCGAAGGCGATCTGGCCGAACTGTTGCGCAGTCTTGCCCCGAAACCTGCGCCGCGTACCGCGCTGGGGCGGCTTTTCTCGTGGTTCGACTGAGCTACGGCCCACAGCCACCCGCGGCCGGGCCGGGCGACGGTTGGGCCGCCCGGCGGGGTTGTCGGCTTATGCCGGTGAAAGCGATCCGAAGATGCGTTCGCGGTGCTGGTCGAGATAGATCCGCAGCCAGGGCGTATAGGCGTCGGGCTCGGCCTTTACCGCGCGGGCGAGGTCGTGCAGGTCGACCCATTTCACATCCATCACCTCGTCGGGGTTCAGGTCGATGCCCAGGTCGGGCCCGGCCGGGGCGACGAAAATGTCCACCACCTCGTGCTCGATCAGTCCGTTGCCGACATCGGCGCGGTATTCCACCTGGTCGCGGTGGTCGAGCGTCAGTCCGGTGATCCCCAGTTCCTCGCGCAGCCGACGGGCGGCACAGGCTTCTTGCGGCTCGTCCCAGTGCGGATGCGTGCAGCAGGTGTTCGCCCACAGACCCGGCGTGTGATACTTGCCCAGCGCCCGGCGCTGCAGCAGCACCCGGTCGCCATCCATCACGAACACCGAGATCGCCTTGTGGCGAAGGCCCTTCTGGTGGGCCTCAAGCTTTTCGACGGGGGTCAGTTCGCCGTTCACCCAGGCCGGGATCATCTCGCTCATGTGAACTGCGGCGAGACGAGGCCGGTCAGGTGCGCGACGTTCTTGATGCCGATCTTGAGATGGGCGAGCGGGCGCTTCTTCGTCAGCTTCTTGTTCATGTAGCTTTCGAAGGTCAGCGTCTGCACGTCCACGTCATGGCAGAGCGACACGAAGCGTTCGCGCCGTTCGTCGCTGTGGTAATAGGCGTCCTGCATGCTTTGCAGCGCGCGGAAGGTCATCTTGTGATCCTTCATGAACATCTGGCGCGCCAGCTTGAGGTCGGAGGCGCGCCCCGATGCCAGCGCCGCCGAGACCGCCATCGCGCCGATGCGCCCGCCATACATGGCGTAGTAGATGCCTTCGCCCGAACTCGGCGCCACGGTGCCCGCGGCGTCGCCCACCACGACCACGTCGCGGCCATTGTCCCACTTGTCCATGGGTTTCAGCGGGATCGGCGCGCCTTCTTTGCGGATCGTTTCGGCCTGGTCGAGGCCGGCCATCTTGCGCAGGTCGGCGGTGGCCTGTTTCAGGTCGAACCCGTCGACGCCCGTGCCCATGCCGACCGAGCAGGTATGCCCGTGCGGGAACACCCAGCCGTAGAAATCGGGGCTGATGCGCCCGTCATAGATCACGTCACAGCGGTTGGGCTGGTAATTGCCAACGGCCATCGGCGCGTCGATGATCTCGTGATAGGCGATCACATAGGGGATCTTGTCGCCGCCCGGCACCTCGGCGCGGGCCACGTCGGATCGTGCCCCGTCGGCGCCGATCACGAATTTCGTCTGAAGCCGCACCTCTTCCTTGGACTGCTTGTCGCGGAACACGAGGAAGGTCTTTTCTTCTTCGCGCTCGATCCGAAGGAAGGTGCCGGTGAACCGCGTGGCCCCGGCACGTTCGGCGCGGGCGCGCAGGAAGGGGTCGAAATCCTTGCGGTCGACCATGCCGACGAAGCCGTTCTCGATCGGGATGTCGACGAAGCGGCCCGAGGGCGAGATCATGCGCGCGGTGTCGATCTTGGCCACGAGTTGCTGGTCCTGGATGTCGAAATCCTTCATCAGGCGGGGCGGGATCGCGCCGCCGCAGGGCTTGATCCGCCCCTCGCGGTCGATCATGGCGACCTTCTTGCCCGACCGGGCGAGGTCCTCGGCTGCCGTGGCCCCGGCGGGGCCGCCTCCAACGACGACGACGTCATAGATCATGTGCTTCACTCCCCCGGGACAAGGCCCGCGTTCTCTGTTGTTGGTCGGTTGGAATCCATGATCCTCAGCGCCATCCAGGCGGACAGCACGAAGAGGATCGCCTCGGTCAGGAACACCGCGCCGAAGGCCGGTGCGTCGTCAATCATGGTGCGCATTGTGTCGGCCGCGGCCGCGCCCAGCAGGCCGCCGAACCCGGCGGCAATCGCCTGCGCCGCGCCCCAAAGGCCCATGCGCGTGCCCTCGCGTTCGCCGCGGCCTTCGCCGGCCAGCGCCATCATTGCGCTGATGGCCGCCACGGTGAACATGCCGTTGAAAAAGCCCATCAGGATCACCGCGGGCGTGAGCGGCAGGTGCGCGCCGTAATTGCCCATGGCGGCGATGGTGACCAGCGCCGTGGCCGAGCCCAGGCAACCCACTATCACCCACGACCGAAGCGCGCCGATCCGCAACACGGAACTGCCGATGCCGACCACGATCATGCCCAGGAACACACCGCCATGCTGCGCCCCCGAAAGCTGGGTGGACTGGCCGGGCGTGAAGTCGAAGACCAGGCCGGAATAGGGCTCCAGGATCAGCTCCTGCATGAAATAGGCGGACATCGACAGGAACACGAACAGCGTGAAGATGCGCGCGCGGCGTTCGGCCCAGACCTCCTTGAAACCCTCCCAGAACGGCATCTCGTCGGGTTCGCGCCGGGCGACGACGCGTTTTTCCACGCCCCAGACGGCCAGCGTGGTCACGATCACCGCGCCGATGGTGACGGTGGCGACGATCTTCAGCAGCAGGGCGGGCGTATACGGGTCGAGGAAGGCGCCGACCGTCCCGGCGGTGATCGCGATGCCCGCAATCATCATCAGCCAGGTGATGGTCGCCGCCGCCGCGCGCCGGTCGGGCGCGGTCGCCGTGGCCAGAAGCGCCAGCAGCGACGTGCCCGAGGCCGCGACGCCCACCCCGATCAGCGCATAGGCAAGGATCGAGATCGCGAGGCCGGCGAGGTGGTTGCCCTCCATCACCACGACGCCCAGCGCGGCCGAGAAGCCGCCCAGCGCCAGAATGGCCATGCCGCCGATGATGAACCGGGTGCGCTGGCCCTTGGTGTCGGACAGAAAGCCCCAGCTGGGCCGGGTGATCTGGATCGCATAGTGCAGCCCGACCAGCAGGCCCGGCAGGATCGCGGGCAGCGCCAGTTCTACCACCATCAGCCGGTTCAGCGTCGACGAGGTCAGCACCACGATGGCGCCAAGGCACATCTGCACCAGGCCAAGCCGGACGATCTGCAGCCAGGACAGGGTCATCCGCCGGCCCCCAGCGTGCGGATCGCGAAGGCCGAGATCATCATGCCCGAAACATACAGGACCACGCCGACGCCGTTATACCAGGGCGCCTTGCCCTTGGGATCCTTCATCATCACCGACATGGCCCAGAACTGCACCAGCAGCACGGCCGCAACGCCCACCGCGTGGAACGGCCGGTCCCACAGCCAGAGCAGCGCGATCACGACCACCTGCGGCACTGCCATCACGATGGAGGCCACCCACGCGGCCTTTTCGGGGCCAAGCGTGACAGGCAGGGAATTCACGCCGGTCTGCCGGTCTCCCTCCAGCGCCTTGAAATCGTTCAGTGTCATGATGCCATGCGCGCCGATGCCGTAAAGCAGCGCGATGACGACGACATAGATCGAGGGGGCACCCGCCGACAGCACCGCCGCGCCGGTGAACCAGGGCAGCGATTCATAGGACAGGCCCACCAGCCCCGGCCCCCACCAGCCCGATTTTTTCAGGCGCACGGGTTCGGCCGAATAGGCCCAGGCCGCGGCGACGCCGAGGATCGTGGCGACAAACCCCCAGGGGCCCAGTTGCCAGCCGACGAACAGCGCCAGAACGGACATGAACAATGCCTGGTACAGGCCCCAACGCCCCGGGATGCGGCCCGAGGGGATCGGCCGGTCGGGTTCGTTGATCGCGTCCACGTGGCGATCGCACCAGTCGTTCGCCGCCTGGCTCATGCCGCAGACGATGGGGCCGGCCAGCACGATGCCCAGGATCACCAGGCCCGGCTTTTCCAGCGGCGACACGCCCGAGGACACGGTGCCGCACAGATAGGCCCACATCGGTGGGAACCATGTCACCGGATGCAGCACCGACAGCATGGCCGCAGGTTCCGGCAGCCGCCTTTGGGGAAGGTTCGAAATTTCCGTCATGTCTTCCGCATGCTCTCCTGTGCCCATCGCGGGGCGCGCGTTTCCACCCTGACCGGGGACCTAGTCCCCGCTCCCGTCTCTGCTGAGAAGCCCGTATTTGCGAAGCTTCACGTACAGGCTCTGCCGCGAGAGCCCCAGCATCTCGGCCGCGGCCACCCGGTTATTCCGGGTCAACTCCACCGCTGTCTCGATGCACATCTTTTCCACAACGTCCGTCGTTTCGGCCACGATGTCCTTCAACGTGGCCGAACCGACCAGTTCCATGACCGACCGCATCGCATCGTCGGACACCGCCACGCCGGGCCGGCGCACGCCTTCCAGGCGGCTGGCGTCGCGGATCACGAACACGATCGACGGATGGGCCTGGTCCGACAGGTAGGTGGCCGAGATCTCGACCGAAATCTGCGCCCCATATTCCCCGGCCAGCTTGGTCGCGAACATCCGCATCTGGCCGCTGCGCGTGGCGTTCTCGACCAGCACACGCAGATCGACTCCGCCCCGCACCAGGTAATCGCCCAGCGACCGGCCCTTGACCGACGACACCTGCGGCGCGTCGGCGAGGCCGAGGAAGCTTTCGTTCGCGGTCAGGATCACGCCATCGGGATCGGTAAACACGATCGCATCGACGCCTTCGTTGAAGAACGCGGTCAGTGTCTCGCTCATGCCGCTGCCGACGCTCTCGCCGGTTTCGGTGGGGTCGATGCGGCACAGGATCAGCGGTTCGCCGGCGGCGCGGAACGCGGTCGGCACGATCTTGACCGGCGTTCGGCTGCGCCGGGCCTCGGCTTGGATCGGTTCGCTGGTGTCGTCCAGGGCGCGGGCGTTCAGCGCCTCGACGAATTCGGCCCGGCGCCGGCCCTCGAATTCCTGCGCGATCGGACTGCCCATCAGGTCGTTGCGGCTGGCACCCAAAAGTGCGCAGGCGGCCGGGTTCACGTCGACCACGCGGCCCGACCGGGTGCCGACGAACACGAAGGCGTCGCGGGTCGCCTCGCTGAGGACACGATAACGCGTGTCGTATTCGCGCTGGGTCTCGTAGTCCCGTTCCAGCGCCATCTGCGCCTCGATCAACTGCATCTGCATCTCGGCGATGGGGCGCAGATCGCGCCCCAGCATCAGCAGAACGCGGCCGTCAGGCCCGATCCGGTGGAACGAATAGCGGACCGGGAAATCCCAGTTCTCGCCGTCGGAGTGATTCAGCTCGACCGGCTTGGCGCTTTCGCTGCCGCCAGCGAAAAGCGTCAGCTTGGCCTCCAGCTTGGGCTGGCTGTCCTCGGTCAGCACGTCGCGGATGTCGCGGCCTTCCCAATGGTCCAGTTGCCCATGGGCGCGATGGCCGGCATTGACCAGCACCGACAGGATCTTGCCCTCGAGCGAGATGACGATCGAGATGTCTGAAGCCGTGGCAATGATTTCGCCCAGCATCTCCGGGGCGATCAGCGGGATCGCCCCGCTGCTCCAATATTTTGCGCCCCTCGAGGTCACCGTTCCTCACACGGCCATGTCGGCCGCCTCCACATCCTCAATTCCTCGCCAGCCGATCATGCGCCGCCGGGACCGGCACGCGCACGCCGCACAGCTTAAGCGCCTCGCGCGGGTCCGCCGTGGCATGGTCGGCCCCGGTCAGCGCGCAGACGTCGTCTTCGCCCTCGGCGACTCGGCCGCCGATCACGATGGGCACGTGGTCCTCGGCAGCGGCGCGCAACTGGCCGACCAGTCGGCGCGCCGCGTCAAGCTTGTGCCGGCACGAGACCGAGATCGCGATCATGTCGAAACGACGCGAGGCCACCTTTTGCAGGATCTCGTCCTCGGACTGGCCCAGGCACAGGCAGACCGAAATACCCATTCGGCGCAACTGGCTGGTCGCGGTCATGCCGCCCAGCGTGTGATATTCCTCGAGCGGTACGATCAGCATGACATTCGGCGCATCCGCGGGCGTCATCGCGTCGGTGACCCAGGGCGCGCTCAGTTCCCGAAGGATCGCCTGAAGCCGCGCCGCGCCGATGGTGACGTCGGCGAAACTCAGTTCGTCACGGCACCACCGTTCGCCCAGTTCGCGCGCGGCCGCGGGAATGTAGCCATCCAGAATGGCGCTTACATCGGCCCCGTTGCGCCGCAACTCGGCGATGGAGTCGGTGTGAATCGACTTTCCGCCCCTCAGGATATCGGCGCAGAAATTCGCCAGCATCGTCTCGTCTAGCGAATGACCCGATTGGCCCGAGCGCTGGGCCAACGCCGAAAGCACCTGCGCCGCCAGCGACTCGACTTCGTCGTGGCGGTCTGTGTCCTGGTCCGGCGTCATCGTCTTGCGGGTGTCATGCATGCGGCGCCGCCTCCCGTAAACCGCGCGGAACGGATTCGCGACGCCGTTTCGGGGCGGGCGTCGGCTTCACTGTCCAGCGTTGTCAAACCCAATTGACACTTCCTCGACCTCGTGCGGAGAGGAATCAATCCGGGGCGGTATAGGCTTTTGATAAAAAACGACTTTCGTCGTCACCCACCGGCCGGGCAGACCTCTCCTTGCAGGGCAAGTGTAGACGCAAAGAGTGTAAATTACAATTGACACTTTCTGTTCGGCGGGTCTAGTTTGACCTCGCCACCGTCTGTCAGGGAGTCGGAGGATGTCGGAAGGACGCGGAACCGCCGCAAAGGTGGTGCAGCTCTATACACCGGAAGAGCGCCGGAGACGCGACGAGACCGTCTGGACGGTCGTTCAGGGTGTGCTGGCACCGTTGCAGTTCGTCGTGTTCCTGGTCTCCCTCGGGCTGGTGGTGCGCTACCTGCTGACTGGCGCGGGCTATGAGGCGGCGACGATCTCGATCGTGGTCAAGACCTTCGTGCTGTACACGATCATGGTCACCGGCGCGATCTGGGAGAAGGTCGTCTTCGGCAAGTACCTGTTTGCCAAGGCGTTCTTCTGGGAAGACGTGTTCTCGATGCTCGTGATCTTCCTGCATACGCTGTATCTGTGGGCGCTGCTGACCGGGAATGTCGGCCCGACGGGCCAGATGTTCATCGCGCTCGCGGCCTATGCGGCCTACATCATCAACGCTGCGCAGTTCCTGTGGAAGCTGCGCATGGCCCGCCTGCAGGGTCAGTCCGACCAAGCCGAGGCCATGGCATGAAAGATTTTACCCCGCAGCCCCCGGCCCAGGGATGCCGCAACGCGCCCGTGCTCAAGGAGCGCGGCCAGCGCGAGGTGTTCTGCGGCCTGACCGGCATCATCTGGCTGCATCGCAAGATGCAGGACGCCTTCTTCCTCGTGGTCGGCTCGCGCACCTGCGCGCACCTGCTGCAATCGGCCGCTGGCGTGATGATCTTTGCGGAACCGCGCTTCGGCACGGCCATTCTGGAAGAGAAGGATCTCGCGGGTCTTGCCTGCGCGAACGAGGAACTGGATCGCGAGGTCGACCGGCTGCTGGCCCGCCGGCCCGACATCCGCCAACTGTTCCTGGTCGGGTCCTGCCCGTCTGAGGTGATCAAGCTGGACCTTCACCGTGCCGCCGAGCGGTTGACCGAACGCCATGCGCCGCATGTGCGCGTGATGAACTATTCCGGGTCGGGCATCGAGACGACCTTTACCGAGGGCGAGGATGCCTGCCTGGCCTGCATGGTGCCGACCCTGCCGGCCACCGACGAGCGCCAGCTGTTGCTGGTTGGCGCGCTACCGGACGTGGTCGAGGACCAGGCGCTGGGCCTGTTGCGCGACATGGGCGTTTCGCCGGTGCGTTGCCTGCCCGCCCACCGCGCGGCCGAGGTGCCGGGGGTCGGGTCGAACACCGTGGTCGCGCTGACCCAGCCTTTCCTGAATGAAACCGCCCAGCACCTGGAACGCCGCGGCGCGCGCATCCTTCCCGCGCCGTTCCCGTTCGGCGAAGAGGGCACGACCGCCTGGCTTTGGGCCGTGGCGCAGGAATTCGGCGTGGATGCCGACACCTTCGCCCGCGTCACCGATGCGCCCCGCGCCCGTGCCCGCAAGGCCATTGCCGCGGCGGCCGAGACGCTGCGCGGCAAGTCGATCTTCTTCTTCCCCGACAGCCAGCTGGAAATCCCGCTGGCCCGGTTCCTGACCCGCGAATGCGGCATGACCGCGGTCGAGGTCGGCGCGCCCTTCATCAACAAGCAGATCGTCGGCCCCGATCTCGACCTGCTGGCCGAGGGACCGGTGATCGCCGAGGGGCAGGACGTGGACCTGCAACTTGACCGCTGCCGGGCGGCGCGGCCCGACCTGACGGTGTGCGGCCTGGGCCTGGCGAACCCGCTGGAGGCCGAGGGCATGGCGACGAAATGGGCGATCGAGCTGGTTTTCACGCCCGTTCATTTTTACGAACAGGCCGGGGATCTTGCCGGTCTGTTCGCCCGCCCGCTGCGCCGTCGCGCGTTGCTGACGGGGCTGGAGGGCGCGGCATGAAGCTGACCGTCTGGACATACGAAGGCCCGCCCCATGTGGGCGCCATGCGCGTGGCCACGGGCATGAAGGGGCTGCACTACGTGCTGCATGCGCCGCAGGGCGACACCTATGCCGATCTGCTGTTCACGATGATCGAGCGGCGCAACCACCGCCCGCCGGTCAGCTACACCACCTTCCAGGCGCGCGACCTGGGTGCGGATACCGCGAACCTGTTCAAGACCGCGCTGCACGACGCCTATGACCGGTTCAAGCCGCAGGCGCTGATCGTGGGGTCGTCCTGCACGGCCGAGCTGATCCAGGACGACCCGGGCGGCATGTCGGAAACCATGGGGCTGCCGGTGCCGGTGATACCGCTGGAGCTGCCCAGCTATCAGCGGAAAGAGAATTTCGGCACCGACGAAACCTTTTTCCAGATCGTCAAGGCGCTGGCCCGCCCGATGGAGCGGACGGCCCATGTCACCGCCAACCTGATCGGCCCCACGGGCCTCGGCTTCCGCCACCGCGACGACATCGTCGAGGTGACGGCTATGCTGGAGGAGATGGGGATCGGGGTGAACGTGGTCGCGCCCATGGGGGCGACGCCCGCCGACATCGCCCGGATGGGGGCCGCGCATTTCAACGTGCTGATGTATCCCGAGCACGCCGAGGCCGCCGCCCGCTGGATGGAGCGGAACCTGGGCCAGCCGTTCACCAAGGTCGTCCCGATCGGCGTGGGCGCGACGCGCGACTTCATCGAGGAGGTCGCGGGGCTGGCCGGTGTGGCGCCGAAATACGACGACGCGCGGCTGCGGATGCCCTGGTATTCGCAGTCGGTCGACTCGACCTATCTGACGGGCAAGCGGGTCTTTCTGTTCGGGGACGCGACGCATGTGAAATGCATGGCCCGCATGGCCCGCGACGAGATGGGGTTCGAGGTGGTGGGCCTTGGCTGCTATAACCGCGAATTCGCTCGCGATATTCGTGCGTTGGCCAAGGAGTACGGCGTCGAGGCCCTGATCACCGACGATTACCTGGAGGTCGAGAAAACCATCGAGGACCTGGCCCCCGAGATGATCCTGGGCACCCAGATGGAACGCCATATCGGCAAGCGACTGGGTATTCCCTGCGCGGTGATCTCGGCGCCGGTGCACGTGCAGGACTTCCCCGCGCGCTATTCCCCGGTCATGGGCTGGGAAGGCGCGAACGTGATCTTCGACACGCTGGTCCACCCGCTGGTGATGGGCCTTGAGGAACACCTGCTGCACATGTTCCGCGAGGATTTCGAATTCCACGACGACGCGGGCGCTTCGCACCACGGGGGTGCGGCCAAGCTGCGTTCGCTGGATGAAATCCCCGCCGAGACAGACACGGCCCAGCCCGCCGCTGCATCCGCGCCGTCCCAGGGCAACATCGTCTGGCTGTCGGATGCCGAAAAGGAACTGAAGAAGATCCCGTTCTTTGTCCGCGGCAAGGCCAAGCGGAACACCGAGAAATTCGCGCTCGAAAAGGGCGTGCACGAGATCAGCGTCGAAACCTTGTACGAGGCTAAGGCACACTATGCGCGATGACCGCCACGTCCCCGGCTACCGAGTCGTTATCGTCACGCTGGATTCCCATTCGGCGGGCCCCGCGGCCCGAGTCACCGAACGGCTGCGTGACGATTTTCCGGGTCTGACCGTTTCCGTCCACGCCGCAGCGACCTGGGCCGAGAACCCCGAGGCATTGGCCCGCGCCAAGGACGACGTGATGCATGGCGATATCATCATCGCCAACCTGCTGTTCATCGAAGAACATATCACGGCGATCCTGCCCGAGTTGCAGGCGCGCCGTGACCATTGCGACGCGATGATCGGTGTGATCGCCGACAAGCAGGTCGTCCAGCTGACCAGGATGGGTGATCTGGACATGATGAAGCCCGCCTCGGGGCCGATGAAGCTTCTGAAGAAGCTGCGGGGATCGGGCAAGGATACGAACGGCGCGCCCAAGGGCGGCGGCGAAAAGCAGATGGCGATGCTGCGCCGCCTGCCCAAGATGCTGAAATACGTGCCCGGCAAGGCGCAGGACCTGCGCGCCTGGTTCCTGACCATGCAGTACTGGCTGGGCGGCTCGGACGACAATGTCGAGCAGATGGTGCGCTTCCTCGTGTCGCGTTATGCGCACGAGAAGGCGTGGCGCGGCGCCCATTCCGAGGCGCCGGTGGAATACCCCGAAGTGGGGCTGTATCACCCCGACCTGCCCCACGGGATCACGACGGATGTGGCCGACCTGCCCCGGCCCGCCGCGCCGGTGGCCACGGTCGGCATCCTTCTGATGCGGTCTTATATCCTGGCCTCGGATACGGCGCATTACGACGCGGTGATCCGCGCGCTCGAGGAGCGCGGCGTGCGGGTGATTGCGGCCTTTGCGGGCGGGTTGGACGCGCGCCCGGCGATCGACGCCTATTTCAAGGGCGAGGACGGGGTCCACATCGACACGCTGGTCTCGCTGACCGGCTTCAGCCTGATCGGCGGGCCGGCCTATAACGACAGCGACGCCGCGGTCGAGGTTCTGACCGATCTGGATGTTCCCTACGTCGCTGCGCATCCGCTGGAATTCCAGACGCTGGGCCAATGGGGTGCATCCTCGGGCGGGCTGGGCCCGGTCGAGACGACCATGCTGATCGCGTTGCCCGAACTGGACGGGGCGATCTCGCCCACCGTGTTCGGTGGCCGACATGGTCCCGAGGGCTGCCAAGGTTGCGCCAAGGGCTGTGAATGCCTGACCGAAACCAAGGCGATGGCCGCCTGTTCCGAGCGCGTGGCGACGCTGGCCGCGCGAGTAGAGCGGCTGGCCCGGCTGCGCCGCTCCGAGGTTGCGGAACGCAAGGTCGGCGTCATCCTGTTCGGCTTTCCGCCGAACGCGGGGGCCGTCGGCACGGCGGCCTACCTGTCGGTTTTCGAGAGTCTTTTCAACACGCTGCACCGGATGAAGGCCGAGGGCTACGACGTCGGCGAGTTGCCCGCCACCGTGGATGACCTGCGGTCGGTGATCCTGGAAGGCAACGCCAAGCAATACGGGCAAGAGGCGAATGTCTGCGCCCATGTGCCCGCCGATGATATCGTCAGGGGTACGCCCTGGCTGTCCGAGATCGAGGCGGTTTGGGGGCCAGCACCGGGCAAGATCCGCTCGGACGGGCGCGGCGTGTTCGTGCTGGGGCACGAGTTCGGCAATGTCTTCGTGGGGGTCCAGCCGACCTTCGGCTACGAGGGCGACCCGATGCGCCTGCTGTTCGAAAAGGGCTTTGCGCCGACGCATGCCTTCAGCGCCTTCTACCTGTGGCTCAAGAACAGCTTCCGCGCCGATGTCCTGCTGCATTTCGGGATGCACGGCGCGCTGGAATTCATGCCCGGCAAGCAGGCCGGCATGGGCGCGCGCGACTGGCCCGACCGGCTGATCGGCGACATGCCCAACGTCTATCTTTATGCCTCGAACAACCCGTCCGAGGCCACGCTGGCCAAGCGGCGGTCGAACGCGGTGACGATCACCCACCTGACCCCGCCGCTCGCGGCGTCGGGCCTTTACAAGGGGTTGCAGGAGCTGAAGGACAGCCTGACCCGCTGGCGCCAGACCGACCCCGGATCGCCCGAGATGGCCGATCTGGAAGAGCTGATCCGGATGCAGGCCGAAGCGGTCGACATGGCTGGTACGCCGCCCGAAGAGCTTTGGTTGAAGTTGCTGGAAACCGAGGACGCGTTGATCCCCGACGGGCTGCACGTGCTGGGTCGGCCGGTGACCGATGCCGAGCGGGCGGAACACCTGCGGGTCATGTGCGATGTCGATGACGAAACGCGCGAGCGCGTCGATCATTGGCTGCAGCAAGACACGGAAATCCCGGCGTTGCTGCGCGCACTGGGCGGGCGTTTCATCAAGCCTGTTCCCGGGGGCGACCTGATCCGGTCGGCCGAGGTCCTGCCGACGGGCCGCAACATCCACGCCTTCGACCCGTTCCGCATGCCCACGCAATTCGCCATGCAGGAAGGCGCGAAACAGGCGCAAAAGCTGCTGGACGCGGCCGAGACGCTGCCGCGATCCGTGGCGATGGTCCTGTGGGGATCGGACAACATCAAGTCGGACGGCGGCCCGATCGCCCAGGCGATGGCACTGATGGGGGCAAAGCCCCGGTTCGACAGCTATGGGCGGCTCTGCGGGGCCGATCTGGTGCCGTTGGCCGAGCTTGGTCGGCCCCGGATCGACGTGGTGATGACGCTTTCCGGCATCTTCCGCGACCTGCTGCCGCTGCAGACCCGCATGCTGGCCGAGGCCGCCTGGAAGGCGGCGATGGCCGAGGACGAGCCGCTGGAGATGAACTATATCCGCGCCCATTCGCTGGCCCATGCCGAGAAGATGGGCTGTGATATGGAAACCGCGTCGCTGCGGGTGTTCTCGAACGCCGAGGGCGCCTATGGCTCGAACGTCAACGGGCTGATCGACTCGGGGGCCTGGGGCGAAGAGGACGAACTGGCCGACGCCTACGAGGCCCGCAAGAGCTTTGCCTATGGCCGAGACGGCAAGTCGGCGGCGAACGCGGCGCTGTTGCAGCAGACGCTGAAGGACGTCGATGTCGCCTATCAGAACCTCGAAAGCGTGGAACTGGGGGTGACGACGGTCGACCACTATTTCGATACGCTGGGCGGGATTTCCCGCGCGGTGAAACGTGCCAAGGGATCCGAGGCCGCCGTGTTCATCGGCGACCAGACCCGCGGCGAAGGAAAGGTGCGCACGCTCAAGGAGCAAGTCGCGCTGGAGACCCGGTCCCGCAGCCTGAACCCCAAGTGGTTCGAGGGCATGCTGAAACACGGGCACGAAGGCGTGCGCCAGATCGAGGCGCAGGTCACGAACACCCTGGGGTGGTCGGCAACGACTGGCCAAGTGGAGCCCTGGGTGTATCAACGGCTGTCGGAAACCTTCGTCCTTGACGAAGAGATGCGCAAACGGCTGGCCAGCCTGAACCCCGCGGCTTCGGCCCGGATGGCGAACCGTCTGCTCGAGGCGCATGACCGCAACTATTGGCAACCCGACGCCGAAACCCTGGCCGCGCTGCAGGCGGCGGCTGACGAGCTGGAAGACCGGCTTGAAGGAATTGCGGCCGAATAGAGCCGCGAACGGAGGGAACCATGAGCCCCAGAGACGAAATTCCGGTGCTGAAGGGCGAGGACGGCGAAGGCTCTGTCCAGGTCCATCAGGACGAGACGATGAAGATCGAGGGGGCCAAGGTCTTTTCGGTCTACGGCAAGGGCGGCATCGGCAAGTCGACCACGTCGTCGAACCTGTCGGCGGCGTTCTCCATGCTGGGCAAGCGCGTCCTGCAGATCGGCTGCGACCCCAAGCACGATTCGACCTTCACCCTGACCGGCCACCTGCAACCCACGGTGATCGACGTTCTGAAAGAGGTGGATTTCCACCCCGAGGAGCTGCGCCCCGAGGATTTCGTGACCGAGGGCTTCAACGGCGTGATGTGCGTCGAGGCGGGCGGCCCGCCCGCGGGCACCGGCTGCGGCGGCTATGTCGTGGGCCAGACCGTCAAGCTGCTGAAACAGCACCACATGCTGGAAGATACCGACGTGGTGATCTTCGACGTGCTGGGCGACGTGGTCTGCGGTGGCTTCGCCGCGCCCCTTCAGCATGCCGATCGCGCCGTGATCGTGACGGCGAACGATTTCGACTCGATCTACGCGATGAACCGCATCATCGCCGCCGTTCAGGCCAAGTCGAAGAATTACAACGTGCGGCTGGCGGGCTGCATCTGCAACCGGTCCGAGGGCACCGACCAGGTCGACAAGTATTGCGACCGGGTGGGGTTCAAGCGGATCGCGCACATGCCGCTGGTCGATGCGATCCGCCGCTCGCGCCTGATGAAGAAAACCCTGTTCGAGATGCCCGACGACGAGGATATCGTGCAGTGCCGCAAGGAATACATCCGCGTGGCCGAAACGCTGTGGAACGGAACCGAACCCTTGGCGCCCGCGCCACTGCCGGACAGGGAAATCTTTGAACTGCTTGGGTTCGACTGATGAGCAACAGCTACGCCAAGACCCGGGACCGCCTGGAACACTACTTCGGCCGCACGGCGGCCAAGACGTGGGAGCACCTGACCTCGGACGCGCCGGTTTCGCGCATTCGCCAGACCGTGCGCGAGGGTCGCGACCAGATGCGCGCGGCGATGCTGGCGCGCCTGCCGGACGACCTGACCGGCGCCCGCGTTCTGGATGCCGGTTGCGGCGCCGGCCCGATGACGCTGGAACTGGTCAAGAAGGGGGCTGAGGTCGTCGCCGTCGACATCTCGCAAAGCCTTCTGGACGTGGCGAAACAGCGGATCCCCGAGAAATACCATCGCCAGATCACCTTTATCGCGGGTGACATGCTGGGCGAGAACCTGGGCCGGTTCGACTATGTGATGGCGATGGACAGCCTGATCCACTACAAGGCGCCCGATATCGCCGCGGCGCTGGGGCGGCTGTCGTCGCGGACCCGCGGCAAGATCGTTTTCACCATCGCGCCCAAGACGCCGCTTTTGTCGGCGATGCATGTCACGGGCAAGCTCTTCCCGCGCTCGGACCGTTCGCCGCGGATCATCCCGCATTCCGAAGCGCGCATCGCCGGCGCGCTGCGCAAGGCTGGCGTCAAGGGCCACCTGCGCCCGGTGCATCGTGTCGCGAAGGGCTTTTACATCAGCCAGGCGATGGAGCTTGAGCCGTGATCTTGAGTTCCAAGAACCTGGCACGGCTCGGCCTTCGCTATCTGCCTTTCGCGGATGCGGTGTCGGAAGATTTTCCGCTGCGGCAACTGCTGCGGCTGTCGCTGTTCCAGGTGTCTGTGGGCATGGCCACGGTGATGCTGCTGGGCACGCTGAACCGGGTGATGATCGTCGAGTTGTCGATCCCGGCGATGATGGTGGCGATGATGATCGCCCTGCCGGTGATGACCGCGCCGTTCCGGGCGCTGATGGGGTTCAAGTCGGACAATTACCGGTCTGCCATCGGCTGGAAGCGCATTCCCTACATGTGGTTCGGCACGCTCTGGCAGATGGGCGGGCTGGCAGTGATGCCCTTCGCGCTGATCGTTCTGTCGGGCGACCAGACGCTGGGTCCGACCTGGGCAGGCGAGGCGCTGGCCGCGGCTGCGTTCCTGATGACCGGGCTCGGCATTCACATGACCCAGACCGTGGGCCTGGCGCTGGCGTCGGATCGGGCAACCGACGAGACACGGCCAAGGGTCGTGGCGTTGCTATACGTGATGTTCCTGCTGGGCATGGGCGTGTCGGCCATCGTCATTGGCTGGCTGCTGCGTGATTTCGACCAGATCACACTGATCCGGGTCGTGCAGGGGGCCGCGGTCATGACCGTTGTCCTGAACCTTGTCGCGCTTTGGAAACAAGAGCCGATGAATCCCATGAGCAAGGAAGAGCGGTCCACCCGCCCGCCCAGCTTTGGCGATGCATGGCACGATTTCGCCAGCGGCGGGCAGGCGGGGCGCCTGCTGGCCGTGGTCGCGCTGGGCACGTTGGGTTTCAACATGCAGGACGTGTTGCTGGAACCCTATGGCGGCGAGGTGCTGGGGCTTTCGGTTTCATCGACGACGATGTTGACCGGCACCTGGGCGGCAGGTGCGCTGGCGGGCTTTGGTCTGGCGGCGCGCTGGTTGGCGCAGGGCATGAACCTTTATCGCATGGGCGCGCTGGGTATCCTGTCGGGAATTGTGGCGTTTTCGACGGTGATCTTCGCCGGCCCGATGGGATCAGCGGTGCTGTTCTTTCTGGGCGCTGGCTTGATCGGCTTTGGCGGCGGTCTGTTCGCCGTGGCGACGCTGACCGCCGCGATGTCGCTTCCCGCCGAGGGCAAGGCCGGGCGTGGCCTTGCGCTGGGCGCCTGGGGCGCGGCGCAGGCGACGGCGGCGGGGCTTGCCGTGGCAATCGGCGGCACACTTCGCGACGTGCTGAATCACTTCGCGCTGTCCGGCGCATTCGGCAAGGGGCTGGAAACGCCGGCCACCGGATACGCGGCGGTCTACCACATTGAGATCGTCCTTCTCTTCGTGACACTCATGGTTTTGGGGCCGCTCGTGCGGCCACAGGATCGTAACTATCCCAACGGGGATTCCTCGGCCAAGATCGGGCTGGCCGACTTCCCAACCTGACCCGGAGGACCGAACCCATGGTCAACGCATTTTTCGGAAACTTCGATCTCGCCAGTCTGTCCATCTGGTCATTCTGGCTGTTCTTCGCTGGGCTGGTCTGGTACCTCCAGCGTGCGAACATGCACGAGGGCTTCCCCCTCGAAGACGAGGCGGGCAATCCCGCCGCCAACCAGGGCCTTTTCTGGCTGCCGGAAAAGAAAACCTACAAGCTGCCGCATGGCCAGGGCGACAAGACCGTGCCCGATATGCTGACCGATGCGCGCAACGCGGATCTGCCGCTGAAGAAAATGACCAAGAACAATGGCTATCCGCTGGAACCCACCGGCGATCCGATGGTCGACGGTGTCGGCCCGGCTTCTTGGTGTGCCCGCAAGGACGAGCCCGAGCTTGACGGCCGTGGTCATCCCAAGATCCAGCCGCTGACCGCGCTGAAAAACTTCAAGGTGTCGGCCGGGCGCGATCCGCGCGGCATGGCCGTGGTGGCCGGCGACGGCGAAACCGTGGGCAAGGTCGTCGACATGTGGGTGGACGAACCCGAACAGCTGGTCCGCTATCTCGAGATCGAGCTTGACGCGGCGCATGGCGGTGGTCGCCGGCTGGTGCCGATGCAGGTCGCCAAGATCAGCTGGTTCCGCCCCGAGGTGCGCGTGCGCCTGATCTATGGCAAGCATTTCGCCGCCGTCCCGACCACCAAGTCGGCGACCCAGGTGACCAAACTGGAAGAAGAGAAGATCTGCGCCTACTATGGCGGTGGTCTGCTTTATGCCGACAAGGCGCGACAGGAGTCGCAACTTTAAAGGAGCGACAGGACGCATGTCCCACGACGATTTCGCCGTCGAGCCCATCAAGGGCCTGCCCGAGAACCTGCCGGAGGGAGAGGAAATCCTGTGGCAGGGGCAACCCGACTGGTTGGCACTGGCCCGGGAAAGCCTCGCGCTGTACTGGGTAGGCGGTTATTTCGTCGTGCTGTTCCTTTGGCGCGTGATCGTCGCCACCGAGACCATGCCCTTGGTTCAGGCGGCGATCGCCTCTTCGTTCTTCCTGGTCCTGGGGGCCGTGGTCTGTGCCTTGCTCATGGCCACGGCCTTCGTCCAGGCTAAGGCGACGGTCTACACCGTCACGAACAGGCGGGTGGCGCTGCGCATCGGGGCGGCGCTGTCGATGACCCTGAACCTGCCCTTTACCTGGATCGGCAACGCCAATCTCGACCTTCGCAAGTCGGGGACAGGAACCATCGCCTTCGAGTTGATGGGCACGACCAGGTTCTCCTATATCTTGTGCTGGCCCCATGTCCGCCCCTGGCGGATCGCCCGCACGGAACCCGCGTTCCGCTGCATCCCTGAAGCGGCGAAGGTCGCCCGGATCATCGCCGACGCAGCGGAAACGCGGGTTTCCGAACCCAAGCTCGCGCGCGTTCCTGACGATGACGCGCTGGCAGCGGAGTAACCGATGGCCGCCACCGATCCCCAAAAGCGCCGCGATACGCAGAGTGTCGAGAAGGTCCCGACGATCCTGATCCGTGCGATGTTCGGCCTGGCGCTGTTCTCGCTGGTTCTGGTCGCCTGGGCCCGGCTGACCGATCAGCCGCTGTCGGCGGTGCCCGACGCATCCGAACCCGTGGCCGTCGAACGCCAGATCGTGATCGCGGGCAGCAATTCCGGCCGGGCCACGGTCTATGATGACGAGGGAAACGTCATTCGCGAATATGGACCCATGGAGGGTGGGTTCATTTCCGGGATCTGGCGGGTGCTGAGACTGGAGCGCGGCAAGATCGACGCGCCCATGGATGCGCCTGTCAGGCTCGTCCGCTATGAAAGCGGGCGGCTCTCTCTGTACGACGACCTGACCGGTTGGCGTGCGGAACTGATCGGCTTTGGTGCCGATAACGCGGCAGCTTTCGCGCGGCTGCTGGACTGACGGGGGAGGGAAACATGGCCCCCATCACAAAAAACAGGGAACCAAGAAATGGGACTTTTCACCCGAAAGAAGGAGACCGCACCCTGCACGGTTGAGGTTTCCCACAAGTTCGAATGCCTCAGCGCACATGTGCGGTTCAATAACGGGGCCGTCGTCCATCCGGGCGACGAAGTGCTTGTGCACGGCCCCGAAATCATGGCCCCCTATGGCGAGGTAGTGACCGAAGATCGCGTGGCCACTATCACCCGCGCCTCGGCGATCGAGCGTCTTTGGACGCGGATGACCGGCGACCTGGAATTCATGGAGCTTTGCGAATTCTCCTTTTCCGAGGAGGCCACGCTGTGAACGTCCATACCGCCGATGCGACCACCGTCGAAGAAGGCCTTGCGATCCAGGAACAGCAGGCCGTTCTGGACAGCGAAAGCGCAACCGCCGTCGCGATGCAGGACACGCTCCTGACCCCGCGCTTCTATACCACCGATTTCGACGAGTTGGACTCGATCGACGTCACCCCCGTGCGCCAGGACTGGGACCAGCTGATCGCCGAGATGGCCGCCGACCCCAACAAGGGCCACTTCAAGAAGGACGAGAACTGGGACCACGTCGACTGGGACGGCATGGACCCCGCGCTGAAGAAGGAATTCATCGACTTCCTGATCAGCTCTTGCACCGCCGAATTCTCGGGCTGCGTCCTGTACAAGGAGATGAAGCGGCGTGGGAACAACAAGGATATCACCGAGCTGTTCCAGCTTATGGCGCGCGACGAGGCGCGGCATGCGGGCTTTATCAATGACGCGCTGCGCGAGGCCGGCATCGCGGTGAACCTCGGCTTCCTGACGCAAAAGAAGAAATACACCTACTTCCGGCCCAAGTTCATCTACTACGCCACCTACCTGTCGGAAAAGATCGGCTACGCCCGCTACATCACCATCTACCGCCACCTTGAGGCCCACCCGGAGAAGCGGTTCCACCCGATCTTCAAGTGGTTCCGCGAGTGGTGCAATGACGAGTTCCGCCACGGCGAGGCCTTCGCCCTGCTGATGAAGACCGACCCGAAACTGACCTCGGGCGTGAACGTCTGGTGGATCAAGTTCTTCCTGACCGCGGTCTATGCCACAATGTATGTCCGCGACCACCAGCGCCCGGCTTTCCACAAGGCGCTGGATGTCGATACCGACTGGTACGGGCAAGAGGTGTTCCGCAAGACCTCGGAACTGTCGAAACAGGTCTTTCCGATCACGCTGGACATCGACCATCCGCGCTGGATGAAGGGGCTCAAGGCGCTTCAGTCGGCCTCGACTCAGGTCGACCGGGCGAAAAAGGCGGGTGGCGTCGGCGGCAAGCTTTCGGAATGGGCCGGCAGCGCCAAGGCGGCCTGGGCCTTTGCCATGCTGTTCACCATCCCGGCGAAAAAGCACCAGGTGCCCGCCAAGACCAGACTGGAGCCCGTCTATTGATCGCATCGGCCTGGTTCGCTGCGCTGGGGGCGCTGTTTATCTGGTGGTTCTCCACCGGAGCGATCCTCATCGTTGTGCGCCACGCCGAGCATCGCGGGCGCCTTGCGCATCTGCGCGCCACGATCATGGCCCTGCCCCTTATCGGGGGCGGGGTCTGGCTGTTCGAGATCACCCGCCATATCGAAAGCGTGGCGGCGTCCTACCTTGGTTTTCTCGCCGCCATCGCGATCTGGGGCTGGGTGGAACTGGCTTTCCTGACCGGGGTGGTAACGGGGCCGAATACCACCCGGTGCCATGAACAGGCGCGCGGCTGGGAAAGGTTTGTAAGGGCCTATGGCACCATCGCCTATCACGAGACGCTGTTGGTTCTGATCCTGTTCCTGATGCTGGTCACAAGCCATGATGCGCCGAACACGGTGGGTCTGTGGACCTTTATCGTGCTGTTCTTCGCGCGGATCTCGGCCAAGCTGAACCTGTTTCTCGGCGTACCCAAGATCAACGTGGAATTCCTGCCCTCGCCTTTGGCGCATCTGCCGAGCCACTTCCGGATATCGCGTCTGAACTGGCTGTTCCCGTTCTCGGTCTCGTTTCTGACGTTCGCGGTCTATTGCTGGGCAGAGCGGCTCTATTCCGTGTCCGCCTCGCACGAGGTCGTGGGCTTTGCGCTGCTCTGCTCGATCACCGCGCTCGCGCTTCTGGAACATTGGCTGATGGTGCTGCCGTTGCCTGACGAAAAGCTGTGGCGCTGGATGCTTCCGGCACCGAAACAGGCCGCCGAAAAGCCCGAAATCCGGCGCAAGGATCTGCGCGGTATCTGAACCCGAACCCCGAATGATGCCCAAGGACACCTTGCCGCACGTGGTGCGGCGAGATGTCGCGGTGCGTCGTGCCGGATGTCTTTCGCCCCCTTCCGCGCGGGTCGGGGCGGGACACACCCTGGAATCGATCTAATTTCCGGGAGTTTTCGGCACCGCGCCTTGCCCAGCCCGATCGAGCGTGGCCCAGGATGTCCTGCAAATCGGCCTAAGACAGCGCCTTGTAACGGTTATCGATTTGACCTTGGCGAAACTGCACTCCATGGTATGCCCCGTCTATTCGAGTCAGGGAGAGACTTATGACCAAGAAATTCGCTCTGGTCGCGGCCGCCGCCCTTGCCGCTGCCCCCGCGATCGCCCAAGAGGCCTCGGGCGATGCCGCCGCCGGCGAAAAGGCCTTCCGCCAGTGCATCACCTGCCACGTCGTCGTCAACAACGAGGGCGAAACGCTGGCCGGCCGTAACGCCAAGGTCGGCCCCAACCTCTACGAGGTCCCGGGCCGTCATGCCGGCGCCGTCGAAGATTTCAAGTATTCCGATTCGATGTCGTCGGCCGGCGAGAAGGGCCTGGTCTGGACCGAGGAAGAGTTCGTGAAATACGTGCAGGACCCCACCGGCTACCTGCGGGCGTATCTGGGCGACGACAAGGCGCGCGGCGCGATGACCCACAAGGTGCGCAAGGAAGACGAGGCGATCGACATCTACGCCTATCTTGCCAGCCTGGGCGTGCACACCGAATAACGCGTCTGTCTTGGACCGCGTTCGGGCCGCCGGTTCATCCCGGCGGCCCTTTTCGTTGCGGCCTCACAGATGCGCCTTGAGGAACGCCTCGATTCGCGCGGTGACCGCTTCGGGGGCCTCTTCGTGGGCAAGGTGTCCAAGCCCGGGGAACCGGGCGAGTTCCGCGTCCGGAAGTCGTCCGGCGGCCCGCTCCGAGGTTGCGGGCGGAACGGCCCGGTCGGTGTCGCCCACGATCAGCAGCGTGGGCACCTCGATCCCCGGCAGATCGTGCCAAAGCCCCTCAAGCGTCCATTGCGCGACCATCGCCAGCGTTGCACCGGTGTGATGGCGGTCGGCCACCAGGCGGCGGTACAGCGCCAGCCCCTCGGGCGAGATATGGCTGCCGATTCCGCCGATCAGATACTCCACGCCCGTTGCATTGCCCAGCCAGCGCGAGATTTCCGAGGCCGAGAACGGATTCAGGGCCATCATCCGCGCCATCATCGGAAACAGCCAGCCGGCCATGCCCTTGAAATTCTCCAGCGCGGCGTTGAGTCCCACGATGGCCTTGGGCGGGCGTTCCAGGTCGCGCACCATGCGCAGCGCAAGCGCCGCCCCCGCGGAATGGCCGACGATCGCGTCGGGCAGCAGGTTTTCGCCCTCCAACAGCGCCGCGATATCCTGGCTCATCGCGTCTATGCCGCAGCGTTGGCGTGCGCCCAACCTTGTGAACCCCTGACCGGGCAGGTCGATCGCCACGACGTGATAGTGCCGCGCTAGGATCGGGAAGACGTCACGCCAGCTATGGGTCGCACCACCCGTTCCATGCAGGAGCAGAACAATGGCGCCCTCGCCCGCCTCCTGGATGTGCCAGTAATGCGGGCGGTGGCGGACGAAGCGGGAATGCTCCCGGTTCGGCCAATCCTTTCCGTCCCGGGTCCAGTCCATGACGTTCCCCTTACGCGTCGAGGGCGGCCGTTACGGCAGAGGACAGCCGGTTGGCGTCGGCCCTCGGCAATGGAATGTAGGGGGCGCCCAGCGTGTCGGCCAGCGCCTTGAGCGACCGTTCGGGCCGCTGGCCCATGTCGATCACCATCGAGGGGAACCCCTGCAGCCGGATCGCCGTGGCCATCCGAGTTGCGTCCTCGGCCGCCAGCGCGCGGTTGGCCGACCCGTCCAGCGCGATGTTCGCCCGACCGTCGGTCATCAGCGCGACTGTCGGCGTCATGCCGCGCCCCTTGGACTGCAGCGCGACTTCCATAGCGACCTTGAGGCCCGAGGCCAGCGGCGTGCCGCCCCCGCCCGGAAGCGCCGCCAGCCGCCGCTTGGTCTGCACCAGCGAGCGCGTGGGCGGCAGCAGAAGTTCCGCGCCATCGTTGCGAAAGGCCACAAGGGCCACGTGGTCGCGCCGGGCATAGGCTTCGGCCAACAGGATCTCGACCGCGCCCTTGGCCTCGGCCAGCCGGGTCATTGCGGCCGACCCCGAAGCGTCGACCACGAAGATCAGCAACCGGTCGGATTTCTCTTCGAACCGGCGAATACGGAAATCGTCGGTGCGGATGTGCAGCGACCGTTCGAACCGGCTTTCCTGCCGGCGAATCGTCTGCCACGGCGCAGCGGCGCGAAGGGTGGAGATCACGTCCAGCCGACTGCCGGTGTCCAGCCTGCCGCGCCGCGACGGGATCGGCCGGCCGCGCCGGTTCCCCTTGCGTTTCGCCCCGGCACCCGAATTGCCGCCCGCGCCGCGATTGGCCTTTTTCGCAGCCAGCATCGCCAGAAGGTCGGCGGGCAGGGTGGCCTTGGCCGCCTCAAGCAGGATGTCCTGCAAGGGCAGGTCCTCCAGCGACTGGGTCTCGCCCTCGCCTTCGTCCTGATCGCCCTGTTCGGGTTCCGGCTCGGGCGGGGGCGGGTCCTGGTCGGGCGCTTCGTCCTGTTCTTCCTCGGGGAACTGGGTCGCTCGGGGCGCCAGCACCAGTTCCACCGCCGCGGTCAGGTCGTCGACCTCGACCTCTTCGTTGCCGGCGATGGCGGCCAGCGCGCGCGCCGTGCGCAGCGCCAGCATCGGCGCGCGCAGACTGTGAACGCCCAGCCGCGCGGCCAAAAGGGTCAGGTCCTCCAGCACCTTTGCGGCGGCGCGCACCTCGCGCAGCCGCGCACGCGCCTCGGCGAGGGCCGCCTCGTCCAGCACGATCCGGTCCGTCTCGCCATAGGGCAGGGCGTCCAGATCGACATGCAGCGCCAGACGGTCGGTCAGCGCCTCGGGCAGCGATTCGCCCGGCTCGGCGCCTTCGTCCAGCGCGATCAGGCAATGACCGGTGCCCTGGTCGATCGCACCCGCCAGCCGCGCGGCCAGCCCGGGTTGCGTGCGTTCGGCCATCGGCAGGACCAGAATCGCCGGTTCGGCCAGAATGCCCGCCCGTTCCACCAGTTTGCCCGAGGACAGCGTGGCGGTCAGGTCGATACCCCCGAACAGCTGTTCGTCGCCGATGGACGGGTGCAGACGTTTAAGCGGAAGGGGCAGGGCGCCCAGCGCTTCGGTCACGCGGTCGCGCACCGGGCCCGACCGCGCACGCAGCCACAGCCCGCCCAGCCCCGCCGGGTCGACGGCAAGGGCGTTCAGGCCGACCTCGACCCGCGTCCAGACGGAATTGTCAGGCAGGCTCACCCAGCACCTCGTCGACGACCCGGGCAACGCGTGTGGTGGACCCCGCCTCGTCCAGCGGGTCGCGCCGCAGACGGTGCCGCAGCGCCGAGGGCGCCACGTGGCGGACATGTTCACGCGTGACCTTGGTGTCCCCCTCGAATGCGGCAAGCGCACGCGCGGCCTTGAGCAGGGTGAGCTCGCCCCGCAGACCGTCCGAACCCAGCGCAAGGCACAGCTCGGCGCAGTCGCGCAGAACGTCGTCCGAACTTTCCATGGCTTTCAGATGCTCGCGCGCGGCGAGGATCCGGTCGCGCAGCGCCGCATCCGCGGGGCGCCACTTTTCCATGAAGACGTCATAGTCGGTTTCATAGGTATCGCGCCGACGGATCACCTCGATCCGGGTGTCGATATCCTTGGGCGAGGCCACCTCGACCGACAGGCCGAAGCGGTCCAGAAGCTGCGGACGCAGCTCGCCCTCTTCGGGGTTGCCGGACCCGACGAGCACGAAGCGCGCCGGGTGCCGGATCGAAAGCCCTTCCCTCTCCACCACGTTTTCACCCGACTGGGCGACATCGAGCAGAAGGTCGACGATGTGATCCTCCAGCAGGTTCACCTCGTCGATGTACAGGTAACCCCGGTTGGCCCGCGCCAGCAGACCCGGTTCGAACGCCTTTTCGCCGCTGGTCAGCGCCTTCTCGATATCGAGGGCACCGACCACCCGGTCCTCGGTCACGCCCAGCGGCAGGTCCACCACGGGGGTGGGCCGCGTGACGATCTCGGTCGAGGTCAGGTGTGCCCATTCCGGGCACTTGTCGAGCGAGGCAGAGTTCACAGGGCAGCTTGCGACCGCGTGGATCGGGGGCAACAGTGCGGCCAGCGCGCGCACGGCAGTCGATTTGCCGGTGCCACGGTCGCCGAACACGAGAACGCCTCCGATCCCCGGGTCGATCGCCGTGAGGATCATCGCTTGCTTCATCTCCTCCTGGCCGACGATGGCGGAGAAGGGAAAGGGTTGGGTCATGCGGTCTCTTCTACTTTCTTCTTCGGTGCCTTTTTCTTGGGCGCCGCCTTGGGTTCGTCGAAGGTCCGGCCCGTCGCGAGCAGACTCATCGGGCTTCCGCCCTCCCAACTACCCTCTTCTTTGAGGATGTTGAAGCGGGCATACATCTCTTCCTTGAACCAGTCGCCTTCGCGAACATGCTTGACCGCGTTGCCGTGCGGGCAGTTGCCATAGGCGAAGCCGCCCATTTCCTTCTTGTTGTTCCACAACGAGAAGGTCACCTGCTGCACCCACGGCACCTCGGCCATGCCGATATGGAAGGCGCAGTTGGGGTGCTTTGCGACGCGTTCTTGGACCTCGGGCACCTCGGCCCAGAATTTCAGCGCGACGGGCAACTTGACGGTGGCCCGCGTCAGCACGGCGATGTTGCCGCTGTCGTCGGGCTTTTCGGTGACGCGCAGCGGCTCGACCCCCGACCACAGACCGCGTGCCGAGGTCGGCGTCAGGTAGATCGTGTACGTTTCGCAGGCATGGTCGCGCAGGGTCTTGTGCGTGATGCTGTTGGCCAGACCCTTCTCGGCGGTTTCCATGTCCGGCCACACGCAGAGAAGCGCATTGACGTCGACATTGGGCCTGGGGTTGAAGCCCGCATCGGACCCGGTGCCCAGCAGCTTGAAAAATTCCAGCCCAGGCACATTCTTCAGCGCGAACCGGCCGCGCGCCATCTGGCTGAACGCTTCCAGGCGGGACGCCCAGTTGTTGTAACGGAAGAAGTTGATAGTGACGACTTGCATTGGCGATTCTCCTTCGCAACTGTCGTTCGTCATTGGTGTTTCGAGGTGCGACCGAAAGGGGCATGACGCACCCCGCGCGCATCCGGTAGAAGCATTGTAAACTAAACTAGACAGGTTTAACCTAGCGACATGATGACACGAGTTGATCCCGACCTTGCGGAACAGGCGGCACGGGCCAAGGGTGCCCATGCGATCGTCATCGGCGCCGGTCTGGGCGGTCTGGCCGCCGCGATGCGCCTGGGCGCGAAAGGTTACCGTGTGACGGTGATCGACAAGCTGGACGTTCCCGGCGGGCGTGGTTCGGCGATCTGGCAGGATGGCCACCGGTTCGACCTCGGCCCCACCATCGTCACCGTTCCGCAGATATTCCGCTCTCTATGGGAGACTTGCGGGCGCGATTTCGACAAGGACGTCAAGCTGGTCCCGATGGACCCGTTCTACGAGATCGTGTTCCCCGATGGCGAACGCTTCCGGGCCCAGCAGGATACCGACGGCATGCGCGCCGAAGTGGCCCGCCTGTCGCCCTCGGACCTGGCCGGCTATGACCAGTTCCTGAAGGACAGCGAAAAGCGCTACTGGTTCGGGTTCGAGGATCTGGGCCGCAAGCCGATGCACAAGTGGATGGACCTGGTGAAGGTTCTGCACATCTTCGGGATGCTGCGCGCCGACAAGTCGGTTTATGCCCATGCCGCCAGCCGGGTAAAGGACGAACGCCTGCGCATGGCGCTGTCGTTCCACCCGCTGTTCATCGGCGGCGACCCGTTCAACGTCACCTCGATGTATATCCTCGTGTCCTATCTCGAAAAGGAATTCGGGGTGCATTACGCGATGGGTGGCGTCGCCGCGATCGCCAAGGCCATGGCCGACGTGATCGAATGGCAGGGCGGCAGCCTTCGCATGGCGACCGAGGTCGACGAGATCACCGTCGAGAAACACAAGGTGACCGGCGTCCGGCTCGCCTCGGGCGAGGTGGTCAAGGCCGACATCGTGGTCTCGAATGCCGATTCGGGGTTCACCTACAACACGCTGCTGCGCAACCACCGTCGCTGGCGCTGGACGGACGAGACGCTGGCCAAGAAACGCTGGTCGATGGGTCTGTTCGTCTGGTATTTCGGCACCAAGGGCACGCGCAACATGTGGAAGGACGTGGGGCACCACACCGTCCTGAACGGCCCGCGCTACAAGGGCCTGGTAAAGGACATCTTCTTCCACCAGGACAAGCTGTGCGACGACATGAGCCTGTATATCCACCGGCCCAGCGTCACCGACCCGAGCGCCGCGCCCGAGGGCGACGACACCTTCTACGCGCTGTCGCCGGTGCCCAACCTGCACAGCGACAACCCCGTGGATTGGGAAGCCAATGGCGAACGTTATCGCCAGATGGTGCAGGACTTCATGGAAGAGAAACTCATGCCGGGCCTGGGCAAGCATGTCTCGACCAGCATGTTCTTCACCCCGAATGACTTCCGTGACCGCTACCTGTCGCCCTACGGGGCCGGCTTCTCGCTGGAACCGCGTATCTTCCAAAGCGCGAATTTCCGGCCGCACAACATCAGCGAAGAGGTCGAAGGCCTGTACATGGTCGGGGCCGGCACCCACCCCGGCGCGGGTCTGCCCAGCGTGATCACCTCGGCCGAGGTGATCGCCAAGCTGGTGCCCGACGCGGCCCCTGTCGCGGCGGAATGACATGATCGCCCCCGCGGATCTGGCCCATTGCGAAGCCTCGATCCGGACGGGTTCGTACTCGTTCCACGCCGCGTCCCGGCTGTTGCCGGGACGCGTGCGTGACCCGGCGCTGGCGCTCTACGCCTTCTGCCGGATGACCGACGATTCGGTGGACCTGACCCAGGACAAGGCCGCCGCGGTGCTGACGCTTGGCGAACGGCTCGACCTGATCTATCGCGGCACCCCGCGGAACGCGCCCGCCGATCGCGCCTTTGCCGCGGTGGTCGAACAATTCGACATGCCGCGTACCCTCCCCGAGGCGCTGCTGGAAGGCATGGCCTGGGACGCGATGGGCCGGCGCTATGAAACGCTCTCGGGCGTCTACGCCTATTCCGCGCGTGTGGCGGCGGCCGTCGGCGTGATGATGGCGGTGCTGATGCGGGTGCGCTGCCCGCACGCGCTGGCGCGGGCCTGCGACCTCGGCGTGGCGATGCAGTTGTCGAACATCAGCCGGGATGTGGGCGAGGATGCGCGCGAGGGCCGGTTCTACCTGCCGACGGACTGGATGGCGGATGCCGGGATCGACGTCGAAGCCTTCCTGGCCGATCCGAAACCCACCAAGCCGATCCGGCGGATGATCAAGCACCTGCTGTCCGACGCGAACCGGCTTTATTTCCGCTCGGAACCGGGGGTTGCGGAACTGCCCTTTGCCTGCCGACCGGGCATCTACGCCGCCCGCCACATCTATTGCGGCATCGGCCGCGAGATCGCGCGCGCCAACTATGACAGCATCACCCGGCGGGCCGTCACGACAAAGGGACAGAAGATCGGCTGGCTGATCTGGTCGACGATGCAGACGCTGGCCGCCTCGGCAATGCCGCGCTCGGCCGTGCTGTACGGAAAGCCGCTGCCGGAATGCGCCTACCTGGTCGAGGCCGCCGCCGAACGGCTGCCCTCGGACAACCCCTGGGGCGAGGGCCGTGCCGGCGAGATCATCGCGGTTCTCGCACAATTGAAGGCGCACAAGCAGGCACGGCACGGTGCCGCATTGGCCCAGGACGAACGGCGCGCTATCTAAGGCGCATGCTTATCGATTGGCCTCTCTTCGCCGTGTTCCTCGCCACCGCCTTCGCGGCGGGATCGACGGGCGCGTTCTTCTCGCCCGGCACATGGTATGACCGGCTGTCGAAACCGGTCTGGACGCCGCCCAACTGGCTTTTCCCGATGGCGTGGCTGGTTCTCTACATCTCGATGGCCTATGCCGCGATGCGTGTCGCCCTCTCGGGGCACCCCGAGATGAACTACGCGCTGGCGGTCTGGGGTCTGCAGATCGTGTTCAACACGCTCTGGTCCCCGGTCTTCTTCGGGCTACACCGCCTGTTCCCGGCCCTGATCGTGCTGTTTGGCATGTGGGCCTCGGTGCTGGCCATGGTCATCGCCTTCTGGCGCGTGGACCCGTTCGCCGGCGCGCTGGTCGCACCCTACCTCGTCTGGACCAGCTACGCATTCGCACTCAACTTCTCGATCTGGCGCCGCAACCCCGACGCGGCCCAGATGGCCGGCGCCTGAACCGCAAACCTGCTCAATCCTTTTTCTTGGGAAAAATACTCTGGGGGTCTGGGGGCAAAGCCCCCAGTCGGGGGGCGGGGGGGAGGCCAAGCGGAAACAAATACGGAGCCCCCACCAAAGGAACGTCCAAAACCCCCCGCCCGGCGCCCCCACCCCCCCCAAACGCTGCAGCCCCGGGGGGGCAAAAA
>NZ_SLXP01000015.1 GCF_004343075.1 Rhodovulum marinum
TGCTTGTCTTGTCGTGGGCCCTTCCCCTTTCTCGAGTGCCCCGACATTTTTTTTGTTATTTTTTTTTTTTTTTTTTTTTTTTTTTTTTTTTTTTTCTTGGGGGGGGGGGGGGGGGCCCCCCCCCCCCCCCTCGGTCGCCTTGGCGAAGCCAAGGCGAAACAGGATCGCGCGCCCTCAGTCCTGGAACGTCCAACCCGCCCGTCGCGGCACCCTGACCGCCAGCATCGGCTTCAGCAGCGGGCTTGCAAACCGGTCAAGGTCCAGGGCCTCGTGCACGCCCACCATCTCCTCGCCGAAAACCTGCGTTCGAACCGCCGAGCGGCAGTAGAACGGCGCGTCCAGCATGTCGGCGACCTGCCGCGGCGTATAGCCCGGATCGGCCCGGGTTTCGCGTCGGACCAGCCATTTCGACCGGGCAAACCGCGTCCGCGGCGGCGCGTCGATCACCTCGGCCGACCCGTCCGCGCCGAAATGCAGCCCCACCGCCAGGTCGGATCCGTCGCGCACATGCGCGTCGTAAAAGCAATAGGCGCCGTTATCGGCGGTCGGAAACCGCCCCCAGGTCCAATAGCTGAAATCGTCCTCCAACGCGTGGATGCCGAAATTCGCGTCGAAATAGCCATGCCCCGTCCATTGCCAGCCGGGCTGGTTCAGGTCGACCTCGATCTCGGACGAGGGCGCGAAGGGCCGCCAGACATGGCTGCCATCCTGTTTCAGCGGCAGTTCGACATCGGTGACGGCGGACGGCGTGACCGTTACACGCCCCTTCAACCGGTGCATCCGGGGCCAGGCCAGCTCGTCGATGTCGATGATCAGCTTGCCGCCCGCCCATGTCAGCCTGGACGGCCCAACCTCGAACGTGTTCCGCGTCTGCCGGAGCGCCGCCTGGCCCCGGTCGGTCATCGTCCAGCGCCCGCCCTTGCCATAGGTCGCGACGTTGATGCAGCAGTGGTTTTCCGGGTTTTTCCGCCCCGACCAGCGATACCAGGGCGAAAACACCGACCCGATGAACGAGATGATGGAAATCTGCTGGCTGCCGTCCTGGCTTATACCGTCGACATACCACCAGGCATAGCCGTCGGGCGGGACCTCGAGGTCGAAGCAAGGTCCATCAAGATCGCCTCGGCCGCGTGCCTGCCGGAGAGGGTTGCCATGGGGATGCCCGCCCCCGGATGCGCCCCGCCCCCTGCCAGGTACAGCCCCGCCACCCTGGTCCGCGCCGTCGGTTTCTTCAGCGAGGCTGTCAGGCCGTGCGGGCTCCGCCCGTAAAGGGAACCTTCCGATGCCGGGAACAGCCGGGCGAAGTGCCGCGGCGTCGTCAGCCACTCGGTCCCCGGGCTGGGATCGAAGGTCAGCCCGAACCGGGCCAGCGTCTCGAAGGTGCGTGTCTGGCACGTCTCTTTCTCCTCGTCTGTCGCCTGCGTTCCGTCGGCCATCGGTGGGCCATTCATTATGATTTCGAACCGTTCCAGGCCCTGCGGCATCTTCCCGCTGCCCCGGTCCTGGGCACAGATATAGAGCGTGCCGTCCTCGGGCATATGGCCCCGGGCAATCGGGTCGAACTCGGTATGCGGATCGTCACAGAAGAACACGTTGTGATGCACCAGTTCCGGCCCCTTGGGCCGCGCGGCGTAAGACCAGACATAGGCCGACAGGCTGCGCGGGTGCGTGGCATCGCGCGGCAGGGTGTCGCGCATCGCCTCGCCCAACAGCCCCGCGCCGAGTGCCGCCGGATCGCCGTTGAACACCACGATATCGGCGGGCAGGCGGGTGCCGTCCTCCAGGTGCACGGCGCGGGCCTTGCCGTCCCGGGTCTCGATCCGCGCGGCGCCATTGCCGAAGGTGAACGCGGCCCCCTTGTCGCGGGCGAGGCGCTCCAGCGCGCGGGCCAGCTTGTGCATGCCCCCCTCGACCCGCCAGACGCCCTGCGCCTCGGCATGCCAGATCAGCCCCAGGATCGCCGGGCTGCGGAAGGGCGAGCCGCCGACATAGGTGGCATAGCGTCCGAACAGCTGGGCCAGCCGGGGGTCGGAGAACTGCGCGCCCAGCGATTGCGCCAGCGTGCGGTGCGGCGCCATGTCCAGGATCAGCCGGGGATGGGTCAGAACGTGGCGGGTCAGCGCGCCCTGGGACGGCGTGATCGCCTTCATCATCGGCCCTTCGAACGCTTCGTACAGCCGCTGCGCGCGGGCGCAGAAGGCCCTGAATTCCCGCATCGCCTTGGCGCCGGCAAAGGCGCCGACGGCCTCGGCGCTGGCCTGCGCGTCGGCGAACAGGTCCAGCGACGACCCGTCATGCCACCAGTGCCGCGCCAGCACCGTTTCGCGGTGCAGCGTCACGTAATCGGTCAAACGCGCGCCGGTGCTTTCGAACAGCTCTTCAAAGACCGGGCGCAGGGTCATCACCGTAGGTCCAGCATCCACCGGCCCGGCATCCGTCGCCATGGTGCGCATCTTGCCGCCGGGCACCGGCGCGCGGTCCACCACGTGGACATCCAGCCCCGCATGGGCCAGCCGGATCGCGGTGGAAAGGCCCCCCATTCCGGCGCCGATCACCACGACTTTCCCTGTCGGTTCGGCCATTTGATCCACCTCAAGGAATGTTGACTCGGAACCATAGAGTGTCCATCCTGATTTACAATCTTGAATGTCTCGCCAGCCTGACACCTGCGAGGGGTGCGGCGGGACAGACCGGAAAGTGGGAGCCATCCATGGACATCTCGGCGCGGATCGAAACTGCCATCAGCCGTGCGATCGCAGAGGGGCAGGCGGGCGCGGCCCCGCCGAAACTGGCCTCGGCGCTGGAATATGCCCTCACGCCGGGCGGTGCGCGCATTCGCCCCACCATCTGCCTGAACGTCGCGCGCGCCTGCGGTGACGACAAGCCGGGGCTTGCCGATGCGGCCGCGATCTCGATCGAGCTGATCCATTGCGCCAGCCTGGTGCATGATGACATGCCCTGTTTTGACGACGCGGACATCCGCCGCGGAAAACCCGCCCTGCACAAGGCCTATGGCGAGCCGTTGGCGCTTTTGACCGGCGACAGCCTGATCGTTGCGGGCTTCGAGGTGCTGGCGCGGGCCGCGCATCACGATTGCGAACGCGCGATCGAACTGATCCGAATACTCGGCCAACGGACGGGCATGCCCTTTGGCATCTGCGCGGGACAGGGCTGGGAAAGCGAGGAAAAGATCGACCTGTCCGCCTATCACCGGGCCAAGACCGGCGCGCTGTTCATCGCGGCCACGTCGATGGGCGCTGTCGCGGCGGGCCACGAGGCCGAGCCCTGGGAAGAGCTGGGCGACCGCATCGGCGAGGCGTTCCAGGTTGCCGATGACCTGAAAGACGCGCTGCTGGATGCCGAAGAGATGGGCAAGCCCGCAGGCCAGGACGTCGCCAACGCGCGCCCGAGTGCCGTGACCGAACTGGGCGTCGACGGTGCAGTGCAGCGCTTCAAGGATATCCTGTCCGGTGCCATAGCCTCGATCCCGTCCTGCCCAGGCGAGGCGCAGTTGGCGCAGATGGTGCGCATGATGGCCGAACGTCTTATTCCCGCACCTGCAAGACAAGCCGCGGAATGACCGACAGCGTTCCGGATACCCGGCCCGCGCGCAGCCCGCGCGGGTTCAGTTGGCGCCGCTGGCGCAACCGCAAGATCGCCTCGCCCGCGTTCCAAAGCTGGGCGAGCCGTTTTCCCCTGACCCGCGGCCATGCCCGGCGCGAGGGCGAGCGGCTGTTCGATCTGGTCTCGGGCTTCGTCTATTCGCAGGTGCTGTACGCGGTTGTCGAACTCGACCTGCTCGAGGTGATGCGGGATGCGCCGCAGACGGTTGCGGCTCTGGCCAATCGCTGCCGCATTCCGCCCGACCGGATGGAGGCGCTGTGCCAGGCCGCCGCGGCGCTGGGGTTGTTCGAGCGGGTCGGCGGCGGCTATCAGCTTGCCTCCATGGGGGCGGCGTTGCTGGGCGTTCCGGGCGTGATCGGGATGATCCGTCACCACGACGTGTTCTACCGCGACATGGAAGACCCGATCGCCGTGCTGCGCGGCGAGAAGGAAACCGAACTTGCCCGGTTCTGGCCCTATGTCTTCGGCGCCGGTGCGGCCGAGAACCCCGAGGTGGCCGAGCGCTATTCGAAACTGATGGCCGACAGCCAGACACTCGTGGCCGAGGAGACGCTCCGCACGATTTCCTTTGACGGGATTTCACACCTTCTGGACGTGGGTGGCGGCACGGGGGCGTTTCTTGCGGCCGTGGGGCGGGCTTGTCCGTCGCTGAAGATGACGCTGTTCGACCTGCCCGCCGTGGTGCCCGCCGCCGAGGCGCGGTTCCGCGAGGCGGGGATGGCCGGCCGCGTCAGCGTCACGGGCGGCAGTTTCCGCGACGATCCGCTGCCCGAGGGCGCCGATGCGATCTCGCTGATCCGGGTTTGCTATGACCATGCCGACGAGACCGTGCGCGCCCTGATGGCCAAGATTTTCGCGACGCTGCCCCCGGGGGGGAGGTTGATCGTTTCCGAACCGATGTCGGGGGGCGTTACCCCCGATCGGGCGGGCGACGCCTATTTCGCGTTCTACTGCATGGCCATGCAGACCGGGAAGGCGCGTTCGCAGGCGCGGATCGCCGAGCTGATGAAAGAGGCGGGATTTCAAGGGATTGAGACCCCCCGCACCCGCCGCGCCTTTGTCACCTCGGTCGTTACGGGGCGTAAACCCGGAGCGACATAATGGCCCTGTCAACCTGTCTAAAAAAGTTGACACTTGGGACTGTCCATTTAAACTGACAAACACCGATCACCGATGAGTGAGTCCCGAGTCTCTCGGGGAAATAAGGACGGGAAGGGAGCGCCCATGGAAACGACTGCCGTCATCCTTCGAGGCCCCAAGGAGCTTGGGCTTGGCAGGCTGGCGCTGACGGATCCGGGCAGTCGCGACCTGGTGGTCGAGATTTCCCATTCCGGCATCTCCACCGGCACGGAAAAACTGTTCTACACCGGCGAAATGCCGCCCTTCCCGGGCATGGGCTATCCGCTGGTCCCCGGCTACGAGGCCGCGGGCGAGGTGGTAGAGGCCGGGTCCGAGACGAATTTCAAGGTTGGCGAACGGGTCTTCGTGCCCGGGGCCAACTGCTATGACGGGGCGTTCGGCCTGTTCGGCGGGTCGGCCCGCCGGTTGGTCACCGACGCCAGCCGCGTCACCCGCATCGACCCGGCGCTGGGTGCCGAGGGCGCGCTCTTGGCGCTGGCGGCGACCGCGCGCCACGCGTTGGCCGGGGTCGACAAGAAGATGCCCGAACTGATCGTGGGTCATGGCGTTCTGGGCCGGCTGCTGGCCCGGCTGACCATCGCCGCGGGTGCCCCCGCGCCGACCGTGTGGGAAATCAACCCGGCGCGCACCGGCGGGGCCGAGGGCTATGAGGTCATTCATCCCGACGAGGATCCGCGCCGCGATTATCGCACGATCTACGACGCCTCGGGCGTCGGCTCGTTGCTCGACATGTTGATCACCCGCATCGCCAAGGGCGGCGAGGTGGTCCTGGCGGGGTTCTACACCGCGCCGCTTTCCTTCGCCTTCCCGCCCGCCTTCATGAAAGAGGCCCGGCTGCGCATCGCCGCCGAATGGGAACGCGACGACCTGATTGCAACGCGCCAGCTTGTGGAAGCCGGAGCATTGTCGCTGGGGGGGCTGATTACCCACAGCGTGCCGGCGGAAAAGGCCGCAGAAGCCTATGAAACCGCCTTCAACGATCCTGCCTGTCTGAAAATGATCCTGAACTGGGGAGCCGTTCATGACGCTTGACGTCCCGAATATCAAAGACATCGACCAGCGCCTGCGCGACGAGGCGAACGAGCCGCTGGATGAAATCCCCGTGACCGAACCCACCAAGAAGACCCAGATCATCGCGATCTATGGCAAGGGCGGCATCGGCAAGTCCTTCACGCTGGCCAACCTGTCCAACATGATGGCCGAGCAGGGCAAGCGTGTACTGCTGATCGGTTGCGACCCGAAATCGGATACGACCAGCCTGCTGTTCGGCGGCAAGGCCTGCCCCACGATCATCGAGACCTCGACCAAGAAGAAGCTGGCCGGCGAAGAGGTCCAGATCGGCGATGTCTGCTTCAAGCGGAACGGCGTCTTCGCGATGGAACTGGGCGGCCCCGAGGTCGGTCGCGGCTGCGGCGGGCGCGGCATCATCCACGGTTTCGAGCTGCTGGAGAAACTGGGCTTTCACGACTGGGATTTCGACTATGTCCTGCTCGACTTCCTGGGCGACGTGGTCTGCGGCGGCTTCGGCCTGCCGATCGCCCGCGATATGGCGCAGAAAGTGATCCTGGTCGGCTCGAACGACCTGCAGTCGCTCTATGTCGCCAACAACGTCTGTTCGGCGGTGGAATATTTCCGCAAGCTGGGCGGTAACGTGGGTGTCGCGGGCCTGGTCATCAACAAGGATGACGGCACCGGCGAGGCGCAGGCCTTTGCCAAGGCTGTCGACATTCCGGTTCTGGCGGCGATCCCGCAGGACGAGGAACTGCGCCGCAAATCCGCGAACTACCAGATCGTCGGCACCAAGGCCGGTCCCTGGGGCGAGTTGTTCGGCGCGCTGGCCGAAGCCGTGGCCGTGGCGCCGCCGATCCGGCCGAAGCCCTTGGATAACGATGGGCTTCTGGGCCTTTTCGCGCCCGAGGACGTGGGGGCCGATTTCGAATTGGTTCCGGCGACCGATGCCGACATGCGCGGCAAGGACGCCAAGCCCAAGAAGTCCCTCGAAGTGGTGTACGACGATGTTTGATCTCGACGAGCTTGCCCGCTGGGACGACGCGCTGCACGCGCTCGAGCACCACGATCACCCCGAAACCGACGAACTCCAAGGGGCGCCCGTCCGGGAGGCGGCGCCCCAGCGCGAACTGGAGGACGCATGACCGAAGAGGTCAAATACGACGAGGCCCACACCGCCGAGGTGATCGAGGGCACGCCGCGGGAGGCCGGAAACCCTCCCGCAGCGGGCGCCGACCCGGCGTTGGGCGACGGCATGGGGTGCCATGCCGGAGCGGCCGAGATGGACAAGGCGGCCCGCATGGCGGGCAAGTCCGACATTCTCGACCAGTATGCAAAAGACTATCCGCACGGCCCGCACGACAAGCCGCAAAGCATGTGCCCGGCCTTCGGCAGCCTGCGCGTCGGGCTGCGCATGCGGCGCGTGGCGACCGTGCTTTCGGGCTCTGCCTGCTGCGTCTACGGCCTGACTTTCGTCAGCCACTTCTACGGCGCCCGCCGCTCGGTGGGCTACGTGCCGTTCAGCTCTGAAACGCTGGTCACCGGCAAGCTGTTCGAGGACATCCGCGATGCGGTCCACGAACTGGCGGACCCCGACCGCTATGACGCGGTGGTGGTTACGAATCTCTGCGTGCCGACCGCCTCGGGCGTGCCGCTGCGGCTTTTGCCCGATGAAATCAACGGCGTGCGGATCGTCGGGATCGACGTGCCGGGATTCGGTATCCCGACCCATGCCGAGGCCAAGGACGTCCTTGCCGGTGCCATGTTGAACTACGCCCGCAAGGAGGCCGAGGCCGGCCCCGTCGCCGCCCCCGAGGGTGGCGTATCCGACCGGCCGACCGTCACGCTTCTGGGCGAGATGTTCCCCGCCGATCCGATCGTGATCGGCCAGATGCTGGACCCGCTGGGCCTGGCTTGCGGCCCTGTCGTCCCCTGTCGTGAGTGGCGCGAGCTTTATGCCGCACTCGACTGCGGGGCGGTCGCCGCGATCCATCCGTTCTATACGGCCGCCATGCGTGAATTCGACGCGGCTGGTCGCCCGATCGTGGGCTCGGCGCCTGTCGGGCACGACGGAACGGCGGCCTGGCTCGCCAATATCGGGGACGCGTTCGGCCTTTCCGCCGACAAGGTCGCGGCAGCCCAGAACGCCTTCCTGCCGGCCATCAAGGGTGCGCTTGCCGGTGCGCCCATCGACGGCACCATCACGCTGTCGGGCTATGAGGGTTCCGAACTTCTGGTGGCCCGTCTGCTGATCGAGTCGGGCGCAAAAGTTCCTTATGTTGGAACGGCTTGCCCGAAAACAAAGCAGTCCGAAGCCGATCGCGACTGGCTGGAATCCAAGGGTGTGAAGGTGCAGTTCCGCGCCTCGCTCGAGGACGACAAGGCCGCCGTGGATGCGATCAAGCCGGATCTCGCCATCGGCACCACGCCGGTCGTGCAGCACGCCAAGGAACTGGCGATTCCCGCCCTCTACTTCACCAACCTGATCTCGGCCCGTCCGCTGATGGGCCCTGCCGGGGCGGGCAGCCTTGCGCAAGTCGTGAATGCGGCGATTGCGAACAAGGGACGCATGGCGTCGATGAAAGAATTCTTCGAAGGTGTCGGCGAGGGAGACACCTCTGGCGTCTGGGAAGGTGAACCGAATCTCCATCCGGAGTTCAGGGCAGCCCACCAGAAGAAGCTTGAGAAAAAATTGCGCGCCGAGAAGGCGCAGGAGATGATCTGATGTTGGTCCAGGATCACGACAGAGCCGGAGGGTACTGGGGGGCGGTTTATGCCTTCTGTGCCGTCAAGGGCTTGCAGGTCGTCATCGACGGGCCCGTCGGATGCGAAAATCTGCCGGTCACCTCGGTCCTGCACTACACCGACGCGCTGCCGCCGCATGAACTGCCCATCGTCGTCACCGGCCTGGGCGAAGAAGAGCTGGGCCGCGACGGTACCGAAGGCGCGATGAAGCGCGCCTGGGGCACGCTTGATCCGGCGCTGCCGGCGGTGGTCGTCACCGGCTCCATCGCCGAGATGATCGGCGGCGGCGTGACGCCGATGGGGACCAACATCCAGCGTTTCCTGCCGCGCACCATCGACGAGGATCAATGGGAAGCCGCGGATCGCGCCATGACCTGGATCTTCACCGAGTTCGGCATGACCAAGGGCCGGATGCCCCCGGAGAAAAAGCGCGAAGAAGGTGCGAAACCGCGGGTTAACATCCTGGGTCCGATGTACGGCGTGTTCAACATGCCGTCCGACCTGGCCGAGATTCGCCGCCTGGTCGAAGGCATCGGCGCCGAGGTCAACATGGTGATGCCGCTGGGCGCGCACCTCGCCGAGATGCGCAACTTGGTGAACGCGGACGCCAATATCGTGATGTATCGCGAGTTTGGCCGCGGCCTGGCCGAGGTGCTGGGCAAGCCCTATCTGCAGGCCCCGATCGGCATCGATTCGACGACGAAATTCCTGCGCAAGCTGGGCGAGATGCTGGGCCTCGACCCCGAGCCCTTCATCGCGCGCGAAAAGCATTCGACGATCAAGCCGGTCTGGGACCTGTGGCGCTCGGTGACGCAGGACTTTTTCGCCACGGCCAGTTTCGCCATCGTCGCGAACGAAACCTATGCCCGGGGTGTGCGCCACTTCATGGAAACCGATCTCGGTTTTCCCTGCGCCTTTGCGGTGGCCCGCAAGCCGGGCGCCAAGACCGACAACGACGAGGTCCGCGCGTTGATGGCGCGGAACCGGCCGCTGGTCGTAATGGGTTCGATCAACGAAAAGATGTACCTCGCCGAACTTGGCGCCGGGCACGGGCCGCGCCCGGCCTTCATCCCCGCCGGGTTCCCGGGCGCCGCCATCCGGCGCGCCACTGGCACGCCTTTCATGGGCTATGCCGGCGCGACCTACCTGGTTCAGGAAGTGTGCAACGGCCTTTTCGATGCGCTCTTCCACATCCTGCCGCTGGGCACCGAGATGGACTCGGCCGCGGCAACCCCGACCCGGCTTCGCCGCGATTTTCCCTGGGACGAGGACGCGCAGGCGCTTCTCGACCGGATCGTGGCCGAACACCCGGTGCTTACCCGCATTTCCGCCGCGAAATCCCTGCGCGATGCCGCCGAGAAGGCTGCGCTTGAGCAGGGGGCCGAGCGGGTGGTGCGGGAGACCGTCGAGGCGCTTGCGCCCGCCGGTTTCGAACGCCTTGTCAAAGGAGAGAACGCATGACCGACCAGACTTCCGACGTCCATGTGACGCGCGCGCATCGGCCGCCGAAAGCGGAGTTCGCGGTCTACTTCAGCATCATCTTCCTTGCGGCGCTGCCGCTGGCGTTGATCGCCACGCTGCTGTCTGTGCTGCGGAACGGTGATCTGAAAACCAAGGGCCCGATCGCCCGCGCCTGGAGCCAGGCGCGGATCATCACGCCCATGATCTTTTCTGCCTGAATGGTCAGGCAGTTTCCAGAATTCGCCCACCCCCCCGGTTGGGCGAGTAACTGGCCGGGCACGATGCCCTGCCGGAACCCGGCCGCCGGGGTGCGCGGCATCAGTCTGACGATCCGGAGGAAAGTTTATGGCTGAATCTGACGTGTCGTTCACGGGCCTCACCGACGAGCAGGCGCAAGAAATCCACGCTGTCTACATGAGCGGACTTTGGCTGTTCTCGGCCGTTGCTGTCCTGGCTCACCTGGCAGTGTACATCTGGCGCCCGTGGCTCTGAGGAGGACCTGAGAAATGGCAAAATTCTACAAGATCTGGATGATCTTCGACCCCCGTCGCGTGCTCGTTGCGCAGGGCGTCTTCCTGTTCCTGCTGGCTGTGATGATTCACCTCGTCCTGCTCAGCACGGACTACTTCAACTGGCTGACGATCGCCGCCGAGAAGGCCGCTGGCGCGTAAGCGACCGTGCCTTCCGGATGTGAGCAGTCGGAAGTGACACCATCAGCTGCGGGCGGGAGCCCCGATCTCCCGCCCGCGGCGACCACGAAGAAAAAAGGACGGCTGAGGCCCGGACGGACACGGCCGCCATTTGCGGAGACAGACGATGGCACTGCTCAGTTTTGAGAGAAAGTATCGCGTCCGTGGAGGGACGCTCATCGGTGGCGATCTGTTCGACTTTTGGGTGGGGCCTTTCTACGTAGGCTTCTTCGGAGTGACGACAGTCTTCTTCGCCGCCCTGGGAACGGCGATGATCTTCTGGGGGGCGGCCCTGCAGGGCACGTTCAACCCGTGGACCATCCATATCGCGCCGCCCGACATCAGTTACGGCCTTAGCATCGCGCCCCTCGCAGAGGGCGGGCTTTGGCAATTCATCACGCTGTGCGCCATTGGCGCCTTCGTGAGCTGGGCGCTCCGAGAGGTGGAAATCTCCCGCAAGCTCGGCATGGGCTATCACGTCCCGATCGCGTTCGCGTTCGCGATCCTGGCCTATGTGACGCTGGTGGTGTTCCGCCCGCTTCTGCTGGGCGCCTGGGGCTACGGTTTCCCCTATGGCATCTTCAGTCACCTGGACTGGGTGTCGAACACCGGCTACGCCTATCTGCACTTCCACTACAACCCTGCCCACATGCTTGCCGTGTCGCTGTTCTTCGGCACCTGTCTGGCACTGGCGCTGCATGGTGGCCTGATCCTGTCGGCCTGTAACCCCGAAAAGGGCGAAGAGGCCAAGACGCCGGACCACGAAGACACCTTCTTCCGTGACTTCATCGGCTACTCGATCGGCACGCTGGGCATTCACCGCATCGGCTGGCTGCTGGCCATCAACGCGGTCTTCTTCTCTGCTGTCTGCATCATCATCTCTGGCCCGCTCTGGACTGAAGGCTGGCCCGAATGGTGGACGTGGTGGAGCAACCTGCCCATCTGGCCGGAAGCGACCCCGGCCCTCGAAGGGGGAGTTTTCCAATAATGGCTGAGTATCAGAACATCTTCACCCAGGTGCAGGTCAAGGGACCTGGCGACTGGGGCATGGACAACGCCAACAACATGATGGAGGAGCGGGTCGGCGGCATCGGCAACTTCCCGATCCTCGGCTGGTTCGGCAACGCCCAGCTTGGTCCCATCTATCTCGGTTATGCGGGCGTGATCTCGATCTTCGCCGGGGCCTGGGCCTTCCTCATCATCGGCCTCAACATGCTGGCCCAGGTGGACTGGTCGATCGTCCAGTTCCTGCGCCAGGGCTTCTGGCTGGCGCTTGAACCGCCCAGCCCCGAATACGGGCTGCGCATTCCGCCGCTTCAGGATGGCGGCTGGTACATGATCGCCAGCTTCTTCCTGCTGATCTCGGTCTGGGCCTGGTGGTGGCGGACCTACTCGCTTGCCGTCGAACACAAGATGGGCAAGCACATCGCCTGGGCGTTCCTTGCCGCGATCTGGCTCTTCATGGTGCTGGGCTTCTTCCGCCCGCTCCTGATGGGGTCCTGGTCGGAAATGGTGCCTTACGGTATCTTCCCGCACCTTGACTGGACGACGGCCTTCTCGATCCGGTACGGCAACCTCTACTACAACCCCTTCCACGCGCTTTCGATCGCGTTCCTCTATGGCTCTGCCCTGCTCTTCGCGATGCATGGCGGCACCATTCTCGCCGTCACCCGCTTCGGCGGCGACCGCGAGCTGGAGCAGATCTACGACCGCGGTACCGCGGCCGAGCGTGCGGCGCTGTTCTGGCGCTGGACCATGGGCTTCAACGCCACGATGGAAGGCATCCACCGCTGGGCCTGGTGGTTCGCGGTTCTGACCCCGCTGACCGGCGGGATCGGCATCCTGCTCACCGGCACGGTCGTCGACAACTGGTTCATCTGGGCCCAGGAGCACAACTTCGCTCCGACCTACATGGAACCGTACGGCTATGAAGCCTATACCGGTCAAGGAGGCTGAGCATGCTGAAGTTCCCGAAATGGTTCTACAAGTGGAGCGATGACAACCCCACGGACCTCAAGGGGCCCGGGATCCTCGCCGGGACGGTGGCCTCGGCCGTGGCGATCGCGACGATCATCGTGGTCTACGACAACCCGAACCGGACCACGGACCAGCAGACCGGCCCGCGTGGCATCGGCATGGACGTGACGAAGTTCGTGCGCGACAACCCCCAGTACGATCCCTACGAGGAAAGCTACGTGGCCTTCCCGCGGGTCGAGGCGCCGGAAGGCACCCCGACCGCGGCCGAGGCCTACGGGGACAGTGTCGTGGCGTTCGGCGACATGGACCAGGCCAATTTCGACCGGCTCCAGGAAGCGATGAGCGCCTGGGTTGGCACCAAGGTGGTTCTTTATGACGATGGCGAGGTCGACGAGACCACGCTGGCGATCACCAAGAACTGCGTCGAGGCCACCCAGTATCTCAACGACTCCTGGGATACCCACAACCTGGCCTCCGATGGCCGTGGGGTGAACTGCTATACCTGCCACCGTGGCGAACCCACGCCTCCGGGCGCATGGTTCAAGGCGGGCGCGGTCAACTCGGCCGCGGCCGGCTGGGCGGCGGTGCAGAACCGGGTGATGGTGGGCAACACCTACACCCAGAGCAACTTCACCTCGCTGCCGGTGGACGCGGTCGAAAAGTTCCTGCTGGACGGCAACTCGATCAAGGTCCACGACCTTGAAAGCCGCGTCGCCCAGCAGCCTGGCGATCCGACCTGGCAGGACGCCGAGCGCACCTTCAGCCTGATGAACCATCAGTCGAACGCGCTCAACGTGAACTGCGTCTACTGCCACAACACCCGGGCGTTCTACGATCCGACCCAGGTGACGCCGCAGTGGTCGATCACCACGCTCGCGCAGCAGATGACCATCGACATCAACCAGACCTTCTACGAGCCCCGCTCCGAGGTCCTGGGCCGCGAGTCGGGCAAGGTGAACTGCATGACCTGCCACATGGGCGTCGTCAGCCCGCTGAACGGGCGCGACATGGTCGCCGAGTGGCCGGAACTGGCCGCCCCGGTCGAGTAAACGGACTTACGGGCGGGCGGCGCCAGGCGCGCCGGCCGCCCGAACGGGATCGGGTCCCTTGCGGGGCCCGGTATTCGGGGCCTCCACACCCCGGTTCCCTTCCTGTCAGACACAGGACACTGGCGCCGTGTGGAGACGTGTCCACACGGCGCTTTTTTAATGAGAAACGCGCGGGAGAAGACCAATGAACAAGGCCCCGACACCTATGCTGGACCGCGTCGCCGGCCCGGCCGACCTGAAGGGCATGACCAAGTCCGAGCTGACCCAGCTTGCGCGCGATGTGCGCCAAGAGGTGATCTCGGTCGTGGCGCAGACCGGCGGGCACCTGGGTTCGTCGCTGGGCGTGGTGGAACTGACGGTCGCGCTGCACGCGGTCTTCAACACCCCCTTCGACAAGCTGGTCTGGGATGTCAGCCACCAGTGCTATCCCCACAAGATCCTGACCGGCCGCCGCGACCGCATGCACACGCTGCGCCAGGGTGGCGGGCTGGCCGGGTTCTGCAAGCGGTCCGAAAGCGAATATGACGCCTTCGGGGCGGGCCACTCGTCCACCTCGATCTCGGCGGCGCTGGGCTTTACCGTCGGGCGCGACATGGGCCAGCCCACGGGCGATGCCATCGCGGTGATCGGTGATGGCTCGATCTCGGCGGGCATGGCCTACGAGGCGCTGAACAATGCCGGCCATGAAAAGCGGCGGATGTTCGTCATCCTGAACGACAACGAGATGTCGATCGCACCGCCCGTGGGCGCGATGTCGAAATATCTCTCGGGCCTTTACGGCGATACGCCGCTGGGCAAGCTCAAGGACATGGCCGAGGATTTCGAGGCCGTCCTGCCCGGACCGATCCGCGAGGGCGCGCGCCGCGCCCGTCAGCTGGTCACCGGTTTCCCCGGCGGCGGCACGCTGTTCGAGGAACTGGGATTCGATTATATCGGCCCGATCGACGGCCATGACATGGACCAACTGTTGACCGTGCTGCGCGCGGCGCGCGCGCGGGCCTCGGGGCCGACGCTGATCCATGTCTGCACGGTCAAGGGCAAGGGCTACAAGCCGGCCGAAACCTCGGCCGACCGGGGCCACGGCGTGTCGAAATTCGACGTGGCGTCCGGCGCGCAGGCGAAAAGCCAGCCCAACGCGCCCAGCTACACCTCGGTCTTCGGCAAGACTCTGACGGCCGAGGCCGCGCGCGACCCGCGCGTGGTGGCGATCACCGCCGCGATGCCCTCGGGCACCGGGCTGAACATCATGCAGGACCGGTTCCCGCAGCGCGTCTTTGACGTGGGCATTGCCGAACAGCACGCGGTGACCTTCGCCGGTGGCATGGCCGCGGCGGGGCTGCGCCCGTTCTGTGCGATCTACTCGACCTTCCTGCAGCGCGGCTATGACCAGATCGTGCATGACGTGGTGCTGCAAAACCTACCGGTGCGGTTCTGCATCGACCGGGCGGGTCTCGTGGGCGCGGACGGCTCGACCCATGCTGGCGCCTTCGACGTGGCCTTCCTGTCGAACCTGCCGGGGATGACCGTGATGGCCGCGGGTGACGAGGCCGAACTGGTGCATATGGTTGCTACCGCGGCCGCTTATGACGAGGGTCCCATCGCCTTCCGTTATCCGCGGGGCGAGGGCGTCGGCGTCGAAATGCCCGAACGCGGCCAAATCCTCGAAATCGGCAAAGGCCGCATCGTCAAGGAGGGCACCAAGCTGGCGCTTCTGTCCCTGGGTGCACCGCTGGTCGATTGTCTGAGGGCCGCCGAAGAGCTGGAGGCGCGCGGCGTGTCGGTCACCGTGGCCGATGCCCGGTTCGCCAAGCCCTTCGACACCGACCTGGTGGCGCGTCTCGTGAAAGAGCACGAGGCGTTGGTGACCGTGGAACACGGCGCCGAGGGCGGTTTCGGCGCGCTGGTGTTGCACTGGCTGGCGCGGACCGGGCGGCTGGATCGCGGGCTGTCGATCCGCACGATGACCCTGCCTGATACCTTCATCGAACAGGCCAGCCCCGAGGCGATGTATGCCGAGGCGGGTCTGACCGCGCGGGACATCGCCAATACCGGGCTCGAGGCGCTGGGCATCGCGGCGGCACGGTTCGGCGCCGCCAGCGCCTGACCGGCCGGGCCGAAAACGACAAGGCCCCGTCCGCGGACGGGGCCTTGCGCCGTTTCAGAGATACGGTTCGATGATCGCGCGCAGGTCCACCCGCGCCTTCAGCCGGCTGGCCAGCAGGTAGATGCCGCCGAACTTGCGCTGCATGAACAGCGTGTCCATCGGCGGGATGTGCCAGAAATCGCGGTCCGCACCCAGTTCCATGCCAGCATCGCGCATCCGCATCGCCAGGTCGTTCTGCGCGAAATCGAACGCGCCGGGCTGGCGCAGCGGTTCCATGGACATCTCGAACATGTTCAGCATCGTGTCCTGGTGATGCGCTGCCGTATCCTCGGCGAAGAACCCGATATCCAGGATCGCGCGGCGCACCGCGTCGCGGTCGCCCGACAGCCCCGCCCGCATCAGCGCCCGGAACTGGTCGGCCATCTCGGGCGAGAAATCGCGTGAGGCGCCGAAATCCAGCAGGATCACGCGCCCGGTTTCGGGCTGATAGCGGTAATTGGCAAAATTCGGGTCGGTCTGCATCAGGCGGAACTCGAACAGTTCGCGGAACAGCAGGCCGATCAACAGCGCCATCACCCGGTCGCGCTCCTCTTGCGGGGCGTCCGTCAGCGACTCGATCGCAGCGCCCTCGACGAAATCCATCGCAAGGACGTCGCGCGTGGTCAGGTCTTCTTGCAGTTTCGGCACGACGAAATCGGGTGCGTCGGCCAGCAACTCGCCGAACCGGCGCATATAGCGGCCCTCGCGTTCGTAATCGGCCTCTTCGTGCAGCTGGCGCTTGGCCTCGTCCAGCATCGGCGCGATGTCCAGCTCCTTGGGCATCACGCCCGAGAACCGCATAAGTGCGGCCACGTTGTTCACATCGCTGTCGATCGACCGGCGCACGCCAGGGTACTGCACCTTGATCGCCAGGTCGCGCCCATCCTTCGTATGTGCCCGGTGCACCTGTCCGATCGAGGCCGCCGCGATGGGTCGCACCTGGAACTTGTCGAACCGTTTCAGCCAGCCCTCGCCCCAGGCATCGTTCAGCACCTTTTTCAACTGCCCGCCCGGCATGTAATGGGCATCCGCCCGCAGCCGGGCCATGATATCGGCCAGTTCGGGCGGCAGCATGTCGCCCGCATCCATCGAGATCAGCTGCCCCACCTTCATCGCGGCGCCTCGCATATGGGCCAACTGGTCGGCCACCTTGCGCGCGTTGGCTGGCGTCAGCAGCAGGTCCGACGCCTTGGGCCGTTTGCCCTGCGCCACCTGCCGCGCCCCGTGCAGCGCCATGTTGCCCGCGATGTTCGAGGTCAGCGCGCCAAAGCGCGCCAACCGGTTCAGCCGGCCACTGGGAACGGCAAGGGCACGGGAATCGGGTTTCGGGTCGGCCATGGCGGAATCCTTTGGGGGGTGTGAAGCCGCGACCCTATCCCGCCGCAGCCGGTTTCGCTGTGACATAGGCACAAAACCCGAACGTGCAACGCGTGGGGCGTGATCCCGGCGCGCAAAGCACTAGGTAGGCAGGGACGAAAAGGCAGGAAAACGGGTCAGGTCATGAGTGTGAACGCGATGATCGTGTCGGCCGGCGAGGCGCTGGACGTCCTCCGCGCCGGCTGGCAGGCGCAGCGGGCGGGGCATATGCTGGCCTCCTACATGATGCACGGGCGGCCCGGGGTGGGAAAGACGCAGGTGGTCGAGCAACTGGCCGGCGAGATCGGCGCCCGGCTGTTCGATTTGCGCCTGACCACGATCGAGCCGCAGGACCTGCGTGGGTTGCCCTATTACGACCACGAGACGCAAAAGACCAAGTGGTATCGCCCCGAGGATCTGCCCGACGACGTGGATCATCCGTCGATCCTGTTCCTCGACGAGCTGACCGCCGCCTCGCCGATGCTGCAGCCCACGGTCTACGGTCTCTTGCAGGAACGCCGGGTCGGCCGCCACTGCCTGCCCGACAACGTGTTCATCGTGGCCGCCGGAAACACCGTCGAGGACGGCGCCATCGCCTACCAGATGAACACCGCGCTTTCCGACCGGCTGATCCATCTGCACGTGCAGGCCGCCGCCGCCGACTGGCTGGACAATTACGCGGTGCCGCGCGGCCTGCACCCCACCGTCGTCGCCTTTATCAAGACCCGGCCCGACCTGCTGGACACCACCGAACGCACCGTGGCCGAGGGCCAGCTGATCGCCACCACGCCCCGCAGTTGGGAACGCGTCAGCCAGATCCTGACCGCCGTGCCCGACCGGCGCATGCGCAACGTCCTTGTCGCGGGCACCGTGGGCGAGGCGGTCGCCGCCGAGTTCGCGATGATCGCCGACGACATCTCGGCCACGGTGCAGGTGCAGGACATGCTGGAGGCCGACCGCAAGGCCAGGATCAGTCTCTATCCTGCCTCGATGCACGGGTTGAACGCGCTGATCTACGGGCTGATCGGCATTCTGGATTCGCGCAACGTGAACGGCGTGATCGACATCATGGCTGATATCCGCCAGCTCTCCCGCCTGCGCGAGGAAGAGGAATTCAAGCGCATGCCGCTGGGTGAACTCACCACCTACGGATTCGAGGGGCTGATTCGAAAGGGCCTCGATCTTGGCCTGGGAGAACGCTTCCTCGGCCATGATGCCTATCGCACCTACGCCGCGGAGCGGAAGGAGGCCGGGCTCGCGTGATCCTGCAGCGCCATTCGACCCGGGCGCGGCGCGCGCTGACCAAGCTGGCCGAACAGGACCCGGCCTTTGCCGCGCTGGCATTGTGGTGCACCCATGTCGACAGCGACGGGCGCGAAGGCCCGGCCTGGACCGATGGCCGCGCGATCCATTACGGCCCCGCCTTCGAGCCCCTCAGCCTGCCCGAGCAGATCGGCCTTGCCGCGCACCACATCCTGCACATCGCCTTCCGCCATGCGCCACGGTCGCACGCGATGCATGTCCGCTTCGGCGACCGCTATGACGAAGCCCTGTTCAACCTCGCCACCGACGCCATCGTGAACGAAACGCTGATGCTGACGGGCTTCATCCTGCCCCGGCCCGCGGTGCGGCTGACCGGCCTTCTCAAGGCCACGCTGCGCGAGGATATCCGCGGCGAAGAGGCGGTGACGAAATACGATGCCGAACGGCTGTATGTCGCCCTGATGCAGGACGGCGCGTCCCCGCGCAGCACGCGCCCCGGCGACAAGGGGGCGGCGGGCGGCGGCGGCAAGGGCGACGGCGAAGGGCAGGGCAGCCAGGGCGGCGACCGGCCCCGCCCCGGCGGCGCACTGGCCGAGGCCGCCCGCGCCTATGCCGAACAGCAGGCCTTTGCCCCCGACATCGAAACCGGGCGTGACGACAGGGATGACGGCGCGGGCCGCGAGGAAGATGCAGAATGGCGCCAGCGCGTCGCCCGCGCGATGGAGGCCGGGCGCCTGGCCGGGCACGGCATCGGCATGCTGGGCCATCGCCTGGCCGACCTGCCCGAGGTGCACACCCCGTGGGAAGTCGTGTTGCGCGGACTGGTCAGCCGCGCGGTGATGCAGAACCCGCGCCCGCAAGGCACCCGCCCCGCCCGCCGCTGGCTGGCCCGCGATGCAGATGCGCGACAACGGGGCGCCCCCGACCCCGCCTTCGAACCCGGCATGCTGCGCGACCAGGACATCCCGCGCATTGTCGTCGGTGTCGACAGCTCGGGGTCTGTCGACGGCACCCTGCTGGCGAAATTTGCCGCCGAACTGGCCGCCATCGCCAAGCGCACCGGGGCCGAAACGCATGTTCTCGTCTTCGATCAGCAGGTGCGCGGGCGCGCCGTCATGGGCGGCGCGGCCTGGGAAAAACGTATCACCGACATCCTGTTCAGCCGCGACGGCGGCACATCGTTCATCCAGGTGATGGACGAGGCGCTGGCGCTCGATCCATCCGCCGTGGTGATCCTCACCGATCTCGAAGGCCCCTTTGGCCCGATGCCGCCAAAGGGCCTGCCGGTGATCTGGGCCGTACCCGGAGAGCCGCCATCCGCGGGCGCCCCCTTCGGTCGCGTTCTCAGCCTCGCGCGTTAGGCACTGCAATCCGGGCCCTCGCGCCCTGTCGACTGCCCGAGTTCTTCTTCTGGCTCCAAATATCCCGGGGGGTGCGGGGGGCAGCGCCCCCCGCCAGAGGCCGGCGCGCAGCGTGCGCCGATCCACGAAAAGCCGCTCACGCCGTCGCCAGCGCCTCCAGCCGTGCATGGGCCGACACGCTTCTGGTTTCCAGCGTCACGTCATGCATGAACCGGCCCAGCGCAAGGCTGGTGACATGCATCCGCTCCTCGGTGAATTCGGCATCGAACAACCCGTCCTGGATCATCTGCCGTTCCTCCTCGTCGAGATCCAGCACCTGCGGTTCGGGCGTGTCGGTCTGGACCGAGACGAAGGTCATCGGCGGGATGCGCGCCAGCGCCGATTGCTCGATCACCATGTGCAACTCGCCGGCCTTCAACCCGCGCTTGGCGGCGATCCGCGTCAGGATCTCCCGCCCCCGCACCGTCGCGATATCGGCGCCCCGCTCGGCCTCTTCCTCGGGCATCAGGCGGCGGCGCCGCTCGGGGTTGTCGACCGACAGCACCCGCGATTCCACCAGGTAGACCATCAGAAACATCAATGCCGGCGCTTGTCCGATCGGCAGGGCAAGGTCCGGAAACATCAGGATCAGCACCGGGAACGGGCTTAGCGCCAGAAGGTAGCGCAGGAACGATACCTCCATGATCATCCGCCAGTAAAGCGAACTGCCCAGCGACCCCCGAGGCAATATCCCGAACCCGTGGCCGATCAGCTTGCGCGGGACCTTGCGGATTTTCATGGTCGAACGGTTGGACACCGTCGATGGCGTGACGACATGCAGCATGGGCTGGGCCTCTGCAACCTGTAGGTTGTCTAAGTCTAGCCTTGTTGCGTGTGCCGTCCAGCCCGGCCCAGATGCGCGGTGCCGCGCGCCTCGGCCAGCCGCACCTGCCGGTGGCGTTCGCGGAACCGGGCGCGCTGCGCCTCGGAATACTCGTCCGCGCAGTGGTGACAGCGCGCGCCTTCCTCGTAGTCCGGCCGTTCCAGGTCCGCGGGCGCCAGTGGCCGCCGGCAGGCATGGCACAACACGTGCGGCCCCTCGCGCAGCCCGTGTTCCACCGACACCCGCCCGTCGAAGACGAAACATGCGCCTCGCCACAGGCTGTCGGGCTCGGGCACCTGTTCCAGGTAGCTGAGGATACCGCCCTTCAGGTGAAACACCTCTTCGACTCCCTGGCCCAGCAGGTAGTTCGTGGATTTCTCGCAGCGGATGCCGCCGGTGCAGAACATCGCGATCCGCTTGTTGTGAAAGCGGTGCCGGTTGGCCTCCCACCAGGCGGGAAAGTCGCGGAAGCTGTCCGTGCCGGGATCGATCGCCCCTTCGAAGCTGCCGATCGCCACCTCGTAGGCGTTGCGTGTGTCGATCACCGCGACGTCGGGCGCGGCGATCAGGGCGTTCCAGTCACGGGGCTCGACGTAATGGCCGACCGCCGCACGCGGGTCGACATCGGGCTGGCCCATGGTGACGATCTCGCGTTTCAGCCGCACCTTCATCCGGCCGAAGGGGCGGTCCCGCGCGGTGCTTTCCTTCCACTCAAGCCCCGCGCATCCGGGCAGCGCGCGGATATGCGCCAGCACGGATTCGACGCCGTCCCGCTTGCCTGCTATCGTTCCGTTGATCCCTTCTCGTGCGAGGAGAAGCGTTCCGCAAAGCCCCGCCCCTTCGCAGGCCGACAAAAGCGGCGCGCGCAGCGCCGCGGGGTCGTCGAACCGGGTGAAGTGATAGAGCGCAGCCACCGTGTACATGGGTAAACCGATACGATGGCCGCCCGGGGTGCGGCAAGAGCGGGGCATTGACCTGTCCGGGGCGGCCCCTTAACCCCAAACACCGACAGAGACCGGAGGAAGGCCCATGCGACCCGCCAACGAAGCCCTGATCGTGATCGACGTTCAGAACGATTTCTGCACCGGCGGCGCCCTTGCCGTGCCCGGCGGCGAAGAGATCGTTCCCCGGATCAACGCGCTGCTGGACGAATTCCAGACCCGCGTCTTCACCCAGGACTGGCACCCGGCCGACCACAGCTCCTTCGCCGACAACCACGAGGGCAAGAAACCCCACGAGGTCATTGACATGCCCTATGGTCCGCAGATCCTGTGGCCGGTCCATTGCGTGCAGGGAACGGCAGGGGCCGAATTCCACCCCGAACTGGATGCCGCCAAGGCGCATCACGTCGTGCAAAAGGGGTTTCGCCCCGAAATCGACAGCTACTCCGCCTTTTTCGAGAACGACCACGAGACGCCCACGGGGCTGGACGATTACCTGTCGGCCAAGGGCATCGACCACCTGACCCTGGTGGGCCTCGCGACCGATTTCTGTGTGCTTTACTCGGCCCTGGATGCGAACCGGCTGGGCTATGCCGTCACCGTGGTCGAGGGCGCGACGCGGGGCATCGATCTGAACGGGTCGCTCGAGGATGCCCGCCAGGCGATGCTGAACGCCAATATCGTGCTGGAACCCTGACGATGGTCGACATCGCCACGCGGGTCTACAACCACAAATGGAAGATCGACCCGATCGTCCGGTCCCTGATCGACACCGATTTCTACAAGCTGTTGATGTGCCAGTCGGTTTTCCGCAACAGGCCCGACACCCAAGTCACCTTTTCGCTGATCAACCGCACCACCGACATTCGCCTGGCCGACCTGATCGACGAGGGCGAGCTGCGCGAACAGCTGGACCATATCCGCACGCTGCGCCTGACCCGCGGCGAAAGCACCTGGCTGCGGGGCAACACCTTCTATGGCAAGCGCCAGATGTTCCGCCCCGATTTCATGGAGTGGTACGAGAACCTGCAATTGCCGCCCTACACGCTGGAAAAGCGTGACGGCCAGTACGAACTGACCTTCGAGGGGCGTTGGCCCGAGGTGATGATGTGGGAGATTCCCGCGCTGGCCGTGCTGATGGAACTGCGCGGGCGCGCGGTCCTGGCGCATATGGGCAAGTTCGAGCTTCAGGTGCTGTACGCCCGCGCCATGACCAAGCTGTGGGAAAAGATCCAGCGCCTGCGCCCGCTGGAAAACCTGCGGGTGGCCGATTTCGGCACGCGGCGGCGGCATTCCTTCCTGTGGCAGGACTGGTGCGTGCAGGCGATGATGGAAGGTCTGGGCGAGAAATTCGTGGGCACCTCGAACTGCCTGATCGCGATGCGCCACGATATCGAAGCGATCGGCACCAACGCGCATGAACTGCCCATGGTCTATGCCGCCCTGGCCGAAACCGACGAAGAGCTGCGCCAGGCCCCCTACAAGGTGCTGGCCGACTGGCACGAGGAACACGAGGGCAACCTGCGGATCATCCTGCCCGATACCTACGGCACCAAGGGGTTCCTGAAGAACGCGCCCGACTGGCTGGCCGGCTGGACCGGGATCCGGATCGATTCGGGCGACCCGGCCGAGGGCGCCGAGACCGCCATCGCCTGGTGGAAAGAGCGCGGCGAGGATCCGCGGAAAAAGCTGATCATCTTTTCCGACGGGCTGGACGTGGATGTCATCACCGACCTTGCCCAGCGCTTTGCCGGCCGCGCCAAGGTCAGTTTCGGTTGGGGCACGCTGCTGACCAACGATTTCCGCGGGCTGGTGCCGGATGACGCGCTCGCGCCCTTCAGCCTGGTCTGCAAGGCCATAAGTGCGAACGGCCGGCCCACGGTCAAGCTGTCGGACAACCCCAACAAGGCGATGGGTCCGGCGTCCGAGATCGAGCGTTACAAACGCGTCTTCGGCGTGGGCGAGCAGCAGGCACTCGAGGTCATGGTGTAAGGCACGTTCGCCGCGCCCCTTACACCCCCCGCTGGACCGTGCCCGGCCCCGTGGTTTCCTTGGGTGCGGGCGGCGCGGCGGCCAGCAGGGCAAGTGGGCCCAGCAACACCGTCAGCAGCCGGCCGTTTTCGCGCCGTGTGACATGCCATCCGACATAGGGCAGCGTCTGGTTGCCGTGGGTCCAGGGCCGCGGCTCTGCCCACTCGTCCGACAGGCGCAGGCAAAGAAAGACGGGCAGGGTGCGCCGTCGCTCGGGAATCCTCAGGGTGAACAGGGTCTTCGGCATGGCTGTCTCCGGTCGTCTCGGCCCGGGGCTTCCGGGGCGTCGCGCAGAACATAAGCCCGATCAGGCGCTTGACCATGCCTTCATGCGGTCTTCGGCCGGTGCGGAGGGGGCGCGCAAGTTTGCGCGTTGCGATGTTCGCCGGTGCTGGCGCCTGGGTCACCGCCGCGGGCCTGCGGCTGCACCGCTTGGGGCCCAAGCGCGCGCCTCAGCCCAGGCGGAACAGGCGTTGCCCCTCCAGCACCGCATGTGCCGTGCGCACCGCCCGGTTCAGATAGGTGCGGATGCGCGGGTCGTCCGGCGCTAGCCGTGGCATGGTCCAGCCGACCGAGGCCAGCGTGCGCAGCATCACCATGACGGGCAGCATCGCCAGGTCTTCGTCGGTCAGCGGGCGCAGCGTGGCATAGCCTTCGATCAACCCCGTCGCGATCAGATCCAGCGCCGGTTCCTCGACGTTCTGCGCCAGTGCCGTGCCCAGGTCGTACAGCCGGAACCCGAACCCGCAATCGTCGAAGTCGATCAGGTGGGCATGGTGGCCGTCATGCAGGATGTTCTCGCGCAACAGGTCCGCGTGGATCAGCCCCTGGTCGGCGCCCCGCGCGGCATAATCCGACAGCCGCTCGCGGGCGAAGCGGCGCGCCTCCTGCATCAGGATGGCCTCGGGCTCGCTGGCCGCGGGGTGGTCCCAGAACCGGCCCCAGAACGGCGCGGCGCCCAACAGCCCCTCGATATCCCAGTGCGGGCGGGTGAACCCCGGCGGCAGGTGCAGCCGGTCGGTGGTCACGTGCAGTTGCGCCACGGCCCGGCCGACGCTGGCATAATGGCGCATCTGGTCGTCGGGCGTGCCCACCAGCGGTTCGCCACCCACGCCCAGCGGCGCCCCATCGACCCAGGTCAGCACCGAGGCGAACCGCCCGTCCGCCAGTTGCGCCAACAGCGCGCCGTCGGCGGTGCGTTGCGGCCGGGGCACCGAAAGGCCGGCTTCGGCCAGCGCCTCCATCCACCACAGCTCGGACCGGATCGCCTCCTCGCTTTGATAGCCGGTGCGGTGCAGACGCAGCACGCCCTTGCCCGCCCGCGGCAGGGTGACCGCGAAGACCGCGTTCTCGCGATGCGAAATCGGGCGCGGCGTGGCGCAGCCCGCCCAGTGGCGCACGGCCTCCCCGGCCAGCGTCAGGGCTTCGGCCTCGGTCATGCGGGTTCCTCCGTCTGGGCCAGCACCTCGTCGAGCGCGTCGACAAGGAAATCGGCGTTTTCCCGCGAGAACGGCATCGGCGGGCGGATCTTCAGCGTGTTCATCGCCCGCCCGATCCGGCCCGCGAGGATGCCGCGCTGGCGCAACCCCTCGACCAGCCGATCGGCAAAGGCGGTCGCGGGGGTGCCGTCATCATGGGTGAACTCGGCCCCCAGGAACAGCCCGGCGCCGCGCACCTCGGCCAGCATCGGGTGGGCCAGGGCGCGCATCCGGTCCAGCAGGTAGGCGCCCACCTCGCATGCGTTCCCGACCAGCCCTTCCTCTTCCAGCACGTCCAGCGTGGCCAACGCCGCGGCGGCGGCCACCGGGTTGCCGCCGAAGGTGTTGAAATAGCCAAAGGCGGTGCGGAACTCGGCCATGATGTCGGGCCGGGTCACCACCGCACCCACCGGATGGCCGTTCGCCATGGGTTTGCCCAGTGTCACCACGTCGGGCACGAACCCCAGCCTTTGATAGCCCCAGAACGCATCGCCCAGCCGCCCGAACCCCGGCTGCACCTCGTCGGCCAGGATCAGCCCGCCCGCGCGCCGGATCACCGCCACGGTCGGGTCCAGGAACCCGCGCTCCAGCGTCGGAAAGCCCTCGTTCGCGAAGAACGGGCACAGCATGAAGCCTGCAAAGCCGTGCCCGGCCTCGTCCAGCTCGGCAATGGCACGCGCGACATTGGCGGCGAAGGCCCCGGCCTGCGCCTCGGGGCTGCCGCCCAGCGGCGCCAGGCTTTCGGGTGCGGGCACAAGGCGCACATGGGACGGGTAGCCGCCGATCGGCGGGCGGCGGGTCGACAGCTGGCTGACGGCAGAGGTGTTGCCGTGATAGGTGTTGTCGGTCGCGATCAGCCCGGTCGCCCCGGTCGCCGCCTGCGCCATGCGCAGCGCCACGTCGTTCGCCTCGGACCCGGTGCAGACCATGATCGCCTGGGACAGCCCGTGCCCCATCGTGGCGGTCAGCCGTTCGATATAGTCCAGAACGGCCCCGTGCAGATAGCGCGTATGGGTGTTCAGCGTGGCGGCCTGCCGGGCGATGGCCTCGACCACCTTGGGGTGGCAATGGCCCACATGGGGCACGTTGTTGTAGCAGTCCAGGTACCGCCGGCCGTCCGCATCCCACAGCCAGACGCCCTGTCCACGCACGACATGCACCGGCTCGGCATAGAAGGTGGGCACGTTCGGCCCCATCAGCCGGGCGCGGCGCTGCAAAAGGGGGTCGGTCATCGCGGTCCTCGCCCGGAAGGTGTCCCAGTCTGGGACTGACGCCCGCCCGATGGCAAGTGCGACTTCAGGCGAAGCCTTCAGCCAGCCGGATTTCCCCCGTCTCGATCCCGCGCCAGTTGCGGATCGGGTCGCCCAGCCGCTTGCGCGCGGCGGGGTGGTCGCGGTCCAGCACGCCCAGATGCGCCAAGAGGCCCACGATGGCGGCCTCGGAGGCCCGCGTCGCGCCGTCCTCGATCTTGACCGCGACGCCCAGCCTCCGGGCGGGCAGGATGGCGACGAACACGCCCTCGGCGCCGGTCTTGACCGCGACCTTGCCGTCCATCGCGCGCATCAGTTCGGTGCAGGCCCGCCCCTCGCCCGCGACCAGGTCGGGATGGGCCAGCATCGCCGCGACCAGCCGCGCGGCGGCGCGGGGGCGGGCGTCGGGCGCATCGGGGCGGGCCACCGCGAAAAAGGCCATCGCGCGGGCCAGCCCGTGCATCGTCGTGGCGAAGTTCGGCGCCGAACAGCCGTCGACGCCGTAACGCGGGCTGTTCATCCCGGTCACGTCCTCGAAGGCGGCGCGCACGGCGCGCTGCACCGGGTGGGCGGTGTCGTTGTAATCGGGGCCGCCGCCCAGGTGCCGGGACAGGGTCAGGAACCCCGCATGCTTGCCCGAACAATTGTTGTGCAACTGGCACGGCACCTCGCCCGCGATCAGCATCCGCTTGCGTTCCGCCCGGTCGCGCGTCGGCTGCGCGCCACAGCGCAGATCGGCCTCGGCCAGGCCCAGCCGGTCCAGCCAGGCGGCCACGCGGGCGACATGCATCGGCGCCCCCTCGTGCGAGGCGCAGGCTAGCGCCAATTCCTCGCTGCCCAGACCGGCCGCATCGGCCGCGCCGCTTTCGACCAGCGGCAGCGCCTGGATCATCTTGACCGAGGACCGCGGCAGGATCACGGCGTCCGGTTCGCCCCAGGCCCGAACCACCGCGCCGGTCGCGTCGCAGATCACCGCATGTCCGCGATGGCGCGACTCGGCCATGCCGCCGCGCCAGACCTCGACCATCGGCACCGCCCCGGCCATGATCCGCCTCCTCTTCAAGCCCGCGCGATTTTGTGCCATCAAGGCTTTCACATTCGCGCCTGCCTACGTTAAGTTGCGCATATCGAGTTGCAAACCGCCACGCCACCGGAAAAGCGGCCCGGCCAAGGGCCGATCGGCGGGCAGAGAGGCAAGCACGGCTGGAGGCTTATCGACGATGACTTCCCTGATGCGAACGGCCCTTGCGGGCGGGATGATCGCCCTGTGCGCGTTGACCGCCCAGGCGCAGGAGGCATCCACCAACAATGTCGCGGTCAAGACCGACTGGAACGTCTTCGTCGAGACCGACCCGACCGAATGCTGGGGCGTCTCGCCACCCAAGGAAACGGTGAACACCCGCGACGGGCGCGTCGTGTCGGTGCGCCGGGGCGAGATCCTGCTGTTCGTCACGTTCCGGCCCGGCGCGGGTGCGGCAGGCGAGGTGTCCTTCACCGGCGGCTATCCCTTCGCGGACGGGTCGACCGTGACGGTCGAAATCGGTGACGACAAGTTCGATCTGTTCACCGATGGCGAATGGGCCTGGCCCGCGTCGAAATCCGATGACGCGCAACTGCTGGCCGCGATGAAGCGGGGCGCCGAGGCGGTGGTGACCGCGCGGTCCTCGCGCGGCACCCAGACCAAGGACACCTTCTCGCTGATGGGCTTCACCGCCGCGATGGAGGAGGCCGAGCGCCGCTGCGCCGGCAACTGATCGGGCCCCCAGGGCCCAACGGCACATCCCGCATGCGGCCCGGCCGCCTGCGGGATGTTTATTTTCGCGCCCGAATCCTGTAACGGGTGCCACTTAATTCATGGAGACGCGCCAGATGACCGCGAGCCCGCCGATCACCCCCGAGGCGATGCCGATCCCGCGCAAGGCCCCTGCGCCTGCGCGCCGGAATCTCGTGGGCCTGACCCGGCCCCAGCTGCGCGCCGCCCTGATCGAGGCGGGCACGCCCGAGAAACAGGCCAAGATGCGCGAGACGCAGGTCTGGCAATGGCTCTACCAGAAGGGCGTGCGCGACTTCGACCAGATGACCAACCTCGCCAAGGATTACCGCGCGCGCCTGAAGGAACATTTCACCATCGAGGTGCCCGAGGTCGTGGCGCGCACGGTGTCGGCCGATGGCACGCGCAAATACCTGGTGCGCATCGCCGGCGGTCACGAGGTCGAGGTCGTCTATATCCCCGAGGACGGGCGCGGCACGCTGTGCATCTCGTCCCAGGTGGGCTGCACGCTGACCTGCACCTTTTGCCACACCGGCACCCAGCGGCTGGTGCGCAACCTGACGGCGGGCGAAATTGTCGGCCAGATCATGCTGGCGCGCGACGATCTGGGCGAATGGCCCGAACCGGGCCGCGCGCCCAAGGACGAAACCCGGCTGATTTCCAACGTCGTGCTGATGGGCATGGGCGAACCGCTCTACAATTTCGACGCGGTGCGCGACGCCATGCTGATCACCATGGATGGCGAGGGCATCTCGCTCAGCCGCCGCCGGATCACCCTGTCCACCTCGGGGGTCGTGCCCGAGATTCCGCGCACCGGCGCCGAAATCGGCTGCATGCTGGCCATCAGCCTGCACGCCACCACCGACGAACTGCGTAACCAGCTGGTGCCGATCAACCGGAAATACCCGCTGGCCCAGCTGCTGGAGGCGCTGCGCGCCTATCCGAAACTGTCGAATTCCGAACGGATCACCTTCGAATACGTGATGCTGAAGGGCGTGAACGATTCCGACGAGGACGCCCGCCGCCTGGTCAAGCTGATCGCCGGCATCCCGGCCAAGATCAACCTGATCCCGTTCAACGAATGGCCAGGCGTGCCCTATGAACGGTCCGACTGGGACCGGATCGAGGCCTTTGCCGATATCGTGCACAAGGCCGGCTATGCCAGCCCGATCCGCACCCCCCGCGGCGAGGACATCATGGCCGCCTGCGGGCAGTTGAAATCAGCCACCGAACGCGCCCGCAAGAACCGCTTCGAGATCGCCGCCGAGGCCGGCCTGCCCCAGCCCGAGCGCATCGTCCGCCGCCCGAACGCGCCCGACGTGCATTAGCGGCCCCTTGCGCGGCCGCCGGACTATCGGCCTGCAACAGGTTGCCCAAGAAAAAGAACAACCTCGAATTGCGCGCTTGCGGGAATCTCTCGACTGATTCTACGCTGACTTCACATAAAAATAGTCGAGCAGGACAATCACCATGAAGGATATTGCGGCAATCGCGCCGGTCCCGTTCGCGTGGACGCGCGGAATGGTCAGTGGGCGCGCCGCCGGTTTGATGGCGGATCTCTTCCCCCGCGCGCGCGACGCGGAACCCGGCGAATGCATCGGCATCGTGAAACAGTTCGTCGCCTTCGGCCGGCGCTCGCTGACCGGGCGTTCGGCGACGGCGATGATCATCATGGGCTATGGCGGACAGCCCGTCTATCTGACCGGCGACGCGTTGGGCACCGAGGGCCGGCACGAGTTGCGGCGGCTCGAGGAATTGATCCTGCGCCCCGGCTACCTCGCCTTCGGGGCGCTCGCCCCTCACGCGGCGGCCCTGCGCGCGCCCGGCGAAGCGAGCCGGACGCTGGAACTGGTGCTGGGTGCGCATGTGCACATGTTGCGGGCCGTCGACTGGCAGACGGGCGTGGGCGTGCGCATGGGCGAAGGGCAACCGATCTCGGCCGCGCTGGCCGGGAATGTCCGCCTTCTGGCGGAGCATCCCGGTTCGCCGGACGTGGTGTCGGAACGGCTCGAGGTGTTGTACGCCGAGGCCGGGTGTCTGTTGAAATTGCTGGAGTTCGACACGCCGGTGCTGCCGGCGATGCATGCCATCGCCGCTTAGGTCCAGGCGCGGTCGCGACCAAGTTCGGCCCCGCTAGGCCTGGCGGGGTTGCCAGGTCTCGATCACCCGCATCGCCTCTTCGGCGGTTTCGACATAGGTGAACAGGTCCAGGTCCTCGCGCGCGATGGTGCCCGCATCGGCCAGCGCGTCCCAGTTGATGACGCTCTCCCAGAAGTCGCGGCCGAACAACAGGAACGGCACCGGGTCCATCCGCTCGGTCTGGATCAGGGTCAGCGCCTCGAACATCTCGTCCAGGGTGCCGAACCCGCCGGGGAAGATCGCGATGGCCGCCGCCCGCAGCAGGAAGTGCATCTTGCGGATGCCGAAATAGTGGAAGTTGAAGCACAAATCGGGCGTCACGTATTCGTTCGGCGCCTGCTCGTGCGGCAGCACGATGTTCAGCCCGATGGACACGCCGCCTGCATCGGCCGCGCCGCGGTTGCCGGCCTCCATGATACCGGGGCCGCCGCCGGTGACGATCACGTGGTGCTTGCCGTTGGTCTGGCTTTTCTCGGTGATCAGGCGGGCGAATTCGCGCGCCTCGTCGTAATAACGCGTGTAATCGGCCAGCGTCTTCGTCGCCGCCTCGCCCGCGCGCGCGGGTTCGGGGATACGGGCCGAACCGAACAGCACGATGGTGCTTTCGATGCCGTATTCCTTCATCAGCAGTTCCGGCTTCATCAGCTCCAGCTGCAGCCGCACGGGCCGCAACTCGTCGCGCCACAGGAATTCCGGGTCGGCAAAGGCAAGCCGGTAGGCCGGGGCCCGGGTCTGCGGGGTGTCGGGCACCTCGCGGACGGTTTCGACATCCTTCTGGGCGTCACGGAACGGGCGTCGGATCTCGTCGTTCATGGACCTCTCGCAGGGCTTGGATTGCGCCGGGCACCTCTTGCGTCTATAGCCTGACGCCCAACGAGACCAGTCACCTTTTCCGGGGGGAATGCCCATGTCCAACGCCCAGCTCGAAGCCGCCATCGAAGCCGCCTGGGAGGCGCGCGACACGATCACCCCCTCCACCGGCGGCGAAACCCGCGAGGCGATCGAGGCCACGCTGGCCGCGCTGGACAGCGGCAGCCTGCGCGTGGCCGAACGGCGGGACAACGGCGACTGGCACGTGAACCAGTGGGCGAAAAAGGCGGTCCTGCTGGGCTTTCGGATCAAGGACATGGAACAGCAGGACGGCGGCCCGCAGGGCGGCCACTGGTGGGACAAGGTCGACTCGAAATTCAAAGGCTGGGGCGACAACGAGTGGAAGGCCGCCGGGTTCCGCGCGGTGCCCAACTGCATCGTCCGCAAATCGGCCTATATCGCGCCCGGCGTGGTGCTGATGCCTTCCTTCGTCAATCTCGGCGCCTATGTGGACGAGGGAACGATGGTCGACACCTGGGCCACCGTCGGCTCCTGCGCGCAGATCGGCAAGAACGTGCACCTGTCGGGCGGGGTGGGTATCGGCGGCGTGCTGGAACCCATGCAGGCCGGCCCCACCATCATCGAGGACAACTGCTTCATCGGTGCCCGCTCCGAGGTGGTCGAGGGCTGCATCATCCGCGAAGGCTCGGTTCTGGGCATGGGCGTCTATATCGGCCAGTCCACCAAGATCGTCGACCGCGAGACCGGCGAGGTCATGTATGGCGAGGTGCCGCCCTACTCGGTGGTGGTCTCGGGCTCGATGCCGTCCAAGGGCGGCGTGAACCTCTATTGCGCGGTGATCGTGAAACGGGTGGACGCGAAAACGCGTTCCAAAACCGGCATCAACGAGCTGTTGCGTGACTGAAAAACCCAAGCGATCTCAAGAGGTTTACACCCTCCTGGTCGAGGTCGGCCGCAAGGCGGAGGACGGCCTGCCCGAGGGCGCCACGGGCGCGGGGCTGATGTGCTATGCCAGCGGTGTGGACGAGGCCGAGGCGGTGCGTGAAACCGTGGCCGTGCTGAAGCAGGCGGGCCTCGCGCCGCTGGATGTCACGGGCTATGGCACGGTCGAGGAACGCCGTGCGCAGGGCCACGAGATCGACCCCGAGGAGGAGTCGCTGATGGCCCGCGCGCTGGCCGAGAACGCGGTGATCGTGGCGCAGATGGAGCCGTTCTTCGGCGACGAGGACACCCCGCCCGAGGGCTGAGACAGCCCGGAATCCGCGATATGAATCGCATATGAATTCCATATGAATCGCATATGACTCCGATAGGAAAAACCGGCATCTGTGCAGCCCGTTTCCTTTTTCTTGGTCCAAATACTCCGGGGGTCGTCATTGGAGCGCCGTCGCCATTGTCGCTCGGACCAATGGCGCTCCAATGGCAACTCCGAGTGACAATGGCGACGGGGCAGAGCCCCCAGCCGGTCGCCCCGGCGCCAGCCGGGGCGAAACCCCTCCGCCGCCCCATTGCGGCCCGTCCCCCCGCGGGCTATCGCTGAACCCGTCCCGCACAGGAGCCCCAGATGACCGATCCCGTCGCCCTGACCGCCGAGCTGATCCGCTGCCCCTCGGTCACGCCCAGCGAGGGTGGCGCGCTGCGCCTGTTGGAAACCCGGCTGGCCGCCGCGGGGTTCGAGTGTCACCGGGTCGACCGGGGCGGCGTGGCCAACCTGTTCGCCCGCTGGGGGGCGCGGGGGCACCGGCGGACCTTCGGGTTCAACGGCCATACCGACGTGGTGCCCGCGGGCGACACCGCGGCCTGGACCCACGACCCGTTCGGCGCCGACCAGCGCGAGGGCATGCTGTGGGGGCGGGGCGCGACCGACATGAAATCGGGCGTCGCGGCCTTTGTCGCCGCCGCCATCGACCTTGTCACCGACACGCCCCCCGACGGTGCGCTGATCCTGACCATCACCGGCGACGAGGAGGGCGACGCCATCGATGGGACCGCCGCGCTGCTGGACTGGATGGCGACCGAGGGCGAGCATATGGATGTCTGCCTGGTGGGCGAACCGACCAGCCGCGAAACCCTGGGCGACATGATGAAGATCGGCCGCCGCGGGTCGATGACGGCCTATTTCACCGCCCATGGCGTGCAGGGCCATTCCGCCTATCCGCACCGGGCGCAGAACCCCATTCCGGCGCTGGCCCGCCTTGTCGAACGCCTCGCCGCCTATCCGCTGGACGAGGGCACGCGCCATTTCGACCCCTCGACGCTGGCGGTGACGACCTTCGACACCGGCAACCCGGCCAACAACGTGATCCCGGGGCTGTGCCGGGCCACGGTCAACATCCGCTTCAACGAGGCGCATTCCTCGGACAGCCTGGCCGACTGGCTGCGCGCCGAGGCCGACAAGGTCACCGACGAGACCGGCATCCGCATCGGGATGGAGGTCAAGGTTTCGGGCGAAAGCTTCGTGACGCCGCCGGGGCCGCTGTCCGACCTGGTCGCCGGCGCGGTCGAGGCGGAAACCGGCATGCGGCCCGAGATGTCCACCTCGGGGGGCACGTCGGATGCGCGCTTCGTCAAGGATTTCTGCCCGGTGGTCGAGTTCGGCCTGGTCGGCAAGACCATGCACCAGGTCGACGAGCGGGTGGAGGTCGCCCAGATCGAGGCGCTGAAGCGGATCTATGCGCGCATCCTGACGGATTATTTCGGCTGAGGCCCGGGCGCGGCCCTCGCCTGCGCTTCGGCGTTTCCCGCGCGCTTTCCGGCTGACGGGCAGGGTTGCGCGTGCTACCTCTCGCCCCATGACCCGCATCCCCTCGAAAACCGAGATCCTCGACTGGATCGCCGACCACCCCGGCCAGACGTCCAAGCGCGATATCGCCAAGGCGTTCGGCATCAAGGGCGCGGACCGGATCGACCTGAAACGCGTGCTCAAGGAGCTGGAGGACGAGGGCCACCTGGAAAAGCGGCGCAAGACCTATCGCGACCCCGACCGCCTGCCCCCGGTGACGGTGTTGCAGGTGCTGGCGCCCAATGCCGATGGCGACCTGTTCGCCAAGCCGCTGGAATGGCATGGCGAGGGGGCGGAACCCCGCGTGCTGTTCATCGCCCGCAAGGCCGAGCCCGCGCTGGGCGAGGGCGACCGGATTCTCGCCCGCCTGCAAGAGGTGCGCGGCGAGGATCACCAGTACGAGGCCCGCCTGATCCGCAAGATCGGCGCGAACCCGGCGCGGGTGCTGGGCATCTTCCGCAAGGGGGCCGAGGGCGGGCGGATCGTGCCCATCGACAAGGGCGCGGACAAGGAATGGATGGTCGCCCCCGACGCCACCCACGGCGCGAAGGACGGCGAACTGGTCCAGGCCGAACAGGCGGGGCCGCGCGGGCGCATGGGCCTGCCGCGCGCGCGCGTGGTGGAACGGCTGGGCGACCCCGGCGCGCCCAGGGCGGTCAGCCTGATCGCGATTCACCAGCATGGCATTCCCGACGCGTTTCCCGACGATGCGGTGGCCGAGGCCGACCGCGCGAAACCCGCGGGCCTGGGCGACCGCGAGGATCTGCGCGACCTGCCGCTGGTGACGATCGACCCGCCCGACGCGCGCGACCGTGACGACGCGGTGCTGGCCATGCCCGATGACGACCCGAAAAACGCGGGCGGCCACATCCTCTGGGTCGCCATCGCGGACGTGGCCCATTACGTGCGCCCCGGATCGGCGCTGGACCGCGAGGCGCGCAAGCGCGGCAATTCCACCTATTTCCCCGACCGCGTGGTGCCGATGCTGCCCGACCGGCTGTCGGGCGATCTGTGTTCCCTGCACGAGGGCGTGCCGCGGGCCTGCATCGCGGTGCGCATGGTGATCGACGCCCAGGGCAACAAGATTTCCCACCGCTTCACCCGCGGGCTGATGGCATCGGCGGGCGCGCTGGCCTATGCGGAGGTGCAGGACGCGCGCGACGGGCGGCCGAACGACAAGACGGCGGCGTTGATGGAGGACGTGATCGCGCCGCTTTACGCGGCCTATGGCGCGTTGACCAAGGCCCGTGCGGCGCGCCAGCCGCTGGACCTGGACCTGCCGGAACGGCGGATCGAACTGTCCGAGGACGGGCATGTGACCTCGGTCAAATTCCGCGACCGGCTGGACGCGCACCGGCTGATCGAGGAATTCATGGTGCTGGCCAATGTCGCCGCCGCCGAGGAACTGACCCGCCTGCGCCGCCCGCTGATCTTTCGCGTGCACGAGGAACCGTCGCCCGAGAAACTGGACGCGCTGCGCGAGGTGGCCGCGGCCTCGGGCTTCACGCTGGCCAAGGGGCAGGTCTTGCAGACCCGCCACCTGAACGACCTGCTGGACCAGGCGATGGGGACGGAGTTTTCCGAGCTGATCAACCTGTCGACCCTGCGCTCGATGACCCAGGCCTATTACACGCCGGAACATTTCGGCCATTTCGGGCTGGCGCTGCGGTCCTACGCGCATTTCACCTCGCCGATCCGGCGTTACGCCGACCTGATCGTGCACCGCGCGCTGATCACCGCGCATGGCTGGGGCAAGGACGGGCTGTCGCCCCAGGAAATCGACGAGCTGGAAGCCACCGCCGAGCATATTTCCCAGACCGAGCGCCGCTCGATGGAGGCGGAACGCGACACCACCGACCGCTATCTTGCCGCCTACCTGTCGGAACGGGTGGGCAACGAGTTCACGGGCCGCATCTCGGGGATCGCGCGGTTCGGGGTGTTCGTGAAGCTGGACGAAACCGGGGCCGACGGGCTGATCCCGATCCGCGAGCTGGGCAACGAGTATTTCCACCACGACCGCGAGGCGCAGACCCTGATGGGCGCCGATACGGGGCTGGAAATCGGCATCGGCCAGCGCGTCACGGTGCGCCTGTCCGAGGCGGTGCCGGTCACCGGCGGGCTGACGCTGGAACTGTTGTCGATCGACGACAAGGCGTTGCCCCGGTCCGGGCCGCGCAAACGGGGCAAGCCGCCGCGCCGCGCCCCCGCGCGGGCCAAGGCGAAAGCGGCCAAGACCCGGCGCAAGGTGATCCGCAAGCGCAAATAGGCGGAAACCGGCAGCCGCCCGATCACGCCTGCGCCAGACCGCTTTGCGAAAACGCGCCTTCCGGCTACACTTGGGGAAAGCCGGAAAGGTGCGAGCAGATGTTTTCCAGAAGAACCATGGCCGGGGCTGTCGCGGCCGGACTTGTCGTGTTGCCGCTTGTCGCGGGGGCGACGGCGCTTGACCGGTCGCCGCGCCCGGTGGTGCGCCCGGCGGCCGAGGTGGCGACCAGCCCCCGCCCCGAACCCCGCCCCGCCGCGGCCACGGAGGAACCCTTGACCCGGATGCAGGTTTCGACCGCGAATCGCGGGTTCCAGCGCTGGATCGATGGGTTCCGTGGCCGGGCACAGGCCAACGGCATTTCGGGGCGCACCTTCGACGCGGCGTTCCGCGACGTGCGCTATAACACCGACGTGATCCAGCGCGACCGCAACCAGTCGGAATTCGTCAAACCGATCTGGGACTACCTGGACAGCGCGGCGTCCGACACGCGGGTGCAGAACGGGCGCGACGCGCTGCGTCGGCACGCGCGCCTGCTGGACCGGATCGAGGCGCGTTACGGCGTCGACAAGGAGGTGGTCGTCGCGATCTGGGGCATGGAAAGCGCCTATGGCGAATATCGCGGCAAGACCCCCATCGTCGAGGCGCTGGCCACGCTGGCCTATGACGGGCGGCGCGGGCGGTTCTTCGAGGAACAGCTGATCGCGGCGCTGAAGATCATCCAGGCGGGCGATACCGACGCGCGGCACATGACGGGCAGCTGGGCGGGCGCGATGGGGCATACCCAGTTCATCCCGACCTCGTACCTGGCCTATGCGGTGGATTTCACCGGCGACGGGCGGCGCGACATCTGGTCGGACGACCCGGCCGACGCGCTGGCCTCGACCGCGGCCTACCTGGCGCGGTTCGGCTGGACCAAGGGGCAGCCCTGGGGCGTCGAGGTGCGGCTGCCGCGCGGTTTCGACCACCGGCTGGCCGATCGCGGGGTGAAACGGATGCCGTCGGACTGGGCGGCGCTGGGCGTGCGCGACATGGACGGCCGGCCGGTGCGCGATTACGGGCGTGCCTCGGTCCTGCTGCCGGCAGGCGCGCGGGGGGCGGCCTTCATGATCTTCGACAACTTCCGGGTGATCGAACGGTACAACGCGGCCGATGCCTATGTGATCGGGGTGGGCCACCTGTCGGACCGGATCCGCGGCGCGGGGCCGATGCGCGCCGACTGGCCGCGCGGCGACCGGGCGCTGGTTCTGGCCGAGCGCAAGGAATTGCAGGAACGGCTGACGCGGGCGGGGTTCGACACAAACGGTGTCGACGGCAAGATCGGGCCGAACACCATAGCGGCCCTGCGCGCCTATCAGCGGTCGGTGGGGATGATCCCGGACGGCTATGCCAGCCTGGAAGTGTTGAAGCGGCTGCGCTAGGGAAGCCGACTTTGTCGGCTGCCTTCGGCGAGGATATTTCGGGCCAGAAGAAGGAACGGTTCGACCCCCTGTCCGGGCCTTGCGGGCAAGGGGGGACAGGGGGCCTTCTCCTGGCACGGTCATCGGCGTCCCCGCCTGTACCGTGGGCCCAGGATGGCGCGTCAGGGTTAATGTTTCGTTGCTTCTTCTGGCTGAAAATATCCCCGCCGGAGGCAAAAAATTCAGTGCGCGGCGGTCGTCTTCGGCGCCTCGGTTGATCGGGGCGGCCCGTTCGCGAAGCCGGGGGTCAGCCGGTGCCGGATCAGGGCCACGGGGTGCCGGCGCAGCGTCAGGCGCAGTGCGAGGTAGTCTTCGACCACCTCTTCGCCCGCGCCCATGGCGGGCAGCGCGACCCGGGGTTCCACGATCGCCTCGCCATCCAGGTCGGCTGCGAACAGCGGCAGGGGCGCGGGCGCGGTCAGCGCGCGGGCGGTCCACAGCGCCTCGCGTCTTGTGAGTCCCAGCCCTGCGAAGGCGTCGGCCTCGGCCAGCCTGTGGATCAGCGCGGGAGACAGCCCGGCGCGGCGCCAGACATCCTCGACCGAGCGGTAGCCGTTGCCGCGCGCCGCGGCGATCCAGGCGGCCTCGTCCTCGGGCATCCCCGTGACCTGCCGGAACCCCAGCCGCAGCGCCAGCCCGCCGCGCCCGTCCGGTTCCACCGCGTTGTCCCAGTGGCTGTGGTTGATGCAGACGGGGCGCACCGTGACCCCGTGTTCACGCGCGTCGCGCACGATCTGGGCGGGCGCGTAGAATCCCATCGGCTGGGAATTCAAGAGCGCGCAGGCGAAGATCGCGGGGTGGTGGCGTTTCACCCAGGCCGAGGCATAGACCAGGAGCGCGAAGCTGGCCGCGTGGCTTTCGGGAAAGCCGTAGGAGCCGAAGCCCTCGATCTGGCTGAAACAGCGTTCGGCGAAGGTGCCGTCATAGCCGTTGGCGCGCATGCCGGCCAGGAACCTGTCGCGGAACTCGGCGACGTTGCCGTGCTTGTTGAAGGTGGCGAGCGACCGGCGCAGCCGGTCGGCCTCTTCGGGGGTGAAGCCCGCCCCGGTGATCGCGATCTGCATCGCCTGTTCCTGGAACAAGGGCACGCCCAGCGTCTTGCCCAGCACGGCCCCCAGCGCGTCCGAGGGGAAGCGCACCTCCTCCTCGCCGTTGCGCCGCCGCAGGTAGGGGTGGACCATGTCGCCCTGGATCGGGCCGGGGCGGATGATCGCGACCTGGATCACGAGGTCGTAGAACTTGCGCGGGCGCATCCGGGGCAGGAAGTTCATCTGCGCCCGGCTTTCCACCTGGAACACGCCCAGGCTGTCGGCCCGGCACAGCATGTCGTAGGTGGCCGGGTCCTCGGGCGGCAGCGTGGCGAGGTCGAGCCGCTGCCCGTGATGGCGCTCGATCAGCTCGAACGCCTTGCGCAGGCAGGTCAGCATCCCCAGCGCCAGCACGTCGACCTTGAGGATGCCCAGCGTGTCGATGTCGTCCTTGTCCCAGCAGATGACGGTGCGCCCCTCCATCGTGGCGTTCTCGACGGGCACCAGCTCGTCCAGCCGGCCCTCGGTGATGACGAAGCCGCCGACATGCTGGGACAGGTGGCGGGGAAAGCCCTGGATTTCCCCGATCAGCTCCAGCGTGCGGGCGAGCCGCGGGTCGGCGGGGTCGAGCCCGATCTCGCGCAGGCGCGCGTCCTCGATGGCGCCGTTGCCCCAGCCCCAGATCTGGCTGGACAGCGCGGCCAGCGTGTCCTCGGACAGGCCCATGGCGCGGCCCACCTCGCGCACCGCGCGCTTGCCGCGGTAATGGATCACCGTGGCGCACAACCCCGCCCGGTGGCGGCCATAGCGGTCATAGATGTGCTGGATCACCTCTTCGCGGCGTTCATGTTCGAAATCGACATCGATATCGGGGGGCTCGTCGCGGGCCTCGGACACGAAGCGTTCGAACACCATGGTGCCGATCTCGGGGCTGACAGAGGTGATGCCCAAGGCATAGCACACCACCGAATTCGCCGCCGAACCGCGCCCCTGGCAAAGGATGCCGCGGTCGCGAGCGAAGGCGACGATGTCGTGGACGGTCAGGAAATAGGGTTCGTAGCGCAGCTTGGCGATCAGGGCGAGCTCGTGGTCGAGCAGGGCGCGCACCCGCTCCGGCGCGCCCTGGGGATAGCGCCAGGCCAGACCCGCGCGGGCCAGCCGGGCCAGCCGGTCGGCGGCGGTCTCGCCACCCTGAAGTTCCGAGGGGTATTCATAGCGCAACTCGTCCAGGCCGAAGGTGCAGCGCGCGGCGATCTCGGCGGTTCGCTCGACGGCCTCCTCGTGGCCGCGGAACAGGCGGCGCATCTCGGCCTCGGAGCGCAGGCGCCGTTCGGCATTGGCCAGCGCCGCCCGGCCCAAGGCGTCGACCCGGGTGCCGGTGCGGATCGCGGTCAACACGTCGGCCAGCCGGCGGCGGCGGCCATGGTGCATCATCGGCGCGGCCGAGGCGACGGTGGGCAGGCCCAGGCCGCGGGCCAGCCGCGTCAGCCGGTCGAACCGCGCCGCATCCTGGCCGTCATAGGCCGGTGCCATCAGCAAGGATACCTGCCCGGGGAAGCGGCGCGTCAGCCGTTCCGCCCGTGGCCGCCATCCGTCCGCGCCGCCCGGGGCCCCGGGCGCCCGTGGCGGGTGGAGCAGGATCTCCAGCCCCTCGCCCCATTCCAGCAGATCGTCGAGCGTCAGGGTGCAGGCCCCCTTGCCCGCCCGCAGCTTGCCCGCCGACAGCATCCGGCAGAGCCGCCCCCAGGCGGCGCGGTCGCGGGGCAGGGCGACCGCCGCGAACCCGCCCTCCAGCACCAGCCGCGCCGCCGGGATCAGCCGCGGCACGGTGTGGATCGGCGCCGACGGGGGGGGCGGGACATGGTCGGGCCGCGGCGGGCCGATCGGGTCGGCCTCGCGCCGCAGCCGCACCTCGCGGGCGATCTCGCGCGCCGCCGCATGGGCCCGCACCAGCCCCGCGACCGAGTTCTCGTCGGCAATCGCCAGCGCCTCGATACCCAAAAGCGCCGCCCGGCGCATGTACTCCTCGGGATGCGAGGCGCCGGTCAGGAAGGTGAAGTTCGAGCAGGCACAAAGTTCGGCGAACATGGTGAGTCGGCATTATATTCACGTTTTGTTCCTTTTTGGAGTCCGCCCGCCGATCCGATCGCGCCGCCCCCTCTTCTTCTGGCCGAAAATATCCCGGGGGGTCGCGGGGGGCAGAGCCCCCCCCACGGGTCGCCTTGGCGTCAGCCAAGGCGAAACCCGGCAACCAACGCCCCCGGTCTAACCCCGCGGCCGCAGCCGGAAGATCACGTAACGGTTGTCCCGGCAGAACGCCTCGGCCGTTCGCTCGCGCCCCATCAGCCGGGCGGACAGCCGCGCACGCCGGCGCGCGTTCAGCACCAGGCCCAGCGCGCGGTGCAGCACCCAGCGCCCGCGCGGCCGCTTGGACGCCAGTTCCGAATCGACCCGTTCGATTGCGTGGCCGAACACGTTGAACAGCGCCTGTTCCAGGTCGATCGAGGGCGCGACGGCCGCGGTGATGTCCTCTTCGGCCAGCACCTCCAGGTCGCGCTCGGCCAGCGACACGCGCATCGCCGCCAGCCGGTGCCCGCCGCCTGCCGACCGGATCGCCTGGCCCGGCCGGTAGGCGTCCGACCGGAAACAGTCGGCGATCAGGATCTCGCCCCCCGGCACCAGCAGCGCCGCGGCCTTGTCCAGCGCCAGGTCGCGCGGGATGTACTGGAAGCTTTCGGAAAACAGGCACAGATCGAAGCGCGGCTCGGACACGAAGGCCTGGAACGGCATCTCGTGGACGATGGCGCCGGGCGCGTTCTCGCGGCAGCGCGCGGCGAGGAACGCGCTGGGCACCACGATCTCGACCGCATGGCCCAGCGCGATCAGCTTGGCCGCGGTTTCGCCCGCGCCGCCGCCGATATCGAGGATCCGCAGCCGCCCCGCGGGCAGGTAGGAAAACAGCTTGTCGGTATAGGCGGCCTGTGCGGGGCCCAGGTTGGCGGCCGTCACCTCCAGCCCGGTCCACAGCCCGTAGTGCAGGTTTTCCGTGCCGGTCAGCCAGCGGATGAAGGACAGGCCCACATCGAGGCCCACCGCGCGGGTGTCGAGTTTCTCGGCCATGTTCCGTCCCGAAATGCGTGCGGGGTCAATGCGCGATTTCCGCGCCCGGGGCAAGCCGGGGTGTCAGGTGAAATGCGCCGCGAACTCGTCCACCACGCGTTCGTAGACCTCGCGCTTGAACGGCACGATGCTGGCCACCAGGTGGCCGGGGTCGAGCCAGGCCCATTCCGAGAATTCGGGGTGCTCGGTTTCGATGTCGATCTGGTCGTCGGTGCCGAGGAACCGCATCAGGAACCACAGCTGTTTCTGGCCGCGATACTTGCCCTTCCAGACCTTGCCCATCAATTCGGGTGGCAGGTCGTAGGTGACCCAGTCGGCGGTGCGGCCCACCACCTTTACCAGGTCGGGGGTGACGCCGGTTTCCTCCCACAGCTCGCGCAGCGCGGCCTGTTCGGGGTCTTCGCCCGGGTCGATCCCGCCCTGGGGCATCTGCCAGGCGGGGTCGGGCCAGTCCTTGCGCTGGCCGACGAAGACGCGGCCGGCGTCGTTCATCAGCATGACGCCGACGCAGGGGCGGTAGGGCAGGGTCTCGATTTCTTGTGCGCTCAGCATGGGCATATCCCGGGGCCGGCGGCGGGCCGGCCCCGATCCGGGGTCACTGTTCGGTTTCGAGGGCGGCATAGCCCTTGAGGATGTCGATGGCATAGGCCAGCTGGTAATCCTCTTCGCGCAGCTTGGCGGCCTCTTCGGCCTTTTTCAGCTCTTCCTCGGCCTGCTTCTTCTCGTCCTCGGTCATGCTGTCATTGCCCAGCGCGCCGCGCAGGTCGGCCTCGGACCGGAGCCGGCGGGCCGCGCTCGTTTCGTCCTCTTCGGTTTCGGCCTCGGGGCGGCGGGGGGGCTGTTCCACGACGATGTCGGGCGCCACGCCGAGGGCCTGGATCGACCGGCCCGACGGCGTGTAATAGCGCGCCGTGGTCAGCCGCATCGCGCCGTCGCCTTTCAGCGGCATCACGGTCTGGACCGACCCCTTGCCGAAGCTTCTGGTGCCCACGACGATGGCGCGGCGGTGATCCTTGAGCGCGCCGGCGACGATTTCAGAGGCCGAGGCCGAGCCGCCGTTGATCAGCACGACCAGTGGTTTGCCGCCTGTCAGGTCGCCCTTGGTGGCGTTGTAGCGGTCGCTGTCCTGCGGGTCGCGGCCGCGGGTGGACACGATCTCGCCCGCGTCCAGGAACGCATCCGACACCTTGATCGCCTGGGGCAGCAGCCCGCCGGGGTTGTTGCGCAGGTCCAGCACCACGCCGTTCACGTTCTCGATGCCGCCCAGTTCCTCGACCGACTTTTCCCACTCGGCCTCGAGGTTGGTATAGGTCTGGTCGTTGAAGGTGGTCACGCGCAGCACCACGGTGTCGCCCTGGATGCGCGAGCGCACGGCGGTCAGCTTGATCGTGTCGCGGATGATCGTCACGTCGAAGGGTTCGTCCACGCCCTGGCGGACGACGGTGATGACGATCTCGCTGCCCACGGGGCCGCGCATCATCTCGACCGCCTGGTCCAGCGTCAGGCCCAGCACGCTTTCGCCATCGACATGGGTGATGAAATCGCCCGCCTCGATCCCGGCCTCGTCGGCGGGGGTGCCGTCGATCGGCGAGACCACCTTGACGAAGCCCTCTTCCTGGGTGACCTCGATGCCAAGCCCGCCGAATTCGCCGCGGGTCTGCACCTGCATGTCGTCGAAATCCTTGGGCGGCAGATAGCTGGAATGCGGGTCCAGCGAGGTGAGCATGCCGTTGATCGCGGCCTCGATCAGTTCGCTTTCGTCCACTTCCTCGACATATTGCGCGCGGATGCGTTCGAACACGTCGCCGAACAGGTCGAGCTGTTCGTAGACCGAACTCTTGCGCCCCGCTTCCTGGGCGAGCAGCGGCCCGGCGACCTGGGTGGCCAAGATCGTCCCCGCAATCGTGCCGCCCAGCGCGGCCATGGCGAATTTCTTCATGGCGTCCTCAATCCTTGTCACGGGCGGTCGGCGCGAACCACGGTTCCGGGTCCACCGGGCTGCCGCCCCGTCTCAGTTCCATATAAAGCGTTTCCGTTTTCAAATCGCCACCACGATCTGACGCGTCGTCGAGAAACGCCGCGGTTTTCGGGTCCGCGCCGCCCATCAGGCCCACCGGGCGGCCCGCCGGCAGGACCTCGCCCTCGGCACCATAGACCTCGGCCAGACCGGCGAGCACTAGCAGATAGCCCTCGGCGGGTTCCAGGACGATCACATTTCCGTAGTCCAGAAGCGGGCCGCGATAGCGGATCGTGGCGGGCACCGGGGTGGTGACCAGCGCCAGCGGGCGGGTGGCCAACACAAGGCCGGGCCGGGCCACCCCGGCCGCATCCGCCGCGCCGAAGCCGCGCAGGACCGTGCCCTGCACCGGCAGCGGCAGGCGGCCCGCAAGCGCGGCGAAATCCTGCGGCAAGGTGCCTTCGGGCGCGGTGGACGTGGCGGTGGCGGCCAGGCCGGCGGCGAACCCGTCCAGCGTGTCGCTGCTTTCGACCAGGGCGCGCAGGCTGTCGGGATCGGCGGCGAAGCGGCGCGGCAGGTCGCGGCGTTCGGACATCGCCTGGGACAGTTCGGTGCGCGCGCGCTGGGCCCCGGCCAGCCCCTCGGCCAGGGTGTCGGCGGCACTTTCCTGCAGGGCGCGCATCAGCGCGACCTCTTCCAGCCGGGCGCGCAGCGCGTCGGCCTCGGCCTGCAGCGCGGGGGTGACATCGCCCAGCATCATGCCCGCGCGCGCGGTGCCCAGCGGCCCGGCCGGGTGCAGCAGCAGCGTTTCGGGCAATTGCGGCAGGGCCGACAGCGCGCCCAGCAATTGCGCGATCTCGGCCCGGCGCGCGTCGAGCACGAGGGCGATGGACTGTTCGCGGATCGCCGCGCGGCGCATCCCCTCGCGCAGGGCAGCCAGCCCGGATTCGTAGGCGCGGATCGTTTCGGTCAGCGCCGCCACCCGGTCGCGCGCCCCCTCGGCCGCATCCAGCGACCGGCCCGCCGCGCGCAGCGCGTCGGCAGCGGTGCGGGCGGCCTCGGCGGGGTCGGTCTGGGCCCGGGCGGCCGGCGCGCCCGCCAGCGCAAGGATCAGCAGGAGGGCGCGCGCGGGTCTCACGTTTCGATCAGGCTTTCGCCGGTCATCTCGGGCGGTTTCGGCAGGCCCATCAGCTGCAGCACCGTGGGCGCGAGATCGGCCAGCCGCCCGTCGCGCAACTGGGCGCCCGCGGGCCCGCCCACCAGGATCACCGGCACCGGGTTCAGCGTGTGCGCGGTGTGCGGGCCGCCGGTTTCGGGGTCGACCATGGTTTCGCAATTGCCGTGGTCGGCGGTGACGATCATCGCGCCGCCGGCCTTGTCCAGCGCGTCTAGCGCACGGCCCAGCCCGGCATCCACCGCCTCGCAGGCCTTCATCGCGGCCTGGAGATCGCCGGTATGGCCGACCATGTCGGGGTTGGCGTAGTTCACCACGATCAGGTCATAGCCCGCGCCGATCGCCTGGACCAGCGCGTCGGTGACGGCGGGCGCGCTCATCTCGGGTTGCAGGTCGTAGGTGGCGACCTTGGGCGAGGGGGGCATGCAGCGATCCTCGCCGGGTTCGGGGGTTTCCTTGCCGCCGTTCAGGAAGAAGGTGACATGGGGGTATTTCTCGGTCTCGGCCAGGCGGAACTGGCGCAGGCCCTGTTTCGCCACCCATTCGCCAAGGGTGTTGACGAGCTTGCGCTTGGGAAAGACGGTCGCCATCCACTGGTTGTGGTCGGCGGAATACTCGACCATGCCGAGGATCGCGGAAAATTTCGGCCGCTTGCCGGTTTCGAAATCGTCGAACCCGGGCTGAGCGAAGGCGCGCAGGATCTCGCGCGCGCGGTCGGCGCGGAAGTTCAGGCAGAACAGGCCATCGCCATCCTTCATGCCGGGCGGGTCATTGATGACGGAGGGTTCGATGAACTCGTCGGTTTCGCCGCGCGCATAGGCGGCGGTGACGGCCTGTTCGGGGGTGTCCACCTCTTCGCCCAGGCCGTTGGCCATGGCGTGATAGGCCAGTTGCACCCGCGCCCAGCGGTTGTCGCGGTCCATCGCGTAGTAGCGGCCGATCACGCTGGCGACATGGGCGCCTTGGGGCAGGCCGGCGACCAGCTCGGCGATATAGCGGTCCGCGGATTTCGGGGGCACGTCGCGGCCATCGGTGATGGCGTGGATGGCCACCGGCACGCCGGCCTCGGTGATCGCGCGCGCGGCGGCGAGGATGTGGCGGGTGTGGCCGTGCACGCCCCCGTCGGAGCAAAGGCCCATCAGGTGCGCGGTGCCGCCGGCGTCTTTCACCCTGGCGATGAAATCCGTGAGCGCGGGGTTGCGGAAAAAGCTGCCATCCTCGATCGCCAGGTCGATCTGGCCGAGATCCATCGCCACCACCCGGCCCGCGCCGATATTGGTGTGCCCGACCTCGGAATTGCCCATCTGCCCGGTCGGCAGGCCGACATCGGGGCCGTAGGTGACCAGGGTCGCATGCGGGCAGCTGGCCATCAGCCGGTCGTAATTCGGGGTGGCGGCCAGTTCGGGGGCGTCGTCGGCATGGGTCGGGCCGATGCCCCAGCCGTCGAGGATGCAGAGGATGACGGGTTTCGGTGCGCTCATCGGGGTGCCTTTCGGGGTTCGGCCCCTTCTAGGCGGACGCCGGGGGAAGGACAACCGGCGCGATCCGGATGCGGCCCTGCGGGCCAAGCCTTTTCAGGGGCGCCCCTGGCGGGGCGCGGCCTCCGGCGGGGATATTTTCGGCCAGAAGAAGATCAGGCGCGGTGATAGGGGGTGCCGGCGAGGATTTGCGCGGCGCGGTAGAGCTGTTCGGTCAGCATCACGCGGGCCAGCATGTGCGGCCAGACCATCGGGCCGAAGGACAAGAGCGTATCGGCGCGGGCGCGCAGGTCCGGGGCGAGCCCGTCGGCGCCGCCGATCACGAAGGCCGCCTCGGCCCGGCCGGCATCGCGCCAGCGCGCGAGGAGGGCCGCGAAATCGGGCGAGGAGAGGGTCTTGCCGCGTTCGTCGAGCGCGCAGAGCACGGCGCCGGTGGGCAGGGCGCGGTCGAGCAGGCGCGCCTCGGCCCCCGGGCCGCCGCTCTTGCGGTCGTCCACTTCGGCGAAGGCCAGCGGGCCGAGGCCCAGCGCGCGCCCGGTGCGGTCGAACCGGGTCGCGTAGTCCTGGATCAGGTCGCGCTCGGGGCCGGGTTTCAGCCGGCCCACGGCGCAGACATGGACGCGCATTCAGACCCGGGAGGACGCCGCGCCCGCGGGCAGCCACATCTTTTCGAGCTGGTAGAATTCGCGCACCTCGGGGCGGAACACGTGGACGATGACATCGCCCGCGTCGATCAGCACCCAGTCGCCCTGGTCCTTGCCTTCCAGCTTGGAGCCGCGGCCGAGATCCTGTTTCAGCCGGTCCTTGAGCTTTTCCGAGATCGAGGCGACCTGGCGGGTCGATCGGCCCGAGCAGATCACCATGTAATCGGCCATGCTCGACTTGCCGCGCAGGTCGATGGTGATCACGTCTTCGGCCTTGTCGTCGGAGAGGGAGGCGAGGATGAAGTCGAGCAGTTCCTCGTTCGAAACATCGGGAATGCCGGCTGTCATGGCCGGATTCGGTGCGGCCGTCGCGCTGGCCGCCTCAACTTGGTGAGACAGGACATAGTCCTCCTAAGTTGCGCGCCGTCGATGCCACGGCGCCGGGCATGGCGGCAATGTAACATCGGGAAGGTAAAATCTCAATGATCGCCGCATGTCGCAGGCCCTAGCGGGCCAGCACGAAGCCGATTTCGTTGCGCCGGTTCCAGGGCATGGTGAACGGGTCGTCGTAGAACATCAGCCGCGGTTCGCCGGTGATCGCAATGCCGGTCTGGGCGGCATAGGTGCGGAGGGCCGTTTCAGCCTCGGCCAGCCGTGCCGCGGTGGCGCGGCCCGAGAACCGGCCCACCACCATGCGTTCGGCGGGCAGGCGGCGCAGCGCGACATGGGCGCTGTCGGGGGCGGGCAGGCTGTCGCGGGTGGCGCCCTCGGGCATGAAGAAACGGATCGTCCAGCCCTTGTCGGTCTCGGTCTGGTCCACCGGCACGGTCATCGCGATCTTTCCCCGGGCGGCGTTCTCACCGGTGATGTAGTCGAACAATTCGCCGAAGCCGCGCTGGGCGGCCACGTTCCGCGTGCCCTTGACGGTGACCTCGGCCACGGTGCGGGGCGGGTAGCTGCGGATCTCGATCGCGCCGGCGGCGCGGTCGACGGTATAGGGGACCTGCGAATAGCCGCGGTAGGTGTCGGCCAGCGCCGCGGCGGGCGCGGCGGCGAGGAGAAGGGCGGTCAGAAGGGCGCGCATGGCGATGTCTCCGTAACGATGCGCGAAAGGTGGGGGCGGGGGAACCTGCGTGCAAGCCTAGTCGGGCAGGGGGCCGGTGTGCATCCGGCTGCAGGGCAGCACGCGGACCTCGCGCTGGGGGAAGGGGATCGAGATGCCGTTGTCGCGGAACGCGTCCCACAGCGCCAGGTAGACCGCGCCGCGCACATTGGTCAGCCCCTCGGTCGGGTCGGTGATCCAGAACCGCAGGATGTAGTCCACCGAACTGTCGCCGAAGCCCACGACATGGCAGACCGGCGGGCGCGAGGTCAGCACCCGGCCGACGCCTTTCGCCGCCTCTACCGCGATTTCGCGCACCTTGTGCGGGTCGTCGCCGTAGGAGGTGCCGAAATAGATATCCAGCCGGACGAACTCGTTCGAATGGGACCAGTTGACCACCTGGCTGGTGATCAGGTCCTCGTTCGGGATCAGGTATTCCTTGCCGTCGCGGGTGACGACCGAGACGTAGCGCGCGCCCAGCGCGTTGATCCAGCCGAAGGTGTCGCCCAGGCTGATGACGTCGCCGGGCTTGATCGACTTGTCCAGCAGGATGATGATGCCCGACACGAGGTTCGAGACGACCTTTTGCAGGCCGAAGCCCAGCCCCACGCCGATGGCGCCGGAGAGGAATGCGAGGCCGGTCAGGTCCACCCCCACCGCCTTGAGCCCGATGAACAGCGCCGCGCCGTACAGGGCGACCTGCACGACCTTGACGATCAGCACCTGCATCGAGGGCGAGATGTCCTCGTCGGCGCGGATGCGGGCGGCGGACCCGCGCGAGATCATCCGCGCGCCGGTGAACAGCACGCCGGTGACCACCGCGGCCTTGAGCAGCGTCAGGGCGGACAGGCGTACCTCGCCGAAGGTGACGGCGAGGTTGTCCAGCATCGAGGCGGCCTGGTCGGTCAGGCCCAGGATGTAGAGGGTGACGTAGACCCACAGCCCCCAGGACACCAGCCGGCGCAACAGCGGGTTGCGGACGAACCGGGTCGCCAGCCCCACCAGCAGCCACGCGGTGGCCAGCGTCGCGGCGATGCCGATCAGGTAGCTGCGCGAGGGCCAGGTGATTTCGCGCATCACGAAGGTCAGGGCCCAGGCGGCCAGCACGAACAGGATCAGCCGCATCCGGCGCATCAGGATCAGCGAGGCGCGCAGCCGCCATTTCGGCCAGCCCTCGCGGCCCCGCAGCCAGTCGTGCAGCCGCGGGCGCAGCATCCGCGCGGCCAGTTGCACCATCGCGGCCAGTGCCAGAAGGATGCCGATCTGGTACAGCCGCCAGCCCGGCCGGGTCAGGCTGAGCAGGAACAGGCGGGCCTGTTCGGCAAGGGCCTGCATCTCCTGGAGGATCGGGGTCGGGTCGGTTTCCATCGCGCTCCCTTCGTGGCGGAAGCCTGCGCGCAGATGCGAAACGATACAAGCCCCGGGCGCATGGCGTGGCTTGATGGAATCCCCGTCCGGCGTTATGTGACCGCCATGAAACGCGTCTTCGACATGGACGACCGTGCGCGCCTGCCCTGGCGGTTCTTCGGCGCGGCGCATTCGGTGCTGGCCCGCCTATGAGGCGGATCGCCCCGACGTTTTCCCCATTTTCAGACGACAAGCCGCGGAGAGTTCCATGACCGGCAAGACCCTTTACGACAAGATCTGGGATGCCCACCTGGTCGACCAGGCCGAGGACGGCACCTGCCTTTTGTATATCGACCGCCACCTGGTGCACGAGGTGACCAGCCCGCAAGCCTTTGAAGGGCTGCGGATGTCGGGGCGCAAGGTGCATTCCCCCGACAAGACCATCGCCGTGCCCGACCACAACGTGCCCACCACCGAGGGGCGCGAGAACGTGGCGAACATGACCGAGGAATCGCGCATCCAGGTTCAGGCGCTGGACAAGAACGCCCGCGATTTCGGGATTCACTATTACCCGGTGTCGGATGTGCGCCAGGGCATCGTGCATATCGTCGGCCCCGAACAGGGCTGGACCCTGCCGGGCATGACCGTGGTCTGCGGCGACAGCCACACGGCCACGCATGGGGCGTTCGGCGCACTGGCGCACGGGATCGGGACCAGCGAGGTAGAGCATGTGCTGGCCACCCAGACCCTGATCCAGAAGAAATCGAAGAACATGAAGGTCGAGATCACCGGCAAGCTGGCCCCCGGCGTCACGGCCAAGGACATCACGCTGGCGGTGATCGGCAAGACCGGCACCGCGGGCGGCACGGGTTACGTGATCGAGTATTGCGGCGAGGCGATCCGCGATCTGTCCATGGAAGGCCGGATGACCGTCTGCAACATGGCGATCGAGGGCGGCGCGCGCGCGGGCCTGATCGCGCCGGATGAAAAGACGTTCGAGTACGTCAAGGGCCGGCCCCACGCGCCGAAGGGTGCCCAGTGGGAAGCGGCGCTGGCGTGGTGGAAGACGCTGTATTCCGATGACGATGCCCATTGGGACAAGGTCGTGACGATCGCGGCCGAGGATATCGCGCCCGTGGTGACCTGGGGCACCTCGCCCGAGGACGTGCTGCCGATCACCGGCACCGTCCCCGCGCCCGAGGATTTCGCCGGCGGCAAGGTCGACGCCGCGCGCCGGTCGCTGGACTACATGGGTCTGGAACCGGGCATGGCCCTGACCGACATCAAGGTGGACGCGGTGTTCATCGGGTCCTGCACCAATGGCCGGATCGAGGATCTGCGCGCCGCGGCCGCGATCCTGAAGGGCAAGAAACTGGCGCCGGGCGTGCGCGGCATGGTGGTGCCGGGGTCCGGCCTGGTGCGGGCGCAGGCCGAGGAAGAGGGGCTGGACGTCATCTTCAAGGAGGCGGGTTTCGAATGGCGGCTTGCGGGCTGTTCGATGTGCTTGGGCATGAACCCCGACCAGCTGGCCCCCGGCGAGCGCTGCGCGGCGACCTCGAATCGCAACTTCGAGGGCCGCATGGGCCGCGGCGGGCGCACCCACCTGATGAGCCCGGTGATGGCCGCGGCGGCCGCGGTCACGGGGCACCTGACGGATGTGCGCGAGCTGACCTGAGGGGCGTCGCCAGCCCCCTTCATTGAACGTATTGGCCTGCGGTCCCGGGGCCGACATCGTCGCGACGGTGTCGGCCCCGGTACCGCTGCTTTCTTGGCGCGACTTCGGCGGGCTATCCGAAAGGATATGCGCCGCCGAAATAGTTGAATTCCAGTAACGATCTGTTAACCTGTCGACAGACGGCGTTCGATTTCCAATCGCCATCTGTATGTATGCCATTTGTGTATGGTCTAATTTTTGGGGGAAGTACTATGAACAAGATCAAGGGGTTTGCCGCTGCGTTGGTGGTGTCCAGCGCTGCAGTTACGGCAAATGCCGCGCCCGTGGACGTGGACATCATGTTCGTCATCGACCAGAGCGGGTCGATGAGCAACGAGTTCAGCACGCTTTCGGCGAATATCTCGACCTTCGTGAACGGCCTTGCCGGCAGCGCGGATGTCAGTTCGGTCGGCATCGGCCTTGTCACCTACGAAGAGGCGTCGCTGGGCGTCGGCAACGCGGGCTGCTCGAGCGATCCGAACGAGCCCTGCCTGCGCCTGTGGAACCCGATTTCGACGTCGGCGGACCTGACCTCGCTGCAGTCCTCGCTCAGCACCGCGGCGGCCAACGTGTTCGGTGGCACCGAGGACACGGCGCATGCGATCGGCTCGGTTCTGCCGGGCGGTGCGCTGTTCCAAGCGGCCGGGTGGCGCAACAACACGGTGAAGTCGGTCGTCACGATCACCGACGAATCCGGCAACAACCTGAGTTCGTACAGCTATGGCGGCCTGACGGGTTATGCGGCCATCGGCAAGCAGCTGGACGATGCGCAGTACCTGAACAACATCATCACCAACACCGGCCTGTTCGGCACGTTCGAGCCGGCGTCGCGCCCGTTCGACGCGGACCCGGCGGTCTACCAGGCGCTGTTCGACCTGAACCAGTTCACGGGGTCGAATGCCGATCCCGCGGCCTTCCTGACGCAGTTCGCGGCGGCCAAGCTGGGTGAAATCACGACCGGCGGCACGACCACCGGCGGCAGCAACGTGGTTCCGCTTCCGGCGGCTGGCTGGCTGCTTCTGGCCGGTCTGGGCGGTATGGGCGTCGTGGGGCGTCGCCGCAAGACGGCCTGATCCGTCAACGCGGGTCATCACCGCTAGATACTTGTCAGGGATGCCCGGCCGTCATGACGGCCGGGCATTCGCCTTTTGATGCACCGCCCAAGGGCCCGACCGTTTGGTTTCATTGGGGAAAGGGGCGCAGGTGCACGCGCCCTGTCTTGCGGCGATCTGTCGGGCCCCTGGTTTATTACGATTTCCGCAACCGAAAAGCGTGCCTATCCGATTTCCCGAAAACGTGGTACTGTACCGGAATTGAACGAGTGCCCTGGTGAGTCACAGACAACCGTTGTGAGGAGGGGACGGAAAATGATGTCGAAATTCAAGGCGGCGACGGCCGCGGCGGCCATCACGGCAGCCGCCTTTGTCGCGCAGGGCGCGAGTGCCGCAAGCTTCTACGTGGACAACGTGGTTGGAACCTGGACGAATGTGCAACCGGGTAGCGCCACGAACCTGAACAATGTCTCGGGGGATCCCGCAACGCTGTCCTGGGGCAACCCGGCGGCGGGTGCGACCGGACAAAGCCAGTATATTTTCAACGCGAATTCGCCGTCCGGTCCGTGGGCGGAAGGCGCGCTGATCGATTTCGGCCAGTTCACGCACAACAACCAGCCGATCACCGGAACCTCGATCACCTCGGCGGACCTGGAATTCGCCTTCCAGGTGGATGACGTGGCGCCGATCACGGCCAGTTCGCCCCTGGCCGGGCTGACGCTGTCGTTCACGCATAACGAGACGCCGAATGTCGGCGGCGGCAATTGCTGCAACGACGAGGTGACGGCCACGATCAGTTCCGGCGGCGGTTCGTTCACGCTGGGCAGTCTGGTGTACACCTTCAGCGTGCTCGGCTTCAGCCAGGATGGGGGCAGCAGTTTCGTCAGTTCGTTCTCCACGGTGGAGGGCCAGCCGAACACCGCGAACCTTTACGGCAAGTATTCGGTCGCGCCGGTGCCGCTTCCGGCGGCGGCGTGGATGCTGATTGCCGGCCTTGGCGGGCTGGGCGTGATGGCGCGGCGTCGCAAGGCGGGCTGACCCCGCCGCGGACGGACCAGGACCTGGCGGGCGGCCCACGGGCCGCCCGTACCCGTTCCGGGGCTGGTGTTTTTCGCGGCGATGGGGCAGAACGCGATCAACATAGGGACTGTCGCACGAAGGGTTGCCAGATGGAAAAGTTCACCAAGCTGACCGGGATCGCCGCGCCGCTGCCGCTGGTCAATGTCGATACCGACATGATCATCCCGAAACAGTTCCTCAAGACGATCAAGCGCGAGGGGCTGGGCGTGAACCTGTTCGACGAGATGCGCTATGATCAGGACGGCAACGAGAACCCCGATTTCGTGCTGAACCAGCCGGCCTGGCGCGAGGCGGAAATCCTGGTGGCGGGCGACAATTTCGGCTGTGGCTCGTCGCGCGAACATGCGCCCTGGGCGATCAAGGATTTCGGCATCCGCTGCGTGATCGCGCCCAGCTTTGCCGACATCTTCTTCAACAACTGTTTCAAGAACGGCATCCTGCCGATCGTGCTGCCGCAGGAGCAGGTCGACATCCTGATGAAGGATGCCGAGAAGGGCGCGAACGCGCGGATGACGGTGGACCTGGAAAACCAGGTCATCACCACGTCGGACGGCGAAGAGATCGCCTTTAACGTCGATCCGTTCCGCAAGCATTGCCTGCTGGAAGGTCTGGACGATATCGGGCTGACGCTGGAAAAGGCCCCCGCGATCGCAGATTACGAGTCGCGCATGGCGCAGACCCGTCCCTGGATCTGATCGGGCGGGGCTCGCTTTAGCGTCGGGTTTCTGAAAAACCGCAACATGTTGGGCCGTCCTTCGGGGCGGCCCTTTTTTGTACCTCGAATGATGCATTGTCGCGACAGTTCTTTCACGAAAATGCCCCAATTGAATCGTTAAGGTTAACAATGTCTTGTCAGACGAAACGCATCTGGTCAGAAATGGGGCGAAGATATGGCGGGCCGCCGGAATGAGCGGAAAGTCACCGTAAAAGAGGCGCGGATCTTTACCGCGCCCACACGATGCGAGGGGCAGGGGCAGTGATCGCGCGAGTAACCGGCGCCATGGTGCGCGCATGTCTAGTGGTGTTGATGATATCGACGCCATCGTTGCTGTTGCCCGATGTGCCGGGAGACGTGACCCAGATCGTCGTGCTGCTGTGCATCTTCGCCGCCGGGCTGACCATCTTCGAATATTCCGCAACCTATCCGGGCCTTGTCGAGTTCCGCCACGCGCCGCCGTTCAACCGGATCCGGTTCGCGGCGATGTTCCTGACGGTGCTGGTTCTGACACTGATCTGCCGGGGCGAGTTGCGGCCCACCGCGCTGACCGAGTTCGCCCAGGCCGTGGGCGCGGTGATCGCGGAGGCGATCGACTTTCCCTACAGCCCGGTTCGGCTGTTCTCGCTGCTGCTGCCGCCCGATGCCGAACCCTGGCTGATCAAGCTGGTGTCCAGCGCCGCGGGCATGGCCTATCTGATCTCGCTGCTGGCGCTTGCGGTGTTCACGCTGATGACGCGGGTGAACAACTGGCCCTTTCGGAACGGCACGTTCAACGTCTGGGTCAACCTGCCCACCTTCGACCCGACGGCCGGCGGCGACGTGGTGGAACGGCTGTCGCGCGACGCGCGGTTCAACGTGGCGCTGGGCTTTGTGCTGCCTTTCCTGATACCTGTCATCATCAAGGCGTCGACGACGCTGTTCGATCCGTTCTCGCTGGAGCATCCGCAAACCCTGATCTGGACGGTCTCTGCATGGGCCCTGCTTCCCGCCAGCCTTTTCATGCGCGGCATCGCGATCGGCCGCGTCGCCGAGATGATCCGCGAACAACGCCGCCGCGCCGAGCCGGACGAAGAACCGGGTCTTTTGGCGGCCTGATCGCGCTGCTGCTGGCGCTGGCCGCGGGGGCGGCGGCGGCGACAGAGCTGCGGGTGGCCACCTATAACGCCGAGCTGTCGCGCAAGGGGCCGGGGCTATTGCTGGCCGATATCGCGGGCGGCGAGGATGCGCAGGTCGCCGCGGTGGTCGAGGTGATCGCCGCCGCCCGGCCCGATATCCTGCTGTTGCAGGGGGTGGATTACGACATGGGCGGGCTGGCCATGGCGGCGCTGGCCGACCGGTTGCGGGCGCGCGACCTGGATTACCCGCATCTTTTCGCGCTGAAGCCGAATACCGGGCTGCGCACCGGCCTGGACCTGGACGGCGACGGGCGGACGGGCGGGCCGCGCGACGCGCAGGGGTTCGGCTATTTCCCCGGGCAGGACGGCATGGCGGTGCTGTCGCGTTACCCGGTGGTGGGGGGCGCGGCGCGCGATTTCTCGGCCCTGTTATGGGCCGATCTGCCGGGCGCGACGCTGCCGGCGGTGGACGGGCGCCCCTTCCCCTCGGCCGAGGCGCAGGCGGTGCAGCGGCTGTCGACCACCGGGCATTGGGTGGTGCCGGTGCAGGTGGGCGAGGTGGTGATCCGGCTGCTGGCCTTTCACGCGACGCCGCCGGTGTTCGACGGGCCGGAGGATCGCAACGGGCTGCGGAACCGGGACGAGCTGCGGTTGTGGTCGCTGTATCTCGACGGGGCGCTGCCGGGGGTGCCGGCCCCCGACGGCCCGTTCGTGGTGCTGGGCGATGCCAACCTGGACCCTGCCGACGGTGATGGGCGCAGCGCGGCGATGGCGGCGTTCCTGGCCGACCCGCGCCTGACCGACCCCGCACCGCGATCGGCGGGCGGCGTGGTGGCGGCCGAAACCCAGGGCGGGGCCAACGCCACCCAGCGCGGCGACCCGGGGCTGGATACCGCCGACTGGGACGACGCCGAACCGGGCGATCCCGGCAACCTGCGGGTGGATTACGTGCTGCCCTCGGCGGGGCTGCGCGTCACCGGCGCGGGGGTCCTTTGGCCCGCCGAGGGGCCGCTGGCCGACACCGTCGCGGCGGCCTCGCGCCATCGGCTTGTGTGGGTCGACCTCCGGCTGCCTTGACCCGGACGGGGCCAGCGGCTAGGCCCCATGCCGACCCTTCAGGACAAGGACCGCCCGACATGACGAACACCCTTCTGATCCTGCCCGGCGACGGCATCGGCCCCGAGGTGATGGCCGAGGTTTCCCGCATCATCGACTGGTTCGGGGACAAGCGCGGGCTGAAATTCGACGTTTCCGAGGACCTGGTGGGCGGCGCGGCCTATGACGTCCACGGCGTGCCGCTGGCGGATGCCACGATGGCCAGGGCGCAAGAGGTCGACGCGGTGCTGCTGGGTGCGGTCGGCGGGCCGAAATACGACAACCTCGATTTCAGCGTGAAGCCCGAGCGCGGCCTGTTGCGCCTGCGCAAGGAGATGGACCTGTTCGCCAACCTGCGCCCCGCGCAATGTTTCGACGCGCTGGCCGATTTCAGTTCGCTGAAACGCGACGTGGTGGCCGGGCTGGACATCATGATCGTGCGCGAACTGACCAGCGGTATCTATTTCGGCGAGCCGCGCGGCATTTTCGAAGAGAACGGCGAGCGGGTGGGGATCAACACCCAGCGCTATACCGAATCGGAAATCGACCGGGTGGCGCGGTCGGCCTTTGAACTGGCGCGCAAGCGGGGCAACAAGGTCTGCTCGATGGAGAAGGCCAACGTGATGGAATCGGGCATCCTGTGGCGCGAGGTGGTGCAGCGCGTCCACGACGCGGATTACCCGGACGTGGAACTGTCGCACATGTATGCCGATGCGGGCGGCATGCAGCTGTGCCGCTGGCCCAAGCAGTTCGACGTGATCGTGACCGACAACCTGTTCGGCGACCTGTTGTCGGACGTGGCCGCGATGCTGACCGGATCGCTGGGGATGCTGCCCTCGGCCAGCCTGGGCGCGCCGATGGCGAACGGCCGGCCCAAGGCGCTGTATGAACCGGTGCACGGCTCGGCCCCCGACATCGCGGGGCAGGGCAAGGCCAACCCGATCGCCTGTATCCTGAGCTTCGCCATGGCGCTGCGCTATTCCTTCGACCAGGGCGAGGAGGCGACGCGGCTGGAACAGGCGGTGGAAAAGGTGCTGGCCGATGGCGTGCGCACCGCCGACCTGATGCAGTCCGAGGGCACCACGCCCGCCAGCACCGCGCAGATGGGCGACGCGATCCTCGCCGCCCTCGACGCCAGCCTGTGACCCGGGCGCGGCGCGCCGGGGGTTGCCAGCGCGCCGCGAAACCGAAAGGCTGAAGCCGTCCGCCATCCGCGAGCAGGTGCCATGATCTCTGCCAATCTCAGGGGTGCGGGGCTTGCGCTGGCGGGCTTCGCCGTGTTCTCGCTCCACGATGCCGTCGTCAAGGCGCTGGGCGCCCATTACGACGCGGTGCAGATCGTGTTCTTCAGCGTTCTGCTGGGCTTTCCGCTGGTGCTGCTGATGCTGATCCGCGAGCGCGACGGCAGCCTGCGCCCGCGCCGCCCCGGCTGGACCGCGCTGCGCACGGGGGCGGTGATGGCGACGATGCTGAGCGCGTTCTACGCCTTTTCCACCATCCCGCTGGCGCAGGCCTATGCGATCATCTTCGCCACGCCGCTGATCATCACCGCGCTGTCGGTGCCGATTCTCGGCGAGCGGGTCGGCCCGCGGCGCTGGAGCGCGGTGCTTCTGGGGCTGATCGGGGTGCTGATCGTGCTGCGCCCCGGGGCCGAGGCCGGGCTGGGCCTGGGCCATCTTGCCGCGCTGGTGGCCGCCGGGGCGGGCGCGCTGGTGGCGGTCATCATGCGCAAGATCGGCAACGAGGAACGCAGCGCCGTTCTGCTGCTGTACCCGATGCTGGCCAATGCCGCGGCGATGGGGTGTCTGCTGCCCTTCGTCTATCGCCCGATGCCGCTGGAACACCTGGGCGGCATGGGGCTGGTGGCGCTGGGCGCGCTGGGGGGCATGCTGTTGATGATCGCGGCCTATCGCGCGGCCGAGGCGGTGGTCGTGGCGCCGATGCAGTATTCGCAGATGCTGTGGGCGATCCTTCTTGGCGTCGTCCTGTTCGACGAGGTGCCGGACGCGATGACGCTTCTGGGGTCGGCGGTGATCGCGGCCAGCGGGCTGTTCGTGTTCCTGCGCGAGGGTCGGCCGCGGGTCTCGGCCACGCAGCCCGCGCTCTATGCCGCGGACCGCCCCGGACTGGCCCCCGAGGGCGCGCCGATCGAGGCCGCACCCGATATCCCCGGACCGCAGGATTGACCCTTGCCAAAGCAGTCGGCGCACGGTAATCCGCCTGCCACGGTCGGAGTGTAGCTCAGCCTGGTAGAGCACTGTCTTCGGGAGGCAGGGGCCGGAGGTTCGAATCCTCTCACTCCGACCAATTTTCCCAACGCCTTGAATGACCCCTGCGAAAGCGCCCGTGCCGATGGCGGGCGCCTTTGGGGCGTGTCGTGGCCGCATGCGGCCTGTGCGCGGGTCATGGCCTGCGGCGGGAACGGGGGGCGTGCAAAAGCCCGTGTGGCACGCCCGCGCCGCCGCTTTCGACGGTGGCGTTTGACCGGGGCATTTGCGGCGCGATGCCGGGCCAGTCGATTCGGCGCCGGCGCCTGGGCGGTGTCTGTACCACGATCCCCCGGCGCCGGGCGCGCTATTCCTTGCGGGTCATGGCCGCCCGCAGGGCCGCCCCCAGCGCGCCCTGGGCGGGGGCCTCGGCGCGGGGTTTCTTGCCGCGTTGCGCGGGACCGTTGCGCGTGGCCGGGCCGGTGGCGGGTTTCTTCTGGCCGCCGCCGCCGTCCTTGCGCATCGACAGGCCGATGCGCTTGCGGGGGATGTCGACCTCGACCACCCGCACCTTGACCACGTCGCCCGCCTTGACCACCTCGTGGGGGTCTTTCACGAACCGGTCGGCCAGCTGGCTGACATGGACCAGCCCGTCCTGGTGCACGCCGATATCGACGAAGGCACCGAAGGCGGCCACGTTGGTCACCGTGCCCTCCAGCAGCATGCCGGGTTTCAGGTCCTTGATGTCCTCGACCCCGTCGGCAAAGGCCGCGGTCTTGAAGCTGGGGCGCGGGTCGCGGCCGGGTTTTTCCAGTTCGGCCAGGATGTCGCGCACGGTGGGCAGGCCAAAGGTGTCGTCGACGAAATCCTCGGCGCGCAGGCCTTTCAGCGCGGCGCCGTTGCCCATGATCTGGCGCAGGTCGCGCCCGCAGGCGGCGACGATCCGGCGCGCCACGCCATAGGCCTCGGGGTGGACGGACGAGGCGTCCAGCGGCTCGGCCCCGTCCCGGATGCGCAGGAAGCCCGCCGCCTGTTCGAACGCCTTGGGGCCAAGGCCCGCCACATCCAGCAGCGCCTTGCGCGAGGCGAAGGCGCCCGCCGCGTCGCGATGCGCCACGATGGCCTCGGCCAGCCGGGGACCCAGCCCCGCGACATGGGCCAGCAGCGGTGCCGAGGCGGTGTTCAGATCGACGCCCACGGCGTTCACCGCGTCCTCGACCACGGCCTCCAGCGTCTGGGCCAGGCGGCGCTGGTCGACGTCGTGCTGGTACTGGCCGACGCCGATGGATTTCGGTTCGATCTTGACCAGTTCGGCCAGCGGGTCCTGCAGCCGCCGGGCAATCGACACGGCGCCGCGCAGGCTGACGTCGAGATCGGGGAATTCGCGCGCTGCCAGTTCCGAGGCCGAATAGACCGACGCCCCGGCCTCGGAGACAACCACCCGGGTCGGCCGGGCGAAGCCCGCGGGCAACAGGCCCAGCGTGTCGGCCACCAGGCGTTCGGTTTCGCGGCTGGCGGTGCCGTTGCCGATGGCGACCAGCTCGACGCCGTGGCGGCGGATCATCTCGACGATCGCGGCCTGGGCGCCGCGCAGGTCGTTTTTCGGCTGAAAGGGGTAGAGCGTGGCGGTTTCGACCAGCTTGCCGGTGGCATCCACCACCGCGGCCTTGACGCCCGTGCGGATGCCGGGATCCAGCCCCAGCGTGGGCCGCGGCCCGGCGGGCGCGGCCAGCAGCAAATCCTTCAGGTTCCGGGCAAAGACCTGGATCGCCTCTTCGTGGGCGCGGCGGCGCAGTTCGCCCAGCAGGTCCATGTACATCGACAGGCTGAGCTTGACGCGCCAGGTCCAGCCGGCGGCCTCGCGCAGCCAGGCATCGCCGGGGCCCTCGCCGGAAATGCCGATCTCGGCGGCGATCATACCGATGGCGCGGGGCACCCCGGTTTCGGCGTCGGGGGCGATCTCGATGGTCACCACCTCTTCCCTGGAGGCGCGCAGGATCGCCAGCGCGCGGTGCGCGGGAATGTCGGCCCATTTCTCGCGGTGGTCGAAATAGTCCGAGAACTTGGCGCCGGCCTCTTCCTTGCCGGGCACCACGCGGGCGGCGATGACCGCCTCGGCGCGCATGAAATCGCGCAGCCGGCCCAACAGGGCGGCGTTCTCGGCCAGGTCCTCGACCAGGATATCGCGCGCGCCGGCCAGCGCGTCCTTTTCGGTGGGCACCGCCTCGGACAGATAGCCCGCGGCCAGCGCCTGGGGATCGGCCGCGCGGTCGTCGAGGATCGCGCGCAGCAGCGGTTCCAGCCCGTTTTCGCGGGCGATCATCGCCTTGGTGCGGCGCTTGGGCTTGAACGGCAGGTAGATGTCTTCCAGCGCGGCCTTGGTTTCGGCGCCCGCGATGGCGCGGGCCAGCGCGTCGGTCAGCTTGCCCTGCTCCTTGATCGAGTTCAGGATCGTGGCGCGCCGGGCCTCCATCTCGCGCAGATAGGCCAGCCGGTCCGCCAGAAGCCGCAGTTGCGTGTCGTCCAGCCCGCCCGTGACCTCCTTGCGATAGCGGGCGACGAAGGGCACCGTGGCGCCTTCGTCCAGCAGGCCGACGGCGGCGGCGACCTGGCCGGGCGCGGCCCCGATCTCGGTGGCGATGGTGCGGTGAATGCGGGTTTCGGCGGTGGTCACGGGATGGGTCCTCGATCTGGGCGGACTGCCTTGTTAGCCGGTGCCGCACAGCCCGCCAAGCCTTTGTGCGGGGGCGCCGTACCGGCCCGGGGCGGTTGACGGTTGTCAAATCCGGGCGCGCCCGCGCGTGCTAGCTTGACCGGGCGACAGAACGCCCCGACACTTCCCGCAAGGGGAGAGAGGGCATTGCGCCGCTTGCGGCCTGCCGGGCCGCGCCTAGCAGAGGAGGAGTTCCCATGTTGCGTTACAAGACGTTCGTGCCGCTTGTCGCGGCGGCCGGTCTGGCCTTTGGCGCCCCGGCCGGTGCCGAACCCACCGCCGAGGTCCTGCACTGGTGGACCTCGGGCGGCGAGGCCAAGGCGGTGGGCGAGCTGAAGAACAGTTTCGAGGCCCAGGGCGGCACATGGATCGACTCGCCCATCGCGGGCGGCGGCGGGGATGCCGCGATGACCGCGCTGCGCGCCCGCGTGGTGGCCGGCAACCCGCCCACCGCGGTGCAACTGAAAGGCCCCGGCATCCAGGAATGGGCCGAGCAGGGCGCGCTGAACGACGTGGAAGACGTGGCCGAGGCCGAGAACTGGAACGGCGTGCTGCCGCCGGTGCTGGCCGAGATCATGAAATATGACGGCAAGTATGTCGCCGCCCCGGTGAACATTCACCGCGTCGACTGGATGTGGGCCAACCCCGAGGTTCTGGCCAAGGCCGGGATCGGGGCGATGCCCACCACCTGGGACGAGTTCAACGCCGCCGCCGACAAGCTGATGGCGGCGGGCATCACGCCGCTGGCCCATGGCGGCCAGCCCTGGCAGGACGCCACCGTGTTCGAGAACGTGGTTCTGGGCGTGGGCGGGGCCGATTTCTTTCGCGCGGCGCTGGTCGACCTGGACCAGGAGGCGCTGAATTCGCCGACGATGGTCGCGGCCTTCGACCAGTTGCGCCGGATGCGCGGCTATGTCGACCCGAACTTCTCGGGGCGCGACTGGAACCTGGCGACCGCCATGGTGATGAACGGCGAGGCCGCGTTCCAGATCATGGGCGACTGGGCCAAGGGTGAATTCCTGGCCGCCGGAAAGGTGCCGGGCGAGGATTTCCTGTGCGCGCCGACGCCGGGCAACGGGTTCGTTCTGAACTCGGACAGCTTTACCTTCTTCAAGGTGTCGGGGGACGACAACATCGCCGGGCAGAAGCTGTTGGCCAGCCTCATCATGTCGCCCGGTTTCCAGGAGACGTTCAACCTGGCCAAGGGGTCGATCCCGGCGCGCACCGACGTGGCCCTCGACAAGTTCGACGCCTGTGCGCAGCGCTCGCACGAAGATCTGCTGAAGGCGACCGAGGCCAACGCGCTGGTGCCGTCCATGGCGCATGAAATGGCGATTCCGCGGTCGGTGCGGGGCGAATTCCTGGACCTGGTGACCGAGTTCTTCAACTCGGACATGAGTTCCGAGGACGCCGCGCAGCGCCTGGCCGACGCGGTCAAGCGCGCGATGTAAGGCAGACCCCGGCCGGGGCGCGCACGCGTTCCGGCCGGTCACACCGGCAGGGGGTGGCGTGCTGACAGCGATTTCCCGCGCGATCGAGCGGCGCTTGCCGCTGATGGTGGTTTCACCGCTTTTCGCGGTCAGCCTGTTCTTCGTCTACGGGTTCATCGCCTGGACGGGTTACATCTCGCTGACCGGCTCGCGCATGATGCCCAGCTATGATTTCGCGGGGCTTCTGCAATACGAAAGGCTGTGGGACACGCCGCGCTGGTACGTGGCGCTGAAGAACCTGTTCGTCTTCTCGGGGCTGTTCATCGGGATCAGCATGGCGCTGGGCGTATTCCTGGCGATCCTGCTGGACCAGCGGATACGCGTCGAGGGCGCGATCCGCACGATCTATCTCTACCCGATGGCGCTGTCCTTCATCGTCACGGGCACGGTGTGGAAATGGATCCTGAACCCCGGCCTCGGCATCGAGAAGGTGATGCGCGACTGGGGGTTCGAGAATTTCACCTTCGACTGGCTGGTGAACCCCGATTTCGCGATCTACACGGTGGTGATCGCGGGGGTCTGGCAAAGTTCGGGCTACGCGATGGCACTGTTCCTGGCGGGGCTCAGGTCCGTCGATGACGAGATCCTCAAGGCCGCCGCGATCGACGGGGCGGGGCCGTGGCGGGTCTATACCCGCATCGTGCTGCCGTCGCTGCGGCCGGTGTTCCTGTCGGTCGTCATCATCCTCGCCCACCTGGCGATCAAGAGCTTCGACCTCGTCGTGGCGCTGACGGGCGGGGGCCCGGGCTATGCCACCGACATGCCCGCGACCTTCATGTATGCCTTCGCCTTCCAACGGTCCGAACTGGGTGTGGCGGCGGCGAGCGCGGTGATGATGCTGATGACGATCTGCGCGATCATCGTGCCCTATCTTTATTCCGAACTGAGGGGCGCGCGGAAATGAGGGCGCGGTCCACCTCGGGCATCGTGCGGCGATCGGGGCCGGGCGCGGTGGTGATGCGGGTCGTGCTGTTCGCGGTGCTGGGCCTGTTCTGCCTGTATTACCTGTTCCCGCTGTTCGTGATGGTCTCGACCTCGCTGAAATCGCTGGCCGAGATCCGCGAGGGCAGTTTCCTGGCCTTTCCGCGCGATATCGGGTTCGAGGCCTGGGCCAAGGCCTGGGGCTCGGCCTGCGTGGGCGTGCGCTGCGACGGGTTGCAGCCCTATTTCATGAATTCCGTGATGATGGCGGTGCCGGCGGTGATCCTGTCCACGACGCTGGGCGCGCTGAACGGCTATGCCCTGACGAAATGGCGGTTCCCCGGTGCCGACATCATCTTTGCGCTGATGCTGTTCGGGGCGTTCATCCCGTTCCAGGTGGTGCTGCTGCCGATGGCGCGCACGCTGGGTGAGTTGGGGCTGGCGGGCACGGTGCCGGGGCTGGTGCTGGTCCACACGGTCTATGGGCTGGCCTTCACCACGCTGTTCTTCCGCAACTTCTTCATCGGGGTGCCGGATGGCATCGTGCAGGCGGCCAAGGTGGACGGGGCGGGGTTCTTCGGCATCTTCTTCCGCATCGTCCTGCCGATGTCGCTGCCCGCGATCGTGGTGACGGTGATCTGGCAGTTCACCCAGATCTGGAACGACTTCCTGTTCGGCGTGGCCTTCACCGTGGGCGATTCCAACCCGGTCACGGTGGCGCTGAACAACGTGGTGAACACGTCCACGGGGGTGAAGGAATACAATGTCGACATGGCCGCCGCGATCATCGCGGGGCTGCCGACGCTGTTGGTCTATGTCGTGGCGGGGGCGTATTTCGTGCGCGGTTTGTCGGCCGGGGCGGTAAAGGGGTAGGGCATGGCATCGGGCATCCGGCTGGAAAAGTTGCGCAAGAGCTTCGGCGGCAACGAGGTGATCAAGGGCATCGACCTGGACATCGCGCCGGGGGAGTTCGTGGTGCTGGTCGGCCCCTCGGGCTGTGGGAAATCCACGCTTCTGAACCTGATCGCGGGGCTGGAAACGGTCGGCTCGGGCGACATCTTCATCGGCGGCGACAAGGTCAACAAGGTGCCGCCCCGCGACCGCGATATCGCGATGGTGTTCCAGTCCTACGCGCTGTACCCGACCAAGACCGTGCGCGACAACGTCACCTTCGGGATGGAGACGCGCCGCGTTCCGAAGGACGACCAGGCGGCCGCGCTGGAGGAATTCGCGCGCCTTTTGCAGATCGACCACCTGCTGGACCGCAAGCCCGGGCAACTGTCGGGCGGGCAGCGCCAGCGGGTCGCGATGGGCCGCGCGCTGGTGCGCCAACCCGAAGTGTTCCTGTTCGACGAACCGCTGTCCAACCTTGACGCCAAGCTGCGGATCGAGATGCGCACCGAGATCAAGAAGCTGCACCAGAGGCTGGGCAAGACGGTGGTCTATGTCACCCATGACCAGATCGAGGCGATGACGCTGGCCACCCGGATCGCGGTGATGGACAATGGCCATATCCGGCAATTCGCCGACCCCGCCACGATCTACGAGAACCCGGTGGACATGTTCGTGGCGGGGTTCATGGGTTCGCCGCCGATGAACATGATCCCGGGCCGGGTCTGGCATGACGGGGGCAAGGTGTTCGTCCTGCCGCGCGGTGCGCGCGAGTCGATCCGGTTCCCGGTGGATGGCCCCGCGGCCCGGGGCGCGGACCTGCCCGATGGGCACGAGGTGATCCTGGGGCTGCGCCCGGAAACGATCTTTGCCGCGGGGACGGAATTGCCGGGGCCGAACCGTTACGTGTTCGATGCGCCGGTCGAGGTGGTGGAACCTACCGGCCCCGACACGATGATCGTGTTCCAGATCGGCGGGCAGGACCTGATCGCGCGGGTCCGCCCCGAGGACGTCGCGAAACCGGGCCGGGCGTTCCGGTTCGAGGTGGACATGACCAAGGCCAAGCTGTTCGACGCCGAAACCGGCAAGGCATTGTAACGCCCGGCCCACCCTGTCGTAACGAAATTCCGAGAATGTCCATAAAATGCCACGCTTCGCGCCCGATTGGGGCCGCAAGCCTAGGCTTTGCTTTTCGCCGGTGACATAGTCGCCGCGAGACGTCGAGGAGTTCGTTTATGGGTCGTAGGGTTGCGTTGGTTGCCGGCGGTGCCGGATTCCTGGGTTCGCATCTCTGCGACAGGCTGATCGGCGAAGGCGCGCGCGTGTTGTGCGTGGACAGCCTGGTCACCGGAACGATGGACAACATCGCGCATCTGGTCGGGCGCGAGGGCTTTCGGTTCCTGCGCCACGATGCCACGGAGCCGCTGGACCCGGGCGAAACGGTGACCGAGATCTTCAACCTGGCCTGCCCGGCCTCGCCGATAAAATACGCCATCGACCCGGTGCACACCTTTCGCACCAGTGTCCTGGGCACGATGAACCTGCTGGAGCTGGCGCGGGCGACCGGTGCGCGGCTGGTGCAGGCCTCGACATCCGAGGTGTATGGCGACCCGGCGATCAGCCCGCAGCACGAGGGTTATTGGGGCAATGTCAATCCGGTCGGCCCGCGATCCTGCTATGACGAGGGCAAGCGCGGGGCGGAAACCCTGTGCCACGACTACCGCCGGCAACATGGCGTGGAGGCCCGCATCGCGCGGATCTTCAACACCTATGGCCCGCGCATGGCGCGCGATGACGGGCGGGTGGTGTCGAATTTCATCGTGCAGGCGCTGACCGGCCTGCCGCTGACGGTCTATGGCACCGGCGAGCAGACCCGTTCGTTCTGCTATGTCGACGACCTGGTCGAGGGGCTGATGCGGCTGATGGCGGCCAGCGGCCGGGTGCCCGGGCCGATCAACCTCGGGAATCCGGGCGAATTCACGATGCTGGAACTGGCCGACATGGTGCTGGCCAAGACCGGGTCGGCCTCGACGCTCAGCTTTGCGCCGCTGCCCCGCGACGACCCGCGCCAGCGGCGCCCCGACATCGCGCTGGCCGGCCGGGTCCTGGGCTGGGCGCCGCAGGTCACGCTGGACGAGGGGCTTGACCGCACCATTCCCTATTTCGCGCAGCTCATCCACAAGGGACAAACCGGGGAATGACCATGGGCGAGGGCACGCGGAAAACGGTCCTGGTGACCGGTGGCGCCGGCTATATCGGCAGCCACACCTGCAAGCGGCTGGCCGAAGCGGGCTATTTGCCGGTGGCGTTCGACAATCTCAGCACCGGGCACGCGGATGCCGTGCGCTGGGGCCCGCTGGTCCGGGGCGACACGCGTGACAGCGCGGCGGTGGCGGACGCCATCCGCGCCCATGCGCCGGTGGCGGTGATCCATTTCGCCGCCGCCGCCTATGTGGGCGAATCGGTGCGCGATCCGGGGTTCTACTACTCGAACAATGTCGAGGGGATGCGCGGGCTGCTGACCGCCTGCGCCGAACAGGGGCTGGGCCAGGTCATCTTCAGTTCCAGCTGCGCGACCTACGGGGTGCCGGCCGACCTGCCGATCACGGAAAGCACACCCCAGAACCCGATCAACCCCTATGGCCGGACCAAGCTGATCGGCGAATGGATGCTGGCCGATTTCGCCCGCGCCCATGGCATCCGCTATGTCGCGCCGCGCTATTTCAACGCCTGCGGTGCCGATCCGGACGGCACGCTGTGCGAACGCCACGACCCCGAGACGCACCTTGTCCCGCTGGCGCTGTTCGCCGCGGACGGGCGGCGGCCACGGCTGGATCTGTTCGGCACCGACTATCCCACGCCCGACGGCACCTGCATCCGCGATTACATTCATGTCTGCGACCTGGCCGAGGGGCACCTGGCCGCGCTGCGCTATCTGGAGGGGGGCGGCGACAGCATGGCGGTCAACCTCGGGACCGGGACGGGCCATTCCAACCGCGAGGTGCTGGCGGCGGTGGGCCGCGTCCTGGGCCGCCCGGTGCCGGTGAACGAGGCCGCCCGGCGCGAGGGCGACCCGCCCGCGCTGGTCGCCGATCCGTCCCGCGCCCGCGAGGTGCTGGGCTTTGCCGCGCGCTATGGCGACCTGGACGAGATCGTCGCCCATGCCGCGCGCGCCTTCGGAATGAAGCATGGTGATGACGGCACGCCCTGACCGACGCCCGGGCCGCGGCCGCCCACGCCACCTTGTGTCGATCTACACCCCCTGGATGCGGCTTCGCTATGGGCTGTCGGTGCTGATCTGGGCCGCGGCGGCGCTGTGGTTCTGGGCCTGGTGGTTCCAGCCCGAACATAATATCGGCACGCTGCGCTACCTGGTCATCACGCTGGCGGTGGCCTGGATCATGTTCCTGCAGGTCTATTTCCTGAACGTGATGCTGCGCGCGGTGCGTCCCTCGGGCGATCTGGCCGCGCTGAAGGGCGCGCGCGTGGCGATGGTGGTGACGAAAAGCCCGTCGGAACCCTTCGAGGTGGTGCGCCGCACGCTGGAGGGGATGCTGGCGCAGGACTGGCCGCACGACACTTGGCTGGCCGACGAGGACCCGTCGCCCGAAACGCGGGTCTGGTGCGCGGTGCACGGCGTGAAGATCTCGACCCGCAAGGACCGGCCCGACTATCACCGCAAGGAGTGGCCGCGCCGGACCCGCTGCAAGGAAGGCAACCTGGCGTTCTTCTACGACCAGTACGGCTATGAGGCGTATGATTTCGTCTCGCAGCTGGATGCCGATCACGTGCCCCAGCCCGGTTACCTGCGCGAGGTGCTGCGCGCCTTTGTCGATCCCGAGGTGGGCTATGTCAGCGCGCCCTCGATCTGTGCCCGGAACGAGAACGAAAGCTGGGCCGCGCGGATGCGCCTGCATCACGAGGGGATGTTCCACGGCATCCTGCAGGCGGGCTATTCGAACGGCTGGGCGCCGATGTGCATCGGGTCGCATTACGCGGTGCGCACCGCCGCGCTGAAGGAAATCGGCGGGCTGGGGCCGGAACTGGCCGAGGATCATTCCACCTCGATGATGATGAACGCCCATGGCTGGCGCGGCGTGCATGCCTTCGACGCGATCGCGGTGGGCGACGGGCCGGTGACCTTCGCCGACATGCTGACCCAGGAATTCCAGTGGTCGCGCAGCCTGGTCACGCTGTTCCTGCGCTATACGCGCGACTATTTCGCGGGGCTGCGCCCGGTGCTGAAGTTCCAGTTCCTGTTCTCGCAGCTGTGGTACCCGACCTTCGCGATCTTCATGCTGATGACGATGCTGGTGCCGGTGACGGCGATCACCTTCGACATGCGCTTTGCCGACGTGACCTATCCCGCCTTCGTCGCGCACAGCGTGCCGGTGGTCGCGGCCTTCGTGCTGATCGCCTATCAGCTCAAGGCGGACGGGTTGTTCCGGCCGACCGATGCCAAGGTCATCAGCTGGGAAAAGGCGCTGTTCCAGTGCGCGCAATGGCCCTGGGTGCTGTGGGGCTGCGTGATGGCGGTGCGCGACAGCGTGACGGGCCGGTTCGTCGATTTCCGCATCACCCCCAAGGGCGCCTCGGCCGAGGCCAGGCTGCCGCTGCGGGTGCTGATGCCCTATGTGGTGATCGCGCTGCTGTCGATCCTGCCGGTGATCCTGGTCGAGGATGCGGGCGACGCGGCGGGCTTCTACCTGCTGTGTCTTTTCAACGCAGGGCTGTATCTGGCCGTTCTCGGCGTGGCGATCACGCACCATATGCGACAAAGTGGTCTTGACTGGATGGCCCGCCTGCGCCGCGATGCGCCGCAGCTTGCGGTCACGCTGGGGCTGGCGGGGATGCTGGTGTTTTCGGGATGGCTCAGGGGCATGCAAAGCCTGCATTATCTATCCACCGGACTGGGGCCCTACCAGTTCACCAAGATCGAATTCCTGGTCTCCGGGGCCGGGCAGGGGGGAGGAAAGAGCATGCACTACTCGTTCGAACGCCCCGTTGCCCTGTCGGACCGGTGGCCGACCACCGAGTGAGGAACGCACCATGGCCTACGCTCTGAAATCCGTACTTGCCGGTCTGGCGGCGTCGCTGTGCCTGACGACGGCCGCGCATGCCGAATCCGCGCCTCCGGGCGAGATGCCGTTCGGCGTCTACGATCCCGACGGGGTGTTCGCCGACGATCCCGAGGTGACGATCGAGCACCTGTTCCTGCCCTGGGAGGACGTGTTCCTGCCCAGCCTGATCGAGGCCGACAGCTATGCGCTGGAACGCGGCCGGTCGATCCTGGCCACGATCGAGCCCTGGACCTGGAACCGGTCCGAGCGCAACACCCCCGAGATCCTGCAACAGGGCATCGCCTCGGGCGAGTACGACCGCTACATGGCCTCGATCTGCGCGGTGCTGAACCTGTTCGAAAGCCCCGTCACCGTGCGCTGGGCGCAAGAGATGGAAGACGCCAGCGGCCAGTTCATCTGGGCCGACTGGGAGCCCGAGACCTGGATCGCGGCCTACCGGCGCATGGTCGATGTCTGCCGCGCGCAGGCGCCCGAGGTGAACTACATGTGGTCGCCGCTGGGATACGAGGAACTGGCCGATTATTACCCCGGCGACGATTACGTCGATATCGTCGGTCTGTCGGTTTTCGGCCTGCAACCCTGGGAGCGCGAGATCCTGGGCGAGGAGCAGACCTTCGAATCGATCCTCGCGCCGCGCTATGCCCGGGCCGAGGTGTTCGGCAAGCCGGTGGTGGTGGCCGAACTGGGCTATTCCGGCAGCCAGGATTACGTCGACAAGTGGAACGGCGAGGTACGCCAGATTTATCCGCAATTCCCCAACCTGGTCGCCGTGGTCTATTTCAACCAGGTCGAGGTCTATCCCTGGCCCGATGGCTATGGTCTGCCGAACTGGAAGTTCGAAGGCCGGGTGATCGGCGAATAGCCGCCGAAACTGCCATCTGATCGCGCATCCCGGCCGAGGGCCGCCCACCCGCTGGGCGGCCCTCGGCAATTGTCCGCCCATATCGGGCGGCGGCGAGGTGCTGCCTCGCCTTCGCCATGGCGCTGCCACAGAAAAGCTTAACCACTCGACGATACTCACCATACCTGGGGGGCTTGTGATCCGACTCGACGACCCATAGGGGTCGTCGCCGGCACGGCCCTGTGCGGGGCGACAGAGAACAGGCAGCGTAGGGACCACTCGCCATGCGTATTCTGCAACGACCAACCCGGGCGTTGGCCCCGGTTCTGGCGGCCGCGGCGACCGCCGGTGTGATGGCCACGGCCGTTCCCGCGGCGGCGGGGGACGGCAAGCTTGTCCAGCGGCCGGCGATCGTCGGGGCCTCTGTCATGCGCTGGCTGAACCCTGCGCCCAAGGCCGCCGCCCTGTCCAAGCGCGAGCGCAAGGTGATGGCGGGCCGGCTGGACAGCCGCCATGGCCGTGGCACCTACATCTGCACCGCCTCGGGCTTCGGCAAGCGGCCGAGCTGTTTCACGCGCTAGGGCGCGGCCGCCCGGCCTCTTTGCGGCCGGGGGCGCGATGGGCTATGCCCTGACCGGCGGCCGCAGCCGCAGGGACAGAGGCATGGGATCAGAACAGCGTTCTTCCGGGTCCGGCCGCGGCGGCCCGCACGGTGCCCAGACGATCGTCTGGCTGGCCGGCTGGACGCGCCGCAAGGACGCGATATTCGCCGCCATCGCGCAGGGCGCGGGGAGGGGCGTGCGGCTGCCGCTGATCGGGCTGTCCTTCCGCGGCTTTCCCGAAACCCGTGACCGCGCCGCCGCCGCGCTGGCCGTGGCGAAACGCCAGCCCCGGGGGCGGGTCGGCCGCGCGTTGAAACGCGCGCTGATCGCCGCGCAATACAACTGGTCGCGCCGTTATTTCACCCGCCACCCCGGCCGCATCGCGGTCTGCTGGAACGGGCTGACCGGGTCGCGCTGCGCCTTCATGGAGGGAGCGCGGGACGCTGGCGCCGGGCGGCTTTACGTGGAACTGGCCCCGTTTCCCGGGCGCATCACGCTGGACCCGGTGGGTGTGAACGCGCTGAACGGTCTGCCGCGCGAGCCGGGGTTCTACCTCGATTGGGCCGGAACAGAGACGATTCCGCCCGGCGAGAGCTGGCGAGCACTCGGGGCGAACCTCACGGCGCGCGCCTCGCGCCGGGCCGATGTGGGGCAGGCGGGCGCCGAGGCGCTGGCCGATGCGGGGGATTTCCTGTTCGTGCCGTTGCAGGTGCCCAACGACAGCCAGATCACGCTGTTCTCGGGCTGGGTCGGCAGCGTCGAGGGGATGATCGCCGCGCTCGCCCGCGGCGCGCGGCACCTGCCCGAGGGCTGGCATATCCGGGTGAAGGAACACCCCTCGGCGCGGACCTCGCTGGCCGGGCCGCTGGCCCGCGCCGTGGCCGACAGCGGCGGGCGGCTGGTGATCGACAACGCCACCGACAGTTTCGCCCAGCTGGCCGCGTCGCGCGGTGTGATCACCGTGAATTCGTCCATGGGCCTGCAGGCGTTTTTCCACGACAAGCCGGTGATCGTGCTGGGACAGGCGTTCTTTGCGATGCCCGGCCTTGTCACCTGCGCCCCGTCCGAACCGGACCTGGCCGAGGCGCTGGCCCGGCCCGAGGCGCTGTCCTTCGACCCGGCGCTGCGGGGGGCGTTCATGTCCTATCTCGACCGGGTCTATTACCCCCGGATCGAGGACCACCCCGATGGCCGCGTCACCATCGACCCCGCGGCGCTGGCGCGCAAACTGGCCGCCGCGCGGCCCTGACCACCCTTTCACCCCGCGGGCCTTTGCTGTAAGGGTCGCGCCCGGGAATTCACCCGAGACAAACAGGAGCCACCGATGGGCTACAAGGTCGCCGTCGTCGGCGCCACGGGCAACGTGGGCCGCGAAATGCTGAACATCCTGGCGGAACGCCAGTTCCCGGTCGACGAGATCGCCGCGCTTGCCTCGCGCCGCTCTCTCGGCACCGAATGCAGCTTTGGCGACAAGACCCTCAAGACGCTGGACCTGGACACGTTCGATTTCACCGGCTGGGATATCGCGCTGTTCGCCATCGGGTCGGACGCGACCAAGCAATACGCGCCCAAGGCGGCCAAGGCCGGCTGCGTGGTGATCGACAACTCGTCGCTCTACCGCTACGACCCCGACGTGCCGCTGATCGTGCCCGAGGTGAACGCCGACGCGATCACGGGCTATTCGAAAAAGAACATCATCGCGAACCCGAACTGTTCCACCGCGCAGATGGTGGTGGCGCTGAAGCCCCTGCACGACCGGGCGAAGATCAAGCGCGTGGTGGTGTCGACCTACCAGTCGGTTTCCGGTTCGGGCAAGGACGCGATGGACGAATTGTGGAACCAGACCAAGGGGATGTATGTCCCCGGGCAAGAGGTGGAACCGTCCGTCTACCCCAAGCAGATCGCCTTCAACGTGATCCCGCATATCGACGTCTTCCTGGACGATGGCTCGACCAAGGAAGAATGGAAGATGGTCGCCGAGACCAAGAAGATCGTGGACCCCAAGATCAAGGTCACCGCGACCTGCGTTCGGGTGCCGGTCTTCGTCGGCCATTCCGAGGCGATCAATATCGAGTTCGAGGAGTTCCTCGACGAGGACGAGGCGCGCGACATCCTGCGGGAAGCCCCGGGCATCATGGTGGTCGATAAGCGCGAGAATGGCGGTTACGTCACGCCGGTGGAATGCGTCGGCGATTTCGCCACCTTCGTCAGCCGCATCCGGCAGGATTCCACCATCGAGAACGGCCTGAACATCTGGGTGGTGTCCGACAACCTGCGCAAGGGCGCGGCGCTGAATGCGGTGCAGATCGCCGAGGTTCTGGGCCAACGGGTGCTGAAGAAGGGGTGAGAGGCGGTCCGGGCCGGAAGGCCCGGCAAACTCTCCAGTGGAGAGTTTGAGCCTCGAACGGGCGGAGCCCCGATGGGTAGGCGGTCCGGCGGCGGGGCGTTCGCGCCCCGGCGGCATCGCAATCTTGGCCTTGCCATCGCGCGTCCGTCTGCCGCACCCTGCGGGACAGCGAGTCCCAACGGAGCGACCGACATGCGCGCCCTTGTCCTGTGCCTGGCCCTGGCCCCGTCAGCCCTTTGGGCCGATGACATTCCGCTGACCAGCGCGGTGGCCGCGGTGACCCTGTATCCCGACGGGGCCACGATCACCCGCCAGGTGCCGTTCGACATGCCCGCAGGGCGTCACCGGCTGATCCTGGCCGACCTGCCGCAGACCACGCCGCTGCAGGCGGTGCGGGTCGAGGTCGCGGGCGCCACCCTGGGCAGTGTCACCGCGCGGTCGGATTTCGTGCCGCCACGCTCGCCCCTGAAAGACGCCGTTCTCGAGGCCGCCGAGGCGCGGGTCGAGGAGCTGGAAGAGCAACTGCGCAAGGGCGAGGCCGAGGTGCGGGCGATCCGGCTGGAGGTGACGGCGGCGCAGGCGCGGGCGGATTTCCTGGGCCGGATCGGGGCCGAGGGCGGGCCGGTGCCGGTGGACACGCAGGCGCTGCTGGACCTGTCGGCGATGATCAAGGGCACCACGCTCGCCGCCCTGCGCGAGGCGCACGAGGCCGAAGCGCGCGCCGCGGCCGCCGACCGCGCGCTGGATGACCTGCGCGACGACCTGAAGGATGCGCGCCAGACCCTGGCCGCGCTGGTCCCCGAGGCCGAGGCGCGGGCCTACCTGGCCGTCGCGGTGTCGTCCGAGGCGGCGGCCAGCGGCCAGGTGACGATCACCTATCCCATCGCCAACGCCGGCTGGACGCCGGTCTACGACCTGCGGCTGGACCGGGCGGCGGGCGCGCTGACCATCGAACGTGGCGCCTTCGTCGCGCAGGAGACCGGCGAGAACTGGGACAACGTCGCGCTGACGCTGTCGACGGTGCGGCCCAGCGAACAGGTCGCGCCCAGCGTGGTCCGGCCCGATCTCCGGCGTATCGGCGACCCGGTCGAACCGTTCCCGCGCGCACGCATGGCGATCGCCGAGGACGCGCCCAACGTCGCGGTCGAGGCCGCCCCGGCGCCCGCCTTCGAGATGGCCAAGGCAGAAAGCGACGGTATTTCGGTGAGTTACACCTATCCCACCCCGGTCGACATCGCCTCGGGGGCGGACCGGGTGCGGCTGGCACTGGGCACGCTGTCGGCGCGCGCCGAAGTCGCCGCGCGCGCCGCGCCGCTATGGGATGCGACCGCCTTCGTCGTGGCCGAGTTCACCAACGACACGGGCGAGGTGATCCTGCCCACGGGCGAGGCGCTGTATTACCTCGACGGGCGTTATGTCGGCCAGCAGGGCATCGCCGCGATCCCCGCGGGGGGCGAGGCGGAACTGGCCTTCGGGCCGGTGGACGGGCTGCGGCTGACGCGCACCGTTCTGGACCGCAACGAGGGCGACCGGGGCGTGATCCGCAAGTCGAATGAACGGGTCGAAGAGGTGCGGATCGAGGTCGAGAACCTGACCGGCGAGACCTGGCCGATGCGGGTGGTCGACCGGGTGCCCTATTCCGAACAGGAAGACCTGGAGATCACCTGGCAGGCCGATCCGCAACCGGCCGAGACCGACCTGGACGGCCAGCGGGGGGTGCTGGAATGGCGATTCCTGCTGGGCGCGGGCGAAAGCCGGGACATCGCGCTGTCGCACCGGATGACCTGGCCCGAGGGCAAGGTGCTGCGCTGACGGGCCGGATTCCGCGATATGAATTCCATATGAATCGCATATGAATCCCATATGAGTTTTTTCGGACTCGCGCCGCACCGCCCGCCCCCTTCTTCTTGGCGAAAATACCCCCGGGGGGTCGCCATCGGAGCGCCATTGGCCCGAGAGACAATGGCGACGGGGCAGAGCCCCGGCCCGGGTCGGCTTGCACCGCAAGCCGAAACCCATCCACCCGCTAGAACCGTTCGGCGCGCAGCACCTGGCAATCGGTGACGGACACCACGCCGATATGGCGCTCGACCACGGCAAAGGCCGCGTCCAGCAGCCCGTCCAGCCGCTCGGCGCGGATCAGGCAGACGACGGCCACCATGCCGCCCGCGCGGCCCACCTGGCCCTCGCGGCTCCAGGTGCCCGACCGGCCGGTGCCGCCCAGGACCGGCAGCACGGTATAGCCGGTGACGCCCGCCTTCTCCAGCGCGGCGGTCAGGCGGCGTTCCATCGGCGCCTCGATGATGATTTCCACCCGTTTCGCGGCATGGGTCTGCATGGGCCTATCCTCCGGTGACAAGGCGGGCCGCCGCCAGATACAGCGGGATGCCCAGCGTCAGGTTGAACGGGAAGGTGATCCCCAACGACAGCGTCAGGTAGATCGAGGGGTTCGCATCCGGCAGCGCCACCCGCATCGCCGCCGGCACCGCGATATACGAGGCCGAGGCCGCCAGCGTCATCATCAGCACCACGCCGCCCAGCGAAAGGCCCAGCCCCAGCCCCAGGATCAGCCCGAAAACCGCGCCGATGGGCGGCATCAGCACGCCAAAGGCCAAGAGCCCCGGCGTGATGACGCCCCGGCTGCCGCGCAGGTTCCGCCCCGCGACCAGCCCCATGTCCAGCAGGAACAGGCACAGCACGCCCTTGAACGGCGAGACGATGAAGCTTTCGATTTCGGCCAGCCCGGCGGGGCCGGTGATCCAGCCGATGGCGAAGGCGCCCAGCAGCAGAACGATGGACCCGTTCAGCAGGATTTCCCGCCAAAGGCCCGGTTCCATCTCGGCCTGTCCGCCGCGGCGCATCACCAGCCACAGGGCGGCCAGGATCGCCGGGGCCTCCATTATGGCGGCGACGGCGACCATGAAGCCCTCGGCGGCGATGCCCTGGCTGGCCAGGACGGAACTGGCCGCGACGAAGGTGACGATCGAGATCGAGCCGTAATGCCCCGCCACCGCGCCCGCATCGACCGGCCCCAGCCGGGTCATCGCGCGCAACAGCGCGTAGGCCACGAAGGGAATTCCCGCCGACAGCACCAGCCCCGCCAAGAGCGCCAGCAGCAGGGTCGCGTCCAGCCCGTGCGCCGCGACCCCCGCGCCGCCCTTGAAGCCGATGGCGAACAACAGGTAGATCGACAGCGCCTTGGCCGCGGCCTCGGGCACGGTCAGGTCGGACCGGGCGAGCGCCGCGGCCACGCCCAACGCAAAGCTGAGGATGATCGGCGACAGCAGGTTGCCCGCCGCAAGCGTCAGGATGTCGGCCATGCGCCCCTCCGTGCCGGTCCTGCGGTCACGCTAGCCCGCGCTGGTCCCGGACGAAAGGTCAGACCGGCACGAACCGGTCGCTGGCCGGATCGTAGCATTCGACGACGCCCTCGCCGATATCGTTCCACAGCCCGTGCAGCGCCAGTTCCTCGGCCTCGACGGCGTCGCGCACGAAGGGGAAGGACATCAGGTTTTCCAGCGAGACCAGAACCGCGTCCTTTTCCATCGCCTCCAGCCGGGCGGATTCGTCGGCGATGTTGGCCTTGCGTTCATAGCTGGGGCGCAGGATGTCCATCCAGCGGCCGATGAAGCTGGACTTGTCCTCAAGCTGGGGGGCGAGGCCCGCGCACATGTCGTGGCAGCCCCGGACGCCGCCGCACTGGGAATGGCCCACCACCAGCAGGTTCGCGACCTTCAGAACGGTGACGGCATATTCCACCGCCGCCGAGGTGCCGTGATGGTCGCCATCGGGCGCGTAGGGCGGCACGAGGCCCGCGATGTTGCGGTGGATGAAGAATTCGCCCTCGTCCGCGCCGAAGATCGAGGTGACGTGCACGCGCGAGTCGCAGCAGGAAATGATCATGGCGCGCGGGCGCTGGCCTTCCTCGGCGAGGCGGCGATACCAGGCCTTGTTCTCGGCATGGGTCGTGGCCTTCCAGCCTTGGTAGCGCTGGACCAGGTATTGCGGCAGAGGGCGGGCGTTCTGCATCGGGGTCTCCGTTTTCTCTGCGGCTGCATAATGCGCATTTGCCGGAAATTCGAGAGATTTCGCCCCCTTGTCGCAACGCTTTCTTGACGCAACCGGGCGAATTCTGCCCGCAGGTGTGGCGGTGGTTTTTTCGGAGGGGAACGAGTGTCCCGAGTAGTTGCAATGCGCCAGGACGAACCCCTGAGTGTGGATTCGGACCGCCTGGCGGACATGTTCGTCGAGTTGGGCGAGACCCGGGCGGCGGATCTGGTGGCGCTTTCGGTCGAGCGGCTGGAGGCGCTGATGGCAAGCCTGGACGTGGCCACGGCGCAGGTGCGGCCCGGCGATTGCATCGACCTGGCCGGGCAGATCCGGGCGCTGGGCGATTCGCTGGGGCTGCTCAGCCTGTCGGTGGCGGCCCGGGGCGTGGCCCGCGCGGTGCAGTCGGGCGACCCGGTGGCGGTGGCCGCGACGATGGCGCGGCTGCGGCGGCTGGCGCTGCGGTCGTTCCGGATCGCGGCCGAGTTGCAGCACCGGTCGGGCTGAACCCGCTTGCGGGCGCGGGCGAAGCGGGTAGGGTCGGGGCGTTCCCACCCCGCCGGAGGATTGCCCGCCCATGTCGCCCCGTTTCGCCGCGCCCGATGAGGTTTCGCTGCCGCTTCATGTTGTCGAGGAGGCCGCGCTGGAGGATTGGCGCGCCGCCCGCCCCGCGGCCGAGGCGGCCTGGCTGACGGCCACCGGGTTTGCCGCCGGGCTGGGCGAGGTGGCGATCCTGCCCGGCGCGGGCGGCGCGGTTGCGGGGGCGGTTGCGGGCCTTGGCACTGCGGGCGCCCGGGCGCGCGGGCGGTTCCACCTGGCCGGCATCGCGGCGCGCCTGCCCGAGGGTGTCTGGCACCTGGAAACCGGCCTGTCCGGCCCCGCGCTGGAGGCCGAGGCGTTGGGCCTGTTGCTGGCCGCCTACCGGTTCGACCGCTACCGCGCGCAGACCCCGCTCAAGGCCCGGTTCAAGGCGCCCGCCGGTGTCGATGCCGCGCGGATCGAGGCGCTGGCCGCGGGCGAGGTGCTGACCCGCGACCTGATCAACATGCCCGCCGCCGACATGGGGCCCGAGGCGCTGGAGGACGCGCTGTTCGCGCTGGCCGCCCGCCACGGCGCCACCGCCAGCGCCATTCGCGGCTACGAGCTGATCGCGCGGAACTTCCCGATGATCCACGCGGTGGGCCGCGCCGGCCCGCAGGCCCCGCGCCTTTTGGAGCTGCGCTGGGGCGATGCCGGGCCGCGGCTGACGCTGGTGGGCAAGGGGGTGTGTTTCGACACCGGGGGGCTGGACATCAAGCCCTCGGCCTCGATGGGCCTGATGAAGAAGGACATGGGCGGCGCGGCCACCGTGATGGGCCTGGCCCATGCGATCATGGCGCTGGGCCTGCCGCTGCGGTTGCGCGTGCTGATCCCGGCGGTCGAGAATTCGGTGTCGTCCACGTCCTTCCGCCCGCAGGACATCCTGACCGCGCGCAACGGGCTGACCGTCGAGGTCAACAATACCGATGCCGAGGGGCGGCTTGTGCTGGCCGATGCGCTGGCCCTTGCGGCCGAGGAGGAGTGCGAGGCGCTGATCTCGATGGCGACGCTGACCGGGGCGGCGCGGGTGGCCGTCGGCCCCGATATCGCGCCGTTCTATACCGAGGACGACGCGCTGGCCGCTGCGATTTCGGGGGCCGCCACCGACGCCGCCGACCCGGTCTGGCGGATGCCGTTCCACGCGCCCTACGAAACGATGATCGAACCCGGAATCGCCGACCTGGACAACGCGCCCAAGGGCGGGTTCGCGGGCTCGATCACCGCGGCGCTGTTCCTGCGCCGGTTCGCGGGGGCCGCGCGCTATGCCCATTTCGACATCTACGGCTGGCAGCCCGCCGATGCCCCCGCCCGGCCCAAGGGCGGCGTCGGCCAGGGCGCGCGGGCGATCCTGGGGGCGCTGCCCGGCGCGCTGGGGCTGTGAGCGACCGGCGCGAGACGCCCGCCAACGGCCGGGTCGCCGCTCTGCACCTGGCGGGGCAGGTTCAGGCCGCGCGGTTCGTGCAGCCCGTCCTGCACCGCGTGACCCGCCCGCTGGCCGACCTGCTGCGCGCCCCCGGCGGGCCGCGCGAACGCCAGCTGGTGCTTGGCGAGGGATTCGAGGTGCTGGAGGTGCACGAAGGCCATGCCTTCGGCTGGGCCGCGCGGGACGGGTTCGTGGGCTATGTCGCGGCCGGGGCGCTGTGCGATGCCGTGCCCGAGCCCACCCATATCGTCGCCGTGCCCGCCAGCCACGCCTATTCCGCGCCCGACCTGAAACGGCCCGAGATCTGCGGCCTCAGCTTCGGCTCGCGGGTGCGGGTCGTGTCGGCCAGCGGCGCGTTCTTCGAAACCGCGCAAGGCTGGTTCGTGCCGAAACCGCACCTGCGCCCGGCGAACGCGCCCTTTGCCGACCCGGTGACGGTGGCGCAGATGTTTTTCGGCGCGCCCTACCTGTGGGGCGGCAATGCGATCTGGGGAATCGACTGTTCGGGGCTGGTGCAGGCGGCGTGGCTGGCCGCTGGCCGCGCCTGCCCCGGCGACAGCGACCAGCAGGAACGCGCGCTGGGTACGGCGCTGGCCCCCGGCACGCCGCCCGAACGGGGCGACCTGTTGTTCTGGAAGGGGCATGTCGCGATCGTGGTGGACCCGGGGGTGATGATCCACGCGAACGGGCACACGATGTCGGTGGCCTATGAACGCATCGACGAGGGCATCGCCCGGATCGCGGCGGCGGGCGATGGGCCGGTGACGGCGCACCGGCGGGTCTAGGGGGCGGGGCTAGTCGACCGGGCGGATCAGCTTCTTGTCGAGGACACGCAGCACGGTTTTCAGGTCATGGCCGCGCTTCAGGATCTGCCCGTCCATCCCGATCACCGCGTACTGGCCCTGCCTGTTGCGCAGCCGGGGGCGTTTCTCGATGCGGTAAAGCGGATGTTCGGCGGTGCGGCGGAAGATCGAGAAGACCGCCACCTCGCGCAGGCAGGAAATGCCGTAATCGCGCCACTCGCCCGCGGCGACCATCCGGCCGTAAAGCGTGAGGATGACCCCCATCTCGGCCCGGTCGAAGGCCACTTGCTCGGGCGTGCTGGCCCGGGGAAACGGGGTCGGCGGGACGACGTTCATCCGCCCAGCGTGCCGCCGCGCGCGCGGCAAATCAAGACCTGCCCGGGTTTTGCCGCGAAATTACCTTTGCATGGCCCGGCGCGTTCCGCGGTGCTGCCGGGATTCGGGGCGACATTTTCCCCATAGCGAAGACGCTACCCCGGTGCCGCGGATTAACAGCCCCCACCCAGCCCGCGGCACCGGGACTTTCGCTTTCCCCCCCTTTTTCCGATGAGGATGTCAGGCGGCGGTTCCTTGTGCGACCGGTGCATGGGGGGCGCTGCCCCCCGTCCTGCGGACTCCCCCCGGGATATTTTCGGCCAGAAGAAGAAACGATCTGTTCTTCTTCTTGGTGCAAGTACCCTGGGGGGTCTGGGGGGCAAAGCCCCCCAGCCGGTCGCCCCGGCGATAGCCGGGGCGACCGGCTGGGCCGCCCCGTCGGCCGTTCACCCGAACGCCCCCTGGCAGAACCAGCCCGGGGATGTCTCCTTGCCATGGGCATAGTACAGCCACAGCCGCCGGCCGCCCTCGGTGTCCATCCGCCAGTAGTCGCGCGGCCCAGACCGCCAGGCGGGATCGTCCAGCCACCATTCCGGCGCGATCCGCTCGGGGCCGATGGCGCCGATGGTCGCGAAATCCCGGCGCCGCCAGCGGAACCGCGCCGGGGGCGTGGGGGTGTCGGGCGCGGTGACCGGTTCGGGCGGGAAGATCAGCAGCGGGCGTGGCCGGTCGCGGGCGGGCCAGTCCGGCACCGGGGCCGACCAGGCGGCGGCCAGCACCTGCCAGCCCTTTTCGGGGATGTGGCTTTCGGCGGGCGCGACCCGGGTGACCGCCTCGAGTCCGACCCGCGCGCCGATTCGCCCGATGAGATCCGCAAGCGCCGCCTCGGCGCCGCCGGGGGCGGTGGCGGCGCGGGCGGCCTCGGCATGGCCCGCGTGCTGGCGGGCGTGGACGGGTTCGGTCTCGGGGGCCTGGAGCCTGAGCCGGTCGATGCCGGGGCCGGCGTCGATCGCCTCCAGCTTCAGCGCGATCAGCGGGCGGATGCGATCGGGCGCGGCGGTGGGCTGGGCCAGGCCGATGTCCACGGTTTCCACCGCGTGATCGCAGCGGAACGCTTGCAGCCGCACCCGCCGCGCGCCCTGCCCGGCCCGGGCCAGCCGGGTGCACAGCGCGGGCAGCAGCCGGTCGAGCCCCGCGAGGATGTCCGCCTCGAGCCCGATCGGGTCGGGCAGGGTCAGGCGCACGGCGAAATGGGGCTGGGCGCGCAGCGGCGAGACCGGTTCGGGTTCGGCCCCCAGCGCCTGGTCGAGCCGGCGCACCAGGTCGCGCCCGAAGCGGCGGGCGAGCGGGGCGCGCGGCATCCCCAGGATATCCGCCACCCGGTGCAGCCCCAGCCGGGCCAGCCCCGCGACCGTGTCGGGCGGCAGGCGCAGCGCGGCCATCGGCAGGGGGGCAAGGGCCGCGCGGGTCTGGCCCGGCGGTGCGATCCGGGGCGCGCGGGGGGCGTCGGGCAGGGGCGGGTGGCGCTGCCAGGGCTGGCGTTTCGCGGCGCGCGCGCGGGTCGCGCGGGCCTCTTGCGCGATGGCATCGCCCGAGCGGTGCGCCGCGGCCCGCTGCCCGGCAAAGCGCGCCAGCGCCCAGGCCGCGCCGCGGGTATCGGCCAGCCCGGCCCGCACGCCAAGGCCCAGCCGGTCGCAATCGGCCTGTATCTCGGCGATCAGCGCCTCTTCGCCACCGAAGAGATGCGCGCAGCCGGTGATGTCGATCACCAGCGCGTCGGGCGGTTCGGCCGCGACCCAGGGCGAGAACCGGCCGGCCCAGCGCACCAGCCCTGCCAGGAACGCGGCCTCGCCGGCCGGATCGGCGGGGCAGGTGACAAGGCCCGGACAGATCGCCATCGCATCGCGCATCGGCTGGCCCGGGCGCAGGCCCGCGGCCTCGGCCTCGGGGTTCAGCGCGGCGATGACCTGGGCGCCGGCCGTCTCGGCGATCACGGCGAAGGGCGCGGGCGGCAACCCGCGCTGGCGGCGCAAAAGGCGGTCCGCGGCAAGGCGCGGGAACCAGAGCGACAGGATGCGGCGGGCGGGCATGGCGGCAGCAAATGTTCATGATATGTTCCGAAATCTAGCCTCCGCCCGCCGGGGAGTCGAGGCCGCCGCCGCCCGCTTGCATCCACGCGGTCTTTCCCGCAGGGTCCGGCCACGGAACGACAGGGAGACATCTGGGATGCGGACGCGTGCGGCGGTTGCGTATGAGGCGGGGAAGCCTCTTGAGGTGACGGAGGTGGAGCTTGCCGGCCCGAAGGCGGGCGAGGTCCTGGTCGAGATCAAGGCCACCGGCCTGTGCCA
>NZ_SLXP01000016.1 GCF_004343075.1 Rhodovulum marinum
GCGCGCCGTTTCACCCCCGAGGAACGGGACACGATCCACGAATTGATCCGCAGCCGCCGCGACGTCCGCGACGAGTTCCGCCCCGATCCGATCCCCGACGACGTTCTCTGGCGCATTCTGGACGCGGCCCATCACGCGCCTTCGGTTGGGTTCATGCAGCCCTGGAACTTCATCCTGGTCCGCGATATCGAACGCCGCCGCGCGGTGCACCGCGCGTTTCAGGCCGCCAATGCCGAGGCCGAGGCGATGTTTCCCGAGGAAACCCGCAGCACCTATCGCGCGCTCAAGCTGGAAGGCATCCTGAAGGCACCGCTGAATATCGTGGTGACCTGCGACCGCGACCGCTGCGGGCCGGTGGTCCTGGGACGCACCCACAACCCCGAGATGGACCTGTATTCCTCGGTCTGCGCGGTGCAGAACCTGTGGCTTGCCGCGCGTGCCGAGGGCGTCGGCGTGGGCTGGGTCAGCATCTACAACGAACCCGACCTGCGCGCGATCCTGGCGTTGCCAGACCACGTGGCGATCGTCGCCTACCTGTGTGTCGGTTTCGTCGACGCGTTCTACGCCGCCCCCGAACTTGCCCTGAAGGGCTGGCGCCAGCGCCTGCCGCTGGAGTCGCTGGTCATGGACGAGACCTGGAAGAAAGGCGCATAAAAAGCCGCGGCGGCGGGTCGGTCCACCCCGCCGCCGCCTTTACGGCGGCTTTGGAGACAGCATCGACCTCTGGCGCATCGTGTGGGGCTAAATGCCGGGACGGGAGAGCGCCCGGTGCCTGGAAAGCCGCCGAACATGGCGTGCAGCCCTCTTGAAATGCGCGTCACCAAAGGGAAGCGTCCTTCAACCCTTTGATCTTGGGGCAGGTCAAGGACCGCAGGTTTCGGCAGATCGACGAAGAAACCGACCGCCTTGAGGCGATGCCTTCGCTAACCTTCGGGCGGATGTGGCTGTTTTTGCGGCACTATGGACGACAAAACCCGGGGTTTGTCCGCGAACCTGGGTCTCGGCGTAATCGCGATCTTTCCGGTGGCCCTTGCCGTTCATTCGAACATCGGTGCCGCCGGTGCCCGAGCGTTTCGGCAGGTGGTGTCATTCGAACACCGTGCGCGAGCCGTCATGGCCCGCGCGTGCCAGAAGGTGCACCGCCGTGCAGGCGACCGCGCTGCAAGGCACAGGGTGCCCCAAGTCGAGAAGGCCCTCCGAAGGCGCATAATTCTGGGCGCACCGCGTGGTCTTGGGGCATGAAACTTGCGTGCGATTTCTGTCTTGGTCCAAAGGGTGCCCAACGAAACCGCCAGGTGCGGCGGGGAAATTCGCTCGATCCGGCGGGGATGCGACGGGAACCGGGATAATGTCGGTGTTCCACGCGGCCGCGGGACGCGCTATCCCGGCGCCGCCGATTACCGGAAAGGATACGCGATGCGCCATGGCTCCCTGATGCTTTTCGGGCTGATTTTCGCACTTTCGGCGGGGATCGCACTGACGGCGCCGGCGGGCCTGGCGCACGACCAGGCGCTGACGCTGGCGGTGGTGCTGGTCACGCTGGGGCTGTGGGGGACGGGCCTTGTGCCGCCATACCTTGCCACGCTGATCTTCTTCGCCGCGCTTCTGGTGGGCGGGCTGGCCGGGCCCGAGACGGTGTTTTCGGGGTTTTCCTCGGCGGCGATGTGGCTGGTGATGTCGGGTTTCGTCATCGGCGCGGCGATCACCGGGTCGGGGCTGGGCGCGCGGCTGGGCGCGGCGGTCGCCCCGCACCTGTCGCGCAGCTATGCGGGGCTGATCGCGGGGATGATGGGGCTTGGCGTGGTGCTGGCCTTTCTGATGCCCTCGTCCATGGGGCGGGCGATGGTGATGGTGCCGGTCGGGCTGGCCCTGGCCGAGGCGCTGGGATTCGGGCGCGGGTCGAACGGCCGGATCGGGGTTGCGCTGGCCGTCGCGCTGGCCTCGAACCTACCGGGCTTCGCGGTGCTGCCCGCGAACATTCCCAACATGGTGCTGGCGGGCGCGGCCGATCGGCTTCTCGACCTGCAGCCGAGCTATGCCGATTACCTTCTGCTGCATTTTCCGGTCCTTGGCCTCGCCAAGGCGGGCGTGGCGGTCTGGCTGATCCTTCGGCTTTTCCCGGCAGAAGTCGCCCCGGCGCAGGCCGCGACCGCGGCAAGCGCGGGGACCCGGCGCCAAACGGTGCTGATGGTGTTGCTGCTGGTCACGCTTGTCCTGTGGTCCACGGACAAGCTGCACGGGGTTAGTCCCGCCTGGGTCGGGATGGTTCTGGCCATCGTTCTGCTGCTGCCGCAAATCGGTTACGTCTCGCCGCCTGCGTTCCGCGAGGCGGTGGATTTCGGCACGATGATCTTCGTCGCCGGGGCGCTGGCCCTGGGGTCGGTGGTCGGCTCGTCGGGACTGGGCGAGAAACTCGCCGGGCTCTTGCTGCAGGGGCTTCCATTGGCGCCGGGGCGCGATTTCTTCAATTTCCTGGCCCTTTCGGGGCTGAGCGGTGCGACCGCGCTTGTCACCACCCAGCCCGGGGTGCCCGCGGTGATGACGCCTTTGGCCCAAGATTTGGCCGCGGCGACCGGGTTTTCCCCGTATGCGGTCGTCATGACGCAGGTGGTCGGCTTTTCCACGGTGGTGTTTCCCTACCAGGCCGCGCCGCTGATCGTGGCGATGGGGCTGGCCAAGGAACCGGTCCGCGCGCTGGTCCGCACGACGCTGGCGCTGGCCGTGCTGACCGTCGTTTTCCTGCTGCCGCTGGATTTCCTGTGGTGGAAGGCGCTGGGCTGGATTTAGGGCAGGGGGCCTTGCGCTGCGGTGCGATCGCCTGTTCTGGGGGCGGAACGGTGTGCCCGCGCCTATTCCCATTCCATCTGTTCGAAGGCGGACTGGGCATTGCGGCCGGCAAGGCTGTCGAACTGTTCGAGATGCGAAAAGGCCGACTGGTCGACACTCGGCGCATCCATGATATCGCCGCCCTCTTCGATCAGGGCACCGATCTTTTCGCGCAGGTTCGTCAGGTAATCGAAAGTCTCGGCCCGCGCCCGGTCGAGCGTGGTGGCCGGCCCGTGACCGGGGATGACATGGGCGGGGTCGAGGGCCGCGACCGCTTCAAAGGCAAGCGGCCAGCCCGCGACCGAGCTTTGCGGACCGATTCCCAGCAACCGGCCGATATAGACGATATCGCCGGTAAAGACGGTCCGCGCCCGGGGCATCCAGACGAAACTGTCGCCGGGTGTATGCGCCGGACCGACGTGCACGATTTCGAGGCTCAGCCCGCCAAGGGCGAGCGTGTAGCGATCCGCGAAGGTGATATCGGCAAAGGCAGGCTCCGTCCCGGCAAGCGCATCGCCCAGAAACCCGGCCAGCGCCGTCATCTGCATCGACCCGCGCGCGGCCTGGTCTTCGACCGCGGCGGCGCTTGCGATCACCGTTGCGCCCTGCGCCTGCCAATAGCCATTGCCAAGCCAGCGGTGATCCTGGCCGCCGGTGTCGATGACATAGACCACCGGCTGTTCGGTCACCGTGCGGATCGCATCATGCAGCGCCGCCGCCCCCTTCCACGAGCCGCCCGGATCGATCAGAACCGCCCCCTCCGGTGTCGTCACCAGGCCGAAGGTCGCGTTGTTGCCCAGGTTTTCGGGGCTGCGCTGTGCCGTTTCGCCGACGATCGCCCAGACACCCTCGGCGACGGGCTGGATTTCAAGCCGCTGTGCCGATGCAAGGTCGGGAACGGCGCACGCCAAGGCGATGACCAGAATGCGGATCATGCGGTCAGCCAGCTTTCCAGCTTGGCTGTGTCGGGCAGTCCGCCGGCATGGACAAGCTTGCCATCCACCGCGACGCCCGGCGTGGACATGACACCCGCCATCGCGATGGATTTGGCGTCGGTGATCTTTTCGACCGAGACCTCGACGCCAAGCCGGGATGCGGCGTCCTTGACCATGGCCGCGGTGGCCTCGCATCGTTTGCAGCCGGGGCCGTAGACCTTGACGGTTTTCATGGCGTTCTCCTTGGAATGGGGCCCGTGGCCCGGGCGGATCACAGGATGATCAGAGGATGAGGTTGAACAGAAAGCCGGTGGCCAGGATGCCCAGCGATACCACCGCGAGGAAAATACCGATCAGCCGGTAGGTCAGCACCTGCTTTAGGATGATCATTTCGGGCAGCGACAGCGCGATCACCGACATCATGAAGGCCAGCGTCGTGCCAAGTGCGGCGCCCTTGCCCAAAAGCGCCTCGACGATCGGGATCACGCCGGCCGCGTTGGTGTACATCGGAACGCCCACCGCGACGGCCGCAGGCACCGACCACCACGCCTCGCCGCCCATGATCCGCAGCATCATCGCCTCGGGCACATAGCCGTGGATCAGGGCACCGATGCCGATGCCGACCAGCACCCAGATCCAGACCTTGCCGACGATCTCGCGCACCTGTTCGGCGCCGATCCTGAACCGGTCGGCCAGGGTCAGCCGTTCTTCGGGAATATCGCCCACCGGGCCCGCGTTCAGCTCGCGCACCCAGTCCTGCAGGTAGCGTTCCAGTCCCATGCGCCCCAGCATGAAACCCGCGACCGTGGCGATGGCAAAGCCGAAGACAAGATAGACCGTAGCGATCTGCCAGCCGACAAGCCCGTAAAGCAGGCCCAGCCCCACCGGCCCCACCATCGGCCCCGCGATCAGGAACGAAAAGGTCACCCCCAGCGGGATCCCCGCCGAGACGAACCCGATGAAAAGCGGCACCGACGAGCACGAGCAGAACGGCGTGAACACGCCCAGCAGGGCGGCCAGGGGATAGCCCGCGATCTCGCGCTTGCCGGCGAGAATGGCGCGGGTCTTTTCCGGGCTGAACCAGCTGCGCAACACCCCGGTGACAAAGACGATCGCCGTCAGCAACAACAGAACCTTGGGCACGTCGTAGATGAAAAAGGCGAGGGCCTCGCCGGTGTGGCTGTCGCGCGCCACCGGGAAAAGCGACGTCGCCCATTCCGAAAAGCCCACAAGCTGGGAATAAAGCAGCCACCACGCGCCTGCCGCCGCCGGCAGCCCGGCATACCATACCCAGTCCGGACGGCCGCGGGGCGGGTGCGTCTCGGCCGTCATGCGACCTTCTCCGCCACGCTGCGTTCCGCCGCCAATACCGCGTCGATCACCGCGACCAGTTCCGGCGCAAGATCGGGGTTGCGGCGATACCGCACCCATTGCGCGTCGCGCCGGTCCAGCACCAGACCGGCCTGCCGCAGCACCTTCATGTGCCGCGACATCCGGCTTTGGCTCGCGTCGAGGCGGGCCATCAACTCGCAGACGCAATGCTCGCCGCCGTCCCAGACAAGGGCAAGCGCGGCACGGCGGGTCGGGTCGGAAATGGCTGTCAGAATATCCTGCATGGCGTTATGTATATGCTTGATGGCGCATATGCGCAATTCTTCATTTTCCTGAAGGTCTCTTCCAAGCCTTCGGGCCGATATCGCGCGCCGCTGGCCGGCCTGTGAAAAGGGGAAATCCGCCTCGGACATGACCCCGCCGCGCAAGGTGCGCAGGGGCGCATCGGCCCTGTCGAAACCGCTTGTCGTGCCGTGCCGCCGAAACGCCCCGTACCGCCTGCGCGCCGAACGCGGCCCGGGCTGCGTTCCTTCACGGCCCCGTGGGGACAATTTACCTCGCGCTTCGGCGCCCTCGGTTGGGGGAACGACCCACATGCGCTATTTTATCTGGGAACGGTTGTCTCAGCGACCGTGTTCTACGCGCCTACCGGGAGAGACCGACATGACTGCCGTCCTGTTCAATCGCCGAACCCTGCTGGCCGCCAGCGGTGCGGCCTTGGTGACCGGTGCATCGGGCCTGCGGGTTCCGGCCAGGGCGCAGGGGGTTTCACCGACCCCCACGATGCGCGGCGGGTCGAACAACTATCGCCCCGGCGCACCCATCGTGAAGCGGATCGGCGGTGGCGGTTTCTGGATGTCGGGCACCGTGCGCCGCGCGGGCGATGGGGCGCCGCTGGCCGGTCAGCGCATCCAGATCTGGGCGCACACGACCGAGGGGCATGAACGCGACTGGCACAGCCACGGCGCCACGCTGACCGACGAGAACGGCGTTTTCCGCCTGGAGATGCCGCAGATCGTTCCTGCCTTCGGACAGGCCCATGGGCACCTTGCCTATGACAGCGGCGACTTCAAGACGGTCTTCCTGCGCCCGGTGATGGCCAGTTCGAAAGACACCAGTCTGGAGGCGCATTTCGTCCTTCAGCCGGCGTGATCGGGGTGAGGGAGGCGCGAATGCGCCGGCTGCGCATGGCCCTGATCTGGGGCGGTTTCACCGCCGCGCTGGCCGTGCCGATCGCGGCGGCGGCGACCAGCCCCCTGCTGGCATGGCGCGACCCGGTCTACGTCGCCGCCGGCTTTGCCGGGATCGTCGCGATGGGGCTGTTGCTGTTTCAGCCGCTTCTGGCCGTCGGATACTTGCCGGGCCTTGCTGCGCTGCGGGGGCGGCGCGTCCATCGCTGGACCGGCGGCGCATTGGTCGCGGCCATCGTTGTCCATGTCTCGGGGTTGTGGATCACCAGCCCGCCGGACGTGGTCGACGCGCTGACGTTCACATCGCCCACACCCTTTTCCGCCTGGGGCGTGATCGCCATGTGGGCACTTTTCGCCGCGGCGCTGCTGGCCGCGGGCCGGCGCCGGGTGCGTCTGCGCTGGCGGACCTGGCGGCTCGCGCATACCTCGCTGGCGGTGGTGGTCGTGATCGGCAGCGTGGCGCATGCCCTTCTGATCGAGGGCACCATGGAAACGCTGTCCAAGGCGGGGCTTTGCATGCTGGTCGTCGCGGCGACGGCGAAGGCCCTGGTCGATCTGCGGGTCTGGTCGTCCGGGGCAAACGCGAACCGGTGAAAGCCGGCCACCACGGCAGAGGGCATTCGAAAGCGCCCCGCAAAGGAAGCCGCCTCGATCGCTAGGTCGCCTTGGTCGCAGGCAGGCGTAGGGTGACGCGCAGTCCGCCCTCAGCCCGGTTTTCAAGACACAGTTCGCCGCCATGCGATGCGATGATGTTGCGCGCGATGGCCAGCCCCAGGCCCGCGCCCCCAGTCTCTCCGCTGCGGCTTTCCTCGCCCCGGACGAAGGGTTCCAGAACGTCCGAGAGCCGGCCTTCGGGGATGCCGGGGCCGTCGTCCTCCACGATCACGCGGGCCGCGGTTCCCTCGCGTTCAACGCGCACACCGGCGGCCCCGCCATAGCGGATGGCGTTGTCGATGACATTGCCGAAGGCGCGGCCCAGTGCGACGGCGCGGCCGGGCACCTGCACCGCCTCCGCACGCGTCAGCTTGGCGCCCCGCTCGTGGCACAACCGGTCCAGCAGCGCGGGCAGATCGACCCGCGTCTGTTCCTCGCCATCGCCGGCCCCGCGCGCATACTGGACCAGCCCGTCGGCCATGACGGTCATCTCGTCCAGGGTGCGGATCATCGGGGCTGCCTCATCCTCGTCCAGCATCTCGGCACGGATCCGCAGGCTGGTGATGGGCGTGCGCAGATCATGCCCGACTGCGGCCAGCGTGCGCATCCGCTCGGCGTCGAACCGGGCGATGCGGCCCTGCATCTCGTTGAAGGCGGCGGCGGCGTCGCGCAACTCGCGCGGTCCGGCTTCGGGGACATGCACGCCGCGGTCGCCCTGTCCGGCGGCGCGCGCGGCCGCGGCCAGCGCGTTGAGGGGGCGTGTCAGACGCCGAACCAGCAACAGCGCGACGCCCAGAACCGACACCAAGGAGGTTCCAAGCACCAGCAACAGGACCTCGGACGGAATTCCGGGCGGCCCCCTGTGATCGCCGCGCGAAATGGAGTTCAGCCATTGCAAACCGCCGGCATCGCCGCCCAGCCGGATCGACAGCGCCACCGCCTCGCCGCTGCGCGCCCCGTCCTCGCGATGCCGGACCACCAGTTCGGCGCGCACCTCGCGGTCGCCCAGGGCGTCGCGCAGCGCGCGGGTCAGGGACGCGGAACGCGGGCCGCTATGGCCTGCCTCGACGATGGGGGCCGGGTCGACGGAGACCCGGGTCCGCCGGGTCGAAGCCGCCCGCGCCGCCTGAACCCGGCGATCGGCGGGCGCGGCCTCGATGGCGGGGACAAGCGAGACGATGCGTTCCACCTCGCGCTCGATCAGCGCGGCACTGTCCTGCCGCGCCCGATCCGCATACAGCAGGGCCGCCGCGACGAGGTTCGCCGCGATCAAGGCCGCCGCCAGAAGGATGGAAAACCGGGCGGCAAGGCCGTCGAGGGGCAGGCGCAGGGTCATGTGTCCTCCACGTCGACGGCCAGGCGATAGCCGCCGCCCCATTCGGTGACGATCAGCCGGGGCGCCTTGGGGTCGGCCTCGACCTTGCGGCGCAGGCGGCTGACGGTGTTGTCGATCGCCCGGTCATAGGCCTTGGCATCGCGCCCCGCCGTCAGGTCCAGCAGGCGGTCGCGGCTGAGCACGGTATGCGGGTGATCCAGCAGGATGCCCAGCAGGCGGCTTTCGCCCGAGGTCAGCGACACCGTGCGCCCGTCATCGTGCTGCACCTGCTGAAGGTCGGGATCGTGGTGCCACGGCCCGAACCTGCGGATGCCCGAGGCGATAAGCGTCGCGGGTTCCGGCACCCGGCGCAGAACCGCGCGGATGCGCGCCAGCAACTCGCGCGGGTTGAAGGGTTTGACCACGTAGTCGTCGGCGCCCAGCTCCAGGCCCACGATGCGGTCGGTCTCGTCCGCCATCGCGGTCAACAGGATCACCGGCGGGCCGCCGCGCGCGACCAGCCAGCGGCACAGGCTCAGCCCGTCCTCGCCCGGCATCATGATGTCCAGCACCACCAGCGCGGGCGTGCCGTCCTCCAGAACCCGCCGCGCCTCGCCCGCATTCGCCGCAAGCTGCGTCCGCAGCCCCTGCTTGCGCAGGTATTGGCCCAGAGGCTCGCGTATGTCGCGGGCATCGTCGACGATCAGGATCTGTGGGTCACCTTGGGACATCCGCGGGGTCGGGCCTTTCAGCTTTTCCATAGAATAGGGGGGAGTAGGCGGGGTTTCCCAGCCTCTCCATCCCGTGCCGGCAAAAAGAAATGTCGCGAATTGTCGTCGCGCCCGGCGTTACGACAATTCGCGACAAACCGGCGCCGGCGCTGACACACATTCCGGCGAGGGGTCGTCCATATCGGGGTCATCGAGGGCCGAACGGCCTTACGGACACAAGAAAGGATGACACCATGACCAAATCGAAACTCGTTCCCGCAGGTCTCCTGACGCTGGCCCTGGTCGGCGGCACCGCCGCCGTGGCCACCGCGCAAGGCATGCCCTTCTTCGGCGACAGGGACGCCAAGGTGATGCGCGCCGATTTCCGTGGCGGCGATCATGGCCAGCGCGGCGACCGGGGCGCACGCGGCCCGCGCGGTGCCTTTGGCGGCGAGATGGTCCGCACCGTCTTCGAGGCCGTCGATGCCGATGGCGACGGCCGCGTGACCCGGGCCGAGATCGACACCTATCGCGCGGCGCAACTGGCCGCGGCGGACAGCTCGGGCGACGGCGCGCTGTCGATCGAAGAGTTCGACACGCTTTACCGCGCGCTGACCCGCGCGCGCATGGTCGACGCGTTCCAGGCGCTTGACGCCGATGGCGACGGGCAGATCGTGGCCAAGGAGATCGACACCCGGGTGTCCCGCATCGTCGAACGGATGGACCGGGACGGCGATGGTGTCCTGACGCTGACGCCGGCGCGGCCCGCGCCGGCACCCGCCGCCCCGCAAACCGACAACTGAGATGTCACGGGGCGGCCCTGCGCCGCCCCGTCCATTTTCGATCCGGCGCCAATCGCCCAAGGACCACCGAGATGAAGACAATCAACACCACCTTCTGGGCCCTGATGCTGGGGATCAGCGCCCTCTGGATCGCGGCCAGTCTGCCGCTGCCGCAAGCCCCGAATTTCATGGCCATCCGCCACTTGCTGGTGGACTATTCCGGCTATCTTGCCATCGGCGCGATGAGCGTCGCGATGATCCTGGCCACGCGCACGCCGTGGCTGGAACGCTGGCTGAACGGGCTGGACAAATCCTATCGCCTGCACAAGTGGCTGGGCATCGCCGCGCTGGTGACCGCGGTCGTTCACTGGGTCTCGGTCAACGGCCCGAAATGGGCGGTGTCCTGGGGCCTGATGGCGCGGCCCGAACGGGGCGGGCATGGCGGCGCGGGCGCCGATCTTGGGGCGGTCGAGGCCTTCCTGAGAAGCCAGCGCGGCACCGCCGAGATGCTGGGCGAATGGGCGTTCTACGGGGCCGTGGCGCTGATCGCCGCGGCGCTGATCAAGCGTCTGCCCTACAGGCTGTTCGCCGCGACCCATACGCTGGTGGCCATCGCCTATCTGGTGCTGGTCTTTCACGCCGTCGTGCTGATCGATTTCGACGCCTGGACGCAGCCGGTGGGCCTCGTCACGGGTCTGTTGATGGCCGGCGGCGTCGCCTCGGCGGCGCTCGCCCTGACGCGGCAGATCGGCCGCCGCCGCCAGGTCGCGGGCCGCATCGCCGCGTTGCGCCAGATCCCCTCGATGCAGATCACCGAGACCGAGATCGCCATGGACGAAGCCTGGCCGGGGCATGAGGCGGGGCAGTTCGCCTTCGTCACCTTCGATGCGAAAGAGGGTGCGCATCCCTTCACCATCGCCTCGGCCTGGACCAGGGGCAGCACATCGCTGACCATCATCAGCAAGGCCCTGGGCGACTACACCTCGCGCCTGCCCGACACGCTGCGGATCGGGGACGATGTCACCGTCGAAGGCCCCTATGGCCGCTTCACCTTCGAGGACAGCAAGAAACGCCAGATCTGGATCGGTGCGGGCATCGGCATCACGCCCTTCCTCGCCCGGCTGCAACACCTGGCCGCCCGGCCCGATGGCACGCGGGTCGACCTGATCCATTGCGTGCCCGAGATCGCCCCCGAGGCGCAGGCGCTGCTGGAAAAGGATGCCGCGGCGGCGGGGGTGAACCTGCACCTGATGCGCGACGGCACGGACGGCCCGTTGACCGGCGCACGCCTGCGCGCCATGGTGCCCGACTGGGCCGAGGCCAGCGTGTGGTTCTGCGGCCCGGCGGCCTTCGGCCAGGCGCTGCGCGAGGATCTGCGCGCCAACGGCCTGCGCCCCGCAGATTTCCACCAGGAACTGTTCAACATGCGCTGACCTGCGCCGCCCCACCACCATGAAAAGGCGCGCCGATAGAACACGGCGCGCCTCTGTCCTCCGGCGAGAGGCAGGGCAGCGCCAACGCCGCCTTGCCCTTTCGGAACAGGCTCGCAGGCGGACGGAATGTCGCAGGCCAGGTTCTTGATAAAAATACTAAGGTAAGGTTTTCTGACTTAGGTAGGTACCCCAAGCCGCCGCCAGGGGTTCTTGGAAAACCGGATCGGCAGCTGCTTTGCTGCCCCAGAAAAAACGAGGATACCATGACCTTGAACACAAGGATTTTCCTGGCGGGCGCTGTGGTTGCGCTTGGGATTGCGGGCGCGGCGATGGCACATACGCCGCTTTGCGCATGTTACGACAACGGCGACGGAACGATTCTGTGCGAGGGCGGATTTTCCGATGGCGCATCGGCCGCCGGCGTGCGTCTGGCGGTCATCGACGGCGACGGTAACGTGCTGGTCGAGGCCAAGATGGACGAGAACAGCGAATTCACCTTCGCGCGTCCCGCTGGCGTCTTCAGCGTCCTGTTCGATGCCGGCGAGGGCCACGAGATCACGATTCCCGCAGACGAAATCTACTGAGGAGCGCGCCGATGAAGCCCCTGCTTTTTTCCGCCGCGCTGGCGGCTCTCGCAGCTGCGCCGGCCTGTGCCCATTTCCAGTTGATCTACAACCCCGAGCCCAATCTCGAACGGCCCGGCGACGTGCCGCTCAGGCTGATCTTCTGGCACCCGATGGAAAACGGGCATGCCATGGACATGGGCAAGCCGCTGGAGCTGTTCTACGTCTTCAAGGGCGAAAAGATCGATATCGGCGAAACCCTTGCCCCGATCACCTTCACGGGCGCGCAGAACGGGGCGGCAGCCTTCGAGGCGGCCCTGCCGGTCAAGCGCAATGGCGACTACATCGTCGGACTGGTGCCCGCCCCCTATTACGAAGAATCCGAGGACATCTACATCCAGCAGATTACCAAGGTCTTTTTCAACAAGGGCGGGATCCCGTCCGGCTGGAACGAACCGTTGGGCCTGCCGACGGAAATCGTGCCGCTGAACAAGCCGACAAACGTGATCGCGGGATCGACCTTTTCCGGCCGGTTGCTGTCACAGGGCGCGCCGGTGGCGGGCGCCGAGATCGAGATCGAGTATATCGCCGCGGAACCGGACATGGAGACGAACGCCGTAGGCGAGGCGACGGTGGGGCCGGTGCCGGGGGGCGCCATCGTGGCCATCACCGATGAAAACGGCGTCTTCACCTTCGGTATCCCGCGCGCGGGCCATTGGGGCTTTGCCGCGCTGGGCGCGGGGCCGGCCACCGAACATGAGGGCAAGGAACTGAGCCAGGATGCCGTGATCTGGATCAAGGCTTACGACCTGGATTGACGCGATATCTGACTGGACGAGTCAGGATTGCAGGAGCCGGCGGGACCGCTAAAACGCGCGGTCCCGCCCAAGCGACGGGAACAGGACATGGGACGTGGCTTTTTCGGGCACAAGGGGTGGGGCAAACAGGGGCGGGGCCTTGGGCTTGGCCTTGGCCGTAGGCGGCGTGGCCAGGGCGCCGGCCACGGGGCCGCGCTCTGCACCGCCTGTCCCATCGGCAACAGCCTGAACGAGGCCGCGCCGGGTACGACCTGCCGGATCCTGCGCCTGATGGGTTGCGGACCTGTGCGCCAGCGCCTGCTCGACCTGGGTATCCGGCCCTGCCGCGAGGTGACGGTGGTGCGCAACGCCCCGTTGAACGACCCGATCGAACTTAGGGTCGGGGACAGTTTCATCGTGCTTCGGCGGCGCGAAGCGGCGCAGATCGAGGTCGAACATGTCTGAGACCCGGCTGGTCGCGCTTGCCGGTCAGCAGAACGCGGGCAAGTCCACCCTGTTCAACCTTCTGACCGGCCTGACCCAGCACATCGCCAACTATCCCGGCGTCACGGTCGAAAAGAAATCGGGTTGGTATTCCGACGGTGGCCGCAGCGTCGAGGTGGTGGACCTTCCCGGTTGCTATTCCCTCACCTCCTATTCGCCCGAGGAACGCGTCGCGCGGGCCTTCCTGCTGGACGAGGCGCCGGACGTCGTCGTCAACGTGCTGGACGCGTCGAACCTGCGCCGCGGGCTGCCGCTGACGTTCCAGCTTCTGGAAATGGGCATCCCCGTCATCGTCGCGCTGAACATGATGGACGTGGCCGAGGGGCGCGGGCTTCAGATCGACCTGGCTGCGCTGGAAAAGCGTCTGTGCGTGCCGGTGATTCCCGTCGTGGGCCGCAAGGGGCAGGGCGGCGATGCCTTGCGTCGCGCCATCGCCGAGGCGCGCGACACGCGCCCGGCCACGCTGAACTACGGCGCGCTCGAACCGGCGGTGCAGGAACTTCAGGCGCTGCTGGCCGACCAGCCCGCGCTGAAGGTCTATTCGGCCCGCTGGCTGGCGGTGAAGCTTCTGGAAGACGACAGCGAGGCCGCGCGCCTGCTGTCCGAACGAGTTGAAAACCCGCACCCCATCCTGGACCGCGCGCACCGGCTGCGCGCGGCCATCCCGGGCGAGGACACCGCCGCCGACAAGATCGCCACGGCCCGCGACATGCTGGCGGCCGATATCGTGGGAACCTGCATCACCGCGACCCGCGCCGGACATGTGCCAATGTCGGAACGGATCGACCGGTTCCTGCTGAACCGCTGGCTGGCACCGGTCTTCCTGGTCGCGACGATCTGGGCCATCTACCAGCTGTCCATCGTGCAGGGGTACGAGCTGACCAAGGTCACCTGGCCAATCCTGGCGGGCATTCGCAATATCGCCGCGGGGCTGTTGCCCGATGCGGGTTTCCTGGTCGATCCGCAGATCCGGTCGCTCGGGCTTTGGCTGGTGGATTCGGCCAACACGCTGCTGAACTACGTGCCGATCTTCCTGATCCTGTTCGCGCTGATCGCGATACTGGAGGATTCGGGCTACATGGCGCGGATCGCCTTCATCCTGGATCGCATCCTCAACCGCTTTGGCCTGCACGGGCAGTCGACCTTGCCGTTCATCCTGGCGGGCGTGTTCGCGGGCGGCTGCGCGGTGCCGGGCGTGATGGCGACCAAGGGCATTCCCGACCATCGGGCGCGGCTGGCCACGATCCTGACCGTGCCGTTCATGAACTGCCTGGCCAAGATCCCGCTCTACACGCTTTTGCTGAACATCTACTTCCCCGAGGCCAAGGGGCTGATGCTGTTCTACCTGTCCACGATCACCGTGATCGCGGCGCTCTTGGTCTCGAAACTGCTGACCACCACGCTTCTCAGCAGGCATGAAACCGCGCCCTTTGTGATGGAACTGCCGAACTATCACCTGCCGACGGTCAAGGGCGTGCTGCGCCGCTCGGTCGACCGGACCTGGCTATACATCAAGAAGGTCGGCACCGTCGTCGTGGCCATCGCCGTCGTGATCTATGTGCTGCTGCAATTCCCCGGCGTTCCGGCGGATCGCGAGGTCGCCTATCAGGCGCGCGCCGAGACCGCCATCGCCCGCTTCTACGATGCGCTTGACGGCAACCCGAACACCGCCGCCGTGCCCGACCAGGCCGCGCTGATCGACCTGATCAACGTCCATACCGCCTACAAGGCCGCGCGATTGAATGCGGGAGGGCGCGACGCGGCCATGGCGATCGACGCGCGGCTGGCCGAAGAGCACCCGCAATTCGCGCCCTTCGTGCTGCGCTCGCGCGTGGCGGCGGACAAGGAGGCCGCCGCCGCGCTCAGGGACCTGGCGGGCGAGCGCACGACCCTGCGCCGCGAGATGCGCGAGGACAAGATCGAGTCGAGTTTCCTCGGCATGGTGGGCCGCGGCCTGGAACCCGTCACGCGGTTCGCCGATTTCGACTGGAAGATCAACGTGGCGTTGCTGGCCTCGTTCGCGGCGCGCGAAAGCTCGGTCGCGACGCTGGGCGTGCTGTTCGACCAGGAGGATGGCCAGAACCAGACGCTTGAGGACCGCATGGGCGCCGCCCAGGGCGCCGAGGGGCGCACCGCGCTGTCGGCGGTGGCGTTGATGCTGTTCTTCGCGCTTTACCCGCCCTGCCTGGCCACCGTCATCATGGTGCGGGTGCAGACCGAAAGTTATCTCTGGATGGGCTTTTCCATCGTCTTTCCGACGATTCTGGGGCTTGCCGTGGCCAGCACCGTCTTTTCGCTGGGCAGCGCGCTGAACCTGACCGGCTTGCAGGCGATGACCGCGGTCTACCTTGCCGGCCTTGCCGCGCTGTTGATCGTGGCGCTGCCCAAGCCTTGGATGCGGCTTCCCGCCCGTGCGCCGGTCGCGGAGGACTCGCCATGAACGGAACGCCGCAAATCGACCTCGCTGCGGAAACCAGCATCGCGGCCCACGAGGTGGCCTTGATCGCGGTGGCCGTGGTTCTGGCGCTGGTGTTCCTGTTCCGCGGGGTGCTGCGCCGCCGCCGGGGTGCGGCCCCGGCTTGCGATTCCTGCCCGGGCTGCGCCAGCGGAACACCCTGCCAGGCGGTGCAGTACGATTTCACCCGCGACACCGCCGACGACCGGACCTGAGCGCCCCCGCCGGTGCAGGGGCGTCAGGGCGCCACGGCAAGGGACGGTTCGCGCGCCCAGGTCCCGCCGGGCCGATACCGCGCGGCGATCCTGCCCTGTTTCAGCGCGAAAAGGTGCAGCCAGCCATTGTCGAACAGCAGGGCGATGTCGGGGTGCCGCCCCAGAACGTCTGTGATGGCGTCCTCGGGCGCCTCGATCAGCACCGACAGCCTGAGCGGGTCGTGGGCCAGGCGCGCGCCGTTATGGATGGCTTGCCACGGCAGACCCGGGCGCAGACGTCCGCCATTGCCCTCGACCACGCCGATCCCGCCGGTCACGTTGTGCAGCAGCTTGGTGCCGCCGCCGAAAGCGGCGGGCGCGACGGCGGATCCGTAATATTGCAGGCTGATCCAGCTGGCCACCACCACCGGCGCGGTCAGGATCAGTTCGAGCGTGCCGAAGCCGTCATCGGCCGTCCAGTCATAGCTGTGCAGGAAGACCCGCCCCCCCAGGTCGGCGCCGGCGGTCGCGGCGCGGGGCGCGGCGATGAAGGCGGCGCAGCCCGCAAGGCCCCATTCGGGCCGCGTCTCGGCCCAGTTCGTCGCCCGCGCGGCCACGCGCGCGGCGGTCGCCCCCGGAAGCCTCGGCGCGCGTTCGGCACGGGCCTGTGCCCCGGCGGCCCGCAGCCAGCGCTGCGCCTGCACGAGGTCGGGCGCATGGTCCGGCGCCGGACCGTCGTCATACAGGGTGATCTCGTCGGTCGTTGTGTCATGCAGGCCCGCGACGAACAACGTGTCGTCGGGCAGTGTGATCCCATGGTCGGGCAGGCCCGCGCGGGTTTCGGGATCGTTCAGCAGTTGCGCGAGGAGCCGGGCCGACACCTCGCCCGTGTGACCGCCGCAGGCGCCGCAGTGATAGGCGCTTTCATGGGGGTTGTTCGTGACCTGCGCGCCGTGGCCCAGCAGCAGGACGACCCGGCCAAACCCTTCCGTCAGGCTCATCGCCCTCAGCACCTTGGCGGCGGTCTCGACCTTGGCCTCGGCCGACAGCCCGCCGACGAACCGCGGCGCGGGGGCCTTGTCCCCCGCCCGGCCGCCAAGGCCCAGCGCGTCCTTGACCAGTTTCACCCCGAAAAGCGGTCCCGCGGCCTCGACGAAGGCGAAGGAGGACACCGCGGCCTGCCGGAACCGGCCCCATGCGCGCACCGTCCGGGCGAGGATGCGGGTCCTTTGCTCTTCCGCGTCCCCGGTGCTGCTGGCCGAGCTCAGAGCAGGGCGCAGCAGCACCGGAAGTCGGTTTTCCACCACGTCCGAGCCCTGCGCGCCATGCGCAACCGGCAGGCCGAAGAAGCCGGCAAAGCCCAGCGTCTCGATCCCGGGCGCCTGGCATTCCAGCGCCCGGCGGATCACCTCCGACCGGACATCGATGCAGAACGCCGCCTGCAGGGCCGGGCGCGTGCCGGGCGCGGTCGCGGTGACCAGCGCATCGGCCAGGCGGCGCTGATAGGCGCGCTCGGCGGCCTCCTGCAGGATCGCGTCCACGACCTGATCGGGCGTTGGCGTCACCGGGGCCGCGTGGGCGGCGACGACCCCTTGCCAGCGTTCGGCGATCTGCGGGGCATGGGCCAGCAACGCCTCGTCCCAGACCAGCCGGATCGCAAGCAGATCGCCAAGCGTTCCGTCCGTTTGACTGGCCAACTCGGCCTGCCAGAGCAACCAGCGCGCGTGTTGCGCCCAACCGCCCAGGTCCATCAGCAGCCGGTGGAAGGCGGTCTCGGCGGCCGCCTCGGACAGGCCCAGGCGGTCCGCCGCCCGCACAACGGCACGGTCCGCCGTGTCGGGGGCCGATGCCGCGTGTGCACAGAACCCTGTCAAACCGGCGATCTCGGGCGTCAGGTCGCGGCCCGCCCAGGCCTGCCAGGCCGGCCAGGCGGCCTGGTCGGGGGCAGGCGACCACAGCGCTTGGCCGCGATCGAACTGCCCGGCGGCCCACAGGCCGAAGGCGCGTTCGATCACCGCCGGCCAGTCCACCCCCGTGGCCTCTGCCGCCAGCTCGGCCACCGTCGGAAGGGGCTGCGTCGCGGCCGCCGGGGTGATGGCTCGGGCCTTGAGCATCGCAAGGTCGCGCGGCTTCAGCGGCGAGGGGCAGGCGATCAGGGCCGCGGCAAGGTCGTCATCGGTGATCTGCCCCGACGCGATCTGCCGGGCAAAGTCCGCCCGCGGCCGTGTCAGCGGCACACCGGCCACCCGCGCCATCCGCGCGGCGGCGGTGGCCAGGTCCTCTCCGGCCTGGCCGAGGAAGGGGTTGACCGCGACGGTGGCATCCAGCGGGAAGGCCGGGGGGATGGCGCGCATCGCGGTTTCGGCCGCCGCAAGCAGATGCGTGCTCCGCGCAGGTGCGATCCTGATATGCTTCATGAACATGGTGTCTGGCCCTTTGCTTGGTCGGTGTCGGCGACCCGGAACCCGCCGATCAGCCGGTCGAGAAGCGCGTTGAGGTAAAGCCCGTTGGCAAGGTGCACCCGCAAACCGGCGCTGGCCGGGTGATGGGCCCAGAGCGGGAACAGGGCCTGTGCAAAGGCCACGAGGCCGAAGGACAGCACCGCCAGCGCGATCAGCGCCCAGTCCAGCGATCCGGGCGTGGGCGCCGCGGGCAGGTGTGGCCCGCAGATCGCCAGCGCGGCCATCTGGAATGTGAAATACCCCGCCGCCGCACCCAGCGCGGCCAGCGCGGTGCGCCGGGTCAATGCCACCGGCGCCGCATCGGCCAGGCCCTGCGCCACCAGGTAGGCGACGCCGAAGATCAGCATCGTGCCCAGCGCCAGCGCCTGCGGCGACTTGGGCCCGGCAAGGGCGGTGAACAGGGCCGCCATCGCGGCGTAGATCACCAGCGCCAGGCCAAAGGATTTCAGCACCGCGCCCAGTCCGGGCGTGGCGACCGGCCCCGGGCGGCGCAGGCTTGCGACGGCCGCTACCGCGCCGCCCGACGCCAGGAAGGCATGCGCCTTGTAAAGCGAATGCGCCACGATGTGCAGCAGCGCCAGCGCCCAGAGACCAAGCCCGCATTGCAGCAGCAGGAACCCCATCTGCGCCACCGTCGACCAGGCCAGCGCGGTCTTTACGGCGCTTTGCGTCAGCATGACCACCGCCCCGAAAAGCGCCGTGAACCCGCCGATCATCACCAGCGCGGCCATGGCGCCGGAACTCGCCTGAACCAGCTCGGCGGTGCGGATCAGCAGGAAGCCGCCCGCGTTGATGATGCCCGCATGCAGAAGCGCCGAGACCGGGGTCGGCGCCTCCATCACCTCGGTCAGCCAGCCATGCAGCGGGAAGGCCGCCGTCTTCAGCACGGCCGCCAGAACGATCAGCGCGATCGCAAGATGCCCCGTCCCCGACGGAACCTCTGCGGCGGACGCGGCCAATGCCGCGAACTCGCCCGTACCGAACACCCCCAGCCAAAGCGCCGCGGCCAGGATCAGGGCCGCGTCCCCCGCATGCCAGACAAGCGTGAATTTGGTGGCGGCCCGGCGGGCCGCGGGCCGGTCCGGATAGAACAGCTGCAGCTGCCGCAGCCCGATGCCGACGCCGATGAAGGCGAGGATCAGAATCGACAGGCTGCCCGACTGCATCAGCAGCAGAACCGCGGCAAGGGTCGCCAGCATCAGCCCGTGAAACCGCCCCTCGCGTGGCTCGCCGTCCAGATAGCTGCGGGAATAGCGCAGGACGATCCAGCCGATGAAGGCGACGAGGAAGGTCATCGTCGTGCTGACGGCGTCCAGCCGCAGGACGACCGCAACCGGCCCTTCGACCAGCGCCACCCGCGCCGGCCCGCCCGTCAGGTTCTGTGCAACCCCTGCCACGGCCAGCGCCAACGCTCCCAGGGCGGCGGCTTCGGAAAGCCGGGTGACCCCCCTTGGGCGAATGCCCGGATGGCGAAAGGCCGCGAGGGCCGCGATCAACAGAACGATCGGCGCAAGGGCGCCCAGGGGCAAGGCAAGGGACATGGCGCGGTTCCAGGTGGTTTGCGGTCGCGGAAACGAATAGCGGCTCGACGGAATTCAAAAAATTACATATATTGGTCAAAAGCGTTCTGTATTTTGGATGATTAGTGGCGCTCAACCTGCATCATCTGCGGCTGTTCAGGGCGGTGGCGCGCGACGGAACGCTGACCGGTGCGGCCCGTGCGCTGAACCTGTCGCAATCGGCGCTGTCCACGCAGATCAAGACGCTCGAGTCCTCGCTCGGACACGCGCTTTTCGAACGGCGCGGTCGCGGCCTGGTGTTGACCGAGGCGGGGCGGATCGCACTCGACCATGCCGAGGCGATCTTCCGGACGGCAGAGGATTTGACCGCGACGCTGAAACACGCGGCTGGCGCCCGGCGGGTTCTGCGCATCGGCGCGCTGGCCACGCTGTCGCGCAATTTCCAGATCGGTTTCGTCGCACCGTTCATCGGCCGGTCCGATGTCGAGGTGGTGGTGCGGTCGGGGGCGCAGGCCGACCTTCTGAGGGCGCTCGAGGCGCTGTCGCTCGACGTGGTGTTGACCAATCTCGTTCCGGCCAGGGATGCAGCAAGCCCCTATCTGGTTCACGCCCTGTCCGAACAACCGGTCAGCCTGATCGGACCCTGCCATCTTCAGGGGCGTCCGCTGCGGGACCTGCTGGCCACCGAGCCGTTGATCCTGCCCACGCCCGAGGCCGCGCTGCGCGCCTCGTTCGACGGCCTGGTGGGGCGGTTGGGCGTGGTGCCGCGGGTCGCGGCCAAGGCCGACGACATGGCGATGCTGCGTCTTCTGGCGCGCGCCGGGGCGGGGCTTGCGGTTCTGCCGCCCATCGTGGTCCGCGACGAACTGGCCGCGGGCCTTCTTTCGGAACTGGTGCGCCTGGAAGGCATCACCGAAAGCTTCTTCGCGGTCACGCTTCAGCGCCGGTTCCCGAATCCTCTGGTCGCCGAAATCATCGACGCCTTCGAACTTGACAAGCGCTGACCGGGCCTTGGGCGATATGCGGACGGGGCCTTGTGCCGCATAGGCAAATCTACCTAGGCAATGGTGCCGATAGCCTGCAGGTCCCGATTGCCGTAGCGTTAGACATGTTCCAGCGGTCGTATTTCGTTGGGGTTCGGGGATTTCAGGCAGTCTTTGCAAGTGATCATTGTCATCCAGGTGAGTGGCTTGGACATAACGCTCTGCCCTTAGGGGCAGAGCGTATTCTTTGGGGTCGTGGCGGTGAACGCCCTTGGGTCGTTTCATGCGAACCGGTATGACCTGAACAGCGCCGGGCATCGGTCCGGCACCAGGAAACAGACCCGGGGCCCGCCGATCCGATGAAATCCCTTGGTGTGATACTCGCTCTGGCGTTGGCGGGCCTCCAGCTCTTCGCGGTGACGGTGGTCGTCTCGTCGTCCTATTTCACCTCGGAACGCACCCTTCTGGAACATGCCAGAAGCCAGCTTGTCGATGTCGGCACCAACGTGATCCAGCATACCAAGTGGTTCATGTCGCCGGCCCGCAGCGCGGCCGAACTGTCGACGGCCCTGGCCGAGAACCAGATCGTCCGGCGCGAGGAACGCGACCACCTGGAGGGCCTGCTGTTCCAGCAACTGCGCTCGGCGCCGCAATTCGCCGGGGCGTTCTATGGCGACGAAGACGGGAATTTCGTTTTCGTCAAGCGCGACGGCCCGCATGCCTACCTGACCAAGATCGTCGATGTCACGGACCCGCGGCGCGCCCTGTTCATCGCGCGCGACGATGATTTCGTCAGCCTCGGCAACCGCTTTGACCCGGACGACGCCTATGATCCGCGCACGCGGCCATGGTACAAGGCGGCCAAGACCCAGCGCGCCAGCATCTGGACCGATCCCTACATCTTCTTCACCTCGCAATCCCCGGGCATCACCGCGGCCACGCCGGTGATCGATTACCGCGGCCACGTGCAGGGCGTGGTCGGTGTCGATATCGAGATCAAGGAACTGTCCAACTTCCTTTCGGAACTCAGGATCGGCAAGACCGGGGCGGCATTCATCCTGAACCGCAACGGCGACGTGATCGCCCATCCCAACCCCGCGCTTCTGACGACGGTCGGCGAGGGGGGGACGCTGGAATTCCCCTCGATCCGAAAGATCGACGATCCGATCGCGCGGGCGGCCTTCGGTGACCGGATGACGGCCGACGGGGTCGCGGTCGAAACCCTGGTGCAATCCGATTTCGACTATGCCGGGCGGCGCTACGTGTCGCTGATCATGCCGTTCGGCCTGGATGACATTCCCTGGACGATCGTGCTGTTCGCCCCCGAGGACGATTTCATCGGCACGATCAAGGCGAACCGCACGCAGAACACCCTGATCGCGATCGCCGTGGCGTTGGCCACCGCGCTGCTGGGGCTGGCGCTGGCCAACCGGATTCATGCGCCGGTTCGGGCCTTCGCGGTGCGCTCGGCGCTGATCTCGCAGGGCGAGATCGACCCTGACGAGCCGCTGCCCAGCACCTATCGGGAACTGGAAAACGCCAACACCACGCTGGTGCGCGAAATATCGCAGCGCCGGAAGACCGAGACCGAATACCGCCTGACCTTCGACAAGGCCTCGCGCGGGATGGTGCATATCGAAAGCGGCACGGGCCGATTGTTGCGCGTGAATGCCAGTTTCGCGCGGCTTCTGGGCTATCGCGAGGACGAACTGGACGGGGTCGCCTTCCAGTCGCTGCTGGATCCCGATGAACCGGACGTGCTGACCGAGTTCGGCGAAAGCATCGCGGAACACAGCGCCTTCGGATTCGAGGCCAAGGCGATGCGCAAGGACGGCACGCCGGTCTGGATCAGTTTCAACGGCATCTTCTTCCAGGCCGACGGCGAGGGCGAGAATTACATCGTCGCGACGATCGACGACATCACCCAGGCGCGCGCCTCCGAAGAGAAGATCGAGACGCTGAACCGCGAGATCGCGCATTTCTCGCGCCAGCGGATGATGGGCGAACTGGCAACGGGCCTTGCCCACGAACTGAACCAGCCGCTGACCGCGATCACCCAGAATGTCGATGCGGCGCTGTACCTGATCGGGCACGCACCCGACCGCGCCGACGAGGTGCGCGGCCTTTTGGGCGATATCGACCAGCAGGCGCACCAGGCCGCCGACATCATCCGTGCGCTGCGCGCGCTGGTGCGCAAGGACGGCAACATTCCCAGCGAATTCGGGATCCGCGAGCTGGCCCAGCAGGCTCGCCGGTTGGTCCTGTCCGAAGCGCGGCAACATTCGGTCGAGATCGTCCTGTCGAAAGGCCCCGAGATCGAGGTGCGCGCGGTCCGGGTGCAGATCGCGCAGGTGGTGGTGAACCTGCTGCGCAACGCCGTGGAATCCGTCTCCGAGGCCGGCAGTACCCGCCGCCAGGTCATCGTGTCGGCCCGCCATGTCGACGGCGCCGTGCAGGTCGATGTCGAGGACAGCGGCCCGGGCCTTGCAGAGGGTGTCGAACTGTTCATGCCATTCGAAACCACGAAACCGGACGGTATGGGCCTGGGCCTGTCGATCAGCCGGTCGTTGATCGAGGCGAATGGCGGGCGCATCTGGCACGAAGCCGCTTCTTCCGGGACGCGCTTCTGTTTTACGGTGCCCCTGAAAGGAGCCTGAGCATGGCAGAGGACGCGTTGAACGGCCCTTGCGTTTTCCTGGTCGATGACGACGCCGATATCCGGACGTCGCTGTCGCGTGCGCTGGGGCTGCGTGGTTACAAGGTCCGCAGCTTTCCCTCGGCCGAGGATTTCCTGGCGGCGTATGACGGCACCGCATCGGGATGTCTGATCCTGGATTACGGCATGCCCGACATGGACGGTCTGCAGTTGCAACGCCATCTCAGGGACTGCGGCATCACGATCCCGGTCATCTTCATCACCGGGCATGGCGGCGTGCCCGAAACGGTCGAGGCGATGAAGATGGGGGCGCTGGATTTCCTGGAAAAGCCGTTCAAGCAATCCATCCTCGTCGAGCGGATCGACGCGGCCATCGAAACCGACGAAAAGCGGCGCCGGGCCAGCCTGCGAACGCACGAGACGCGCGCCCGTTTCGACGCGCTGACCGAGCGCGAGCGCGAGATCGCCGCGATCATGGTCACCAATCCCGCGCGCAATTCGTCCAAGGAGGTCGCCCGCCAGCTGGGCATCAGCCCGCGCACCGTCGATCACCATCGCGCCCGGATCCTCGAAAAGATGGAGGTCCATTCCGTCGCCGAACTGGTCGAGGCGGCCGTCAAGGCAGGCCTGTTCAAGGACCAGTAGGCCCGGGGCGGGGTGTGCCGGACCGCGTTCGGCCTTTGCAGAAACGAACATTCCCGTGTCCACGAACCGCTGGAATCCCTGCCGAATAGCCCCACGCACCGGTAGCAAACCGTTCCGTTTCCAACATTTCAGCCAGTAAATCCCTGCGGGAATTGTCTCTGCGTTGACCGTTTCGCGTGGCTTTTCCGACACCGACCGGCCCTTGCCGCCGCGTCGCCCCTTACGGCATCGCGTTAACGAATGTTAACCGAATGTCGGCGGGACACGCCGAGGGGTAACGGGCGAGGCGGGAATGAAGGCGGGACAGCGCGACGCATACGTCATTTCATGGACGCAGACAGAACTCGACGGTGCGCGTGCCCCGGCGTCCGGCGCCATCGTCGCCGGTCTGCCTTGGCGCTGGTCGGGCGATGCGGTGCGGATCGCCGGCGCCATCTTGGCCCATGACATACCGGCCGATGGCGACGAGACCGCCTTGCGTCGTCGCGCCGCGCGGTCGGCGGCGCGTCTGGTCGGTGCGGCCTTCGCCGGCATGGATACAACAGGTGTGCCCGACGTGGCAGAGGACGACGCGATGCCCGATCGCGGCTTCGTTCTGACCGATGGCCGCGCCAGTTATGTCGCGACCGAAATCGACTCGGGCCCCGGTCGACTTCCGCTGCTAATGTTCCTCGATGCCATGCCGCCGCGCGGCACCGATCTGTGGGTCGTGCGCCTGCTGGGCGAGCAGACGGCCGGTGCCGCTCCGCAGAGTGGCCCGAAAGGCGTGATCTGCTTTGCAGAGGGCACGCGGATCGACACGCCCTGCGGCCCGGTGCCGGTCGAGACGCTTCGCCCCGGTGACAGGGTGCTGACCCTGGATGACGGCGCGCAGGAGATTCTCTGGACCGGGCGACGCCGGATGACCGGGGCGCGGCTCTACGTCATGCCGCATCTCAGGCCCGTGCGTATCCGCGCCGGCGCCCTGGGCGGCGACCGACCGTCGGGCACCTTGCTGGTCTCGCCAAGCCACCGGGTGCTGGTGACCAGCCATGCGGCCGAAACTCTTTTCAACAGTGACGAAGTTCTGGTTGCGGCGCGCGACCTGGTGAACGACCGCTCGATTACCGTCGACCATTCTTTGCGCGGGCTGACCTATGTCCATCTGATGCTGAACCGCCACCAGGTGGTCTGGGCGAACGGCGTGGCGACCGAAAGCTTTCATCCGGCCTCGACCTCGCTCGACATGGTGCCGCCCGAACAGCACGTGGCCCTGCTCGAGGCGTTCCCGGCGCTGCTGGGCGACCCGCATGCCTATGGCGGCTTTGTCCGGCGCTGCCTGAGCAGTGCCGAGGCCGCGATCCTGCGTCACGAGGGCCGGCCCGGCCATTGACAGCCCGCAAGGCATCTGTATAAGCGCGCCATCCCGGCCCGTGTGGCCGGGTCTTTCATTGGTGTTGGTGGCCCCCGCAAGGGGATGCCTGTCGGCCCCGGACCCGATCCGGGCAAAGGACAACGCCCTTCATTGCCGCCCCCGTGGTGGCGCCCGATTGAAGGAGATCAGCCGTGAGCAAACGCACGTCTGCCAAGTACAAGATCGACCGCCGGATGGGCGAAAACATCTGGGGTCGCCCGAAATCCCCCGTCAACCGCCGCGAATACGGCCCCGGCCAGCACGGCCAGCGCCGCAAGGGCAAGCTGTCGGATTTCGGCATCCAGCTGCGCGCCAAGCAGAAGCTCAAGGGCTATTACGGCGACCTGACCGAAAAACAGTTCCGCCGCATCTATGCCGAGGCCGAGCGGGTCCGCGGCGACACCGGTGAAATCCTCATCGGCCTGCTGGAACGCCGCCTCGACGCCGTCGTCTACCGTGCCAAGTTCGTGCCCACGATCTTTGCCGCCCGGCAATTCGTGAACCACGGCCACGTCCTGGTGAACGGTCAGCGCGTCAATATCCCCTCCTACCGCGTCAAGGAAGGCGACGTGATCGAGGTGCGCGAGAAATCCAAGCAGATGGCCGCGCTGCTCGAGGCCGTCCAACTGGCCGAGCGTGACGTGCCCGATTACATCGAGGCCGACCATTCCAAGATGACCGCGACCTTCGTGCGCACGCCGGGCCTGGCCGACGTGCCCTACCCGGTCATGATGGAACCGAACCTCGTCATCGAATTCTACGCGCAGAACTGAGGTTCTCGCGCCCCGACACGAAGCACGCGGCCCGTCCCTGTCCGGGGGCGGGCCGTTTCTATTACGTCTGTCCGCCCGCGCCGCTTGCCAGCGTGTCCCCCGCGCAGTACATCACACGACGCGCGCCGCTATGTGGGGAAGGGCGAGATGCCGGAGAAACCTGCCCTGGAACGCTCGTTCGAACGCGGGCTTTTCGCCTCGCGCTGGCTTATGGCGCCGATGTATCTGGGCCTTGTCGTGTCCCTGGGTCTGCTGACGATCGTGTTCCTGCGCGAACTGGCCTATTACGCGCCGCAGGTTCTGACCATGACCGCCGAAAAGGCGATCCTGGTGATCCTGACGCTGATCGACCTGACGCTGGCGGCGAACCTTCTTCTGATCGTGCTGTTCTCGGGCTACGAGAATTTCGTGTCGAAGCTTGATATCGGGGCGCATACCGACCGGCCCGACTGGATGGGGTCGGTGGACTTCTCGGGCCTCAAGATGAAGCTGATCGCCTCGATCGTGGCGATTTCGGCGATCCACCTTCTGAAACGCTTCATGGAGATCGGCCAGCAGGCCGCCGACGCTGTCTATGGCCGCGAGGAGCTGTTCTGGCTGGTGGTGATCCACATGGTCTTTGTCCTGTCGGGGGTTCTCATGGCGGCGATGGACTGGCTGTCGGCCCGCGCCAAGAAGGGCTAGGGGACGCCCCGCTTTTCCCACTGGCCTTGCCGGGACCGCTCGGTTAGGGATGCCCGCCAAGGAGAAACGACGCCGATGACCCTGATCACGCCGCAGCCCGGTATCCTCGAGATCGCGCCTTACGTGGGCGGCCAGTCCAAGATCGCGGGCATGACCGACGTGATCAAGCTGTCGTCGAACGAAAACCCGTTCGGCCCATCGGAACGCGCCAAGGCGGCCTTTGCGCGCACCGCCCATAGCCTGCACCGCTATCCCTCGACCGACCACGCGGACCTGCGCGCGGCCATCGGCGAGGTGCACGGGGTGGACCCGGCCCGGGTGATCTGCGGCGTCGGCTCGGACGAGATCATCACCTTTCTCTGCCAGGCCTATGCCGGCCCGGGCGACGAGGTGATCCATACCGAGCACGGCTTTTCGATGTACCGGATCTCTGCGCTGGCCGCGGGCGCCACGCCCGTCGAGGTGCCCGAGCGCGACCGTGTCGTCGATGTCGACGCGATCCTCGCGGCCTGCACGGACCGCACGCGCCTTGTCTTCATCGCGAACCCCGCCAACCCGACCGGCACCATGATCCCGGCCGAGGACGCGGCGCGGCTTGCCGGGGGCCTGCCGCCGCAGGCGATCCTGGTGCTGGACGGCGCCTATGCGGAATTCGTCGAGGGTTTCGACGGCGGCACCGCGCTGGTCGAGGCGCGCAGGAACGTCGTGATGACGCGGACGTTTTCCAAGATCTACGGGTTGGGGGGGCTGCGCATCGGCTGGGGCTATGGCCCGGCCGAGGTCATCGGGGTGCTGGACCGCATTCGCGGGCCGTTCAACCTGTCCACGACCCAGTTGGAAACCGCCGAGGCGGCGCTGCGCGATACCGACTATACCGACCGTTGCCGGGCCGAGAACGCGCGGATGCGGTCCTGGCTGGTCGAGGCGCTGAACGGGGCGGGCGTGCCGACCGACGAGTCCTTCGCGAATTTCGTGCTGGCGCGCTTTGCCGACCAGGCCGAGGCCGAGGCCTGCGACGCGTTCCTGAAATCGCAGGGCCTGATCGTGCGCCAGGTGGCGGGCTACAAGCTGCCCAATTGCCTGCGGATCACGGTGGGCGACGAACCGGCCTGCCGCCGGGTGGCGCATGCCGTCGCCCGGTTCCGCGAGGGCGCGCGGTGAGCGTGCTGTACGACCGCGTTGCGCTGATCGGGCTGGGCCTGATCGCGGGGTCGATGGCGCTGGCGATGCGCCGGGCGCAGCTTGCGGGGGAAATCGTCGGCACCGCGCGCTCGGCCGAGACGCGCGCCGTCGCCGCCGAGATCGGCCTGGTCGACCGCGTGGTCGACACCGCCGCCGAGGCCGTGCAAGGCGCCGACCTGGTGGTGCTGGCGGTGCCCGTGGGCGCGATGGGCGCGGTTGCCGCCGAGATCGCGCCGCACCTGAAACCCGGTGCGACCGTGAGCGACGTGGGCTCGGTCAAGCGCGCGGTGATCGACGCGGTCGGCCCGCATGTGCCCGAGGGTGTCCATTTCATCCCCGCCCATCCGCTGGCGGGGACCGAACATTCCGGGCCGCGCTCGGGTTTCGCCGAACTTTTCGACAATCGCTGGTGTCTTTTGGTCCCGGCCGAGGGCAGCGATCCCAAGGCAGTGGACCGGCTGCGCGCCTTGTGGGAAGCTATGGGCGCCTCGGTGGAGGAAATGGATGCCGATCACCACGATCTGGTCCTTGCCGTGACCAGCCACGTGCCGCACCTGATCGCCTACACGATGGTGGGCGTGGCCGATGATCTGCGCCGCGTGACCGACAGCGAGGTGATCAAGTATTCCGCGGCCGGTTTCCGCGATTTCACCCGCATCGCGGCATCCGACCCGACGATGTGGCGCGACGTGTTCCTGACCAACAAGGACGCGACGCTGGATATCCTGGGCCGGTTCACCGAGGAACTCTTTGCCCTGCAACGGGCGATCAGGACAGGGCAGGGCGACATTCTGTTCGATTATTTCACCCATACCCGCGCGATCCGCCGCGGCATCATCCAGGCCGGCCAGGACACCGACGCGCCCGATTTCGGCCGCGCGAAGAAAGCGAACTGATGCGCGCGCTTGCGGCGGGCGCGCTGGCGCTGGTGCTGATGGCGGGGCCGTTGGCCGCGCTGCCACTCGATACGTCGCCTCGTCCCGTTGCGCGCCCGGACGCGACGCGTCAGGCGGCCCCGGCGCCCGCGCCTGCCCTTGCGGCCTCGGTTGCGCCGCTCGACCGGTCTGCCCGTCCTGCGCCGCGCCCCGACCTTCCGATCCGCACCGCCGCTCTGTCCGCTTCAGGCGTGCGCAACCAGCCCTCGGCCATCCTGACCGGCAAGCGGGGGGCGATCTGCGGCGATCCCGGCATCCGGGGCGAGGCGATGGCGCCGATCCCGGGCCGGATCAACGGCTGTGGCGTCGAGCGTCCGGTCAAGGTGCTTGCCGTCGATGGCGTGCCGCTGACCCGGCCCGCGGTGATGGATTGCACCACCGCCCAGGCGCTCAAATCCTGGGTCGAGGATGGCGTTCGGCCCGCTGTTGGCCGGATGGGCGGGGGTGTCGCCTCGATCAAGGTTGTCGCCGATTACGCCTGCCGCACGCGCAACAACCGCGCCGGGGCGAAAATCTCGGAACATGGCCGGGGTCGGGCGGTGGATGTCGCGGCGATCAACCTCAAGAACGGCGCCTCGATCAGCGTGCTGGACGGCTGGCGCGATGCCCGGCAGGGCAAGGTTCTCCGCCGGCTGCACCAGGCCGCCTGCGGCCCCTTCGGCACGGTGCTGGGTCCCGATTCCGATCGCTATCACCAGGACCATTTCCACCTGGATACCGCGCGGTATCGCAGCGGCCCCTATTGCCGCTAGCCGATTGGCCGCCGCGACACTGGGCGGTGGCTAGCGGATCGTGAAATCTGGCGCGGGGGCGATGGGGACCGGGCCGAGCCAGGTTTGTCCCGCCGCAAACCGCAGCGCCACGTCCAGCGTTTCGGGCCGCCCGCTCAGCCCGGCCAGCAACTCCAGCGCGTCCTCGATCCGGTCGGCCAGCGCGGGCGGCACCCGCCCCGAGGCGCGCGCGATTCCGAGCATCTCGCGCCAGTTCGTCGCCCGCACGGTCAGTGCGCCCGTGGGCCGCCCTTCGCCATCCACGTCCAGATCGCCCGCCGCCTGCAATTCCAGGTCGCCCCATTTCGCATTCAGGTCGGTCAGTTCGATGCGGGTGACCTGCGGCCGCCGGTCCTCGATCGCATGGCGGTCCCAGGGGGCATCGAACCCCAGGATCGCGTCGATCCGCACATGATCGAACAGCGCGGGCAACACGCCCGCCCGGTCCAGCAGCGCCACCAGCCGCGCGGGCGGGCGCATCTGCTCGGCGGCAAAGGCGACGGCATGGGTGGTTTCGCGCCCCTCGACCGCGGCGGAATTCAGTTCGGCCCGGGCCATCGTCGCCTCCCAGCCCAGGCTGGAGGCCAGCGAAAACGCCTCCATAACGTAATCCGCTGCCGCCACCTCCAGCGCCGGCCCCGGGCGCAAGGCCAGCCGCCCCTCCATGCGCTGCGCGCCGATGGCGATCGTCTCGGCGGGTGTGGCCAGCGTCTGGGTCTGGGGCCAGGTCACGGTGACATGGTGCGGGCGATAAGCCGCGGCCTCGATGTGGAACGCGGGTGCCGACCAGGCCAGCCCGGTCCCCGGATCGGCCAGTTCCAGCCCGGTCAGCGTGGTTACGAACCGCGTGGGAAATCCGGCGACGTCCAACCCTGTGTAATCCGCCGCCCATCCCTCGGCCCGGCGGATTTCCATCCAGCGCGACAGCCCCGTTTCCAGCCCCCGCGCGGCCAACGCCCAGTAACTCGACCAAAGCGCCGCGGCCAGCACCGCCAGTGTCGCCAGGATCCGCATCGCGGGCGCCCCCTTTCGCATCCCCTCCATTTGCGGTTTACAGGGGCCGGGCAACAAGGACCAGAACGATGCGCGACGGGCTATGGGTGTTCGGCTACGGCTCGCTTCTGTGGAAGCCGGGCTTTCCGGTGGCCGAACGCCGGCTGGCGCGGCTGGACGGGTGGCACCGCAGTTTTTGCATGCGCTCGATCCACCACCGCGGCACCGAGACCGAGCCGGGCCTCGTGCTGGCGCTGGATGCCGCGCCGGGGGCCTGCTGTCACGGCGTTGTCCTGCGCGCCGAGCCGGGCACCGAGGACGCGACGCTGGCCTACCTGCGCGAGCGTGAACTGATCTCGTCGGCCTATTTCGAGACCGAACTCGACGTGGTCTTCGAAGATGGCAGCGACGGGCTCACCTCGGTCGCCTACGTGATCGACCCCGACCATGTGCAGTATTGCGGTGGGCTGCCTTTGGAAGACCAGGCGCAGATCATCGCCCGCGCCCGCGGCGGCATGGGGCCGAACGACGAATACCTTTTCAACACCGTCGATCACCTCGCCGAACTTGGCATCGTGGATGCCGACCTTGCCTGGCTGGCCGACCGCGTGCGGGCGCTCAAGAGCTAATGATTGTTGTTCGGGCGGGGCCCATGCCCTAGACTTGGGGGCGACGTCAACGGGGCGGGGCGCTTTCCATGGCCATGACCGAGCGCGAGGCCGAGCCGCAGTTCTCACGACCGCTGCGCCAGATCTTCCTGATGCTTCTGTCCATCGGGCTGTTCTCGGCGGGGGCCTATCTAGCCTATCCGCAGGTGGCGCCGGTCTTCCTGGCGAACCCCTACCTGAATGGCGCGATCCTTCTGGTTTTCGTGGTTGGCGTGCTGGCCTGTTTCCTGCAGGTGATCCAGCTGATCTCGTCGGTGCAGTGGATCGAGGATTTCGCCGCCGGGCGGGCGGGGCATGAACTCACCCGCGCGCCGCGGCTGCTGGCCCCGCTGGCCGCCCTGTTGCGCAAGCGCCGGGGCAAGCGGATGCAGATCGGCGCCTCCTCGGCCCGGTCGATCCTCGATTCCGTCGCGACCCGCATCGAAGAGGCGCGGGATATCACGCGCTACATTGTCAACCTTCTGATCTTCCTCGGGCTTCTGGGCACGTTCTACGGGTTGGCCACGACCGTGCCCGCGGTAGTCGAGACGATCCGCTCGCTCGCCCCGCAAGAGGGCGAGGGCAGCGTCGAAGTGTTCGGCCGGCTGATGACCGGGCTCGAGGCACAGCTGGGCGGCATGGGCACGGCCTTCGCCTCGTCGCTTCTGGGGCTGGCGGGCTCGCTGGTGGTGGGCTTGCTGGAACTCTTCGCCGGGCACGGCCAGAACCGGTTCTACCGCGAACTCGAGGAATGGCTGTCGACCATCACCCGGCTGGGATTCTCGTCCGGTGACGGCGAAAGCGAGGCCGGTGCCGAAACCGGCCTGCTTGCAGCCACGCTGGACCAGTTGGCCGAGCAGATGGAGGCGATGCACGCGCTGTTCTCTCGCGCCGACGAGGGGCGGCAGGCGCTCGAGGCCCGCGTCGGGTCGCTGGCCGATGCGGTGGAATCGCTGGGCGTCGCGCTGGAGGGGCAGCTCGGCCACAGCCAGGAGGTGACCGCCGCGCTGGCCCGGGTGGCCGATGGCCAGGAACGTGCGGCCACGGCGATCGAGGCGCGCATGGGCGAAGAGGGTGCGATGGCCGATGCCGAGGCGCGGATGCGCCTGCGGTCCATCGACGTGCAACTGTTGCGCATTCTCGAAGAGATATCGTCGGGCCGGCAGGAAACCGTGACCGACCTGCGCGGCGACCTGGCCGCGATCGGCCGCGCCCTGTCGCGGCTGTCGGCCGAGGACGAGCGGTGGAGCTGAGCCCATGGCCCTGACCCGGCGCAGCGGCAACCGCTTTCAGGCGTCGATCTGGCCCGGCTTCGTCGACGCGATGACCGCCCTTTTGCTGGTGCTGATGTTCGTCCTGTCGATCTTCATGATCGTGCAGGAAATGCTGCGCGAAACGATCACCGGACAGGAAAGCGAGCTGTCGCAACTGGGCGCGGAACTGGCCGCCCTGTCGGACGCGCTGGGCATGGAACAGCGCCGCGCCGAGGGTCTGGAAGAAGAGATCGGCATCCTGACCAGTTCGCTGGCTTCGGCCCGGAGTGAGGCCGAGGAACGCGAGGCGTTGATCGCCTCGCTGCGCGGCCGGGTCGACGCCCAGGCCGCCGACCTGGCGGCCGCGCGCGCCTCGATCACCGATTTCGAGGCACAGGTGGCCCGGCTGTTGTCGGAACGCGACGCCGCCCAGGAGCGGGGCGCGGCGTTGGCCGGGGAGGTCGCCGCGCTGCAAGCCGAGCGCGCCGAATTGATGACCGAACAGGAACGGCTTTCCTTGGCGCTGGCCGCCACGCGCGACGAGGTCGACGCCCAGGCCGAGGCCGCGCGGCTGGCCGCGGCCCGGCGCGAGGCGCTGGAGGCGCTGATCGCCGATCTGCGCACCGAACAGGCCGAGAGCGAAGCGGCGCGCGCCGCGCTCGCGGGCGAGGTCGAGACGCTGCAGTCCGACCTGTCCGAGGAAGAGGCCGCGCGGCTGGCCGAGGCCGCGGCGGCCCAGGCGTTGCGCGACCGGCTGAAGGGAGCCGAGGACGAGCTGACCGCCATGACCCTGTCCTTAGAGCAGGAGCGCGCCCGCGCCGAGGAAACCCTGACCCTGCTGGCCGCCGCCGAGGCCGCCCGCGATGCCGCCACGGCGGAGGCCGCCGAGACCCTGAGCGAGGCCGACCGGCGCGCGGCCCTTCTGGCCCAGGCGAACACGGCGCTGGCCGAGCAAGAGGCGGCTTCGGCCGAAAGCCAGCGCAAGGTCGCGTTGCTGAATCGCCAGCTTGCCGCGCTGCGGGCCGAGCTTGGGGATTTGCAGGGCCTTCTCGAAGAGTCCGAAGCGCGCGATGCCGCCGCCCAGGTGCAGATCGAGGCGCTGGGAACCCGGTTGAACGCGGCGCTGGCGCGCGCCGCCGCCGAACAGCGCGCGCGCGCGGAACTGGAAGAGGCCGAGCGTCAGCGCCTGGAGGAAGAGGCGCGGCGACTGGCCGAGGAAAAGAAGAACCTCGAGAATTACCGGTCGGAATTCTTTGGCGAGTTGCGTCGGCTCTTGGCCGGGCGCGAGGGCGTTCGGATCGTCGGCGACCGGTTCGTGTTCTCGTCCGAGGTACTGTTCGAACCCGCCCGCGCGCGGCTTTCGCCCGATGGCGAGGCGCAGATCGCGAACGTGGTCGCCATCCTGCGCGATGTGGCCGACCAGATCCCGGCGGATATCGACTGGATCCTGCGGGTCGACGGGCATACCGACGACGTGCCGCTGGCCGAAGGCGCCGAGTTCGCCGACAACTGGGAACTCAGCCAGGCACGCGCGCTGTCGGTGGTGCGCTTCATGGTGGACGACTTGGGGTTCCCGCCCGACCGGCTGGCTGCGGCGGGCTTTGGCGAGTACCAGCCCGTAGCCGCAGGCGACAGTGCCGAAGCCCGCGCGCAGAACCGGCGGATCGAGTTGAAACTGACCGAGCGCTAGAACACGTTTTGCCGGCCGGCATAGGGCGGGGGGGCTTGCCAGAGCGTGCGTTTCTGCCGTCCGTCGCAGGTGACGGGATCGTCCGGGGCGAAGGGATCGACAACAGCGCCGCGGCGGCGCAGTTCGAAACCCAGAAGCGGCCGGTCCGCGCCACCGCTTGCGCCGACCAGGCCCAGCCGCGTGCCCTTGGCGACGCGCAGGCCCAGGCGAACCGCCACGCTGTCCCGGGCGAGGTGGCAATACCGGGTCAGCCATCCCGCACCGTGGTCGATCACCACGCCGTTCCCGCACTCGGCCGGCCGGCCGGGCATGGCGTCCGGCAGGCCGTCGCGCAGCGCGATGACGGTGCCGGGCGCCGGGGCGATCACCGCGGTGCCCGGGGGCGCGGTGAACTCGGTGCGGGTCTGCCCGTCGCGGCTGAGCGGGCCGCAGGTGTAATCGGCCGCGCCCGGGCCCGGGTCGCGGTCGACATAGGCGGCGATCGTGCAATCATGCCCCGGCCAGCAATCAATCGGCAGCGCCAAACGAATGTCCCCCGCGGCCGGGTGGGCCGCGAGGGACAGGACCAGGGCCGCGCTGGCGCGGTGGATCACTCCGCCGTCAGAAGCGGCGGCTTCTTCGAGCCAAGCCGGCGCTTCTCGGGCTCTTCGATCTGCAGGTCGATCTCGCCATCCTTGACGCCGACCTTGACCACGCCGCCCTTGGAAAGCTTGCCGAACAGCAGTTCCTCGGCCAGCGGCTTCTTGATGTTTTCCTGGATCACCCGGCCCAGCGGGCGCGCGCCCATCTTGTCGTCATAGCCCTTGTCGGCCAGCCATTCGGCCGCGGGCTTGCTCAGCTCGATGGTGACGTTGCGATCCATCAGCTGCGCTTCGAGTTGCAGGACGAACTTCTCGACGACCTGCATGATGACCTCCTTGCCGAGCGGCGCGAAGGAAATCACCGCGTCCAGCCGGTTGCGGAACTCGGGCGTGAAGGTCCGCTCGATCGCGGCGGTATCCTCGCCCTCGCGCCGGTCGCGACCGAAACCGATGGCGGCCTTGGCCTGTTCGGTGGCGCCCGCGTTCGAGGTCATGATCAGCACCACGTTCCGGAAATCCACCTGCCGGCCGTTGTGGTCGGTCAGCTTGCCGTGGTCCATCACCTGCAACAGGATGTTGAACACGTCCGGGTGCGCCTTCTCGATCTCGTCGAGCAGCAGCACGCAATGCGGGTTCTGGTCCACGCCGTCGGTCAGCAGACCGCCCTGGTCGAACCCGACATAGCCCGGGGGCGCGCCGATCAGGCGGGACACCGCGTGCTTCTCCATGTATTCCGACATGTCGAAGCGCAGCAGTTCGACGCCCAGCGTGCTGGCCAGTTGCTTGGCGACCTCGGTCTTGCCGACGCCGGTGGGCCCGGCGAACAGATAGTTGCCGATGGGTTTCTCGGGCTCGCGCAGGCCGGCGCGGGCCAGCTTGATCGACGACGACAGCGCCTCGATCGCCTTGTCCTGACCGAACACCACGCGCTTGAGCGTGCTTTCCAGGTCCTGCAGAACCCTGGCATCGTCCTTGCTGACGTTTTTCGGCGGGATGCGAGCGATCTTGGCCACCACGGCCTCGATCTCCTTGGTGCCGATGGTCTTGCGCCGCTTGGATTCCGCGACCAGGTGCTGTGCCGCGCCGGCCTCGTCGATCACGTCGATCGCCTTGTCGGGCAGCTTGCGGTCATGGATATAGCGTGCGGACAGTTCCACCGCCGTCTTGATCGCGTCCGAGGTGTATTTCACATCGTGATGTTCCTCGAAATAGGGCTTGAGGCCCTTGAGGATCTTGATCGCGTCCTCGACCGAGGGCTCGTTCACGTCGATCTTCTGGAACCGGCGGGACAGCGCGCGGTCCTTCTCGAAATGCTGGCGGAACTCCTTGTAGGTGGTCGATCCCATGCAGCGCAGCTTGCCGCCCTGAAGCGCGGGCTTCAGCAGGTTCGAGGCATCCATCGCCCCGCCGCTGGTCGCCCCGGCGCCGATCACGGTGTGGATCTCGTCGATGAACAGGATCGCGTCGGGGTGGTCCTCCAGTTCGGTGACCACCGCCTTCAGACGTTCCTCGAAATCGCCGCGATAGCGGGTGCCGGCCAGCAGCGCGCCCATGTCCAGCGAGTAGATCGTGGAATTGGCCAGAACCTCGGGCGTTTCGCCCGAGATGATCTTGCGCGCCAGGCCCTCGGCGATGGCGGTCTTGCCGACGCCGGGATCGCCCACCAGCAGGGGGTTGTTCTTGCGCCGCCGGCACAGCACCTGGATGCAGCGCTCGACCTCGTGCTCGCGGCCGATCAGCGGGTCGACATCGCCCTTGCGGGCCTTGGCGTTCAGGTCGACGCAGTATTTCGCCAGCGCGGATTCACGGGAATCGCCGCTTTCGGCCTGGCCGCCGGGCTGGGCCTCTTCCTCGAACTCGCTGGCACCGGTGATCGGGCGATGTTCGCCGAAGGACGGATCCTTGGCCACGCCGTGGGCGATGAAATTCACCGCGTCATAGCGCGTCATGTCCTGTTCCTGCAGGAAATAGGCCGCGTTCGATTCCCGTTCCGCGAAGATCGCCACCAGCACGTTGGCGCCCGTCACCTCGGTGCGGCCCGAGCTTTGGACGTGGATCGCGGCGCGCTGGATCACCCGCTGGAACGCCGCGGTCGGCACTGCCTCGGATCCTTCGATATCGGTGACGAGGGTCGAAAGCTCGTCCTCGATGAATTCGGTCAGCGTCTTGCGCAGCTCTTCGAGATCGACCGAGCACGCCTTCATCACCTTGGCGGCGTCCGGCTCGTCGATCAGCGCAAGGAGCAGATGCTCCAGCGTGGCCAGTTCATGCCGTCGGGCATTGGCCAACGCGAGCGCGGCGTGGATGGCTTGCTCGAGTGTGTTCGAAAACGAAGGCACGAGACGTGCTCCTTTCTTCCTGTGGCCGACGGGTGGCAAAACCCTGTCTCAACCTTGGCCTCTCAGGATTAAGTTTTGGTGTTTGCGGGCGCGCTTCAAGTTTTTTCTGTTCAAATCTTGACCGCTGTCATGGAAACGCCTTGTTTTTCGGCGTTCTTCCCGATTTCAGAAACGGTCCTTGCGCGCGCGGACCTCGGCGAAAACGTCGGCATCGGGCGCGCCTTCCATGCCGACGCCCCGTTTCACGGCGTCCTGCCCGGCGCGCAGGAACGGGTTCGTCGCCAGTTCCTCGGACAGCCGCGAGGGGACCGTGGGCCGGCCCTCGGCGCGCAGCACGGCCACCTCGGCGACCCGGGCCCGCAGCGCGGCGTTCTCGGGCTCGATCGTCAGGGCAAAGCGGCCGTTGGCGGCGGTGTATTCATGGCCCGAACAGACCAGCGTTTCGGGGGGCAGGGCGGCCAGCTTCGACAGGCTGGCCCACATCATTTCGGGCGTGCCTTCGAACACCCGCCCGCACCCCAGCGCCATCAGGCTGTCGGCGGTGAACACCACGCCGCTGTCGGGAAAGTGATAGGCGATGTGGCCGACGGTGTGACCGGAAACGTCCAGCACCCGCCCCGTCGCGGCCCCGATCGAGATGCTGTCGCCATCGCCCAGGGCCAGGTCCAGCGGTGGCAGCCGGTGGGCGTCGGCCGCGGCCCCGACGACGCGGGCACCATGGGCGTCGCGCAGCGCCTCGACCCCGCCGACATGGTCCTGGTGGTGATGGGTGATCAATATGTCGCTCAGCCGCCAGCCCCGTTCCGCCAGCGCCGCTTCGACCGGCGCGGCCTCGGGCACGTCGACGACCGCGGTCGCCCCCGTCGCCGGGTCATGGGCGAGATAGGCGTAATTGTCGCTGAGGCAGGGGATGGTGACGATCTCCAGGGGCATGGCAATCTGGCTCCGCATGGTTATCTTGGGGTCCGTAACCCTGGCCCGAAGGCAGCGCGCGCCGCAATGCACCTGGACGTCCTGGACCTGAGGAATTTCTACTACCGCACCAATCTGGGGCGCGTGGCGCAGCGGGCAATACGCGACCAGGTTGTGGATATCTGGCCCGAGGCCAAGGGCCAGACGGTGGCGGGGTTCGGCTTTGCGGTGCCGTTGATGCGGCCCTTCACGCTGGATGCGCGCCGGGTGATCGCGCTGATGCCCGGCCAGCAGGGAGTGATGCCTTGGCCCGCCGGGCAGGACAACGTCTCGGTGCTGTGCGAGGAAACCGCCTGGCCGCTGCCCGACGGTTTCGTCGACAAGCTGATCGTGCTGCACGGGCTGGAAACGTCCGAGAACCCGGCGGCCGTGCTGGAAGAGGCCGCGCGCGTTCTGGGCCCCGGGGGGCGCGCGCTGTTCATCGTTCCGAACCGCTCGGGGCTCTGGGCGCGGCGCGACGGCACCCCGTTCGGCTTTGGCCGGCCCTATTCCAACGGCCAGCTCGAATCGCAACTGCGCCACCATGGCTTCGAACCCGAGGGCCACCGCGCCGCGCTGTTCGCGCCCCCCAGCGCGCGGCGATTCTGGCTGAGAACGGCGCCGATGTGGGAAAATACCGGGCGTCGCATCTCTGCCTATTATGCGGGCGGCGTGCTGATCGTCGAGGCGACCAAGCGCGTCTACCGGCCGTCCGGGCTGGCGGTGAAAGACGCGGTGCCGCGCCCTCTGCGCATTCTCGAAGGCTTGCCCAAGCCCGGGGCCGAACCCGCCTGAGCCCGGCAAACAAGGGCTTTCGCGCCCCCTGTGCCATGCCGCCGCGCAACCGTTCCGTGTGGCCGATTTCGCTTGCCAAACCGGGGCTGCGGCGCGACCGTGGATCAGCGACACAATAAGCCGCTCTAGGCGGTTGCGAGGTTCCGCGGCCTCTGCTACACCCACGCCGATTTCGGAGCGTGCCCGTCCGGGTGCGCCGCTTGATCTGCCCCTGACCCGCGTCCCGCGGCGCTTACGGGGGCCATAGATATCGGAAGGGTTGACGTGTCCGAACCAGCCTCGATTTCGTCCGGCATCGCCGCGCGATACGCCACCGCTCTGTTCGAGATCGCCAAGGAAGCCAATGCCGTCGCGGCCCTCGAGGCCGATGTCGACACCGTCGACGCCGCGCTGCAGGGAAGTGCCGATTTCCGCGATCTCGTCGCCTCGCCGCTCTACTCGCGCGAGGCGCAGTCGAACGCGATCGCGGCGCTTGCGCCGAAAATGCAGATCGGCGCGATGACGGCGAACACGATGCGGCTGATGGCCTCCAAGCGGCGGCTGTTCGCGCTGCCGCAGCTGATCGCCCAGCTGCGCGCGCTGATCGCCGAGCACAAGGGCGAGATCAGTGCCGAAGTCGTGTCGGCCAAGCCCTTGTCGGACGCACAGAAAGCCAAGCTTGCCGCCGCGCTCAAGGCCAATGCCGGCAAGGACGTGAAATTGAATGCCACCGTCGATGAAAGCCTCATCGGCGGACTCGTCGTCAAACTGGGCTCGAAGATGATCGACACCTCGATCCGCGCGCGGCTCAATGCACTCCAGAACACCATGAAAGAGGTCGGATAAATGGGTATCCAAGCAGCTGAGATCTCTGCGATCCTCAAGGAGCAGATCAAGAACTTCGGCCAGGAGGCAGAGGTTGCAGAGGTGGGCCGCGTGTTGTCGGTCGGCGACGGGATTGCCCGGGTTCACGGCCTCGACAACTGCCAGGCCGGCGAGATGGTCGAATTCCCCGGCGGTGTCCGCGGCATGGCGCTGAACCTCGAGGTCGACAACGTCGGTATCGTGATCTTCGGCTCGGACCGGGACATCAAGGAAGGCGATGTCGTCAAGCGCACCAACGCCATCGTGGACGTGCCGGTCGGTGACGGCATGCTGGGCCGCGTGGTCGACGCACTTGGCAACCCGATCGACGGCAAGGGCCCGATCGAGGCCGCCGAACGCCGCGTGGCCGACGTCAAGGCGCCGGGCATCATTCCCCGCAAATCGGTGCATGAACCGATGGCGACCGGCCTGAAATCGGTGGACGCCATGATCCCAATCGGCCGTGGTCAGCGGGAACTGATCATCGGCGACCGCCAGACCGGCAAGACCGCCGTGGCGCTCGACACGATCCTGAACCAGAAATCCTACAACGAGGCCGCGGGCGATGACGAGTCGAAGAAGCTTTACTGCGTCTACGTCGCTGTCGGGCAAAAACGCTCGACCGTCGCCCAGCTGGTGAAGAAGCTGGAAGAAACCGGCGCGATGGCCTACTCGATCGTCGTGGCCGCGACCGCGTCCGACCCCGCGCCGATGCAGTATCTCGCCCCCTACACCGCGACCGCGATGGGCGAATATTTCCGCGACAACGGCCGTCACGCGCTGATGATCTATGACGACCTGTCGAAACAGGCCGTCGCCTATCGCCAGATGTCGCTGCTGCTGCGCCGCCCGCCGGGGCGCGAAGCCTACCCGGGCGACGTGTTCTACCTGCACTCCCGCCTGCTGGAACGTTCGGCCAAGCTGAACGAGGATCACGGCTCGGGCTCGCTGACGGCGCTGCCGATCATCGAAACCCAGGCGGGCGACGTGTCGGCCTACATCCCGACCAACGTGATCTCGATCACCGACGGCCAGATCTTCCTGGAAACGGACCTGTTCTACCAGGGCATCCGCCCCGCCGTGAACACCGGTCTGTCGGTGTCGCGGGTGGGCTCGTCGGCCCAGACCAAGGCGATGTCCTCGGTTGCCGGCCCGGTCAAGCTGTCGCTGGCCCAGTACCGCGAGATGGCGGCCTTCGCCCAGTTCGGTTCGGACCTCGACGCCTCGACCCAGCGCCTGCTGAACCGCGGCGCGCGCCTGACCGAACTGATGAAACAGCCGCAGTACTCGCCGCTGACCAACGCGGAAATCGTCTGCGTCATCTTCGCGGGCACCAACGGCTATCTCGACAAGATCGCGGTCAAGGATGTCGGCCGCTTCGAGGCGGACCTGCTGACCTTCCTGCGCAACAAGCACCGCGAGCTTCTCGACGACATCACCAACAACGATCGCAAGGTGAAGGGCGAGCTGGAAGACAAGATCAAGGCCGCGCTCGACGAATTCGCCAAGAACTTCGCCTGAGCCAGGTCAGGATCGGATAGATGCCCAGCCTCAAGGATCTCAAGAACCGGATCGGAAGCGTCAAGAACACGCGGAAGATCACGAAGGCCATGCAGATGGTCGCGGCGGCCAAGCTTCGCCGCGCCCAGGAGGCCGCGGAGAACGCGCGCCCCTATGCCGCGCAGATGGAAAAGGTGATGGCGGGGCTTGCGGCCTCGTCCACCGGCGCCGCCAACGCGCCCCGGCTGCTGGTCGGTACGGGCAAGCAGGACGTGCACCTTCTGGTCGTGATGACCGCCGAACGTGGCCTGTGCGGTGCCTTCAACTCGTCGATCGTGCGCCTCGCCCGTTCGAAGATCACCGCGCTGCAGGGGCAGGGCAAGACAGTCAAGATCCTGACCGTCGGCCGCAAGGGCCGCGAGCAGCTCAAGCGGGAATTTGGCGACCTGTTCGTCGGCCATGTCGACCTGTCCGAGGTCAAGCGCATCGGCTATGCCAACGCGCGCGAGATCGCCCAGGGCATCATCGGCCGCTTCGATGCGGGGGAATTCGACGTCGCGACGATCTTTTTCAGCCGGTTCAAGTCGGTGATCAGCCAGGAGCCGACGGCCCAGCAGATCATCCCGGCCGAATTCGACGCGCCCGAGGAAACCTCGACGGTCTACACCTACGAGCCGACCGAGGGCGAGATCACGGCCGAGCTGCTGCCGCGCGGCGTGGCCACCCAGATCTTCACCGCGCTCCTTGAAAACGGCGCCTCGGAGCAGGGCGCGCGGATGTCCGCCATGGACAACGCGACCCGCAACGCCGGCGACATGATCGACAGGCTGACCATCGAGTACAACCGCTCGCGTCAGGCCGCGATCACCAAGGAACTCATCGAAATCATTTCGGGCGCCGAGGCGCTCTAGACGAACCGGAGAAACGCAATGGCCAATCCCACAGGCAAAGTCACCCAGGTGATCGGCGCCGTCGTCGACGTGCAGTTCGACGGCCACCTGCCCGCGATCCTGAACGCGCTCGAAACCGAAAACAACGGCAAGCGTCTGGTCCTCGAGGTTGCCCAGCACCTTGGCGAGAACACCGTTCGCACCATCGCGATGGACGCCACCGAAGGCCTGGTGCGCGGCGCGCCCGTGTCCGACACCGGCGGCCCGATCTCGGTGCCCGTGGGCGACGCCACGCTGGGCCGCATCCTGAACGTGATCGGCGAGCCGATCGACGAGAAGGGCCCCGTCGAAGCCAACGAAAAACGCGCCATCCACCAGGAAGCCCCCGAATTCGCCGAACAGGCGACGTCGTCGGAAATCCTCGTGACCGGCATCAAGGTCATCGACCTGCTGGCGCCCTATTCCAAGGGCGGCAAGGTCGGCCTGTTCGGCGGCGCCGGCGTGGGCAAGACCGTTCTGATCATGGAACTGATCAACAACATCGCCAAGGTGCACTCGGGCTATTCCGTGTTCGCCGGCGTTGGGGAACGGACCCGCGAGGGCAACGACCTTTACCACGAGATGATGGAATCCGAGGTCATCAAGATCGACAACCTGTCGGAATCCAAGGTGGCGCTGGTCTACGGCCAGATGAACGAACCGCCGGGGGCCCGTGCCCGCGTCGCGCTGACCGGCCTGACGCTGGCCGAGCAGTTCCGCGACCAGTCCGGCACCGACGTGCTGTTCTTCGTCGACAACATCTTCCGCTTCACCCAGGCGGGTTCCGAGGTGTCGGCGCTTCTGGGCCGCATCCCCTCGGCGGTGGGCTACCAGCCGACGCTGGCCACCGACATGGGCGCGCTGCAGGAACGCATCACCTCGACCAAGGCCGGCTCGATCACCTCGGTGCAGGCGATCTACGTGCCCGCGGACGACCTTACCGACCCGGCGCCCGCCACCTCGTTCGCCCACCTCGACGCCACCACCGTGCTGTCGCGCGCGATCTCGGAACTCGGCATCTACCCGGCCGTGGACCCGCTCGACTCGACCTCGCGGATCCTCGATCCGTCGATCGTCGGTGAAGAGCACTACCAGGTGGCCCGCGACGTCCAGGGTATCCTTCAGCGCTACAAGTCGTTGCAGGACATCATCGCGATCCTCGGCATGGACGAACTGTCCGAAGAGGACAAGCTGACCGTGTCGCGCGCCCGCAAGATCCAGCGCTTCCTGTCGCAGCCCTTCGACGTGGCCAAGGTGTTCACCGGTTCGGACGGCATCCAGGTGCCGCTTGAAAAGACCATCGCGTCCTTCAAGGCCGTGGTCGCCGGCGAATACGATCACCTGCCCGAGGCCGCCTTCTACATGGTCGGCGACATCGAGGAAGTGAAAGCCAAGGCCGAGAAGATGGCGGCCGAAGCGGCCTGATGACGGCGTAGGCGCCGGGCGGCACCCGTCCGGCGTCGGTTTCCCAAGGAGGCAAAATGGCCGATACGATGCAATTCGACCTTGTGGCGCCGGAACGCCGCGTGGCCTCGGAAAAGGCGACGCAGGTGGTGATCCCGGGCTTCGAGGGCGACCTCACCGCGATGCCCCAGCATACCCCGATGATCACCACGCTGCGCCCCGGTGTGCTCGAGGTGTTAACCGAGAAGGGCAGCCAGAAATACATCGTCACCGGCGGTTTCGCCGAGATCACCGCCGACAGCGCCACGGTTCTGGCCGAACGCTCGCACCCGGTCGAGGAAGTGACGCGCGAGATGATCAACGAGATGGTTGCCGAGGCCCGCGCCGCCCACAAGGAGGCGCATCCCGATGTCGTCGACGCCTCGGCCAAGATGTTGGCCGACATGGTGGCGATGGGCACCCATATGGGCTTTGAACCCCAGGGCTGAGCGGCCCGCCATTCAGCTGTTTCAAAGGCCCCGCCGCGCGCGGGGCCTTTGCCGTTCCGCGGGGCGAAAGCCGTCGGTCTTTGCATCCTGTTAACCGTGCCGGGTTACGCAGGAGCGGGCTGGAATGAACGGGCGAAACCGACGCCCCGGAGCGATGAAGAAGATCGAAAGCAGACTGCTGGGGATCGACCAGGGCAGCGTGGTGTTGTTCTCGGATTTCGAGACCGACGGTGTGATGTGGACCGGCACCGGCCCGCGCGAGGTTCGGCGCACCATCCGCTTTGCCGAGGCGTTCCGCGGCCTGCCCGCGGTGACGGTCGGAATCACGATGTGGGACCTCGACCAGAAGACCAACCAGCGCGCCGATATCTCGGCAGAGACCATCACCCCCGAAGGGTTCGACCTGGTGTTCCGCACCTGGGCCGACACGCGCGTGGCCCGCATTCGCGCCGACTGGATGGCGCTGGGCCCGGCGCGCGACCCGGAGGAATGGGACCTGTACTAGGGGCGGGTGTCGCCTTGGCGTGGCCAGGGCGACGGGCCTTTCCCCGCCCGTATCCCTAGCGCGCGTTCGGGGCGTAAAGCCCCTCGTAGATCGGGGCCAGCGTTTCATGCTCGAACAGGGAGGAAACCGAGGTGCCCTGCCAGATGTTCATGATCGCCTGCGCGAACAGGGGTGCGGTGGGGACGATGCGGATGTTCGGACAGGCCGCGACGGGCTCGGTCGGCTGGATCGAGTCGGTCACCACCACCGATTTCAGCTTCGACCCGCTGATCCGTTCGACCGCCGGGCCGGAAAAGACGCCGTGGCTGATATAGGCGTGCACCTCTTCGGCGCCGCCTTCGATCAGCTTGTCGGCCGCCTTGCACAGGGTGCCGGCGGTGTCGCAAAGGTCGTCGACGATAAAGCAGATCTGGCCCTCGACCTCGCCGATCACGGTCATCTCGGCGACTTCGCCGGGGCGCGAGCGGCGCTTGTCGACGATGGCCAGCCCCGCGCCGATCCGCTGGGCCAGTTCGCGGGCGCGCGCCACGCCGCCCACGTCGGGCGAGACCACGGTGATCTTTTCGCCCAACCCGTTGAATTCATGCGCGATGTCGAGCGCGAAGATCGGCGAGGCATAAAGGTTGTCCACGGGGATGTCGAAAAAGCCCTGGATCTGTGCGGCGTGCAGGTCCATCGTCAGCACCCGCTCGATCCCCGCCTCGGTCAGCAGGTTGGCCACCAGCTTCGCGGAAATCGGCGTGCGGGCCTTGGTGCGGCGGTCCTGGCGGGCATAGCCGAAATAGGGGATCACGGCGGTGATGCGCGCCGCGCTGGACCGGCGCAGCGCATCCGACATGATCATCAATTCCATCAGGTTGTCGTTCGCCGGGTTCGATGTCGGCTGGATGATGAACATGTCCTCGCCGCGGACGTTCTCGTAGACCTCGACGAAGATTTCGGCATCGTTGAAGCGTTCGACGCGGGCGTCCACCAGGCTGACATTGACGCCTCGGTGCATCGACATCCGCCGGGCGATGGCAGAGGCGAGGGGGCGGTTCGCATTGCCCGAGATCAGTTTGGGTTCGTGGATATTGTGCATGGGGTGGGTCCTCGGGCGCAGGATTCGTGACGGTCGCGTGACGTTGACAGCGCTTATCACCCGGTTACGGTCTTGAAAACCTAGCGGATGGGAGAGGCGTCAGGATGGCCCATATCGATTATTTCTTTACCGTGATTTCGCCGTTCTCCTATCTCGCGGGCACACGGCTGGAGGAGATCGCGGCGCGGCATGGGGCGGGGATCACCTACAAGCCGGTGGATGTGATGGCGCTGTTCGCGCGCACGGGCGGGGTGCCGCCGTTCGAACGGCCAGAGGGGCGGCAGGCCTATCGGCTGCAGGAAATCCGCCGGCAGGCGGCGAAGCGGGGAATGCCTATCACCCTGAAACCACGGCATTTTCCGACGAACGCGGCGCCGGCGGCCTATGCGATCATCGCCGCCCAACAGGCCGGGGGCGGCGACCTGGGCGGGTTGGTGCACGGGCTGATGCGGGCCTGCTGGGCCGAGGAGAAGGACGTGGCCGAAGATGCGGTGATCCGCGACTGCCTGGCCGCCGCCGGGTTCGATTCCGCCTTGGCGGACAAGGGGTTGCTGGCAGGGGCCGAGACCTATGCGAAGAACCTGGAGGAGGCGGCCGCGCGCGGGGTGTTCGGCGCGCCGTTCTATATCACGGATGGCGATGAACGGTTCTGGGGGCAGGACCGGCTGGAGGACCTGGACCTGCACCTGGCGGGCGAGCTGTAGGCCGAAAAGGCCCGGAATCGGCGATATGATTTCCATATGAATCGCATATGAATTCCATATGACTCTTGTATGAGGTTTCGGGCGGGCGACCGCGCCGCCGCGCGAACGAAAACGCCCCGGCGCGGGGCGCCGGGGCGGGGAAACCTGCGGGGCGGAACGGGTCAGCCGGGGACGTGCACCGGGTCGGGTTCGGGGCCGCCGTCGATCAGCGCGAGGAAGGCGTCGACCTCGTCATCGGTGGTGCACCAGGAACAGACCAGCCGGGCGGACAAGGGCACGTCGCCCGCACCCTCCAAAGACTGGTCCATCGGCCAGAGGTAGTATTGCGCGCCGGCCTTTTGCGCGCGGCGGTGGCCTTCGCGCGGCCAGGCGGCGAAGACGGCATTTGCCTGGGTAGGGTGCAGCAGAGAGGCGCCGGGGATCGCGGCCAGCCCGGCCGACAACCGCGCGGCGGCGGCGTTGGCGCGTTCGGCCAGCTTCAGCCACAGGTCGTCGTCGAGATAGGCCGCCATCTGCGCGGTCAGGTAGCGGTGCTTGGAAAACAGGTGGCCGCCGCGCTTGCGCCGCAGCTCGAATTCCCAGGCGCGGGCGGGGTCGAACAGCACCACCGCCTCGACCCCCATCAGCCCGTTCTTGGTGCCGCCGAAGGTCAGCACGTCGACCCCGGCCTTCCACGTCATCTCGGCCGGCGTGCAGCCGGCGGCGACCACCGCATTGGCAAAGCGCGCGCCGTCCATGTGCACGGGCAGGCCCGCGGCACGGGCCACGGCGGCGATCGCGGCGACCTCGGCGGGGGAATAGACCGCGCCCGCCTCGGTCGCGTTGGTGATCGAGACCGCGCCGCGCTGCACGTTGTGCACGCCCGCCCGCGCGGTAAAGCCGATGGCGCGGTCCAGCGCGGCAGGGTCGATCTTGGCATCCGCCCCGTCCAGCAGCGTCAGCTTGGCCCCGCCGGTATAGAATTCGGGCGCGCCGCATTCGTCCTCTTCGACATGGGCGTTGCGGTGGCAATAGACGGTGGCCCAGGGCGGGCAGAGGCAGGCCAGCGCCAGCGCGTTCGCCGCGGTGCCGGTGGCGACAAGGTAGACCTCGGCCTCGGGCGCCTCGAAGGTGGCGCGGATGGTGTCGCGCAGGTCGGTCGTGGCCACGTCGTTGCCATAGGGCATGGCGTAGCCGTGGTTGGCCTCGATCAGCGCCTCAAGGACCTGAGGGGGCACGGGCGAGGTGTTGTCCGAGGCGAAATGCATGGGCCTATAGCTCCTCTTCGATGACGTGGTCTTCCCACTCTTCGACGGGAATATCGAATTCGGGCAATGTCCATCCCCTTACCGAGACGCCCGCCCGGTGCACGGTTTCGGGATCGCCCGAGACCAGCGGGTGCCAGTCGAACAGCGGCTTGCCCTCCCACAGCCGACGATAGGCGCAGGTGGCGGGCATCCAATAGGCGATCTCGGCGATGTTCGAGGGTTTGAGGACGACGCATTCGGGCACGATGGATTTGCGCACCTCGTAATTGGCGCAGCGGCAGGTGTCGTCGTCCAGCAGGCGGCAGGCGATGCGGGTGAACACCACCTCGCCGGTATCGGCATCCTCCAGCTTGTTCAAACAGCACTTGCCGCAGCCGTCGCAGAGCGCCTCCCACTCCTTGGGGGTCATCTTTTTCAGGGGCACGCGTTCCCAGAAACGGGGGCGCAGGCCGGTGCGGTCGATCGGGTCCTTCATCGCCCTAGGGCCGCCAGGGCAGGGGCGGTTCGTTCGCCAGGATTTCGCGGGCGCGGGCGCAGTCGCGGTCGATCTGGGCGACCAGCTCGTTCAGGCTGTCGTATTTCGCCTCGTCGCGCAGGAATTCCACCAGCGCGACCGACAGGTGCGTGCCGTAGAGATCGCCCTTGAAGTCGAACAGGAAGCTTTCGCAATTGGGCACGTTTTCCCCGAACATCGGGCGGACCCCGATCGAGGCGGCGCCGTCATAGGTGCCCTTGTGCGGGCCCGACAGCACGTCGACGCGCACGGCATAGACGCCGAAGCGGGGGCGGTGCAGGTTGTGGATCGACATGTTCGCCGTCGGATAGCCCAGCGCGTGGCCGCGCGAATCGCCGTGCAGCACCGCGCCCTCGATCCGGTGCCAGTGGCCCAGCATGGCGGCGGCGTCGCGCGGGCGGCCATCGGTCAGCGCGTCGCGAATGGCGGTCGAGGAGACCGCGCCGCCCTCGTTGGACAACAATTCCACCGCCGTCACGCCAAAGCCCAGCTCGTCGCCGAAGCGTTTGAGGTCGGCTACGTTGCCCTTGCGCCCCTTGCCGAAGCAGAAATCCTGCCCGACGACGACATGGGCGAGGCCAAGGCCTTCGTGCAGGACCTCGCGGGCGAAGGCCTCGGGCGAGAGGGCGGCCAGTTTCGCGTCGAAGGGCAACTCGTACAGGTGGTCGATCTGCAGCTTGGCCAGCCGGTTCGACCGGGCCTCGGCGTTCATCAGGCGGAAGGGGGGCGCGTCGGGGGCGAAGTGCTGGCGCGGGTGGGGTTCGAAGGTCAACACGCCCAGCGGCACGCCGTGGGCGGTGGCTTGTTTCCGGGCGATCTCGATCACCGTGCGGTGACCCAGGTGCACGCCGTCGAAATTGCCGATCGCGGCAACCGCGCCCCGTTCGCCATGGGGGGCGCCGGCCCATGTGGTGAAGGTCTGCATCGGCCCCCGATTGCACCGGGGACCGGGCGGCGTCAATCGAATTTCTTGGTCGGCGCCAGCACGGTGGCCTCGCCCTTGAGCACCGGCTTGCCGTCGACCAGGCAGCGGGTGTCGAGCCGGACCCGGCGCTTGCCATAGTCGATTTCCATCACCTCGACCTCGGCCAGGACGACATCGCCGGGGCGGACGGGGGCGAGGAATTTCAGGCTTTGGCCCAGGTAGATCGTGCCGTGGCCGGGCAGCTGTTCGCCGATCACCGCCGAGATCAGGCCGGCGGTCAGCATCCCGTGGGCGATGCGGCCCTCGAAGATGGTGTCCATGGCGTAATCGTCGTCCAGGTGGACGGGGTTGCGGTCGGTCGAGACCTCGGCGAACAGTTCGATGTCGCGGTCGGTCACCTCCTTGCGGAGATGGCGGACCATGCCGACCTCGAGGTCTTCGATACAGATCGTTCCGAGTGGCATGTTGTCGAGCATTCCCCGGCTCCCGGACCGTGATGTTGCAGCGCAGCATAGCGAAGCGCGCCCCAGCCTGCAACGGGGAAGAGTAATATATTGTTACGCCCGGCGCGAATGTCGCAACTTTCTTGCGTGCCGCACTGGTGCGGCCTAGCGCAGAAAGCCCATGGCGTAGGTGGGGCTGGCCATTTCGCGGGCGAGATAGGCGTTCAGCGCGTCGGGGTCGGGGGCGCGGGTGGTTTTCGTTTCCCCGGCGGCCAGCCCGCCGGTGATGAACAGCGAATCGAGGTCTTCGCCCAGCGCGCCGCGAATGTCGGTGGCGATGCCGTCGCCGATGCACAGGATCTGGTGGTCGGGCACGTCGGCCACCTGGGCCAGCCGCTGGCGGGCAAGATCGTAGATCGCGGGCTGGGGCTTGCCGAAATACAGGCTTTCGCCGCCCATCTCGGTATACAGCCGCGCCACCGCGCCCGCGCACCATTCGCGCGTCTCGCCGCGGTCCACGACGATATCGGGATTGGCGCAGAGAAGTTTCAGGCCCTTCTGCTTGGCGTAAAGCAGTTGCGGGCGCAGGTCGGCCGGGTCGGCATGGGCGTCGAAGGGGCCGGTGCAGACGATGCCCTCGGCCTGCTCCAGCGGCACGCGTTCGATATCGACGGGGTCTTCGACGATGCGGATCGGGTCGAAGAAGGTCAGGTCGAACTCGATTCCCACGAACCAGATCTTTTGCCCCACGGCGCCCCGGAACATCGCCGCCCGCGCCGCGTCGCCCGAGGTGGCGATGGTGTCCCAGCAATCGGTCGGCACGTTCAGTTGCGCCAACTGCCCCTCGACCGCCTTGCGATGCCTTGGCGCGTTGGTCAGCAGCACCACCGCGCCGCCCCCCGCCTTGTAGCGCTGCAGCGCGGCGACCGCGTCGGGGAACGCCTTGTGCCCGTTATGCAGGCACCCCCACAGATCGACGAACAACGCGCGGTAGCGGTCCGACACCTCGTCGAGACGGTCGATGATCTGGGTCATGGGGGGACGTCCTTGAGCGAAAAAGGGGCGCCCGGTGCGGGCGCCCCGGAAAGGGATCAGAGCTGCAGGTTCGGCAGGATCTGCTTTTTCCGGCTGACGATGCCGGGCAGGACGACGGTGTCGCCCTCGACCTTGGCGGCAAAGCTTTTCTCGGCCAGCGCCTTGACCAGGTCGTTCGGCACCAGGAGCGTCGCCTCTTCGCGCAGGATGTCGACAACGAAAAGCAGCACCTGGTCGGCGCCGTCTTCGGCGGCCACGGTCTTCATCGACTCCATCAGGCTGGCCTTGCGGTCCAGCACCGTCGCGGGCGAGGTCGTTTCCAGGACCGAAACGCGCAGTTTCTTGCCCGCGACCTCGTATTCCTTGGAATCCATCCGCAGCAGTTCCGCGTCGGAAAAGGCCGACACGTCGGATTTCGCCGCGAACATCTCGGCCGCGTAATCGGGGATCGAGATGCCGAGGTCGGCGGCCAGTTTCTCGGCCAGCGCGCGGTCGACGGGCGTTGTGGTGGGCGAGCGGAATTCCAGCGTGTCGGACAGGATGCAGGACAGCATCGCGCCCTTGATGTTTTCCGGCATCTTCGCCGCGTTCTCGCCCATCAGGTCATGCATGATGGTGGCGGTGCAGGCCACGGGGCGCACGGTGATGTCGATCGGCGCGCGCGTTTTCAGCCCGCCGACCAGCATGTGGTGGTCGATCAGGGCCAGCACGTTGGCCTCGTTGATCCGGGCGGGCAGTTCGGCGGGGTTGTTGGTGTCGACCACCACGACGTCCTGGCCGGGGGCGACATCGGCGACAATCTCGGGCTGGTCGAAGCCCCAGCGTTGCAGCACGAATTTCGCCTCGGTGTTGGGTTCGCCCAGCAGGACGGGCTGGGCCGCCTTGCCTTCGATCTCGGAAAGATACCACGCCCAGATGAGGGGCGAGCCGGTGGAATCGGTGTCGGGGGCCTTGTGGCCGAGAACCTTGATCGTCATGGGATTGGGTCCGGTTGTCTGGTGGGTGGGTCGGGCGCCCTTATAGGCAGGGGCGCGGGGCTTGTCACGGGGGCGGCGGGCGAAGCTTTCGTGACGCCGGGCGGCGTTCGGGCGCGCGGGTCCCGGCCGTGAAATTTTTCGGCTTGCCAGTGCTTGACAGGCTGCGGCGTCTTGCCTACCTCAGCGTCCGTTAGCACTCGACGGGTGCGAGTGACAACAGTTCACACCCTGAACCAAGGAGCGTTCAAAGATGGCATTCAAACCTCTGCACGACCGTGTTCTGGTCCGCCGGGTCGAAGGCGACGAAAAGACCAAGGGCGGTCTGATCATCCCCGACAGCGCCAAGGAAAAACCGGCCGAGGGCGAGGTGATCGCTTGCGGTGAAGGCGCCCGCAAGGATTCGGGCGAACTGATCGCGATGGCGGTCAAGGAAGGCGACCGTATTCTCTTCGGCAAGTGGTCGGGCACCGAGGTGACGATCGACGGCGAAGAGCTGCTGATCATGAAGGAAAGCGACATCCTCGGCGTCATCGCCTGAGCCGTCGCACCACATTCAACCGGATAACCAGGAGCAATCGAAATGGCTTCCAAGGACGTCAAGTTCAGCACCGATGCCCGCAACCGCATGCTGAAAGGCGTGAACATCCTCGCCGATGCGGTCAAGGTCACCCTGGGCCCCAAGGGCCGCAACGTGGTGATCGAGAAATCGTTCGGCGCGCCGCGCATCACCAAGGACGGCGTGACCGTCGCCAAGGAAATCGAACTGGAAGACAAGTTCGAGAACATGGGCGCGCAGATGGTGAAAGAAGTCGCCTCGCGCACCAATGACGAGGCCGGCGACGGCACCACTACCGCCACCGTTCTGGCCCAGGCCATCGTGCGCGAAGGCATGAAGTCGGTCGCCGCCGGCATGAACCCGATGGACCTGAAGCGCGGCATCGACCTGGCCTGCAACAGCGTGGTCGAGGCGATCAAGGCCGCCGCGCGCCCGGTCAACGACAGCGACGAAGTCGCCCAGGTCGGCACCATCTCGGCCAACGGCGAGGCCAATATCGGCCGCATGATCGCCGACGCCATGCAGAAGGTCGGCAATGACGGCGTCATCACCGTCGAAGAGAACAAGGGCATGGAGACCGAGGTCGAGGTCGTCGAAGGGATGCAGTTCGACCGCGGCTACCTGTCGCCCTACTTCGTGACCAACCCCGACAAGATGGTCGCGGAACTGGAAGACTGCCTGATCCTGCTGCACGAGAAGAAACTGTCGTCGCTGCAGCCGATGGTGCCGCTGCTGGAATCGGTGATCCAGTCGCAGAAGCCGCTGCTGATCATCGCCGAGGACGTCGAGGGCGAGGCGCTGGCGACCCTGGTGGTCAACAAGCTGCGCGGTGGCCTGAAGATCGCCGCCGTCAAGGCGCCGGGCTTCGGCGATCGCCGCAAGGCCATGCTGCAGGACATCGCGATCCTGACCGGCGGCCAGGTGATCAGCGAAGACCTGGGCATGAAGCTGGAGAATGTCACGCTCGACATGCTCGGCTCGGCCAAGAAGGTGCTGATCAAGAAGGACGACACCACGATCATCGACGGCGCCGGCGACAAGGCCGAGATCGAGGCGCGCGTCGCCCAGATCCGTCAGCAGATCGAGGAAACCTCGTCCGACTACGACCGTGAAAAGCTGCAGGAACGTGTCGCGAAACTGGCCGGTGGCGTTGCCGTCATCCGCGTCGGCGGCATGACCGAGGTCGAAGTGAAAGAGCGCAAGGACCGCGTCGACGACGCCCTGAACGCGACCCGCGCGGCCGTGCAGGAAGGCATCGTGGTCGGCGGCGGCGTCGCCCTGGTGCAAAGCGGCAAGGCGCTTGACGGCCTGACCGGTGCCAACGAGGACCAGAACGCCGGGATCGCCATCGTGCGCAAGGCCCTGGAAGCCCCGCTGCGCCAGATCGCCGAGAACGCCGGTGTCGACGGCGCCGTGGTCGCGGGCAAGATCCGCGAAAGCGACGACAAGAACTTCGGTTTCAACGCGCAGACCGAAGAATACGGCGACCTGTTCAAGTTCGGCGTGATCGACCCGGCCAAGGTGACCCGCACCGCGCTGGAAGACGCGGCCTCGGTCGCCGGTCTGCTGATCACCACCGAAGCGATGGTGGCCGACAAGCCCGAGCCGAAAGGCCAGGGCGGCGCCGGTGCCGGCATGCCCGACATGGGCGGCATGGGCGGCATGATGTAAGCCGATCCTTCGGGACCCATTATCGGAAGGGGCCGCGGTTGCGCGGCCCCTTTTTCTTTTGCCTGCCGGATGGGCAATTCGGTCCGGGTGGCCTGGCGCCGCGCGGGTTCTGTTTGCGCCGGGCCGGGCGCTGCGTAGAGTGGCGGCATGGAGACATGCGCGACGGACCACCGCCGGGAAATCCGGTTCCTTCTGAATGACGATGAGCAACGGGTGGCCGAGGTCGGCGCCGAGGACACGCTGCTGGATTTCCTGCGCCTGCGGCGGCGGCTGACCGGCACCAAGGAGGGCTGCGCCGAGGGCGATTGCGGGGCCTGCACGGTGCTGGTGGGGCGGCTGGCGGGCGGGGACCTGGTGTACGAGCCGGTGAATGCCTGCATCCGCCTGCTGGCCAGCCTGGATGGCTGCCACGTGGTGACGGTGGAACACCTGGGCGCGCACGGGCTGCACCCGGTGCAGCGAGCGATGGTCGCCCATCACGCCAGCCAGTGCGGGTTCTGCACGCCGGGCATCGTGATGGCGCTGGCCGCGCTGTGGCTGGAGACGCCCGCGCCCGACGACGCGCAGATCGAGACCGCGTTGCAGGGCAACCTGTGCCGCTGCACCGGCTATGCGCCGATCCTGCGTGCTGCGAAATCCGCGCGGGACTTCGGCGACCCGGGCGACGATCCGCTGGTGGCGGGCCGGGCCGGGGTGGCGGCGCGGCTTGCCGCGCTGCGCGACGGGCGCCGGGTGGAGGTCGCCCGGGGCGACAGCCGGGCGATCCTGCCCGCGGACGTGGACGATTTTGCCGCCCTGTTCGCGGCGGAACCGCAGGCGACGGTGGTCGCGGGCGCGACCGATGTGGGGCTTTGGGTGACCAAGGGGCTGAAACGGATCGGGCCGGCGATCTTCATCGGGCATCTGGACGGGCTGCGGCGGGTGGAATTGGCCGGGGGCGCGCTGGAGATCGGGGCGGGCGCCAGCTATGCCGAGGCGGCCCCGGCGCTGGTCGCGGCCTTCCCGCACCTGGGCGATTACTGGAACCGCATCGGCGGGCCGCAGGTGCGCGCGATGGGCACGGTGGGGGGCAACATCGCCAACGGCTCGCCCATCGGGGACACGCCGCCCGCGCTGATCGCGCTGGGGGCCGAGGTGGTGTTGCGGCGGGGCGATGCGCGGCGGGTGCTGCCGCTGGAGGCGTTTTTCCTGGACTACGGCAAGCAGGACCGCGCGCCGGGCGAGTTCGTGGAAAGCCTGCGCGTGCCGCTGGCGGCGCCGGGGGCGCGGCACGCGGCCTACAAGGTGTCGAAGCGCCGCGACGAGGATATTTCCGCGGTCGCGGCGGGGTTCGCCGTGACGGTCGAGGGCGGCACGATCACCGCCGCGCGGCTGGCCTTCGGCGGCATGGCGGGGGTGCCGAAACGGGCCGCCCGGGCCGAGGCGGCGCTGGTGGGGCGGCCCTGGGCCGAGGCCACGCTGATCGCGGCGGCCGGGGAATTGCCGCGCGATTTCACGCCGCTGAGCGACTGGCGCGCCTCGGCCGCCTATCGCATGCGGGTCGCGCAGAACCTGTTCCGCCGGTTCTGGCTGGAGCAGGCGGAGGCAGGGGTATGACCGGGATCAAGGGGGCGGTGCACCGCGATCTGGCGCATGACTCGGCGGTAAAACACGTCACCGGCCGGGCAGACTATACCGACGATATCCCCGAACCGGCGGGCACGCTTCACGGCTATCTGGGGCTGGCGCAGGTGGCCCATGGGCGGCTGAGGGGGCTGGACCTGTCGGAGGTCGCCGCCGCGCCGGGTGTGGTGGGCGTGTTGGGGGCGGGGGATATTCCGGGGCTGAACGACATCAGCCCCGCAGGCACGGGCGACGAGCCGGTTTTTCCCGAGACGGTGGTGGAGTTCCACGGCCAGCCGATTTTCGCCGTGATCGCCGAGAGCCGTGACGCCGCGCGCCGGGCGGCCACGTTGGCGCGGGTGGAGGTCGAGCCGCTGCCCGCCGCGGTCAGCATCGAACAGGCGCTGGCGGCGGGTTATCCGGACGTGACCCCGCCCCTGAAACTGGAACGCGGCGATGTGGCCCCCGCGATGGCCGCCGCGCCGCGCCGGATCGCGGGGCGGATGGCGGTGGGCGGGCAGGACCACATGTACCTGGAGGGCCAGATCGCCTTTGCCATCCCGGGCGAAGATGACGAGGTGACGGTGCACGCCTCGACCCAGCACCCGACCGAGGTGCAGCAGATGGTGGCGCAGGTGCTGGGCGTGCCGGCCAGTGCCGTGGTGGTGAACGTGCGGCGGATGGGGGGCGGGTTCGGCGGCAAGGAAACCCAGATGAACCTGTTCTGCGTGGTCGCGGCGATGGCCGCGAAACGCTGGAACCGCCCGGTCAAGATCCGCCCCGACCGCGACCAGGACATGATCGCCACCGGCAAGCGGCACGACGTCGTGGTGGATTACGAGGTGGGGTTCGGGGATGACGGGGTGATCCACGCGGTGGATGCGACCGTGACCGCGCGGTGCGGGTTCTCGGCGGACCTGTCGGGGCCGGTGACGGACCGCGCGCTGTTCCACGCCGACAACGCCTATTTCTACCCGGCGGTGCGGCTGCGCTCGCGGCCGATCAAGACCAATACCGTGTCGAACACGGCCTTTCGCGGCTTCGGCGGCCCGCAGGGGATGGTGGCGGCCGAGCGGATGATCGAGGAGATCGCCTATGCGCTGGGCCGCGATCCGCTGGAGATCCGGCGCGCGAATTTCTACCGCGAGGGGCGCGACCTGACGCCCTATCACCAGCGGGTCGAGGACAATATCGTGGGCCGGCTGGTCGACGAGCTGGAGGCCAGCGCGGACTATGCCGCGCGACGGGCCGCGGTGCTGGACCACAACGCGCGGGGCGGCGTGATCCGCAAGGGCATCGCGTTGACGCCGGTGAAGTTCGGGATTTCCTTCACCGCGACCTGGTACAACCAGGCGGGCGCCTTGATCCATGTCTACAAGGACGGGTCGATCCACCTGAACCATGGCGGCACCGAGATGGGGCAGGGGCTGAACACCAAGGTGGCGCAGGTGGTGGCCGACGCGTTCCAGGTGGATATCGGGCGCATCCGGATCACGAAGACCACGACCGAGAAGGTGCCGAACACGTCGGCCACGGCGGCCTCTTCGGGGTCGGACCTGAACGGGATGGCGGCGCTGGATGCCTGCGAGCAGATCAAGGCGCGGCTGGTGGCGTTCGCCGCCGAAAGCCGGGGGGTGGCGCCCGAAGATGTGCGTTTCGCCCCGAACGAGGTGCGGATCGGGGGCGAGGCCGTGCCCTTCGACCGGCTGGTACACGAGGCCTATATGGCGCGGGTGCACCTGTCGGCGGCGGGGTTCTACAAGACGCCGAAAATCCACTGGGACCGGGCGGCGGGGCGGGGGCACCCGTTCTATTACTTCGCCTATGGCGCGGCCTGTTCCGAGGTGTCGGTGGATACGCTGACCGGGGAATACCGGGTCGACCGGGTGGATATCCTGCACGACGTGGGCCGGTCGCTGAACCCGGCGCTGGACCTGGGCCAGGTCGAGGGGGGCTTTATCCAGGGGATGGGGTGGCTGACCACCGAGGAGCTTTGGTGGGACGACGAGGGGCGGCTGCGCACCCATGCGCCGTCGACCTACAAGATCCCGCTGGCCTCGGACGTGCCGCGGGTGTTCAACGTGGCGCTGGCCGACTGGTCCGAGAACCGCGAGAGGACGATCAAGCGGTCCAAGGCGGTGGGCGAGTCGCCCTTCATGCTGGCCATTTCGGTGCTGGAGGCGATCTCGATGGCGGTGGCGAGCGTGGCGGACTACCGCGAATGCCCGCGCCTTGACGCGCCCGCCACGCCCGAACGGGTGCTGATGGCCGTGGACCGGCTGCGCGGGGTCTAGGCGATGGCGTGCGATCCGGTGCTGGAGGCGTTCCTGGCGGCCGCGCCCGACTGCGTGCTGGTGCGCGTGGACCGGGTCGCGGGGTCGGCCCCGCGCGAGGCGGGGGCGTGGATGCTGGTTTCCGCGGGCGAGAGTTACGGGACCATCGGCGGCGGGCGGCTGGAATTCGAGGCGATGAAAGCCGCCCGCGCGATGCTGGCCGGCGACGGGGCCGCGCGGCGGATCGAGATGACGCTGGGCCCCGAGACCGGGCAGTGCTGCGGCGGGCGGGTGGCGGTCACGCTGGCGCGGCTGGACGACGCGGCGCGCATGGCGCTGGGGCGCGCGGCGGGGGCGCGGCCCCCTGTCTACGTGATGGGGGCGGGGCATGTGGGCCGGGCGCTGGCCGGTCTGCTGGCGCAGATGCCGGTGCGGGCGGTGCTGGTCGACAGCCGGGCGGGCGAACTGGCCCGCGCGCCCGCGGGGGTCGAGGCCCGCCTGAGCGCGCTGCCCGAAGCCGAGATCCGCGCGGCCCCGCCGGGCAGCGCCTTTGTCGTGCTGACCCATGACCATGGCCTGGATTTCCTGCTGGCCGCCGAGGCGCTGGCGCGCGGCGACGCGGCCTATGTCGGGCTGATCGGGTCGGCGTCCAAGCGCGCGCGGTTCCTGCGCCACCTGGCCGAGACGGGGCAGGCGGACCGGGCGGGCGCGCTGACCTGCCCGATCGGGGCGGCGGGGGCGGGGGACAAGCGCCCCGCGGTGATCGCCGCCTTTGCGCTGGCCGAGATCATGGGCGCGCTGGCCCGTGCCCCGGCCGCCCGGGCGGACGCGCCCCCCGGGCTTATTCCTTGCGGCGGTTGGTGACCTCGAAATCGGCGTTCAGGTCGATATCGTACTGGCCGTCGATGCAGAACACGTCGTCCAGTTCATAGCCGCCGCCGTCCTCGGCCTCGATATTGCCGGGGTCCATCTCGCATTGCATTTCGGCAAGCAGGGCGGTGATCCGCTCGACCACCTCGGGGGAAATTTCGGCGTCCTGCGCGGTGGCAAGGCCGGGGGCCGCGACCAGGGCGGCGAGGACAAGAAGGCGTTTCATGGCGGTCTCCCTTACCGGATCGAGAATTGCACGCGCTGCGCATCGCCGGTCGAGCCGGGAATCTTCAGCTCGACGCTGCCCGGCTTGATCGCGACGAAGGAAATCCGGGCGGTGCCGGCGGCGTCGAATTCCAGGCTGTCGACGGCCATCGGGCGGATCTCGATATCGTTTATGACGATCTCGTTGATCCAGATGTTGCGGAAGAAGTCGGACCCCGTGATCGCCAGTTCGGCGGACCCGTCGGCGGTGATCTCAAGCTCGTAATAGGCGCCCGATTGCAGCTCGATCGGCTGGGCGCCAGCGTGCAGCGGCTGGCCCGAGGCCAGCGTCAGTTCGATCGGCTCGCCGCGGTTGCAACTGGCCAGAAGCCCGGCAAAGCCGAGGTTGTCGCAGAGCGGCGCGGCGGCCAGGGGCCCCGCGCCCGCGCCCGCGGCCAGTGCGGCCGCCAGGGCCAGTGAAAACCGTGTCATTCTTGTCCTCCCTTGCGTCTTGTTCTGCCGACGTCCCGCGCCGTTGTTTCAGGACAGACGACCACCCCGGCCCGGCCCGGTCAATGATCCGAAAGTATCTGCCACGCCCCCCCGGTGGCGAGGTAATCCGCATCCGCCCCGTGGCCAGCGGGTTTTTCCGTTGCGTCGAAACTGTGCAAACCGGCGACGGGGGCGGCGCCGGAGACATGGGCGCGAAACTTTCGTTCAATCGCATTTCCCATCCGAAGAAATCCCGCTAAGTCTGTCCCGGACCTTAACGACTGGTGGACCGGATGAGCAGCGGCAGCAGCCTGTTACCGATCATTGCGATCCTTCCTTTCCTCGGCGCGCTGGTGCCGGGCGTGATGATCCGCGCGGGGCGGAGTGCCTGTGCGACCTTTACCGCGATCCCGACGATCCTGGCGCTGGTGATGCTGGGGGTGCTGGTGCCCGACGTGATGCGGGGCGAGGTGATCCAGTGGCGGGTCGAGTGGCTGCCGCAGCTGGGCCTGTCGGCCAGTTTCTTCCTGGACGGGCTGGGGATGCTGTTCGCGGGGATGATCCTGGGGATGGGCCTGCTGATCACGCTGTATGCCCGGTTCTACCTGTCGGGCGAGGACCCGATGGGGCAGTTCTATACCTATCTTCTGTTGTTCCAGGGCGCGATGCTGGGCATCGTGATTTCCGACAACATATTGCTTTTGCTGATCTTCTGGGAACTGACCAGTCTGACCTCGTTCCTGCTGATCGGGTATTGGAAGCATTTGCCCGAGGGCCGGCAGGGCGCGCGGATGGCGCTGGCGGTGACCGGGGCGGGCGGGCTTGCGATGATCGGCGGGATGCTGATCCTGGGCCAGATCGCGGGCAGCTATGAACTGACCGAGATCCTGACGCAGGGCGACGCGATCAAGGCGTCGGAGTGGTATCTGCCCGCGCTGATCCTGATCCTGATCGGGGCGTTCACCAAGTCGGCGCAGTTCCCGTTCCATTTCTGGCTGCCGCACGCGATGGCCGCGCCCACGCCGGTCTCGGCCTACCTGCATTCGGCGACCATGGTGAAGGCGGGCGTGTTCCTGATGGCGCGGATGTGGCCAGTGCTGGCGGGGACCGATGCGTGGTTCTACATCGTGGCGACCACGGGCCTGGTCACGATGGTGCTGGGCGCGCTGATCGCGATCTTCAAGGACGATCTCAAGGCGCTGCTGGCGTTTTCCACGGTCAGCCACCTGGGCCTTTTGACGATGCTGTTGGGGTTCGGGACGAAATTCGCGGCCATCGTGGCGGTGTTCCACGTCATCAACCACCTGACCTTCAAGGCGGCACTGTTCATGTCGGCGGGCATCGTCGATCACGAGGCGCATACCCGCGACATCAAGCGGCTGGGCGGGTTGGCGAAGCTGATGCCGATCACGGCGGCCATCGGCATGGTGACGGCGCTGTCGATGGCGGGGATCCCTCTGTTCAACGGGTTCCTGTCCAAGGAAATGATGCTGGACGCGGCGTCGGAGACCGCCTGGGCGGGCAGCCATTGGGCGGTGCCCGCGGCGGCGACGCTGGGCGCGCTGTTGTCGGTGGCCTATTCGTTCCGGTTCATCGCGCATGTGTTCCTGGGCCCGGTGCGCGACGATTACCCGTCGAAACCGCATGACCCGCCCTTCGGGATGTGGGCCGCGCCCGCGTTCCTGGCGGTGTTCGTGGTGCTGATCGGCGTGCTGCCCGCGGTGGTCGTCGGCCCGCTGGTCGCGGTGGCGGGCGGCGCGGTGATCGGGGGCGGCGAGTTGCCCTATTACTCGTTGAAAATCTGGCACGGGGTGAACACGGCGCTGATCATGTCGATCATCGCGGTGGCGGGCGGCCTTGTGGTGCTGTCGCTGCACCGGCCGCTGGACCGCCTGTGGCAGGCCGCCCCCCGGCCCGAGGCCAAGGTGATCTTCGACGCGCTGATCGACGCCTCGGCGGCGGTGACGGGCTGGGTCACGCGGGCGCTGCATAACGGCGCGATCAGCCGTTACCTGGCGATCTTCGTGGTGGCGACCGTGGGCCTGGGGATCGCGGCGTGGAATGGCGGCGCGCTGGCCCCGCGTACGCGCGAGATGCTGCCGATCCCGCCGGTGGTGGCGGTGGGCTGGGTGCTGCTGGTGGTGGCGACCTTCCTGGTGGTGACGATGCACCGGCGCCGGTTCCAGGCGCTGGTGCTGATCGGGGTGATCGGGCTGATGGTGTCGGTGGGCTTCGTCTACCTGTCGGCGCCCGACCTTGCGCTGACCCAGATCTCGGTCGAGACGGTGACGATCATGCTGTTGCTGCTGGCGCTGCATTTCCTGCCCAAGACCACGCCGCTGGAAAGCCCGCTGTGGCGGCGGACCCGCGACGGGGTGATCGCGGTGACGGCGGGCGTGGCGGTCGCGGGGCTGGCGATGGCGTTCCTGATGCGCGATTTCTCGTCGATCTCCGACTTCCACCTGGCCAATTCCTATACCGGGGGCGGCGGGACCAACGTGGTCAACGTGATCCTGGTCGATTTCCGGGGCTATGACACCTATGGCGAGATCATCGTGCTGGGGATCGCGGGGCTGACGATCTTTGCCCTGATGGAGGCGCTGTTGAACGGCCCGGCGGCGCGGCGGCTGCGGAATGCCGATTTCGCCAACGACCGGTCGCGCGACCGCCACCCCTTGATGATGGTGATCGCGACCCGCGCGATGATGCCGATCGCGGTGATGGTGGGCGTCTACATCTTCCTGCGCGGGCACAACCAGCCGGGCGGCGGGTTCGTCGCGGGGCTGGTGATCTCGATCGCGCTGTTGATGCAATACATGGCGTCGGGATTCGCCTGGACGCAGGAACGCAAGCGGATCGAGTATCACGCGATGATCGGCTGGGGCGTGGTCGTGGCGGGGCTGACGGGCGTCGGTGCGTGGCTGGCGGGCAAGCCGTTCCTGACCAGCGCCTATGGCTATATCGACCTGCCGGGGATCGAGGAATTCGGCCTCGGCTCGGCCTTCCTGTTCGACCTGGGCGTGTTCCTGACGGTGCTGGGGGCGGTCATGCTGATGCTGTACAGCCTGTCGCGGATCGCGCGCTATGCCGGCGAGACGGTGAATGTCGAGCCGATGGATTACGACCCCTCGTCGCGTGTCGAAGCGGCCAGGAACGGAGGCGAGTGAGATGGAGTTGGTGGTGGCAAGCGCGGTGGGCGTGCTGACCGCGGGCGGGGTCTACCTGATCCTGCGGCTGCGCGCGTTCCCGGTGATCCTGGGGCTGGCGCTGTTGTCCTATGCGGTGAACGTGTTCCTGTTCGCCACGGGGCGGCTGGCGATCAACGCGCCGCCAGTGCTGCAGAAATACGGCGAGGCGGCCTATACCGACCCGCTGCCGCAGGCGCTGGTGCTGACGGCCATCGTGATTTCCTTTGGCATGACGGCGGTGTTGGTGATGATCGCGCTGGGCGCCTATATCGAGGCCGATGACGACCGGATCGACATGACCGGGGATGACGAGGCCGCCGGAAAGGATTCGACGGCATGATGCACTGGATCATCGCCCCGGTCGTTCTGCCGGCGCTGCTGGCGCCGCTGATCGCGTTCGTGATGCGCCACGACATCGTGCTGGCGCGGGCGGCCTCGTTCGCGGGCACGCTTGCGCTGGTCGCGATCTCGGTGGGCCTGACGGTGCTGGCCGCGGATGGGGCCACCCATGTCTATGAACTGGGCGACTGGCCCGCGCCGTTCGGCATCGTGCTGGTGCTGGACCGGTTGTCGGCGCTTCTGGTGTTGCTGACGTCCGTTCTGGCGCTGATCGTGCTGACCCATGCCACGGCGACGGGCTGGGACGCGCGGGGGCGGCATTTCCATGCGCTGTTCCAGTTCCAGCTGATGGGGATTTGCGGTGCCTTCCTGACCGGCGACGCGTTCAACCTGTTCGTGTTCTTCGAGGTTCTGCTGATCGCGTCCTACGGGCTGATGATCCATGGCGGCGGCAAGGTGCGGCTGCAGGCGGGGCTGCAATACGTGGTGATGAACCTGGCGGGGTCCACGCTGTTCCTGTTCGCGCTGGGCACGCTTTACGCCACGACGGGCACGCTGAACATCGCCGACCTGGCGGTGAAGGTGCGCGAGATCCCCGTCGAGGATGCGGCGCTGATCCGGGTCGCGGCGATGCTGTTGATGATCGTCTTCGCGATCAAGGCGGCCCTGTTCCCGATCCAGTTCTGGCTGCCCGCGACCTATGCCAACGCGCCCGCGCCGGTGGCCGCCCTGTTCGCGATCATGACCAAGGTGGGGGCCTATGCCATCGTGCGGGTGCACACGGTGGTGTTCGGCCCCGATGTCGCGGCGCTCAGCGGGTTGCCGGGGACATGGCTGTACCCGGCGGCGGCGGTGACGCTGGCCATCGGGGCGTTCGGGGTGCTGGGGGCGCGGCGGCTGATGCCGATGCTGGCCTTCTCGGTGGTGGCCTCGATGGGCACGCTGATGCTGGGGGTGGCGGCGTTCACGCCCTGGGCCACCACGGCGGCGCTCTATTACCTGATCCATTCGACCTTTGCGGCGGCGGCACTGTTCCTGCTGGCCGACCTTGTGGTGGCCCGCCGCCCCGAGGGCGACCGGCTGAGCGCCGCGCCCGCCACGGTGCAGAACGGGTTGTTCGCGGCGCTGTTCTTTGCCGGGGCGCTGGGCATGGCGGGGATGCCGCCGTTGAGCGGGTTCCTGGGCAAGCTGATGCTGCTGGACGCGCTGCGCGATCCGGGACCGATGGTACTGGGCTGGGTGGTGATCCTGGGCGGGTCGCTGTTGATCATCGTCGGGCTGGCGCGGGCGGGCAGCATCCTGTTCTGGAAATCCACCGCGGTGGCCGCCCATATCCCTCCCGAGGAAGAGTGCGAGGACGACATTCGCCCGGAAATCCGCCCCGCCGGGCCGCTGCAGGTCGCGCCGACCATGGCCGCCGTCGCGTTGTTGGCGCTGCTGGCCGCCTTTGCCGGGCCGGTGACGGACTACCTGGAAAACACCTCGGCCCAACTGTTCCAGCCCGACGATTACATCGCCGCCGTGCTGGACGCGGGCGAGGAGGGCTAGGCCATGCTGCAACGCATCTTTCCCCACCCCTTGCTGAGCCTGACGCTGACCCTGGTCTGGCTGGGGCTGGTGAACAAGGTCACCGCCGGCAACCTGGTCCTGGGGGTGGCGCTGGGCATCGTCGTGCCGGTGATGACCGCGCCCTACTGGCCGAACCGCCCCCGGATCCGCAGGCCGCTGCGCGTGGCGGAATACATGCTGGTGGTGCTGTGGGACATCGTGGTGGCCAACGTGCAGGTCGCGATGATCATCCTGTTCAAGCGAAATTCCGACATCCATTCGAAATGGGTGGCGGTGCCGCTGGAACTGACCTCGCCCGAGGCGATCACGGTGCTGGCGGGCACGATCACGATGACGCCGGGCACGGTGTCGGCGATGCTGTCGGCCGATGGCGGTGCGATCCTGGTGCATTGCCTGCACACCGACGACCCCGAGGGGGTGCGCGACGAGATCAAGGCCCGCTATGAACGCCGGTTGAAGGAGATTTTCGAATGATCGAGGCCGCGCTGATCTTCGCCTTCGGCTGTTACGGGCTGGGGCTTCTGGCGAACCTGTGGCGGATCACGCGGGGCCACGACGTGGCCGACCGCATCCTGGCGCTGGACACGATGGTCATCAACCTGATCGCCATGCTGATCCTCTACGGCATCTGGCAGGGCACGGCGGTTTATTACGAGGCCTCGATGCTGGTCGCGATGGTGGGCTTCGTCTCGACGGTGGCCTATTGCCGCTTCGTGCTGCGCGGCGACATCATCGAATAGGGGGCGGGCATGGATTTCCTGGTCGAGTTTCTGATCGCCTTCTTCCTGGTCGTCAGCGGCATCTTCGGGCTTGTCGGGTCGTTCGGCATGGTCAAGCTGCGCGACACGATGCAGCGGCTGCACGCGCCGACCAAGGCGACCACCCTGGGCGTGGGGGGCGTGCTGATCGGGTCGATGCTGTATTTCATCTTCGTGAAGGGCGGCTTTTCCTTCCACGAGATGCTGATCACGCTGTTTCTGTTCCTGACCGCGCCGATCACCGCGAACTTCATCGCCAAGACCTATCTTCAGGCGCATCTGCGCAATTCGGACCTGCCGCAGACCGGGCGCAAATACGGCTGGTCGCTGTTCGACGACCCGCCCTCGGAAAAGCCCGACAGGTAAGGCCCGGCCCGAAACCCCTTGCGGCATGGGCCGCGGGCGGCGATGCTTGCATCAGGCAAAGCCGACACCGGGGCCATGACCGAAACCGACACCGCGACGGCGCCCGCCTCCGAGGCCAGGCGCGCGGGCCGCATCCGGGCGATCCGGGGCGCGGTGGTCGAGGTCCGCTTTCCCGGCGCGCCGCCCGCGATCAACACCTGCCTTCTGGCCGGCCCCGAGCGCGACCGCGTGATCGAGGTGGCCAGCCTGATCGACCGGCACACGGTGCGCGGGCTGCTGCTGAACCCCGCGCGGCGCGTGGCGCTGGGCATGGAGGTGGTCGATACCGGCGGCCCGCTGACCGCGCCGGTGGGGCCGGGGGTGCTGGGCCGGATGATCGACGTGTTCGGCGCGCCGCTGGATGGCAAGGGGCCGCTGGAGGACGTGCAGCGGGTGCCGATCCACCGCCCGCCGGTGCCGCTGACCCGGCGCCGCCCCGGCGGCGAGGTGTTCGAAACCGGGATCAAGGCGATCGACCTGTTGTCCCCCATCGAACGCGGCGGCAAGGCGGGGCTGTTCGGCGGCGCGGGGGTGGGCAAGACGGTGCTGATCACCGAGTTCATCCACAACATGGTCGCCGAATACGAGGGCGTCAGCCTGTTCTGCGGCGTGGGCGAACGGTCGCGCGAGGCCGAGGAGCTGTATCGCGAGATGCGCGCGACGGGCGTTCTGGACGGCGCGGTTCTGGTCTTTGGCCAGATGAACGAAAGCCCCGGCGCGCGGTTCCGCGTGGCCCATACCGCGCTGACCATTGCCGAGCATTTCCGCGACGTGGACCACCGCGACGTGATGGTGCTGATCGACAACATCTTCCGGTTCGTGCAGGCGGGGGCCGAGGTGTCGGGGCTTTTGGGCAACATCCCGTCGCGGGTGGGCTATCAGCCGACGCTGGCCTCGGAACTGGGCGCGCTGGAGGAACGCATCTGCAACACCGATGCGGGCGCGATGACCTCGATCCAGGCGGTCTACGTGCCGGCGGACGATTTCACCGACCCGGCCGCGACGCATGTGTTTTCGCACCTGTCCTCCTCGGTGACGCTGTCGCGCAAGCGGGCGAGCGAGGGGCTGTACCCGGCGATCGACCCGCTGAAATCGGCCTCGAAAATGCTGACGCCGGGCACGGTGTCGGACCGCCATTACCGCGTCGCGCGCGAGGTGCGGCGCGTGCTGGCCGAATACGAGGCGTTGGCCGACATCATCGCGATGCTGGGTCTGGAGGAGCTGTCCGAGGCCGACCGCGCGACCGTGGCCTGCGCCCGGCGGCTGGACCGGTTCCTGACCCAGCCGTTCTTTACCACCGAGCAATTCACCGGCCAGCCGGGCCGGTTCGTGGCGCTGGACGACACGCTGGCGGGCTGTGAGGCGATTCTGTCGGGGGCGCTGTCGCACCTGCCCGAAAGCGCGTTCTACATGGTGGGCGGGATCGACGAGGCCGAGGCGCGGGGGGTGGCGGCATGCGGCTGACGGTGCTGACCCCCGAGGCGCGGCTGTTCGACGGGCCGGTGACCAAGGTGCTGGCCGAGGCCACGAACGGCGCCTTTGCCCTGTTGCCGCGCCATATCGACATGACCGCGCCGCTGGTGCCCGGCGTACTGGTCTATGAAACCGAGGCCGGGGGCACGGGCTATTTCGGCATCGACGAAGGGCTGCTGGTGAAATGCGGGGACGACGTGTCGGTGGCGGTGCGCCGGGCGGTCGCGGGCCGCGACCTGGCCGAACTGCGCCGGCTGGTCGCGCGCGAGTTCGTCGCCGTCGATCCGCAGGAACAGGCCGCGCGCGGCGCGCTCGCCCGGCTGGAGGCGGGCGTGGTGCGCCGGATGATGGACCTGGAGCGGGAGCGATGAGCGCGCGCGAACCCGACAAGGCCGCGGCCATCGCCCGCAAGGCCGCCCGCAAGGAGGCCGCGCAGCGCGGCACGGGCCGGGGCGTGTGGTTCGGGTTCGGCATGTTCGGCCTGGTGGGCTGGGCCGTCGCGGTGCCCACGCTGATCGGCGTGGCGCTGGGCGCGTGGCTGGACCGGGCGGTGGGCGGCGAGTTCTCGTGGACGCTGGCGCTGCTCCTGGGGGGCGTGGCGCTGGGCTGTGTGAACGCGTGGTTCTGGGTGACGAAGGAAAGCCGCGATGACGATTGACTGGGGCCTCGTGGGGTCGCTCGTGCTGTCGCTGGGGATCGGCGCGGCGTTCGGCGCGGTCTACCTGCGGCTGCTTTGGCACTCGACCCAAGGCATCGCCGCGGCGGGGGGCGCGGGGCGGTTGATCCTGGGTTTCGCGCTGCGGATGGCGCTGGCGCTGGGCGTGCTGGGGCTGGCGCTTTGGGCGGGGGCGGGGGCGGGGCACCTGCTGGCGGGGCTGCTGGGCTTCGTGCTGGTGCGGCAGCTGGTCCTGCGGCGGAGGTGACGGCATGCAGATGACCCCTGACGGCACGATCCTGTTCCACCTCGGCCCGCTGCCGGTCAATGCCACGATCCTTTACACCTGGATCGTGATGGGCGTGCTGATCCTGTCGGCGCTGCTGGTCCGCCTGCGGCTGAGCGATACCGGCGAGCTGACCCGCTGGCAGAACCTGTGGGAGGCCGTGGTCGAGACCATCGCGGGCCAGATCCGCGAGGTGAGCGGGCAGGAACCCGGCCCCTACCTGCCCTTCATCGGAACGCTGTTCGTGTTCATCGCGCTGTCGAACATCCTGGCCGTGGTGCCCGGGTTCCAGCCGCCGACGGGGTCGCTGTCGACGACCACGGCGCTGGCGCTGTGCGTGCTGATCGCGGTGCCGCTGTTCGGGCTGGCGCGGCGCGGCGTCGGGGGCTACCTGCGGTCCTATATCCAGCCCTCGCCGCTGATGGCGCCGTTCAACGTCATGGGCGAACTGACGCGCACGCTGGCGCTGGCGATCCGGCTGTATGGCAACGTGATGAGCGGCACGGTGATCGCCGGCATCCTGATTTCCATCGCGCCGTTCTTCTTCCCCGTCCTGATGCAGCTGCTGGGGCTGCTGACCGGGGTGATCCAGGCCTATATCTTCGCCATCCTCGCGATGGTCTACATCGCCTCGGCCACGCGGGACCGGCCCGGGGCGGGCATGCCGAAAGGAGAGTGACATGATGGACCCGACGCTGATCGGCGCGGTTTCGATCTTCACCGCGGGGCTGACCATCGCGATCGGGTCGATCGGCCCGGCGCTGGGCGAGGCGCGCACGGCGTCGCAGGCGCTGGCCGCGATCGCGCAGCAGCCCGACGAGGCGAATACGATCACCCGCACGCTGTTCGTCAGCCTCGCGATGATCGAATCGACTGCGATCTACTGTTTCGTGGTTGCGATGATCCTGATCTTCGCCAACCCGTTCTGGGACGCGGCGATTCAGGCGGGGACGGCGGCCGGGGGCTAGGGGATGCAGATCGACTGGATCACCGTTGCGGCCCAGATCGTCAATTTCCTGGCGCTGGTGTGGATCCTGCACCGGCTGCTCTACCGGCCGGTGACCCGCGCGATGCAGCGCCGCGCCGCCGATATCCGCGATCGGTTCGCCGAGGCCGAGCGGCGTGAGGCGCTGGCGGTGGAGGAGGCCGACCGGCTGCGCGCGCAACAGCGCGACGTCGAGGCGGCCCGCGCGGGCGTTCTGGCCGAGGCGGAGGCCGAGGCCGCCGCCCTGCGCGCGCGGCTGGAGGAGGAGGCCCGCGCCGCGGTGGCCGCGCGCCGTGCCGAGTGGGAGGATCAGCTTGACCGGGAACAGGCGGCCTTCCTGGCGGACCTTCGGCGCGGTACGGCGGCCCATGTCGCGCGCGTCGCGCGCCGGGTGCTGGACGATCTTGCGGGGGCCGCGCTGGAAGAGGCGGTGGTCGACACCTTCATCGGCCGGTTGCGGGCGCTGGAGGGCAAGCCGCTGGACGAGTTGCGCGCCGAGGCGGTGGCGGCGGGCGGCGAGATGGCGGTGTCCAGCGCGTTCGACCTGTCCGACGGGATGCGGGCGCGGCTGTGCAGCGCGCTGGACCGGGTGCACGACGCCCCCCGTGTCGGGTTCGACCGCGACCCGGCGCTGGTCTGTGGCATCCGCCTGCGTATCCGTGGCCAGACCGTGCAGTGGACCGTCGATGCCTATCTGGACGACCTGCAGAACGAGGTCGCCGCGCAGATCGACCGCGGTGCGCGGGACAGGGCGGCGGAATAGCGATGGGGGTGCTGGACGGCATCGCAAGCGACATCCTGGCCGGGCTGGGCGCGGGGCTGGACGCGCACCGGGCCGTGCTGAGGACGGAACAGATCGGCTGGGTCGCCCGCGTGGGCGCCGGCATCGCCGAGGTCGAGGGGCTGGCGGAACTGGCCGCCGACGAGTTGATCGCGTTCCCGGGCGGGCTTTTGGGTGCGGCCACCGATATCGAGGAGGGGCGCGTGGGGGTAATCCTGTTCGGCCCGTCCGGGACGCTGGACGCCGGGGCCGAGGCGCGCCGCACCGGCCGGGTGATCGACATGCCCGTGGGCGCGGCGCTCTTGGGCCGGGTGGTCGACGCGCTGGGCCGTCCGCTGGATGGAGCGGGTCCGGTGCTGGCCGCCGAGCGCTGGCCGGTGGAACGCCCTGCGCCCGGCATCCTCGACCGCGCGCCGGTCGATGTGCCGCTGGAAACCGGGATCAAGGCGGTGGATGCTGCCATTCCCATCGGGCGCGGCCAGCGCGAGTTGATCATCGGCGACCGGCAGACTGGCAAGACGGCGGTGGCGCTGTCGGCGATCCTGACGCATCAGGCAGGGCGGCCGGGCGGCACGGGGCCGGCGGCGAAACCGGGGCTGTGCGTCTATTGCGCGGTGGGCCAGCGGGCCTCGGCGGTGGCGCGCGTGATCGAGATACTGCGCCGCGAGGGGGCGCTGGCGCGCACCGTCGTCGTGGTCGCGGGCAGCGAGGACGCGCCGGGCCTGCAATTCGTGGCGCCCTATGCCGCGACCTCGGTTGCGGAATGGTTCATGGCGCGGGGCGAAGACGTGCTGATCGTGTATGACGACCTGACGCGCCACGCCCGCACCTATCGCGAACTGTCTCTGCTGCTGCGCCGCCCGCCGGGGCGCGAGGCCTATCCGGGCGACATCTTCTATATCCATGCGCGGCTTCTGGAACGGGCGACGCGGCTGACGCCGGAGCGGGGCGGCGGGTCGCTGACCGCGCTGCCGATCATCGAGACGCAGGCGCAGAACATCTCGGCCTATATCCCGACGAACCTGATCTCGATCACCGACGGGCAGGTCTATCTCTCGCCCGAGCTGTTCGAGAAGGGGCAGTTGCCCGCGGTGGACCTGGGCCGGTCGGTCAGCCGGGTGGGGGCCAAGGCGCAGTTGCCGTCCTATCGCGCGGTGGCGGGCGATCTGCGGCTGTCCTACGCGCAGTTCGAGGAACTGGAGGTGTTCGCCCGGTTCGGCACGCGGTTGGATGAGGATACGCGGCTGAAACTGGCGCGCGGGCGGCGGGTGCGCGCGGCGCTGAAACAGCGCGAGGAGGCGCGGCCCGCCCCCCCGGAACAGATCGCCGTTCTGCTGGCCGCGACGCGGGGCCTGCTGGACGAGGTGCCGCTGGAGCGCGTGGCCGAGGCCGAGCGGGCCATCGCCGCCGCGATCCGCAGCCATGCCGCCGCGGCCTGCCGGCGGATCGAGAACGGCGCGCCCTTCGGCGAGGCGGAACGCGAGGCGCTGACGGCGGCGATCCGGGGCGCGGTGGCGGGCCTGCGGGGGGAGGCGGCGGATGGAAACGCTTGAACTGCTTCAACGGCGGATCGAGACGACGCGCGACCTGCAATCCATCGTGCGCACGATGAAGACGCTGGCCGCCGTCACCATCCGCCGCTCGGACCGCGCCAGCCGCGCGGTGCGCGCCTATGACGAGAGCGTGGACCGGGGCTTGCAGATCCTGCTGCGCGATCCGGGCGTCGCGCGGATGGCCATCGCGGCGGCCGAGGCGGCGTCGGACGGGCCGGTGGGGTTGATCGTGCTGGGGTCCGATCACGGGCTGTGCGGGCGGTACAACGACGTCGCGCTGGGCGCGGCGCTGGGCGATATCGCGGCGCAGGGGGGCGCGGGCGTGACGGTGGCGGCGGTGGGGGCGCGGGTGGCCGACCTGCTGGCGGGCGCGGGCCATCCGCCCGAGACGGTGCTGGCCATGCCCGGATCGGTCGCGGGGTTGCGCGGGGCGACCGGCGCGCTTCTGGCGCTGGCCGATGACTGGCGCCACGCGCGCGGGCTGGCGCGGGTGCGGATCGCGCAGGCGGTGCAGACGGCCGAGGCCCCGGCGCGACCCGTGGCGATGGGGCTGTTGCCGGTCTCGCCCGCCTACCTGCGCCACCAGGCGGCGCGTCCCTGGCCGTCGAACCGGCTGCCGACCTATTCCGAAACGCGCGAGGTGATGCTGGCCCGGCTGATCCGCGAACATGTCTTCGTGCGGCTCTACCGCGCGCTGGCCGAGGCGCAGACCGCCGAGCATGCCTCGCGGCTGGCCGCGATGCAGGCGGCCGAACGCGGCATCCGCGACCGGCTGGCCGAGATGGATGCCGATTTCCGGCGCGAGCGGCAGGCGCGGATCACCACCGAGATGCTGGACGTGGTGGCCGGCGCCGCCGCGCTGGAACGGCGCTAGCCGGGCGCCCGGTCAGGCGGCCCGCTTGCGCCGCCCGCATCGGCATCGTCCCCGGTGCCGATGCCGCCCTTGGATTTCATGTGGGTGATGGCGATGGTGAACTCCTCGCCCCGGGCAAGGTCGGTGAAACTTGCCGCCAGCGGCGCGCGGTTGGTGTCGGGTCGGTCGAAAAGCGGGCCGGTGAAACCGCCGGGCCGCACGCTGTCATCGAGGATCTGGACCGATCCGGGCACGAGGCCCACCGTGGTCACGTCATGGATCAGCCCCGCCGAGATCGCGTCGGACACGTCCCCGAGGGTGCCGCCCGGCGCGATTTCGAGGATGGACAGCCCCGTCAAATCGGTCCCGATCTCGCCGAACAGTTCCGCGAATTCGCGGTCGATCCCCGTCGTCGAGGCGACGATCGCATTGATCCTGATGGATATTTCCTGCCCGCCTTTTGGGGGGCACCGTTCTTGCGCCCGCCTGATGCTAGTGCGTTTCGGCCATTCGACCGGAATTTGGTGGCAGGGACGCGACGGCCGGGCCGAATGGCGCGGGGTCAGTAGCGCTGGGCCTTGCGGATGCGGTGCATCTCGTCGCTGCGGGCGATGGCCTGGCCCAGCGTGCGGATGCCCGCGCCCTCCATCACGCCCAGCATGTGGCGGAACACCTCGGCGGTGGCCAGCGCGTCGCCCAGCGCGGTGTGGCGGTGATCCTCGGGCAGGGTGACGCCGAAGCGGCAGGCCAGCGCGTCCAGCGTGTGATCGTCGGCATGCGGGAACAGCGCCGCCGACAATAGCACGGTGCACAGCGTCGGCTGGTCGAAGCGCAGGCCCAGCCGGTCTTCCTTGAGCTTGAGGAAGGCCATGTCGAAGGCCGCGTTATGGGCCACCAGGACCGAGCCCTCGCAGAAGGCATGGAACCGCCGCCCGGCCTCGACGATGTCGGGCGCGCCCTGCACGCGGGCGTCGTCGATGCCATGCACCGCGGTCGAGGCGGCGGGGATGTGGCGGCCGGGGTTCACCAGCGTGTCGAACACCTCGCCGCGCAGGATGCGGCCGTTCAGCATGCGGATGCCCGCCACCTGCACGATCTCGTCGCCGGCGCGCGGCGAAAGCCCGGTGGTTTCGGTGTCGAACACCACGAAGCTGAGATCGGACAGCGGCCGGTCGGCGGTTTCGGCGGAGGCCCGGGCGGGCAGGGTGAAATCGTAGAATTCCGGGCGCGGATCGGCGGGCGTCAGCACCGGGGCCGAGGCCGCGCGCAGCGGCAGAACGATGCGGTTCGCGCCGTCGCGGGTTTCGGACCACAATTCGGTCGCGTGGCCTTCCAGCGCGTCGCGCGCGGTGTACTGGCCATAGCCCGCGGCCAGCGGCGCGGCCAGCCAGCGGTCCAGCGCGCCGTCGGCGACCTCGGGGCCGGTCCAGTCCAGCGTCAGGCAGACCTCGTCCTCCTGCGCTTCGGCGCGCAGCACGAAATTGCAGCGCGTGCCGTCGGCCCGCAGCCCGTCCAGCACCCGGGCCAGCAATTCGGTGATCGCGAAGCCGTCGCAGCGGATGAACTGGCGCGCGCCCTCGAACCGCAGGTCCTCGGGCAGGCGGGCCAGAAGCGCGTCGAAGATGTCGTCCGAGGCGACGGCCGGCATCGGCCAGGCCCGCGCGGTGGCCGCGCCGTGGCGTTCGGCCACCTCGTGCAGGCGCACGACCAGGGCGCCCTGTTCGCGGCGCAACTGCTGAAAGAAGGTGGCGCGGGCCTGCGGGTCGGGGTCGGTTTCCATCGCGTCCAAGAGCGCGCCGATGGCCGCGGTCGGGCGGCGCACGGTTTCCAGAAGCGTGTTGAACAGGTGGTCATGTTCGGCGTGGGCGTCCAGGTCCTCGGTCGCGTCGTGGAAGATCAGCACATAGCCCACGCGGCTGCCGCCCACGGCGATCGGGCTGACGCGCGCCATCAGGAACCGTTCGCCGCAGGCGGTGGCGGCCAGGAACCGCTCGGCCTCGACCTCGCCGCGGGCGGCGCGCGCCCCCATCCGGTCAAGCGCGTGGGTCAGCGGTTCGGGCCGCAGGGCGGCGGTCAGCGGGCGGTCAAGGCCCAAATCGCCCAGAAGCGCCTGCGCCGCGCGGTTGTACAGCATGATGCGGTGGTCGGGCGTGGCGACCACCACGCCCTCGGCCAGGTCGCGCAACAGCGCCTCGAACATCGCCTTTTCGCGGTTCAGATGCGCGGTCTTTTCGGCCACGGCGCGGTCCTGTTTCGCGCGGGTTTCGGCCAGCGCGTCGTGGATCGCGTTCGCGGCGGGGGCCAGCGCGCCCAGGTAGCGGGCGTGGCTTTCGTCGATATCGGCGTCGATATCGGCGCGCGCCCGCGTGGTCAGTTCGGCCGCCAGCGCCAGGATCGGACGGGCCACGTTCTGGTCGAACAACAGCCCCACCCAGGCCGCCAGACCCGCGATGCCGAAGCCCGCGACAAGCCCCGCGATCACGTAGCCTTCGCCCGGCCCGCCCGTGCGCGCATGGCCCAGCCACAGCCCCAGGATCAGCGCGATCACGCCGCCCAGTGCCAGCGCCGCGAAGAACAGCGCGAACCGGGTTCTCAGCCCGAGTCGTTGATGCATCCACCCTCTCCTCCCAACAACGCGCGGATCTGGGCCTTCAGATCCGCGGTCGCGAAGGGCTTGGTCAGGAACGCGTCCGCCCCCAATGCCAGGCCCTTGCGCCGCTCGACCTCTCCGCCGCGCGCCGTCATCATCAGGACCTTAACACCTTTCAGTTCCTCGGTGCGCCTGATGATCTGGCATATTTCATAGCCCGACCGATGGGGCAGCATCACGTCCAGCACCACCAGGTCGGGCGGGGCCTCCTCCATCGCGTCCAGCGCGGATTGGCCGTCGGCCACGCGCCGCGTGTCATAGCCTTCGCGCGCGATCAGGTATTCCAGCGCGATGGCGATTCCGTCCTCGTCCTCGGCCAGCAAGACGGATTTCCGTGCCATGGGTCGGACCTTTCAGCTTGCGCCGTCGTCGCAGACGGTGCGGACCAGGGGATCGTCGGGCGAAAGCGCGCGCCAGCTTGCGGCGGCCGGGTCGGCAAGGGCGGCGTCGGTGACATCGGCGCGGGCCGGGGCGGTGCAGTCGACCAGCACCGGCGCGCTTTGCGCAGGCTGCCAGCGGGCAAAGAAATAAAGGGTGACAAGCCGGGTGTCGGGCGCGTCCTGGCGCCGGGCCGCGCCCGCGACATCGGCGGCCATCAGGCGCGTGGCCTGCGGGGCGAGGTAGGTCCAGGGTTTCCACGGGCGGCTTTCGGGGACGCGGGTGATTTCGACGACGCCCTGCGGCAGGCCGCCGGCGGTGCGGGTGGCCCAGCTGTATTCCGACCACACCGCGAAGCCGATCATCGCCACGCCGCCCGCCACCGGCATCAGCCAACGCGGCAGCCGCCGCCCGGTGGCCAGGTTCAGCGCCAGCATGACACCCGCCGCGCCCAGCCCGGCCACGAAACTTGCGATCAGTTCCAGGAACATCGGCCTACCCCATCCCGCCGCGGGCCTGTCCGACGGCCGATTGCATGGTCTTTATGACCATGAAGGCGTCGCGCAGGTGGTTGCGTTCCAGTTCCGACAACTGCCCCGGCGCCATGAAATTGTCGGGTGCCGTGCCCGCACGGATCTGTTCGGCCTGGTGGGCCAGGCGGGTTTCGGCGATCAGGTCATAGGCGTCGATCAGGTCATGCGCGCCCGCCTGCGAGATCACGCCCGCGGCGCGGGCGGCCTCCAGCCGGTCGCGGGTATTGACCTGTTCCAGCGCGCCCTTGAGCGCGTAGACCCGGCCGAGATCGACCACCGGCACGACGCCGGAATGTTTCAGGTCGAACATGTCCTTGTGTTCGCCCGACCGGATCAGCGCGAAGCCGCGGAACAGGCCCAGGGGCGGCGTGTGTTTCAGCGAGTTCGAGACCATGTGCGCCACGAAGATCGAGTTCTTGCGCGCCATCGCCAGGGTTTCGGCCTGCAGGTCGTGGAACAGGTCCGTGGTGCCCCCGATGGGGCGCAGGTCGAACATGACCGAGGCCAGCATCTGCGCCTCGGTGTCGGGCTGGGCGATCCAGCGGGCGAAATAGTCACGCCAGACCCGGCGCGGCTGGCGCCAGCGCGGGTTGGTGGCCATCATGTCGCCCGGGCAATAGACGAAGCCGCAGGTGTTCAGCCCGTCCGAGACGAACTTGGCCAGTTCGGCGAAATAGGCATCGTGTTCGGGTTTGAACGCGTCATCCAGGATCAGGCAGTTGTCCTGGTCGCTGACGCCGGTCTGTTCGCGCCGCCCCTGCGACCCGCAGGCCAGCCACAGGTAGGGAACGGGGGGCGGGCCCAGACGCGCCTCGGCCAGCGCCAGAAGGCGGCGGGTGATCGCGTCGGTGATGTCGGTGATCCGCCGCGAGATCGCGTTCGCCGCCACGCCCGAGCGCACCAGCTGCGCCAGAAGCGCGGGCACCTCGGCCACCACGCGGGCCATTTCCTCGGGGGTGTCGGCGTCGACCACCTCGACGATCATGTGGCTGGCGGTGGCGGCCTGCTGGCGGAACAGGTCGGTGCGCCCGATCAGCCCCACGATACGGCCCGCCTCGGCCACGGGCAGGTGGCTGATATTGTGATCGGCCAGCCGCATCAGCGCGTCCAGGCCCAGCGCGTCGGGGGCGATGGTGATCGGGTCGGGCGTCATCACCCGGGCCACCGGCGTGGTGCCGTCCAGCCCCTCGGCCAGGACCTTGCCCGACAGGTCGCGCACCGTGACGATGCCCGCGGGCGCCTCGCCCTGCATCACGATCACCGACGAAATGCCCTTGTCGCGCATGATCCGGGCGACATCCGTCACGGTCGCGCCGATGGGGCAGGTGACCGGCGTTTTCGTCATCAGGTCGGCGACCTTCAGCGCGGTCAGACCCGCCGCCTCGTCGCCCGCGGCCATCGCCCGGCCCGGCATCGCGCGCCGGAACCAGTCGGCAAAGGCCGGCACCTCGTCCATCAGGTCGTGGAACGCGGCCTTGGGCAGCAGCAGCAGCGAGACATCCGAACTTGCCCGCGCGGTCAGGGTCGCGCGGCCCAGCCGCAACAGCCCGCGTTCGCCGAACACGTCGCCGGGGCCGCGATGGGCGATCAGGTCCGACTCGCCCGTCTCGATATCGACGGTGCCGGTCTCGATCACGTAAAGCCCGTCCAGCCGGTCGCCTTCGTAGAAGATGGTCTGCCCGGGATCGGCCGCGATGCGGGTGACACTGGCGGACAGCGCCGCCAGCGCCTCGGCCGGCACGAGGTCGAAGGGGGGAAACCGGGTCAGGCTTGGGATGATATCGGCCTGGGCGTCGGACATGCGCACCTCCTGCGCGGGCAGCCGGGTCGGTCGAGGAAAGAACCTAAAAGGGGCGCGCGGGTCCGGGAAATTCCGGGCGCGTGGGGAAGGGGGCGGCGCCGGGCCGCCCCCCTCGATGTCGTCAGTGATCGGTCGCCGCGCCCGCACCGCGCGGGATGCGCACGCTTTCGACCAGGTCCTTGATCTCTTGCGGGGTCTCCTTCGTCATGCCGGCCACGATATAGGCCGTGGCGAAGTTGATCGCCGCGCCGACCGCGCCGAACGAGGTCGACTTGATCGTGAACAGCAGCGGGTCGCTGTCGTCGAAGCTGTTCGTGCCGGGGATGAAGAACCAGCCCTTGTGCAGGAAGATGTAGACCAGCGTGACGGTCAGGCCCGCCAGCATCCCCGCGACCGCGCCCACGTTGTTGATGCGGGTCGAGAAGATCCCCATCATCAGCGCCGGGAAGATCGAGGCCGCCGCAAGCCCGAAGGCCAGCGCCACCGTCTGGGCGGCAAAGCCCGGCGGGTTGAGGCCAAGGTAGGTCGCCACGCCGATGGCCACCGCCATCGCGATACGCGCGGACAGAAGTTCCCCGCGTTCCGAGATGTTGGGGTTGATCGCGCCCTTGATCAGGTCGTGCGACACCGCCGACGAGATCGCCAGCAGCAGACCGGCGGCGGTCGACAGCGCGGCGGCCAGGCCGCCCGCGGCCACCAGGCCGATCACCCAGCCCGGCAGGTTGGCGATTTCGGGGTTGGCCAGCACCAGGATGTCGCGGTTGAAGTTGGTCAGTTCGTTGCCCTGCCAGCCTTCGGCCGCGGCGCGTTCCTGCAGCGCGGGCGACGCGTCGTTATAGTACTGGATCAGGCCGTCGCCGTTCTTGTCTTCCCAGCCCAGAAGGCCGGTCTTCTGCCAGGTCTCCATCCAGTCGTATTTCTCGTCCGACTCGATGGTTTCCAGCGAAACGGCCGCCGCGTCGGTGCCGTTGGGCCACATCAGCTCGGTGATGTTCAGCCGCGCCATCGCGCCCACGGCCGGGGCCGTCAGGTACAAAAGCGCGATGAAGACCAGCGCCCAGCCCGCCGACCAGCGCGCATCCGACACCCGCGGCACGGTGAAGAACCGCATGATGACGTGCGGCAGCCCCGCGGTCCCGATCATCAGCGACAGCGTGAACAGCATCATGTTGAACGTGTCGCCGTGATGCGTGGTGTATTCCGAGAAGCCGAGTTCGCGCACGATCTGGTCGAGCTTGGCCAGAAGCGGCTCTCCGCTGGCCTGGTGGTCGCCGAACAGGCCCAGCGCCGGGATCGGGTTGCCGGTCAGTTGCAGCGAGATGAAGATCGCCGGGATCGTGTAGGCGAGGATCAGCACGATGTACTGGGCGACCTGGGTATAGGTCACGCCCTTCATGCCGCCGAACACCGCGTAGGCGAACACGATCACCGCGCCGATCAGCAGGCCGGTGGTGTTCGACACTTCGAGGAAGCGGCCAAAGGCCACGCCCACGCCGGTCATCTGGCCGATCACGTAGGTGACCGAGGCGATGATCAGGCAGGCCACCGCCACCATGCGCGCGGTCTGGCTGTAGAACCGGTCGCCGATGAATTCCGACACGGTGAACTTGCCGAACTTGCGCAGGTAGGGCGCCAGCAGCAGCGCCAGCAGCACGTAACCGCCGGTCCAGCCCATGAGATAGGTCGAGTTGTCATAGCCCACGAAGGCGATGAGACCGGCCATCGAGATGAAGGACGCCGCCGACATCCAGTCGGCCGCGGTGGCCATCCCGTTGGTGATCGGGTGCACGCCGCGTCCCGCGGCATAGAATTCCGACGTGGACCCGGCGCGGGCCCAGATCGCGATCCCGATATAGAGCGCGAAACTCGCGCCCACGAAGATCAGGTTGATGATGAACTGATCCATTGTCGCTTACTCCTCGTCCACGCCGAACTTGCGATCCAGCCGGTTCATGCGCCACGCGTAGAAAAAGATCAGCCCGAGGAACACGAGGATCGAGCCCTGCTGGGCGAACCAGAAGCCCAGGTCGGTGCCGCCCACGCTGATGCCGGCCAGAAGCGGCCGCAGCAGGATGCCGAAGCCGAACGAGACCAGCGCCCAGATGATCAGGCTTATGAAGATGAGACGGATATTGGCCTTCCAATAGGCCATCGCGGAGTCCTTGTCGGACATGGGATCCTCCCGTTTGCGGTTAGGGGGAACCGGGCGCGCCTCCCGCGCGCCCGGGATGGTCAGGCAGGTGAAACGCTCAGGCGCGGTTCATCCTGTTCTCGATGAGGTCGTCGACGACGGAGGGGTCGGCGAGGGTGGAGGTGTCGCCGAGGGCGCCGTAGTCGTTCTCGGCGATCTTGCGCAGGATGCGGCGCATGATCTTGCCCGAGCGGGTTTTCGGCAGGCCGGGGGCCCACTGGATCAGGTCGGGCTTGGCGATGGGGCCGATCTCGGTGCGGACCCATTTCTCCAGTTCTTTCCTCAGCTCGTCGGTGGGTTCCACGTCGTTCATCAGCGTGACATAGGCGTAGATGCCCTGGCCCTTGATCTCGTGCGGGTAGCCCACGACGGCGGCCTCGGCCACGGCGGCATGCGCGACGAGGGCCGATTCGACCTCGGCCGTGCCCATCCGGTGACCGCTGACGTTGATCACGTCATCGACCCGGCCGGTCACCCAGTAATAGCCGTCCTTGTCGCGGCGGCAGCCGTCGCCGGAGAAGTAGTAGCCCTTGTACTGGCTGAAATAGGTGTCCTGGAAGCGTTCGTGATCGCCCCAGACGGTGCGCATCTGGCCGGGCCAGCTGTCCTTGAGGCAGAGCACGCCCTCGGCCTCGACCCCGTCGATCTCCTTGCCGGATTCGGGTTCCAGGACAACGGGTTGCACGCCGAAGAACGGTTTCGTGGCCGAGCCGGGCTTGGTCGGCGTGGCACCCGGCAGGGGCGTCAGCAGGTGGCCGCCGGTCTCGGTCTGCCACCAGGTGTCGACGATGGGGCAGCGCCCCTTGCCGACATGGGTGTTGTACCATTCCCAGGCCTCGGGGTTGATCGGCTCGCCGACCGAGCCCAGCACCTTGAGGGCCGACAGGTCGTATTTCTCGACCCACTCGGTGCCCTGGCCCATCAGCGCGCGGATCACGGTGGGCGCGGTGTAGAACTGGGTCACCTTCAGGTCCTGGCAGACCTGCCAGAAGCGGCCGGCATCGG
>NZ_SLXP01000017.1 GCF_004343075.1 Rhodovulum marinum
TCTTCGGGCTTGTGCTTCTTCTGGGGCATTCCTTCGTCCTCCATCTGGCTCGAAAGCCTACTTCAGGGAGGACCACTTTTCAGGGGGCAGGCCAACCGAGACGCCATTTGCGACCAGTAGCGAGAATCCTGCCAGCAGCACCGTCATTTCAAGCAGGGTGTTCATGATGGAGTCGTGGGCGGCTCCCATGCCCTTCGCCACCAGGCGGCTGGAAATCTGGCTATCGAGCACCTCCGCGGCAAAGCTCAGCGCTGCGATGGCGGCGGAGTCATAGTCGCCGATTTCCCTGTCATAGTGGCCGATGCTCGGCGTTTCGCCCGTGGCTTTGATCCAATACACGTTCATCAGGACAAGCCAGGGGTGGAGGGCATGCCCCCGGCCCTTGCGTCTCTTTTCAATTGCCTCGGCTTCGATCTGTTCAAGGCAGTTGGCCAAGGTCAGCAGGGTCTTCTGCAATCCATCATATCGAAACCCCTTGCCGTCTGCCTTGATCGGAAAAATGGCCGACAGGATTTCCAGCGTGTCGGAATTTGCCGATGCGTCGTCCTGAAGCTCTCTACCCGCGGCCGTTCCCGCATCGGAGAGTTCACGAAAGACCGATCTATCGGCTATTGCGCGCGCCAAGCTGTCGGCCAACTCGTGGCTGGCGCGTTGTGCGCGGGAAAGCTTTTTCAAAGCTTCCGTTCGGGACGGCGCCGCAGCCTGTCGGTCCATATGCGAGAAGTAGAAAGCACCCGCGACCCCGAGATAATCCTTGCCGATAGCTTGCACATGCGGGTCTGTAATCCGGGCCAGTCGGAAGAACTCGGCAAACGTCTCTTCGGAATAGGAAGCCAACGCGCGCCGGTAATCGTCAAAAAACGCATCACTCATCAATGCGCTGCCCTTCCTTCGCGGCCGTCGCATAGGCGAACATCGCCTCTGTCGCCTTGTTCACGGAATCGCGCACGGGGTCCAGGTTCAGGCGGGCATAGATCGCCGTCGACTGCTGGCTGCGATGGCCCAGGGACTTGCCGATGATGTAGCCATTGGCGCCGGTTGCGGCCTGGTAGCTGCCCAGGGTGCGGCGCAGGTCGTGAATCCGCAGGTCGGCAATCCCGGCCTCTTTGAGGATGCGTGCCCAGGCCTTTTTGGGATCGGCCAGGTGGCCTGACGCGCCACTGCCGGGAAACACCCACGGGCTGTCCGAGGCGAGCTTGCGTTCTTTCAGGATTTCCAGCGCTTGGGCAGGCAGGTGGACGATCTGCGCGTCGCCGTTCTTCGTCTGGCCGATCCGCCAGGTCGCCGTGCTGAAGTTGATATCCTGCCAGCGCATCGCGAGCGTATTGGACTTCCGCGCGCCGGTCAGCAGGGAAATCAGGAAGAAATCGCGCGCGGCCTCGTTCGGCTCGTTCGCCAGGGCTTCGAAGAACCGAGGCAACTCGTCGGGCTGCAGGAAGCGGTCGCGGCTCTGTTCCTTGAACTTCTTGATGCCCGCGGCCGGGTTCGTGCCGTCCCAGCCCCAATCAATCGCCTTGTTGAAGATCGACCGGACCCGCTCAAGCAGGCGGTTGGCCTGGTAAATGCCGTTTTCCTTCCCGACGCGGGCGTGCAAACGCTCCACATCGGATTTTGTAATCTTCGATATCTTGCGTTTGAACCAGTGGGAAAGGAACTTCGTAACTTCCCGCTCGTCGTATTTCCAAGAGCGTTTGTGAACTTTCGAATACTTTTCCAAATATTCCTCGAACAGCGCGCCGAACGTCATCTCGTCGCGGATGGCGCGCCGTTCCTTCTGCGGGTTCTTGCCGCTTGCAATCTCGCCCTTCGCCTTCTGCGCGAGCTTTCGGGCGTTCTCGATGCTGATATCGGGGAAGCGCCCCAGGAGAAGCCGCTCGGGGCGCCCCTCCACGCGCTTGTAGAGATAGAAGCTTTTGCTGCCGCCAGGCGAGACGGCCAGGACCAGGCCCTGTTCCCGCTCGTCATAGTAGTAGTCCCGGCTGCCCTTAGCGGCGGGCGGGGCCTTCGACAAGGCGGCCTTGGTGAAGTTCAGGCGGTGGCTGGCCATGCTGCCTCCCGTGATCCAGTGCTACATCGGTGCTACGCTGGTGCTACACTCTGGAGCAAATTTGGGCAATCTGGCGGCATGACGAGCAAGTCAAGAGTTTTCGTAACATATTGATATAAAAAGATAGAAATGCCTTCGGCGAATTTGAGCAAACTACAGGCCCTTAGACTCATAACCTGAAGGTCGTAGGTTCAAATCCTACCCCCGCAACCATCTGAACCTTGCTCGCTACCATGCGAGGCTCAGAGCCGGTCTCCGGCGAATCCGCAACGGACTCGACCTGCTCAATTTCCTTTCTCTCTTCCGTGTTGAGCCTGTCCCTGGGCTTCAGAGACACGCCCGTTGAATTCCTGCTGTCCGAGACCTGAAGGATACCTGCAAGGTCTCCATACAGATCGACGATCAGTTCCGTCCGTTCCGCATTGGGCGTCAGGACGATCTTGTCGACAAGTCCCCGGATAAGCTGCGCCGACTCCGGCCGATGCGCCGGATCGTTCAGGTTGGCCAGCAACCCCTCGATGGCTTCTGCATAGCGCATCGCCATATTGGGATGCACGTAGACCGGCGCTTCTTCAGTGGCCTCCAGAAGCTCCACCAATTCGTCTTTGCGCGCTTGAAGGCTGTTCGCCTTCTCCGCAAGGAAGCTCGCCTGAGTGCCCTGCGCCACGAGCTGGAGGAAGTTCTCCATCTCGCGCTCAACCTTCGCCAGTTCCTTGCGATATCCAATGAGGTTGGCGTTGTGTTCCATGCGCAGACGGTTGATGTGCGCGGTGTATTCCTCGCAGAAGACCTTGGTCATCTCAGGGTTCATCAGTCGCGTCCGGAGCGCGCCGATCACCTTCTCTTCCAGCACATCCTGACTGATCGTCGTGCGGCAGTTGCAGGTTCCCTTATTGCGTGCTGTCGAGCAGCCGTAGCGTCGAGGACCGACGATGGACATCCCGCCACCGCATTCTCCGCACTTCAGCAGAAATGAGAACAGATTGGGCGGGCGCTTCTTGTCCTGAAAGCGCGGACGCTTGTCGAGCTCGCCCTGGTGCTCCTTAACCTTCTGCCACGTCGCCTGATCGATGATCCGAAGGTGCTCGACCTCAACGCGCTTCCACTCGCTTTCGGGGTTAAGGCGCGAAATACGCTTCCCGGTGTCGGGATGCTTCTGATAGGTGAGCTTGTTCCAGACAAGCTGTCCGATATAGAGCTCGTTGTTCAGGATGCCCGTGCCACGATGACGGTTGCCATAGATCGTACTGGAGCCCCAAGCCTTGCCGGAAGGGCCGGGAATACCTTCGGCATTGAGCTCATGGGCGATTTTCTTCGGTGACTTCCCCCGAAGATAGTCCCCGAAAATCCGCTGGACGATACGCGCCTCGTCTTCGTTGATCGCGCGTTCGCCCGAGACCAGTTCGCCCTTTTCGTCGAGCGTGCGAATGACGTCATAGCCGTAGCATTTCCCGCCCGCGCTTTTGCCTTCGAGGATACGTCCTTCGAGGCCGCGTTTCGTCTTCGCGCGGATTTCCTTGATGTAGAGTGCATTCATCGTGCCTTTCAGCCCGATATGCATCTCATCGACCAGCCCTTCGCTGATCGTTATAATCTGGATGCCCATGAAACGAAGTTTCTTGAAGACGGATGCAACATCGGCTTGATCGCGGCTAATGCGGTCGAGTGCTTCCGAAACGACAACGTCAAATTTGCGTTCCATGGCATCCAGAAGCAATTTCTGAATGCCGGAACGAATAAGTGTCTGACCCGACTCCGCAGCATCGGAATAGTTTTGAATAATTTTGAGGCCGCGCCGTTTCGCTTCTTCGCCGCAAATACGAAGCTGGTCGTCGATGGATTTATCGGTTTGAAGTTCAGTTGAGTAACGGGCGTATGCTGCGGCTCTAATCATTTTTCAGTCCTTTCTTAGCAGGACTACTATACCGCACTTTGCGCGAATCTGTCACCTCTTTGTAGTCTTTATCCGCAGAAACCCTTGCGAGATGTCGAACCAATTCAGTAATGCGTGGATCGGAAATAGAGGCGGCGTTTACGAAATCCTTCGCGGCGCCTGCGAAGTTTTTCTTATCGCCTGAATTTCCCACTATTACCTCCACCATATTTACAGAATACCACCCAAAGTAGTATGCCCGCAAATTTTGTTATGCTGCGCTGCAACGCGGTCGGCGCGCTTCTGAGGGGTGCTCACCCCCTTTCGGTAGTACCAGTCAGGAGCTGCGTAGCGCCTTGATAATCGGTGCGTAGAAACTGATAAAAACGGCATGGACGCAGTGGATTGGCAGAAGGCGACAGAGGAACAGCGGGCACGCCTCTATCGGGTGGCCAAGGCCGTCATGGATAGCGCCGGGCTTGCGCCTGCCGAGTTTTACCGCGCTGCACTCAATGGTCAGATCGTCGATCCGGTCTCGACCGGCGGCAACTTTTCACGCGGTAAGATTGCACGCCGCAGCGCAGTCATGATCCATAGCTGGATTGAATCCAATCACTTGGACATCGCTCTTCGCGTTGCGCCGGAACTGTTCACACGTCCCGCCCGTGGCGGCTGGCTGGCCTTGCTCGAAGAGCGCACCCGTTATGGTGCACTCAGTTTGCTGCGGTTTTCGTCGCTGGGGTTGGTGCGCCAGGCGGGCAGGCATCCGATTGATGAGCGCCCCGTACGCCTCGGGGAAAAGTTCGCCTTCGCCCTGACCTCGGAGATCGCAGGTCATGCATTCGCCTTCCAGGAGGTGCGCGGCCTATGGCATCTCTTCTCGCTCAGTGAAGACCCCGCCGCTGCCTTCGTCAGTTGCGGCCATGGTCGCCATGAGCTTCCCCGCAAGGCCGATGGGTCACCACTTGCCTTGATCGAGGCTGACACGGACGGGCTGCACTCCTTCGTCTTTGTCGTCGTCGAAGATATCGACACGCTTGACGATACGGTTTCAGGGCTTCGCGGCCTTGCACTGCGGCCGGAACAACTCGGCGAATTGGCCACCATGCTGGCCGCGCTTGACGCGGGGCAATACGCTATTCACCGGATCAATATCCAATTTGTTCGATAGCCCGGACGCTATTCCGGTAAGCCGATGGAGCGGATCATCTGCAACAGGCGATTGTTCAGCGGCTTGAGCTCTGCCCATTGCTGCGCGCCGCGCGTTTTGAAGGCGCGGTGATCGTCGATCTCGCCAATCATCGCCCGCTGGATATCCTCGAACAGCCCGTCATATCCGCCCAGATCATCCCAGAGCTTTTGCAGGCCGATGACTTCAGCGAATATCTGCGAGCGCCCAAGCACGCGGCTGACCACCTCGCTCTGGTAGCGTTTGATTTCGGCTTCCGGCGGATAATAATCCGCCGGGATGGATTCCAGCCCCTCATGATGGGCTCGCTTTATCGCGGGGATATAGGGCAGCTCGACCAGATGCCCGAGCAGCATGAAAAGCCGTGTTGCCGCCCAGGGATGCGTCCGGTTTTCACCGTCGCAGGAACGCTCTTCATGCTCGATGATCAGGATCACGACCATGATGCAGGTCGCGTAATAGCGGAAGAGCACCCAATTCTCGGGCGAATACGCCCCGAGGACTATCTCGGTTGAATCGTGATCAGTCTGGAGTTCCAGACAAAGCGGCGCAAGCGCCAGCTCTTCGCCGGTCAATTCCGCCAGCGGCGTATTCACCGGCTCAGCGTGCGAGACGAGGCCATAGCGCGTGTCGGAACCGGCTTCGAGCAGCGCCGCGCCGCCGGTCAGGGAGAAGTGGCCGTTGGCATAGTGATTGAGCTCATGCTGCATCAACCAGCGGAGCGACATATCGACGGTGTGCGATGGATTCCCGAGCAGGTCGATCCGGTCGCCCTCAGGCAATCCTGCCGATAGCTCAAGCGCGCTGTTCCACACCGCGTCGATCCGATCCACGACGCCGGTGCTGACATCAACAACAACGCCGTCTGACGCCATCGAGACCTGCGCGAAGAACGCGTCGCTCTCGACAATTTCCAGCCGCACGTCAGCCGGGAACGGGCTGCCCACCCGCTCATCATAGCGGTCGAAAGCGGCAGCCAGGGCATGGCGCAGGCGGACTTCTTGGTCTGTCACGGAGCAGCCGGATTTGGGAGCGTCATCGGCGTGCAGATATGGCGAAGTCGATTTTGCAGCGCAACATCTCCAATGATTAATGCGGCAACAGAGGCAAAATCACAGTAGTTGAAATTTAGAATGAGCGCATTACGGAGCTTGATCTAATTAACGCATTCTGAGCAACAAACTGCATTAGGTCTACATACGCCCAAAGCTCTTCTTCAGCTTTTGAAAACGGCAACAGCATTTCCGAGCGGATATTGTCCACATCATTTTTTGTGTGAACAATTCTACACCGGATATCATAGAGGAGCTCTGCAACATCAGGGCGATGATCGTGACCTTTGCGGCCTAGGTTGATTGTTTTGTCGGTTATACCTTTCTGTTTCTTACTGACAATTTCCGCCACATCCGCATTCTCTTCAAAGTAGCGCAATACGTCGTCGAGTGTTATGACTTCGGATACGGTTGCCCTTATTTGCTCACGCTCACTGCCACCAACACGGCCACTCCCTGCGATGGTTGAAACCAATTTGGTGAGATCAGACTCTCTGTCTACCCTAAAGTTTGGATGCTTCAAAATCTTGCGAACTCCACGAATGGCCTCCAGTTTCGCAAAGTTTGGAAAGTAGTATTCGGCAACTTGGTAATATGCCAGGAACTGAAGTAGTGGCATACCACGCGCGCTCTTCGCATACCAATAGAGGGAGATCGGCGCAGTGTCATATTCGAAAGACGGAAACTGTAGAGCTGCAGCTTCCTTGGAGCTAAATCCTTTCCGTCGTAATCCCCGCCGCCTGCGAAAGGATTTGCGCAATGAAAGCGTAACATCTCTTTCTAGGTCGATTTGAAAAAATAGCGAGTTCGAAATTACCTCAAGCGCGCTGAGCGCGGAACTGTAGCTCTGAGGCTCGTTGAGAAATATCTTAAGGCTTAGTGGTGCCCGACCGCCAGCCCTTGAGGAGAAGACACGAAGACTCTCGCTGCCTGCTGAAATTTCAAGCTTAATCCCGCTGGAGGATTCTGCTTGTAGAGATAATCCTTGGTTCTCATCATCCTCAAGAGCACCTTCTACCCCAGAAGAAAAACCCAATCGCCGCTCGATCATTGAGATACCACCGAACGCATCTCGCGTCGTAAGGGCTGCTTCTATCTCACCTCGTTTGAGATCAGCAATCGCATCATAGTCACCAAGGAATGTGAAGCGCTCGAATTCAATCGATAGAATTTCTTTTGCTTGGTCTTGACTCGAAATTGGAATACGCCTTGGCTCCGCCCCTGCTGGCATAAGAATATATTGCGTCTTTATTATATCATCGACGTACTTTGTTTCCCGAATTTCGGTGCCAATACCGGCTTTATCGGCGCGTTGAGCTATCTCTTCAACTAAATCTGCGTCACTCATAAAATCCCCCAGCGTGGTTGCTTGATAATCTTGCTGCAAGTGTCTATTCTTACATGGATAATGAAGCTGCGTCTATGCCTATGCGATGGCCTAATGGAGTGAATTCTCGCAGCTCGCAGGATTTGAGTGAGTATGAATTCTTCCTGCTCACAATCGACGGCATTGGGGTTAATATTATTCCAGTGCTGGGGTAAGGTTGCCGACCAGGCCTTTTACATCGGGCTTAATCCCTGCGAAGATGGTAGTACCAATCCGGCCCCGTTATCGTGAACCGCAAGATGTGTGTGGTAGTACCACACATCTTGGCAAGGGAGCCCGCTGCGCGCCCCCGTTGCATCCCCCCGGCCATGGCTCTTCCTGGGCGTTGAATCCATCCAGAGCCAGCAGACCGTATCGCCGGTCAATCCCTCGCAGGGAGACTTCGCTCTCCCTGCACCCATCGACTTGGGCGGCGTTCCTGCCCCAAGACCCCTGACCATTTCATGGAGACGACTTCATCGAGACCAAGGACGGGAGCATGTCATAGCTGCCCTTCCTTGGAACCTTCCCATCGACCAACCCTGCGCGGATTGGATGCACGCCATTTCATGGAGACGCAATCGGCGAGACCAACAGTATGCTGGTCGGATACGTGTGCAAGCTATGCCATCTGACGTTCAAGTCTCAGCTTTCTCTTCTCCCAATCCGGCATTACGCAACGCAAGAGATCGAAGAACTCCCGCCCGTGATGGGGGTGTTTGATATGGCAAAGCTCGTGGGTGATCACATAATCAATAGCCTCTGTAGAGGCCCCGATCAGCGCTCGGTTCAGCACCAAATTGTGCCGCCCTGTCATTGACCCCCACCGAAGGCTCAGCTCTCGAATGATGATGCTGTTCGGAACGACCTTCTCAGGGTCTGGAAAGCGCCCTCGACAGATGTGCAAACGCTCCGCGAATTTGATCTGGGCACGCTGCAACATCCAGTGTCGCACAAGCTCGCGGGTCTGGGTGGCGCGACCTGGCTTCGTACTCCAAACCACCAGCTGACCGCGCTGCATCTTGACGATGTTCTGTATGCCGGGGATCACCTTGAGTTTATATTGGCGACCCAAGTACAGGTGGGTCTCGCCACCGATATAGCGCCGTTCTGGCGTTTTGGGCTGGAACTGGTCGTAGTAGCGCAGCTGTTTGCAAATCCACGGCGCGCGTTTGCGCACCTTCTCGATGATACGTTCAGAGCTTGCGTCTTCGGGCGCGACAACCTCGACCTGCTGGTTGGGCAAGACACTGATCGACAGGGTTTTGCGAATCCGCCTCACGACAGAAAAACGGATTGTCTCGCTGCCGAAGCTTGCCTCAAGAACCTCGGCACTCATCCGGGGAACCTCGCCCGCGCGATATCCATGATCTGCAGCTCGATGTCATCGAGAAGGTCGAGGGGAATGTCGATGCCCTTCTCGTCGCGCACGACATCAAAGAAGTAGTCGTCGATGGCGTTGCGCATGTTGTTCTGCGCCATCTCGTTCGACCAGACATCGACGATGTGGTGATCTTTGACGATCCCGATGATCGACTGTGCGACATCGGCTGTCACCGTATCCTCAACGCCGCTGTTGATCTCCTTCAGGATCGGCTCAAGGACGCCGAAGACAGCTTGAGCGTCCGTGTCGCCCTTGATGCTTTCCGGCATGTCTCGGCCATGATCACGGCGCGCAACGCGCCCCGCCAAATCCACGACCGTCTTGAGGTAATCCTTCTCCGAAATCCGCTTCTCGCGGTAATCGCGGATCGTCTCCGCCAGCATCTCAGAGAACTGCCTGTAGAAGGAAGGGTCTTCCTCCATCTTTTCCGTGATCGTGCGTTTGGTGGCGCTTGCAATGCGATCCGCCTTGGAAGCAGCGGTCGTGCCCTCTTCTTCGATCACGGCGTTAAGAGCGTCAGGATCGTTGATGTTCACCAGGTCGATGATCACCTCGGCAGGTTTTGCCGTGACATGATCGTCGAGCAACTTCTGAATCTTGGGCTCGAACTCTTTCACATCGACGGTTTCCTGATAGCGTAACTGAACGGAACGCTTCAGCTCTGAGAAGGCTTTCCAATCTTTCGTGAAGGTGGCGACCGCCGCCTCGTCGAACACGTCATAGAGCTTCTCGGAGGACAGCGAGATGTGCAAGCAGCGACCATAGTCCTTCAGTCGAGAGTAGAAGTCTTCCCGCTTGGCATCATCCGCCAAGAGCTGCTCGAACTGCTCCATGTCCTTCTTGTTGCGAACCTCCTTGAAGACATCCCAGAGCTGGTCGTGCAGCTGCGGCAGCCTGCGGATTTCCTCGCGAATGTCGTGCAGCGATCCGGCAACATCCTCACCGTCGAAACCCTCAAACGCGCTATAGGTCGTCAGTGCCGCGTCGAGCTCGCCAAGCAGCCCTTCATAATCGACGATGAAGCCGAACTGCTTCTCCTTGTCGTCGTCCTCATAGAGACGGTTCACGCGGGCAATGGCTTGAAGAAGATTATGTTCCCGCAACGGCTTGCACACGTAGAGCACCGTGTTGCGCGGGGCGTCGAAGCCAGTCAGAAGCTTCGAGACGACAATCAGGATTTCAGGATCGCCTGAGCCCTTGAAGGCGTCGATGATCTGGCGATTGTACTCGTCCTCGGTTTTGTGCCTGGCCATCATCTTGTCCCAAAACTTGCGCACCAAGTCCTTGGATTCCTGATCGACCTCCTCATTCCCTTCCTTGTCGTCAGGGGCGGAAATGATGATCTCGCTCGTCACGTGGCCTATCTCGTCGAGAACCTCCTTGAAGCGTACGGCAGCGGCCTTTGAGGGTGCCACCAGTTGCGCCTTGAAACCCGTCCCCTGCCAATACTGGCGGAAGTGTTCTGAAATATCGAACGCCTTGGCGCGGATGGCTTGGCTTGTCTTTGACAAGGCATCCATGCGCGAGAATTTTCGCTTAAGATCGGCTTTCTGCTTCTCCGTCAGTCCCTCGCTGATCTTGTCAAACCAGGTATCGACGACATCGCCGCTGACCTGCTGCTCAACCAAGCGTCCTTCGTAAAGCAAGGGGACAACAGCCTCGTCCTTCACTGCCTGATCAATCGTATATTTGTGAATCAGCCCCCCGAAGGTATCGAGGGTGTTCTTGTCCTTCTTCAGAAGCGGTGTACCGGTGAAGCCGAGATAACAGGCGTTCGGCAAGATGCGCCGCATCTTCAAGGCAAACTTGCCGTGTCCGCCATAGCGGCCTGTCTGGCTGCGGTGGCTTTCATCGACGAGAACGAAGATGTCGGCGCTATCGTCCTTGAAGTCGCCCGCCTTCATGGCGGTATCGAACTTGTTGATGATCGTCGTGATCAACGGCGTGCGGTTTCTGATCAGCTCGATCAGATTTGCCCCCGTGGCTGCCCGCACGGGTTCAAGGTCGCAGGACTTGAAGGTGCCCTTGATCTGCTTGTCCAAGTCATCGCGATCCGTGACGATCAGGATACGGGCGTTCTTCACGTCTTTGTCGAGCGCAAGCGCCCGCCCAAGCATCACCATTGTTAGGCTCTTCCCTGAGCCTTGTGTGTGCCAGATCACGCCACCTTTGCGACGGCCTTCCAGATCAAAACCTTTCAGGCGGGCAAGAGCTATTCTGATGCTGAAGAATTGCTGATGGCGGGCGATCTTACGCACCCCTCCATCGAAAACCGTGAAACGGCGCACAAGGTCGAGAAGACGCTCCGGGCGGCACATCGCATAGATGGCGCGATCCTGCTCACTGATCGATCTCTCCCCTCCCGCAGCTAGCTCCTCGAAGAAGACGCGCGCATCGGCCAAGTCGCCCGAGAAGACAGCGTTCGTTTCCTCTGCCGTCAGAGGACGATTGATCGCGGCGGAGATATCCGCATCCTGATCGTCTTCGTCGCGCCAGATTTGCCAGAACTTGCGCGGAGTGCCCACGGTGGCATAGCGGGCTTCTTGCCGCTTCATGCTCATCAATAGCTGCGCGTAGTGGAAGAGCTGCGGGATGTTGTCTTCGTTCTGATACCCGATTAGCTGGCTGTCAGCTTTCTTGAGCGACTCCGTGGGACGCTTGTTCTCGATCACAATGAACGGAATGCCGTTTACGAAACAGACGATATCGCAGCGCCGTGTCGCGGTGCTCGCCGTCCGCTCGACACTCATCTCCGCCGTCACATGGAAGACGTTGTTTTCAGGTGTCTCCCAGTCGATGTACTTGAAGGAATAGCTCTTGCTGTCGCCCTCAATCGCCTTGGAGATCGTCGTGCCCAGAACCAAGAGATCATAGATATCCTGGTTCGTGCCCTTCAGCCCCTTGAGCTTGTCAGGGGTTGGTTTGAGGCGGTGCAGCGCCTCGTGGGCGTCTTCCAGGTCGAAGGAATAGCTCTTGCCGCGATAGCTGTAGCTGTTGAGCTTCAGCATCTGCTCGACAACGATGTCGTCGAGGATCACGCTGCGTGGTTTCCCCCGCAACTGATCGACCTTCACCTGTGATAACGGCTGGAAGCCAAGCGCCACGAGCGTCTGGATCGCAGGTATCTGGGATTGGTACTTTTCACTGGGATCAAAGCCATCAAGCATCGAGAGTCTCCTCGATTACTTCGCTCACCTCGTCACTCTTCGTCGCTTTCTTCTTCTTCACACCAACCGCCGCTGGTTTTTTAATCCAAGCAAACTCATAGCTATAACCCAGGGCTTTCAGCTCTCGCGCTGCTTGGCGCAGCGTGATCATACTAAAGAATGGGAGCTTGGGGCTGTCGCCAGTGCCAATTACGGCATAAACGACCGTGAAATCCTGAGGGCGGAAATCCTCGCCGTCCGCGCAAATTATCGTTTCAAAGCCTGTCTGTCCCGTCTCAGCCTGTATGACACCCACTTTCTCACGGGTCTTATCACGGCATGGACCATCAAGGATGAGCACCCGACCTGAAACGGTGCCCTGGTTAAATAGATGGCTCAACCGTGAAGAGGATGTCTTATCTTTTACGTGGATCAGTCTGTTGTCTTTGCTCAAGAAATCGCAAATTTCAATCGTGGTCGCTGAGCCCGTGGGCTTCACCAGCTGCGCGTCTAGGCAAAGTAGATCAGGTTCTTCGATCTTGAGCCGCGCATTGTACTTCTGCTCGTTCTCCTCAGCCTTCGCTTCCGGCAGATCATACCGATCCAGCTTGTCGAAGAACTCTTGAACCTGTTTGGCGAGATCGCTTTCAACCTCGTACCATCGTCCGCCAGATAGTACATAGGTGCGACCGTCTATCTCGACTTCGCAGACCAAACACTCAGAGATTTTCCACTTGCCACCGCAATCGCGGCCTTCGTCATCGACTTCGTGCACGGTGTGGCCATTAAAATCGTCGAGCCCATAGTCAGTCTTGCCGCGCTCCTGGAGGGCTTCAAGATATCCGGAAAGGTCTAGGTCGGGATAAATCTGACTGCTGCGAAATCCCTTGTAGCGCAGCTGATTGCTTTTCTCAGGATCGTATATGACCGGAAAGGCAAGGTGGAGGCCTTCTGGGTCACCGCCTTTCACGGCGCCGTCAATACACGCGACCGCTTCGGCATTCAGCTTCTCAATGAGCTCGTTCTCGCGGACATGCTTGATCTGGTCGATCCATGCAAAATGCTCTTTGTAATCCTCTTTCTGGTAAACCGAATAGGCCTCGGCGCAGGCCGTGGAGAGGTCGGCCACTGTCATCTTGCGGTCCATCGAGAGAGCATCTGTTCCAGCCACGCGTGACGCGAAGGTCTTGTCCTTGGGCGTCCCCGCCAGACCACGCACGATGTCCCGTTCCACATCGATTAGAAAGGCTGTTTGGTCCGATCCACGGCTTGTCTGACTGCGGCGGGACAGCGTGTTTTCGTCTGGGGTGCGGACGTCAGCGCTCTTGAGTTGATTTGGATCGACAGAGTTCAGCACGACACGCAGCCCGAAATCCTGTTCGAACTTCGCCGGATCAAGCTTCACATGCCCCATACCGAAGGAGACGGCGAACCATCGACCAGCGGCTTGAACAAAGACAAGCCCATACGCGGTGTTGTTGTAGAGCTTTTTTTTCTGCTCGTCAGAAAGCTCTAAGAACTTTGACCACTTCGGCGGGTTGCCCCCCATAGTTTCGAGAGCGATGAGCGCGCCCTCTAGCTTGTCCCAGGCGTCCAATTCCACGCCATCGCGCAGTCCATCTTTTGGCGCAAGGCCATGTTTAAGAAGTCGGATCGATAGTTTTTGTGTGTTCCCCTTCATGCCGCTGCCTCCTCATCGTCCGAGACCTCGACACGCCATTCGCCCGTCAGGAGCTTCTGCATCAGACCACGCTTCTGGTCAGTCAGGGCAGCAATCTCCTCGTCCAGTAGCGACAGCTCCCGCTTGGCTTCCGTCAGAGCTTGTGCAATCCGCTTCTGTTCTTCGGTGGGCGGAACCGGCACTCGACAACTGAAGAAGTCGTCAGAGTAGAGGTTGAGCAAGCCATCGTTGCGAACACCCGAATTGATCAGGCGCGAGAGCTGATGGTTCAGCGCGCCTGCGGAGAAGAGGTGGTCATAGAACTCAGGGTCAAGACCGGGCTTCAGAGCAAAGCAATAATAGACGAACGGAACAAGCGCCGTGTCACGGTCAAGCCGGAACACGCAGCCATAGGGGGCAGTCTTTGAGTTGCCTTTATTGTAGGCGAACTCACCCTCATGAAGGAGCGTGTAGCGTTCGACGCTGCGCCCCGCCATGTCTCGCGCAAACTTGTCGGCTTGCATAAGGAAACCGGACTTCGCCGAGATTGTCATAACGGGATGATCGCCGCCCGAACTCTTTCGCTTAACTGGCATACAGACCTTGGAGAGCGGTTTCTGTTGCCAATGTTCTGGGAAAATCCCTCCACGCCCAATCGTTGTTTGCGAAAGGCCATCGAGCCACCGCGCCTTCTCTGTCCGCAAGGAGTTGAGCTTTTCGAGTGCCTCGTCCCAGGTCCGCAGGATCGCTGCGATCTTTCGTTGTTCTGGCAGCGGTGGAAGCGGGATACTGAATTTCTCCAAATCAGCAAGGTTCAATCCTGGCTGGGCTCCGCCCTTCTGGTAGCGATAAACCTCTCGTTGGCCGAGCGCGGAACGCAGAACCTGTTCAACAAACCCAGGTTCGGCCTTCTTAGGCTCAATCGCCACGCGCGCGGTGGTCTGAGTAATGTTAGCGCCTTCCAGCCAATCAGGAACAACAGCAACCGTGCCTGTGTTTGCGCCGACGATGGTAATCACCAAGTCCCCTGCACGCAGCTTGGAACGCTTGTAAGGCGCGTCAATTTCGGGCGTGACCCGTTTGAAGCCATCCAGATCGCGCCAGCCCGCCGAGTAATCGCGACCACGAACAAGAATTACACCGTCTTCAACGAACTGCCCTGGCTGCACGATACCGTAGGTGATCTTGCGCCCCTTTTGCACAAGGCTGGACAAAGGAACTTGGCTGAACTCTTCACTATCTTCACGCATCAATCCCGAGCTCCTTCAGATAGCCCGACATCTTCGCCCGCACGTCTGCCAGCTCGTTCTCAATCCGCACGATGTCCCTCTGCACGGCGGCAACGTCGATCTCTTCCTCCGGCTCGAAAGTGTCTACGTAGCGCGGGATGTTGAGGTTATAGCCGTTCTCGGCAATCTCATCGGTGGTGGCGAGGTGGGAGTACTTATCGACCTCGGCGCGGGCGCTGTAGGTGTCGAGCACCCGCTTGATGTGCGTGTCTTCGTCCATCACGTTCTGGGCTTTGCCAGGCGTGAACTCCTTGCTGGCGTCGATGAAGAGCACGTCCTTGCGATCTGCGTTCGCGCCCCCCTCTTCACGAGAGCGGTCGAACACTAGAATGGCAACGGGGATGCCCGTGGTGGTGAAAAGGTTCGCGGGCAGCCCGACAACCGCGTCGAGGAGGTTCTCCTCGATTAGCTGCTGGCGGATTTTGCCCTCTGCCCCACCCCGGAACAGAACGCCATGCGGAACGATTACCGCCACGCGGCCTGACTGGCGCTTGGCGATCTCGATCATGTGCGTGATGAAGGCATAATCGCCCTTGGACTTTGGCGGGATGCCCCGCCAGTAGCGATTGTACTGGTCTGTGTCCGCGCCATCCGCGCCCCACTTGTCGAGCGAGAACGGCGGGTTGGCGACAACGACATCGAATTTCTGAAGGTGATCGCCCTCGATCAGCGCGGGGCTGTTCAGGGTGTCGCACCATTCGATGCGCGCGGCGTCCTTGGCGTGCAGGAACATGTTCATCCGCGCCAGAGCCCAGGTTGCGCCGTTCACTTCCTGCCCGTAGAGCGCGAAGTTGTCGGAGCCGACAGCCTCCGCCGCCTTGATCAGAAGCGAGCCGGAACCGCAGGCGGGGTCGCAGATTGTGTTGCCTTCCTTCGGCGCGGCAAGCTTTGCCAGCAAGCCCGAGACGGCTGCGGGGGTGTAGAACTCCCCTGCCTTCTTGCCCGCGTCTGAGGCGAAGCGCGAAATCAGGTAGATGTAGGTTTCCCCGATAATGTCTTCCTTCACCCGCGACGGGCGCAAGTCGAGGGCGGGTTTATTGAAGTCTTCGAGGAGATTTTTCAGGCGGCGGTTGCGATCCTTGGTGCGGCCAAGATTCGACTCCGAGTTGAAGTCGATGTTGCGGAACACGCCTTCGAGCTTGGAGCGGTTCTTGTCTTCGATGTCTTCGAGGGCGATGTTGATCAGCTCGCCAATGTTCGGCTCATTGCGCTGCTCATAGAGGTCGTAGAAGCTCGCGCCTTCGGGCAGGTAGAAGCGCTCGCGCTCCATGCGGCGGCGGATGCGGACATCATCGTCACCATACTGCTTGCGGTAGGTCTCGAAGTGGTCGTTCCAGTTGTCCGTGATGTACTTCAGGAACAACATCACCAGAATGTAGTCCTTGTATTGCGCGGGATCGACCGCGCCCCGGAAGGTGTCGCAGGCAGCCCATGCTGCGTTGTTCACTTCCGCCTGTGTCAGTTTGTCGTTCATTTTCAAATCCTTTTGCTAATCATTGTGGGGCAGGCACATGTCCTGCCCCAAACGCTTTCTCAAATTAATCCACAGGGCGGGTTGAACTGCGCGCGAAGCTCGCGTTCGATCAGTATCCGATTGGGTGCATCTGCGTAGATAGCGGCGACAGACAGTTCCACGTGCCCCTGGCCGCGCCAGCATGGTGCGCGGTCGTGGTTCGAAACCCGTTCTCGAATGTTCTGGGACTCTCCGACATCGACCACGTTCCAAGTGGACGCAACGCTGCGCCGTCCAAGGATCACGTAGACGCCGGAGCGCGCCTGCAAGTTGTTTTCATTGCCGAAAGGGCCTTCGGCGTGGTAGCTTCCAATGTTGATGGACATTATTCACCTCATGAGTTTGTCCGTTGCACTTTGCCCGCTTCCGTCCAAGGTCAGCGGGCGACCTTATGCCCAGCTTCATTGCCGTGAAGCTGGGCGTTTCGCACCTGACGCAGCAGGGCGAAGCTCGTGAATTCTTCTTTCTTGGCAGCCAGTTCGCGCAGCAAGCCAGCTTCCTTCGCAGCTAGGCGGCTTACCTCGACAACCAGTTTCTGGGTGACAAGATCGGGGATGCTGACGGGCATCTTGTCCAGGCAATCACGCGGGATCATCCTGAGCTTCGTGCCGCGCGCGCAAGAATCGAGATACCGCTGCGCCTCGGGCTGATTGATGAGCCACGCCAAGAAGTCAGGCAGCACCAAATCCTTGTTTGCCCGAAGGATTATGAGGGGAAGGAGGGCGACCGCCTCTTCGTCAGTGTCGCCCACCACGACCATCGCCGTATTTTTGTCACCTCGGGAGCGGAACAAAACATCCCCAGCTCCAACCGCGTAGCGATCTAGCCTTCCTTCCAGCTTATAGCGTGAGGCGGCTGCCAGCGGGACTTCGAAGTCGCTCCGCAAATCACCCATCTGAAGGGCGGGGATGCCCCGCAAGCCGTCCTCCACGAGGGCAGAGCGAGCCGTGAAGCCGCTTTGGATGCCGCACACATCCGATAGTGTTTTGATTTCATGTCTGTAGGTCATGCTCAAACAATACAACCCAACCCGCAAGCTGTCAAGCAAAATAATTGCAGTAGGTTTGGCTACTGTTCCGTGTGGGGCTGAGGTGCCTTACTCGCCAGGCTTTCACGCCGGTTGCTAACAGGACACGATTACTCTCAAGCGAGGTCATGGCGCACCGCTTCGCGGCCGGGCTGTCGTGAACCGAGCCCGCCCGTGGCGGTCTCGGCCTAGTGGCTTCCATCCCTTGCGCGTTTCAGAACACGGCCAGCCCGTTCGGGCTGAAGGCTGAGTGCATTTGTATGGGGTCTGCGACCCCCCAGACCATCAAGACCAAGCCCTTCGCATAGGCTGCGGGCGTGCCCGGCGGTATCCCCGACCTTCCTCCCTTCGTTTCTCTCCGGTCGTGCAGGCCGGGTGATCCCCCTCCGCCGGGCACGGTCTTGACGGCCATCCCCCCGCTCATTGGCGCGGGCCTAGTCCGGTTGCATGCGCAACCGGCTTTCAAAGAAAGGAAAAAGCCAATGAAACAAGACGTTTATCAGAAAGTGACCGACAAGATTGTGGCCGATCTTGAGAAAGGCGAACTGACTTGGCTCAAGCCATGGTCAGCGGGCAACACAGATGGCCGCATCATCAAACCCCTGCGGCACAACGGAGTGCCCTATAACGGTATCAATATCCTAATGCTGTGGGGCGCAGCCATGGAAGGCGGCTATCTCTCCCCTTACTGGATGACCTACAAGCAGGCCAAGGAGATGGGGGCGCATGTCCGAAAAGGCGAGCGTGGCAATCTGGTCGTCTATGCCAACACCATCACCAAGACCGAGGAACAGGACGACGGCAGCGAGGAAGAGCGCAGCATCCCTTTCATGAAGGGCTATAGCGTGTTCAATGTCGAGCAGATCGAGGGCTTGCCCGAGCATTACTATGTGAAGCCCGAGCCCGTCATTGACCCCGCCGAGCGGAACGAGCGCGCAGATGCGTTCTTTGCCGCAACAGGCGCAGACATTCGCCATGGCGGGAATTCTGCCCATTATGCAGGCGGCAGCGATCATGTGCAGATGCCCGTTTTCGAGAGCTTCCACAGCCCCGAGGCCTATTATGCGACCTTGGCGCATGAGCTGACCCACTGGACGAAGCACGAAACCCGCCTTGCCCGTGACTTTGGCCGGAAACGCTGGGGCGACGAAGGCTATGCCCGCGAGGAACTGGTTGCCGAGCTGGGCGCGGCGTTCCTCTGTGCTGACCTTGCCTTGACCCCTGAGCCGGGCGAAGACCATGCCGCCTATATCCAGCACTGGCTGAAGGTCTTGAAGGACGACAAGCGGGCGATCTTCTCCGCAGCCGCACACGCCCAGCGTGCCGCCGATTATCTGCACGGGCTGCAACCCGTCATCGACAAGGACGACAGCAAGCAAGGGGTTGCCGCGTAAGCGGCAGCCTTTTTCTCTGGTCAGGAAAATTTGCGTCCGCCTCCGGCGGACGCACCTCCCTTCGGATAATAGAAACCAGGGAGGCCATTCGCTCATTGGACACATTGACTGGACATGCGCGGCGGATAAACGTTGCTTGCGGAGGCGTAGAACATTGTTTTGTATAGCAAAATCTTTCGCGCCACTTCATATGAAAAAGACTCGCCGCACTACAGAGAAGATTTTATAAATAGAGCAGTGTGACTTCATGAAAACTGTGCTAATTATGTAACATGGCACAAGATGTTCACACACTCCTTAAGTCCATCGGGCCGAGCTTAACATCTGACCTTATTGCGGAAATGGTGAAAGCTGGCGCGAGTGAGTCGGCCGCGCGCAAACGGGTCCAAAGAGAGCAAGAGAGCTTCGATGTGCAAAGGCTTGCGGGCTTGCGCTTCGAAAAAAACGCCCGCTTCATGTATCTGGTGGACCAATATGGTACTTCGAAGTTCTGGCAACGATTTGATGACGCATGTCGTCGTGCGGGCAAGTCCTACTGGTCAACCATCGCGCTGCTGAAAGCTCGTGGAGGAGTTATCGCGCAAGACTTTTTTCCTATCGTTGCCGGAACGCCCCAAGCTCGCCAGAGGCAACTATCGCCCGACCGAATTTTTGAGCGACTTCGTGCAATTAATGTCTTGGAAACCGTTGAGGACGATGGGCGCTCATATGTGCGGTTTCATCCTCTTTCCTACCCTCGTCAGAGTTTGGCAATGGTTCGAGCGGAGGAGATCGCAGAGAATATAGCATTACAAGGCATAAAGGATTGGGCTCGGCGCATTGGATTTGGTAGCTATGGGAAATTCGTGGTGCGAGGGGACAACGCACCGTCAATAGTGTCAGGAATTCAATGGAGCATGACTGCACCGAGCTATATGAGGCCGTTGGTATCTTTCGATGGTGGAGCTGCTAAACCAGGATTCTTTGTGTGTGATATTAACCTTCACGACGTGATCGGAGAGGAGGAAGCGCTCGCTTTTGTTAGAAAATGCGATCTTGCTGCGGCGCCCAAGAAAGTAGCGCCAATCATGCCAATGTTGGTGGCGCATGTTTTTTCTGCGGAAGCATTAAGTGTTTTGAGGTCAAAAGGTATTCTTGCCGTTACCCTGCAGAATCTCTTCGGAGAAGAACTGTCGGACGCATTAAGGGAGCTTGTTGTTATGTTGACCGACCTTGGCGCGCGCGCCGCAGCAAATCCAGAACATATTCGTAAGGTGATGAATACACTTACGAAAATTGAGGGTGGCGCGGAAAATCTTCGAGGTGCGCTTTTTGAGCTAGTGGTTGGAAGTCTTGTGAAGGATGTTGAGGGAGGCTATTTGGTAACTGGCGAGCGCCGAACTGATTTACACACAGGCCGTAAGGCAGAGATTGATGTCCGTCTAGACCGAGGGGAAGACAAAGGTGTCCTCGTAATTGAATGCAAGGCAAAAAAACCGGGTGCACGGGTGAGTGAGAGTGACGTAAAGAGGTGGTATGAAGACCGCGTTCCACTTATTTATTCCATGCTAACGACCGGTCGAGATGGCGATTTGGGTGCATATCGCTTTGAGCTTTGGACAAACGGATACTTTACTGACTCTGCAAAGGCTTGGTTCAAGAGGCAGAAACCTGCATTCGACGGTTATTCTCTTGGGCTCAGAGATGGTACTGGACTGAAGGCATATGCACAGAGTGCAAGAAATCCTTCGTTGCGAGACACTCTCAATGAGCACTATTTTAGGAGTCCCGTAATGAAAGTCATAGCATAGAGCTTTTCGGACGCTGTGCTTCAGGGACGGTAAACGCCGCCGTGGAGCATGCCCCGTCAGAGCGACGGGGCGGGGGCAGCGCGGCGGCGATTGCGCACGCGCGTTATGTTTTCGAGGGATGCCAGGATATTGCGGCGCTCGGGCGTGCCGGTGGACGTGGCCATCAGCAGGCGTTCAAGCGCGGCGTAAAGCTCATCCAGTTGGTCGTCGGTAAGCTGCTCCAGCTCGTATATGGTGAAGAATGCGATCATCGTGATCCTCCTGTTCTTGTCGTTGTCGAGCCCGAACCATTCGGGGCTTCGTTGAACAGGACGACCGGCCTCATCGTGCATGAGAGGGACACCTTCGGGCGCAACCTATGTGGAGCAGGCCTGCCCTTGTCCCGCCCCCTTAGGCCGCATGTGCCAGACCTGAATTTCTCAGAAGCCCCCTGAATGCGTGATCGGCAATACCGTCGAGAACAGGACAGGGAACGCAGGGTCAGCGGATTCCGCCATGTGTTGCGGGAGCCAGAGCTTGCCATCGTCCTTGGATGGGTTTTGCCCGTACATCGCCTGAATTCCTGACCGAACGCGGTCGCCCGTCAATATCCTGCCCGCACCACCTCTGCCGCCTGCGGCTCGAAGCCTTGGCGAAGAGCCGTGTTGGACATGACAGCCGCCCTTCTCCGTCCGGTCTTGCGGAATGGCATGAACGAGCCAACCCCAAACCAAAGGAGAAGCAAAATGGCTGATACCCGCAACAAACAACAAAAAACCTCGCCCAAAGCGCCCGACTTCCTCGCGTGGCACGTCACGCAAAAGGGCGACAAATCCTACTGGAACAAGGTCGGTGCGGCCTGGGCGCACAAGGACAGCGCGGGCTACACCATCCAGCTCGAAGTCGTCCCCATCAATGGCCGCATCGTCCTGCGCCAGCCCATCGAAGACCCGAGAGAGCCCGCAACAGACCAGGAGGGGGCATGAGCGCCCCCTTCACCATCCGGATCGTGTGGCGCGGCATCGCCATTCGGGTGGATTATCATGCCTGCCGCTGGAACGGCCCGTGTGACCATGTCGAAATCACCTCCGACAATCGCGTGCCGCTGCCCGTCACCGAAACCGGCTATCGCTCGCACTTTCTGCCTGCCGGGGTCGTGACGCCCGACACGCTCGAAGCACAGGTCACCGCATGGCTAGACGAAGAAGCCGCCAAGACGGAATGGCAGCACTACCAAGAGGCCTCGCGCCAGATGACGCTCTTTTAGAGCGTCATCTCAAATCCGCAGGTTTAAACAAAAATCCGTAGAAAATTAATAACATGACTGTATAATGTAATAATTATTGCGAATTTATTGGAGGTCGAAATGAGAGGGATGAGAATATTTTTATTTGGGTGTTTACTGTATAGCGTTACGCTTTGCGGAGGGGTAATTGCGCAAGAAACCGCACCTGGTGATGCCTGCGCCGCCGGTGAAACCGACTATATTCGTCAAGTGGGAGGGCCGGAGACGAGTGGCGTTGTCCATATCATGCGTTGCGATGGAGCAAATTGGCAGCAGGCTTTGACTATCAATTCCGATGGGGAAATAGGTATCGGAACGGATACCCCCGGCGACCATCTCCATATTAATGGCACCTCACATACGGACTTAAGGATACAGTCGGAAGCGTTAGCGCATGTACGAATCTTTATGATAAATTCAGGCCGCACATGGCAAATTGACAATCGTAACAATCAAACCTTTAATATTCGTGATAATAGTACGGCGGACGCAATCAAAGACCGACTAACTATTAACGCATCCGGCAATGTTGGAATTGGCGCAACTAATCCGCAAGCAAGACTCGATGTCGCGGGTGACATCTACTATACTGGAATTATACGCGATGTTTCCGACCGACGCGAAAAGGAGAGTATTCGCCCGCTCAAAGGCTCTCTTGAAAAGATACGGCAACTTGAGGGTGTGTCCTTTGTCATGAAGAATGATGAAGAGAAGCGCCGTGAACTTGGCTTGATTGCCCAGGATGTTAGCGCGATCTTCCCTGATCTGGTGGATGCTACATCCGATGGGCGGCTTGGTCTCAACTATACCGGCTTCATTGCGCCGCTCATTGAGAGCGTTAAAGAACTTGACGCGCAAAACGACGACCTGAAGGCTGAAAATGCTGAACTCCGTCGCATGGTTCATGAATTGACTGCCCGCATGGATGTGATCGAGGGCAAGCGACGTCCGCCGCTCACTCCCTATAATCAGTAAGCGGTCGCTTACCCCTTCTTCTCGTGAAACTCGTCCGCCCAGCCTTCATAGCCCATCGGCGGCATATCGTGGGGCGTGGTTAGCCCGTTGCGAAAGCGGTCGCACTCGTTCTCCCAAAGCCAAAACCAGAGGATATGCGCAATGGTGTAGTCGTCGCGTTTCAACTCGTCGGCCTCGATGACCCAATCGGCAATACGGATATCCGTGTTGGCCTCAAGGAAATCGGCGTAAGCCCAAGTCGATGCAGGCAGGAATATCAATTCTTCGACGCCAGAGGCGTTCGGATAGGAACGCGCTTCGGGCTCGTAATAAGGATGGTTTGGGGTCTTGTGGCGCAGCGCGTGCATGTAATCTTTGTGATCCATGCCCACAGGATAACAAAGAAGCGCCTTGCGGCGATTCAGGAAGATAGTCCTAGAAATCGTGGCCATGCCCCTTGTCGAGTGCCTTGGCGGCTATCGGCTTGAACAGCCCTTTGAGCTTGCCGCCTTCGCCCAGCGTAAAACGAGGCTTCTCACTTGTGGTCTGGCTTTTCGACGGCAGATTGCGCCTGATACCGGCCATGCCGGGCGGGGCAAGGTTTGGCGCCGGTTTTCGTACCCAGGACGGCGGCGGCATATCATGCGAGCCATTGTCCTTGTCCCTCAGCGGTGTGTTCTTGTGGGGAGGCAGGGATGACCCTGCCTCCAGGTTGAACGGGTTCTTCGGGGTCTTCTCGGACATGGGGGGAATCCCCTCCTCTGATGGCCTAGAACGGGATTTCGCCATCGGGATTGTCGAAATCCGGCGGCGGATTCATAAAGAGCGCCTCATAGGCAAACTCGTCGAGCAAGGTCTGGAGGATACCCGCGACCGCCACGGCATAGTCGGCGTAGAGGTCGCGGCTTTCGGTGATCCAATACCAGATCGACTCGACATTGGCGTCCGTCAGCGGCATGCCCGCCAGCTTCGCCGCCTTCATGAAATCCTCGGGTGAAAGCAACAGCGTCACTTCGGCGCCGAGAAGCCGGTTGCAAACGTGGTGTTCCACGGCAAATCCTCCGTTTCGAATTGCGGCATGACGGTGGGTTTCCAGGGCGTGCTGAGCGACGAGGTTTCGGCCTTGGCGCGGAGATCGACGCCCATGGCCTTGAGGTCCGGGTTTTCGAACCACGGCGCGCGGTGCGCGATGATCGGGTTGGCGTTTTCGATGAAGAGCAGTTGCTTGCGTTCATGCAGCCGCATCAGCTCGTCGGGATAGGCCAGCTTGCGCTTGGCCGCCGCCCGCGTGTCGGTCTCGGTGGTCGAGTCCGAACTGCTCAGGCCACTGCCGCCCGAGCTTGTGCCGACCGTCCGCGCAATTGCCGAGCTGAAGTTCCAGACGGTGGTCTCGCCGCAGAGCGCGGAGAAATACTCCGCCGTCGTGCGATCCGTGCTCCCGAAATACTGCACTACCCCCGAATTGCCGATGAAGGTTTCCCAGCCGTCGCCATAGACGCGCTTGAGCTGGCTGAGGTCTTGCACAATGCCCCAGAGCTGCATCCCGAAACCCGCCATCAGCCCATAGGCCTGTTCGACCATGGTCAGGTGGCCAAGCGCAGGCAATTCGTCGAGCAGGAACAGGATCGGCTTGTCGGGCTGCACCTCGATATTGCGGGCATTGACGGTGATGGCTTGCTGCACCAGCAGGCGCAGCCACCGCCCGAACGCATGCAGCCGGTCGGCAGGCAGGCACAGATAGATCGTGACCTTGCCCGTTTTCAGCTCCTCGAAGCTGAAGTCGGATGCCGAGAGGTTTTCGCGCAGACGGGCGCTATCGAGGAAATGGGTTTCCGCCTGTGCCGAGGCCATGACGTTGGACAGCAGCTTTTCATCCCGTTGCAGGAAGCGCGCGCCGGTGCTGGCCACGACATGGTGCGGGCTTTCCAGCATCCGCTCGAAGAGCATCTTCAGATTATCGCCATCGAGCAGCAGCAGATCGCGAACGCGCGGCAGGTGCCGTTGCCCGGCTTCGCGCTCGTCCGTCGCGACATAGAGGATCACGCCCTGCAACAACCCCTTGGCTTCTTCCGCCCAGAACCGGTCACCGTGGCTGCCCTGCATGATCAGCGCATCGGCCAGCAGCATGGCGTTTTCAGTGATGTCCACATCGCCCGCTTGCAGCATATCCAGCGGATTGATGCGCGCGGCCTCGAACTCAAGATCACCGACGATGTTCCAGGGATCGACGGTCAGGACCTTTTGCCCCATATCGCGGCGGGCTTTGGCCGTGATCTTCGCGTTTTCGCCTTTCGGGTCGATGACGAGCGCCGAACCTTTATACTTCAGCAAGTTGGGGATAATCTGCGTTACACCTTTGCCCGAGCGTGTCGGGGCAACTGTCAGCAGATGCCGGTCGCCCTTATAAGCAATGACCTCCTCCTCTGCGCCGTTGAAGAACGTGCCGAGCCGCAGCCCGTCCTTACCGAACACGCCGCGTTCCGTGAGTTCTTCGGCATCCGCCCATTTTGCAGAGCCGAAGGTGGACGGGACTTCGCCGAGTGCCTTGACCGCCGTGCCGAGCCAATAGCCGAGGGCTGCGAAAAACCCGATGGCCGAGAGCAGCGTGGTCAGGCTCCATCCCAGCGATCCGTTGTTGAAAACGGCGATGGCACCGCCCACCGCAAGCGCGACCAAGGCAGCGACCTTGCGGAACTGCCGGGCTTTCGGGCTCAGAAACCAGCCAATCCCGAAGCCCAGGGCGGCCGACGTGCCCATCGTCGCGATCCGCACCATCATCAGATAGAGGCTCAGGTCGCGACTGCCGTATCCATATCCATAGCCATAGCTGCTATTGCCGAAGAGCGATTGCGCGACCGCTTCCCCGGCGGCAAGGACGGTCGTCCCCGCCAACACGGCGAGCGTTATGCGCCGTTTGAGTTTGAACCGTTTCATGTTCGTTGTTCTCCTGTTGCTAGAGCTCAAATCGCGGGCCACGATCACGGCGCCGCGTACGGTGAGGCGTCGCCTCGCGCTGCCGGTCACGCGGTGACCGGTCAGCGTCCGTCTCGGGGCTGCGCTCGGAGGTGCGCAGATATCGGGTGATGTCGCGGGCAAGCAGTCGGCGATTAGCGACATGCTTCCGGCGCAGGGCGTCGATCTGCTTTTGCAGCTCTTGCCGGTCTTTCATCTGGGCAAAGGCCAGCCGGTCGCGTTGCTCGCGGTCGCGCTTGGCGCAGGCAAGCGCATGCGCCTCGTTCTCCTGACGGATGACGCGCGCCTTGCCGGTAACCTTGTCGAGCAGGCCTTTCAGCCCTTTGCGATAGCGCTCAGATCGTTCCTGCGCTTCCACTTGCCAGCGGTCTTGCTGTCGGTCTTTGAGGGTCTGGCGCTCCGTGCGGTGCGCTTTGACCATCTCGGCTTTCGCCTGCATGTGCGGAGCGAGATCGCGCTCATGCCTGGCATTCACCTCCTGGATGAAGGCCTTCAGCTTGGTGGTGAGGCGGGACCGGATGGCCGCCCTGGCCTCATTTACCGAGGGCAGGCCATCCGCCGCGCCGAACCGGGCGCGTACCTCTTTGGTCTTCACCCCGATCCATTTCGGGAGGGCGAAAACCTCGCCCTCGATATTGAGAGCGACGAACCCGCGCCGGTCGCCCCTGGCGATGAAATAGCCCCGTTCGGCGAGGGCATTGCCCATCGCCGCCAGCGAATCCGACTGCGCCCATGCATCGCGGAACGCGTCCTTGATTTCGCGCGGGTCGAGCTTCAGGCGGCGTGCCTGCTGCCATTCATCGAGGGTGAAATTGAGGGGGCTCTTGCCGCCAAGCGTCTTCAGCCCCTCGGGTAGTCGCCAGCCGAAATCGAGATAGAGCTCTTTCGAGAGCGCCGTCAGCCTGTTCTTGAAATGCGGCAGATTGATCGCCGTCATGGTCTCGGCGTCGATCCGCGACCAGACGACATGGGCGTGCCGCCGCCCTTCTTTCTCGTGGATGACAATCGCCCGGGGTTGTCCGTCGAGGCCGAGCGCTTTCTCCGCCCGATCAGCCGCGTTCAGGAAATCCGCTTCGCTCGCCACCGCCTCTTTTGGCGGATTGAGGCTCAGCGAAAACATGAACTGCTTGCACTGCGTCGCCTTCGAGATCGCCTGCGCTTCCCGAAGGGCGCCGGTCAGGTCTTCGGCAACGAAGCCCCGAAGCTCCAGCAGTTCGACATGGTCGTTGTCCCGCTCATTAAGCAGATGGGCGGAGAGCTGCGTTGCGCCCGCGCGCTGAGAGCCCTTGAGGATCATAGCGTGAACCTCGATTTGGGCGGGGGCGTGGTCTTGGCGGTCGCGGCGCGGGCGAAACTCTGCGACGTGGACTCGGGCGGACGCGGCTTGTCGCTGTCCTGAAGGCCAAGCGCGCGCATCAGCAGGACGCGCATGGCATGCACGTCTTCGCAGGCGCGCCTGATATCGGCCTTCGTCTCGTCGTCGAAATAGAGCGTGCCGGTATTGGCCGACTTGGCGAGTTGGTTGAGGTTGTTGCCGATCCGGCTCGCCCCAAGCGCGGCCAGCACCTCCGCCAGCAGCTTCTCGTCAGCCTCAGCCGCCTGACGGCGCTTGCGGTACTTCGGCGCGTCGGCCGCGAACACCAGCGACTTGATATACGACGCCAGCGGCATGCCACCGGCTTGCTGTTTCAGCTTGGCTTTCTCTTCGAAGCTCAGCCGTAGTGAGAACGGGGCTTCTCGTTTTCCAAATGGTCGGTCGGTCATGGTCTGCTCTCCAGCCCACGACTGACCGACTATTCAGATCGAGATGTTCGCCGCCCGAAAGGCTCAGGCGGTTTGCGATCTCAGATGAACATCGGTGATGTCGTAGGCGTTGAAGAGCAGGTCAAATCCCTGTTTCTTCGCAGAAACCTTGGCTTCTGAGCCCTCAGGTAGGTTCAGATGGTTGCGAACCCCCGCAACCAACGAATCCGACACCCCGCCCGTAAAACGGCGGGGTTTGGCATTCCCGTCCCGCGAAAACGCAAGAATAGACCCAAGATCCCCGAAAAGCTCGATCGCGTGACCGTCTTCCGCGTCCGGATCCGGGATCAGCCGGATCTCAGAAACAAGACCACGCAGCAGATCCGCTGCCTCCGCCCGCGCCTCAGGGTCGTTCAGAGCCTTGGTCAGGTCCATGACCTTCCGGGAATAAATATCCGACAAGCGGGGATGCAGCGTAACAGGCTCGGTCTCCGGCAGCGCTGCCAGCTTCTCTTCAAGCTCCGCACGTTCCGCCTCCAGCGCGTCCATCTTCGCCTTCATGCTCGGGTGGAACATGCCTTGGGTGATGGCGCTCACGATCGCATCGATCTCGGTCAAGACCTGCCCGTGACGCCGTTTTTGCGCTTCGCGGGTCGCCTGCGTCGCACGTCGCTCCCGCCGCATCTCTTTCCGGAATGCCTCGACAAACTCTCGGACCAGGTCTGGATGCATCAACTCATGCTTGAGCCCTTCCAGCACGCGCCGTTCTACCGCTGTCCGGGAAATCAGCGCCCGGTTTGCGCAGGTTCCCCTGTTCCGGGCCCCCGAACAGCCATACTTCTTTCCGTTCATCAGCGTATATGCGGCCCCGCAGTCTCCGCACTTCAGCAATCCGGAAAAGAGGTAGGTTGGCCGTCGCGCCGCGCCGAAAGCATTCCGCGGCTGGTTCGAGGTCTTCATCGTCTTGCGGATGGCGCTCTGTCGCTCCTTGACCCTGTCCCAGAGGCCGTCATCGATGATCCGAAGATGCGGCACCTCCTCGATGATCCAAGCTTCCGGTGGGTTCAATCGTGCCTGCCGCTTGCCGGTCTCGGGATCCTTGATGAAATTCTGGCGGTTCCAGACCAGCTTGCCGACATAAAGATCGTTATTCAGGATACCGGTTCCGCGCTTCCAGTTCCCGGAAATCGTCGAGAAGGACCACGTGCCCGCCCCCTTGCCGCCCGAGCGGGGCGGGGCGATCCCGTCCCTGTTCAACCCGACCGCGATGGTCCGTGGGCTCTTGCCCTGGTCATATTCCCTGAAAATCCGCCGAACGATCTCGGCCTCCGTCTCATCGATCACGCGGTCTCCGGTCGTGAAGCTCCCGTCGGGCAGCGGCTGCCGGTTCAGGCGATATCCGTAGCTGATCCCGCCAGCCGATTTGCCCGCTTTCACCCTGCCCTCCAAGCCTCGGTGGGTCTTCTGCGCAAGCTGGCGCAGGAACAGCGCGGACATTGTTCCCCCCAGCCCGATGTGCAGCTCGGAAATCTCGCCTTCCGCCTTCGTGAAGATGGCGACCCCGTTGAAGCGCATCCGCTTGTGCAGGCCCGCGATATGTTCCTGGTCCCGGCTCAGCCGGTCCAGCGCCTCCGCCACCAGTACATCGAATTGCCCTTTCCGTGCCGCTTCCTGCATCTGCTGGAATTGTGGGCGCAGGTGCGTGGCCCCGCTGATAGCCATATCGTCGAAAACCTCGACCACCTCCCATCCCCGCTCCTCGCAGAGCCGACGGCAGGTCCGGACCTGGTCGGCAATCGAGGCTGGCGATTGCAAGTCCGTCGAATAGCGCGCGTAGATCGCAGCGCGCATGCGAGGAACAGTTCCAATGACGTCAGTCTTCATCATGCTCTGAAGGTCCTTCATGCATGTGCGGGATCGGGGTCTCGTTCTCCGTCAGTACGTCGTCACGGGCCTCCCGAGCGGCTTGCTGTGCGAGCAGCCGGGCCATTCCAACGAGTGCAGGATGTCGGTTCTCATTCCGAGCCGCAACTTCGATATGCTTAGCCATTGCCCGCCTCCCCATGATGTGCCTGCGTGAGAAAACGGCCTTTGCGGGAAAACTGCCCAACGTTCGAAACGAAATTCCACATCGTCTTTCTCTTCTGCCTGCGCATCCTCTGCGGAAAGCCAGGGACGCCGATCTTCTTTTTGGGGCGCGTGATCCGCGCTCCGGCATGCAGGCTAAAAAGGATGTTTCGCACGCGATGCAAAGGGCGAGAGGCAAAAATAAAACTGTGGATTGTGCAGCCTATTCAGGGTGTTGAGCCCTTGTTTCCTTCCGGCAATGTCACTACCGCGCGCGAGTCAATTCCCGGACGCACCCATATTGCGCGGCCGGGCGGCCTTATGCGGACCGGTCCGAGGGTCTCCCCGAAAGGAATGGCCCCGTCTCCTCCGCCCCTACCGCCACATTGTCGCTGTCCCGAGACGACTGTCGCCCCGGCAACAAGGCCGTGAGCGCTGCGCCGGCCACCTCCCGCTCCTGCTCGAGTACCTCGGCGATACGCAGGAGGTCGGCGATGTGGGCGTCCAGCAGGGCGGTGGCCCGGGCCTCGGCCGCGCGGAGATGGCGGTTCAGGCGGGCGCGCAGGGCACGGTCGAGGGCGAGGCTCTCCAGATCGCGCGGCAGGGGCTGCCAGGCCGGGCCCATGCGTCCCATGCCCCATTGCAGCTCGATCCGGGCGGCCAGCTGCGTGGCCTGGGCTAGGTCGCTGTCCGGCCCCTCCCCGGCGCCGCTGGAGGGGGTGCCCAGCACCAGCTGTTCGGCCGCACGGCCGGCGAGGTGAAGGGCCAGCATGTCCTCGGCGCTGGCGCAGGTATGGAAGATCGGCTCGGGCGCAAGCACGGCGCCGCCCCGGGGCGAGACCTGCACCGAGCGTGCGGCCGGCAGGTCCAGCAGATGGGTCACCAGCAGGTGACCGGCCTCGTGCAGGGCGATGCGGCGCAGAACGCCCTTCGGGGTCGGCGGGCGCAGCCGGGCTGCGGCGCCGCGCAGGTCACCCAGGCAGACCGCCCGTTCCGCACTGCGGGCCATTGCCGCAGCCTGGCGGGCCAGGGCCACGAGATCGGCGCCAGTCAGACCGACCAGGTCGCGGGCCTCCGCGGCGAACTGCTCGGGGGGCAGATCGGGCAGATGCGCGGCGAGGATCGCGGCGATGCCGTCCTTGTCCGGCAACCCGATGGGGATCTTGCGGTCGAACCGGCCCGAGCGGACCACCGCCGGGTCGATGCGGTCGGGATGGTTGGTGGCGCCGATCACGATGACGCCCGCGGCCGCGTCGAGCCGGGAGAGCTGTTCCAGCAACCCGTTGACCGCGGAGGCCATGTAGCGCTCGTTGCGATCGCGTCCGCCGCGGCTGTGGAAGCTGTCCATCTCATCGAGGAAGAAGACCGCGGGCGCCGCGGCGATGGCGGCCTCGACATGGCCGTTCAGCGCGGCCAGCATGTCGCCCATATGCCCCTCCTTCTGGCATTCGGAGAAGCTGGTGGCGACCAGCGGCACCTCGAGCGAACCGGCCAGGGCGGCGGCGACCATGGTCTTTCCGGTGCCCGGGGGGCCGTAGAGCAGGAAACTGGATGGCACACGGCCCCAGTCCAGCGCCCCGGCGCGCCATGCGGCCACGTCCCGGACGAGCCCCTCCAGCTCGGTCACCAGGGCGGGCAGGCCCTTCACGTCGGCCAGGGTCGTCCGGGGCGCCGCGTTTGCGTCGTTGGCAACGATCCGGTCCAGCCGGTCCAGCACCGCCTCCGGGGTCGGGGCGGCGAAGGCGATGTCAAGATGCAGGGGCGTAAGGTGCCGCAGGCTGTCGGGGGCGGGCAGTCGATCGGGCCGGTCGGCCCCCCGGTGGGTCAGGGGCAGCAGGGCGGCCAGCATCTCCCGGTCCAGGAGCGGCAGAACCCGCGTGGCCGTCAGCAGGGGGCGCAGCTCCTCGCCCAGGGCGCTTGCATCCGGGGCGATGGCCAGCACGGCGTGGCCTGCGCGCAGGGCGGTGGTGATGCTTTCCCGGAATGCCGCCCGGCTGCGCGCGATGTCGGAGCGCAGGTCCCCGGGGCGGCGCTGCCCGACGATTTTGGCGCCTGCATGGCCCGCGGCCTGCAACGCCTCGCAGGCGGTGCGCGCAAGCTCCAGAAGGTCGGTGGGGACGGTGAGCAGGACCAGCGTTCCGGGCGCTCCCACGGGGGCGTCCTCCAGGGCCCGAGCGATACGCAGGATCAGCGACAGCGTTCCGGTAATGGGTGTCTCCACCCGCCGCCGGTCGCCGGGATCGCGTGCGGGCGGGACCGGAATGGTCCGGGTGTCCGGGAGCCTCGCTTCGGACTGGGCCATGAGATCGTCGGCGGTGGGCAGCGCATCGGCCTTGGTGCCCCGCGCGGCGGCGCGGATCTCGCGGGCGACGCGGGCGCGGGCCGCGGCCAGGCCGGGCAGGGGGGAGGGCGAACTGGACATGGGGCAGCCTCCTGTTCCGGGAACAGAGGAAAAGCGGAAAAAACGGGGGAGTTGCTAGAGGGCAGGGCGGCGCCACCCAGGCCGGACACAGGGGGCCGGCCCGGGGGCACGCCGCTCAGCCCGCGCGGGGGACGTCGGGCGCGGCGATGCCGCGGGCGATCCGGGTCAGCATGCGCTCGATCTCGGGCAACAGCCAGGGCGCGTAGATCTCGGTCACCACGTTGATCTGCCCGGCATAAAGCTTGGGCGGGATCACCGCCTTGGGAAAGCGGTGGCCCAGCTCGGCATGGGCGCGCTTCTCGGCGGCGCAGGCCGCATGGCCGGTGGGCATCGCCAGCAGGCGCAGGAAGGTGACTTGCGCGTCTTCCGGCAGGCCCAGCTGGTGGCGGAAGCGCTTCTCGGGATTGGCGCTGTAGCCGAGCTTGAGCACCGTCCGGCCGGTCCGGGGCAGGGTGATGCGGGCGAGATAGATGGTGGAGGGCTTGGCGGCCCAGCTCTCGCCGCAGACGGCGCAGTCGCACTGGCCCCAAGACATGTTGGCCACGGCAACGCGCTGCTCGTGGCCGCAGGCCTCGTGCCGGTAGAGGCGGTAATTGGAATTGCCCAGCGGGTCGGGACCGAGGCGGGTCCAGCCCTGGCGCCGGGCTTTGTCCTCTTCGCGGGCCTGCAGACAGGTCTCGCAGCGGATCGCCGTCTTGCCCGCGGCGGCTCGCTCGATGATCTCGAACTGTCGGCGCACCTCGTGGCCACATTCCGGAATGCGATAGCGCCCGTAATGGCGGTCTTCGGGGTCGCGGCCGAGATAGACCAGGCCGGCATCCTGCGCCGTGCTCCGGCGCCCGATCTCGGCGCAGCCCGCGCAGGCGGGTTGGGCGGTGCGCAGGGTGAAGACCTTTTGCGCGGTCACCGCGCCGCAGACCCGGCATTCCAGGGCCAGGTGATAGCGGTCGCGCACGCGGGCGAGGATGTTGAAGCCCTTGGCACGGGCGATCTTCTGCCAGTGATCCGGAATGGGGCCGTTATAGGTGACGGCCCAGGTCTCGGCCGGGACATGGCCCGAGCGGCGGGGGACATGGAGGGTGCTGCCGTCAAGCGAAACGGGCTGGAAGGCGGGGGAGGCGGGTGTCTTGCACATGGCAGGATCCTTTTGAACAGGGGGCAGGGGCCAGGCGTGCGGAGCGCGCCCGATGGGGCAGGGCTTGTCCGGACAGGGACCGATCCCGGAAAACCGCGGGACAGACCGGTCCGCTCACCCGGGGCAAACGAGCACCGGATGCGGATGATCAGGTCAGTCCTGGAAAGGGGAGTGTCAGGCGGCCATAACAGCGCCCGCTGGGGGCAGGTCGCCGGGGCCGTCGCCGGTTGCGTCAGGCTCCAGCACCGCGTGGACGGCGGCCAGCACATGGGCCGCGCGGCCCAGGGTGCGGTTCACCATGCCGGCTACCGGATTGGCGCCGGGGCACTTGAAGACGGGCAGCTGCATCTGGACCTGCTCGATCAGCTGGGCGCCGGCGCGGGGCGCCTCCAGCCCGAGGGCCAGCTGGAACATCAGGGCCATCTGCTGCAGCGGGCGATCCTCGTCCCGGGCGAGATGCATCGCCAGCACTGCCTCGGCCGCCGCCCCGGCGGCCTGCCAGGCGCGCTCGGCCGCCTCGGGCCAATGGGCCACCGCGGGATCCCAAGGCTCGACCCCGTCGAGGTCGCGCTCCGCGGACACCGCCGCCTCGGTCAGCGCCAGCAACTCGGTGAACCGCCGCGAGATCGCCGTATGCGCCGCCAGAACGTCAGCGCCTTCATTCCCCGGCGCAGGGGTGGTAAGCACAGTGTCAGCCATGTCGATGTCCTCCTTAAGTGTCATCGGTGTGGTCAGGGCTGAGCAAGAGCTGGTACCTCTTGCTCATGCCCGACAACATGATATCATGATCGCAAGATTGCAAGGGGGAAGTTCTCCGTTGTCCGAAAAAAAGCGTTCGAAAGGCCCTTCGGAGGGCGTACTTGTCCGGATGCCGGAGGAGCTCCTGCAAGCGCTCGATGATCAGAGGCGCCGCGAGGCGGACATTCCGGGAAGGCCCGAGATGATCCGCAGGATTCTTGCGGAGTGGTTCGCGACCAAGGAATGTAGCAAGGCCTGAGGTGACCTGCGCGCCTCGACGTTCCACGGTGGCCAAGCAGAAAGTGTTTCGGCTTTCTAAAGGCCGGATGGTATCTTGGGCCTTGGCCAGAAGGAACAGCCCGTTCGGCCCATTGCGGTCATCCATGGCGGTTGCCCTGGCCGCACTGCAGCTTCACGGAACCGGCCATTCATGCAGGCCGCCGCATGACGTGAAGTCAGAGTGTCGGCAGTGCGAACAAGGCTGACATTGGGCGAAATGGCACCTAGGACTTAGGATATTTTCGCACGATTGGTCGCGAAGCCAGAGTCTGTCCTCGGGACTGACCTGCCGAAGAAGTTCGGAGGCAACCCGCTGATGCCCGAATCGGTTGAGGCGCGAGTATGCATCGGCTCCAAATTCGTCGCGTGACCTGATGTTAGCGCCGTACTCGAGTAGGATCTCGAGGAGCCACGGGTCGCCGAGCTCGGTTGCGTAGAGAAACGGCGTGAGCGGTTCCTGCCCAGGGCGCTGGTTCGGATCAGCACCGACGTCGAGAAGAAGGCGCACGATCCGTCGAGAGCTTGTGACATCCGCGGGCGCGCGCTCAAGGCGGGATGCAAGCAAGATAAGAAGATCCGGCTCGCGATCGATTCTGCGGGCAAGAATCTTTGCCTGCTCCGTGATGAAGGGCGTATTGGGCAGGAGAGGGGCCGGAACGCGTTCGATGTGGCGAGCGATGCATTCCGGGTCGCTGATCCGAGTATGCGATCGCCGGGGATCCTCGAAATATCTCATCGCGACAAGAAGCGGGGTCCGGCCTTGGCGCCCGGCAAGCGTCACGTCCGCGCCCTTGTCGAGCAGGGCCTCGACCCAGTCGGCGCGGCATTGCGCAATCGCTTCGTGCAAGGGGGTGTGTCCCTGCCGGGTTTGTGTGTTAACCGTGTCCAGGGACGTGACCTCGATTAATTGCTCCACGCACTCCGCATTCTTGCCCTGCAAGGCCATGAGCAATGGCGATCCGCCGTTGCGATCCAGCTTGTCCGGATCGGCCCCTGCCTCGAGGAGTGCGCGAACCTTCTCTGACTGGCCGAGATTGGCAAAAAGCCCAAGCTGCGGCGTAGGGGTCCTTCCGTAGCCCTTGACCATGCGGTTCGGGTTATTGCGATCGGCATGACGTCGTTGCCACTCATCAAGATCCAAAAGGTGCGGTTCGAGCGCATCCGGTCTGACTTCGGCGCATGTCTCGGGAAACGGGTGCGGATAATCCCGCGCAAGGGCAAGGTCCGGCGACGGGATGTGGACACCAAGGCCGATCGATTCAGCGACCCGGGTCCACTTATTGAGGCACCTCTTGTCTTGGAGGGCAGCGGCAAGGATGAGCAGATGGTGCAGGCTGATCTTGAACTGCTGAGCGCTGCGGAAAAGAAACCAGGTTGCGGCCGTTTCAAAGGAGGCCAAGGCCTCCTTGTGTCTTCCCGTCTGCGCGAGGTGGCGCCCGCGAAAGACACCAAGCCCTGCCAGCCGCGGCTGACCGACCAGTGCCTCGCCGATGCGCTCCAGGAGAGACTCCACCCGTGTCGTCTCTCCGATCGCCTTGGCGCGCTGGGGATCTGTCAGCATTAGCAATTCATTGGCAGCCGTCTCAAGTTCTGTCTGCAAGAAGCATTCGTCTGAATAGTGGCCGTCGAGAAGTCCCTCGACCTCCTGCATAATCGCATTGGCATCCAGGAGAAGCGTATGCTCGGGGGCATGCTGCCCGGGATCAACAAACGCGAGTTTGCAGTAATTTTCGTAGGCTCGGGCCAGCAAAAGGGCGCGCGCAAACGGACGATTCCAACCTTCCATGAGCCACAGGATGGTTTCGATCCGCATGCCTTTTCCGGGCGTCGTCCAGTCGCGCAGGCGCTTTTCCCAGTTGCCCTCGCTATGGTGCGGCCCCAGTGCCGCCTCGAGTTCACGGGCAAGGTCTACGATCTTGCGGTCTTTCACTTGCGCCTGCCAGAGTAGGCAGGTCGCAATATCGGGGCGGGACAGGATCTCCTTGGACCCGACACGAATCTCTATCAGCGCGATATCGAATAATCCGCGGAAGATCCCACCTGCAACCCGGTCGAAGATCTTCCGAATGGCCGGTGCGGGGATCGCGGCGCAATCGAGGTTCATGCAAAGACGAACGTAGGCCTCCAGGCCAAGTCGAACTTCGCGACGCCAGAAATCGTCATTGCCATTTGCCTTTTTTAAGCGCGCAAGATGGGTGTCTATTAGCTCCATCGCGGCGTCGACGGAAAGCGGATTTTCGTCATTCAGCCGCTGCAGGGATTTCTTCAACGCGTGATTTTGGTCATCGACGTGGGAGAAATTTCGGATGACAAATGCAATGATCTCGGACGGTTGCGGGATTGGAGTCAAATCAACTTTCATGGTCGCGTTCCATTTCGCGGGTCGCGCGCCGGATATCGCTCCGCAGGTTCAGCCAAGCCCGGCGATCGCTTGGTGTGCGCGGAGAAATGATGCGCCTCCCGTTGGCCAGGATGAGCTTTCCATGTCTCTTTCCTGACGCGAGTCGAGCACCATTCCCCAGCTCGGACTTCACCAGGCGATCAATGTCCTTGTCGGTCGAATAGGCCATGGGCGTCTCCAGGGGAAGGGATGGCTGAAACGCCGCCATCCCTGTTGCCGTCACTTCTTCACAGTCGGCTTACCGCCGTGTCTTGCCGCAGCGGCCTGCGCCCGTGCCGGGAAGCTGCCCTTGGGCGTCTGCCCTCCGGTTTTTGGAGCCTGCGTCGACTGGATGCGTGCAGCGGCAGAGCGGGTCATGGGGGTCGATTTCGACATGGTCATCTCCTTTGGTTGCAAGGTCCCGAACAAATGCCATGAGCGATCGCGCGCGTCGTCTCCGAAAGTCGGGACAGCAATTCCGTTTCTTGCAGCGGGGGCGTTGTGGGAGTTAGGCTGGACCCACGGATCTCGCCTCCATGAACGCCTTCACATCTCGACCCGCCAGTACGCCCGGCTCGCCCGGGAGTGGGTGCGTCCCATCGGCCTGGACCCGGCCTCCTACGGCACGCATTCGATGCGCCGGACGAAGGTCGCCCAAATCTACCGGAAGACGGGCAACCTGCGGGCGGTGCAACTTCTGCTCGGCCATACCAAGATGGACAGCACCATCCGCTACCTCGGCGTCGAACTGGAGGATGCTCTGGCGATCTCGGAGAGCGTTGAGATATGACGGCGACGGGCCGCCTTCGCAGGCGGCCCATAACGGCCTTCCACCTTGGACACTATCGCAGCAGTGCAGCTTCCCCAGAACGGACATTCGCCGCAGGCGCAAGATCGGCTCTCAGTCGAGTCTCCATGGCGCCGGAGTTCTTGCCTTTACAGGTCACCCCTGGTCGGCGGGAGGCAGCCCTTTTATGGCGTTCGTGCAGGGCCCAGAGTTCGCTCGGCTGCAGGCGCGAATTTCCACGGACTAACTCACGATAGCGGACACTCGGCAGGGTTACGCGCCATCCCTTGATGCCGCAGATGAACTGATGCGGTGGATGCCCCCACCCAGCGGCATCTCGTATGCCATGATGGTTTCATCGGAACCGAGCGGAGGGCACATCGATGACGACGAAGATCAACATGCTGGCGATCGACCTGGCGAAGGGCAGCTTTCAGGTTTGCGCCGTGGGGCCGGAGGGGACGGTTCTATTCAATCGAGGTTTGTCGCGGACACGGATGGCCGCGCTTCTCGCCGAGCAGCCAGCGTGCATCGTGGCGATGGAGGCTTGCGCCACGTTGCACCATTGGGGCCGGGTGGCACAACGGCACGGTCACGAGGTGCGGCTTGTCCCGGCGGCTTACGTGAAGCCTTTCGTGAAGCGCCAGAAGAATGATCGCGCGGACGCGGAGGCCATCGCGGAGGCGGCTTTGCGCCCGACCATGCGCTTCGTGGCGGTGAAGAGCGCCGAGACCCAGGGGCGCGCGGTCGCATTCCGGACGCACCAATGCCTGGTCCGGCAGCGCACGCAGCTCATCAATGCTCTCCGGGGTCATCTGGCCGAGTTTGGGCTCGTGGCGCCGAAGGGTCCGGCGAGCCTCAAGCTCCTTGAGAACGCGCTGGAAGACCAGGCTACCGACCTGCCAAGCCCGGTCCGGGAGATGGGCGCGATCTACCTCGACCAAATCGCGCAGCTCACCGAGGTGATCGAACGGCTCGCGGACGAGCTTGAGGCCGCATCGAAGACAGATGCGCAACTGCGCAGGCTGTGCACCATCCCCGGGATCGGCCCGGTCACCGCTGGCGCGGTCTCGGCGTTCGCACCGGACCTCGACACGTTCGACAGCGGACGCAACTTCGCCGCCTGGCTGGGCCTGGTGCCCCGGCAGAGCTCCACCGGCGGCAAGACCAAGCTGGGTTCGGTCAGCAAGATGGGCCAGACCGACATCCGCCGCCTGCTGATCGTCGGCGCCATGAGCGTGATCCGCTGGGTGGTTCGCAAAGGCGGCAGTTCGAACCGCTGGCTGGCTGCGCTGGTGGCGCGCAAGCCCAGGATGGTCGCAGCGGTGGCGCTGGCGAACAAGATGGCCCGCATGATCTGGGCCATGACAACGAAAAAGGAGAATTATCGGATGGCGTGACCCGAGCCCGGGACGGGCGACGGCACGGCATGGCCGCAAGGCCGGGGTGAGCGATCGACGAGGAGTAGGCGACACGGACTTCGAAGTTCAAGGCGGGAGATTCAGTCCCGGGGCTCGAGCGCTTGCAGCTCTCTGAACCGATGTGAACCCAGCCTTCCGAACAGCATACCGGCCCGTGGCGTCATGGAAGGCCACGCTTAGAGGCCTGACACACGTCCGATCGAAGACCCTGCCGAAAGATCGAAGATTATGCTTGCCAAACAGGGGGCATCCACACACGCCCCGGGTATGGCCTCGGTCGGATGAAAGTCGTGGGTCAGAGCATCCGTCCAGCATTTTCGTTCCCTTTCACATTTCCAAGCCGCAAGGTCTCATGACTCAGCTGAATACATAGGTTCCGCCCGGCCCCGGATGGGGACAGGATGTGCCGTCTCGAGCGAAGGTCTCGACCATCGCATCCTTCACGCTGTCTCCTGCTCCATGGCGAACGGCTTCTTGCGCCAACATTTCCCGTAGCTGCTCCGCATCATCCTGCGTATCTCCCGTGGGCCAGAGCGCAGAATTGGCAAGCTTGCGCTTCCGCTGCATGAGACTGTGCAAGAGGCAATCGAAACTGTGCGCGCGGTAACTCGGGTGAATTGCCATCGGAACGTGAATCCGCACAGGCCGAGTCTGGCCAAGGCGGTGGACCCGGTCATTGCATTGCTCCTCCACCGCTGGGTTCCACCAGCGCGACAAATGGATTACATGCGTGGCAGCGGTTAGTGTCAGCCCGGTACCAGCGGCCTTCGGGCCAAGCACAAGCAGATCGAAATTGCCCTCTTCTTCAAGATTGGCCTGAAACCGGTTGACGATCTGCTGACGCTTCTGAATTGGCGTTTCGCTGTTTATCAGATCGATCTGATCAAGACCGAACTCGGCGCGGGCAAGTTCGATGAAGCGATACTGCATTTGCCTGTGTTCGATGAACACGAGCGCCCGTTCCCGGCTCTCCTTGATCCGGCGTAAAATGCCAAAGGTTGCTGAAAGCCGGGCCGAGGCCGCGATGAAATCCACGTCCGACGTTGCCTCATCCAAAGCCGGATGAACGGACACGGTCCGGATGTGATGCAGCAGCTTGAGGCCGGCACCCTTACCTCCGGTGGCAAGTTGCATCCGCGCCATGTCGTAAACCCGCGCCTGGGCGGCAGGCATTTCGAGCGGGACCAGGACGCGGGTCTTGGTCGGCAGGTCACGCGCAACGGTCTCCTTAAGACGGCGAAGTGCCAACGGTGGCAGGTCGCCCTGCGCTGCGAAGACCCTCCCGTGCAGTTCTGCCATGTTGGTTTCGTCGGGCACGGCGTAACGGTTGCGGAAGTCCCGCAGTGTGCCCAGCGCTCCCGGCGCAAGCTGGTCCATGATTGCCCAAAGATCGACGGCGGAGTTCTCGATCGGCGTGCCAGTCAGGCCAATGCGAAAGTCAGCCTTCATCGCCCGCGCTGCCGCCGCCCGCAGGGACGCTGGGTTCTTGATCGCCTGAATCTCGTCGAAGACCGCCGCCGCAAAAGGAATGCGGGCCAACGAATGCTGGTAGTTCGTCAGCGTGGTGTAGGTGGTCAGCACCCAGGTCAGATGCCCTGCACCGGCCTTGGCTGCCCGCTCAAGGTCCGAGAAGTCCAGCAGAGCCTCGCCAGTCTGGGTATCCATGCCGCGCTGGCCCGCCTTTCGGCGGGCTCCGATCGCCGAGCCGTAGAGCCTGATCAGATGGCCGAGGCCGGGTCGACCGACATGGCGCGCCACCTCCTGTTCCCAGTTCTGCAGGAGCGAGGTAGGCGCCACGATCAGGATCGGGCCACGGCACTTCGTGCTTTCTGCCATGTGCTCGTTCAGCCAGACGAGAAAGGCGATCGTCTGCAAGGTTTTGCCCAAACCCTGTTCGTCGGCGTTCAGCACGCCTGGCAGACCGGCGGCCCAAGCGTGCCCTTGCCAGTCGAAACTGTCGATCTGATGCTCTTTCAGCGGAGTGACGAGGCTCTGAGGCAGGCGCAAGGGAATGGCCGGCGTTCGGGGCGGCGTTGTCGGGCGCCAATGCAACTCCTCGAAATTGTCGGCCGTCTGCAACACCAGCGGACCGGAAGGACCTTCTTCTGGTTCCGCGTCGGCAATGTCGCCGGCCCCGCCTTCTGCCCGACGTGCCGCGATCTGACCTTGTACCGCCGCTAGAGTTTCGGGCGTTGCAGGAACCTGAACATCCCCAGAAGGGACGCTTTCCGTTCCTGCTTCAATCGCTTGCGCCAGATCTGCCGCAAGACTTTCGAGCCCTTCGACCGGAAGTGCAGAAATCTGTCGAGCGACCTCGAAGGTGAAAACCTCGGGCAGCCAGGTGGTGCCGCTGCTCTCGAAAAGATCGAGCGTAGGCGCCTCGAAGACCTCGATTCCCGTGACCCGGGCTGAAAAGGCGGCATACTCGGCCGTCTCGACAAGCACCGGTCCGGCAGCACGCTCAACGCTTTCCTCGCGCCCGGCATCATCGAGATCCGCCAGTTCGCCGCGCGCCTCGAGCGCGGCCTCGATTGCCCCCGTGATCCGCGGACGCGGATTGCGGATGAAGGCGGCCCGTTCCTCCCGCGGTGCCCGCTGCATCTCGGCCATCACCTGCAGCACGGGTGCGGCGGCACGGTCGATCACCAGGAATTTCCCGGGGCCCAGCCGAAAGGCATTGAGTGCTCCGCGACCGCGCAGTTTGCGCTGGAAATCGCCCAACTCCGCTCCGCCCAGTTCGGCCATGCTTTCGGGCACGCTATCGATGTCGTCGATGCGCCGGCCGGAAAACGGCACCACCTCGAAATCAGTGCCCGACGCATCAGGGGATATCGAGAACCGATCCGCCAGCCCGACTTCAAGTCCCGACAGGAAATCGGTGAGCGAGAGCCGCGCGGCCCGACCTGCACCGGCCTCGGTCACGCCGGGATCGAGTGCGCGCCGAAACCGCGCCAATGCCTCCCAGTCGGCGGCATCACCCTCCCCCGGCCGATGCGCCTCGGCCACGTCCAGCGCTTCCATCATCCAGAGCGGGATTCGCTGTACCCCGCGATCCGTCTCAAGGATCGCCCCGGTCCGGCGCGGTAACTTGCGCACTCCGGCCCGCAACCACTCCAACCGAAGTCGGAACTCTGGCTCTCCCACGATCCCCTCGACATCGGTGCGCAGAACCAGATCGGTGAGCGGCGGAAGGCCCAGACGATCGGCAGTGTCGCCATCGAGCGCAGCAGCCAGCCGGTGCCCGAACTGGATCCTGTCGGCCTCGATCCGCAGGTCGTCGCCAAGTTCATCGGCGAGCGCACGCAGATCGGCAATGGCAAGCGCGAGCTTGCGTTCGTCAGGCGGCAAATGCGTCAGGTCTGTCGGTTTCTTCGCTCGCAGCCGGTCAAGCAGTCCAGCGCGCTGCTGCGCAACGGTCAGGGTGATTTGGTCGGGCGTATGGGAAAAGGTCAGGATCATGGTTAGATATGCCTGCGCACCCAGCTTTGCCAATCCCCGAGATGGGATTTCGTCAGCGCCGAGTGGCGGGTTCGGATGTCTGCGACGTCGTATTTCTGCTGATAGAGTTTTGGCGCGAAACGGTCCGTGGTTTCGAATATGTGGACCTTGAAGTTGAATGTGCCTTCGACAACGATCTTATTCCCGATCCGCATGATCAGGAGCGATTTATCGCGTTCACCGATCTGATGCCCGAAGCGCTGAGAAAAGCGGCGTTCATCCGGTGGAAGCTTGGCCATAGCCGTGCGATAGCCGTCGTGGTTGAAAGCGATCCAGACCTCATCGATCCGACCCGTCTCATACATCAGCCACCAGAAATCCTCTCGGTCGCGCCACATGTGGCCACGCTCGACCTCGTCCAGCACACGGAACAGGAACCGGATATCGGCCCCCATCAACCAGCGCAGCACAAGCTGTTCCAGACCGGGATCTACGAGGTTCCATACAGCGTGACGGTTGACCTTGGGGTGGCCGTAAAGCTCAGTCAGCCGGTCGATCAGCAGTGCCTGAATGTCCTTCGGCGGAGCAGTGCGCTGCCAGGGCTGAAGGAGCGCCGATATCGCTTCTGCAGCTCCCGTCGCGCGGGCAGGCTGCCCGGCCGGCCGCAGCCAGGAAAGCAGCCGTTCGATCTCGGCGCGCTGGGTCAGCCTGGGACCGATCTCGGTTAGAAACGCCAGATGTGCAGCATCAATCAACCCAGGTGCGTGCGGCGTGCGCAGCCCGATCCGGCGAAGCCCAACCCAGATGTCGTCCATTTGCATCATCCGCTTTGCAAGCGCCTTGGGCGCCTGGTCGACGTCAAAGAACTCCGGCACCTCGGCCACCAGCTGGCGCCACTGCGCCCCAAGGCGCGCCCTGGCACCTTCGAGCGCTTTCCCCAGCCGACGACTTGCGGAAGAGAGACCGTCGAAGGTTGCAATGTAGATCTGGACAAATGGGTTTAGGAAACCGGGCCGGATGGAGACGGCCAATTCGTCGATCAGGAATTCCCGGATTAGGTCCCAGTCGGAACAATCGCGCCAAGGTGCGGAGAACACCAGCCGCCCGACGCGCGAGACGAAGCTCATCGGCACCTTTTCCCACGTCCAGCTTTCGATCCGCGCCTTCATCTCCTGCAACAACCGCTCAGGATCGTTCTCGACCGGCTGCTGTGGCGTACCGAAGCGATCGATCACCTTCTCGATGCTGCGTTCGATCTTCTCGAAGGACGGGGCCGAGGGCATCTGCGGAGTCCGCATCCCTTGTAGCATTTCTGAAAGGGATTCCGTCACGGCTGCCCCCTGCGGCGCTGCAACTCGGCAGAAATCCGGCTGATATCCCGGACAGTCCGCGGGATCAGATCCTTGCCCGGTGGCACGTACATGATGAACCGGAGGTCAATCCGGCGGTTGGCGGCTTTCCCTTCGGGGCTATCGTTGCCCGCGATCGGGCGCATCTCGCCATAGCCCGCGACCGCCAGAACGGGCTGACCGAGCAGATTCTGAAAGGCAAGCATCGACGGCGCATCGTTCCTTGACGCGTCAGGCACTATCGCAGTGAAGGCAGACATCGCCCGACGCATCGACAAATCGATGTTCGAGATCTGCGAGCTGTCGGCATCTGTATGGCCCTCGATCTGCACGGTCTCGATCAGCACCAGACCGGGATTGCAGGTCTCCGAGATCGCCCCCCGGGAGCCGACGGTGAAACACGGCAATTGGCCTTCGAGATGTTCACCCAGGAGTCGGATGATCCGAAGGCTGTTGCCGCTCAGACCACCCTGGCCCGAGGCAAAGAGCCCGGAGCCCTGAAAGCGCAGAGCATCGCCTTGCGCACTGACAGCCAGACCCTCGATCTTTTCCCGTATGATATCTTCCTGCACCGCGGCAGCAAGGCGCTCGATCATGTCATGTCGCGCACGGACTGATTGGGCGTTGTAGGCCTCAAGGGGGTCACGCTGCCTCAGTTTTTCAAGCGCTTCGGCAAGTTGCCGCTCGAGATCCGCAATCTTGGCATCCCGCTTCGCGATCTCCGCGTCCCGCGCTGCCACCTGCTGCTCCAGTGCCTCGATCTGCGCCTGAAGTTTCGCAATCGACAACATCAGGCGCTCGATCTCCTTCTTCGCCTCGTCCCGCTCCTGCACCACGGTTTCATGGATCGGACGCGGCACCACATCCTTTTCGTTGTATTGGCTGGCAAAGAAGGCAAGCAGGATCATCACAATGAAGAGGAAGCTGACGGTCATGTCTGTCATCGAAACGAATGCCGTTTCCGCTTCCTCCTCCTCACGCCGCCGGCGAACCCCCAAGCGCATCATTTACGCCCTTGCTGCGGCTGGAATTCCTGCAACTGGTCGACGATTGCCCGTAGGGTATCCAGTGCCGTGTTCAGACTATTGGACATCTCGACGACATGAGACCGGATCGATTGCATCGCCCCCTCGGTCTCTGTGGCATAGAGTTCGAACGCCCGCCCGAGCCTGTCGTCGATGGTATCAAGCTGGTCGCCCTGTCCCTGCATCCGCCGCACCAGTTCCTCGACCCCGGCAAGCGCGTTTTCGATCGCGCGCTGCTGCGCACCCAGCGTTTCCCGCGCGGCCTCAAGCGTTTGGGCGGCATTGCGCGCGGTGGTCTCTGCGCTTCGGGTGACCGAGGTTGCAACCGACGCCGTGCTGTCGGAGAGCGTGCGAATGGCCCCCTCGATGCGCTCCGTCGTTGCCTGCACCGGCGCAGTCGCGGCGACAAGATCGTCGGCGGCATCTCGGAATTTGCCTGCCGCATCCGAGCCCGCCTGGGCGCCGGCACGCAGGCTGTCGGCCATTGAACGTGAAATTGCGGCGCTTTCCTCAAGTGTTTTGACCAAGGCATCAAGCTGGGCCGAAGCGGAGGAAATCGGAGACAGCAGTTCGGCGCCCGCCTTTGCGAACATCTCGTCGGTCAACTCGGTAATCTTTCCACTGGTGGCCGAGAAGGCTTCCAGCACCACGCGTCCTGCACCGTCAATTGCATCGCCCGCAGCCGCGCCCGCCTGTTGCATCCGAACCTGAGCGGCTTCGGCGCCTTTTCGGGCTGCCCCTTCCATTTCTTCACGCATCGAGCCTGCCGCTGCGCGGATGTCGGCCGCAGCCTCGGACATTGCCCGCGCACCTGCCCCAGTGTTTTCGCGGATGCCTTCCAGCGTGCCATTCATCACCGACAAGAGCGTCTCCGCCCCCTGCGTGAATGTTCCACTGGTGGATTGCGCAGTAGCGTTCATCGCAGCCCGCAGATCGTCTACAGCCTGCGCCACGCGCACCACAGCCTGATCCATCTCTGCACCCATCCGACCCGAGGACTCGTCCATCCTCTGGGCCAGTTGCGCAATCCTATCCCCCGCCTGCGCGATGCGTTCGCTGGCAACGGTCAGGGCACGTTCCACCCCGCTCGACACCTGCTGGGAAAGGTCGGCAGCCATGTTGCTGACGCTCGACGTGCCTTGCGAGGCCACCTTTTCCAGAATTGGCTGCATCGCTTCCGTGATCGAGGTTGTAATCGCCAGCGGCACCTCTTCCCGCAAGGGCCGTCCCAGTTCGGCAACCAACTCGAAGCCAAGCTTGCGATTGGCTTCCTTCGCCTCGATCTGGGCCTTTAGTTGTTCAAGCGCGATCTGCTCCAAGCTTGCGAAGGTCAGACGTTCCTCCAGCAGGCGTACAAGCCGGTGTAACGAGGCTTCGATCTGCCCCATCCTGCGCCGAATTTGGATCGTGAGGATAATCGAGCAAACCAAGCCCGTCAGCGACATGATGAACTTGGCCGAAGCAATCTTGAGCAGATCCTGCATGGTGGCCGAGGTGATCTGGCGGTCAGCCATCTCATGCAGCGCAGCAATGAGGCCAAGGAAGGTCAGTGCGAGGCCGATCGAGACGAACATGCCAGGCATGATCCTCAGGAAGCCTGGGCCGTAGCCCAAGTCGTCAATATTGAAGAAGGTGGACGGACGTACGGTGTTGCGCATCACCGGCGGTTCGGCTCGATCATCGACGATCAAGGTCTCGCCAAATTCGTCCCAAGCCTCGCGAAGAGTCTCGCCTGCCTCCCCCGCAGCAATCTCCCGGAGGTCGGATCCAATCTGCCCGATCCCGCCTTGCGCAATATCCTCTGCCGAAAGCGCTGCAATCCGGGAACCGAAACGGTGCAAAAGCACAGCTTGCGCCCGCATTCGGCGTACACCGACCGACATCAAAGCGAGGAGTGCTGCCAGAAGCAAGATGACAACGATGCCAGGCGTTCCATCGGCCTTCAGCAAGCCGGCGCAGAATAGGACCACCGTCTCAACGGGCGTTCCAGTTTTTTCAAGGAATAGTTCTACCGTGGCATTCATGGTGTTCTGCGGCTTTCTGGGGCTTTGGTGTAAATCCGGAAACGTTCACTTCTTTCACCACATGACAAAATTCCCCGAGAAGAAATTGCTGAAACACAAAGGGCAGAGGGATAGACAGTCCACCGATCTTGCAGTCTGATCGGACGGATGTTATCGCCTCATGACATTTGGGCAAACCGCTGATTTGCCACAACGACTCTGCAGGCGCAGCGAGTGTCTCCTCCGGCGGGCGGCGCAGCAGAATCAGAACAAGGACTTCGAGGCCTATCCCTTGTATCGCAGCGCACTCTCTGCGCATTGCGGCCGCTCGGACAAGACGCAACGGATCTATGGTGAAAGATCGAATCGACCGCCGCCCGCGGGCGCAATGGAATGGCAGCTCTTTCGGATCGTGGCGAGCCGCTTCGCCCATGCAGCGAATTCACACTCTCCGTCCGTTATTATCTAGGACGCTATAGATGTTATCTTGTGAGATAGACGACCCTCCCGGCCCTTACAAGGACATGAGCCATAACCGCGCCCACGCTTGCTCTGGATTTCGGCACCTCGAATTCCGCCGCGGCCCTTCTCGTCGAGGGCAAGGTCCAGCGCCTGCCGATCGAGGCGGGCGCCGACACCCTGCCCACGGCGGTGTTTCTGCCCTCGGATGGCGGTCCCATGCAGATCGGCCGGGCCGCCGATGCCGCGCTGACCGGCGGCGAGGACGGGCGCTACATGCGCGCGTTGAAAAGTGTCCTGGGCACGTCGCTCTTCCATGAAGAGCGCCGGGTCGCGGGGCGGCGGCGGGCGCTCGCCGGGATCGTCACCGCGCTGCTGGCCGAGGTGAAGACCCGCGCCGAGGCCGCCGCGGGCACCCGGTTTTCCCGGGTTCTGTCCGGTCGGCCGGTGCATTTCCATTCCGGCGATGCCGCGCGCGATTCCCAGGCCGAGGCCGATCTGCGCGCCTGTTACCGTGCCGCGGGCTTCGACGATGTGGCCTTCCTGGCCGAACCCGAGGCGGCGGCCCTTGCCACCGGCGGGTATGCCCCGCACGCCGAAACCCGGCTGATCGTCGATATCGGCGGCGGCACCTCGGATTTCTCGGTGGTGCGGAGCGGTGCGGCGGGGGTGGAAATCGTCGCCAGCCACGGGATCCGGCTGGGCGGCACGGATTTCGACCAGGCCCTGTCCATGGCCCGGGTCATGCCCCTGCTGGGCCTTGGCGGACAGTTGCGGCGCACCCTGGGCGACGGCCTGCTGCCGGTGCCCCGGGCGCTTTACGCCGATCTCTCGACCTGGGCGATGATCCCCTTTCTCTATTCCCGGGACACCGAGCGCGCGGTGGCGGACCTGCTGCGCCATGCGGTCGACCCCGTGCCCCTGGAACGGCTGGCGGCGGTGATCGAACACCGCCTCGGCCATGATCTGGCCTTCGCCGTCGAGCGGGGCAAGATCGCGGCCAACGGGGCCGAACCCGGGGCCTGCATCGACCTCGGGATCGTGGAACCCGGCCTGTGCACCCCGGTCACCCCCGGCATGCTGAACGCCGCCCTCGCCCCGGCCCGTGAGAAGCTGCGCGCGGCGATCTACGACACCCTTGTCCTCGCCCGCGTGCCCCCGGCCGGGATCGGGGCGGTGGTGCTGGTCGGCGGCTCCAGCCTGATGTCCCTGGTCGCCGAAGAAGTCCGCGCCGTCTGCCCCGCGGCCCGTATCGATCGGTCCGACGCCTTCACGGCGGTGATCGACGGGTTGGCCCTGGCAACTGCCGGGCAGGGGTGAGCGGCAGGGAAAGGGTTCCCGGTGCGACCTGCCGATACCCCGCGTCCCCTTTTCACCCTGGCACTCATTACGCATGACGAGGGTTGGAATCGCATCGACAGGCCGCGTTATCGGGCTTAGCCTTTGGCCACGTCAGTTCCTGTCACGGTGTACCCATGTCCTTCGCAAAGGCCTCCGATCTGCTTCGCCTCGCTGAAATGGCTGCCGCCCGGCACCGGGGTGTCGCGCTGGCCGAGATCGAGGAGGAATTCGGCGTCGACCGGCGCACCGCGCAGCGGATGACGAAGGCGCTGGAGGGTCTGTTTCCCGCGACCGAGACCAGCACCGACGAGATGCGGCGGAAATACTGGCGGCTCCGGGGCACGGATGCGCGGCTGATGCTGACGCAGGGCATCCGCGACAGCGAACTGGCCGCACTGGAGATGAGCATCCGGCGGGCCGAGCGTGAGGGCGCATCGACGGATGTGAAGGCCTTGAAATCCTTGCGCGACCGGCTGCTGGCCGCGATGCCCGGGCCCCATGCGCGCCGGGCCGAGGCCGACGCCGAGGCGGTGCTGGAGGCGCATGGCTTCGCCTCGCGCCCCGGGCCGCGGGTGCGCAGCGACCCGCGCCTGCTGGCCACCATCGCAGAGGCGCTGAAGGCCCCGTTCATGTTGACGATCAGCTACCTGGGCAGCCGCGACAACGCCCCCCGCGAGCGGTTGGTCGAGCCCTACGGCCTGCTCTTGGGCACGCGGCGCTACCTGGTCGCAAGGGAGACGGGCGGCGACGGCCGGTTCCGGCATTTCCGGCTGGACCGGATGCAGGGCGCGCGGCTGATGGCGCAGTCCTTCGCCCGCGACCCCGATTTCGACCTGGAGGCCCACGCCGCCCGCGCCTTCGGCTCTTTCCATGCCGCGGGCGAATACGGCCCCGTCGCCTGGCGCTTCGCCCCGTGGGCCGCCCCGGTTGCGCGGGAATTCGTCTTTCACCCCGACCAGCACCTGACCGAGGAACCGGACGGATCGCTGACCGTGCGGTTCCAAGCCTGCGGTTGGCTGGAAATGGCCTGGCATCTCTATCAATGGGGCGACGGGGTCGAGGTGCTGGAACCGGAGGGTCTGCGCGCGCTGGTGGAACGTCATCGCCGGTCGGATTTTCCGGCCCTGCCGTAAGGCTTGGGTGGTTGCGCCCGCGACCGGGCCCGTCCTGGCCGAATGACGTGACGGCGCCGCCCATGACAGGGTTTGACACCGTGATGCGATAGGCAAGGATCAGACTTGCCGATGGGCGAGTCGTGCACCCCGCAAACCGCCTGGGCTTGCATTGCGGTGGCCGGGTGTGCGTCAGGGTTTGTAAAGGAGTTCGACGCGTGTTCCGTTTTCTGCACAGTTCCGACCTGCACCTGGGCAAGCCGTTCGGCCGGTTCGACGGCGACCTGCCGGCGCTGTTGCGCGCGGCGCGCTACGCGGCGCTGGGGCGGCTGGCCGGGGCCGCGCGGGCCCATGGCGCGGGGGTGATCCTGCTGGCCGGCGACACGTTCGACGCGGAAACCCCGGCGCCCGCCACGATCCGCCAGGCGCTGCAGGCGATGGCCGAGGCCAGCGATCTGACCTGGGTGATCCTGCCGGGCAATCACGACTCGCTGGCCGCGCTGGACCTGTGGCGGCGGGTGGCCGAGGCGCAGCCGGACAATGTGCGCGTCGCGCTCGATCCCACGCCGATCAGGATCGGTCCCGCCGCAATCCTGCCCGCGCCATGCACCGCGCGGCGGCCCGGGCGCGACCTGACCAGCGTGCTGGACCAGGCCACGCCAGAGGGGGCCTTGCGCATCGGCCTGGCCCACGGGGCGGTGACCGAGTTCTGCGAGGAGGGCGACGCCGCCCTGATCCCGCCCGACCGGGCCGCGCGCTCGGGGCTGGACTACCTGGCCCTGGGCGACTGGCACGGGCAGATGCCGATCGGCGCGCGGAGCTGGTATTCCGGCACGCCCGAGGCTGACAGCTTCAAGCATGACGCGCCCGCCGCGGCGCTGGCTGTCACGCTAGCGGGTCCGGGCGCCGCGCCAGAGGTGGTGCCGGTTCCGACCGGGGATTATGCGTGGGTGACCACGCGCCCGGACCTGTTGCCCGGCGAGGATGTCGAGGCGCGGTTGGCCGGGCTTCTGCCGCCGCCCGAGGCCCGGCGCAAGACGCTGTTCCGCCTGCGGCCCCAGGGGCGGCTGACGCTGGCCGAACGCACCCTGCTGGAAACGGGCGCCCGCGCGGTGCGCGAGGACTTCGCCTGGTTCGAGGCGGAGCTCGGCGGCCTTTCCATCCATCACGACGTGACCGATCTGGATGAAATCGACCGCGCAGGCGCCCTGCGCCGCGCGGCCGAGGCGCTGTGGGACGAGGCGCAGAGCCCCGCCCTGTCGGAAGCGGATCGCGAGATCGCCGCCGCGGCGCTGGCCCGGCTTTACGCCCTGGCATCGGAGGTCGCATGAAACTTCGCGCCCTCCAGCTCACCAATGTCCGCCGTTTTGCCGGGCAGACCGCAGCGCTTGACGAAATCGGCGACGGGATCACGGTGTTCTCGGCCCCGAATGAAAGCGGCAAGTCGACCTTCTTCGACGCGCTGCATGCGCTGTTCTTCCAGCCCTATTCCAGCCAGAACCGCGAGGTGAAATCGCTGCGCCCGCATTCCGGGGGCGCGGTCACCGTGGCCGCCGAGATCGAGACCGGCGAGGGCCGGTTCCGGCTGGAAAAGACCTGGCTGTCGCGGAAATCGGCGAAGGTGACAGACTGTGCCACGGGCCGCCTGCTGGCCCAGGATGACGAGGCCGAGGCCTGGATCGACCGGCTGATCCGGGGCGGGCTGGGTGGCCCGGCAGGGCTCTTGTGGGTGCGCCAGGGCGTGACCGCGCTGGAGCCGGACGGCACCTCGACCGCCGAGAAGCGCGAGCGGGAAAACGCGCTGGCCGCCCGACGCGACCTGATGTCGACGCTGGCCGGAGAGATCGACCTGATGACTGGCGGGCGGCGGATGGACCACGTTCTGGCCGCCTGCCGGGCGGAACTGGCCGAGATCGCCACCGCGACCGGTAAGGCCAGGGCCGGCGGCCCCTGGAAACGCGCCGAGGACGAGGTGGCGCACCTCTCCGCGACCCGGGACACGCTGGCCGCCCAGGTTGCGGAACTGTCGGGGGCGCTGGAAGAGCGCCGCCGCGCCGAGGCCGAGCGCGCGCGGCTGGACGATCCCGACGAACGCGCGGCGCGGGACAGCGCCCTGAAGGGCGCGCGCGAGGCGATGCAGGCGGCCGAAGCCCATGCCGCGCGGCTCGAATCCGCAGAGCGCGAGGTCACGATCGCCGGGCTGGAACACGCGGCGGCCGCATCGGCGGTCAAGGAGTTGCAAGGGTTGGAAACGGCCCTGACCGAGGCGCAGGCGGCGGTTGCGGCGGCGGCCGAGGCGGAACGGGAGGCGCAGGAGGTCCATGCCGCCCGCGTGACCGAGGAGGCCACGGCAGCACAGGCCCTGAGCGGCGCCGAGGCCCGGGTCAAGGCGGCGCGAGCCGCCCATGGCCGGGCGCAGCGGGCCGCGCTGGCCCGGATGGCCGTCGAGCGCCTGGGCGAGATGCAGGCGCGGCTGGAGAAGGCCGAGGCGCAGGGCAAGCACTTGGCGGAGGCGCGTGCGCAGGTCGAGGCCGCACCCGTCGATGAAGCCACGCTGGCCACGCTCGACGACCTCAATCGAAAGCTGAGTGCGGCGCAGGCCCGCCGGGATGCGCTGGCCGTGACCATCACACCCCGCTATTCCGGCGATCTGCGGATCAAGCTGGACGGCGAGGATCTGCCCGAGGGCACGGCCCGCCCGCTGCAGGACCGCGCCCGGCTGGATTTGCCGGGCCTCGGCGCGCTGGAGATCGACACCGGCGGCCGCGACACCGCCGAGGCCGCCCGCGCGGCGTGTGAAGCGGCGGAGCACGCCTTGCGCAACGTGCTGGAGGCGGCCGGCGTGACGACGCTGGCCGAGGCCCGGGCCGCCCATGCCGCGCGGCAAAAGGCCGAGGCCGCCGCCGCGCAGGCCACGCAACTGCTGGCAAGCCTCGCCCCCGAGGGGATGGACAAGCTGCGCGAAACCGTGGCCGCCCTGGCCCTGAGTGCCGGGGCCGAGCAGGCGGAAGAGGCCGGAGACCCCGACGCGCTCGCCCGGCAGTTGGAGGAGGCCGAGACCGCCGAGACCCGGGCCCGCGCTACCCTCGATACTGCGCGCAAGGCGCTGGCCCGGGCCGACATGGCCCTGTCCGCCGCCCAGACCGCGCACGGCCAGGCGCGCGAGGCCTATGAGGCCGCCCGCACGGCGCGCGGACCCGAGGCCGAACACGCCGAGCAGACCGCGCAGGCAACAGACCGGCTACGCCAGGCCACGGAAAAGCGGGACAAGGCCACCGCCGCCCGCGACGCGCTGGCCACCGAGGCCCCCGACATGGACACCCTGCGCGCGGAACTGGCCCGCACCGAGGGCGCGGTGAAGGCCGCCGCAGACCGGATGCGCACCCTGTCCGAACAGATCCACGGCCTCGACGGCACGATCCGCGCCCGCGCCGAGGACGGGATCGAGGAACGCCTGGCCGAGATCGAAGGGCAACTGGCCACGGCCGAGACCCGCGCCCGGCGCTACGCCCGCGAGGCCGCCGCCCTGCAAAAGCTGGAAGAGGCCCTGACCGCCGCCCGCCACGCCGCCCGCGACGCCTATTTCGAGCCGGTGAAGGCCGAGCTTCTGCCGCTCCTGTCGCTTCTGCATGACGAGGCCGATATCCGGCTGGACGATGCCACCCTCTTGCCCGTCGCGCTGACCCGGCAGGGGCAGGAGGAAGACCTCGAGATCCTCTCGGGCGGCACCGCGGAACAGATCGCGATCCTGACCCGCCTGGCCTTCGCCCGGCTCTTTTCCCGCACCGGCCAGAGCGTGCCGGTGATCCTTGACGACGCGCTGATCCATTCCGACGACGACCGGATCGAACGGATGTTCACCGCGCTGCACCGCGTCGCCGGCGACCAGCAGATCATCGTCTTCACCTGCCGCCAGCGGGCATTCTCACGCCTGGGCGGCGCAGAGGCGCGGTTCTCGATTGCAATGACATAAAATTCCGGCCTACGGGTCGGCTCTTTCGTAAGCGTTGTCTTGCACCCACCTGTTCCTGATCTCCGGGGTCTGCGATGCCATTCCTGCTTCGGAACAGGAATGGAGTTTCTCCATGGAGAGTACACTGGAGTTTTTCCGGTCAGGTGGTGTTGATGTGTCTGCCGGTGGTCGGCGACGGTGTCCTTTCGGAATTCCAGGACAGAGCGCGGAGCCTACCCGTTGCGCCGCTGCCATTCCGCCCCAATCCCCTCACCCCATTTCCGGCCCTCCCGCTTCCGGCTCTGCCTCCGGATCGACGCGGGCCGCATTCCGGGCCAGCTTGGCGACCAGGCGGGGCAGGGTGGTTGTCCGGTCCGAGGCAGGGCAGATCGGGATGTGCGGCCTGCAGCGTGCCGAGGCGATCCCGCCAGGCGGCCGGGTCTTCCCGGAAGGCCGCCAGGGCTGCGGGGCCAAGGATCAGGACCGGGCGCGCGCTGTCCGGGATCGGATCCTCCAACCCCAGGACCGGAACGCGATCGCAGGGCAGGTCCGTGGCCGCGGCCAGCTGTCCCCGCAGCTTTTCCGGTGGGTCCAGATCAAGGCTGAGAATGGCCTGCCGATCCGCGCGCGCCCGCGCCGCGCGGCGCAGCACCGCCGCCCGTCCGGACAGCAGCATGCCCGGCGCGGGCGGGTTGAACGGGTCGGGCGGGGCCGGCAGGTGGTCGGAGCGCGCACAAAAGGCCTGCGCGAACACCTCGGCCGTGCCCGACGTCCCGGTCCGGGAAGGACGGCCCAGGAGGATGCGATCGGGGGTGGCCCGCGCCGCGCTGCCATCCGCGAAGACCAGGTCGATCCGGCGCGCCGACGCGTGGATGCGTTGGCGGAACCGATCCGCGCTTTGCCGGGCCGCTTTCAACACCCGCCCGATCCAGGCGCCAAGGCTCAGCCGGTCTCCGCTGGCCCCTCCAGCAGCGCGCGCAGGGCTGCCACGTCTTGCGAAACGGCGTCCAGATTCTCCTGCACCGCCCCGAGCGCGTGGGCCTGCCGCTCCTGCATGTTCCGCATCTCCAGGATTGTCTTGATGAGCCGGGCCGCGGCGGAGCCCTCTGTCGTTTCCGGGTTCTGCAAGAGGTCCAGCAAGGGGTGCAGGGCCTGCACGTCCTTGCGCGTGTCCTCCAGCGTGCTCATCAGCACCTTTTCCGGGTCCGGCAAGGCCAGAGGCGTGGGCTGGGGCTGGATCATGGAATGTCTCCTGTGTCATGGGAAAAGCGGCCTGTTCGGGTCGTCCGGACAGGGTGTGCAGCATGAGGCCGGCGGCCAGCACCGGGTCCGCCCGGCGCAGGGCCGCGGCATGGGCGAAGCGGGCGCGCATGCGGGCCGGTTCGAAATCATGGCCCAGGGCGGAGAGGCGCAAGGACAGCGTGCCCGCGTGCCGGCAGACAAAGCTAGGGGTGCCATGGCCGGTGGTCTCGACCTCGACCCTTATCGGGCTGCCGACCGCCTCCAGCGCGGTGTTCAGCCCGGGCACGTCCGTGGGCCGCCGCGCGAAGGCCGCGTTCAGGTCCCGGGCCAGGGGCGGGGCATGGACATGCGCCGATAGGCGCCGCGCGGGCGCATGGCCGGACAGGCGGACGGGCCGGCCGCGGCTGTAATACGGCTCTTCAAGGCCCAGCCGCCGGGCCAGCCCCCGGTGGGTCGTATCGGTATGGGCGGGGCTGGTGATGGGGCGCAAGGGAAAGCCGAGGAAGGTTCTCAACGCGGCGAAGCCATGGGCGTGATCGCAGGCCGCATCGGCGTGACGCACGAGGATCCAGGGCGCCATGTCGGGCGGCAGCCCGTGCCGGCCGAGCGCGAAGCGGAATACGGCCAGCCATTGGGGCCGGGAGAGCCAGAGCCCTTCCGGCGCCGACAGGGTGACGTGGACGAACCCGTCCCGGTCGGGATCGGAAAAGCGCTGGAAGAACCGGCGCGCCCGGGTCGGGCTGGACACGGGCACCGTGCCGCCCAGCAGCTCATGGCCGGGCCGCATGTCGTAGCTTGCCAGGCATTCGGCCGTCCGGTGAAATTGCAGGTGCGGCCGCATCAGCCCCGCTCCGATCCCGCCGGCAAATGGGCCAGAAACAACTGTTCGGCGGCATCCAGCAACCGCTCGATCCGCTCCCGGGGGATCGGGCTGTCCGTGGCCTGGGCGTGGTGCAGGACCGCGTTCAGCAGTTCGCCGACCCGGGCGATATCGCGGGCCAGCCGTATGTCGTGCGACACCTGCGCGGACAACAGGCGCGTGCGGATGAACTCCGCAAGCTGGGCGTAACCGTGTTCCTGCGCCCGGCGCTGCAACTCTGCCTCCTCCGCGGGCGTGGTGCGGAACTTGATCACCCTGGAGCGCTTGGGGGTGTTCGAGGCTGCGAACGGTTCGGTCATGGTGCGCATGGTCAGGTCTCCTTGTTTTAGCCGGGCTGACTTCGCCCGGGGTTGTATGGAAAACCTATGACACCACCCCGAAAATCCCGAGCGGGGCGGGGTCGAAAAGCGGCAGGGATCTGCAGGTTTCTGTGGAAAACGCGGCCGGTTCTCGCGGAGGCGGCGCGCAGGATGGGCCGTGTCGGCCGCGGCGCATGTTCACGCGTTTCCGGGAAGATGCGGACCGGCCGGGCGTGCGAGGAAATGTCGTTCAATAACGCCACCGGGCCCGCGCGTTAGGTGCTGACGCGCGAGCGATCCGCGTGGTGTATCGCGGACTGCGATAGTCCCCCCGCATCGCCCCGCCCTGTCCCTTCGGATCCAAGGACCATGGTCTTCTTGCTGAACCGGGCATTGACCGCATCGAGCGCCTGCATCACGGCGCGGGATCACGAGCGGGCTGGCACTGGAGGTCGTCTACCAGTCGATGTCGCGCCCGGAGTCGGGCGCGCAGGTCATCGAGCCCCACGCCCTGGCCTTCGATGGGTTCCGCTGGCATGCGCGGGCCTTCTGCCGGCGGGACGGCGTGTTGAAGGATTTCCTGCTTTCACGGATCCTGGAGGCCCGGGACAGCGGGCTTACGGAAAGTGCCTCCGCGGACGACCGGGCCTGGCAGGAGAAGATCGAGCTGGTGATCGCGCCGCATCCGGGGCTTTCCGAGGCGCAGACCCGGGTCTTCGAGATGGATTACGCGATGGAGGAGGGCGTGGCGCGGATCCCGGTGCGCCGGGCGCTGCTCCACTACGCGCTCAAGCGGCTGGGGCTCGATACCGATCCCGACGCGCGGGCGCCGCGGGACCAGCAGATCGTGCTGGTCAATCGCGACGAGGTGATGGCGGCGCTTGGGGCGTAAAGCCTTTCGCAGGGGCAAATCCGGCCGTTCGATTTTGGTTTGCCAGTATCGAGCATTCGGAAGCCGGGCGGTTTTTCCACAGGAATCATCCTATGGGCGATTCCGTCACGGCGGCTCGTACCTTATTTAGGGGATAAGGTTCTGCCGGGAGGTCAGTAGATTGATGATAAGGTCGAATAGATGAATACCCAGACGAAAAACACCTCTCTCGCGGATTTCATCTGGAAGAACGCGGATGACCTCTGGGGAAACTTCAAGCACGTCGACTTCGGCAAGATCATCCTGCCCTTCACCCTGCTGCGCCGTCTGGAATGCGTGCTGGAACCGACCCGGGACCAGGTGCGCGAGACCGTCAAGACCATGAAGGACAGCGGGATCGACCTGGACGTCATTCTGCGCACCCAGACCGGCTACCCGTTCTACAACACCTCGAATTACGACCTGCGCAGTCTCGGCGCGACCCGGACCCGTCAGAACCTCGAGGACTACATCGCCTCCTTCTCGGACAACGCGCGGGTCATCTTCGAACAGTTCGACTTCGCGAACACGCTGGCCCGGATGGACAAGGCCGGGGTCCTCTACAAGATCTGTCAGAACTTCGCCGCCATTGATCTGCACCCCGACGCGGTTCCGGAACGGGTCATGTCCAACGTCTATGAGCACCTGATCCGGCGCTTCGGCGCCGAGGTGAACGAGGCGGCTGAAGACTTCATGACGCCGCGCGACGTCGTCCATCTGGCCATCGAGCTGCTGCTCGACCCGGACGACCAGATGTTCATCGACAATCCCGGCCTGATCCGGACCCTCTATGACCCCACCTGCGGCACCGGCGGCTTCCTGTCGGACGGCATGGAGCACGTGAACGCGCTGCGCGACCGATATTCGGTTGCCCCGGTCATCGTGCCCTACGGGCAGGAGCTGGAACCGGAGACCCACGCCGTCTGCCTCGCCTCGATGTTGCTCAAGACCGTCGAGTCCGATCCCGGCCGCGACCTGTCGAAGAACATCAAGCTCGGCAGCACCCTGTCCGACGACAAGCTCGCGGATGAGCGGTTCCATTACTGCGTCTCGAACCCGCCCTTCGGTAAGAAATGGGAGATGGACCAGGCCGCCGTGGTCCGGGAGCATCAGGAGAAGGGGTTCGAGGGCCGCTTCGGCCCCAAGCTGCCGCGCGTCAGCGACGGGTCGATGCTATTTCTGCTTCACCTCCTTAGCAAGCTGGAGGCGCCGGAACGTGGCGGCGGGCGGGCGGCCATCGTCCTCTCCGGCTCGCCCCTCTTCAACGGGAACGCGGGGCAAGGGGAATCCGAGATCCGTCGTTACCTGCTGGAGGAGGACGTGGTCGAGGCGATCATCGCGCTTCCGACCGAGATCTTCTTCCGCACCGGGATCGGCACCTACATCTGGCTCCTGTCCAACAAGAAGCCGGCCGCCCGAAAGGGCAAGGTCCAGCTGATCGACGCCACCGCACTCTATGAGCCGATGCGCAAGAGCGAGGGCAACAAGCGCCGGAAGGTCGGGGACGGCCAGATCCGCCAGATCGTCCAGATGTATGCCGACTTCGCCGAGACGAAGGAGAGCCGCCTGTTCGACAGCCGCGACTTCGGCTACCGCCGAGTGAAGGTCCTGCGCCCGCTGCGCAAGAAGATCGTGATCTCGGCCGAAGGGCTGGCGGCGCTGGCGGATGAAACCGCATGGGGCAAGCTCGCGCCCGAAGTGCAGACCGCATGGACTGCGCTCTTCGAGGCGGACATGGGCGAGGCGCATGGCTGGCAGCGGTTCGAGGCCTGGGTCAAGAACGCGGCCAAACGCGATGCGGGGCTGGGCAAGGTGAACGCCGCCCTCATCAAGGCGTTCCAGAAATCTTTCGGCGTGCGCGACACGGAACTCGATCCGGTGCGCGACAAGAAGGGTGAGATCATCCCCGATGACGCCCTGACGGATTTCGAGAACATCCCCCTCGGGACCGACATCCGGGACTACATGGCGCAGGAGGTGCTGCCCCATGCGCCAGACGCCTATGTCGATGAGACATTCCGGGACGATTACGACGGCCAGGTCGGCATCGTGGGGTATGAGATCAACTTCAACCGCTACTTCTATGAATACCAGCCGCCCCGCGATCTTGAAGAGATCGACGCCGAGCTGAAGGCGGTCGAGGCGGAAATCGCTGCGGTGCTGGCGGAGGTGACGGACTGATGCCCGCGCGCTACAAGACTATGGTGGATACCGGAAATTCATTCCTCGGGAAAATGCCATCTCATTGGACGGTCAATCGGGGCGCAGCATTTCTCTACGAAAAGAAAGTAAGAAACGTCGGAACCGCCTCAACAAATTATCTGTCGTTGATGGCAAATCGTGGGATCATCCTTTACGAAGACAAAGGCGATGTTGGGAACAAGAAGCCTGAGGACTTGTCCAAGTGTAAAGTCGTCGAGATTGGTGACTTTGTGCTGAACAGTATGAACTATGCAATCGGTTCTTACGGTATTTCACCTTATAATGGTGTTTGCAGCCCTGTATACGTTATTATGAGAAACCGACCTGAAACGGCTGAGCATGCGTTTGTAAATTATATCCTTTCCAATAGGCACTATCAGACCTATGCGCAGTCGTTTGGCACTGGAATCTTGGATCATCGAAGGGCGATTGGTTGGGAGGAAATTAAGCAGATCCCAGTCGCGCTGCCCCCCTTGGAAGAACAAGCCGCCATCGCCCGCTTTCTAGACCAGGAAACCGGCCAGATTGACGGCCTGATCGAGAAGAAGACCCGGTTCATCGCGCTGCTGAAGGAAAAGATACTCGGCTTTTCGGACTCGTGCGTTACCGGCCGCGACGACAGCCGACGCGTCCTCAAGGACGTCGATATACCGTGGGCACCTCGGATTCCGGAAGGCTGGACCGTGCGAAAGGGCAAGCATCTCTTCGAAGAAATGGCGCGCCCGGTGGGTCCAAACGATGAAATCATCACCGCGTTCCGCGATGGGCAGGTCTGCCTCAGGAGCAAGCGGCGAACAGAGGGCTACACCTTCGCCGAGAAGGAAGTCGGATACCAAAGAATACTAAAGGGCGATTTGGTCATTCATACTATGGATGCCTTCGCCGGCGCGATTGGGGTTTCCGAAGACGACGGAAAAGCGACCGGCGAGTATGCGGTGTGCAAACCTCGCTCCGATGAGGCCGTCCCCGAATACTACGCCTACCTGCTCAGGTGCATGGCGCGGCGAAACTACATCTATGTTCTGTGCCCATCTGTTCGTGAAAGAGCCCCGAGGTTTCGTTTTGTGCGGTTCGCGCCCGTGAAACTCCCCGTGCCCCCTCGCGAGGAGCAGCTTGAAATCGTTGATCGGATCGAACGTGCAACGGCACGAATGAAGAACCTGATCGCCCTGACCGAGCGCAGCATCGACCTACTTCGCGAGAAGCGTGCTGCCCTGATCACTGCTGCCGTGACCGGCAAGATCGACGTGAGGGCGGCGGCATGACTTTTTGCGCGGACCGGTCGGTTTCTTATTGCTTTGGTAGGATTCCTGCCCTATCTACTGTCTCAACAAGACCCGCCACGCCTCGGACGGAGCCTCGGTTTCGCACTGCGCACCCCGGCGGGTTACTTGTTTTCAGGGTATCGCTTTCGCGGCACAGGAGTGCCGCATGAAGTTTGAAAAGCCCGCCGTTTCTGTCCCGGATCAGGTCGAACTGCTCAAGCGCCGCGGCATGATTGTCGGGGACGAAGCCCAGGCACAGCACTACCTGAACTTCATCTCCTACTATAGGCTGCGGGCCTACTGGCTGCCCTTCGAGGTGCCCGCCGCGAACAACGGCGATCACGCCTTCCGTGACGGGACAACCTTCGAGGATGTGCTGACCCTCTACATCTTCGACCGCGAACTGCGGCTCTTGGTACTGGACGCCATCGAGCGGGTCGAAGTGGCCTTGCGCGCGCAATGGGCGCATCACATGGCCATGAGCCATGGCCCCCATGGATATCTCGAACAGGGTCACTATGCCCACATCGGGCGTCATGCCTCTGCCGTTGCCGAGTTGAACAAGGAATTCCACCGCTCGCGCGATACGTTCGCGACCCACTATCGCGACAAATACACCTCGCCAAAGCTGCCGCCGGTCTGGATGGCGGCAGAGGTCATGTCGTTCGGTTTGCTGTCGAAATTTTACAGCGACCTGAAACTGCGCAGCGATAGAAACGCCATCGCAGCCCTTTTCGCGCAGGACGAAAAGGTGGTCACGTCTTTCGCCCATCATATCAGCCATGTCCGCAACATCTGCGCCCACCATGGCAGGCTTTGGAACAAGCGCTTCACGGTGAAGATGACGGTTCCGAAATACCCCGCCAAGCTGCCCGTCGCCATGCGGGATGCCGATCCGCGCTATCTGCACAACACTCTGGTGATGCTCGATTATCTTTTGGCCCTGATCGCACCGGGCAACGAATGGAAAAAGCGTCTTGTTGCCCTGATTGACGGCTGCCCGTTGGCCGATCCTGCCAGCATGGGGTTTCCAGCGGATTGGCGCGCCAGAGCAGTATGGAAGGTATGAAGATGCCGATTGCTGCCCCATCAAAGCTGGCAAGACTTCCGAAAGAGGCGTCGGCATGACCACAGGCGAAACCTTCGGGCGGACCATCCAGCTTTTCCTCGTCGACGGGAAACCCACGGGCCTGCGCAAGGCGACGATCCACGGCTGGACCGGCCTGTTGTTCGTCAGCGGCGCCTCAGCCTTCGGCGACCTGACCGCCCGATCCGAGGTGGATCGGACCGGGGTCTACATCCTGTCCGGGCCGGACCCGGACAAGCCCGGCGTGACCCGGGTCTATATCGGGTCCGGAAACTCCGTGTCCGAACGGATCGAACAGAGCGCGAAGAAGCGCGACTTCTGGGAAACCGCGATCACGGTCACCACCAGCGACGACGACCTTTCGAAGGGACATGCCGAATATCTCGAGGCCCGTCTGATCCGCGTTGCCGCACAGGCGGGCCGGGTCACGCTGGACAACGGCACTCATCCCGACACAGACCGCCGGCGCCTGCCCGAGGCCGATGTCGCGAACATGGAACAGTTCCTGTCGAACCTTCGGATCATTTTACCGGTCATCGGGCTCGATATGCTCAAGCCCCAGCCGCGTGCCGTGACGCAGGTCGCGAAACCCGCCGAAGACCGGACCGCCGAAGAGGTCCATTTCGAGATCCGTCACAAGAGCGGCGTTCAGGCGACGGCGGTCGAGGAGGACGGGGAGTTCGTGGTGCTGGAAGGCTCCGAGGCCCTGATCGGGACCGGATATGTTCAGCAGAGCTACGGCGGGCTGAAGGACAAGATGATCGCCGAGGGCGTCCTGATCCCGCACGCGGAGGACAGGATGCGTTTCGCGAGGCCTTGGCCGTTCAGCAGCCCCTCGGCTGCGGCGGCTGTCGTGCTGGACCGGAATAGTAACGGGCGGCTTGAGTGGAAGGTCCGGGGTTCGAAGCTGAATTATCACGAGTGGCAGCAGGCGCAGGCCGGCGGTACGGAGGTGACGGAATGAGCGACCTGCATCACGAGAAGCACCTCGAGTCCTACATTGTCCAGAAGCTCGCCGCCGCTGGCTGGCTGGTCGGCACGTCTGATGCCTATGACGCGGACCGGGCCATGTATCCCGAGGATTTGGAGGCCTGGCTGCGCGCCACCCAGCCGCAGAAATGGGACCGGCTTCAAGCGATGAACGGCGAAAAGACCCTGGGCGTCGTCATGGACCGGCTGGAGACGGCGCTGGAAAAACAGGGGATGGTGCAGACCCTGCGCCGGGGCTTCTCCATCGCTGGCGCCGGTCACCTCGACCTGTCCGAGGCTGCACCCGAGGACCAGCGCAACGAGAAGGTCCTGCACCGCTATGCGTCGAACCGGCTGCGGGTTGTGCCGCAGCTGAAGTATCACCCGGGCCGCGAGCTCGCCATCGACCTCGGCCTGTTCCTGAACGGCCTGCCGCTGGCGACGGTCGAGCTGAAGACCGATTTCACCCAGTCGGTCGAACACGCGAAGGCCCAGTACCGGCGCGACCGCTTGCCCGTGGACCCGGTCACCAAACGCAAGCACCCGCTCCTGACGCAGCATCGCGGCGCGGTGGTCCATTTCGCGATGTCCGACAGCGAGATCTGGATGACCACGAAGCTCGCGGGCGACGACACCTTCTTCCTGCCCTTCAACAAGGGCGACAACGGCCGCGCCGGAAACCCTGCGCGGGCCGACGGTCAATACCCGGTCGCCTATTTCTGGGAGGAGATCTGCCAGCCCGACGCTTTCCTGCGGATCTTCCACAGCTTCGTCTATGTCGAGAAGAAGAACGTGGTCGACCTGAAGGGGAACTGGTCGGTCAAGGAGACCCTGATCTTCCCCCGGTTCCACCAGTTCGACGCGGTCAACAAGATGATCGCCGATGCCAAGGAGAAGGGGCCCGGGCACCCCTACCTGTGCGAGCACAGCGCGGGCTCGGGCAAGACCTCGACGATTGCCTGGACCGCGCATGACCTGGTGAAGCTGCGCCGGGACGACGGGACACCGATCTTCGACACGGTGATCATCGTGACGGACCGGAACGTCCTGGACGGGCAATTGCAGGACGCAGTCCAGCAGATCGACCACCAGAAGGGCCTGATCGCCGCGATCGACCGGGAGACCTCGTCGAAGTCGAAGAGCGACCAGTTGAGCGAGGCGATGCTGAAGGGCACCCCGATCATCGTGGTGACCATCCAGACCTTCCCCTTCGCGATGGAGGCGATCCTGACCGAGAAGTCTCTTAGGGACCGGAACTTCGCGGTGATCATCGACGAGGCGCACAATTCGCAGACCGGCAACACCGCGTCGAAGCTGCAGGCGACGCTGGCCCTGTCGGCGAAAAGCGACATGTCGGAGATGACGGTCGAGGACATCCTTCTGGAGGTCCAGCGGTCCCGGAAGCGGCCGGCGAACGTGTCCCATTTTGCCTTCACCGCGACCCCTAAGCACTCGACCATGATGCTCTTCGGTCGCCCGTCCGATCCCACCAAGCCCGCTTCGGACGACAACCTGCCGGTCTCTTTCCACAAGTACGAGATGCGCCAGGCAATCGAGGAAGGGTTCATCCTGGACGTTCTGCGCGGCTACGTCCCCTACAAGACCGCCTTCAACCTCGGACAGGAGATCGTTGACGAGAAGCGGGTCGACGGGAAGGCTGCCAAGCGGGCTCTGGCAAAGTGGATGACGCTTCACCCGACGAACGTCACCCAGAAGGTCCGATTCATCATCAAGCACTTCTCGAAGAACGTGGCCCACCTTCTGGACGGGAAGGCCAAGGCGATGGTGGTCACCAGCTCCCGGGCCTCCGCGGTCCGCTACAAGCGGGCCTTCGACGCCTTCATCGCCGCGAACCCGGAATACGGGAACATCCGGGCCCTCGTCGCCTTCTCGGGCAAGCTGAGCGGGGCTGACGTGATGCACCCGAACGACGACCTTCTCCAGGGGGACGCGTTCGTCGTTGAGGAGGACGCGGAGTTTACCGAGGCGACCATGAACCCGGACGCGGGCGGCAAGGACCTGCGCCACGTCTTCGACCGGCCGGAATACCGGGTCATGCTGGTCGCAAACAAGTTCCAGACCGGGTTCGACCAGCCCAAGCTGGTCGCGATGTACGTGGACAAGAAGATCGCGAACGCGGTCGAGATCGTCCAGACCTTCTCCCGCCTGAACCGGACCTTTCCCGGCAAGGACCAGACCTTCATCATCGACTTCATCAACGACACGGACGTGGTCCGGGCCGCCTTCGCCCAGTATGATCGGGGCGCCCGGATCGAGGAGGTGCAGGACCTCAACGTCATCTACGACCTGAAGGGGTTCCTCGACGAGCAGGGGGTCTACGACGAGACCCACGTCCTCGACTTCCAGAATGCCCGGTTCCAGACCGCTTCCGCCGCCGCCAGCGGCACCGATGAGGAAGCGGCGCATAAGGCGATGTACGCCGCCACCCAGGAACCGACCGACGCCTACAATCAGCGCCTCGCGGAGCTTCGGGACCGGGCAATTGAGACCGAGGACGCCTGGCAGCAGGCGAAGGCGACCGGGAACGAGGACGGGATGAAGCGTGCGGACCACGAGCGCGAACAGGTCGAGGCGGCGATCGTGTCACTGACGGATTTCAAGGCCGGCCTGTCCCGGTTCGGCCGCCTTTACGCCTATGTCGCGCAGCTAATCGACCTCGGTGATCCGGACCTTGAGGTCTTCGCCGCCTTCTCGAAGCTGCTCGCGAACCGGCTGGACGGGGTCCCTCCCTCCGAGATCGACCTGCATGGGATCGCGCTGACCGGCTATGACATCGTTGCACGTGAGGAGCCCAAGGACGGCGACGCGGCGGAGCCCCCCACCCTCGATCCGGTCAAGGGGGGCGGGGGCGGCGGGCGGCCCGGCGCGCTCCCGGTCTACATGCAGGAGCTGATCGAGCGGCTGAACCGCCTCTTCGGGGAGGCGACTCCGCTCGAGGACCAGGTCGCCTTCGTGAACCAGGTCGCCGAGATAACCCGCAAGAACCCGGTCGTGATGGCCCAGATCGACAAGAACAGTAAGGACCAGGCGATGAAAGGCAACCTTCCCGGCGCGGTGCAGGCGGCGGTGGTCCGGGCCATGTCCTCGCACAGCGCGCTCGCCACGCTCCTTCTCAGCAAGGATCGGCAGGCCCTGCCGATCCTCGAGGGAGTGATCTACGAAATCCTCAAAAAAGGTGAAGCTCTGAGCCTTCACGACTGACGCGCTTCGTTAAGAAAGGCCGCATATGGAAGACTAGCTCCTCGTGGCCGCGATCACGGATGCTGATGCTGTCCCGCCGGTAACAAGATGGGCCTTTATACAGGTGGATCTTTTTCTATCGTGATAACCTGCATCGTAAAGGAGGAAGGCTTCGGCGGTTGCATGCCCCCGCAACCAAATTATCCCGCGTTTCCAAACGCTTATACGCCGCCCTCCGGGGCGGCGTTTGCGTTGTTTCTTCCCGTGGAAATGACCTGCCCCGATGAAGTGGTCCGGTTTCAGTCTTAGTGCATGAGGGGTCTTGGCGCTACGGCTGGTGTGGCCGGCGAAGCGGCTCCGGATGG
>NZ_SLXP01000018.1 GCF_004343075.1 Rhodovulum marinum
CGGGTCGATGACGTGATCAACGTCAGCGGTCACCGGATGGGCACGGCCGAGGTCGAATCGGCCCTCGTCGCGCATGCCGCCGTGGCCGAGGCCGCGGTCGTGGGCTACCCGCACGAGATCAAGGGCCAGGGCATCTACGCCTATGTCACGCTGATGAACGACGTGGAACCCACCGACGAGCTGCGGAAAGAGCTGGAGAAATGGGTCCGCACCGAGATCGGCCCGATCGCCAAGCCCGACCTCATCCAGTGGGCGCCCGGCCTGCCGAAAACCCGCTCCGGCAAGATCATGCGCCGCATCCTGCGCAAGATCGCCGAAAACGACTACGGCGCCCTCGGCGACACCTCCACCCTCGCCGACCCCTCCGTCGTCGACGACCTCATCGAGAACAGGATGAACAAGGGGTGACCGGCAGGACGACACCTCCCCGGGGCTCCGCCCGTTCACGGCTGAAAGCGTCCACCGGACGCTTTCCGGGACGCCGTTCACCCCTCGCCGATCCCTCCGTCGTCGACGACCTCATCGAGAACAGGATGAACCGCTAACCCTCACCCGGGGCGGCGAAAGGATCGGGCCGGCGCCATCGCGCCGGCCCGATGCCGTTCCGAGTGGTGGCTAGAGCGCGCCCGGCCCGGGGGGGAATCCGGACCGGGCGCTAACCGGGCTTTCGCCCGGACTGCGGGACCCGCGCAAAATACCGCGGACCCCGACAGGTCGACCTTCTGGGCGGCCTCAGCAGCCCGGATAGGTCACCGTTCCCATTTCGCTGATCTCGCCCACACCCGGCTCGCATTCCTGCACCGGTTCGGACGACACGCAGGCCGCCAGCAACCCGGCCAACGACAGGCCCAAGAGCCGCGCCCACGGCGACGTGATGAAGGTCATATGCAACTCCCTCTCTTGCGGCGGACAAGACCGACCATTTCTAAACTATCCGGTTCAGTTAGGTCCGTCCATGACCGCCATCAAGGGTGACGCAACGACAGTCGCGGGGATTTGTGCACAGCACGGCCTTCGACCGGCAAAGGGTGTAAAGGAGGCGAGGCGCCCGGTCAAAGCCCCTGAAAAGGCCCATCAAAGGCCAATTTTACAAGGCGCGGACGCCGCACCGCGCCGTTCCGGCCTTCCGGGGAAACCGCGCGGAAATCCGCCATCGGGCCCAGGCCAAGGCGACTGTTCACAAGGTTATCCACAGGGAGCTGTCCACAGGGCAGAGGGCGATAACGCCTTCTGATTCCCCGACAACCGCCCCCAAGCGCCGTCTTTGGCACCATTTCATAGTTGTTTTCAGGCAACCCTGACAACCCCAGATAGTGTCGCGGCCCCGTGAATCCCGCATTTTCTGCCCGGCGGCGGCCCCCGGCCCGAAACGCGAACCGCCCCGCCGGTCTCCCGGCGGGGCGGTCCGATCCGCTGTGGCGCGCGTCAGTTCAGCGCGGCATCCGTGATCGCGTGGGTCCAGGCGCCCTCGGGCTCCTTGGTGATGACCGGGTCCGACCCGCCCGACATCAGCGATTTCACCGTGCGTTCGTAATCGGCCGGGTCCAGCGCGCCGTTCGACCCGGCGGTCAGCTTGGCCACCTCGCCCATCATGCGTTTCTGGTGGGTCTCGGTCTGGGCGCCGGTCTCATCGTTGTCCAGCACGATCATCGCCGCCGCGTCGGGGTTTTCCTCGGCCCATTTCCAGCCCTTCATCGACGCCCGGACAAAGCGCACCAGCTTGTCCACCTCGGCCTCGTCGGCCAGCTTGTCCTCCATGACGTAAAGGCCATCCTCCAGCGTGGCGACGCCCTGGTCCTCGTACTTGAAGGTGACCAGTTCCTCGGGCGTGATCCCGGCGTCGATCACCTGCCAGTACTCGTTATAGGTCATGGTCGAGATGCAGTCGGCCTGTTTCTGCAACAGCGGATCGACGTTGAACCCCTGTTTCAGCACCGTCACCCCACCCTCCGAGCCATCGGTCGGAATGCCCAGCTGGCTCATCCAGGACAGGAACGGGTATTCATTGCCGAAGAACCACACGCCCAGCGTGCGGCCGGGGAAATCCTCGGGGCTTTCGACGCCGGTTTCCTTGAGGCAGGTCAGCATCATCCCCGACGACTTGAACGGCTGGGCGATGTTGACGATGGGCGCGCCCGCCTCGCGCGCGGCAAGGGCCGAGGGCATCCAGTCGACCATCACATCGGCGCCGCCCCCCATCAGCACCTGAACCGGCGCGATGTCGGGGCCGCCGGGCTTGATCGTGACGTCCAGCCCCTCTTCCTCGTAGAACCCCTGGTCGAGCGCCACGTAGTACCCGGCGAATTGCGCCTGCGTCACCCATTTCAGTTGCAGGGTCAGTTCGTCCGCGGCCTGCGCCGCGCCCGCGCCCAGCGCCAGCGCGCCCGCGGCAAGGGTCAGTTTCAGTTTCATCTTCACCTCCGTTGTTGTTGTCAGCCCCGTTGCGAAGGGTGCCAGAAGGTCACCGCCCGCTCGGCCATCGCCACGAGACCGTAGAAGGCCGAGCCGGCCAGCGCCGCCACGGCAATTTCCGCCCAGACCATGTCAAGCGCCAGGCGCCCGACCTCGGTCGAGATGCGGAATCCCATGCCCTTGATCGGGCTGCCGAAGAATTCCGCGACGATCGCCCCGATCAGGGCCAGCGTCGTCGCGATCTTCAGCCCGTTGAAGATGAACGGCATCGCCGCGGGCAGCCGCAGCTTCAGCAGGGTCTGCCCGTAGCTGGCCGAATAGGTCCGCATCAGGTCGCGCTGCATGGCGTCGCTGGCGGCCAGCCCCTGCACCGTGTTCACCAGCACCGGGAAGAACACCATCGCCACCACGACCGCCGCCTTCGACTGCCAGTCGAAGCCGAACCACATCACCAGGATCGGCGCGGTGCCGATGATCGGCAGGGCCGCGATGAAATTGCCCACCGGCAACAGCCCCCGCTGCAAAAAGGGCGACCGGTCGATCAGGATCGCCGTCAGCACCGCCGCACCGCAGCCCATCACGTATCCCGACAGCGCCCCCTTGACGAAGGTCTGCACGAAATCGACCCACAGGATCGGCAGGCTGGCCGCGATCCGCGCGCCGATGGCCGTGGGCGGCGGCAGGATCACCTGCGGCACCCCAAGGCCCCGCACCAGCCCCTCCCACACCACCAGGATCGTCAGGCCAAAGATCGCCGGCACCGCCAGCCGCACCGCCCATGTCCGCCGCCAAGGCGAATTCGACAGCCACACGTTCAGCGCGACCGCCGCGCCCCAAAAGACCAGCGCCCCCAGAACCCAGGTCATCGCGCCATCCCCATGCGTTTCAGCGTCACCCGCTGGATCAGCCCGATGATCCCCACCAGGCTTGCCGCCAGGATGGCCGCCGCGAACAGCGCGCTCCAGATCTGCACGGTCTGGCCGTAATAACTCCCCGCCAGCAGCCGCGCGCCAAGGCCCCGCACCGCGCCCGTCGGCAACTCGCCCACGATGGCGCCCACCAGGCTCGCGGCCATGCCGACCTTGAGCGAGGTGAACAGGTACGGCATCGACGACGGCCAACGCAGTTTCCAGAACACCTGGGACCGGCTGGCGGAATAGGTTTTCAACAGGTCCAGTTGCATCCGGTCAGGGCTGCGCAGCCCCGCCACCATGCCCACCACCACAGGAAAGAACGACAAATAGGCCGAGATGATCGCCTTGGGGATCAGCCCCGAAATACCGACCGAATTCAGCACCACGATGATCATCGGCGCGATGGCCAGGATCGGGATGGTCTGGCTGGCGATGGCCCAGGGCATCACGCTCATGTCCATCGCCCGGTTATGCACGATGCCGATGGCCAGAAGGATGCCCGCCCCCGTCCCGATGGCGAACCCCAACAGCGTCGCCGACAGCGTGATCCAGCCGTGATAGATCAGGCTGCGTTTCGAAAACGCCCGGCCCTGCAACACCATGTCGCCGGTGGTCTTCCACAGTTCCGCGCCCACCTGGTGCGGCGCGGGCAGCTTGGGCCGGTCCTGCACCATCGTGTCGGCGACGACCTGCGTCAGGGTCAGCTCCTGCCCCGCGCGCGCCGCCTGGTCCAGCGTCCATTGCCGGTTCAGCATCACCGCCGCCCCGTACCACAGCGCCACGATGGCCATCACCACCGTCAGGATCGGCAGGACGCTACGCATCGTCCCACCGCCTCGGGCTGCGCGTCGCCCCCAGCCGCTTGCCCAACAGGTGCAGCGCCAGCATCGGCAGCGCCATCGTCACCAGGAACGCGATCCAGCCCAGCGCCGGATGCGCGCTGATCCCCAGGTCGAAGGCCCAGGCCAGCACCACCGCCAGCCACACGAGACCCAGCGCCGGGATCGCCCAGAATCGCTTGCCGCCCGTCATCGCCATCCCCCGCTTTCGCCCCCGGCCGCACGGACCCGCCGCGCAGCAAGCCATGCACCGGACGCATGGCTCGGAGTCATATGGAATTCATATGGAAGTAATATGCGATTCATATCGCGGTTCCCGGCCTCAATCGTCATAGGCATGCCCTGCGCGCAACCCTTCGCGGACCCGGTGCGCGACCTCCAGGAACTCGGGCGTGTCGCGGATATCCAGCGGCCTTTCCTTGGGCAAAGGGCTTTCGATCACGTCGGTTATGCGGCCCGGGCGCGGGCTCATCACCACGATCTTGGTGGACAGGTAGACCGCCTCGGGGATCGAATGGGTGACGAACAGACAGGTCTTGTGGGTGCGCGCCCACAGCGCCAGAAGCTGTTCGTTCAGGTGGTCGCGCACGATCTCGTCCAATGCGCCAAAGGGTTCATCCATAAGCAGAATATCGGCATCGAAGGCCAGCGCGCGGGCGATGCTGGCGCGCTGCTGCATGCCCCCCGACAGCTGCCAAGGATATTTCTTGCCGAACCCCTTCAGGTCGACAAGGTCCAGCACCCGCTCCACCCGCTTGTCCTGTTCCGCCTTGGAAAACCCCATGATTTCAAGCGGAAGCTTGATGTTCCTGGCAATCGTCCGCCACGGGTACAGCCCCGCCGCCTGGAACACGTACCCATAGCTGCGTTCCTGACGGGCATTGTCGGGCGTCATCCCGTTGACCGTCAGACTGCCCCCCGTCGGATGCTCCAACGCCGCCACGCAGCGCAGGAAGGTCGTCTTCCCGCACCCCGAAGGTCCTATGAAACTTACGAAATCTCCCTTCATCACCTCCAGCGACACGTCGCTGAGGGCATGCACGGGGCCGTCATTCGTCTGGAACACCAGGTCGAGGTGATCCGCCTTCACGATCGGAGTCTGCACGTCTTGTCCCTTACCCGCGCGCGCCCCGCCGGGACGCGCGCCGTTACCGTTTCCTCAGACCCCGCTTGCGGGAATCCCTGTCCGTTCCACCTTGCGCGGCGCGGTCAATTCCTTCCACGAAGACAAGGCCTTGTTGACCGCCCCGTTGGGCTCGCGACGCACGAATTCGCCGTGGCCCTCCTGGCCCACGAATTCCCCGTCATTAACCGCAACCCGTCCCCGGGTCAGGGTGAAGCGCGGCAGGCCCTTGACCGTCTTGCCTTCGAACACGTTGTAATCAATGGCAGATTGCTGGCTGGCCGCCGAAATCGTCTTTTCCTTTTCCGGGTCCCAGACCACAAGGTCGGCATCCGCCCCCACCAGAACCGCGCCCTTGCGGGGATAGCAGTTCAGGATCTTGGCGATATTCGTAGACGTCACCGCCACGAACTCGTTCGGCGTCAGCCGCCCGGTGCCCACCCCATGGGTCCACAGCATCGGCAGCCGATCCTCCAACCCCCCGGTTCCATTGGGAATCTTGGTGAAATCGCCAACACCATAGCGTTTCTGCTCGGTGGTAAAGGCGCAATGGTCCGTCGCGACGCAGGAGAGCGACCCGCTCGCCAGCCCGTTCCACAGGCTATCCTGGTGCTTCTGGTTGCGGAAGGGCGGCGACATCACCCGCCGCGCGGCATGGTCCCAGTCGGGATGGGCATATTCGCTTTCGTCCAGCGTCAGGTGCTGGATCAACGGCTCGCCCCAGACCCGCTTGCCCAGCATCCGCGCCCGCCGGATCGCCTCATGCGCCTCTTCGCAGGACACGTGCACGACATACAGCGGCACGCCGGCCATGTCGGCGATCATGATCGCGCGGTTAGTGGCCTCGCCCTCGACCTCCGGAGGCCGCGAATAGGCATGCGCCTCGGGGCCATTGTTCCCTTCTTCCAACAGCTTGCGCTGAAGCTCGGCCACCACGTCGCCGTTTTCCGCATGCACCAGCGGGATCGCGCCCAGTTCGGAACAACGCTTGAACGAGGCATACATCTCGTCATCGTTCACCATCAGCGCGCCCTTGTAGGCCATGAAATGCTTGAAACTGGTGATGCCGCGCTCCTGCACCACCGTCTGCATCTCGTTGAAGACCTGCTCCGACCACCAGGTGATCGCCATGTGGAACGAGTAATCGCAATGCGCCCGCGTCGACTTGTTGTCCCACATCTGCAGCGCATCCAGCAGCCCCTGCTCCGGGCTGGGCAGCGCGAAATCGACGACCATCGTGGTGCCGCCCGACAGCGCGGCGCGGGTGCCGGATTCGAAATCGTCACTGGAATAAGTGCCCATGAAGGGCATCTCCAGATGCGTATGCGGGTCGATCCCCCCGGGCATGACGTAGCAGCCGGTCGCGTCGAGCGTTTCGTCGCCCTTCAGGTCCGGCCCGATCTCGACGATCTTGCCGCCGTCGACCAGGACATCGGCCTTGCAGGTCAGGTCGGCGGTGACGATGGTGCCGTTCTTGATGACTGTGGACATTGTCTTTCTCCCTGTCGGAGCCTGTCCCGGCCCCTGGTCTTCTTCTTGGTGCAAATACCCCGGGGGGTCCGGGGGGCTGGCCCCCCGGCCTTCACCATTTCACTCCACGATCCCCGCCGTTTCCACCACCGCGTGGAACAGGACGTTCGCCCCGGCGGTGGCCCATTCCGGCGAAATCTCCTCGGCCTCGTTGTGGCTCAGCCCGTCGACGCAGGGGCACATCACCATGGCGGTGGGGGCCACGCGGTTGATCCAGCAGGCGTCGTGCCCCGCGCCGGAAATCAGGTTCATGTGGCTGTATCCCAGCCGCTCGGCCGCGTCGCGGATGGCTTTCACGCAGCCCGCGTCGAATTCCACCGGATCGAACCCGCCGACCTTTTCGAATTCGACCGACAGGCCCATCCCGTCGCAGATCTTCTGCGCCCCCTCGTGCAGGCGTTTTTCCATGTCCTCGATCACGGCGAGGTCGGGCGAGCGGAAATCGACGGTGAAGACCACCTTGCCGGGGATCACGTTGCGCGAATTGGGGTAGACGTCGATATGGCCCGCCGCACCCACCGCGTGGGGCTTGTGGCTCCAGGCGATCTGATCGACCAGGTCCAGCACCCGCGCCATGCCAAGGCCCGCGTTCCGGCGCATCGGCATGGGGGTGGAGCCGGTATGGCTCTCCTTGCCGGTGATCGTCACCTGCGTCCAGCTGAGGCCCTGGCCGTGGGTGACGACGCCGATCTCCTTGCCCTCGGCCTCGAGGATCGGGCCCTGTTCGATGTGCAACTCGAAAAAGGCGTGCATCTTGCGCGCGCCCACCGGTTCGTCGCCCTTCCAGCCGATCCGCTCCAGCTCGTCGCCGAAACGCTTGCCCTCGGCATCGACGCGGTCATAGGCCCAGTCCTGCGTGTGGATGCCCGCGAACACGCCCGAGGCCAGCATCGCGGGGGCAAAGCGCGTGCCCTCCTCGTTGGTCCAGTTGGTCACGACGATGGGGTGTTTCGTCTTGATACCGAGATCGTTCAGCGAGCGGATCACCTCCAGCCCGCCCAGAACGCCCAGGATGCCGTCATACTTGCCGCCGGTGGGCTGGGTGTCGAGGTGGCTGCCCACATAGACGGGCAACGCGTCGGGGTCGGTGCCCGGCCGCATGGCGAACATGTTGCCCATCGTGTCGAGGCCCATCGAACAGCCGGCATCCTCGCACCATGTCCGGAACAGCGCGCGGCCCTCGGCATCGGCATCGGTCAGGGTCTGGCGGTTGTTGCCGCCCGCGACGCCGGGGCCGATCCTGGCCATCTCCATCAGGCTGTCCCACAGCCGTTCGCCGTTGATCTTCAGGTTCTCGCCGGGGGCTGTCATGGTCGCGTCTTCCTCACCTGTCTGGTCCGTGTCGCTGGGCCGGCGCCCTCTGGCGTGGCGCGTGCCGCGTCCACTGTTGCGCCGCCTCGGGCCGAGTTCAAGCGATGCGCCGGCCGTGCCGAAAAAATTTCGCGATTCGGCATCACCAGCGGTTAAAGTGCCTTCGTCCCGGGCAAACCGGGGCCAAAACCAATGGGGGCGGGCAGCGGTCGGAACGTAACTAGGGAGGATACGGACCATGGACAGCAGAACGACGGTGATCGGCGGCCTCGTGGTCGTGGCGGCGTTTGGATATTACCTGTCGCAACAACGCTCTGGCTCGGAGGAAGCGGCATTGGAGGGCCAGGTCGGCGCCTTGACCCAGCGGATCGGCGAACTTGAGGCATCCTTGGCGGCCGCCACCGAAAAGGCCGAGGCGCAGGCCGCCGTGATCGCCGAGACCGCGGCGCTGGGCAGCCGGCTGGCCGAAACGGTGCAGGGCATCGGCGAGATATCCGAAACGGCCGGGACTGCGCAGTCCACCGAACCGGCGGGGGCGGCGGCCGCCATGGAAACCATCGCCGCCGCGCCGAAGGCCGAGGAACCGGCCGAACCCGCCGCGACGGCCGCGGCCGAGGGTGGCACCGGCGTCGGCGAGACGGCGATCCTGGCCGACGGGGCGATCCGTGCCTTCGTCTCGCGCGTAGACGAGGCAGGCCAGACCGCGCGGCTCTCGATCAACGGCGCGCTTTCCGAGGTTGCCGCGGGCGATACCATCGCGGTGGCGGCAGATGGTCAGGACTGCAGCGTGAGCGTGGACGCGATCGGCGGCGGCACGGTCAGCCTGAGCGCGTCCTGCACCGCCGCCGAGGCAGAGCCGGCCGCCGAAGAGCCGGGATCGGGAAGCGCCGCGGCCGCCGCGGCCGAGGGCACCATGGTCGGCGTGGGCGAGACGGCGCTGTTCGGCGGCAGCGAGGTTCGGGTCTTCGTCTCGCGCGTCACGGCCGACGCCGCGGTGATCGCGGTGAACGGGCTGGCCACCACCACGCTGGCAGTGGGCGGGTCGATCCCGGTCGGAGACGCCTGCAACGTCGCGCTGGCGGGGGTCGAGGGCAACGCGGCCGCGCTCGGCTACGCCTGCGCAAGCTGAGGGCCGGGCGCCCGCCCCGGTCGGGCGGGCGCCGGTCCTTCAGTCCAGGGCCTTCAGCACGTCGCCCAGTTTGCCGAACAGTTCGTCGATCTGCGCCTTGTCGATCATCAGCGGTGGCGACAGCGCGATGATATCGCCCGTCGTCCGGATCAACAGGCCCTTTTCATAGGCATCGAGGAAGGCGGTGAAGGCGCGTTTCGTCGGCTCGCCCGCGATAGGCGCAAGTTCCACCGCGCCGATCAGCCCCATGTTGCGGATGTCGATCACGTGGGGCAGGCCCTTGAGCGAATGCAGCGCATCCTCCCAATAGGGGGCCAGCGCGGCGGCATTCTCGAACAGCCCCTCCTCGCGATATGTCTGCAACGTCGCGATCCCGGCGGCGGATGCGATCGGGTTGCCGGAATAGGTATAGCCGTGGAACAGTTCGATCAGGTGCTCGGGGCCTTGCATGAAAGCATCGTGTATGGCCGCCGTGGTCAGCACCGCGCCCATCGGGATCACGCCATTGGTCAGCCCCTTGGCGGTGGTCATCATGTCGGGCAGCACGCCGAAATGATCGGCGGCAAAGGCGCTGCCGAGGCGGCCGAAGCCGGTAATCACCTCGTCGAAGATCAGCAGGATGCCGTGTTTCGTGCAGATCTCGCGCAAGCGTTCCAGGTATCCCTTGGGCGGCATCAGCACGCCGGTGGACCCGGCCATCGGTTCCACGATCACGGCGGCGATGGTTTCCGCCCCGTGCAGCGCCACGATCCGTTCCAGATCGTCGGCCAGATACGCGCCATGTTCCGGCTGGCCGCGGGTAAAGGCGTTCTGATCGGGCAGATGGGTGTGCGGCAGGTGGTCGACCCCGGTCAGAAGCGAGCCGAAGACCTTGCGGTTGTTGACGATGCCGCCCACGGAAATGCCGCCGAAATTCACCCCGTGATAGCCGCGTTCCCGCCCGATCAACCGGGTGCGCGCGCCCTCGCCCCGCGCCCGGTGATAGGCGATGGCGATCTTCAGCGCGGTTTCCACCGATTCCGACCCGGAATTGGTGAAGAACACGTGCTCCATCCCCTCGGGTGCCATGTCGCGCACGGCACTGGCCAGTTCGAACGCCTTGGGATGGCCCATCTGGAAGGCCGGCGCGTAATCCAGTTCGGCGGCCTGTTTCTGGATGGCTTCCGTGATCTTCGGCCGGCAATGGCCCGCGTTGCAGCACCACAGGCCGGCGGTGCCGTCCAGCACCTCGCGCCCATCGGCGGTCTTGTAATACATGCCGGACGCGCCCACGAACATCCGCGGCGCCTTCTTGAACTGGCGGTTCGCGGTGAAGGGCATCCAGAAGGCGGACAGGTCGTTCGGGGTCGGGTTGCGGTCGAGCGCCATGGCAGAACTCCGTAAGGCGGGGCCGCCCGGTTCGGCGGGCGGCCAAAACGTTTGACCGGGCGGTCAGGATCACGCTAGCAGAGGGCCCGGGGCAGTCAAGCGGACCACCGCCGCCAGGTCGCGGGACGGGGTCGGACGGGCAGCCCGAGCGATTTCGACTAAAATGCAAAGCAGATTTCGACAGCATCTTTTCCGATGAGCCCAGAAAACTCGCGCACCCGAATCCAGCGCCGGAACCGCCGCGCCATCCTCGAAGCCGCGCTCGAGGTGTTCTCGCAGCACGGGTTCCGCGGTGCGACGCTGGACCAGATCGCGGCCGAGGCGGGCCTGTCCAAGCCGAACCTGCTGTATTACTTCCCCTCCAAGGAGGCGATCCACGAAACCCTGCTGGCAGGGCTGATGGAAACCTGGCTGGCGCCGCTGCGCATGCTGGACCCGGCCGGCGACCCGGTCGAGGAAATCCTGGGCTATGTCCGCCGCAAGCTGGTTCTCAGCCGGGATTTTCCCCGCGAAAGCAGGCTTTTCGCCAACGAGATCCTGCAAGGGGCGCCGCGGATCAAACCTTCGCTTGAAGGCGAGTTGAAGGCATTGGTCGACGAAAAGGCGCAGGTGATCGCAGGCTGGGCGGCGAACGGCCGGATCGCCGATATCGACCCCTATCACCTGATCTTCTCGATCTGGGCGCTGACCCAGCACTATGCCGATTTCGACGTGCAGGTGCGCGCCGTGCTGGGCACGGAACGGGGCGATCCCTTCGAAGGTGCCGAACGCTATCTGGTGACGATGTTCACGCGCCTTCTGACCCCCTGATCCCCCGGGGGGCGCCGTTAACCTTGATGCAAGATTCCCCTCGCCCCCCACTTCCCGAAAGGCCCGAAAAGGCGCATACTTGTGAATTGGTGGGGGCCTGAGCAGGAGTTTGGGACCAATGCAGATCATCGGCCCCCTTCCCGTGGCCGCGTATCAGGACAACGGCGTGACGGCCGTCAGCCCCGCGGCACCGTCCGCCCCGGTGGCGCCTGCAGTGAAAGGCGGTTCCGCGGGCCAGACCCGCAGCGAAACCGGCGAACGCGGACAGCAGCCGCCCCGGCAATCCTTTCCCGCGCCCGACCTGGACAGACCGGCGGGCCCGCCGCCGACCTTCGACACGACGCCCTTGCAGCTGGAGGCTGAACGCCGCCAGAGCGAGGCCAGCATCTTGTGGCGCACCAGCAGTGCCCCCGCGCCGGAACAGCCCGCGCGGGAACTCGATATCGAGGTCTGAGCCCCCGCCCCTATTCGGCCGCGCAGCTGCCGGGGTTGTTGGGATGCGTCGTCCAGTTCCCGTATTCCGCGGGGACTGGCTTGCCCGTGCGCGGGTCGACCTCGCCCGGGGCGAGGCGGCGCATGGTGATGCAGCCCTCGACCGGGCAGACATCGACGCACAGGTTGCAGGCCACGCATTCCTCGTCCTTCACCACGAATTGCCGATCCGGCGTCATCTCGATCGCCTGGTGGCTGGTATCCTCGCAGGCCGCGTAACAGCGGCCGCACTTGATGCAGGCCGCCTGGTCGATCTGCGCCTTGGTCACGTAATTAAGGTTCAGATATTGCCAGTCCGTTACGTTCGGCACCGCCATCCCGGTAAAGTCGGACAGGGTTGAGAAACCCTTGCGGTCCATCCAGTCACCGAGGCCCGAGATCATTTCCTGCACGATGCGGAATCCGTAGGTCATCACCGCGGTGCAGACCTGCACGTTGCCCGCGCCCAGCGCCATGAACTCGGCCGCGTCCTTCCACGTCGTCACGCCGCCGATGCCGGAAATCGGCAGGCCGCGGGTTTGCGGATCGCGGGCGATTTCCGCAACCATGTTCAGCGCGATGGGTTTCACCGCCGGGCCGCAATAGCCGCCATGGGTGCCCTTGCCGTCGATCGTGGGTTCCGGGCACATCAGGTCCAGGTCGACCGCGGTGATCGAATTCACCGTGTTGATGAGGGAAACCGCGTCCGCGCCGCCCTTGTGCGCGGCGCGCGATGCCAGGCGGATATCGGTGATGTTGGGGGTCAGCTTGACGATCACCGGCATGCGGGTGTTCGCCTTGCACCAGCGGGTGACCATCTCGATGTATTCGGGGACCTGCCCCACGGCCGAGCCCATGCCGCGTTCGCTCATCCCGTGGGGGCAACCGAAGTTGAGTTCCACCCCGTCGGCGCCGGTCTCCTCGACCCGGGCCAGGATCGCCTTCCACGCCTCTTCGGTGCAGGGCACCATAAGGCTGACCACCAGCGCGCGGTCGGGATAGTCGCGTTTCACCGCCTTGATCTCGCGCAGGTTCACCTCGAGCGGACGGTCGGTGATCAACTCGATGTTGTTCAACCCCAGAACGCGGCGGTCTGCACCGTAGACCACGCCGTAACGCGGGCCGTTGACGTTCACCACCGGCGCGCCGTCCTCGCCCAGGGTTTTCCAGACGACGCCACCCCAGCCCGCCTCGAAGGCGCGGCGGACGTTGTATTCCTTGTCGGTCGGCGGCGCCGAGGCCAACCAGAACGGGTTGGGGGACTTGATGCCCACGAAATCATTCCTGAGATCGGCCATGGTTCAGCCCTCCCCCATCAGCGTTGCATGGATATCCTCGGCGGCGTCGCGGCCCTCGGCCACCGCCGTCACGGTCAGGTCGTCGCCACCCGCCGCGCAGTCGCCGCCCGCCCAGATCCCGGGCAGGCTGGTGCGGCCCGGCCCGGTGACGGCGATCTTGCGGCCAGAGAGTTCCAGGCCCTCGGGCGCCCCTTCCAGTTGCTGGCCGATGGCCTTGAATACCTGGTCGGCCCTGATCTTGAACGTCTCGTCGGTCAGTTCCAGCCCGGCCTCGGTTTCGCGGGTATAGGCGAACTCGACCGCCTCGACCGCCCCTTCGCCCAGAATGCGCAAGGGCGCCGCGCCGGTCACGATACGCACGCCCTTGGAACTGGCCAGGTGCTGTTCCTCCTCGGAGGCGCTCATCGCATCGCGGCCGCGGCGGTAGACGATGGTCACGTTCTCGGCGCCCAGCAGTTTCGACTGCACCGCGGCATCGACCGCCGTCATGCCGCCGCCAATCACCACGACGTTCCGGCCCACGGCAATGGTGGACAGGTCCTCGGCCTGGCGCAGCTCGGCGATGAAATCGACCGCGTCCTGCACGTGGGATTTCTCTTCTCCCTCGGCGCGCAGGGCATTCACACCGCCCAGCCCGATGGCCAGGAACACCGCGTCGTATTCGCCCTTCAGACCGTCCAGCGAGATGTCACGGCCCAGCGCCTTGCCGTTGTGGGCGGTGATCCCACCGATCCCCATCAGCCAGTCCACCTCGGCCTGGGCGTAACCGTCCACCGTCTTGTAGGCGGCGATGCCGTATTCGTTCAGCCCGCCGGCCTTGGGGCGCGCGTCGAACAGGGCGACCTCGTGGCCCTTCATCGCCAGCCGGTGCGCGCAGGCCAGCCCCGCGGGGCCCGCCCCCACGACGGCGATCCGCTTGCCGGTCGGCGCGGCACGCGTGTAGGGGTGCCCGCCCTCGCCCATCAGCGTGTCCGTGGCATAACGTTGCAGCCGCCCGATCTCGACCGGCTTGCCCTCGGCCACCTCGCGCACGCAGGCCTCTTCGCACAGCTGTTCGGTCGGGCAGACCCGGGCGCACATGCCGCCCAGGATGTTCTGGTCGAAGATCGTGCGCGCGGCGGCCCGCGGCGCGCCGGTCGCGATCTCGCGGATGAACAGCGGGATGTCGATCGTCGTGGGGCACGCCGTCACGCAGGGCGCCTCGTGGCAGAAATAGCAGCGATCCGCGGCGATGGCCGCCTCATGTGCCGTCAGGGGCGGTGCCTTGTCGGCGAAATTGTCGCGATAGGCCTCGGACCCGAGACGCCCGGACACGACCCCGGGGGTAAGCGGCGTATTGGCCATTGCGGCCCTCCCTGTTGCCATCCCTTTCGGAGAAGCCTGCCACAGGCCCGGATTTTATCAAACGGTAAATTTCCGGGGCGGCGCGGGGACGGCATATTCGGCACCGACCGTGCACGGACTGCCGAAGGATTGGGCAGACCGGCCGGCCGGCCCGCACCGGCAAAAACCGCCGCACCCGCTTTCCATGGGGTTTTCCCTCGCGTATAAGCGGCGCACTTCACGAAGCGGACGGCCCTGGCGGGCCGATCCGGGACCGATCGAGGACAGGGCATGACCAAGACTTCCCACGAGGCAGACGTCGCCTTTATCCAGGCGCTTGCGGAATTGCTGCGCGAACACGACCTGACCGAGTTGCAGGTCAAGCGCGAATACGGCGAGGACGACTCGCTGGACGTCCGCGTCTCGCGCTCGGGCCCCGCCCCGGTTGCCGCGGCACCGGCGGCCTATGCCATGCCCGCACCGGCCGCCGCAGCACCGGCGCCCGTAGCCGACACGGCGCCCGCGGACGACCCGGCGCTGCATCCCGGCGCGGTGACCTCGCCGATGGTGGGCACCGTCTACCTGCAGCCCGAACCGGGTTCGGACGCCTTCGTCAAGGTGGGCGACAGCGTGACCGAGGGCCAGACGCTGTTGATCGTCGAGGCGATGAAGACGATGAACCACATCCCCGCCCCGCGCGCCGGCACCGTGAAACGCATCCTCGTCGAGGACGGCGCACCGGTCGAGTTCGGCGCCCCCCTGATGATCATCGAGTAAGGCGCGGGCCATGTTCGACAAGATCCTGATCGCGAACCGCGGCGAAATCGCGCTCCGCGTGATCCGCGCCTGCCGCGAGATGGGCATTCATTCCGTCGCCGTCCACTCCACCGCGGATGCCGACGCGATGCATGTCCGGATGGCCGATGAAAGCGTCTGTATCGGCCCGCCGCCGGGCACCGACAGTTACCTGTCGATCCCGTCGATCATCTCGGCCTGCGAGATCACGGGCGCGCAGGCGATCCACCCGGGCTATGGCTTCCTGTCGGAAAACGCCCGCTTCGTGCAGATCGTCGAGGATCACGGCCTGACCTTCATCGGGCCGTCGGCGGAACATATCCGCATGATGGGCGACAAGATCACCGCCAAGGAAACGATGAAGGCGCTGGGCGTGCCTTGCGTGCCCGGGTCCGAGGGCGGCGTGCCCGACCTGGAAACCGCGCGCAAGCTGGCCCAGGACATCGGCTACCCGGTCATCATCAAGGCCACCGCGGGCGGCGGCGGGCGCGGCATGAAGCTGGCCAAGACGCCCGAGGACCTGGAGCGCGCCTTCCAGACCGCGCGGTCCGAGGCCAAGGCCGCCTTCGGCAATGACGAGGTCTATATCGAGAAATACCTCACCAAGCCGCGGCACATCGAGATCCAGGTTTTCGGCGACGGCCAGGGCCGTGCGGTGCACCTGGGCGAACGCGACTGTTCGCTGCAACGTCGCCACCAGAAGGTTCTGGAAGAGGCGCCCGGCCCGGTGATCGACGCCGAGACCCGCGCGCGCATCGGCAAGACCTGCGCCGATGCCGTGGCACGGATCAACTATTCCGGCGCGGGCACGATCGAGTTCCTCTACGAGGATGGCGAGTTCTACTTCATCGAGATGAACACCCGGCTTCAGGTCGAACACCCGGTGACCGAGGCGATCTTCGGCGTGGACCTGGTGCGCGAACAGATCCGGGTGGCCGAGGGGCGGCCGCTGTCCTTCGACCAGGACGATCTGCAACTGAACGGCCACGCGATCGAGGTGCGGATCAACGCCGAGAGGCTGCCCACGTTTTCGCCCTGCCCCGGCAAGATCACTGCCTATCACGCGCCCGGCGGACTGGGTGTCCGGATGGATTCGGCGCTGTATGACGGCTATTCGATCCCGCCCTATTACGACAGCCTGATCGGCAAGCTGATCGTCCATGGCCGCGACCGGGGCGAGGCGCTGGCGCGGCTGGACCGGGCGCTTGGCGAGTTGATCGTGGATGGCATCGACACCACCGCGCCGCTGTTCCGCGCGCTGCTGCTGGAACCCGACATCCAGCGCGGCGACTACAACATCCACTGGCTGGAGCGCTGGCTGGAGGCCGGTCCGGAACTGTGACCAGCGCCGCGCGCACCGGCCCGCCGGGAGCACGGGGATGGCGGCCGACAGACTGACGCCCCAGATGCTGCTCGGCGCCTATGCCTCGGGCGTGTTCCCGATGGCGGAGTCGCGGGATGACCCGGAAATCTTCTGGGTCCAGCCGCGGCGTCGGGGCATCTTCCCGCTGAACGGCTTCCACATCTCGAAAAGTCTGGCCCGGACGATCCGGCGCGACCCGTTCCAGATCCGCGTGGATACCGACTTCGCGGGCGTGGTGGCGGGATGCGCCGCCCGCGACGAAACCTGGATCAATGCGACGATCTTTGCGCTGTACCAGGACCTGCACGCCATGGGCCACGCCCATTCGCTGGAGGTCTGGGAGGGCGGCGCACTGGTCGGCGGGGTCTATGGCGTAACACTGGGTGGCGCGTTCTTCGGGGAAAGCATGTTCTCGCGCCGCACCGACGCGTCAAAGGTCGCGCTGGCGTACCTGGTGGACCGGCTGCGCGCGGGGGGCTTCCGGCTGTTCGACACGCAATTCATCACGCCGCACCTGCGCCGACTGGGCGCGATCGAGATCGGCAAGCAGGACTACATGGCCCGGCTGGGCAAGGCGCTGGAACTGAAAGCGGATTTCACCGCGCCAGAGACGCCCGCAAGCGGTCAGGCGCTTCTGCAGCGCAGAACCCAGACGTCATAGCGGGCGTGATCCAGCGGGTTCAGCGCCGGGCTGGAGGCCAGCATCCACCCCTGGAACAGCTGCGCGGAACCGCTCTCGTCGGCGATCTCGATCAGCGCGAAGGCGTCCGACGCAGGGTTGTCCTGGGGGAAGCGGCACTCGCGCAGCGTCACCTGCAGCCGCCCGAACCGTGCAGTTTCGCCGGGCGCGAGCTGAAGATCGACGGTCGCCCCCGACACCTTGTCCAGCCCCCGCAGCATCGCGCCGGCCTGCGCGGTATCGGTACGGATCACCGGGTCGGCCACGGGCTCGGGGTCGACCGGGCGCATGACCAGCGGGTCCTCGCGCTCGATCTCGGGCAGCGGCTCGCCGCGCAGCTGGTCGTTCAGCATGCTTTCGCCCGAAGGCATGTCCTCGAGCGGGGCGACCGACCATCCCTCGGCGGTCCAGCTGTTCGGATCCCAGTCGGGTTGTTGCTGGGCGGCAAGGGGCGCGGCCAGCAGCGCCAGCGCCACGGCAAGACGGCCCGTTTTCATTCCGCCGCCTCGTCGCCCGAGCCGGTCACGAATTTCATCAAGAGCGAAATCAGGCTGACCGCCCCCTGGGTGTCCAGCACCTCGTCGCCGGGCGACAGGTTGAAGGGCGACCCACCGGGAAGGATCTCGACGAAAGTGCCGCCCAGGAGGCCCTCGGAGGAGACCAGAACCGCACTGTCATCAGGCAGTTCGATCCCCTCTTGCATCGAGAAACGGGCATCGGCGCGGAAAGTCTGGGGGTTGAGTTCCAGCGAGGTGACCGTACCGACCTTGACGCCCGCAAGGCGCACATCGGTGCCGACCGTCACCCCCTCGACCGAGCGGAAACTGGCGGTCAGCTCGTAGCTGCCCGCGGTGCTGCCGACGCCGGTGGCATTCGTCGCGTAGAGCAGGAACCCCAGCGCCAGCGCCAGAACCGCGCCGCCGGTGATTACTTCGGTCGTCGTGTTCTCGGCCATCGGGCTATTCCGGTTGCCAGGCCTCGTAGTCCCGGCGCGGCGCGGGATCGGGGCGACGGATCGAGCCCGGCGGCGCATAGGCCAGCGGCGTCCCGGTCAGGTTTTCCTGATGCGGTTTTTCCCAGGCCTTCCGGGGCAAAGGGGTTTCGGTGGGCGGTTCGGCGAAGGTGTGGTGCAACCAGCCATGCCAGTCGGGGGAAACCCGGCTGGCCTCGACCTCGCCGTTGTAGATCACCCAGCGGCGAACGCCATCCTTCGACTGATAGAACACGTTGCCCTGCGCATCCTCGCCCACCTTCTGGCCGTGGCGGGCGGTGAACAGGCGGGTGCCAACGGTTTCGCCGTTCCACCAGGTGACGTATTTCAGCAGGGTGTCGATCACGCCCATGGGCCCCTCCGCATGACTGTGTTCGACATATGCCGCAACCGGGGGCCGAGGTCCAGTGCCCTGCCGCCCCCCCGCGCAGGCCAGACGCGGCACGCGGGATGGTTTCGCCTTGGCTTCGCCAAGGCGACCGGCTGGGGGCTCTGCCCCCAGACCCCCGGAGTACTTGGCCCAAGAAAAAGACGGAACGGGCGCAAACCTAGGGCTTGAGACGGTATCAGTCAGCGCGCCCTGACCCGGCGGCCAGCCCTACATTGCCCCGACAGCGTGGTCGTCAGGGGAGGCACACCGGATAATGCCGCCGCGCCAAAAGCCGACCTAGCCTGCGGTCGCGCCTTCCTTCTTCTGGTCGGCATAGATCATCAGGGGCGCGGATTCGGCGGTCACGGCTTCTTCGTTGACCACGACCTCTTGCACCGCATCCATACCGGGCAGGTCGAACATGGTATCCAGAAGGATATCTTCCATGATCGAGCGCAGGCCACGGGCACCGGTCTTGCGCGCGATGGCGCGCTTGGCAATGGCCTTGAGCGCGTCGTCGGTGAAGGTCAGCTTGACGTCCTCAAGTTCGAACAGGCGCTGATATTGCTTGACCAGGGCGTTCTTGGGTTCGGTCAGGATCGTGACCAGCGCATCCTCGTCGAGGTCCTGCAGCGTCGCGATCACCGGCAGGCGGCCGACGAATTCCGGGATCAGGCCGAATTTCAGCAGATCCTCGGGTTCCAGTTCGCGGAACATCTCGCCCACGCCGCGGGTGTCGTTTGCCTTCACATCGGCGCCGAAGCCGATGGCCGACCCCTTGCCGCGCTGTGCGATGATCTTTTCCAGCCCCGCGAAGGCGCCGCCACAGATGAACAGGATGTTCGTGGTATCCACCTGCAGGAATTCCTGCTGGGGATGCTTGCGCCCGCCCTGCGGCGGCACGGAGGCCACGGTGCCTTCCATGATCTTGAGAAGCGCCTGCTGCACGCCCTCGCCCGAGACGTCGCGGGTGATCGAGGGGTTGTCGGACTTGCGCGTGATCTTGTCGACCTCGTCGATATAGACGATGCCGCGTTGCGCGCGTTCGACGTTATACTCACTGGCCTGCAACAGCTTGAGGATGATGTTCTCGACATCCTCACCAACATAGCCAGCCTCGGTCAGGGTGGTCGCATCGGCCATGGTGAAGGGCACGTCGAGGATGCGCGCCAGCGTCTGCGCGAGCAGGGTCTTGCCGCAGCCGGTCGGGCCGATCAGCAGGATGTTCGACTTGGCCAGTTCGATGTCGCCGGCCTTCGAGCCGTGATTGAGCCGCTTGTAATGGTTGTGGACCGCGACCGAGAGCACCCGCTTGGCATGCTGTTGTCCGATCACGTAATCGTCCAGCACCTCGCAGATATCCTTGGGCGTGGGCACGCCGTCGGAGGATTTCAGCCCCGAGGATTTCGTTTCCTCGCGGATGATGTCCATGCAGAGTTCGACACACTCATCGCAGATGAACACCGTGGGGCCCGCGATCAACTTGCGGACCTCGTGCTGGCTTTTGCCGCAGAACGAGCAATAGAGCGTGTTCTTCGAGTCGCTGCCTGAGTTCGTCGCCATTTCGGTCCCCTGCGGTCGTCCTGTCCTGCCCGTCCGGACCCTTTGCCCGGAATGCGGCCGTCTTTGCCCCGCGCCTCATGACAGGGTAGGGCAGTCTATGGTGAGGCACAACGCCAAATTCCGGGCGGGTCGCGCCCGGCCCCTGCGTCAGGCCTTGGCGCCTTCGGCCGCCGACCGGCTTTCGACGATCTCGTCGATCAGGCCCCAGGCCTTGGCCGCCTCGGCATCCATGAAATTGTCCCGCTCCAGCGCATCGACAACCGTTTGCAGATCCTGGCCGGTGTGTTTCACGTAGATCTGGTTCAGCCGGTCTTTCAGCTTTTGCGTTTCCTGGGCGTGGATCATGATATCGGTGGCCTGGCCCTGGTAGCCGCCCGAGGGCTGGTGCACCATGATGCGCGAGTTCGGCAGCGAGAAGCGCATGCCCTCGGCCCCCGCGGCCAGCAGCAGCGACCCCATCGAGGCCGCCTGCCCTACCACCAGCGTGGACACCTTCGGCTTGATGTACTGCATCGTGTCGTAGATCGAGAGACCCGAGGTCACCACGCCGCCGGGGCTGTTGATGTACATCGAGATGTCCTTGGTCGGGTTCTCGGCCTCGAGATGCAGCAACTGCGCCACGATCAACGAGGACATCCCGTCATGGATCGGGCCGGTGATGAAGATGATCCGTTCCTTCAGGAGGCGCGAGAAGATGTCGTAGGCCCGCTCGCCGCGCGAGGTCTGCTCGACCACCATGGGCACGAGGTTGTTCATGTAATGCTCGATCATGTCGGTCATGTGCGCCTGCCTCAAGGATGGGGGTCGGGGCCGGACGGCCCCGGTCTCAGGGGAGTCTTAGTTCCGCGTCCTAACCGCTGCAAGGGATAGCGCGAAAATGCGCTCCTGTCGGTTAACCGGCAGGCGAGCGCGCCGCGAATTCGGGCAGGCGCCTAGCCGGCCGACGGGTTCTTGCGGATATCGCCCAGGTCCAGCACCGGGGCCACGTCCAGGTGGCCTGCATCCAGCAGCGCCGCAACCCGTTCCAGCGCGGCGACAAGCATCGCCTGCTCCCAGTCGGGAAGCGCGTCGAACGCCTCGACATAGCGGTCGTGCAGCGGGTCGGGCGCCCGGTCGATCGCGTCGCGCCCGGCGGGCGTGATGAAGATGTTCATCTGCCGCCGGTCGGTTTCCGAGCGGCGGCGCTCGACCAGGCCCTTGGCGACCAGGCGGTCGATCAGGGTCGTCATCGTCGGCTGCGACACCCCCATCCGCGCCGAGATCGCCTTGGGCGTGCTGGTCCCCGTTTCGGCGACGATCTGCAGAACACGGATCTGGACCGCGGTCAGCCCCGCCGCCTTGGCCAGTTCACGGCCGTAAAGCTCGGTCGCGCGCAGGATGCGGCGCAGCGCGATCAGACTGATATCCGAACGTTTCACGACCCCTCCGTCACCCGTCGCCAAAGCGTTCCCACCATTCCCCGGGCCATGCAAGAGGCGAAAATTTGCTTGTCGAAGGGTATTTTGCCACGATTCGCTTCATGAACTTTTTGTATCAAACAGCCAAAGAAGCAGTTTAATGCCTTCTTTATAGGCTCTTTTCCATCACCCTGATGTAAAAACTTAGCCTATTGAAATTTCTATAGGCTAAGCATATATCTCTCGCCGTCAGAACGGAGGACAGCAGACCATGGCCGAGACCATCGACGAGAAACCGCTTGCCAAGGATGCGCCGATCACCTTTCGCATGCCGACCGATGCGGACGGCGCGGTAGTGTGGTCGTTGATCCGCGCGTGCAAACCGCTCGACGAGAACTCGCTGTACTGCAACCTGATCCAGTGCGACCATTTCCGCGATACCTGCATCCTGGCCGAGATCGAGGGTCAGGTCGTGGGCTGGATTTCCGCCTACCGGCTGCCCGCCGACCCCGAAACGTTGTTCGTCTGGCAAGTCGCCGTATCGGACAAGGCCCGTGGTCGCGGGCTGGGTCGCAAGATGCTTTTCGAACTTCTGGAACGCGATGCCTGCGCGGGGGTGACGCGGCTGCAGACCACCATCACGCCGGACAACGGCGCCTCGTGGGGTCTGTTCCGCGGCTTTGCCCGCCGTCTGGGCGCGCGGCTGGATGACGAACCTCACTTCACCCGCGAAAATCATTTCGAGGGCCGCCACGCAACCGAGCACATGGTGACGATCCGGCTGGTCGAGGCGCTGCCGCTGGCCGCCTGATCCACCACCCCTCGTCCGCTTCCAATCCGAGATCAAAAGGATCCCAAATGTCGACTGTTCCCACAGCCGAAACCAACATCTATACGCGCCGCGAATCTCAGGTGCGCTCGTACTGCCGCAGCTTTCCCGTCAGCTTTGCGCGCGCCGAGGGCGCGACGCTGACCGATGCCGATGGCAACGCCTATATCGATTTCCTCGCCGGGTGTTCCTCGCTGAACTACGGCCATAACGACCCGGACATGAAGGCCGCGCTTTTGGATCATCTTCAGCGCGACGGCATCGCGCACGCGCTTGACATGCATACCGAGGAAAAGGCCGCCTTTCTCGACGCTTTCGAACATCACATCCTGCGCCCGCGCGGCATGGATCACCGGGTGATGATGACCGGCCCCACCGGCACCAACGCGGTCGAGGCCGCGATCAAGCTGGCGCGCAAGGTCACCGGGCGCCGCAACGTGATCGCCTTTACCAACGGCTTTCACGGCATGACGCTGGGCGCGCTGGCACTTACCGGGAATGCCGGGAAACGTGCGGGCGGTGGCGTGTCGCTGCCCGACGTGACCCACCTGCCCTATGAAAACAGCCTGGGCGAAGAGGTCGACACGCTGGACCTGATCGAGACGATGCTGTCGAACCCCTCGTCGGGGATCGAATCGCCCGCGGCCTTCGTCGTGGAACTGGTGCAGGGTGAAGGCGGGCTGAACGCCGCCTCGTGCGAATGGGTGCAGGGCATCGCCCGGATCGCCCGCGAACAGGGCGCGTTGCTGATCGTCGACGACATCCAGGCAGGCATGGGCCGCACCGGCAGCTTCTTCAGCTTCGACCACATGGGCGTCGAGCCCGACATGGTCACGCTGGCGAAATCGCTTTCGGGCTTCGGCCTGCCCTTCGCCTGCGTGCTGGTGCGCCCGGAACACGACATCTGGAAGCCGGCCGAACATAACGGCACCTTCCGCGGCAACACCCACGCCTTTGTGACCGCCAAGGTCGCGCTGGAAAAGTTCTGGGCCGACGACACGCTGCGCAACCAGATCGCGTTGAAATCCCAGGTCCTTGAGGAACGGCTGCACAACATCGCCGCCCGCATCGAAGGCGCACGGATCAAGGGGCGCGGCATGATGCGGGGTGTCGATGTCGGCAATGGCGAACTGGCCGGGCAGATCTGCGCCGAGTGCTTCCGCCGCGGGCTGATCATCGAAACCTCGGGCGCGCATGACGAAGTGGTCAAGGTGCTGGCGCCGCTGACCATCCCGATGGAGCAGTTCCGCGAGGGTCTGGATATTCTGGAACAGGCCGTGGAGACCCTGGTCCCTTTCGGCATGGCGGCGGAGTAAGCCAATGATTGTACGCGACTTTCACAAGCTCAAGGACACCAACCGCGCGGTTTCGGACGCGCAGTGGACAAGCGTGCGCATGCTGCTGGCCGATGACGGGATGGGCTTTTCGTTCCACATCACCACGCTTTACGCGGGTTCGGAACACACGTTCCACTACAAGCACCATTTCGAAAGCGTCTACTGCATCTCGGGGCGCGGCTCGATCACCGACCTGACCAGCGGCGAGACCTTCGAGATCCGGCCCGGCGTGATGTACGCGCTCGATCAGCACGACAAGCACACGCTGCGCGCCGACGAGGACCTGGTGATGGCCTGCTGCTTCAACCCGCCCGTGACCGGCAAGGAAGTCCACCGCGAGGACGGCTCCTACGCCCCCGCGGACGCGCTTGCCGACTGATACCCCCAAACCCAGGGACGCCCCCGGGGCCAACCCGGGCGGCGACAGGACAGTGACCCACCAGACCCACACCGTCGAGAAGATCGGCGGAACCTCCATGAGCCGTGTCCACGAATTATGCGACACGCTTTTCATCGGCGACCGCGAGGGCGCCGCGCTTTATAACCGCGTCTTCGTCGTCTCCGCCTTCGGCGGCATCACCAACCTGCTGCTGGAACACAAGAAGACGGGCGAATCGGGCGTCTACGCGATGTTCTCGAACGCCGACAACGATCAGGGCTGGTCAGACGGGCTGAACCGGGTGGCCGAGGCCATGCGCGGCGCCCACGCACAGGTTCTGGACCACCCCGCCGACCTTGCCGCCGCGGACGATTTCGTGCGCGAGCGTATAGAGGGTGCGCGCTCCTGCCTGATCGACCTGCAGCGGCTCTGTTCCTACGGGCATTTCCGCCTGAGCCAACACATGGCGGTGATCCGCGAACTGCTGTCGGGCCTGGGCGAGGCGCATTCCGCCTTCGTCACGGCGACGCTGTTGCGCCGGCGCGGCGTGGATGCGCGCTTCGTCGACCTGTCCGGTTGGCGCGACGAGGGCGAGCATACGCTGGAAGAACGTATCGTCGACGGGCTGCGCGACGTGGACCTGACCCGCGAAATGCCCATCGTGACCGGCTATGCGCAATGCACCGAGGGGCTGATGCGCGAATTCGACCGGGGCTATTCCGAGGTGACCTTCTCCAAGATCGCCGCCCTGACCGGCGCCGCCGAGGCGATCATCCACAAGGAGTTCCACCTGTCCTCGGCCGATCCCAAGATCGTCGGCGAAGCGAACGTGGTAAAGATGGGCCGCACGAATTACGACGTGGCCGACCAGCTGTCGAACATGGGCATGGAGGCGGTTCATCCCAAGGCCGCCAAGATGCTGCGCCAGGCGGGCATCCCCCTGCGCGTCACCAACGCCTTCGAGCCGCACGATCCGGGCACCCTTATCGACGAGGCCGAGGCGCGCGATCCGCGGGTCGAGATGGTCACGGGGCTGGGGGTCTACGCGCTGGAACTGTTCGAACAGGACATGGTGGGGGTGAAAGGCTATGACAGCGCCATCCTCGAGGTGCTGGCCCGTCACAAGGCGTGGATCGTCGCCAAGACCTCGAACGCCAACACGATCACGCATTACCTCGACGCGCCGCTGAAAACGGTACGCCGGGTCGAACGCGACCTCGAGGAGCGCTTTCCCACCGCGACGCTCAAGGCGCGCAACCTCGCCGTGGTCGCCGCCATCGGGCGCGACCTTTCGGGCCTCAAGGTACTGTCGCGCGGGCTCGCCGCGCTTGAGGCGGCCGAAATCGAACTCGTCGCCGTCCAGCAGACCACCCGCGACGTGGATGCCCAGTTCGTGGTGCCCCGCGAACGGATGGACGACGCGATCCGCGCGCTGCACCGGGTGCTCGTCGAACAGCGCAAATCCGCCCCGCGTCTCGCCGCCTGAGGCGCACGCGGGGCGCAGTCATGCCCGCGCCTTGGTGAAAGGCCACCGAGCAGCGTGCCGCCGAACCTGCGCGACACGGAAACCGCCCCGCCGGCCGCGATCCGCGGGCGGCAGGGAAAGATGTGGCCCCAAAGCCCCGCCCCTTGTTCCCGCCCACGCATTTGCGGGGCGGATGACCCTTTTTCTTGGCCGAAATACTCCCGCCGGCGGCGCGCGCCCGGCGCAGCCGGGCGCGCCGCGCCCAACCCCGGACAAGCGGGGCGCCAGCCCCGCGCCGGCCGGGGGCGGGAGCCCCCCCTCACCCCAGGTCCACCACCCGGCCGCCCGCGGCCTCGGCATCGGCCATGTCATGGGTGACCAGGAGAACCGGCAAGGCCCGCGCCTTGGCCCGGGCGAATACCATCTCGCGCACCTGCGCGCGCAGCTGTGCATCGAGCCGCGAGAACGGCTCATCCAGCAACAGCGCGCGCGGCTCGGCCAAGAGCATCCGCATCAGCGCCACCCGTGCCTTCTGCCCCCCCGAAAGCGTCGCCGGATCGCGCCCGGCAAAGCCTTCCAGCCCGATCTCTGCCAGGGCGGCGGCGACACGGGCCCGGCGCGCGGCCCGACCGCCGGGAAGCCGCGGCAATCCGAACGCCAGGTTGCCCCCCACACTCAGATGCGGAAACAACAACTCCTCCTGGTACAATATCCCCACCCGCCGCGCCTCGGGCGCAAGATCGGTGATGTCGCGCCCGTCCAGCCAGACCCGCCCGGTCATCGAGAAGCCCGACGCCAGAGTGCCCATGATCGCGGCCAGCAAGGTCGACTTACCCACCCCCGACGGCCCCATCACGCTCAGAACCTCGCCCGGCGCGACAGCCGCATCCAGCGCCAGCAGCGGCACGCCCCCCCGCGCGATCGTCAGCGCCTCCAGGTGCAACCCCTCCATCTAGCCCGCCCTCAGCCCGCGCCGGTTCGCCCTGGCGATCCGCGGCACGGCCAGAGCAAGCGCAAAACCCAGCACCACCACGCCGGTCTGCGCCAGCGCCGTCACCCCGATGGCGCGCCGGTCTCCGCCCGAGGCCAGCGCAACCGCCTCGGTCGTCAGCGTCTGCACCCGTCCGCCCCCGATCAAGAGCGTCGGAAGGTATTGGCCCACCGACACCGCGCCTCCCACCGCCGCCGCGGTCAGCACCGGCCCCAGCAACATCGGCAGGCGCACCGCCCAAAACACCCTGCCCGGCCCCGCCCCCAGCGCTGCGGCAACCGTTGCATGGCGCACATCCCAGGCCCGCCAGGGGGCCGCCAGCGACAGGAACACGTAGGGCAGGACGAAAACGAGATGCCCCAGGATCACGGCACCTCTCCCCATATCGGCCCCTGCCATCAACGCAAATGTCTGCAGTCCCGGCAGGAACGCCACCTGCGGCACGATCAGCGGCAGGTACAACAACCACAGGCTTCGCGCCCCCGGGCTCAGGCCGAACCGGTGTTCCGCCTCCAGGCAGGCCAGCACCAGCACCAACGCCAGCCCCGTCGCCGCGGCCGCGACAAGGACAGTGTCGCGGGCTGGCGCGACCAGCCCCGGACCGTGCCGCGCCCAGCTTGCCAGGCTGACGCCATCCGGCAGCGCATCCGGAAAGCCCCAGAACCCCGCCACCGACCACATCGCCAACCCCGCAAGCCCGCCGGTCACCGCCAAGGTGGACAACGCCGCCACCCCCAGCCCGACGCCGCGCAGGGCACCGTCCCCATGCCACCGCGCGCCCCCTTCGGCCCAGGCCTGCCCCAGCCGCCCGACCGCGATCTCGCCCAGTCGCCACAGGCCCAGCGCGCCAACCACAAGGGACAGTTGCACAACAGCCGCCGCCGCCGCGAGGAACCGCAGCGTCAGGTCGGGGTCCGCCATCCAGCGCACCACCTGAACGGCCAGCGGGGGCGGCGTGTTGGGGCCCAGGATGATCGCCACATCCACAACCGACATCGAATAGGCCAGGACCGCATAAACCGGCAGCCGGATCTGCGCATAAACCGCCGGAAACACCGCCTTGAGCCAGCCTGTCACCCGCCCATAGCCAAGGCTGCGCGCGATGGTCAGCCGCTGCGCCGGTTGGGCCTGGGGCAGCGCGGCCAGCGTCATCAACAACAGGAACGGCACTTCCTTGGCAACCAGCCCGGCCACCATGGCAAGACCGCAGGGATCCTGCACGACCAACAGATCGGGCGGCCGGTCCCATCCCGTCGCCCAGGGCGACAACGCCCTCGCGATCCAACCCGAGGGCGCGATCAGAAAGGCGAGGCCGAAGGCTGCCGCCGCATGCGGCACCGACAACAGCGGTGACAACGCGCGCTCCAATGCCGCCATCGCCCGCGTCCCCTGCCACCCGGCGACGAACAGGATCACCACGGCCAGCGAGGTCATCGTCGCGGCCAGCCCCGTCGTCACCGACAGCCCGACCGCCCCGGGAAGCCCCGGCCAGGCGACCAGCGCCGCCAGCGGTTCCAGGCTCGGGCGCGTACCTCCGAGGGCGGGCAGCACCCCAAGCGCCGGCACGACCGTACCGATCAGGCCCGCCGCGACCGGGCCCAGCAGGACCAGCAGCGTCAGAAGCGGCGCGGCGCGCAGCGGGCGCATGGCACTATTCGGCCACGCCGAACCGGGTCAGCCAGTCCGCCTCGATCCGGGTCATCCAGGACGGGTGCGGCTCGGGCAGGACCGGCCCCAGGGCCTCGGGTGACAGCGTGGCGATGCCGAGGTCCAGCGCCTCGAACCGTGCGCGGTCCTCGGGGCTCAGCTTCTCCATCGCGAGCACCGTGCCATAGCCCAGCACGGCCGGGTCCTGGGCACGCGCCTGCGCCTCGGGCGAGAGCAGGAAGTTCGCCAGAACCATGGCCCCCGCCTTGGCGCTGGCGTTGTACGGGATCGCCACGAAACTTGCATTGCCGATGGTGCCGCCGTCCAGCACGTAGGTCCGGACCGTGTCGGGCAGCTGTCCGTTCGCGATGGCGGTGGACGCCTCGCCCGGGCTGAACGAAATCGCAAGGTCGATCTCGCCATCGGCCATCAGTTGCAACTGCCGCGGGCCGGTCTGCGGATAGGCCCGCCCCTGCCGCCACAAATGCGGCGTCAGGTCATCGAGAAACTCCCAGAGCGGGGCGGTGACAGCCGCGTAGTCGACCGTTTCGGCGGGTTGCTGCAAAACCGACGGATCCTGGACCATCCCGTAGAGCGCCTGTTTCAGGAAGGTGGTCCCCAGGAAATCCGGCGGCTGCGGATATGTGAACCGGCCCGGGTTCGCCGCGGCCCAGTCCAGCAGAGCCGGCATCGTCCGGGGCGGGTCGGGCAGACGCGCGGTGTCGTGGTAGAACACCACCTGTGCCATCGCCCAGGGTGCCTCGAGGCCCTCGGTCGGCACGGTGAAATCGGCGGTCACGGCGGGCTTGCCCTCAACATCGACGAAAGCCCAGTTCGGCAGGTCCTCGGCCCAGGGGCCGAACAACAGCCCCGCCGCCTTCATCGCCGCGAAATTCGCGCCGTTGATCCAGATCAGGTCGATGGCGCCGCCCTCGTCCCGGCCGGCGGTCTTTTCGGCCAGCACCCGGCTGACCGCGTCGGCGGTATCGGACAGCTTCACGTGCTCGACCTGCACGCCGTATCGGTTGGCCGCCTCCTGCCCCGCCCAGCGGATGAAGTCGTTCGTGGCCGTCGCGCCGCCCCATGCGTTCCAATAGACGGTCTGCCCGCGCGCCTCTTGCAGTACGGCGGGCCAGTCAGCCGGGTCGGGATCGGCCAGAACGGGCGCGGCCAGCGAAACCGCGGCAATGGCAAGGGGGAAGGTCAGGCGCATCCGGCAGCTCTCCTCATTGGCCTTTCCGACTTATGCCAAGGCATGCCCGCGAAACGAAAGACCCGATTGCAAAAAAGCCCGTGAACACCGTCCGGCGGCAGCCCCGCGGCCGTCAGGCCGCGCCATGCCCAACGCCGGACAAGCGGGGCAACGCCACGCGCAGGCCGGGGGCGGGAGCCCCCCTCGCCGCTCAGCGCTCGTCGACGACGCCGCGCACCTGCTCGGAGCGCACCCGGCGCAACGCCTCGACCATCAGCGCGGTATAGAGCCCGATGTTCAAAAGGCCGTTGGCCGCGGCCATACCGCCCAGGATACGCCAGTCCACCGGCAACAGGATGTCGCCGAAGCCCAGCGTCGTGAACGCCACCAGCGAGAAATAGGCCGCCGGCTCCAGGGTATCGAAGACGCCCAGCCCCACGAAAGCCAAGGCCCACAGCCAGACCGAGGCGGTCAGCACCCCCAGAACCATAAGCACCGCCCCCACCAGCACGGCCACCAGCTTGGGCGGGTGCGGCCGGCGCACCAGCCAGGGGTTGGCACGGGTGATCGCCGTCTCCGCCAACCAGAAGCCGAAGGCGGCGATCACGATGGTCACGAGGATAAGCGCGGTTCCCAGCGCGATCTGGATCAGCATGGTGCAAGCTATGGCCCGTGGCGCGGCGCGCGTCCAGACGCTGCGACTCTTGCGCGGATTCCCCGGCAACATGGTCCGCGCGACACGTGCGGCGCGCTAGGCGGCCATCCGGCGCGCGAGGTATGGCACGGCAAGGCGCAGCGTGGCGATCTGTGGATAGTCCGCCTCGGGAATGTCGACACCGGTCGCCTTGTGCAGGGCGGCCACAAGATTCAGCACGTCCATCGAATCAAGCTCGAGGTCGTCCTGCAGGTGATCGTCGGGGCCGATATCGTCGGCCGAGAGGTCAGGCGCGACATCGGTTAGCGCGGCCAGGTGGGCCGCACGGATCTCGTCTTCGGTCATAACTCCTCCGGGTGTTGCAGTTGCCGGTCGATCTCGGCCAGGAACTTGGCGCCGATCCGCCCGTCCGATGCCCGGTGATCGGCGGCCAGAGACACAGTGACGGTCTCGCGCACCGCCACTTCGTCCCCGTGCGGCACGGCGTCGGGCATGGGTGTGCCAAAGGCCACAAGCGCGACCTGGGGCGGGTAGATGATCCCCGCCATCGCCTCGACGCCCTTCTCGCCGAGGCTCGACAAGGTCAGCGTGCCATCGGTCATCTCGGAACTGCGCAGCCGTCCGGCGCGGGCGCGTGCCACGACGTCGCGCATCGCCGCCATCATCCCGTCAAGGCTCAGCGCGTGGGCGTTGCGGATCGCGGGCGCGATCAGCCCGCCGCCCCTGAGCGATACCGCAAGCCCTAGGTGGACCGCGTCGGCCTGCCGGAAACCCTCCTCCGTATAGTGCCCGTTGACGGCCTTGGCACCCAGCGCGGCCAGTGCGGTGGCCTTGGCGATCAGCGCCCCCATCAAAAGGCGCTCTTCGGGCGGGCGGGCGGCGTTACGGGCCGCCAGCCAATCCGTTGCAGCCTGCAGGTCGATGCGATGGAACAGGTAGTAATGCGGGATCTCGCGCTTGGACTTGGCCATGGCGGCGGCGATGGCCTTGCGCATCTCGGCCCGCGGGTCGGTGGGACGTTCCGGTATCGCAGCCGTCTCCGCGGCCCGCGTCGCCGGTCCCGCAGCCTCGACATCGGTCAGAACGATGGCACCGCTCGGGCCGGTACCGGCAAGCTTGAACAGATCGACGCCGCGCTCGGCGGCCAGCGCCCGCGCCGCCGGCGAAGCGGCAACGCCGGTCGCCGAAACTGTCGCCTCGACAAGCCTCGGCGCGGCCGGTTCGGGGACCGTGGCCGCGGCGGGCTTCGGGGCCGCCGGTGCGGGCGTCATTTCCGAAGCCGCCTCGCCTGCCCCCCGGATCAGCGCGAGCGGCGCGCCGACCGGCAGCTTCTGGCCGATCTCGGCCTCCAACCGCTCCACCGTTCCGCCCTCGAAAATCTCGATCTCGATGGCACCCTTCTGGGTCTCGACCACGGCGACGATATCGCCCCGTTTCACCCGGTCGCCGGGGGCGACGAGCCATTCGGCAAGGGTGCCCGCCTCCATGTCGGCGCCGAGGGATGGCATGGTGAAAACTCCCATCCTGCTACCTTCCCAGCGTGGCCTTCGCGGCCGCGACGATTTCGGGGACCTGAGGAATCGCGGCATCCTCCAGATGTTTCGGATAGGGGATCGGCACCTCTTCGGCGCAAACCCGCGCCAGCGGCGCATCCAGCGACCAGAAACAGCGCTCGTTGATCCGGGCGATGATCTCGGCCGAGAGCGATCCGCTGCGCCAGCCCTCGTCGACAACGACCGCGCGACGGGTGCGGGTGACGCTTGCGGCGATGGTTTCCTCGTCCAGCGGGCGAAGGCTGCGCAGGTCGATCACCTCGGCCTCGATCCCCTCACCCGCCAGCACGTCCGCCGCCTCGAGCACCTTGTAGAGCGACCCGCCATAGGTGATCAGGCTGACGTCCCTACCCGGCCGCCGGATCGCCGCGCGGTCGATCTCGACCGGTCCGGCGGCGGCGTCGATCTCGCCCTCGCGGTTGTAGAGCATGACGTTCTCGAAGATCAGCACCGGATCGGGATCCTCGATGGCCGTCCATAGCATGCCGCGCGCGTCCTCCAGCGTCGCGGGGGCCAGCACCCGCAGGCCGGGGATATGGGCGAACCAGCCCTCCAGTGAATGGGAATGCTGGGCCGCCAGCTGCTTGCCCGCCCCCGTGGCCATGCGGATCACCACGGGGCAGCCGAACTGCCCGCCCGACATGTGCCGGAGCGTGGCAGCCGTGTTCAGGATCTGGTCGAGCGCGAGCAGCGAGAAATTCACCGTCATCACCTCGACGATGGGGCGCATGCCGGCGGCCGCCGCGCCGATGCCCGCGCCCGTGAAGCCCGATTCCGAGAGCGGCGTGTCGCGGATGCGGTCCTCGCCGAACTCGTCCATCAGCCCCTTGGACACGGCATAGCAGCCGCCATAGGCGCCCACGTCCTCGCCCATCAGGAACACCCTGTCGTCGCGGGCCAACGCGTCGCGGATGCCCTGCCTGACCGCCTCGCGATAGGTCATGGTGACGGTCTTGCCCGAGGGTTCGGTCACGGGCGGGGGTGCGGGCCGGTCCTCGGCCACCACGTGGCGGGTCAGGGTCTCGACCGGCTCCCACGCGCTTTCCTCGGCAAAGGCGACGGCCGCGTCGATCTCGGCCGCGACCTCCGTCTCGATCTTCGCAATGTCGTCCTCGTGGACCAGGCCGTTCTGCAAAAGCCAGGTGCGGAACCGCAGGATCGGCCCCTTCTGCCGCCACACCTCGACCTCGGCCTTGTCGCGATACAGCTGGGCATCGAACATCGAATGCGCGCGAAAGCGATAGGTTTTCGCCTCGAGGAACACCGGCGTCCCCGTCTCGCGGATGCGGGCCAGCGCGCGCCGGGTGGCGGCCTCGACCGCCACGACATCCATCCCGTCGACCTGATGCGCCTCGATTCCGTAGCTTTCGGCCTTGCGGGTCAGTTCGGTCTGCGCCTCGGTGCGCGCCAGCGCCGAGCCCATGGCATAGCCGTTGTTTTCACACACGAACAGGACCGACAGCCCCCAGAGCTGGGCAAGGTTCATCGATTCGTGGAACTCGCCCTCGGCCACCGCCCCCTCGCCGAAAAAGCAGGCGGTGACATGGGGAGCGCCCTGCATCCGGTCGGCCAGCGCGAGGCCCACGGCCAGGGGCAACCCGCCGCCGACGATCGCGTTCCCGCCATAGAAATTGTGCGCGGCGTCGAAGATGTGCATCGACCCGCCCCGGCCGCCGGAACTGCCCGTGGCCTTGCCGAACATCTCGGCCATGACCGCGTTCATCGGCACGCCACGCACCAGCGCGTGACCGTGTTCGCGGTAGGTGGCGACGATGCGGTCGCCCGGGGCCAGCACCGGGATCACGCCCGACGCGATGGCCTCTTCGCCGTCATAGAGGTGCAGGAAGCCGCGGATCTTCTCGCGGGTGTAAAGTTCCGCGCAGCGATCCTCGAATTGGCGGATGCGGATCATTTGGCGAAGCAGGTCCAGCACATGGGTGCGCGTCAGGTGGGGTTTGTCGCCGGTCATGACTCGTCGCTCTCCAGCGTGGAAATGTCCCCTTCGGGCAGGCCCAGCTCGCGCGCCTTGAGAAGGCGGCGCATGATCTTGCCGGACCGCGTCTTGGGCAGGGTATTACGGAATACCACCTCGCGCGGCGCGACCGCTGGGCCCAGCTTCCTGCGCGCAAGACCACGGATGGATTTTTCCAATTCCTCAGAGGGTTCGAAGCCGGGATTGAGGCAGACATAGGCGCGCACGATCTCGCCCGCGGTCTCGTCGGGCAGACCGATCACGCCGGCCTCGGCCACCGCCTCGTGCTCGATCAGCGCGCTTTCCACCTCGAAGGGGCCGATCAGGTGGCCCGAGGTCTTGATCAGGTCGTCGGCACGGCCCACGAACCAGAAATAGCCGTCGGCATCGCGCATCGCCAGGTCGCCGGTCAGGTACCAGCCGCCGACGAAACACTTGTCATAGCGGGCCTGTTCGTGGAGATAGGCGCGCATCATCGAGGGCCAGCCGGGGCGCAGGGCCAGTTCGCCGATCTCGCCTTCCTTGCACTCTCGAACGCCGTCGCCGTCGCGTTCCACGATCCCCGCCACCTGCCCCGGCAGCGGCTTGCCCATCGAACCGGGCTTGATGTCCATGGCTTGTGTATTCGCGATGACAATGCCGCCGGTTTCGGTTTGCCACCAGTTGTCATGGAACGGCCGGCCAAAGACGCGCTTGCCCCAGACCACCGCCTCGGGGTTCAGGGGTTCGCCCACGCTCGCCAGGAACCGCAGCGCCGAGAAATCGTAAGGCGCGGCCGCTGCGTCACCCGCGCGCATCATCATGCGGATCGCGGTGGGGGCGGTGTACCAGATCTCGATCTTCTCGGTCTGAAGGGTGGAATACCAGCGGTCGAGGTCGAAGTCCGCCTCGTCCACCAGCATATGCACCCGGTTCACCAGCGGCGCGATGATCCCATAGGAGGTGCCGGTCACCCAGCCTGGATCGGCGGTGCACCAGTAGCGCCGCCCCGGCGCCATCTCGAGCGCAAAGCGCCCGGTCATCGCGTGATAGGCCACCGCGCCGTGGACATGCACCGCGCCCTTGGGCTTGCCGGTGGTACCGGATGTGAAATGGATCAGCGCGGTATCCTCGGGGTCCATCGGCACGGGGGCGAAATCGGGGGATGCCGCAGCCATCGCCGGGCCAAGCGCGACGCAACCTTCGGGCGCCTCGTCGCCGACGATGAAAATCGCCTTGAGCGAGGGCAAATCCCGCCACCACGGCGCGACCTTGCGCTTGTAGATCGACGCGGTTGTGACAAGCGCTTTGGCCTCGCCGATCTCCATTCGGGTGCGGATCGGTTCCGGCCCGAAGGCCGAGAACAGCGGCGAGAAGACCAACCCCGCCTTCAGCGTCCCCAACGCGGCGATGTAAAGTTCGGCCTCGCGACCCATCAGCCCGTAAAGCCGGTCGCCTACGCCCAGGCCGTGGGCGTACAGCACATTGGCAAATCTTGCGGTCTGCGCGCGCAGGTCTTCGTAGGTGAACTCTCGCCGCGTGCCGTCCTTGCCGAGCCATGTCATCGCGGGGGCGCCCCCATGGCCCGCCGCGACCTGGGCGTCCAGCGCTTCGTGCGCGATGTTGAGCTTGCCGCCGGGCAGGCCCGCCAGCATCGCGCGGGCATTCTCCCAGGTAAAGTGCGCGCGGATTTCGTCGGTCAGCGCAGCACTTGCGCGGACATCTTCAGGTTTCGGAATCGTCTCGAACGCCATGTCTCCTCCTCCCATGGCTTCGGGGTCGTCAGGTCATTTCTCGGCCTCCGCCACGTTGCGCTTGACGGCCAGAAAACTGTCGGGCGTCACCGAGATCGTGTCGATGCCATAGCCCACCAGAAGCCGGGCGAAATCGGGATCGTTCGAGGGCGCCTGCCCGCAAAAACCGACCTTGCAACCCACCGCATGCGCCCGCTCGATCACGGATCGGATCATCCATTGCACGGCGGCATTGCGTTCGTCGAAAAGCGCGGCCAGTTCGCCCGAGTCCCGGTCCACCCCAAGCGTCAGCTGCGTCAGGTCGTTCGACCCGATGGAAAACCCGTCGAAGCGCTTGGCGAATTCCTCGGCCAGGATCACGTTCGAGGGCACCTCGCACATGACATAGACCTGAAGGCCGTTTTCCCCGCGTTTCAAACCGATTGCGTCCATGACTTCAAGCACGCGGTCGGCCTCTTCGGGGGTACGGCAGAACGGGATCATGACGATCACGTTGTCGAATCCCATTTCCTCGCGCAGCCGCCTGATCGCCTGGCACTCAAGCGCGAAACCCGGGGCGTAGGCGTCCGAGTAATAGCGCGACGCGCCACGAAAGCCGATCATCGGGTTTTCTTCGTGGGGCTCGAACCCTCGCCCGCCCAAAAGGTCGGCGTATTCGTTGGTCTTGAAATCGCTCATCCGCACGATGACGGGTTCCGGGTAGACGGGCGCGGCGATCCGCGACAACCCCATCGAAAGTTTCTCTATGAAAAACTGTATTTTATCTTCGAAACCTGATGTGAGACGTTCGATTTCCTCACGCGTCGGCGCATCCAGCCGCTCAGGGTGGATCAGCGCCATCGGGTGCGCCTTGATCGCATTGTTGATGACGAATTCCATCCGGGCCAGGCCCACACCCGCAGAGGGCAGCCGCCACCAGCGGATCGCGGCCGACGGGTTCGCCATGTTCAGCATGACCCGGGTCCTGGTATCGGGCACGTCTGACAGGGCGATGTCCTCGACCGAATATTCCGCCATCCCCTCGTATACATAGCCGGTCTCGCCCTCGGCGCAGGATACCGTCACCTCCTGCTCGTCATGCAGGATGTGGGTGGCGTCGCCGGTGCCGACGATGGCGGGCAGGCCCAGTTCGCGGCTGACGATGGCGGCATGGCTGGTGCGACCGCCATGGTCGGTGACGATGGCGGCGGCACGCTTCATGATGGGAACCCAGTCCGGGTCGGTGATCGAGGTGACCAGGATCGCCCCGTCGACGAAACGGTCGATATCCTTGGCGCTTTCGATCACGCAGACGGGGCCGGTGGCGACCGCCGCGCCGACGGACAGGCCCGTCAGCAGGGTCTTGCCCTTGTCGTGGACCGTGTAGCTGCGGAAGCCCGCCGCATCGGCGCGCGACTGCACGGTTTCGGGGCGGGCCTGCACGATGAACAGTTCGCCCGTGTCGCCATCGCGCGCCCATTCCATGTCCATCGGGCAGCCATAATGGCGTTCGATCGTGGCGGCCATGCGGGCGAGGTCGAGGATTTCCGGATCGGACAGCACGAACCGCCCGCGCTCGGCCTTGGATGTCGGCACGTTGCGGGTGGATTGCCCGTCGCGGCCGTAGACCATCTTCTTTTCCTTGGCTCCCAGCGCCTTTTCCAGGATCGGGGTCAGGCCGGGACGGTCGAGGAAGGGCTTGTAAACCTGGTATTCGTCAGGCGTAACCGCGCCCTGCACCACGTTCTCGCCCAGCCCCCAGGCGGCATTGATCAGCACCATGTCGGGATAGCCGGTTTCCGTGTCCAGCGAGAACATCACCCCCGACCCGCCTGTGTCGGACCGCACCATCCGCTGCACCCCGATCGACAGCGCCACCTGCGCGTGATCGAACCCCTTGAGCCGGCGATAGGTGATCGCCCGGTCGGTGAAGAGCGAGGCAAAGCAGCGCCGGCACGCCCCCAACAGCGCCTCGGTGCCCTGCACGTTCAGAAAGGTTTCCTGCTGCCCGGCGAAACTGGCATCGGGCAGGTCCTCGGCGGTGGCGGAACTTCGCACGGCGACCGACACGTTCTCGACCCCGGCGCGGCGGGAAAGCTCGGCATAGGCGGCGGTGATCTCGGTCAGGATGTCGTCGGGCCAGTGGCCTTCGCGGATCATCCTGCGGATCGTGGCGCCGGCCTCGTGCAGCTCGATGCGGTGGGCATCCAGGGCCGCCAGCGTCTCGGCGATGCGCGCATCCAGTTCGTTATGGGTGATATAGGCGCGGTAGGCGTCGGCCGTGGTGGCAAACCCGCCGGGCACCTTGATCCCCTGCCCGCCAAGCGTCGCGACCATCTCGCCCAGCGAGGCGTTCTTGCCGCCCACGGTGGCGACATCGCCGCGGCGCAAATCCTCGAACCATTTCACCTGGTCGGCCATGCGCCCTCCTCCGTTCGCTTGGGGTCCCGGTGCACCAAGCCTACGGGGTGGGTCCTTTGATCCGCGTTGATCGGCATCAAGGCGAAACCGAGGCGCGGGCCCATATTGTGCGCGCGCCATGCAGACAGACGCCCCGCCCCCCGACCGCGCGAGCGGGCTGACCGATGCCGAGGCCCGCGCGCGGCTGGCCCGCCACGGGCCGAACCGGCTGGAACGGGGGCGGAAGATCTCGCCGTTGCGCATCCTGCTGCGCCAGTTCACCGGGTTCCTCGTGCTGATCCTGATCGTTGCGGCCGGCATCGCGCTGGCGCTGGGCGAGCGGATCGACGCCTTGGCGATCGGGCTGGTTGTCGTGCTGAACGGGATCCTGGGCTTTGTCCAGGAATGGCGCGCCGAGACCGCGCTGGACGCGCTGGGGCGAATGATGGCCAGTGCCGCGCGCGTGCTGCGCGACGGGGAGGAACGGCTGATCGACACCGAGGACCTTGTGCCCGGCGACGTTGTGATCATCGAGCCCGGGGACCGTGTGCCAGCCGACCTGAACCTGGACGCGGCGGCGCATTTGAAGGTCGACGAAAGCGCGCTGACGGGCGAATCCGTGCCGGTCGCCAAGGCCGCGGGCGAGCGGTTGTTCATGGGCACGACCGTGGTGGCCGGCCGCGCCGAGGGCGTGGTGGCGGCCACCGGCGCGGCTACCGAGTTCGGCCAGATCGCCACGCTGACCGGGGCTGTCGGAACCAAGACAACACATCTGCAACGCCAGCTCGGCCGGCTCGCCCGGCAGATGGGCCTGGCGGCCTTGGCGGTCGCCGCGCTGATCGGGGGGCTGGGGGTCGCGACCGGGCGACCACCGGTCGAAATGTTCATGACCGCGCTGTCGCTGGCCGTGGCGCTTGTTCCCGAGGGGTTGCCCGCGGTCGTCACGATCACGCTGGCACTGGGGGCGCATGCGATGGTGCGTCAGAGGGCGCTTGCGCGGCGTCTGCAGGCGGTGGAAACGCTGGGCGCGGCCTCGGTCATCTGCACCGACAAGACCGGCACGCTGACCGAGGACCGGATGACCGCCACCCGCATCGTGATGGCCGACCGCGCCTACGAGGTCAGCGGTACGGGCTATGACCCGGCCGGGCATATCGCGGGCCACGCCGGACGGGTGCGCGCTGCGGACGATGCCGGGCTGGCCGCCCTGCTGGAAACCGCGCTGATCTGCAACCATGCGCGGCTGGTGCGGCGCGGCGGACAGTGGCAGATGGTGGGCGAACCCACCGAAGGCGCGCTGGTAACACTGGCCTACAAGGGATGGGCGCCGCTGCCCGACCGTGACGTGGCCGAGGCGGAATTGCCGTTCTCGTCGGACCGCAAGCGGATGAGCGTGCTGGCCCGCGGCCCGGATGGCCATATCCTTCACACCAAGGGCGCCCCCGAGCCTGTGCTCGACCGTTGCAGCCATGTTTGGATCGAGGGCGCACCCGTGCCGCTGGGCGCGGCCATGCGCAGACAGCTGGACCGCGAGTACGAAGAGATGGCCGCCGACGGGCTTCGGGTGATCGCCCTGGCCCGGCGGGTCCAGTCCAATGACACCCTGCCCCATGACGAGGCGGGTCTGTGTTTCCTCGGCTTCGTCGGTTTGATCGACCCGCCCCGGCCCGAGGTCGCGCCCGCGATCCGCGCGGCGCGGGCGGCAGGCATAAGGGTGATCGTGATCACCGGCGACGCGGCGCTGACGGCGCAGGCCATCGCCCGGCAGGTCGGGTTGAACGTGGCACAGGTGATCCGGGGCGAAGCACTGGACGCGATGGACGACGATGGGCTGCGCGTGGCGCTGACCGGCGACGTGCTTTTCGCGCGCACGGCGCCTGCGCAAAAGCTGCGCATCGTCACGGCATTGCAGGACCAGAGCCAGATCGTGGCGATGACCGGCGACGGGGTCAACGATGCGCCCGCGCTCAAGAAGGCCGATATCGGCGTGGCGATGGGCGAACGGGGCACCGATGTCGCGCGCGACGCGGCCGACCTTGTGCTGCTCGACGACAATTTCGCGACCATTGTCCGGGCGATCCGCGAAGGCCGGCGGCAATACGAAAACGTGCGCAAGTTCGTCCGCTACCTGCTGTCGTCCAACGCGGGCGAGGTGGTGGCGCTGGTCGTGAACCTGATCCTCGGCGGGCCGCTGATCTTTCTGGCCACGCAGATCCTTTGGATGAACCTGGTCACCGACGGGCTGACGGCGGTGGCCCTGGGACTGGAGAAGTCGACGCCGGGCCAAATGGAGCGCCCGCCGCGGCCCAGGTCGCAACCGATCCTGGGCCGCGGCGGCTTGCTGACGATCCTGGTCTTCGGCAGCTATACCGGTGCGGCAAGCCTGTGGGTGTTCTACACGCTCTTGCCGATGGGCGAAGGGCTGGCGCGCAGCGCGGCCTTCACGGCGATGATGATCTTCGAAAAGGTTTCGGTCTTCGCCTTCCGGTCGTTGCACCTGCCGTGTTCGCGGATCGGCTGGGTCTCGAACCCGCTGCTGCTGGGTGCGTTGGCGATCACCTTGGGGGCGCAGGTGGCCGCGATCTACTGGCCGCCGTTGCAGACCCTGTTGCAGACCCAGGCGCTGGGCTGGACCGAATGGTGGATGATCCTGATGCTGGCGCTGCCGCTGGTGCTGGTGCCCGAGGTGGTCAAGGCGCTGATCTCGTGGCGCAGCGCCCGGAGCTAGCCTACCCGCCCCAGCATGTCGCGGGCTGCGCGCGCGATCACGATTTCCTCGTCGGTGGGGATCACCAGCACGCGCACCCGGCTGAGATCGGTGCTCACCAGCGTTTCGCCCCGCGCGTTGCGCGCGTCGTCCAGTTCCAGGCCGATCCAGCCCATGCCCTCGCAGACCTTGTGCCGGATCAGGACGGAATTCTCTCCGATGCCACCACAGAAAACCAGCGCGTCCAGCCCCCCCAGCGCGGCGGCCAGGGCGCCCAGTTCGCGCCGGATGCGGAACACGAAATAGGCGATGGCCTCGCGCGCGGCGTCGGTGTCGGCCTCTTCGAGCCGGCGCATGTCGTTCGACAGACCCGAAAGCCCCAAGAGCCCGGACTTGCGATAGAGCAAATCCGAAATCTCGGCGACACTCATGCCTTCCTGCTCCATCAGGTAGAGCACCACGCCCGGGTCCAATTGCCCCGAACGCGTGCCCATCGGCAGCCCGTCGAGCGCCGAGAACCCCATGGTGGACGCGATGGATCGCCCGCCGATCATGCCGCACATCGACGCCCCGTTTCCCAGATGCGCGACGATCACCCGCCCGGAATGCAGGTGCGGTGCGATCTCGGCCAGCCGGCCGGAGATATAATCATAGCTCAGCCCGTGGAACCCATAGCGCCGAACGCCCTTGTCGTAATAGGCGCGCGGCAAGGCGAAGGTATCGTTGACCCAGGGGTGGTGGCGGTGAAAGGCGGTGTCGAAACACGCGACCTGTACCGCGTCGGGAAAGGCGGCGAGCGCGGCGCGCACGCCGGCAAGGTTGTGCGGCTGGTGCAACGGCGCAAGCGGTTCCAGCGTGGCGAGATCGGCCAGCACCTCGGGGGTCAGACGTGCCGGCGCGGCGTGCTCGGGGCCGCCATGCACCACCCGGTGGCCCACCGCGCGAAGCTGCGCGTGCGGCCGTTCACGGGCGATCAGGTCCAACGCGCGGGCCAGCGCCCCGGCATGATCGGCCGCATCCTCGGCGGGCAGCGGTGCGTCGGACAGGACCGAGCCATCCTCGCGGGTTGCGCGCATGTGGGGCTGACTGCCGATCCGGTCGATTTCGCCCAGGATGCGAGGGGTGGGGTCGCCGCGCCCGTCGCCCAATTCGAACAGTCCGAATTTCAGCGAGGACGACCCCGCGTTCAGCGTCAGCGCGTGCACCATCGGCCTACTCCGCCGCCCGGTCGGCCGGTACCGGCAGCAGCCCGGTCACCCGCGCATTGTGCAGCGCCGCCACCGCGCAGGAAGCCAGCCGCGCCTTGTCGTCGTCGGACCGCGAATTCAGGATGATCGGCACCCGCGCGCCCATCACGACGCCCGCCCCTTCGGCATGGCTGATATAGGCCAGTTGCTTGGCCAGCATGTTGCCCGCGTCGATATTGGGGACCACCAGCACCTCGGCCCGGCCCGCGACCTGGGATTTCAACCCCTTGGTGCGCGCCGCGGAAATGTCGACGGCATTGTCCATCGCCAGCGGACCGTCGACGATACCCCCGGTGATCTGTCCGCGCTCGGCCATCTTGGACAACAGGGCGGCGTCCAGCGAGGAGGGAATGTCGGGGTTCACGGTCTCGACCGCCGAAAGCACGCCAACCTTGGGTTCGGCGATGCCGATCGAGCGGGCAAGGTCGATGGCGTTCTGCACGATATCCATCTTGCAGCGCAGATCGGGGGCGATGTTGATCGCGGCATCCGTGACCAGCAGCGGATGCGGCACGCCGGGCACGTCCATCACGAAGACATGGGTAAACCGGCGACCGGCGCGCAAGCCGTTCTCTTTCCTGAGCGCGGCCTTGAGCATCACATCCGTATGCAGATGCCCCTTCATCAGCGCGGCGGCCCGGCCCTGCACGACCAGGTCGACGGCGATGTTCGCGGCATGGACATGGTCGGTCGCATCGACGATTTCGATACCGTCGAGCGAGGCCCCCAATTCTGTCGCGGCTGCTGAAATCCTTGCGCGGTCGCCGATCAAGATCGGTGCGATGATCGTGTGCCGCCCGCCCAGAAGCGCCCCCCCCAGCGACTTGGGCTCTTCGGGCGCGATCACCGCGGTGGGCAGCGGCGGCAGTGGTTCCGCCCGCGCGATCAGTGCGTCGAAATGGCGGTGACGCTCGACCAGCAGGCCGGGGATTTCAAGGTCTTCGAAGACCATCTTGCGGGCGGGGGCCTGCACCTCGGCCTCGCCGGTCAGGATCACCGCGCCGTCGGCCTTGCGCGTCACCTCGGTGCGCATGACGATCCCGTCGGGCGGATGCTTGTCGGTGACGGTGACGCGGGCGACCAGTTCGTCCCCGGCATGGGCGCGGGCGTGAAACAACAGGCTTTGGGCACGATAAAGCGATCCGGCGCCGGGAAGGACGTTGCCGATCACGGCCGAGACGAGCGAGCCTACCCACATCGCGGGCGCGACCGTCTCTGGTGCGCCATCCCCGTCGCCGTCATAGCGCGCCAGGTGAAGGGGGTTGTGGTTCCCCGAGGAGGTGGCGAAGACGTAGAAATCATCCTCGGTGCAGATGCGAACGATTTCGGCGCTGTCGCCCGGGGCGATCTCGTCGAAGGTTCGGTTCTCCTCGATCTTCATGCGGCCCTCATTCGGCGGTTTCGGCCCGCGTGCGGGCGGGGTTGCGCATGCCCGGGATGCGGGCCCGTGGCGCGGCGGCGCCGGCGCCGTCCCGGGCCGCGGCATGCGAGGCGTTCGGCGGGGTGGCGAAGGCACGCGCCCAGGGCGCGGACCAGATGGCGTGAAACCCGATCTCGGCGGCGGCATCGCGCATCCCGCAGGCCAGGTCGATCCATTGTCCGGCCAGATCCGCCGTCATCCGTTCCATCCAGAGAAACGGGTTGTCGGGTGCGGCCGCCTTGCGGTCCTCGCGCACCCGCTGCGCCGCCGGGGCGATCCCGGCCATCCAGGGATTGCGCGATGACAAGGCGGCATGGCCCAGGCGCAAGGGATGGACGGCGCGCCATGCCTCGGCCAGGGGCGGCGCGACGGTGGCACGCAGCACCGGCCCCGCGATCGCGTCATAGGCCCCAGCCTGCAGCCGCGCCGCGCGCGCCGCGGCGGCGAAGGCCAACGCTTGATCCGGCTCGGTCCAGATCGTCTGAAGGTCGCCGAAACCGCAAGGCGTAACCGAAAGGGTGACCTTGCGCGCGCGGCCCTGCCCCTCGATCGATTCGACGGCCAGCAGGTGAAGCCCCGCATCGAGCCCTGCAATCGCGTCGAACGCGGGCTGTCCACCGATCGCCGCGCCCAGCAGCAAACCCGGGGTCGCCTCCGGATCCACCATCACCACGATGCACTGACCCGCAGCCCGGATATCCTCGGCATCGGCATAGGTGGCGGCAAGCCAGCCCAGCGCCTGCTGCGGCGTGGCAGCGAGATCGCCGGGACGGGCGCACAGAACGACCGGCCCGCGGATCGCGCGCAGGTCCAGCGCGCGGCCATGTCCCAGGCTGGCCGCGTTGCACGCCAGCCGGTCGCCCGGCGGCAGCGCAGCATCGGCCCAGCGCGCTTCGGTCGCGGTCGTCAGTCCAACGCCCCCGCCCCGGTGCGCGGCCTCGACGACCTGCGGTGCCGCACGATCCGCCTCGGCATAAAGGCGTGCCATCGGTTGCAGCCAGCCGGCATTCGGGTCGGCCAACGCGACCTGAAGCGTGCCCGTCGCCGTATCGAACACCCCGCCCCCCAGATCACCCAGAAGCGCCGTCACCGCCCCGCCCGCAAGGCGTGGCGCCCGGCCCGGCACACCCGGCGCAGGCGCGATCGGCACACCGTCCAACACCAGCGGCCCCGAAAAGCTGCCATGCGTGGCGGCCAGCCCCAGCGGCAGCCAGCCACCTGGCCCCTGCCCCAGAACCAGCGGCGGCGGGGCCGCCGGATGCCGTCGCGCGACCGCGTCGACGAAAGCCGCACAAGCATCGAGCACGTCGGCCACGGTCTGGCCCGGCACAGGCATTCGGGCGAAGGCGACGGCATAGACCGGGTGCCCCGCCCGCAGCGCCGCCGCCGCTGCCCGGTCCAGCCCCGTATCCTGCCCGGTTCGGGCCGCCAGCAGCAGAACCGGTCGGGCGATTTCAGTCGCGGGCGAGGCAGGCACCAGTCGCAGCAGTCGGGCATTACAGGGCGGCGACAGCGTGTCGCCATCCATCACCGGTTCACAGGCCTGCGCGGGCGCCGGGGCGTCGTCCGCCGCCTCGGCGGCGAGCGTCGCATCCGCCTGCTGGCGCAGAATATCGGCGGCCAGAACCGCCCGTTCGGCCGAATCCCTGAGGTAGTCTTGCCAATGCCCGGCCCAGTCGCCCGGCGTGGCATGCCGCCCGCTCAGCCGTGCAACCTGCATCACCCGTGCAACCTGGCTGAACCGGTCGTGCCAGCGATTGCCGTGGTCCCGGGCCAGCGCGCCGGCATGGGTCAGCGCGATCTCGTTCAACCGCCAGGCGGCGTGAATCGCTCCGAACGGGTCAAAGGCACTGTTGCGACCCTGTGCGCCGGTCATTGTCCCGCTCTCCGGTCTGCGCGCCGCTGGCCCATCTTGCCGTCCCTTCTGTTCGGTTCGCCCTCGCAGCATATCCGCTGGGAAACAGCTTTGCACGCGCAGCGTCGCACCCGCGTCGGATCGACGGTGAGGCCCCACGATGACACCACGGTGACAGGCCCGTGCCGCGTAGCTACCGGCGCGAGAAATCCAGTGTCCGCAAGGCCGCCAAATCGGGAGAGTCGGGATTCTCCAGACCCCCGGTCACCGCATGCACGGTCTCGACCAGGCATCGCAGCCTCTCGATCTCGTCCGCGGCAAACGCCCCGGCGGACCTGGTATGGCCCGTGATCGTCCGTGACGTGCGCGGGCCGGTGGCGATGGTCACGCCGTTTCTCAACCCATGATTGCGTGCAAGTTCCACCACACCTGCCGGATCGTCGAGGTCGGGATCATCCCAGAGCAGCACGCCGGTATTCTCTAGCCCCCAGCGCACCACCGGGTCGGCCAGCATCAAACCGTTTTCAGAATAGAAATCACTCCACTCCCGGGAATAGTTTTGATACAGCAGCAGAGGGCGCGTGTATCGAATGTGGATCGCGAGTGCAAAACCCGTGTCGCATAGTTCTCCTAGGGCGGAGAGAAGTTCCGAAACTTTCCTTACCCTGTTCATGGCCCCAGTCTTCTCGTGCAAAAGTTGAGTGGCATTCCCCGACGCCACCCGCTAGGACCATCAGCTATATCGTTTTGTCGAAGACTTGAACCATGTGAGCCGCAGTCAGCCTTATGAGCCTGATCAAGAAATATGCCGACCGTCTCACCCAGCTTGCCTCGGGCGGCTGCTATGTGGCGCTGCGGGTCGGCTTCTCTTATCCGGCCGAAGAATTGAACCGCCTGCCCGAATGCTGGGTCGAGCACTACACGGCGAACGGGCTGGTGGTGCACGACCCGGTGATGAAATGGGTTTACGGCAATACCGGGATCACCGCATGGGACCGGATGGAAATCGAGGACCCGCGCGGGGTGCTGCGCGATGCGCAACGCTTCGGGCTTCGGTATGGTGCCGCGGCCAGCGTGATTTGCCCGAACGAACAGGGCCGGCGCAGCTATGGAAATTTCGCGCGCGACGACCGGCCATTCACGGCGTTGGAGATGCGTGAACTGCTGGCAATCGTGACCCATTTGCACAGGGCCGGTTCCCCGCCGCGACGATTGACACGCGCCGAGACCGAGGCTCTTAAGCTGCAGGCGGACGGTCTCAGGCTCAAGGAAATCTCTGCCGAACTGGATATCTCGATGAGCGCGGTGAAGGCGCGACTTGCCAATGCAAAGCGAAAACTCGGCGCGCAAACCCCGTCGCAGGCAGCCTCGATCGCGCGCTGCCACGGCGTCATTTAGGGCCGAACGTTCCACGCCCGTAACGCGTCCCGTCTGCGGCCGAAACGCATTTGTTAGCTTTCAGAATCCGCTCTGCAGCGCGTTCCAGGTTTTCCTCGCCCACCGGCCCCGTGTCTTCGTCGACCAGCTTGGCTGGGACATGCCTCATGACGGGCGCGTCGAAACGGACCGGCGTGACATGGCGCGTGAAGACCCCGCGGTGACGTTGCGTGCCGGCCGTTTCATGGGCGGCGTGCGATTGATACCGACCACCTCGACAAGGAGGCCGAACTTCGAAGAATGCCCAACGCCTGCCAACGCAAACGGATGCATATCACGCCAAGCCGCGTAGCTGACGCCATCGCGGGTTCCGGCGTCCGGGTTCGAACACGCCTTTCGCTGGGCACCTGCAACCGCATCCGCTAAGACTGGCCCAGCTTCAGATTGCGCCCCGAGGACCTGCGCCCATGACCAAACCGATTGCCGATGTCACCCCGAACACCTGGGATTTCCTGCGCGAACCGATGATCGCACCCACGGGCTTTCGGGAATATGACGCGCGGTGGCGCTTTCCCGAAGAAATCAACCTGCCCGGCATGACGGCCCTTGGGCTGGGGCTGGGTACGCAGATGCAGCGCCGTGGCATTCGTCCCGAGATCGCGGTCGGAAACGACTACCGCGACTATTCGCTGGCGATCAAGCAGGCGCTGATGCTGGGCCTCGTCCAGGCCGGGATCACGGTGCGCGACATCGGCCCGGCGCTGTCGCCCATGGCCTATTTCAGCCAGTTCCACCTGGATGCGCCCGCCGTCGCCATGGTCACGGCCAGCCATAATCCGAACGGCTGGACCGGGGTCAAGATGGGCTTCGAGCGCCCGCTGACCCATGGCCCCGACGAAATGGCCGAGCTGCGCGATATCGTGCTGAATGGCGAGGGCGAACCGCGACCGGGCGGCGGTTGGGCGCGCGCAGACGGCGTGCGTGCGGCCTATATCCACGACTTGGTGGCCGAATTCCGCATGAGCCGCCCGCTCAAGGTCGTCTGCGCCACGGGAAATGGAACGGCGTCGGATTTCGCCCCTGAAATCCTGGAGCGGATCGGCGTCGAGGTCGTGCCACTGCATTGCGACCTGGATTACACTTTCCCGAATTACAACCCGAACCCCGAAGCGATGGAAATGCTGCATGACATGGCCCTCGCAGTTCGGGAAAGCGGCGCCGATCTGGCGCTGGGATTCGACGGCGACGGCGACCGCTGCGGGGTGGTGGACAACGAGGGCGAAGAAATCTTCGCCGACAAGATGGGGGTGATCCTGGCGCGCGATTACGCCCGCCTTTATCCGGGGGCGAAGTTCGTGGTCGACGTCAAATCGACCGGCCTCTACCACAGCGACCCGGAATTGCAGGGCCTCGGCGCGACGACGGAATACTGGAAAACCGGGCATAGCCACATGAAACGGCGGGTGCATGCCACCGGGGCGCTGGCCGGGTTCGAGAAGTCGGGCCACTATTTCCTCGCCGGACCGGTGGGGCGCGGCTACGATTGCGGGATGCGGGTCGCGGTCGAGATCTGCAAGCTGATGGACCGCAATCCCGGGAAGTCGCTGTCAGACCTGCGCAGGGCGCTTCCGCGGACCTGGTCCTCGCCCACGATGTCGCCCTATTGCGCTGACACCGAGAAGTACGCCGTGCTCGACCGGCTCGTTTCGAAGCTGCAGGCTTTGAAAACGTCGGGCGGCACATTGGGGGGGCGGGCGATTTCCGATATCGTCACGGTAAACGGTGCACGCGTGATGCTTGAAAACGGTGCGTGGGGCCTAGTGCGGGCGTCTTCGAACACGCCGAACCTGGTGGTGGTCTGCGAAAGCCCCGAAAGCGCGGCCGAACTGCGTGCCATCTTTGCCGATATCGACGCGGTGATCCGTACCGAACCGGCCGTCGGGGCCTATGACCAAAGCCTTTGAGCGGGAGTTGCAACGCCATTTCCTGCCGCCAATCCGGCGCACCTGCGGTTCGGCGTTAACGAATTTCTCGGCAATCTCTCGCTGATTCCCTGTAATTTGACATCCGCAGGTGGGTATTTAAACGGTGTTCCCCCTCGCGCCGGTAGAAAAACCTGTCTAAAATGACATGTGGTAAGTCTTTGTGATCTACGGCCAACCATAGACCGTGGCGCAAAGCATGCGCTGGAAATCAGAGCGGCAGGAATACAAATGGCAAAAGACATCGACAAGCTCTCACTCGCCGAGCTCAAGCAGCTTCGCAAGGACGTGGACAACGCGATCGCCTCGTTTAAGGATCGCGAAAAAGCGAAAGCCCGGGCAGCACTCGAGGAAAAGGCAAAGGAATTCGGTTTTTCACTGGATGAAATAGTCGGAAAAAAATCCCGCCGCAGCAAGGCGCCGGCGAAATTCCGCAACCCCGAAAACCCCGCCGAAACCTGGAGCGGACGCGGGCGACGGCCGAAATGGCTGGAGGATTCTTTGAACAAGGGCAGCCAACTCGAGGATTTCCTGATCGGCTGATCGTTTCGACGGCCCGGCCCCAGATGCCGACCGTGCGCAAAGCCAAACCCTTGCCCCAGGCCTTTGGGCAAGGGTTCTGATCTGCGCGGTTGGGGCGTGATACACGCACGCGCGCTATGGCCAAGAGCGGCGCAGAACGTGTAACAGCGGGGCATCGAGTGATCCCGCGAAAGGCGTTCCATGCGCATCTTCATCACCGGCACCGCCGGGTTCATAGGCTATCACCTCGCCGAACTGCTTCTGGCCGAGGGGCACGATGTCCACGGTTTCGACGGCTTCACCGATTACTACGACCTTGACCTCAAGCGCCGGCGCCACCAGCGCTTGCTGCAAAGCCCGAACTATGCCGCGACCGAGGCGATGCTGGAGGACGACGCGGCACTATCCGCCGCGGTCGACGGCTTCGCCCCCGAGGTGATCGTTCATCTCGCAGCCCAGGCAGGCGTGCGTTACAGCCTGGAAAACCCGCGCGCCTATATCGACGCCAATCTGGTGGGCACCTTCAACGTTATGGAGGCCGCGCGCCGGCACCGCGTCGCGCATCTTCTGATGGCCTCGACCTCTTCGGTTTACGGTGCCAACACGGACATGCCGTTCGCCGAAACGCAAAAGGCCGATACGCCACTGACGATCTATGCCGCCACCAAGAAGGCGACCGAGGCGATGGGCCATGCCTATGCGCACCTTCACGATCTTCCCACGACGATGTTCCGGTTCTTCACCGTTTACGGCCCCTGGGGGCGCCCCGACATGGCGCCGATCAAGTTCGCGTTGAAAATCGCGAGGGGCGAACCGATCGACGTCTACAACCACGGCGAGATGTGGCGCGATTTCACCTATGTGACAGATCTGGTGCGTGGAATCCGGCTGTTGATCGACGCCGTGCCCGAACGCCCCGCCGATGGCATGGTGCCCGAGGGCGACAGTCTCAGCCCGGTCGCACCTTTCCGCATCGTCAATATCGGCAATTCCGACAGCGTGAAGCTGACCGATTTCATCGACGCGCTCGAGTCGGAACTGGGCCGGCCCGCGATCCGCAACCTGATGGAGATGCAGCCCGGCGACGTGCCCGCGACCTGGGCCGATGCCTCGTTGCTGATGCGTCTGACAGGCTATCGGCCCGAAACGGATTTCCGCGAGGGCGTGTCCCGTTTCGTCGCGTGGTTTCGCGACTATTACGCCATCTAGCCGCAGGAACGGGCTTGCCCCGATGCGTCGGGCTTGGCTAGGGTTTACCGGGGGTGATGGCCCCGCCTAGGGAAGGGGCGGGTGTTACGCCATGTAAACATCTGTTCTGCAAGATCGGTCCGATATGATCGCCGTCTTGTCCAATCTCTTGCCGCGCCTGCGGCCCGGCCGGTTCGCGTATGCGGGCCTTTTGGCAGTTCTGCCATCGTTGGGTATGGCGCAGTCCGCGCCGCATCCGGGTGCTGTGGAACTGGCGCTGCGCAATGCCACGGCGCAGGCCGCGCGCACGAAATCCATTGTCGAATTACAGGTGTTCCGCACCCGGCAAGAGGCCCGCGCACCTGACGGCACGCGTCTGGTACTGACCGCGATGAACCCCGGGGCGAACGGTTGGTTCCTGCTGGAAATCGACCCACCTGGGCGGCCGCGGCAAAGCTATCACCTGGAGAACCCCGCACCAGGCAGCCGCACCCTTGCACTGACAGAGGGCCCAGATCCCGCGCTTGCGCTGACCGAGGAAAACGTGACGCAGTTGTGCCGCCCATGGGCCGCGGAAACACCCGAGTTCGACCGGGCGCGGTCGACCGGCCTGCCCTTTGCCGTACTATGCGCCGGCCAATTGTATCTGAGGAACCCGGTCGCCGGAACGCGCACCACGCTGGAACGCACCGCCGAATTCCTGCGCGACAGGGTCGCCTTCGGCGAAAGCCTCGTGGGGTTCGTCAAGAGTACGCTCTACAAGGACCGCTATCTTGAAAGCGGGGCCGTGCTTGCCGACGCGGACCCGGGGCGTTCGGCCGTGGCGCTGGGCCGGGCGCGGCTGGCACAACACCCGGTGATGTACACCACGATGACCTTCGACCTGGTCGGCGCCAGCCCCGAGCGGATGGAAATGGGCGCCTGGTATGCGGTCAATGGGGCGCCGGGCATCTTCGCCTCGGCGTTGCAGCCGCGGATGATCGACCCCGCGATCCTTGCGGCGCAGGACGGGGCGAACCGGCTGGACGCGGTTGAGGGGCGCGCCGATGTCTACCTGGTGGGGTTCGACCTGTCGCGGTTCGAACTGGGCTATGAAACCGGGACCGAACATCCCCGACTGGACTGGTCGCCGCGGCCCTCGGGCGCCGGGCGCAACTGGTCGATCCCGGGGCCGGATGGTGTGGCCAGACCCGACCCGCTGGTCCCCACAGGCATGGTCAGCCCCGACGCGGCGGGGCGCGTCGCCGCGACCTTTACCGGCGGCTTCAAACGCAGTCACGGCGCGTTCCGTTTCGGCGAGATGGCGACTACGAACCATGGTCATCATTACGGTTTCGTCGTGCATGGTACGGTGCTCAGTCGGCTGCAGCCCGGGCTTGCCACGCTTTACGTGCTGGATGATGGCACCATCGGGATGAAGACCTGGACCGAGGCAGATGATGCGCTGATCCGCCGGATCCGGTTTGCTCGGCAGAACGGTGTGGCCCTTGTGGAACGCGACCCCGATAGCGGGCGCCCGGTTCCGGGCGCCCTGGTACGGCACTGGCTACCGGGGAACTGGTCGGGGTCGGACAAGGCCGAATTGCGAACGCTGCGCGCCGGCGCCTGCATGAGACAGGTCGGGGGCAAGCCTTTCCTTGCCTATGCCTGGTTCTCGACCGCGACCCCTTCGGCGATGGCGCGCGTGTTCCAGGCCTATGGCTGCGATTACGCCATGCTTCTGGACATGAACGCCTTGGAACACACCTACATGGCGCTTTACACCAACGGCGCCCAGGGCGGGATCGACACCCGCCACCTGGTCGCCGGCATGGCCCAGATCGACGCGCGCCGCCGGGACGGCACGCGGGTTCCGCGCTTTCTCGGTTCGGCCGACAATCGCGATTTCTTCTATCTCTTGCGCAAGGAGTGAACGGGATGCGACCTCTGGCTCTGGCTCTGGCCCTTGCCGCGATGCTTGCCTTGACTGGCGCGCCGGCTGACGCCCAAAGCCTGACCGAACGCAACGCCGCGCTGTTCGACGAAATCGAACGGGTGCGCGGCGTGCGCGGTCCCGCACTGGACCGGATCAAGACGATCTTCGCCGGCTCGGGGGTGCTTGGGCAGGGGAATCCCGCGATCACGCGCCACGCCATGAGCCGGGCCGAATGCAATGCGCGGGCGGGTGGAAATGCAGTGGCGCGCTATGCGAATTCCCGGTTCGAAAGGATCTGCGGCGCCAAGTTCATGGCACCGCTCTACGACCCCGCCACCCAGCGCCCTGAGGACGCCACGGCCTGCATCGACCAGTTCGAGTACCCCAATATTCCCTGCGCCTACCCCGTGGTCTGGGTCAAGGCACGGGAGGCCGCCGAGATCTGCGCCGCCGAGGGCAAGCGGCTGTGCGATGCCCATGAATGGGAGGGCGCCTGCGCCGGGGCGCTGACCCCGCCCGACTATCGCTTCGACCTCGCAAAGGGGCTGTCGGCCTCGGCCGCGGTGAACCGCATGCGCGCCGCCCACAACGCGAAATACCAGGGCTCAGCCCGCTGGAGTTACGGGCCTGCCTTCCGCGCGGGTGTATGCGCCCAGAACAGCGCGAAAAGCCCGACCTGCCCGGGCGGCGGCTGGCGCAATTGCGGTTCGAACACCTATCCGGTCGGCAGTTTTCCCGGCTGCACAAGCCCGCTGGGCGTCTATGACCTGAACGGAAATGCGGCCGAACACATGAACCTGCCGCTGGCCCCGGACCAGATGGCCAGCCGCGGCAGCACGACGCTGGGCGTGACCGAGATGAAGGGATCCTGGTTCATCTGGGACAGCTACCGCGCGCACCCGGATTGGTGCCGCTGGCGCGCGCCCTACTGGCATGGCGACCGGGTGATGAGCCCGCGCAGCCACGAAAATTATCACCTCGGCTTCCGCTGCTGCAAGACGCTGCGCTAGCTATGGGTGAGCCCAAAACCCTTCAGCGATAAAGCGAAGCCATCAACCGCGCCGGCGCCTCGATCGGCCCTTCGCCGCTGAGGATCCCGGCATAGGTCGGATCGGCCAGCAGATCGGCCAGCGCCACCGCACGTCCCCCGACATAAGCTGTCTGGCTGACCAGACGCACGCCATGGCTGTAATCGGCATAGCGCGCACCGTGGACCGTCGAAAGCGGCTGAATCGGTTGGCCATCCGGCTTGTGCCAGCCATAGATCGCTACACGGCCGGGGTTCCGCCTCAGCCGATTGGTCAGCACGAGGTCCTTTTTCTGCCCTGCCGTCAACTGACCGGCGCGGCCGCGTGTCTGGCCGTCGACGGTGCGGTTGTGCTGCCAGAAATAGCGCGTCGAAGTCATCGCTGCCCCGGGCGTCATCGGTTGCGGTGCAAGGCGCAGCCGCGCCTGGGCGAAGATCGCGTCGACCATGCGCGTCGTCGGTAGCAGAAAGCCGAAGCGGTCCGCGACCCGCGCCGCCGCGGGCAGGCCCATGGGCACGCGCAGATAGTCGCTGTCGCTGCCAAGCGCCAGGTAATCGGGCGTCACGCAGATCGTCACTTCTCCGACGCGACCACTGGGCAGTCGCCCCCTGATGGTGACCGGGGTCAACATGCGCAAGAAGCCGGGAAGGTTGCCAGCCAGAAGTTCCCGTTCGATCAGACGGTCACGCTCGGCCCCCTGCAAACCGTCCATCTTGCGCGCAAGTGCGCCCCCCGGTGCCGCGCCGCGCGGACGGTTCGGGATGCCGGCGGCAAGACGGGCGCTGCAGACGGGGCCGGTATCAAAGGAAGTCCGCGGCGTGGCCAGCCGCGCCGGCACAAGCGAACCCATCGCCGACGTCGCCCGGGCGACCATGTCCGCGGGGCGCAGACGCGGACGCAGCGAGGTGAAAACAATGTTCTGGGGCGGCGTCGAGGGTTCCGCGACCGCCACGAGTGCCGCTGCATCCGTCGGGCGCGGTCGGGGCCGGCGCGGCGCGGGTTCGGCAATGGCCATCTTGCGCAATTCGGGGCGCGGCGGTGGAACAAGGGCCGGCGCGCCGATCACGACCGGCACGATCACCGGCGGCGTCTCGGCGACCGGTTCGGCATCAGATGTCGGCCGCACGGGCGGCGACGCGGGTGCGGCCGGCGCGACCGAGGCCAGATTGGGGGCGGGCGGCGCGCTGCGCGTCGGAGGACGCGAGGCGAGCGCGGCCTCCGGCATGCCCCAGATCACAAGGTCGGACGGTGGTCCGTCGCGGTGGGGAACGGCAACGACACGCATCTCGGGTTCGCCGGGACGGGAAAACGGCGTTTCCCCGGTCAGCACGAAGGCCGCCCCGGCTACCGAAACACCAATGACCGCTGTCAGCGCGGCAGCGCCCAGCCAGGACCTCCGGTCTTCCTGAGGGGAAAAACGGGCGAACGACTGGGCGATCTCGTCGGCCTGTCGATCCCGGTCATCGGTTACCGCAGCCTTCTGGCGCTCTTGCGTCATGGCCCATTCCCATATCGGCAAGGTTATCCCCAAGCAAGATAACCCATGCGCCCTGTCAGAGGGTAAACGCCATCTGCGGCGGGAATCCGCCAATTACCCGGCCGGGCCGCCCAGCCCCTGGGCCGGTTACCGACAATCCGCTGCGCTGTTGATTTTCGCTAAGAACTGACCCGGGGGGGGCATCGAGAAGTGATCCGCCTGAAGGATATGGTCTTTGTGTCATGTGTGGGTCAATGCCGGTCATTCCTCCTTCTTTTTTCCGGCGGCCTCGGTGCTGGCCTTGAAGCGATAGCTGTCATTGCCGGTTTCGAGGATGTGGCAGCGGTGGGTGAGGCGGTCGAGGAGCGCTTGGTCATCCTTGCATCGCCGAAGACCTGAGCTACTCCCCGATCGTTGGACAGGACCAAGCGTGATTTAAGCTGCTCGTTGCACGTGCTGACCGGGTTGGTTGATATCATTTCTCTGCCAACAGGCCAGCGTCGGTGGCTTGCCACCCAGGGCGGAATGAGGGTGCTGGTGGTGTAGACCCGGCTTGCCAACTCAGCTGCCGCCTCCTCACCTTTCTGGGCTTCCAGCGCGACCTTCGCCTTGAGTCCGGCGCGGACTGCTTCTGTTTCGAAATCTCTGATCTCCTTCTCGTCGAAGATCAGCAGACTGCAAATCGTAGCCTATGTAAGTGTCCGAATTTCCGGGGGTTAGCTCACGGTCTCGCGATGCCACAACCGGCCTGAATCCCGACGCCGGACGCGGCCATACCCCGCCTAGAACCGGGCCCGCAGCGCTGCGGCCCCCCGGGCCAGAAGTGCGACATCGATCGTCAGAGCAGTGAACCGAGTGCCCAACTTCATGCTGTGCTGGGCAAAGTCAGGGTCCAGCGTCAGGATACCAGACGGCAAGCCCACTGTTTTCAACCGCTCGATCGCACCTTCTATGGCCGCCACGACCTTGGGGTGGTCCGCATTGCCCGGATACCCCATGCTTGCGGCCAGATCAGCCGGCCCGATAAACACGGCGTCGACCCCGTCGGCGGTGGCGATCTCTTCCAGCCGTTCAAGCGCGTCCCGGGTTTCGACCTGGACGATCAGGCACAATTCCTCCTCTGCGCGGGCGATATAATCGGCGATCAGACCAAACCGGCTTGCCCGGGTCACGCCCGCGACGCCCCGCACACCACGAGGCGGATAGCGCATCGCACGCACCGCGGCCTCGGCATCGGCACGCGACTGCACATAGGGAATCATCAGCGTCTGCGCGCCTTGATCGAGATGACGCTTGATCAACACCCAGTCATTGATCGCCACCCGGACGACCGGCGCACAATCGGGATACCCGGCAGTGGCCTGAAGCGACGACAGCGCGTCGGTGACCTCCATCGGCCCATGCTCGGTATCAATCAATATCCAGTCATAGCCACTGGCGGCGAGGGTTTCGGCAATGATCGGCGACGGGATCGCGTTCCAGATACCGATTTGCTGGCGTCCTGCTCGAAGGCGGGCCTTGAACTGATATTTAAGGTTTTCCATGCCCGCTCCGCTACTTCGCTCTATGTTCGGCGATCAGAGACCGCAGGGCTGATCCGCGTCAAGAGCCAGCAGGACGGCCGAAAGGCCGGCGCGCCACCGGCGGCCCGAACAACCGTCCGGATCGGCATGGGCGCGCCGTGTCAGGGTCGCTCTCTTTGTCCCGCCGCGTCCAGCCCGCAAGGCGCACGACCGGCTGCCTCGGGGTGTGGCTTTTCACAACGTTACGCACGGCAAGAAATCTAGAAAAGAGTGATACCAAGGTCTTTCTTGGCCGCCGGGCGGGAGGGGCGGCGTTCGAGCGGGGCCTCGGTCGGAGGCAACATCACCAGACGCGCCGCCCCTGTAGAGGGTCGAAAATGCAGCCGCCGCGCCTGTTGCCCACCTAGGCTCTCGGCCACAACCTGAAATCCTTCCCGCTGCAGGTAACTCCTTGCAAAAACGACGTTCTTTTCACCGATATCGCTGAAAGCGGCACTGACGCGGGCGCCGCCGAACAGCTTGGCACGCAACTGGCTACGCATCGCGCCATGCTTCAGCAGGTCGTTGATCAAAAGTTCCATCGCCATGGCGCCGTATTTCAGCTCGGTCTTGTTGGACCCCTCCTGACCGGGCAACAGGAAATGATTCATGCCGCCGACCCGTGCAACCGGGTCGAAAATACAGGCAGACACGCAGGACCCCAGAACCGTCGAAAGCACGATTTCCGGGTCACGCGAGACGCGATACTCACCCTGGATCACCGGTTCAATGCGGTTGCTGGGCCAGTCCGACTGGACCGAAGGCGGGGACGTCGAAAAGGCGGTCATGCGGCACTCCTCCGGACACAGCTCTGAAGCAGGGCCGGGCCGATCCTGTCGATCGGCAACTGTTCCCGCACCCCACCAAGTTCTTGGGCCGCCCGCGGCATGCCGTAAACAAGGGCGCTTGCCTGGTCCTGCCCGATGGTATGCGCGCCGGCGCGGAACAGTTCCAGCATGCCTTCTGCCCCATCCCGCCCCATACCTGTCAGGATCGCCGCGCTCACCCGTGCGGCAATCGGAACAGCGGATCGGAAAAGAGCATCGACCGAAGGCCGATGCCCCGCCACGGGCGGTCCCTCCCGCAGGCGGCAATGGCTGGCCCCGCCACGTGCGACCTCAAGATGGTGGTCCTTGCCAGGCGCGATCAAAATCGTGCCCGTTTCCAGTGCCTGGCGGTCACGGGCCTCAATCACCTTCGCCCGGGTCGAGCGGTCCAGCAGACGAGCAAGACCCGCACTGAATGTGCCGCTGGTGTGCTGCACGATCAATGTTGGCGGGCAAGAGGCCGGAAAGCCCGAAAGAACACGGATAAGCGCATCCACCCCGCCCGTCGAGGCCCCGATCAGGATTAGGCGACCGCCTTGGAATTGCAGGTCTTCACTGGGCCTTTCGCGCGGTGCGACCGATTGAGACCGATCGAGCAACACATCGAAAAGGCATTGTCGAAGATCTTCCGCGGAAGCTTCAACTTGGACGACCCGCAGGCTGTGATTTCCGGCGCGCGCGGCCAGTCTCTCGCCGCTGGCCACCGAATCGGCAACCAGCAAGCAGCGAATACCAAGTGCTCGGAACAAGGTCTGCATGACCTCGAATTCGGGCAGGCGCGCCAGGTTTTCGGCGATAATCACCGCCTGTGGCGGCCGGTTTTCGGCCGCATGGTAAGTCTCGCTGAGATCCGAGGCACATACTCCGAGCGATACGCCACGCATCGCACCGACCTTCGCCGCAAGCCTGCGCCGCCCGTCCTCGTTTCCATCTGCAATCATGACCCGCATCGGTTTGTCCGTCCTCTCAATTGGGGTCTTTCCGTCTCTCTCAGAAGTCCTGCCATGCGTTTGTGTCGTTGACGGCGGCCTTGCGCTGGACGGGGAAGGAGAGTTCGGGCTGGGGTTTGTGGTCCTGCGCGCCGG
>NZ_SLXP01000019.1 GCF_004343075.1 Rhodovulum marinum
TAGGCTTTACCCGCGGGGGCCGTGCGTGACGCAAGAAGCACCTGACTCTTCCGCGGGGTCCTCGACCTTGCTGCATCTGGGCCGCCCCGGAATCGTGACCGGCCCATAGCTGCCGTTCGTTGTGCCTGCCAGCGCCACCGCGTTGCTTCATAAAAACGGACATTGAGTCATGCAGCTGCATACATGCCTCGGGTCCGTCCTGTTCCTAACGCAGGAGAACGACTATAAGTAAGGCCTCAAAGCTCCGATTTCGCGAGAATAATTCGAGTAGATGGCTGCAAATTCCTAGGTTCAGGGACCATTGATTCTGGTCGGTCTTGCGGAACAGGCTGTTGCCGACATCGCGCGACCGGGGCGCGGCGACCAGTTCGCGCAGCGCGGGCGTCGCCTCGATCAGCGGGTCGATGCGCACGGTGGTGTACCATCATGATAGCCACGAACAGCTCCGCAGCCATCTCGCCGACTTCCTTGATGCCTACAACTTCGCCCGACGTCTCAAGACAGTCAGCGTCCTCACGCCATACGAGTACGTCTGCAAGATCCGGACTTCAGAACCAGACCGATACTTCCTCAATCCGATCCACCAGATGCCGGGACTGAACACCTGGGCGGCGCGCCGTCCGGTGCCAGCTCGGCCAGTTCCGCCTCGAGGAACCGTTCGAAGGCGTCCAGGTTGACCGGCTCGAACTGGCCAAAGCCCTGCATCCAGACCGAGGCATCGCGCAGCGCGTCGGGTTCCAGCTTGCACCACTTCACCCGCCCGCGCTTCTCCTGGCTGATAAGCCCCGCGCGGGTCAGGATGACCAGGTGCTTAGAGATCGCGGCCAGCGACATCTCGAACGGTTCGGCCACATCGGTCACCGCCATGTCGTCCTCCAGCAACATGGCCAGGATCGCCCGCCGGGTGGGGTCGGCAAGGGCCGCGAATACGGTGTCCAGCTGGCTTTCCATGGCGCAAGCCTTGCGCGCGGGCGGGGCGATCGTCAACCGTTCGGTTGAATATGGGCGGGCCGCGCGGGGCCGCGATGCGGCGGCGCGGCGTTCAGGGAAATACATTTATTTCAAGGGCTTAATGGTCGCTCAAGCCGCTTGACTCGGACCGGCCCCCTCTCTAGGTTCGCGGCGACTGTCCAAGGGGGCGCTCGCCGTGATCGATCCGGAGGAAAAAGAGCGGCTGGAGCGGCTCGAAGCCCGGATCAAGGCCTTGAAGAAGGCCGAGACCGCAGAGCCCGGCAAGCGCCACCAGGACGAACACTATTCCCAGGCCCAGCTTGCCTGGCGGATGGTCATCGAGCTTGTCGCCGGTCTGGGGATCGGCTTCGGCATCGGGTACACGCTGGACCTCTATTTGGGGACCATGCCGATCTTCCTGGTGCTGTTCATATTGCTGGGCTTTGCCGCCGGGGTGCGCGTGATGATGCGCTCGGCCGCCGAGGTCCAGAGGCAACAGGCGGCCGAACAGGCCGCGAAGGACGACGAGAGGGATTGAACGTGGCGAGCGAAGAAGCACCGAGCGGCCTTCAGATCCACCCGATGGACCAGTTCATCGTCAAGCCGCTGTTCGGGGGCGACGCGATCCATTGGTACACGCCCACCAACGTGACGCTGTGGATGGCGCTGGCCGTGCTGTGCGTCGTTCTGCTGCTGGTGATCGGCACGCGCGGCCGGGCGATCGTGCCCTCGCGGGTGCAGTCGATCGCCGAACTTGCCTACGGCTTCGTCTACAAGATGGTCGAGGACGTCGCGGGCAAGGACGGGCTGAAATACTTCCCCTACATCATGACGCTGTTCATCTTCATCGTCTTCGCCAACTTCCTCGGGCTGATCCCGATGAGCTTCACCACCACGTCCCACATCGCGGTGACCGCGACCATGGCGCTGGCGGTGTTCTTCGCGGTGACGATCCTGGGCATCGTCAAGCACGGCGTCGGTTTCCTCAGCCTGTTCTGGATCAGCTCGGCGCCGCTGGTGCTGCGGCCGATCCTGGCGATCATCGAGGTGATTTCCTACTTCGTGCGGCCCGTCAGCCACTCGATCCGACTTGCCGGCAACATGATGGCCGGTCACGCCGTGATCAAGGTGTTCGCGGGCTTCGCGGGCGTGCTGGGCGTGGGCGCCGTGTTCCCGCTGGCCGCCATCACCGCCGTTTACGCGCTGGAGACGCTGGTCTCGTTCATCCAGGCCTACGTCTTCGCCATTCTCACCTGCGTCTACCTGCGCGATGCGCTGCATCCGCACCACTGACGACGCAACCAGACATCAGCCAATTCCAACGTAAGGAGTGATCGACATGGAAGGCGATATCGTTCAAATGGGTGCCTATATCGGTGCTGGCCTGGCGTGCACCGGCATGGGCGGCGCCGCCGTCGGTGTGGGCCACGTGGTCGGCAACTACATCTCGGGCGCGCTGCGCAACCCCTCGGCGGCCGCGTCGCAGACCGCCACCATGTTCATCGGTATCGCGTTCGCCGAAGCGCTGGGGATCTTCTCGTTCCTCGTCGCGCTTCTGCTGATGTTCGCCGTCTGATCCCGTACTGAACCGATCCTTACGGCCGGGTGGGCGCGGAATGACACGCGCCCGCCCGGTGTGATACCGGGTTCCAGGGGGACGACATGGCAACAGAAACGCACGCCGCGGATGCCGCCGCCCACGGGGGCGAAGCCGTCGGCATGCCGCAGCTCGATTTCTCGACCTTCCCGAACCAGATCTTCTGGCTCGTGGTTACGCTGGTCGTGATCTACTTCGTGCTGTCGCGCATCGCACTGCCCCGGATCGGCGCGGTGCTGGCCGAACGGCAGGGGACGATCTCGAACGACATCGCCGCCGCGGAAGAGCTGAAGCTCAAGGCGCAGGAGGCCGAGAAGGCCTATGAAAAGGCGCTGGCCGACGCTCGCGCCGAGGCGCAGCGCATCGTCGGAGAGGCCAAGGCCGAGATCAAGGCCGACCTCGACGCCGCCACCGCCAAGGCCGATGCCGAGATCGCGGCCCGGGCCGCCGAGGCGGAAAAGCAGATCGCCGAAATCCGCGCCAACGCGATGCAGAGCGTTACCGAGGTCGCCAAGGCAACCGCCGTCGACGTCGTCGCGGCGCTGGGCTTCCAGGCCGATGCGGGCGCGGTGAATGCCGCCGTCGACAGCAAGCTGAAGGGGTGAGGGGCATGAAGAAACTCGTCATCATCGCCAGCACGCTTGCGGCCAGCCCCGCCCTTGCGGCGTCGGGGCCGTTCTTCTCGCTCTACAACACCAATTTCGTGGTGCTGCTCTCGTTCCTGGCCTTCATCGCGGTGCTGGTCTACCTCAAGGTGCCGGGCAAGCTGGCGGGGATGCTGGACAAGCGCGCCGCCGACATCCAGAAGGATCTGGACGAGGCCCGCGCCCTGCGCGAAGAGGCGCAGACCGTGCTGGCCTCTTACGAGCGCAAGCAGAAAGAGGTGCAGGAGCAGGCCGAGCGGATCATCGACACCGCCCGGTCCGAGGCCGAGGCCGCCGCCGCCAAGGCCAAGGACGATCTCAAGGTCGCGATCGAGCGTCGCCTCGCCGCTGCGGACGAACAGATCGAGTCGGCCAAGGCCGGCGCGGTCAAGGAAGTGCGCGACCGGGCCATCGTGGTCGCCGTCGCCGCCGCCCGCGAGGTGATCACCAAGCAGATGACCGATGCCACCGGCGACCGGCTGGTCGACGCGGCCATCGGCGATGTGCAGGCCAAGCTGAAGCTTCACTGATCGGCCAGACAGTCTGCAAGGGGCCCGGCGATGCGGATCGCCGGGCCCTTTCCTATGTGGTGATGGGCGGAAAAAGCCCGGCCCGGCCAGGGCGGCGGGCGCGACCCGCCCCGTTGGCAGGCTTTCCGACAAGCGGTCTAGAACGCCGAGATCCCGTCTCGGTCTTCGAAACGGTATCCGGTCTCGGGCGCCGAAACGGTCTCGGGTTCCAGCTTGCAACCGCCAGAGCCTTGCGGCGCTGCGATCCTCTCGCCACGCCGACGCGCCACCGGCGGCATGGCGGCGGTGGCGCCCGGGACTCCCTGCCGGTAGGGGATACAGGCCTTCCGGCGCGAACCGCGCCGGGCCGCTTCATCCCGCCGGTGCCCCTGGCGGGCGGGTGCCCTGCGCCGCGCCCGCCGATACCCGCCGCACACCCCGGCAGGTGACCATCCCGGCCTTTCCGGCGGGCCACTGACGCGCGCCCCCGCGGTTCACACCGCGGGTTTTGCGCCCTCGGCCCGGCCTTGGGCGGCAGGTCCGGTCAGATCGCCTTCGTCAGCCATTCGACCTGCGCGGGATCGACGTAACCCAGCGACCCCGACATCATGTAGTCCAGCTGGATCCGGAAAATCCGTTGCGAGGCGTCGTCCCGGCCGGCGTAGTCGAACCAGATCGGAACGGCCACGCCGGTCATCAACCTGACGTCCTCGTCCGACAGGCGCGTCACCTCGGTGCCGTCGGCCACGAACTTGGCCCAGGCCTCCTGGTCGGCGGCCTGGATCGCGGCGTGGTGCAGGTCCGAGTAGACATGCGTTTCCATCTCGACGAACTGTTTCATCCGGGGGGAAAGGGCGTCCCAGGCCGGTTTCGCGACGGTCAGGTCCATCAGGTCGACCGGCTGGTACAGCGACATGAACCCCGGCGGGCCCATCGAGATGTACTTGGTGACCTTGCTGAACCCCTGGTCATAGTTCACCGCCGGCCCGACATAGTCGGCGACGTCGATGGTTCCGTCCTCGAGCGCGGCGAAAATCTCGGGCCCCGGGATCGAAAACACCTCGGCGCCGATGGCGGTAAAGACATCGGCCACCATGCCCCCCGGCATCCGCATCTTGCGGCCGCGGAAATCGTCGATCGACCGGATCGGCACCTTGGAATGGATGATGTTCGGCCCGCTGTGGATCGGTCCGACAAAGTGCAGCCCCTGTGCGGCGTACAGCTCCCGTGCGATCTCCAGCCCGCCGAGGCTGTAATAGAACACGTCCCATTCGTGCGGGTTGCGCAATCCCATCGGGTAGCTGGTCAGAAAGGCCGCCGCGGGAAACAGTTGCTGGGCGTAGATCGTGAACGGGTTCACCGCGTCCAGCAGCCCGGCCTTGAGCGCATCGTAAAGCTTGAGGTCATCGGGCAGGTCCCCGGGCGGGACCGACTCGAACCGCAGCTCGCCCCCGGTCTTTTCGGCGATGCTTGCGCACCAGTCCTGGAACACGCGCAACCCCACGCCGCCCGGCCAGACCGTTTGTATCCGCCAGACCGTGCCGCCGGCCTGGGCGCCGGCCAGATGCGGTGCGGCAAGCCCCGCCATGCTTGCCCCTGCCAGGGTCGTCAATGCGTTCCGGCGCGTTGTCTTGCTCGGTCCCATGGGTCACTCCGCTTTGGCCGCGGGCCGGCGACGGCCCTTCTGTCCGGCGCTGCATAGCACCCAGACCCTTAACGAAGCCTATCGCCCGCCCGGCGCCCGAGGCGGCGCGCGCCCGGGCAAATACGGCGAATTCGATTCAACCGGGCCCAGCTTTGGCATGCGTTAACTCCCGGCTGATAGCCCCCGTCCCGACGCCACGACGGAGCAGAAGATGCAATTGCCACCTCGGGACATGCCCCGGCCACGACCGGCCCCCGCCTTGCCGGCCCGGTGCCTTGCACATGCGCCCCGGCGCTGCGCCCGTCGCCCTTTCCGGTTCTCTTCGACGGTGATCTTCCCATGAAACTTACCCGGTCCGTTTCCCTTCAACTTTTCACGGCCTTCGGCTGCATGGTGCTGATCGCGGCTGCCATCGGCGCGGCGGGCTTTCTCGGAACGCGCTCGATCTCTGCCACCGTGGCAGAGACCGCGCGCGAGGCCCTGCCCAGCGCGACCCATGCGGCGGCCCTGGCCGAAACCGCGTCGGACCTGGAAGTGTCGGTCGTCGGCTACCTGTCCGCCACGGATGCCCAGTCCGGGGCCGAAGCGTCGATCTCGGCCGGGGTAAGCGCCCTGTCGAAACTCGTGGCCGAAAGCGGTGACGCCGCCCTTCAGAGAGAATTCGAGGCGCTGTCGGACTCGGTGCGCGAAACGATGGCGGTTCGGCATGCGGCGGATGCGTTGACCGTTTCCGCCGGGGCCGAGCGTAAACCGCTTGTCGCCTTCCTGGACGAGATCGCGCAGGGCCAGGTGCGTTTCCTCGAACAGGTGCGCGATGCGGCGCTTTACGGTGGCTTCGATACGCTGAACCTGGATCCCGCGGCCAGCCCGTTTGCCCGCTGGACGGCCGGCCTCGACCAGGCCGAGGCCGATCTGTCCCGCGCCGTGCAGGCCCATGCCGCAAACGAGGCTGCGCTGGTCGCCTTTGTCCGGGACCGGATCGCGACACAGCCCGACACCGCCGTGGCGGAATACCTCGCCCTGCGGGCCGATCTGCTCCCGGAGGCGGAGCGATCGCTGGCCGCGCTGCAAGACCTCGTCCGGACCAGGTATGCCGGGCTGGAGGCGGAAAAGAACGCCAGGCTGGCCGAGTTGCGCGGCCGCGTGGAAACCTTCGGTGCGGCGGCGACGGCGCTGCAATCCGGCGCGATGACCTCGATGGAGCAATCGGTCGCCTCGGTTGAAACGCTGGCATCGCGCGTCATGGTGGTGATCGGCGTGACCTTCCTTGTCGGGCTGGCGCTGGCCGTGGCCGCATCCTACGTGATGACCCGGCGCATCGGCGTTCCCCTGGGTCGGGTGACCCATGTGATTGGCCAGTTGGCGAACCGCCATTACGACGTCGAGATTCCCTATCAGGCCCGGCAGGACGAGATCGGCGCCATCGCGGAGGCGGTTTCGGGGTTTCGCGACGGTCTGGCCGAGGCCGATCGCCAGGCCGCGGCGCGGGAAAACGACCAGGCCGACCAGACCCATGTGGTCGCCGCCCTGACCGGGGGGCTGCGCGCCCTGGCCGAGGGCGACCTGTCGCGGACCCTGGACGAACCCTTCCCCGACACCTACGAGGCGCTGCGGCTGGATTTCAACACGAAGATCGACACTTTGAACGAGATCGTCGCCTCGCTGATCGACAATATCCGAGAGATTCGCACGCGCTCGGACGAAATCGGCAGCGGGTCCGAGGAATTGTCCCGGCGGACCGAGAACCAGGCGGCCACGCTCGAGGAAACCGCGGCGGCGCTGGACGAGCTGACGGCCAGTGTCCGTTCGGCGGCCGAGGGCGCGGCCAAGGTGGACATCATGGTCCAGGAGGCCCGGTCCAGCGCCGAGCAAAGCGGCTCCGTGGTGCAACAGGCGACCGGGGCGATGGCCGAGATCGAGAAATCCTCGGAAGAGATCAACCAGATCATCGGCGTGATCGACGACATCGCCTTCCAGACCAACCTCTTGGCGCTGAACGCCGGCGTCGAGGCGGCGCGTGCGGGCGAGGCCGGGCGCGGCTTTGCCGTCGTGGCCTCCGAGGTGCGCGCGCTGGCACAGCGTTCCTCCGATGCGGCCAAGGAAATCAAGGGCCTGATCGACGCAAGCGCGGGCCAGGTCGGATCGGGGGTATCCCTGGTGAACCGGACCGGAGAGGCATTGACCGACATCGCAAGCCGCGTTGCCGGCGTGGCCGAGCTGATCGGCGACATCGCCACCGGCGCTCAGGAACAGTCGGTGGGCCTTGGTGAAATCAACGTGGGCGTGACGGAACTGGACAAGGTCACGCAACAGAACGCCGCGATGGTCGAGGAAACCACGGCCGCCGCGATGACGCTCCGCCAGGAGGCGGCCACTCTCGAACGGCTGGTCGAACGCTTCCGGCTGCGCGACAGCGGCCGGGCGATACAACGGGCGGTCCCGGTCGCACGCGGCGATGCGGGCCCGAGTGCGGTCGCCCCGGAACAAGGCTTGCCGAAAGCCGTGAACGACGCTTCGTGGCAGGATTTCTGAACAGAACCGGGGCCGGCTCTGGCAGGCCCCGCGGTCTGCCCGCCTGTCACGCCGTGCCGCGCGTGGCCGAAATGGATCGAACGGCGGCCCTGTGCCGCGTCGTGGCCACCGGCGGTCCTGGCGGAGCTCAGCCCTTGCCCAACTCGTGCTCCAGCCGCTGGCGCGCGATGGCCTCGTTGCGTTCGGAGACCAGGTGATCGGACAGCGCGCTTTCGACATAGCTCAGGTGGCGTTCCACCGCGGCGCGCGCGCCGGCCGGGTCGCGGGCCTGCAGCGCATCGTTGATCGCGCGGTGCTGGTCCAGCAGCATCGCCCGCGTGGTGCGCTGGCGGAACATGATCTGGCGGTTGTAGAACACGCCCTCGCGCAGCAGGTCGAACATCGCGCGCATCATGTGCAGCATCACCACGTTGTGGCTGGCCTCGATGATCGCCAGGTGGAATTCGGCGTCCAGCCGCGCCTCGTCATCGGGGGTCCGCTTGCGATGCGCGGCCTCCATCTTGTGGAACACCGCGTCGACCACCTGCAGGTCGGTATCCGACGCCAGCCGCGCCGCCCGTTCCGCCGCCATCCCCTCGAGGTCGCGGCGAAACGCGATATAGTCGAACAGCGCCTCTTCGTGGTTCGCGAACAGCCTTACCAACCCGTCCGAAAAGGCCGAGCCCAGCACCTCGGCCACGAAGATCCCCGCGCCCGGACGGCTGACCAGAAGCTCGCGCGCCTGCAACTCGGCAATCGCCTCGCGCAGGGAGGGGCGCGACACGCCCAGCTTTTCGGAAAGATCGCGTTCCGAGGGCAGCCGCTCGCCCGGCCGCAGGATGCCCCGCAGGATCAGAAGCTCGATCTGCCGCACCACCGCCTGGGCAAGCTTCTCGGGGTGCACTTTCTCGAAAGGCATGGGGCCCACTCCTGAAAATGGTCAAAAGATATGACCGCTTCGGGGTTCGGGCAACGGAAAAGAGGCCCCGCCACGCCGCAGCGCCCGGCGCGGCGGGGCCGCACGGGTTACGCCGTCGGGCGGATGACGATCTCGACCCGGCGGTTCTGCGCCCGGCCCTCGGGCGTCAGGTTCGAGGCCACCGGCTGATCCTCGCCACGGCCATAGGCGCGCAACCGGCGCGGGTCGACGCCCGCCCCGGTCAGCACCGCCGCAACCGATCCCGCCCGACGGGACGACAGGTCCTGATTGTAGCTGGCCGCGCCGGTGTTGTCGGTATGCCCGATCACGTCGACCGTGGTGGCCGGGTAATCGTTCAGGCTGCGCGCCAGCACCCGCAGGTCGGCCTGCAGGTCGGGCCGGACCGAGGCGCTGTCGGTGGCGAACAGGATGCCCTGGGGCATCGTCACCACCAGTTCCGAGCCGGTATTGACCACGCGGATCTCGTTGCTGCTGAAATCGCGGCGCAATTCGGCCGCCTGCTTGTCCAGCTCGTTGCCGATCGCGGCACCGATCCCGGCACCGATCGCGGCCCCGACCAGCGCGTCCTTGGCGTCGCGCTTGCCGCCGCCGGTGACCGCCATGCCGGTCAGCGCGCCCAGCCCCGCGCCGATCAGCGCGCTTTCCTTGGTGCGCTGGCGCGGGTCGCCGGTATCGGTCGTGGTGGGCGTGCAGGCCCCCAGGGTCACGGCGCCGATGGCCGCCAGGAGAAGGGGTTTGGTCGCTCGGGTCATCTCTGCCTCTCTCGTCATGTCCGTTTGGCCGGACGTCCGGCAGAATATAGTTAAGCGGCGCTTGTCTTGCGAGGGGGCGCGTGCGCTGGGCAGCAACCCGCCGATGGATCAGCCCGCCTGCGCATCCGCGCGCGCGCCTTCCCAGGCCAGCATCGCGCGTTTCACCGGCAAGCCCCAGTGATACCCCCCCAGCGCGCCGGTTTTCCGCAGCGCCCGGTGGCAGGGGATAAGCCAGGAAATCGGGTTGCGGCCCACCGCGGTGCCCACCGCGCGCACGGCCTTGGGGTTGCCGATGGCGCGCGCGATCTCGGAATAGGTGGTCACATGGCCCGAGGGCACGGCCAGCAGCGCCTCCCAGACCTTGATCTGGAACGGCGCGCCGATCAGGTGCAGCCGCGTCTCGCCGGTCCGGGAAAAGGCGGCCTCGACCATGGGCGCGACCCGGTCGGGGGCCTCGACGAACGTGGCGTCGGGCCAGCGCGCGGCCAGGTCGGCAAAGGCCGCCGCGCGCCCCGTCTCCTCGGTAAAGGCCAGCCCGCACAGCCCCCGGTCGGTCGCCATCGCCAGCGTGTCGCCGAAGGGGCCTGCGAAATACCCGTGGGAAATCGTCAGGCCCGCGCCGTGACGCGCGTAATCGCCGGGGCTCATCGCCTCCCAGCGCAGGAACAGGTCATGCAGCCGCCCCGATCCCGACAGGCCCAACGTGCCCGCGGCGTCCAGCGTGGTGAACCGCTCGCGCATCAGCGCGCGCGCGTGGCCCAGCGTCAGGTATTGCTGATAGCGCTTGGGCGAGACGCCGACCCAGCGCGAGAACACCCGCTGGAAATGCGCCGGGCTCATGTGCATTTCGGCGGCAAGATCGTCCAGCGACAGCGCCGCACCGCCCGCCGCATCGATTCGGTCGATGGCCCGGCGGATCACGCCGAAATGGTATCCCTGGTCCTCTTCGGTGGGCATGGAGCCTCTCCTGGTCGCCTGGTGGTCAGAATAGGCCCGTGTCTGTGGACGGGCGACCCGAAAGCTGCGCCAAATCGCGGGCGCATGCGGTGCCGGCATGCGCCGATATGGGCGCAAGCCCCGGTGCGGCGCGGGGAAGGGGGGCTCTGCCCCCCGTCCTTCGGACTCCCCCCGGGATATTTCGCGCCAGAAGAAGGGGCGGAGTCTTTTGCAAGGGATGGTCTTCCGGGGCGGCGCCAGACCGGCGTGCCCCTTGCCCCCATGCCGGGCAGCGGGCATAGGAAAGTCATGGCGAAGCCCTTGGACTATCACACGATCCACGCGATCTTTACCCGCTTTCACGCGGCCGAGCCCGAACCCAAGGGCGAACTGGAACATGTCAACGCCTATACCCTGCTGGTGGCGGTGGCGCTTTCGGCGCAGGCGACCGATGCCGGCGTGAACAAGGCGACGCGGCCCCTGTTCGCCAAGGTGGACACGCCGGACAAGATGCTGGCCCTCGGCGAGGAGGGGTTGATCGCGCATATCAGGACGATCGGCCTTTACCGCAACAAGGCCAGGAACGTGATGAAGCTGAGCCGCATCCTGGTGGAGGAGTATGGCGGCGAGGTGCCGTCCTCGCGCGCGGCGCTGCAGGCGTTGCCGGGCGTCGGGCGCAAGACGGCGAACGTGGTGTTGAACATGTGGTGGGGCCTGCCCGCACAGGCGGTCGATACCCACATCTTTCGCGTCGGCAACCGCACCCGCATCGCGCCCGGCCGCACCGTCGACGCCGTGGAACGCGCCATCGAGGACAACGTGCCCGCCGAGTTCCAGCGCCACGCCCATCACTGGCTGATCCTGCATGGCCGTTATGTCTGCAAGGCGCGCAAACCCGTTTGCGCCAATTGCATCATCCGCGATCTCTGCCCCTACGAGGACAAGACAGAATGACCAAACCCTATCACGTCGTCGGCATCGGAAACGCGATGGTCGATATCCTGGCCCATGCCGAGGATGCCTTTCTGGACGCGCACGGCGTGCAGAAAGGCATCATGCAGCTGATCGACATGGAGCGCGCGGTGCATCTTTATGGCCAGATCGGACCGGCGCAGGAGATCTCGGGCGGGTCGGCGGCCAATACCATCGCGGGTATCGCGCATCTGGGCGGGCGCACCGCCTATGTGGGCAAGGTCAAGGACGACCAGCTGGGCGCGATCTTTGCCCATGACCTGCGCGCGCAGGGGGCCGATTACGACACGCCGATGGCGCCCGGGGACACCGCGGGCGAAACCGGGCGCTGTATCGTTCTGGTGACGCCGGACGGGGAACGGTCGATGAACACCTATCTCGGCGTGACCGAACACCTGTCGCCCGCCGATATCGACGACCGCCAGGTGGCCGGTGCGGAGTGGATCTATCTGGAGGGCTACCGCTTCGACGGGCCGGAAAGCCACGAGGCCTTTGCCAAGGCGATCGGGGCGGCCAAGGCGGCGGGCGGGCGGGTGTCGCTGACGCTGTCGGATCCGTTCTGCGTCGAACGCCACCGCGACGCCTTTCGCCGGATGATCGCGGCCGACGTGGACCTGTTGTTCGCCAACCGCGCGGAAATCCTGTCGATGTACGAAACCGACGATTTCCACGAGGCGCTGAGCCGTGCCGCGGCCGAGGTCGACATCGTCGCCTGCACCGAAAGCGAGCATGGCGCGCATGTCCTGGCCGAGGGACAGCATTGGCACGTGCCCGCCATCCCGACGCAGGTGGTGGATGCCACCGGGGCGGGCGATCTCTTCGCCGGGGCCTTTCTGTGGGGGCTGACGCACGGGCGCGACCTGGAGACTTGCGGGCGCATGGGCTGCGTCGCCGCCAGCGAGGTCATCAGCCATATCGGCGCCCGCGCCGAGGCCGACCTTGGCGTGCTGTTCCGCAGCCATGGCCTGACCTGACCGGACGCACGCCCGGCCCCGGCCGGGTGGCGCGCGGTGCTTAAAGCTTCTGAAAACGGGGTTTCCCCAATACACTTTGGGGGACCGGGCGCGGGGCGACTGCCGCCTCGGCCCGGTCTCGCGGTGGGAAATCAATCGATTGGAGGAGCTCATGGGCGATCTTTCACGTTACGTGATTCTGCGCGACCGGAACGCCAACCTGCGCAAACGCGCCGCCGGCGAGGTGCGCGGCGAGGTGGCCGGATTGTCCGGCGTGCTGACCGAGGGGGCGATCCCGCGGCTGGGCGGGGGGGCGGCTGCCATGCTGCCGCCGGGGCCGGAGCTGGACTCGGCCGACCTGACCGCGAACGAGGCCAAGGACGCGCTGCGCCAGAACGACGTGGTCGGCGTGGTGCGTGCGATCCCGACCGCGCTGATCGCGCCCAAGGACACCCCCGCCGACGCCGCCGCGACCGACACCTGGGGCATCAAGGCGGTGCGCGCCGACGTCTCGCCCTTTACCGGGGCCGGGGTCAAGGTCGCGGTGCTGGACACCGGCATCGACGCGGCGCACCCGGCCTTTGCGGGCGTCACCCTGGTGCAGGCGGATTACACCGGCGAGGGCGACGGCGATGGCAACGGCCACGGCACCCATTGCGCGGGCACGATCTTTGGCCGCGACGTCGACGGCCAGCGCATCGGCATCGCCCGCGGCGTGACCGAGGCCTTCATCGGCAAGGTTCTGAATGCGCGCGGCTCGGGCACGTCCGAGATGATGTTCAGCGCGCTGAAACGCGCCTCCGAGGAGAACGTCCAGGTGATCTCGATGTCGCTGGGCTTCGATTTTCCGGGGCTGGTGAAATACCTGATCGAACAGGAGGATTACCCCGCCGACCTCGCCACCTGGATCGCGCTGGAAGGGTTCCGCACCAACCTGTCGATGTTCAACGCGCTGATGAACATGATCCGCCAGCAGGCGGTGTTCGACGGCGGCACGGTGATCGTCGCGGCCAGCGGCAACGAAAGCCACCGCGAGATGAACCCGAATTACGAGGTCGGCGCCTCGGTCCCCGCGGTGGCCGAGGGCTGCATCGCGGTGGGCGCGTTCCAGCAGGGGGCCGACGGGCTGAAGATCGCCGATTTCTCGAACACCAACCCCGATATCGCGGCCCCCGGCGTGGGCGTGCTGTCGGCCAAGGTGGGCGGCGGTCTCCGGACGCTTAGCGGCACCTCGATGGCCTGTCCGCATGTCGCGGGGCTGGCCGCGCTGTGGTGGGAGGCCGCGCGCAGCGGCGTGCTGCCCGCGAATGCCAACACGGTCAGCATGCGCATGCTGTCCTCGGCGGTGGTGGCGGGCATCGCGCCCGGCGTGCACGTGGCCGACCGCGGCCAGGGGCTGGCCCAGGCGCCGCTGGCGCCCATCGGCTAGGCCACGGGGAACGTGGAATCGCGCCTCGCCCGGCTGTCCTGGCGGGGCGTTTCCTGCAAGCGCTTGGATTCCCTTCCTTAACCTTGATTGACCGGTGGGGGGGAGCGTGAGACCCTTGAAGGACTGAAATTATAAGGAGTTACTTTTCAATGTCTCGCAATCATTTCAACTTTGCGACGCGTCTCGCGGCGGCGGCTTTCGCGGTTGTCGCCGGTGCAACGGGCGCCTCGGCTGCGCTCATCGGGGTTTCCGGTCCGAACAGCACGGCCGGCGTCGCGCCGTCGATTATCGGTGCCCCTGCCCATGTGCTGGACGATGTCGTGTTCAATACGGGCATGCAGGGCTTCGACGAGGCGCAGGGCGTGACGACCACGATGGCCTACACATACGATTCCGGCGTGCTTGCCGCGGGCAGCTATGTTGACAGCCACATGATCTTTCTGAATTCGCAGGGCAATGGCCGTCTCGAACATTTCGACGTGGTCTGGACCTTCGATGCGCCGATCATCGCGGTGATGTCGGATACCGGGGGCGCCTACGAGGCGGCCAGCACCGGCGAACTCGGGGCGGCGGGCACGAATTACACGCTAACCTTCGGCGGGTCGGGGCCGGCGGCGCCGTTCAGCAACCGCGGGCTCGAGGGCGGCGGCGATGGCTATAGCCTGTTCTCGGCCAACCAGTTGCAGGTCAGCATGGTGGTGACCGAACCCGGCGACTGGATACGGGTCATCACGGCGCCCGCGCCCGTGCCGCTTCCGGCCGGTTTTCCCCTGGTCCTGACTGGCCTCGGGGCGTTGGGGCTGGCCGCGCGGCGGCGCAAGCGGGCCAACTGAAACCAGGGCGCTCCTTGCGCCGTCCGAACCGGGGCCACGTTCCGCGTGGCCCCGTTGCCGTTCAGTCGCCCAGCTTGGCGTGCACCTCGTCCAGGTCGATCTCGCCCACCGGCATCTTGTTGGCCGGGTTCTCGAAATCATAACGGAACAGCTCGAAGTCGCGCTTGTAGATCTCGTAGACCAGGTGCATCGACAGGTCGTCGAAATAGGCCTCGACCGGGTGCGCGCGTTTCGGCCCGTGCCCTTCGGATTCGTTGAACCGCGGGATCGCCGCCAGGTCGACCGGATGGGGCGTTTCCACGGCGTCCAGCACCTTCTGCATGCCGTCGTTGAACGTCTCGGTGGCAAAGATGTGGTCGTAGCGCCCGCCATTCACGATGAAGGTCGAGACATGGCCCGACATCGCCGACCAGTGGATGTCGGGTTCCATCGGGCGGCGCCAGCGGATCGTGTCGCGGGCGAACAGCAGGAACCGGCGGAAACTGGCGATCTGGTCGAATTCGCCCTTGCCGTCCTCGCCGCCGACCTCGATCCCGTATTTCTGGATCAGCATCGGCACCAGCTTGCCGCGATAGCGTTTGCCGTTCCGCTGGATGCCGCAGATCTTGTCGAAGAACGATGACAGGATGCGGCTGTAGGGGTTGCGCACGCAGGTGAACGCAACCGCCGCACGCCCGCGCACCACGCGTTCGATCGGGGCGTGGCTGTCGTCCTGCGCCCATTTGTGCAGGCCTTCGGTGGCATCGTGGATATCGCCGTCGAAGAATTCCCCGTGGTCCGAGAAATACATGATCTGGCCGATGGTCGAGCAGGCGCATTTCGGCACCACGCGGTAGACCATGCTTTCGCTCGTCGTCATCCAGGTGCCCGGAAAGCCCATGCCCGCCTCCAATCAACCGGCGGGTCTTGCGTTGTGCCGCCTCCGGTGACTTCTAGAAACCAAAGTTATAATATTTTTTCAACGACAGGCGGGCCATGGTCGGTGCGCCGCCACAAGACCGAGGACACGGGCAGCGACAGATGGCGAGAATCGCCTATATCCTTCTGTGCCACAAGGCGCCCGACGAGGTCATTCGCCAGGCCGAACGCCTGACCGCGGCCGGCGACATGGTGGCGATCCATTTCGACGCCCGCACCCCCCGGGCCGATTACGAGGCGATCCGCGCGGCGCTCGACGCCAACCCGTCCGTCACCTTCGCCCGGCGCCGGGTGAAATGCGGCTGGGGCGAGTGGTCGCTGGTCGCCGCCACGCTGCAGGCGCTGAAAGCCGCCGAAGAGGCATTCCCGCGCGCCACGCATTTCTACATGCTGTCGGGCGATTGCATGCCGATCAAGACGGCCGAATACGCCCACGCCTTCCTGGATGCCGAGGATGCCGACTATATCGAAAGCTTCGATTTCTTCGCATCCGACTGGATCAAGACCGGGCTCAAGGCCGAACGGCTGGTCTATCGCCACCTGTTCAACGAACGACGGAACAAGCGGCTGTTCTATGCCGCGCTTCAGGCGCAAAAGCGGCTGGGCCTGACCCGCCGCGTTCCAGCCGACCTACAGGTGATGATCGGCAGCCAGTGGTGGTGCCTGCGCCGCCGCACGGTCGAGGCGGTGCTGGATTTCATCCGTGCGCGGCCCGACGTGATGCGGTTCTTCCGCACGACCTGGATCCCCGACGAGACGTTCTTCCAGACGCTGGTGCGCCACCTTGTCCCCGCGGACCAGATCCGCACCCGCACGCTGACCTTCCTGATGTTTTCCGACTACGGGATGCCGGTCACCTTCTACAACGACCATTACGACCTGCTGCTGGCGCAGGATTTCCTGTTCGCGCGCAAGATCTCGCCCGAGGCGCACGAACTCAAGGCGCGCCTGGGCACGCTTTATGCCGCGACCGGGGTCGCGTTCAGCCCCTCGAACGAGGGGCGCAGCCTGTACCGGTTCCTGACCGGGCGCGGCCGCGAGGGGCGCCGCTTTGCCCCCCGCTTCTGGGAAACCGAATCCAGCCTGGGGCGCGAACGCGAGCTGATGATCGTGACCTGCAAGAAATGGCATGTCGCCAAGCGCCTGGTCGACCGGGTGCACGCGGTCACCGGCCTGCCCGCGGTCGCCTACCTGTTCAACGAAGAGGCGACCGACCTGCCGGACCTCGGCGGCATCCAGGCGACGCTGGAAAAACGCACCCGCCACCGCCGCGCACTGATGCGGATGCTGTTCGACCATTACGGAACCGACCGGCTGGTGATCTGTCTGGACCCCAGCAATATCGACCTGATGCAGGATTTCTATGCCGATCGGTCACGGACCCGGCTGCTTGAAATCCAGTGCCGCTTTTCCGACGACTACCTCGCCGGCCACGCCCAGCGGGTGGGGCTGGCCGGCCCGCGCACCCCCCCCGAGGTGCTGGACCGGTTGCTGCCGACGATCCGTCACGACATGGTGTTCGAAAGCGACCGCATCCGCGATGCCGAGTTTCCGGGGTTCTACCGGATCGACGAGGCCCGCCCGCCCGACGAGAATGCCGATGCCCTGGCGGGGTTCCTGTCGATCCCGCCCCACACCGCGCGCGAGATCGCCGCGACCGACTATCTTTTCGACGATTGAGGACACCCCATGCCCTATGCCTATGACGACCAGAACATCTTCGCCAGAATCCTGCGCGGCGAGATCCCGAACGACACCGTGCTGGAAACCGAACACACGCTGGCCTTCAACGACATCGCCCCGCAGGCCCCGGTGCATGTGCTGGTGATCCCCAAGGGGCCCTATGTCTGCCACGACCATTTCGCGCTGGAGGCGTCTGATGCCGAGATCGCCGATTTCACCCGCACCGTGGGCGAGATCTGCCGGATGAAGGGCATCCGCCCCGGCGAGGGCGGCGAGGGCTATCGGCTGATCGTCAATTCCGGCGAACACGGTGTGCAAGAGGTGCCGCACATGCATGTCCACATCCTGGCCGGGCGCAACCTGGGGCGCATGCTGGCCAAGGGATAGGGGGCGCGCGGCGCTCAGGCCGCGCGCCACGCCCCGCTCTCCAGCCCGTCCAGCGTCCAGTCGCCGACCCGGGATCGGATCAGCCGCAGCGTCGGGTGGCCCACCGCGGCCGTCATCCGGCGCACCTGCCGGTTGCGGCCCTCGGTAATCGTCAGTTCGATCCAGCAATCTGGCACCGACTTGCGGAACCGCACCGGCGGGGTGCGGGGCCACAGGCCGGGGGGCGCGCCCTCGATCCGGCGCACTTTCGCGGGGCGCGTGGGCCCGTCCTTAAGCGTGACGCCCCCCCGCAGCGCCTCCAGCGCCGCGTCGCTGGGGAGGCCCTCGACCTGCACCCAGTAGGTTTTCGCCATCTTGTTGCGCGGGTTGGCGATGCGCGCCTGCAGCCGCCCGTCATCGGTCAGCACCAGCAACCCCTCGCTGTCGCGGTCCAGCCGCCCGGCGGGATAGACGCCGGGGATGTCGATGAACTCGGCCAGGGTGCGGCGGTCGGGCCGGGGCGGGCCGTCATCGGTGAATTGCGACAAGACCCCCCAGGGCTTGTTGAACAGGATCACCCGGCTCACGCCGCGCCCTTGGACGAGGTCAGTTCGACGAACACGTCTTCCAGGTCGGGTTCCTGGGTGGCGATGTCGCGGATCGTGATGCCCGCCGCGCGCACCGCCTCGATCACCGCCCCGGTGGGAATTTCCCGCCGCCGATAGGTGAAACACAGCGCCCCGTCGCGCCGCTGGCAGGTGTCCACGCCGCCCGGCATCTCGGGCAGGTCCGTCACCGGATCGTCGGGATGGATCACCAGCGTCTTCGCGTCCATCCGGCCGACCAGCGCGGCGGTGGAATCCCGCGCGATCACCTCGCCGTTGTTGATGATCGCGATTTCCTCGCACATCTGCTCGGCCTCTTCCAGGTAATGGGTGGTCAGGATGATCGTGGTGCCCATTTCCTCGTTCAGGCGGCGGATATTGGTCCACAGCATCTGGCGCAGCTCGATATCCACCCCCGCCGTGGGCTCGTCCAGCACCAGAACCTGCGGGCGATGCACCAGCGCCTTGCCCAAGAGCAGCCGCCGCCGCATCCCCCCCGACAGGTTGCGCGCATAGGCATCCGCCTTGTCCTCCAGCCCGATCGCCTTCAGGACCCGGTCGGTGATGCGCTGCGATTTCGGCACGCCATACAGCCCCGCCTGCACCTCCAGCGCGGCGCGCGGGGTAAAGAACGGGTCGATGTTCAATTCCTGCGGCATCACCCCGATGGACGCCCGCGATTGCCGCGGGTTCACGTCCTGGTCGAACCCCCAGATCCGCACGCGCCCGCTGGTCTTCAGTACCAGCCCGGCCAGGATGTTGATCAGCGTCGACTTGCCCGCGCCGTTCGGCCCAAGCAGGCCAAAGATCGACCCCGCCGGGATATCCAGGTCGACGCCCTTCAGCGCCTCCTTGGGCGGTTGGCTGCCGCTTGCGGCATAGGTCTTTCGCAAGCCCTCGATCTCGATCGCGTTTCCGCCCATTTCCCTGCCTCTGCCGCTTGCCCGTCGCGGGTCCATCGCTATCATGCCCCCCGATCTAAGGCGACCCCGTCGCCCCCGCAACGCGTGGAGCCCCTGCCATGACCCCAGACGCCCCCGAAATGCCCGACGCCCCCGAGACCGAGATCGTCAGCACCTGGCGCGTGGCCTGTGATGGCTCCGGCCCGGCGCTGGGCCATCCGCGGGTCTGGCTGCAGATCCCGCGCGACACCGGCGTGGTCGAATGCGGCTATTGCGACAAGCGGTTCATCCACGAAAGTTTCGCCGACAAGGCCACCTGATGCTGCCCGCGCCGGTCCCGGTTCGGATCGACGGCCAGGAGATCGCCACCCGCGTGATGGGGCAGGGGCCGGCGCTTGTGCTGATCCACGGCACGCCGTTCTCGTCCCATGCCTGGCACCGCATCGCGCCGGTGCTGGCGGTGCGCCACACCGTCTACATGTACGACCTTCTGGGCTATGGTGCCTCGGCCAAGCCCGCGGGCGACGTGTCGCTGGGCGTGCAGAACGGGGTTCTGGCGGGGCTGTTCGCCCATTGGCAACTGGATGCCCCCGGCGTGATCGCCCATGATTTCGGCGGCGCGACGGCACTGCGCGCACACCTGCTGGACGGGCTCGACTATGACCGGCTGCTCTTGATCGACCCGGTGGCGCTGCGCCCCTGGGGCAGCCCCTTCGTCGCCCATGTCCGCCACCACGAGGCCGCCTTTGCCGGGCTGCCGGAAGATATGCACCGGGCGATGCTGGCGGCCTATCTCCGCACGGCCAGCCACGCGGGGCTAACCGACGCCGCACTTGCCCCTTACCTTGCGCCCTGGCTGGGCGCGGCGGGGCAGGCGGCCTTTTACCGGCAGATCGCCCAGATGGACATGGCCTTCACCGACGAGGCCGAACCGCTTTACCCGTCGCTGCGCTGCCCCGTCCGGCTGCTCTGGGGCGAACAGGACGGCTGGATTCCCGTCGTGACCGGCGACCGCCTTGCCCAAACCCTGCCCGGCTGCCGCCTGGTGCGGGTGCCGGGCGCGGGCCACCTGGTGCAAGAGGATGCGCCCGAGGCGATCCTCGCCGCCGCGCTGGACTTTTTCGGCTGAGCCATGGCGAACCGGGCACGCCGCAATCTGCTTTGGCTGGGGGGCATCGCGCTGGCCTATCTCGCGCTGGCTCGCGGGCCGGGTCTTGTGCGCCGCGCCTTCCCGCCCGCGTTCCCCTTCCAGGATATCCCCGGCCTGCCCGGCTTTCGCCGGATCGCGCGGGGCGATGTCACCGCCGCGCCGCCGCTGCTGATCGGGCTCGACCCCGACGCGCCGCGCGCCCCGGGGCCGGGGCTGGACGCGTTGCGCGCCGATCCCTGCACCGCCCTGTTCGGCGGCGCACAGGGCGGCGGCCCGGTGCCCGTGGCCTATTTCTCCGACGTGCGCTGTCCCTGGTGCCGGGTTCTGACGCCGCTTCTGCTGGACCGCGCCGGGGGCGCGGCCCCCGCGATCCGGCTGGCCTGGCACCCGTTGCCGCTGCTGGGCGAAACCTCGGTCATCGCGGCCCGCGCGGCCATCGCCGCCGAGGCGCAGGGCGCGGGCGCTGCCGTCCATGCGCGTCTGTCGGGCACGCGGCTGGTGCCGACGCCCGCCGCGCTGCGCCGGCTTGCCGGGGAAACCGGCATCGACCCCGACCGCCTGCTGGCCGACATGACCGCCCCCCGGGTGGACGACCGCCTTGCCGTCAGCCGCGGCCTTGCCGATCTGTTCGGCTTTCCGGGCACGCCCGCGCTGGTGATCGGGCGCACCGCCGTCCTGGGCCGGATCGCGGCCGCCGACCTGGACCGCCTGATCGCGCTCGAGGCGTCCGAGGCCGCGACCGCCCCCTGCGCCTGACGACTGGAAGCGGCCGCCGCTTCGTGGCAAACCGGGGGCGCACAGCGAAGGGGGCGAACATGAGCGGGACGTTCGGCAAGGGCTGCCATCTGCATCTGATCGACGGATCGGCCTTCATCTTCCGGGCCTTCCACGCGCTGCCCCCGCTGACGCGGAAATCCGACGGGCTGCCGGTGGGCGCGGTCTCGGGCTTCTGCAACATGATCCACAAATATGTCGAGGATAACGCCGGCCCCGATGCGCCGACCCATGTCGCGGTGGTGTTCGACAAGGGCAGCCACACCTTCCGCAACGACCTTTACGATCAATACAAGGCCAACCGCGACGCGATGCCCGAGGACCTGCGCCCGCAGATCCCGCTGACCCGCGAGGCGACCCGCGCCTTCAACATCGCCTGCATCGAGAAAGAGGGCTATGAGGCCGACGACATCATCGCCACCCTGACCCGCCAGGCGGTCGAGGCAGGCGGCCGCGTGACGATCATCAGTTCCGACAAGGACCTGATGCAGCTGGTGGGCAATGGCGTCGAGATGCTGGACGCGATGAAGAACCGTCGCATCGGCGTCGAGGAGGTCGAGCAGAAATTCGGCGTGGGCCCCGATCGCGTGGTCGACGTGCAGGCGCTGGCCGGCGATTCCGTCGACAACATCCCCGGCGCACCGGGGATCGGCATCAAGACCGCCGCGCTGTTGATCCAGGACTATGGCGACCTGGAAACCCTTCTGGACCGGGCCGAAGAGATCAAGCAGCCCAAGCGCCGCCAGACCCTGATCGAGAACCGCGCGCAGATCGAACTGTCCAAGAAACTGGTGACGCTGGACGCGGCCACGCCGCTGGATTTCACGCTGGACGACCTCGAGGTGAAGGAGCCCGACGCGGAAACCCTGCTGGGCTTCCTGACGCAGATGGAATTCCGCACGCTCACCAAGCGCATCGCGGATGGCCTGGGGGTCGAGCCGCCGGTCATCGCCGATACCAACCCGGCCGGGGCCAACCCCGCCGACGAACCCGCCGCGCCGTCGACCCTGCCCTTCACGCCTGACAATTACGAATGCGTCCGCGACGCCGCGGCCCTTCAGGCATGGATCGACCGCGCGAATGCCCGCGGCTGGGTCGCCGTCGATACCGAAACCACCGGGTTGGACGAGATGCGCTGTGACCTCGTGGGCATTTCTCTGGCGGTGGAACCGGGCGCGGCCTGCTACATCCCGCTGGGCCATCGCGGCGCGGGGGATGACCTGTTCGGCAGCGACGCGCTGGCCGAGGGGCAGATGCCGCTGAACCAGGCGCTGGAGATGCTGAAACCGCTGTTGCAAGACCCGGCGGTGATGAAGATCGGCCAGAACATGAAATACGACGCCAAGGTTCTGGCCCGCTACGGCATCGACATCGCCCCCATCGACGACACCATGCTGATGTCCTACGCGATGAACGCGGGCCTGCATGGCCATTCGATGGACGCCCTGTCCGAACGCTACCTGTCCCACGACCCGATCCCGATCAAGGACCTGATCGGCTCGGGCAAATCCGCGATCACCTTCGACCGCGTGCCCATCGACGAGGCGGTGAAATACGCCGCCGAGGACGCCGACATCACCCTGCGCCTGGCGCACCTGTTCAAACCCCAGCTGCACCAGCGCAAGGTCACGACCGTCTACGAAACGCTTGAACGCCCGCTGGTCCCCGTTCTGGCGCAGATGGAGATGACCGGCATCAAGGTCGACCGCGACACGCTCAGCCGTATGTCGAACGCGTTTGCCCAGAAAATGGCGGGGCTGGAGGCCGAGATCCACGAACTTGCCGGGGAAACCTTCAACGTCGGCAGCCCCAAGCAGCTTGGCGAAATCCTGTTCGACAAGATGAGCCTTCCCGGCGGCAAGAAGGGCAAGACCGGCGCCTATGCCACCGGCGCCGACGTGCTGGAGGACCTGGCCGCCGAGGGCCACGACCTGCCCGCCCGCGTGCTGGACTGGCGCCAGCTTTCCAAGCTGAAATCCACCTATACCGACGCGCTGCAGGACCACATCAACCCCGACACGGGCCGCGTGCATACCTCTTACGTCATCACCGGCGCGGTGACCGGGCGGCTGGCCTCGACCGACCCGAACCTGCAGAACATCCCCGTCCGCACCGAGGAAGGCCGGCGCATCCGCGAGGCCTTCGTCGCCGAGGACGGCAAGGTTCTGGTCTCCCTCGACTATTCCCAGATCGAGCTGCGGATTCTCGCCCATGTCGCGGGCATCGACGCCCTGAAACAGGCCTTCCGCGACGGCCAGGACATCCACGCGATGACCGCGTCGGAAATGTTCGACGTGCCGATGGACCAGATGACCCCGGAAATCCGCCGCCGGGCCAAGGCGATCAATTTCGGGGTGATCTACGGCATTTCCGGCTTTGGCCTTGCCCGCAACCTGCGCATTCCGCGGGCCGAGGCGCAGGGCTTCATCGACCGCTATTTCGAGCGCTTCCCCGGCATCAAGGATTACATGGATGCGACCGTCGCCTTCGCCAAGGATCGCGGTTACGTCCAGACCCTGTTCGGGCGCAGGATCCACACGCCCGAGATCGGCGCCAAGGGGCCGCAGGCGGGCTTTGCGAAACGTGCCGCGATCAACGCGCCGATCCAGGGCACGGCGGCCGATATCATCCGCCGCGCGATGATCCGCATGCCCGACGCGATCGCCGATCTGCCGGCGAAGATGCTGTTGCAGGTGCATGACGAACTGATCTTCGAGGTGGACAAGGGCGCCGAGGCCGACACCATAAAGGCCGTGCGCAAGGTGATGGAGCGCGCCGCGCTGCCCGCGGTCGCACTCGACGTGCCGCTGGTGGTGGATGCGGGGCAGGGGGCGAACTGGGCCGAGGCGCATTGAGGGGGGCGCCAGGGGCAGGGCGCGGGCCCGGGCCCGATACCCCGCGCCGCGGTTAGGGCGGGATCTGAGTATTTGGGCCAAGAAAAAGGGCCGATCCGCCGGAATCCGCGTTGAACGCGTCGCCTAGCCGGCCGGGGCGGCGGGGGCGGGCGCGATCCAGCCCAGCCCGTCTTCGGTGCGGCCCCGCGGGCGGTATTCGCCGCTGACCCAGCCCGCATAGCCGTCCGTGTCCAGCCGCGCGAAGAACGCCGGGTAGTCGATCGCGCCCCGGTCGGGGTCATCGCGCGCGGGGGCTGCCGCGACCTGCACATGCGCCGCGCGTGCCCCCATCCGCGCCCAAAGGCCCATGACGTCGCCCGCGATCCGCTGCGCGTGGTAGGCGTCGAATTGCAGGTGCAGGTTGGGCCGGGCCAGCGTGTCGAGAATCTTTGCCGCGTCGTCGAAACGCGCCAGGAAATAACCGGGCATGTCGAACGGGTTGATCGGCTCGATCGTGAAACTTTGCGCGGGTGCGCTGTCGGCGGCCCATGCGACGTTCCCCAGATAGGTCTGCCGCGCCTCCGCCCCGGCGGCGCACCCGGCCAGCAGGTGGACCTGCGCCGCCCCCAGCCGCGCGGCCAGATCGGTGGCCCGCCGCACGCCCTCGCGGAACCGCGCGGCCTGTCCGGGCAGGGCCGCGAACCCCCGCTCGCCCGCCGCCCAGTCGCCCGCCGGCGTGTTGATCAGGGCCAGCTGCAGCCCCTCGCCCGCCAGCCGCGCGGCGATCTCGGCCGGGTCGTGGTCATAGGGAAACAGGATCTCCACCGCCTCGAATCCCGCCGCCCGCGCCGCGGCGAACCGGTCCAGGAACGGCCGTTCGGTGAACAGGAAGTCCAGGTTGGCACAGAACCGGGGCATGGGCGCTCAGGGCAGTTCGGCCGCCGGGATCACGGGGAAGAACGCCCCGCCCGACCACAGGCCGAACCACGTCTCGCCCGCGTGCATCTTGTGCGTGCCGATATCGACCAGCCGGTAGAAACTCTTGCGGTCGATCCGCGCCTCCAGGTTGCGCCGCACCAGCACGTAGGGTGCCGGTTCCCCGGTCTCGGGGTCGCGCTCCACCCGGATCGGGTGCCCGGGCCCCGCCGCCACCCGGTCGCCGACATTGGTGGTAAAGGTCAGAACCTGGTCCGCCCCCGCGCCCGCGCGCTCGAAATCGACCGCGACGAAGGGCACGTCGTCCACGGTGATTCCCACCTTTTCCACCGGCGTGACCAGGAAATACCGCTCGCCCTCGCGTTTCAGGATGGTCGAGAACAACCGCACCAGCGGCGCCCTGCCGATCGGCGTGCCCAGGTAGAACCACGTCCCGTCCCGCGCGATCCGCATGTCCAGGTCGCCGCAAAACGGCGGGTTCCACGAATCAACCGGGGGTAGTTTGCCGCCCGCGGCCGCCGCGCGGGCGGTTTCGGCCAGCCTGTCTGCGTCGGGTTTCACGATCATTTGTGCCGCCTTGGTTTTTGCCATTTGTGGCGCGCGCGATATGTGTCGATACTAGTCCCATATATGACCGAAGGGAGAGATGTCATGTCCGAAGACACCCAGCTGGTGGCCGATATCGAGGCGCTGGGCGCCCGGCTGGCCGAGGCCAAGGGCAGCATCACCAAGCGGTTCATCGGACAGGAACGCGTCGTGGACCTGACGCTTTCGGCGCTGTTGTGCGGCGGGCATGCGCTGTTGATCGGGCTGCCGGGGCTGGGCAAGACGCGGCTGGTCGACACGCTGTCCACCGTGATGGGGCTGAACGGCGCGCGCATCCAGTTCACCCCCGACCTGATGCCCGCCGATATCCTCGGCTCCGAGGTGCTGGAAACCGGCGAGGATGGCAGCCGCGCCTTCCGTTTCATCGAGGGGCCGATCTTCTGCCAGCTTCTGATGGCCGACGAGATCAACCGCGCCTCGCCGCGCACGCAATCCGCGCTGTTGCAGGCGATGCAGGAGAAATCCGTGACCATCGCGGGCGAAGCGCACCCCCTGACGCCGCCCTTCCACGTGCTGGCGACCCAGAACCCGATCGAGCAGGAGGGCACCTATCCCCTGCCCGAGGCCCAGCTTGACCGCTTCCTGGTGCAGATCGACGTGCCCTATCCCGACCGCAAGACCGAACATGACATCCTGATCGCCACCACCGGCGTCGAGGAAGAACAGGCCCATGCCGTCTTCACCGCCGAGCAATTGATCGCCGCGCAGAAGATCGTGCGCCGGATGCCGGTGGGCGAGGCGGTGGTGGAACTGATCCTGGATCTCGTGCGGGCCTGCCGCCCGGGCGAGGCCGAGGCGCCCCAGATCGTGCGCGACACGGTCGCCTGGGGTCCCGGCCCGCGCGCGGCGCAGGCGCTGATGCTGACGGTGCGCGCGCAGGCGCTGCTGGAAGGGCGGCTGGTGCCGTCCGCCGATGACGTCATCAAGATGGCCGCCCCCGTTCTGACCCACCGCATGGCGCTCAGCTTCGCGGCGCGGGCGCGGGGCGAACACCTGTCCGACGTGATCGAGGCCGTCGCGCGCGACGTCGTCCGGGTCGAGGCCGCCGCGTGAGCGATCCCGCCACCCTGCGCGCCCGCGCCGAGGGCCTGGCCGAGGCGCTCCCGCCGCTTCTGGCGGATGCCGAGCACTTGGCGCAGGCCGTCATCCTGGGCGAACACGGGCGGCGGCGCGCGGGGCTTGGCGACGAGTTCTGGCAATACCGGCCCGCCCATGCGGGCGACGAGGCGCGGATGATCGACTGGCGCCGGTCGGCGCGGTCGGATGCCCATTTCGTGCGGGAAAAGGAATGGCAGGCCGCGCAAAGCGTGCTGATCTGGGTGGACGATTCCGCCTCGATGGGCTTTTCCGGCGACAAGACCCACCCCACCAAGGCCGAGCGGGCGCGGGTGCTGGCGCTGGCCGTGGCGGTGCTCCTGACCCGCGGCGGCGAACGTGTGGGCCTGTCGGGCACCGGCCTGCCGCCCCGGCGCGGGCCGCTGCAACTGTTGCGCATGGCCGAGGTTCTCTCCGGGGCGCAGGGCACGGCCGATTACGGCGCGCCCGATGCGCGCGGCATGGCGCCCCATTCCCGCGCGGTGTTCCTGTCGGATTTCCTGGGCGATCTCGCCCCCGTCGAAAAGGCGCTGACCGAGGCCGCCGACCGCGACATCAAGGGCGCGCTGGTGCAGGTTCTCGACCCCGCCGAAGAGGCGTTCCCCTATGACGGGCGCACCATCTTCGAAAGCATGGGCGGCAGCCTGCGCCACGAAACGCTCAAGGCGGGCGACCTGCGCGGCCGCTATCTGGCCCGGCTGGCCGAACGCAAGGCGCGCCTGGCCGACCTGGCACGCGCGACCGGCTGGCACTATTCGACCCACCACACCGGCGAGGGGGCGCAGGGCGCGCTGTTGTGGCTCTATCGCGCGCTGGAGCGGGTGCGCTGATGTGGACCGTGGGCGCCATAGGCTTCACCGCCCCCGCGCTCTTGTGGGCGCTGGTCGCGCTGCCCGCGCTGTGGCTGTTGCTGCGCGCGGTGCCGCCCGCGCCGATCCGGCGGCGCTTTCCGGGCGTGGCGCTGCTTCTGGGCCTGACCGATGACGAGACCCAGACCGACAAGACGCCCTGGTGGCTGCTGCTTTTGCGGATGCTGGCCGTGGCCGCGCTGATCGTGGGGTTCGCCGGGCCGGTGCTGAACCCGGAGGACCGCCAGCCCGGCACCGGGCCGTTGCTGGTCTTCATAGACGGCACATGGGCCGATGCCCGCGACTGGCCGCGCCGGATCGACCGGGTCGAGGCCCTGCTGGAAGAGGCCGGGCGCGATGGCCGCCCCGTGGCCGTGGTGATGGCCACCGACCTGCCCGAGGCGGGCCTGCCCTTCCAGGCAGCCGAGGCCTGGGCCAGCCGCCTGGCCGGGCTGAAACCGCAACCCTGGCTGCCCGACCCGCAGGCGCTGGGCGACTGGGCCCGGGGGCTGGACGGCGGGTTCGATACGTTCTGGATGTCGGGCGGGCTGGACTACGAGGGGCGCGACGACGTGTTGGCCGCGTTCAGCGCCGCGGGCACGGTGCGCGTCTTCGAAAGCCCCCGCCCCGTGCTCGCCCTGCGCCCCGCCGCGTTCGAGGACGGCGCGATCCGCCTGACCGCCCTGCGCGCCCGGGCGGGCGAGGCGTCCGAGGTCACGCTGGCCGCCACCGGCCGCGACCCGGCGGGCATCGAACGGGTGCTGGCCCGCGTCCCCGCGACCTTCGAACCCGGGGAGACCAGCCTTGAAACCGACCTGGTCCTGCCCCCCGAGCTGCGCAACCGGATCAGCCGCTTTTCGGTCGAGGGCGTGCGGTCGGCCGGGGCCGTCACGCTTACCGATGACAGCCTGAAACGCCGCGAGGTCGCCCTGATCGCGGGCCGCGACAACCGCGAGGGGCTGCAACTGCTCTCGCCGCTCTTCTACCTGCAAAAGGCGCTGGAACCCACCGCCGACCTGCTCGACGGCACGCTGTCGGACATCATCCTGGCCAGCCCCGACGTGATCGTGCTGGCCGACGTCGCCACGTTGTCGGCGGCCGAGGCGGCGGAACTGCAGGACTGGGTGGAAAAGGGCGGCCTTCTGGTCCGTTTCGCCGGGCCGCGCCTGGCCGCCTCCGATGTCAGCCGCGACGCCGAAGACCCCCTGATGCCCGTGCGCCTGCGCGCGGGCGGGCGCACGGTCGGCGGCGCGATGAGCTGGGGCGAGCCGAAGGAACTGCGCCCCTTCGCCGAAACCTCGCCCTTCTTCGGTCTCGACCTGCCGCCCGACGTGCGGGTGAATGCCCAGGTCATGGCCCAGCCCGACCCGCAACTGGCCGAACGCTCCATCGCGGCGCTGACCGATGGCACGCCCCTTGTCACCCGCAAGAAGCTGGGCGAGGGGCAGGTGGTGCTGTTCCACGTCACCGCGAACGCCGAATGGTCCACCCTGCCGCTTTCGGGGCTGTTCGTGCAGATGCTGGAACGCCTCGCCGTCTCCACCCGCCCCGCGCGCCCCGAGGCGGCGGAATTGCAGGGCACCACCTGGGTCGCCGAAACCGTGCTGGATGCCTTCGGCGAGGTCGGCGACGCGGGCACCCTGCCCGGTGTGCCGGGCGAGAAACTGGCCGACGCGCGCCCCGCCCCCGACCTGCCCCCCGGCCTTTACGCCGGAGAGGACCGTCGGCTGGCCCTCAACGTGATCGGCCCCGACACCCGGATCGCCGCCACCGCCTGGCCCGCCCGCATCCCCGTAGAGGGGCTGGCCGTCGCGCGTGAAACCCTGCTCAAGGGCTGGCTCCTGACCGCCGCGCTGGCGCTTCTGGCCGCCGATATCCTCGCCTCGCTCTGGCTCTCTGGGCGACTCCGGGGGCAACGCTCGGGCGCCGCGGCGGTGCTGGTCCTCGCCCTGATGCTGCCCATCGACGCCCATGCGCAGGACACCGATGACGCCCTTGCCCTCAAGGCCACGTCCGAGGTCGTGCTGGCCCATGTCGTCACCGGCGACGCGCGCATCGACGATGTGGCCCGCGCGGGGCTGGTGGGCCTGTCCGAGAAACTGTTCCAGCGCACCTCGATCGAACCCGCCGCCCCCATCGCGGTGAACCTCGAAACCGACGAGCTGTCGTTCTTTCCCTTCCTCTACTGGCCCGTGACCGCCAGCCAGCCGCAGCCCTCGCCCGAGGCGTATGCCAGGCTCAACCGTTACCTGCGCACCGGCGGCATGATCCTGTTCGACACCCGCGACGCGGACGTGGCGCGTTTCGGCGGCGGCTCGCCCGAGGGGCGGCGGCTGCAACAACTGGCCCGCCCGCTGGACGTGCCGCCCCTGGAACCCGTGCCCGCCGACCATGTCCTGACCCGCACCTTCTACCTGTTGCAGGATTTCCCCGGCCGCCATGCCAGCCGCGATATCTGGGTCGAGGCCGCCCCCCCCGATGCCGAGCGCGCCGAGGGTATGCCCTTCCGCGACCTCAATGACGGGGTGACGCCGGTGGTGATCGGCGGCAACGACTGGGCGGCGGCCTGGGCGGTGGATGCGCAAGGGGCGGCGATGTTCCCCGTGGGCCGCGGCTATGCGGGCGAACGGCAACGCGAAATCGCCTATCGCTTCGGGATCAACCTCATCATGCACGTGCTGACCGGCAACTACAAATCCGACCAGGTCCACGTGCCCGCGCTGCTCGACAGGTTGGGCCAATGACCGGCGAGATCATCTTCGACCCGCTTCTGCCCTGGGCCGTGCTCTGGGCGCTTGTGGCCGCGGCCGTGGCGTTTACCGGTTTCGCGCTGTGGCGCGGGCTGGGCGGCTGGTGGCTCCGCGGGCTTGCCGCCGCCGCCATCCTCGCGGCCATCGCCAACCCCTCCCTGCAGACCGAGGACCGCGCGCCGCTCTCCGACATCGTGGTTCTGGTGGTCGACGAAAGCGCCAGCCAGCGGCTTTCGGATCGCCCCGACCAGGTCGCCCGGGCCATCGCCCGCGTCGAATCCGAGGTCGCCGCGCTGGACAATACCGAACTGCGCATCGTCCGGCTGGGCGACGGCCAGGGCAACGAGGGCACCCTCCTGATGACCGCGCTGGCCGAGGCGCTGGCCGAGGTGCCGCGTGCGCGGCTCGCGGGCGCCATCCTGCTGACCGACGGCCAGTTGCACGACCTCGACCGCGCCCCCGCCCTTCCCGCGCCGCTCCATGCCCTGCTCACCGGGCAACAAGACGACTGGGACCGCCGGCTGGTGGTCAAGAACGCCCCCGCCTTCGCCATCCTGGGCGAGGAATTCACCCTGACCCTGCGGATCGAGGACCAGGGCGCCGTGCCCGCCGAAATGGGCGAAACCACCCGCGTGACGCTGGCCATCGACGGCGGCGCGCCGCAGACCTACACCGTGCCGCTGAACCGCGATCTCGAACTGCCGGTGATCCTGGAACACGCGGGCCGCAACGTGATCCAGTTCTCGGTCGCCGGCGAGGCGGGCGAACTGACCGACCGCAACAACGCCGCCGTCGTCCAGATCAACGGCGTGCGCGACCGGCTGCGCGTGCTGCTGGTCTCGGGCGAACCGCACCCGGGCGAACGCACCTGGCGCAACCTCCTGAAATCCGACAGTTCGGTGGACCTCGTCCATTTCACGATCCTGCGCCCGCCGGACAAGCATGACGGCGTGCCGGTGACCGAGCTGTCCCTGATCGCCTTCCCGACGCGCGAGCTGTTCCTAGACAAGATCGACGAGTTCGACCTGATCATCTTCGACCGCTACAAGCGGCGCGGTATCCTGCCGATGATCTATCTCGACAACGTGCGCGACTATGTCGAAAAGGGCGGCGCGGTGCTGATCGCCGCCGGTCCCGATTTCGCCAGCGCCGACTCGATCTACCGCTCGCCCCTGGCCGAGATCCTGCCCGCCGAACCCACCGCCCGCGTGATCGAGGAAGGCTACCGGCCCACCGTCACCGACCTCGGCCAGCGCCACCCCGTCACCGAGGGGCTGAAGGCCGAACATGACGGCGACTGGGGCCGCTGGTTCCGGCTGATCGACGTCCAGGCGACCCGCGGGCAGGTGGTGATGACCGGCACGGGCGACCGCCCGCTGCTGGTGCTCGACCGGGTGGGCGAGGGGCGCGTGGCGCTGCTGGCCTCCGACCACGCCTGGCTCTGGAACCGCGGCTTCGAGGGCGGCGGGCCGCAGCTGGAACTGCTGCGCCGGCTGGCCCACTGGATGATGAAGGAACCCGAGCTCGAGGAAGAGGCCCTCAGCGCCGAGGCCGAGGGCCAGACCATGACCATCACCCGCCGCTCGCTCGCCCAGGACGGTCGCAGCGTCCGGATCACCCGCCCCGATGGCCAGACCGACACGCTGACGCTCGAGGAAACCGTGCCGGGCCGGTTCCAGGCCACCTATGACGGCCCCGAAATCGGCCTGTACCGGCTGGCCGACGACGACATGGAAACCGTGATCGCACTGGGCCCCGCCGCGCCGCGCGAATTCGAGGAAACGATCGCCAGCGGCGCCCGGCTGGACCCGGCGGTCTCCGCGACGCGCGGCGGCATCCTGCCGCTTCACGCGGGTCTTCCCGATCTCCGCACCGTGCGCGAGGGGCGCCTCGCCGCCGGCCGCGGCTGGATCGGGATCACGCCCCGCGGCGCCTACCTGACGGCGGATGTCACCATCACGCCACTGGCGCCGGCCTGGGCCTTCCTGCTGCTGGCCGCCGCGCTCAGCCTGGGCGCCTGGCTGCGCGAAGGGCGGCGATAAGCCCGTCCCCGGTTTCGCCCCGGCCGAGTGATCCTCCGGGAAAAGACCCCGGCCCTTCTTCTGGCTTCAAATATCCCGGGGGGAGTCCGCAGGACGGGGGGCAGCGCCCCCCCCACCCCGCGTGCCGCCTGGCGCCCCTAGCGCCCGTTCTGCGCCGAGGCCGTGCTGTCCAGCCGGGCGGCGCGGGCCGCCAGCACCTCGGCGCGCGGGCGCCAGCTGTATTTCGGGTCCTCCGTGACCGGCGACCAGAACAGGTCGCCCCCCGCCCGCCAGGGGTCCAGCACCACGCCCCGCTCCATCGGGTCGCCCCGGCGGGCGAGGATCACGGTGGAATGGTCGATGCGGAACAGCCGGTCGCCGGGCGAGATCGCGCGATACAGCTGCAGCGTGCGGAACGCCTCTTGCGCCAGGCGGGCCTGCATGTCGTCGGCCCACTGATAGCACAGCCCGCGCTCGCGCAGGCCCATGTTGACCTTGGTGTTGTGGATGATCGGCGGGTCGGACACGCGGTAGTCCTGTGCCAGCTGCCGGGCATGGGTATGGGCGATCTGCGCCGCGCGCGCGGCCTCCTCGGGGTCGACACCGGGGCCAAGCGCCGCGATATCGCGGGCCAGCGCGTCGATCTCGGCGGGCTCGGGCGGCGGCGGGCCATAGCCGCCCGGCGCCGTGCCGCCACCGCAGGCGCCCAGCGCGAGCGTTGCGACAAGGGCCGCGACGGGGGCGAAATTCGCGATCCTGCTCACCGGGTCTGCCGTGCCGTGCTGTTCCGTTCCGCCTTCAGGGCTAGCCCGGACCCGCGCCCCTGTCGAGACGCTATGCACCGGGGCGCGTGGCCCTGTCCGGTTCCGTCATCAGCGCGCGGCGCGAGTTCGAGGCGAATTCCCGCCGCCACAGCACCCAGACGGTCAGCGCCGCCGACAGGATCAGCGGCACCGCCCCCAACAGCCAGGCCAGCCCCGCCAAGGCGAAGTAAAGCGAGCGCATGCCCCGGTTGAAGCTGCGCGCGGCGGTGATGTTGATCTCGGCGGCCTGGGCGGCGCGGGGCTGGGCGTCGGGGTCCGCAGGGTCGTTCGGCACGGCGGCCATCATCACCGCGCAATAGCCGAACAGCCGGTGCGACCAGACGAATTTCAGAAAGGCATTGGCCACGAACAGCAGGATCGCCAGGATCTTCAGCTCCCACACCACGGACGGCGCGGTGTCCAGCGTCAGGTCCTCGGCCAGCCCCAACAGGCGTTCGGTATTGCCGATCAGCGCCAGCCCGCCGCCGATGATGATCATCGAGGCCGAGGCGAAGAAGGTCGTGCCCTGGCGCAGCGTCGACAGGATATTGGCGTCGAAGATGCGCGGCTGGCGGGTGACCAGGTGGCGCATCCATTCGCGGCGATAGCGCGTCATCAGCACCGAGACCGACGGCCGGGCGGGCGACGGGTTCTCGATCCGCCAGCCGATCCCGATCCAGGCCGCGACCCAGACGGCCAGCGCGGCGCCATCCAGCGGGGTAAAGAACGCGATCCGGTCGAAAAGTTCCATGGCCGTGAGCCTAGCCGCAAGGGAAAGCGCTTGCCAGATGGCAATATTGGTTATAATTCTTGACCAATTCAGTGGAGGAGAGGCGCCCATGGACATGCCCGTCCCGAACGCGGCGGTCATCGCGAAGAAAGCGCATGTGGTGGGGCGGCTGAGGGCGGCCTTGCCCGAGGGCGCGGTGATCCACGACCCTGCCGAGACGCGGGCCTATGAATGCGATGCGCTGACCGCCTATCGCTGCCCGCCGCTGGCCGCCGTCCTGCCCGCCACGACCGACGAGGTGGCCGCGGTGCTGCGCATCTGCCACGAAGAGGGCGTGCCGGTCGTGCCGCGCGGGTCGGGCACGTCGCTGGCGGGTGGCGCGATGCCGACCGCTGACAGCGTGATCCTGGGCGTGTCGCGCCTGACCGAGGTGCTGGAGGTCGATTACGACAACCGTTTCATCCGGGTGCAGACCGGGCGCACGAACCTGTCCGTCACCGGCGCGGTGGAGGAGGAGGGATTCTTCTATGCCCCCGACCCGTCCTCGCAGCTGGCCTGCGCCATCGCGGGCAATATCGCGATGAACTCGGGCGGGGCGCATTGCCTGAAATACGGGGTGACGACGAACAACCTGCTGGGGGTGACCCTGGTGCAGATGGACGGCACCGTGGTCGAGATCGGCGGCGCCTACATGGATGCGGGCGGCTATGACTGGCTGGGGCTGATCTGCGGGTCCGAGGGCCAGCTGGGCGTGGTGACCGAGGCGACCCTGCGCATCCTGCCGAAACCCGAGGGCGCGCGGCCCGTTCTGATGGGCTTCGACAGCTCCGAGGTGGCCGGGGCCTGCGTCGCCGACATCATCAAGGCGGGCGTCCTGCCCGTGGCGATCGAGTTCATGGACCGCCCCTGCATCCGCGCGACCGAGGCCTTCGCGGGCGCCGGCTATCCCGATTGCGAGGCGCTGTTGATCGTCGAGGTCGAGGGCAGCGCGGCCGAGATCGACGAACAGCTGGGCGTGATCCTGCAGATCGCGCGCAAGCATGACCCGGTGGAATTGCGCGAAAGCGGCTCGGCCGAGGAAAGCGCGCGGATCTGGCTGGGCCGGAAATCGGCCTTCGGCGCGATGGGGCAGATCAACGATTACATGTGCCTGGACGGCACGATCCCGGTCTCGGCCCTGCCGCTGGTGCTGCGCCGGATCGGCGAGATGTCGCAGGACTACGGGCTGGGGGTGGCCAACGTGTTCCACGCGGGCGACGGCAACATGCACCCCTTGATCCTGTTCGACGCGAACAAGCCCGGCGACCTGGAGCGTTGCGAGGCGTTCGGCGCGGATATCCTGAAGCTGTGCGTCGAGGTGGGCGGTTGCCTGACCGGCGAGCATGGCGTGGGCATCGAGAAGCGCGACCTGATGAACGTTCAGTTCGATCCCGCCGATATCGAGGCGCAGCTGCGGGTGAAGGACGTGTTCGATCCGAAATGGCTGTTGAACCCAGCCAAGGTGTTCCCGTTGGCGGCGACGGCGGCGCGGCGGGCAGGGTAGGGCAGGGCAGGGGGCGCTGCCCCCTCTTGTCCTGCGGACAATTCACCCCCGGAGTATTTGGACCAAGAAAAAGATGATGACACCCGGAACAGAGGCCGACCTGGCCGAGGCAGTGGCGGCGGCCGAGGGGCCGCTGAGGATCCTGGGCGGCGGCACGCGGGGCGTGGGCCGGCCCGTGGACGGCACGGCGCTGTCCGTGGCGGGGCTGGCGGGGGTGGAGTTGTATGAACCGGGCGCCTTGACGCTGGTGGTCAAGGCGGGCACGCCCCTGGCCGAGGTCGAGCGCGTGCTGGCCGCCGAGGGGCAGCGCCTGGCTTTCGAGCCGATGGATCACCGCGGGCTGCTGGGCACCGGGGGCGACCCGACGATCGGCGGCGTGGTGGCGGCGAATGTTTCGGGGCCGCGGCGCATCCAGGCGGGCGCCTGCCGCGATGCGCTGATCGGGGTGCGGTTCGTCGACGGGCGCGGGCAGGTGCTGCGCAACGGGGGCCGGGTGATGAAGAACGTCACCGGCTATGACCTGGTCAAGCTGATGGCGGGCAGCCGCGGCACGTTGGGCGTGTTGACCGAGGTGGCCTTCAAGGTGCTGCCCGCGCCCGAAAGCGTGGCGACGCTGACCCTGCATGTCGCGGACAGCGGGCCGGCCTTCGACGCGATGACCCGCGCGATGAAAAGCCCCTTCGAGGTATCGGGGGCGGCCTGGGCCCCCGGGGCGGGCGCGGTGCATCTGCGGCTGGAGGGGTTTTCCGGCTCGGTCGGCTATCGCGCCGGGCGGCTCACCGACCTGCTGGGCGATCTGGGCGAGGTGACGGTCGAGACCGGGGCCGAGGCGAACGCGGCGCTGTGGCGCGCGATCCGCGATGCCGAGGCGCTGGCCGATCACCCCTATGTCTGGCGGGTATCGATGGCGCCGGGCGCGATGCGCAGGGGCTTCATGGCCGATCTGGACCGGACCGCCCGGTTCGACCGGTTGCTGGACTGGGCCGGCGGGCTGTGCTGGATCGGCATGACCGAGGCGCAGGCGGCCGAGTATGCGCCGCGCTATGGCGCCGATGACGCGCCCGCGGGGGCGGTCCGGTTCCACCGCGACCTGCAACAGGCGATGGCCGACCCGGAACTGGGCGGGGGGCACGCCACGCTGGTCAAGGGGCCCGCGGCCTTGCGCGCCGAGGTGAGCGTGTTCCAGCCCGAGCCCGCGCCGCTGGCCGCGCTGGCCCGTGGCCTGCGCGCGCAGTTCGATCCGCGCGGTATCCTGAACCCCGGTTTGATGGGCTGAGCCGATGCAGACGAATTTCACCGAAGAGCAGTTGCAGGACCCCGGCATCGCACGCGCGAACGAGATCCTGCGCGCCTGTGTCCACTGCGGGTTCTGCACCGCGACCTGCCCGACCTACCAGGTGCTGGGCGACGAACTCGATTCCCCGCGCGGCCGGATCTACCTGATCAAGGACATGCTGGAGAATGACCGGCCCGCGGACGAAAAGACCGTCAAGCATATCGACCGCTGCCTGTCCTGCCTGGCCTGCATGACCACCTGCCCCTCGGGGGTGCATTACATGCACCTGGTCGACCATGCCCGCGCCCATATCGAAAAGACCTACAAGCGGCCCTTTACCGACCGGGCGCTGCGCTGGGTGCTGGCCCATGTCCTGCCCTACCCGGCGCGGTTCCGGCTGGCGATGCGGGCCGCAAAGATCGGCAAGCCCGTCGCCGCCCTGCTGCCCGATGCGCGGACCAAGGCGATGCTGGCGATGGTGCCCGAGACCCTGCCCAAGCCCAGCCCGAACGACGCGCCGCAGGTCTTCCCGGCGCAGGGCGCGCGCAAGATGCGGGTGGCGCTGTTGACGGGTTGCGCGCAGCGGGCGCTGGACACCGATATCAACGACGCCACGATCCGGCTGCTGCGGCGGCTGGGCTGCGAGGTGGTGATCGCGCGCGGCATGGGCTGTTGCGGGGCGCTGACCCATCACATGGGGCGTGAACAGGACAGCCACGCCATGGCCGCCCGCAACATCCGCGCCTGGGGCGCCGAGATCGCGGGTGAGGGGCTGGATGCCATCGTCATCAACACCAGCGGTTGCGGCACGACGGTCAAGGATTACGGCCACATGTTCCGCAACGATCCGCTGGCCGACCAGGCGCAGGCGGTGGCGGATCGCGCGATGGATGTGTCCGAACTGCTGGCCCGGCTGGACCTGCCGGCAGGCGCGGGGGGCCTGCGGGTCGCCTATCACGCCGCCTGTTCGTTGCAGCACGGCCAGCAGGTCAAGACCGCGCCCAAGGACTTGCTGAAACGCGCGGGCTTCGAGGTGGTGGAACCCGCGGATTCGCACCTGTGCTGTGGTTCGGCGGGCACCTATAACCTGCTGCAACCCGAGATCTCCGCCAAGCTGAAGGACCGCAAGGTGCGCACGCTGGAAGCGAAGGACCCCCAGGTGATCGCCACGGGCAATATCGGCTGCATGATGCAGATCGGCTCGGGCACCGAGGTGCCGGTGGTCCACACGGTGGAATTGCTGGACTGGGCCACCGGCGGGCCGCGGCCCCGCGCGCTGGGCGCGGGCTGACCGCCGGGCGGGTCCGGCGGGCGCGGCCATATTCTTGCCGCGTCGGCCTGATAGGCGGGCGCCATGCGATTGCGCTTGCCTTGTCTTCCGGCGCTGGCCGGGATGGTCCTGACCCTGTTCGCGGGCCTTGCCGCGGCGGCCGACATGCCGCTGCGCAGCCTGGCCACCGGTGACGCCGCCAAGGGCTGGGAGGCGGTCGGGCGGCTGGACCTGGGCGGCGAGGGGTTCTGTACCGGCGCGCTGATCGCCCCCGACCTGGTTCTGACCGCCGCGCATTGCCTGTTCGACAAGCTGTCGGGCGCGCCCGTCCCGCTGGCAGCCATGGAATTCCGCGCCGGCTGGCGCAATGGCCGGGCCGAAGCCTATCGCAAGCTGAGCCGCGCCATCGTGCACCCCGCGTATGATTTCGGCGACGATCCGACCATGGCGCGGGTCGCCCATGACCTGGCCCTGTTGCAGCTGGACCGGCCGATCCGGCAGCCGGGCCTGGCCCCCTTCGCCACCGCGGGCAAACCGCGCAAGGGCGACGAGGTGGGCGTGGTGTCCTACGCCCTGGGCCGGTCCGAGGCGCCCTCGCTGCAAGAGGTGTGCCAGGTGCTGGCCGGGCGGCCCGGTGTGGTGCTGATGTCCTGCGATGTCGATTTCGGCGCCTCGGGCGCGCCGGTGTTCCGGGTCGAGGACGGGGTGCCGCGCATCGTGTCGGTGGTCTCGGCCAAGGCCGAGATGTCCAGCCGCAAGGTCGCGCTGGGCACCGCGCTGGGCGACACGCTCGACCTGCTCCGGGCGCGGCTGGCGTCGGGCGAGGGCGTGATCGGCGACACCGCGCCGCCGCTGCACCGCTTCGGCCAGGGCGGCGCGCGCGCGGGCGGCGGCGCCAAGTTCGTCAGGCCCTGAGCCCATGCGCTGGCCCGGTCTCGCGTTTCTTGCCCTTCTGCTGCTGGCGCCGCTGCCCGCGGCGTCCGATACCGGGCTGCGCCGGCTGGGCCAGCGCGCCGACCTTCTGGGCTGGGAGGCGGTGGGCCGGCTGGACCAGGCGGGCGGCGGGTTCTGCACCGGTGTCTTGGTCGCGCCCGACCTTGTGCTGACCGCGGCCCATTGCCTGTTCGACCGCGCCGGTCAGCGCGTCGACCCGGCGCGGCTGACCTTTCGCGCGGGGCTGTCGGACGGCACCGCCATCGCCGCGGTCGCGGGCCGCCGCGCGGTGATCCACGAGGGCTACCGCCCCGATGATCCCGACGCGATGGCCCGGCTGCGGGCCGACGCGGCGCTGGTGCAACTGGCCCGGGCGATTCCTGCGGCCGTCGCCGCACCCTTTGCCGCGGGCCGCGCGGTGGGCAAGGACGGGACGGTCAGCGTGGTGTCCTATGCCCGCGGGCGCGAGAACGCGCTGTCCTGGCAACGCGGCTGCACGGTGATCGAGCGGGCGCAAGGGCTCTACGCGTTTTCCTGCGATGTCTGGTTCGGCTCGTCGGGCGCGCCGGTGTTCGAAAACTCGTCGGGGCGGGCGCGGATCGTGTCGATCGTTTCGGCGGGCAACCGCGAGGGGGGCGAAACGGTGGCCTTCGGCACCGACGCGGCCGAGGCGCTGGACAGCTTGCGCGCGGCGCTGCGCGCCGGGCGCGGCGTCTTCCCCGCCGAGGGGGTCACGGCCCGCCGCCTGCCCGCCGGGGGCGGGGGGCGCGATATCGGCGCCCGCTTCGTGCGCCCCTGAGACCCCCGGCCCGGGTCTTGAAACCGTTTTTCCCGGTTCCCAGATTCGCTCCGCGGGCGCCGCAACGGGTCCGCGAAACCTGCCCGTCCCACCATCGGGAGGGCATTCGAAACATCGCTCAGACGAGGATGAACGACATGCGACACTATGATTTCGGACCGCTTTACCGCGCCACCGTGGGCTTTGACCGGGTGGCCGACATGATGGACCGGCTGCTGGCCAATGACCTGACCCAGCCCAGCTATCCGCCCTACAACATCGAGAAGACCGGCGAGAACGGCTATCGCATCTCGATCGCCGTGGCAGGCTTCGCCGCCGACGAGCTGTCGGTCGAGGTCAAGGAGAACGCGCTGGTGATCGCGGCGCGCAAGGCCCCCGAGGAAACCGGGCGCACCTACCTGCACCGCGGCATCGCGACCCGCGCCTTCGAGCGCCGCTTCGCGCTGGCCGACCATGTGCGGGTGACCGGGGCGAGCCATGCCGACGGCATGCTGCACGTGGACCTGCTGCGCGAGGTGCCCGAGGCGCTGAAACCCCGCCGGATCGAGATCGCGGCGGGCGGGCGGCGGGCCATCGAGGCCCGCGCCGAGGAGACGCCGGAGCAGGAGACGGCGACGGGCGAGGGCGCGGCGGTCTGACCCGCCCGGCCGGACCGGCCGAAAAGACGAGGCGCGCGGGCAGGTTCCGCGCGCCTTTTGCGTTCGGGGCCGTCGGTCGGGGGGGCCTTTGGTTTCGCCCCGGCTGTCGCCGGGGCGACCGGCTGGGGGGCGCCGCCCCCCAGACCCCCAGGGGTATTTCAGCCAAGAAGAAGAACCGGACTGCCGAAGTCGGTGGATCGGCCATCCTGCGGCGCGGGTCTCAGGCCAGTTCCGCCGCGCGCGCCTCGCGGATGCGGTCGGCATCCTTGCCGTGCAATTCCTCGTAATGGTCGAACCGGCTTTCGAACCAGGCCGTGCCGTGGGTCAGCCCGCCCAGCGCCTGGAACAGGTCCTCCTTGGCGGCCGCGGGCAGCAGGGCCTGGAACACGTCCCAGCCGCGGGCCTGCCCGTGCGGCTCGAAGCCCAGCACCTGCCCCTTGAGGCTGCCGGCCAGCGCCACCAGCGCGCCGGAATAGACCGTGGGCACGTGGATCGCCACCCGCTCGACCGGCTGCAGCACCACGGCACCGGCCTTTTCCAGGGCCTCGCGCACGCCGGTCTTGGCCGCGGTGCGGAAGGCGTGGTCGGAACTGTCGACCGCGTGGGGTTTGCCGTCGGTCAGCGTCACCGCCACATCGACCACCGGAAAGCCCAGCGGCCCCTGTTCCATCGCCTCGCGCGCGCCGGCCTCGACCGCGGGGATATAGTTCTTGGGCACCGCGCCGCCCTTCACCGTGTCGTCGAAGGCAAAGCCCGCGCCGCGGCCCTGGGGCCGGATCGTCAGTTGCACATCGGCGAACTGCCCCGCGCCGCCGGTCTGCTTGCGGTGGCGGTGATGGGTTTCGACGGTTCGGGTGATGGTTTCGCGGTAGATGCCCGACACGGGATGTTCGCTGGCCTCGATGCCGAAATCCTCGGCCAGCTTGGCCAGCACCCGGCGCATGTGGATCGGCCCCTGAAGCCGCGCGACCAGGTGGCCCGTTTCGCTGTCCTGGGTCAGCTCCATCCCCGGGTCGGCGGCCGCGATCCGGGCCAGCGCCGCCGACAGCCGCACGTCGTCGCGTTCGTTCGCGGGCACCAGCACGCGCGCATAGGCGGGCGGGCGGCCGCGGGTCCAGCCGGGCAGTTCCTCGGCCTCTGTCGCGGTATAGGCAAAGCCCGGCTCCAGGTGATCCGACTTCACCGCCACGGCCAGCGTGCCGGGGTCCAGCGGTTCGGGCACCGGCTTGCCGTCGATCCCGGCCAGGTTGCCGATGGTGCCGCCGGCCAGCGGGCTGCCATGCTGCACCGGGCTGCCCAGCGCCCGGATCAGGGTGGACTTGCCGACATGTTTCTTCGTGTCGCCCGCCACCCCGATGGCCAGCGGCGCCGCGACGCCGAGGCGCAGCCCGATCGCCTCCATCCCCGGGGCCTCGTGGCGCAGCGCCTTCATCAGCCGGGTCAGGCCGTTGCCGTGGCTGGCCGCGCCCAGGTAGGCGGCCATCACCGCGTTGTCGCGATGGGCCTCGGCCAGCACCTTGTAGACCTCTTCGGTGGGCGGCGCGCGGTCCTCGATCAGCTGTTCCATCAGGTGGTCGTCGAAATCGGCCAGGTGTTCCAGCAGCTCGGCGCGGGCCTCCTGTTCGCGGTCATGCAGGTCGTCGGGGATCTCGATCAGTTTCGAGGGCTGGCCCTCCTGGTACTGGAACGCGCGTTCCGAGATCAGGTCGACCGCGCCCACCACGTGGCCGTCCGCGTCGCGGATCGGCGCCTGGCGCAGCACGATATGGTGGTTGGCATAGGCCTGCAGGGCGCCGACGATGTCGCGGATGCGGGCCTCGTCCTGGTCCATCTTGTTGATGAAGACGAAGCAGGGCACGTCGGATTGTTCCACCAGCCGCAGATAGGGCGCGGCCAGCACCGCGGCGTCGGGTTCGGGCGGCACGCACAGGATCGCGGCGTCGCTGGCGGCCAGCGCCTCGCCCGCATGGCCCAGGTAATCGGGCCCGCCCGCGATGTCGAAGCCCGCCCAGGGTTCGCCCAGGTAGGTGAACTGGCTGACCGTCAGGGCGTCGGTGAACCGGGCGGTGACGGGGCGCCCGTCCAGTTCGCTCAGGGCTTTCAGCAGGGTCGACTTGCCCGCCTGCGAGGGGCCCAGGATCGTGAAACAGCGCATGGAATGACATCCTCCGATCGGTCGCGTGGCACGGGTTATGGCTCGCGTGCCCTGCGCGCCGGCCGATGTGCTGCGCCCGGACCGGAGGCCGTTTCGTCGGCCTGCCCCGGCCGTCGGGTGCGGCCGCCGAAGGCGCCGGGCCGCTGTCCCGTCTGCCCCGATGTTCCCCGTTAACGTCAGGCCCGGTCAAGGCAAATCTGGGGTCATCGGGACGCACCACGGGGGCCGTGCGGGCCGGGGTGTCGCAGGCCGGGTTCATCCCCCGTTAACGGGCGGCGTGCAACGTGACCCTGTTCTGATTAGGCGGAGATACGATGGAAGCGCGCGCCCGGAAAATCGTCGTCGAAAGCGCGGGGCCGATCTTTGCGGCCAAGGGGCGCTTTGCCGACTTCTTTTACCAGCACCTGTTCGACCTCGCGCCCGAGACGCGCGCCCTGTTCCGGCGCGACCTTCACAGGCAGAAACGCATGCTGATGGCGGCGCTGGCCATGGTCGTGGGGGTGCTTGGCGACCGCGACAGGCTGGCGGCCACGGCGGCGCATCTGGGCCGCGTGCATGCCAACCGGCGGGTGCGGCACGCCCACATGATGCTGGGCCAACGGGCCTTCGACCTGGCGCTGGCCGATTTCTACGGCCCCGCCTGCACCGATGAAATGCGCATCGCGTGGCAATCGGCCTATGCGCAGGTGCTGGAAATGATGGAGATCGCCCCCGATCCCTGCGCGCTGGCCGAAACCGGCACCGCCTGAGGGCCCGGGGGCCCCGCTCAGACCGACATGCAGATGTATTTCATCTCCAGGTAATCCTCCATGCCGTGCCGGCTGCCCTCGCGGCCCAGCCCCGATTGCTTGACACCGCCAAAGGGCGCCACCTCGGTCGAGATGATGCCGGTATTCACCCCCACGATCCCGTATTCCAGCGCCTCGGCCACCTTGTAGACCCGGCTCAGGTCGCGGGCATAGAAATAGGACGCCAGCCCGAAGATCGTGTCGTTCGCCATCGCGATCACGTCGTCCTCGGTCTCGAACCGGAACAGGGGCGCGACGGGGCCAAAGGTCTCCTCGCAGGCGAACTGCATCTCCTGCGTGGCGCCGGTGACCACGGTGGGTTCAAAGAACGTGCCGCCGCGGGCGTGCCGCTGGCCGCCCGACAGCACCTGCGCGCCCTTGGCGGTGGCGTCGGCGATATGCTCCTCGACCTTGGCCAGCGCGTCGTCGGAAATCAGCGGGCCAAGGTCGGTGCCGTCGTCCAGCCCGTCGCCCACACGCAACCGCGCCACCGCCGCGGCCAGTTTCTCGGCGAAGGCGTCATAAACGCCCGCCTGCACATACAGGCGGTTGGCGCAGACGCAGGTCTGGCCGTTGTTGCGGAACTTGCAGGCGATGGCGCCCTCGACGGCGGCATCCAGATCGGCGTCGTCGAACACGATGAAGGGCGCGTTCCCGCCCAGTTCCATCGAACATTTCATCACCTGTTCGGCAGCCTGCTTCAGCAGGATGCGCCCCACCTCGGTCGACCCGGTAAAGGTGATCTTGCGCACGGTCGGATTTTCGCAGAACTCGCGGCCGATCTCCGACGACCGCGACGATGTCACCACCGACAGCACCCCCTTGGGCACACCCGCGCGCTCGGCCAGCACCGCCATGGCCAGCGCCGAAAGCGGCGTCTCGCCCGCGGGCTTGATCACCATCGAACAGCCCGCCGCCAGCGCCGGGCCCGCCTTGCGGGTGATCATCGCGTTGGGAAAGTTCCACGGCGTGATCGCCGCCGTCACCCCGATCGGCTGGCGGATCACGGTCAGCCGCTTGTCGGCCTGGTGGCCCGGGATCGTCTCGCCATAGATGCGCTTGGCCTCTTCGGCGAACCACTCGATGAACGACGCGCCATAGGCGATCTCGCCGCGGGATTCGCTCATCGGCTTGCCCATCTCGGCGGTCAGGATCACTGCCAGGTCCTCTTGCGCGGCCATCATCAGGTCGAACCAGCGGCGCAGGATGTTCGCGCGTTCCTTGGCGGTCTTCGCGGCCCAGTCCTTTTGCGCGACATGCGCGGCCTCGATCGCGCGGGCGGTTTCGGCGCGGGTCAGGTCGGGCACGGTGCAGATCACCTTGCCGGTGGCCGGGTTCACCACCTCGAACGTCGCGCCGTCATCGGCGTCGATCCACCGGCCGCCGACATGGGCCTGCGTCACCAGCAGGTCGGAATCCCTCAGAAGGCTCTTGAGATCGCTTGCGGGCATCGGTCATCCTCCCTTCCGTTCGGGCGCAGGCAAACACGGAGGGCGGGGAAATGTCCAGTGACGAGGGCGGGATCGACTGGGACGACGCCTATGCCAATGCCGCGCACATTGCGGGCGCCGACGCCTACCCGCCGCGCTGGGCCGCCGCGGCGGCCGCGTTCCGGGCCGGCGCGCGCGGCGAAACCGACCTGCCCTATGGCGACCACCCGCGCCAGCGCTTCGACATCTTCCTGCCCGCGGGGCGGGCGCTTGGGCTGGCGGTGTTCGTCCATGGCGGCTATTGGCTGCGCTTCGACAAGTCGGTCTGGTCGCACCTGGCGGCCGGGCCGCTGGCCCGCGGCTGGGCGGTGGCGATGCCCTCCTACCGGCTGGCCCCCGAGGTGCCCATCGCCGCCATCACCGCCGATATCGCCGCCGCGCTGCCGGTCATGGCGCGGCTGGTGCCCGGGCCGCTGGCGCTGGCCGGCCATTCCGCGGGCGGGCATCTGGTGGCGCGGATGCTGTGCGCCGATGTCGGCTTGCCCCGGGCCGTGGCCGAACGCCTCGCCCGCGTGGTGCCGATCTCGCCGGTGTCGGACCTGCGCCCGCTGCTGCGCACCCGGATGAACGACAGCTTCCGCCTGGACGACGCCGCCGCCCGCGCCGAAAGCCCGGTCTGCCACGCGCCGCGCCTCGGCGTTCCGGTCACCGTCTGGGTGGGCGCCGACGAACGCCCGGTCTTCCTCGACCAGGCGCGCTGGCTGGCCGAGGCCTGGCCGGGCACCGATCTGCACATCGCCCCAGGCCTGCACCATTTCGACGTGATCGAGGGGCTGACCCGCCCCGACAGCCCCCTGACCGAGGCGGTCATCGGCCCCGGCGCGGGGGGCTGACACCGCGCCCCGCGCGTCGCTGCGATGCAGCGAAAGCGCATATAAAAGTCATATGGGATTCATATGGGATTCATATGGAATTCATATGCGATTCATATCGCGGAATCCGACCCTATCGGCCGAATCCCGACAGCCCGTCAAAGTCGATCTTTTCCAGCACCGGCAGCATCGCATCCCGCCCCGCCCCGCTGGCCTGGATCAGAATTCGGTTGTCCACCAGCGCCGTCAATTCACCGTCCTGGTCGACGAATTTCTGCCGCCCCACCCGCACGATCTCTCCGGCCGTGCCCATCAGCATCGGGTTGCCGAACATCGCCGCCATCGCGGCCACCATCGGGTTGTCGGCCATCAGCGTGACGGTGAAACTCTGCCCGTCCCCGGCATAGGTCGCCTCGGCCCCCGTGCCGCCGCCCATCATGGCAAGTCCTTGATTCATATCGGTTTCCACCTCGCGGGTCCAGCCGTCGGGCGCCGGTGGCAGGAACCCGGTCAGCCCCTCGGCCTTCATCGCCTGCAGCAATTGCTGGGCATAGGCGATCTCTTCCAGGGCGTATTTCACGTCACCCGATTCATAGGCCTCGATGGCGCTTTGCAGCGTGTCGGTGACATCGTCGGCCAGCGCCGCAGGGGCGGCCAGGGCGATCAGGGCGGAAAGGGTCAGGCGTTTCATGGGGCGTCCTTCAGGGTTGTATCACGGCGCAGCCTATCACCCGCCTCCCCGCCGCTCAAACCGCGCCTGCCAACAGGGTAACGGATCGCCCGGCGCCGGTGTCGCGTGATACACACCACGCGCAATCGCCCTTGCCAAACAACAACTTGCGGCATGTCCCAGCAACAGGGAATCGCGGTCCGGATCGCCCAGCGGCCGCGCCCCCGTCGCCGCCGCAAAGACCAGGTCGCCGTCGAACAGCGTGTGACTTGGCACCAGCGCCCGCGCGATCCCGTCATGCGCGGCCACCGCCAACCGCGTCGCCTGCGCCTGGGTCAGGGCGGCATCGGTCGCCACGATGGCGATGGTCGTGGCCCGCCCCGTCAGCTTGGTCCGCGGCACCGTCGCCGGGTCTTGCCGGCCGACCCCCAAGCCCCCGAATTCAGTGCCGATTTCGAACGGCGCGGCCCAGAATTCCGGCCCGCCCCCCATCACCGCCGAGCCCACCGCGTTCACCGCGACCAACGCGCCCACGGTGATCCCGCTGTCCAACACCACCGAGGCCGAGCCCAGCCCCCCCTTCAGGTCCGCCGTCGTCGCCCCGAACCCCGCCCCCGCACTGCCCAGGGCGAACTCCTCCGCGACGGCGGAAAGCGCGGAACTTCCCAGCTTTTTGTACGGGTTATCTTCCCAATCCTTGTCGCCGCCATTCAGCAGGTCGAACAGGATCGCGCCGGGCACGATGGGCACCCGCTGGCCCCCCACCTCGAAACCCCGCCCCATCGCGCGCAAACCGTCCGCCACGCCCGAGGCCGCATCCAGACCAAAGGCCGAGCCCCCCGCCAGAACCAGCGCGTCCACCTCCTGCACCAGCCGGTCGGGCGCCAGCAGGTCGGTCTCGCGCGTGCCCGGCGCGCCGCCCATCACGTGAACGCCCGCCACGAAAGGCGCCGCGCCGACCAGAACGCTGACCCCGGTCTTGATCCGCACGTCATGGGCCTGCCCCACCCGCAGCCCGGCAATATCGGTGATCAGGTTTCTCGGTCCCGGCCGCATGCCCCGCCCCTTCTTCTGGCTGCAAATATCCCGGGGGAGTCGCCGCCCCGCGGCGACGGGGGCAGCGCCCCCGCTCCCTCAGATACAGCGCCCGCCATCCACCTCCAGCGCGACCCCGGTGATCATCGACGCCTCGTCCGAACACAGGAAACAGGCCGCGTTGCCCATGTCCTCGGGTGTGGAAAACCGCCCCAGGGGGATCGTCGCCAGGAACTTCGCCCGCATCTCGGGCGTGTCTTCGCCCAGGAAACTCTTCAGCAGCGGCGTCTCGCCCGCGACGGGACACAGCGCGTTGACCCGCACGTCCGCTGGGGCCAGTTCCACCGCCATCGCCCTGGTCGCGGTGATCATCCAGCCCTTGGACGCGTTGTACCAGTTCAGCCGCGGCCGCGGCGACAGCCCCGCGGTCGAGGCCACGTTCAGGATCGCGCCCGCGCCATTGGCCTTGAACTGCGGCACCAGATGGCGCGCGGTCAGGAAGACCGACTTGGCGTTGACCGCCAGAACCCGGTCGAATTCCGCTTCCGTGACCTCCTCCATCGGCTTGGGCATGTGGGTGATGCCGGCATTGTTCACCAGGATGTCCAGCCGCCCGAAGGCCGCCAGCGCCGCGCGCGCCATCTCGCCGACCGAGGCGTCATCGGCCACGTCGACCGCCTGCGCGATGCCGCCGACCTCGTCCGCGACGGCGCGGGCGGCGTCCGCGTTGATGTCGGCCACCATCACCCGTGCCCCCTCGGCGGCGAACCTGCGCACGATCCCCGCGCCAAAGCCCGAACCGCCCCCCGTCACGATTGCCGTCTTTCCCGCCAGCCTCATTGTCGTCGCCTCCCGTGATGGGCCACAATCACCGCGCAAGCGCCGCCGCCAAATCGGCGGCCACCCGCTCGTCGCGAATCTCACCGACGCGGGCCAGGCGCGCGGTGTATTTCCAGCCGGTATTGATCGCGGCGCAGTGCCAATAGCCGGCGTCACTGCGTTGCCAGAACCGCCTCAGCGCCGCTGGGCCGATGCGGTGCACGTCCCAGTTCATCCGCCCGGCCAGTCGCCCCGGGGCGACGGCGTATTTCGTCGGGCAGGGATGGTCCTCGACGCTGCGCCAGACATGGTCGCGATGGCGGAACGGCGGCTTGGCCGACGGGCCGGGCAGGCGCCACCGGCCGGTAAAGACCGCGATGCCCAGCGGATTGCGAACCGCCATGTCGAACACGCTTTGCCCTTCGGACCAGACCAGCTCGTCGATATCGATGTTGAGAATCGCGCGGGCGGTGGCCAGGAACCGCAGCCGCGCGAGGTTCAGCATCGCGGTGCGAAGAAACTTGGCCGCGTGCCGGTGCGCGCCGCGTTTCAGCATCGGCCCATAGGGCAGGGGCGCCGGCAGCACCAGCCCGTCCAGCCCCGCCGCGCCCAGCACGTCGACGATCTCGTCCGGGCCATAGCGGGTCGAGCCGTTGTCGATGAACAGGATCGCCTCGGCGCCTTGGGTCTTGCGGTGGTAGCGGGCGAAATCGCCGATCCAGTCCAGGTCGTTGTCGCGCGAGATGGTCACGATCACGTTGCGCCCGGCAAAGACCTCGCGGTCCACATGGCTTACGCCGGTTTCGATCCGCCAATCGGGGCCCGCGATCTCGATCCGGGCGGCCGGGCTTGGGGCGGGCAGGTCGAGGACCTCGTAGCGGGCGCGGCGGTTGCGGTATCTGGGCCGGACAGGCGTGCCGTCGACCCGGATTTCGGCTTCGTTCAGCGCCTGCCGCAGGTTCAGCAACGGCGGTGCGACCATTGTGATCCGCCCGGCATCCCAGAACGCGTCATACCACAACGTGGTGCGGTCATAACGCGAATCCGGCGCCGTCTGCCCCGCGTCGTGCGGCACGATATCGGCCCGGCGCAACGGCGTGTCGCCCAGGTCGGCCGTCGCAAGGGTCCCGATGCCGGGCCGTGTCGTTGTCATCGTCACCGTCTTATCCATGCCGTGCGGCCACCGTCTTGACCGTGGAAAACCCGTAAAGCGCCTCGAACCCCTTTTCGCGGCCATGGCCCGACAGCCCGGTGCCGCCGAAGGGCAGTTCCACACCGCCGCCCGCGCCGTAATTGTTGATGAAGACCTGCCCGGCCTGCAAACTGCGGGCCAGCCGCATCTGCCGCCCACCGTCGCGCGACCAGACCGATGCGACAAGGCCATAGCCCGTGCCATTGGCGATTTCGGTGGCCTCGTCCTCGTCTTCGAAGGGGATCAAGGCCTGCACGGGGCCGAAGATCTCTTCCTGCGCCAGCCTGTGCGCCGGAGGCACGCCCGCCAGCAGGCGCGGCGCGACATAATGCCCACCCGTGGGCGCGGTGTCCAGGATCGTGCCCTCGGCGGCGGTGTCCAGGTCCGCGCCCTGCGCCAGGAACCCGGCGACGATCTCTTTCTGGCGGGCCGAGATCAGCGGACCCAGGTTCAGGTCGTCCATCGCCGGGCCGACCCTCAGCGCGCGGTATCGCTCGGCCATGCGGGCCAGCACCTCGTCATAGACGGGCCGCTGGACCAGGATGCGCGATGACGCCGAGCAGGTTTGCCCCGCGTTCTGGATACCCGCGTTCACCAGGAAGGGCAGGGCGGCGTCCAGATCGGCATCGGCAAAGACCAGCTGGGGCGATTTCCCGCCCAGTTCCAGCGTGACCGGCACCACGTTCTGCGCCGCGGCCGCCTGCACCAGCCGGCCCACCGCGAGCGACCCGGTGAAGCTGATATGGTTGACGCCCGGATGCGCCGTCAGCGCGGCACCCGCCTCTTCGCCAAGACCCGGCACCACGTTCAGCGCGCCCGGTGGCAGGCCCGCCTCTTCGGCCAGCTTGGCGAAGGCCAGCGCGGTCAGGCAGGCCTCTTCGGCGGGTTTCAGCACGACGGCATTGCCCATCGCCAGGGCGGCCCCCACGGACCGGCCGATGATCTGCATCGGGTAATTCCACGGGATGATGTGGCCCGTCACCCCGTGGGGTTCGCGGAGGGTGTAGACCGTGTAGCCCTCGAGATAGGGGATGGTCTGGCCCATCACCTTGTCGGCGGCACCGCCGTAGAATTCCATGTAGCGGGCCAGCGCCATCGCGTCGGCGCGGGCCTGCGTCAGCGGCTTGCCCACGTCGGTCGCCTCGATCGCGGCCAGTTCATCGGCCCGGCCGCGCACGAACTGGCCGATCCGGGCAAGGATACGGCCCCGCTCGGCGGCGGTGGTGCGGCCCCAGGCGCCTGTCCGGGCATCCTGGGCGGCGGCGATGGCGGCGTCGATATCGGCGGCCTGCCCGCGGGCGATTTCGCCGATGGTCTCGCCGGTCGAGGGGTTCTCGATGGGCAGGGTCTGGCCGGACATGGGCGGCGTCCAGTGCCCGGCGACAAAGCAGCGATCGGTGGGAAACCAGAGATCGCGGATCACATCGTTGGTCATGCGGGCACCTTCAGTTCGGGCGCGGCGGCCATCAACGCCTTGGTATAGGGATGGGCGGGGGCGCGCAGCACCTTTTCGGTGGGGCCTTCCTCGACGATGTCACCCGCCCGCATAACCAGAACCCGGTCGGTGATCGCGCGCACCACGTGCAAATCGTGGCTGATGAAGAGGTAGGCGAGGGCGAACCGCGCGCGCAGATCGGCCAGCAGGTCGAGGATTTGCGCGCGCACCCGCACATCGAGGGCCGACACCGCCTCGTCCAGCACGATCAGTTCGGGGCGGGTGATCAGCGCGCGTGCGATGGCGATGCGCTGGCGCTGGCCGCCGGAAAACTCGTGGATGAACTTGTGGCGGTCCTCGGGGGACAGGCCGACCGAGGTCAAGGCCTCCGCGATGCGGGCGTCGGCATCGGCCGGGCGCCCGGTCAGGTGAAAGGGTTCGGCGATCAGCCTGCCGACGCGGTGGCGGGGGTTGAAGCTGCCATACGGGTCCTGGAAGACCACGTTCATCTTGCGCCGCAGGGTGACGGGCATGCGTTCGCCCGCGCGCACCGCCTGACCGTCCAGCCGGATTTCGCCGCCCTGGAGGGGATCGAGGCCCAGGATCGCGCGGGTCAGCGTGGACTTGCCGCAACCGGATTCGCCCACCAGCCCCACGCTTTCGCCACGGGCGATGTCGAAGCTGACGCCGTTGACCGCGCGGAACGGGGGCGAGCGGTGGAACAGGCGGGTGCGGGCCACGGGATAGTCGCGGATGGCGCCCCGTACCTGCAAGAGCGGCGTCTCGGTTGCGCTGGCTTGACTTTCGGGCTGGTGGGCCGAGGCCTCGAACAGGGCGTGGGTATAGGGATGGCGGCGCCCGCGCAGCACCTCGGCGGTGGGCCCCTGTTCCACGATCTCGCCCGTCCGCATGACCGCCAGCCGGTCGGCCATGCCCGAGACCACGGCAAGGTCATGGGTAATCAGCATCAGGCCCATGCCCTCTTCCTCGACCAGCCCGCGCAGCAGGTCGAGGATCTGCGCCTGCGTGGTGACATCGAGCGCGGTGGTGGGTTCGTCCGCGATCAAGAGTTGCGGGCGCAGCGCGATGGCCATGGCGATGCAGACGCGTTGGCGCTGCCCGCCCGAAAGCTGGTGCGGGTAACGCGACAGGGGGAAGCGCTCGGCGGGCAGGCCGACCCGGTCCAGTCGCTTGCGGGCCTCGCGCAGGGCCTCGGTGCGCGAAGCCGCGCCATGGATCACCAGTGTCTCGGCCACCTGGTCGCCTATGGTCTGCACCGGGTTCAGCGCGGTCATCGGCTCCTGGAAGATCATCGCCAACTGACGCCCGCGGATGGCGCACATCCGGGGCTCGGACAGGGTCAAAAGGTCGGTGCCGTCCAGCAACACGCGGCCCGTGACCTGGGCGCCATGGGGCAGCAGGCCCATCAGCGCCAGCGCCGTCATCGATTTGCCCGAGCCGCTTTCGCCCACCAGCCCGACGATCCGGCCCCGCTCGATTTCCAGCGAGACGCCGCGCAGGATCGGGGTGTCGTGGATCGCCACCGTAAGCCGGTCCAGCACGATCATCGGGCCGCCCTCCGCAGGCGGGGGTCCAGCGCGTCGCGCAACCCGTCGCCCATCAGGTTCAGCCCCAGCACCAGCAGGACGATGCACAGCCCCGGCAGGATCGCCAGCGCGGGCGCGGTGTAGATCATGGTCTGCGCCTCGGCCAGCATGCGGCCCCAGCTGGGCGTCGGGGGTTGCGCGCCGAGGCCGACGTAGGACATGCCCGCCTCGGCGAGGATGCCAAGGCTGAACTGGATGGAACCTTGCACGATCAACAGGTTGGCGATGTTGGGCAGGATATGTTCCACGCTGATCCGGGCCGCGCCCTTTCCCGCCACGCGGGCCGCGAGGATGTAGTCCAGCGTCCACAGGCTGAGTGCGGCGCCGCGGGTGACGCGGGCGAAGACGGGGATGTTGAAGATGCCGATGGCAAGGATCGCGTTGACCGCCGAGGGGCCGAAAACGGCGGTGATGAGGATGGCGATGACCAGCGCCGGAAAGGCGAAGATCAGGTCGTTCATCCGCATCACCAGCTCGTCCAGCCAACCGCCCCGATTGGCCGCGGCGAGCAGCCCCAGGGGCACCCCCAGCCCCATGCCGATCCCGACCGCGACCAGCGCCACCGCGATCGAGGACCGCGCGCCAACCATCAGCATCGACAAGAGGTCGCGGCCGAACTGGTCGGTGCCAAGGGGGTAGGCGCCGCCGGGTGGGCGCAGCCGGTCGGCGATGTTCAGCGCGGCCACGTCATGGGGCACCCAGACCAGCGAGACGGCGGCGGCAACGAGGAATACCGCCGAAAGTGCCCCCCCGATGACCAACTGCACGCGCCCCGTCATCGCCGCCTCAGCCGGGGGTCGACGGCGGCATAGGCCAGGTCGACGAGGAAGGTGACGAGGATCACGGCAAAGACCAGCAGCATCACCATGCTTTCGACCACGACCAGGTCGCGCTGGGTGATCGCCTGGAAGATCAGTCGCCCCAGGCCCGGCAGGAAGAACACGTTCTCGATGATGATCGCGCCCGCGATCAGGAACGAGAATTGCAGCCCGAGGATGGTCAGCACCGGGATCAGCGCGTTGCGGAAGGCGTGGCGTCGGATCGCCTGTCCGCGGGTCAGCCCCTTGGCGCGCGCGCTGCGAATATAGTCCTGGCCCAACGTCTCGATCAGCGCCGAGCGCATCACCCGGGCGAGGATTGCGGCCTGCGGCAGGGCCAGCGCCACCGCCGGCAGGGTCAGCGCCTTGAGGCCGGGCACGAGGCCCGCCTCCCAGCCGGGGAAGCCACCTGCGGAGAACCAGTTGAGCTTCACCGCGAAAACCAGCACCAGCAGCATCGCGAACCAGAAATTCGGCACCGCGATGCCCAGCTGCGTCGCCCCCATCACGCCGAAATCCACCGGCCCGCCCCGCCGCGCTGCGGCCCAAAGGCCCGCGGGCAGGGCGATCGCCGTCGAGAGCGTCAGCGCATAGGCGGCCAGCGGCAGCGATACCCACAACCGCTGCGCCACGAGGTCGGCCACCGGCACGCGATAGGTATAGGACCGGCCGAAATCCCCGGTCAGCATGCCGCCCAGCCAGTCGAGATAGCGGGCCAGCGGCGAGCCGGTCAGGCCCAGCTCGTCCCTGAGCGCCGCCACCGCCGCCGGGTCGGCGTTCAGCCCCAGCATGTAGGCGGCCGGGTCGCCCGGGATCACCTCGATCACGGCGAAGATCACGACGCTCGCGGCCAGAAGGCTGAGCCCGAGCGAAAGAAGGCGCCTGAAAGCATAACGCAGCATGGGGCGAGCCTAGGCAAGCGCCCCCCATCGCGCCAGAGGATTTGCCCGCTTGCCGGGCCGCGCGTTTGGCGTAATATCCCGCGCGGGCCGCGTGGCGATGGCGTCGCCGCGGGGGTAAGCGCCCCCATGGCCCGGGCACCCCGCCCTGTCTCCTGAACGCCGGGACCCCACTTGGCCCGGCCGCCCCGGGCCGACCGCTCGGAGGTTTCGATGACCCGACCCGACTTTTTCCGCTTTCACAACGGCGACAAGGCCCCGCTGCCCTTCTCGCAGGACGAGTACGACACCCGCCTGATGGGCCTGCGTTCGGCGATGGACGCCACCGGCGCAGAGGTGGCGGTTCTGACCTCGATGCACGCGATCGCCTATTACTCGGGCTTTCTCTATTGCAGCTTCGGGCGGCCCTACGGGCTGGTCGTGACGGCCTCGGAGGCGGTGACGATCAGCGCGGGGATCGACGCGGGCCAGCCCTGGCGGCGTTGCGCGACCGACAACATCACCTATACCGACTGGCAGCGCGACAATTTCTGGCGTGCGGTGGCCCATGTGGCCGGGCAGGGGCGCGCCGTCGGCTACGAGGGCGACCACCTGACGCTGGCGCAGAAGGCGAAGCTGGATGCGTTCCTCGGCCCTCGCGAAACGGTGGATATCGCCCCCGCCTCGATGCAGCAGCGGATGCGCAAGAGCCCGGCCGAGATCGCGTTGATCCGCGCCGGGGCGGCGGTGGCCGATGTGGGCGGTTACGCGATCCGCGAGGCGGTGCGCGAGGGCACGCGCGAGATCGACGTTGCCATGGCCGGCCGCGACGCGATGGAACTGGAAATCGCGCGCCGTTTCCCCGATGCCGAATATCGCGACACATGGGTCTGGTTCCAGTCGGGGCTGAACACCGACGGGGCGCATAACCCGGTGACCGCGCGGGCGTTGCAGCGGGGCGATATCCTGTCGCTGAACACCTTCCCGATGATCTCGGGCTATTACACGGCGCTGGAACGGACGATGTTCGTGGCCGAGGTGGACGCGGCCAGCCTGCGTGTTTGGGAGGCGAACGTCGCCGCCCATGAATACGGCATGTCGCTGTTGAAGCCGGGGGTGAGTTGCGCCGAGGTGACCCACGCGATCAACGATTTCCTCGCCGCGCGCGACCTGCTGCAATACCGCAGCTTCGGTTATGGCCATTCTTTCGGGGTGCTGTCGCATTACTATGGGCGCGAGGCGGGGCTGGAGCTGCGCGAGGATATCGACACGGTGCTGGAACCCGGCATGGTGATCTCGATGGAACCGATGCTGACGATCCCTCAGGGACAGCCCGGCGCGGGCGGATACCGCGAACACGACATCCTGATCGTGACCGGGGACGGGGCCGAGACCATCACCGGCTATCCCTATGGGCCCGATTTCAACGTGGTTGGCTGAGGCTTAGCGCCGGTCCATCAGCGCGCGGGTCCGGGCGACGATGACGGGCAGCGCGACGGTCAGCACCAGCAGCCGGAACACGTGATGGGCCGCAACATAGGCGGGGTCGGCGTCCAGCAGGAGCGACATCGCCATCATCGTTTCCAGCCCGCCGGGGGCAAAGGCGATCAGCGCGGTCAGCATCGGCAGGCCGAGCGTCATCGAAACCAGCGCCGCTGCGGCCAGCGACACCGCGGCGGCGAACACCGTCAGAAGGCTGGAGGCCCCCAGCGACTGCCAGACCATGCGCGGCGTGATACCCGAGAAGCGCGCACCGATCAGCGTGCCCATCACGGTAAAGGCGGGGATCGACAGCCAGGCGGGCACCGACCCCGATATCGCGCCCGTCGCGTGCCCCAGCCCCGACAGTGCCATGCCCCCCAGCAAGAGCGCCGCGGGCACCTTGAGGCGCTGGAATGCCACCCCGCACAGAAGCGAGAGCACGATCAACGGCCCCAGCACCGTCAGCGGCATCGCCGGCGGCAGGGCAGGCAGGCCGGGCAGGTCGCCATGGCCCAAGAGCGGCGCGACGAAGGGCACGATCAGCGTCAGCGACAGCACCCGTAGCGTCTGGATCATCGTCACCCGTGGCAGGTCGGCCCTGACATCGGTGGACAAGCTGAGCACATAGCTGAGATGCCCCGGCGTCGCGGTCAGAAGCGCGCTCATCCGGTCGAAGCCGAACAGCCGTTCCAGCAGGCGCGCGCCGAACCACAGGATCGCCAGCACCGCGACAGCCAGAAGTGCGAGGCTGAGCGGCCAGCGCGCGGCGGTGGCGACCGCCTCGGGGGTGACGCCCGCGCCCATGTTGACCCCGATCAGTAGGAAACACGCATCGCGCAGCCGCGCGGGCATCGTCACCGGAACGCCGGCCAGTGCCAGAAGCGTCACGGTCAATGCCGGCCCGGTCAGGAACGGCGCCGGCACACCGGCAAGCGTGGCCAGGATGGCGCCGGCGGCGCCGGCCGCGAGGGTGAGAAGCGCAGGGACCATGAAGGTTCCGGAAAGCAGCGGGACAGGCGGGCGAGCGCCGGGGCGCCCGCTGCCCATGAATCGCAGGCCCCCCGCGAATGTCAATTCGCCGCAGCCCGGCCGTTGCACGGGGCGCACGGGGGTAACCCTTCGGGTGCAAGGTGTGTTGACTTGGGCCCGGTGCTGTCGCATCGCCATGCCCGACGCCCATTAGGGAGATTTGATATGAAGATTGCGATGGTCGGGACGGGCTATGTCGGGCTGGTCTCTGGTGTGTGTTTCTCGGACTTCGGCCACGAGGTGGTCTGCGTGGACAAGGACCCGCGCAAGCTGGACATGCTGGAGCGCGGCGAGGTGCCGATCTA
>NZ_SLXP01000020.1 GCF_004343075.1 Rhodovulum marinum
TCTTCGGGCTTGTGCTTCTTCTGGGGCATTCCTTCGTCCTCCATCTGGCTCGAAAGCCTACTTCAGGGAGGACCACTTTTCAGGGGGCAGGCCAATGCCGGATCGACTACCATCGGCGGCGGCGCTCTATGCGCGGAAGGTGGACAACCTGGCCGAGGCGTTGAGCCGCCCGGAGGAACAACAGGAAGCGGCCGAAGCGTTACGAATGCTGATCGAGAAGATCGAGTTGGTCCCTGGTCCCAAGCGGGGTGAGATTGACGCCAAGCTCTACGGAGATCTCGGCACAATCCTGAATTGGATCGAGCATCAGCCAGTTGACGGGTCTGGAAAAACAAACACTCCCGGCGGACGACGCGCGGGAGTGTTGGTATCGTTGGTTGCGGGGGCTCGCAGCTACCGATACCGACACAGAATCGAAGTGGCTATATAAGCGATTGTTTTATTTTGGATTACCCAATCTCTTCGTGTCGCGTAAACCTGCTGCCGGCTCACCTCGTGGCGCTGCGACACCTGCGTCACCGTCGCCCCGTCGATCCCGACCGAAGACACGATCGCCAACTTCTCCTCATCGCTCCACCGCCGCCGCCGTTCGACCCCAAGCACCGCGCTCCGCATGACCCCTCCACGTAAGAGACGTCATTTGCGACGTCGCTATGCACGTGTCTTCGGCGCTAACGAACCCTTCCGGCAGGCGGTCGAAATCGGGCGCTTACGTTTTACGATCTCGCCGGTCAGCACCTGCGCGCATGGGAGGCTCCTCCGCCCAAGCCGGTTTCGACACGAACCTCCGAGGCCACGGCCGATGGATGCATCGACGAAGGAGCCTCGGTTTCAGCGACCGAGACCCAAGCCGGATCACCGGCCAATCCGACAGGCTGACCTCGCCCCTGGCTGCTCCGCTCGCCATGCTCGGTGCCGGTGATCCACCGAGAGCTGCCGTATTCCTGCCGTTCGGACTCGATACGGCTAAGTTCCGCAGGCAGCCCTTATTCGCCGTTCGCCCTGGAGCAGCCAGCAGAGTCATCTTCGACCGGGAGGGCGGAAAGTATGATTTCGCTGCGATCGCGAGACGGACACACCGGCGATCTGGGAGCCGACATTCCGACTGTCTGGAAACCAGCTCATTTCTGCGCCGCCGCAAGTGGGCTTCCAAAGACCTTTTCTCGGCGAATAAGTTCGCGCTGGCCGGATAGCGAAAGCCTATCAGCCCCAGCCGAGATTGCGGATGTTGCTCTCTTATTTCGGGTTCTGTTCGGCCCCCACAAGGCCGCTCTCGTAGTGGCGGAAGATGGCGCGGAAATAGGGAGTTGTCGCCTCGCCATGTAAAGGCGGAAGGCAGGTCCCGCTGGCCAACGCCTTTCGACCTTCAACGATGCGCGATCACGACGGCATCAAAGCCCCGCATCGCTGCTGAAAGAACCGACAGACCGCCCCCATCGAACGCCACGGAAAAATCGTGATTGGCACGGTGGTCGACAGTTTCGTGAATATCGTTAAGCTTGTGACGGTTATCTGCGGCTATTCCTAGAAGGGAATTTTGGCATGGCACGGTCCGAGGAACGCTCCAGAAGCCTGTTCTTGCGGCTCTTTCTCGGGGTGTGCATACTCGCCGTCCTGGGCTTCTTTGTCCTCACCTCGCCCTGGACTTGGTCCCTCGTGCATCCTTCACGCGAGGTCGCGTCTATCGAAGGGGCCGACCTGGAGAACGGCGAGTTCATCTTCCTCGCGGGCGACTGCGCGACCTGCCATGCAACGCCCGGCCAGGAGGACCCGCTGGTGCTCGGCGGCGGTCGCGAGCTCGACACCGAGTTCGGCCTGTTCCGGATGCCCAACATCTCTCCGCATGACGAGGACGGCATCGGAGACTGGACGCTGGCCGAGTTCGACCGTGCGGTGCGCGAGGGCGTCGGGCCCGGAGGACTCGACGGGGAGAATTTCTACCCGTCCTTTCCCTACACCTCCTATCAGAGGATGACCGCCGAGGACGTCCGCGACATGTATGCGTTCATCCAGTCGCTGGAGCCCGTCGCCGGCCGGATCGACGACCACGACCTGAAATTTCCCTACAACATTCGCAGGGGCGTCGGACTGTGGCGGCTGGTCTTTCTTGATGGCGAGCGCCTGCCCGAAGGCAATCCCGGGCCGCTTCCCGTGGCCGAGGACGCGAACGACCCGTTCGCGCCGGTGACCATCGACGCACCCGACGACGTGATCCTGGCGCGCGGCAAGTACCTGGTGGAAGGGCCGGGCCATTGCGCCGAATGCCACTCGCCCCGGACCATGCTGGGGACCATCCCCGCCGGGATGCGCCACGGCGGTGGGCCGACGCCCGAGGGACACGGCCATTTCCCCAATATCTCGCCGCATGAAACGGGCATCGGCTTCTGGTCTGCCAACGCCATCGCGAATTACCTCAAGACGGGGGTGAGCCCGATCGGAAAGCGGGCCGGCGGCGATATGGAAGAGGTCGTCGCCAACACTTCGCAGCTGAGCGATGCCGACCGTCTGGCCATGGCTCGTTATCTCAAGACGGTCGCGCCGGTCGACAATCCGGCGCCAGGCCTGCCGGAGCCGAACCGCAGTTCGCAGGTGGTCATGCTGGAGCAATCCGGCGAGAGCGCCCGCGAGTTGCCGACATCGCCGGCCGAAGAGGTGGGCGTGGCGAGCTCGGCCTTCGTCGTGCATACCAAGTCGTTCTTTCTGGACGCCGGTGGGGCCGAGGAGGATGGCAAGCTCCTGAGCGGGACCGAGGTCGCCGTGGTCGAGGAAGGCGGCGATCTGCTGCGCGTGCGGCTGGATGGCTGGCAGCTTGTCGGGGCCGAGGCGGTGCTTTACGCCAAGCAGGGCCAGCGCATCATGCAGGCCGTCCTCGGCGAGCCGGCGATCGCGGCGCTGGAGACGGGCGAGACCGTGACCGACCCCGATACCGGGCAGGACTGGGTATCGGTCAGCCTGGAGGGTTGGGTCGACAAGACCGGCATGCTGGTCGACGGCGACGCACTCTGGTCCTTCACCGCCCAGATGTTCAATTCGGCTTGCGCCGCCTGCCACAGTCCGCCGGAGGCGGACCATTTCCTGGCGAACCAGTGGATCGGCACGCTGGGCTCGATGAAACGTTTCACCTCCCTCGAACCGGACGCGTATCGCCTGCTGCTCGTCTATCTGCAGAACAATGCCAAGGATTCCGGCGCGAAGGAGCGCGCCGACCTATGAGCGCAAGCGCCGGCCTCTCCCGCGCCCCGGACCCGGCGGAGATCGAGGCCTTCGTCGCGGAGTTCCTGGGCCGCGCCTTCCTTGCGCCGCCGGATGACGCGGCGGTGGACAGCATGACCGCGCCCGAGGCGACGCGGCTGTTGCGCGAGATCGCGGCCAGCCTCTCGGAGCAGGACGCCGCCGAGACCATGTGCGCGGCGCTCACCCGGGGTCCGCCCGGGGCGGTCGCCGCGGACCTCGCGCGGCGGCATGTGGCGCTGTTCTCGGGCGTGAGCGGCCCGCGCACGATTCCGATCTATGAAAGCGCCTATACCGGCGGGGCCAGGCATGCGGCCGAGACCTTTGCCGACTTGCAGGCGATCCTCAGGCATCTCGACCTGCGCGTGGCCGACGACTGCGCCGAGCCGGTCGACCACCTGTCGCTGGAGCTTGCCCTCTACGCCACGGCCCTGCGCTGCGGCGATGGGGCGGCGACGGAGGCCATGCTGGACCGCCTTGCCGGCTGGGTGCCCGCGTTCTGCGCCAAGGTGGCCGCGGCCGATCCGGGCGGGGTCTACGGCGCGGCGGCGCGCCTGCTCGCCGCGCTGGTCCGGCACCGCATCCCCGCCCATTACTCCCCCCTCCAGGCAGAAGGAGCGCGCGCGACATGACGATATATCCAAAAGAGGCCTTTCCGGCCGTATCCCGCCGCAGCTTCCTTCAGGGCGCCGCGGCGCTGGGTGCGCTCGGCACCGGGGCCGGGCCGCTCTTGTCCCCGGGCGCCGCGGCCCAGACCGCCAGCGCAGATATCCTCTCGGCCTGCCATTGGGGCGTGTTCCGGGGCCGCGTCACCGACGGGCGCGTGACCGAAATGATCCCGTGGGAGGAGGATCCCGCGCCCTCGCCGCAGCTCGCCGGCGTGCTGGACTCGATCTATTCGCCCTCGCGGATCAAGTACCCGATGGTCCGCCGGGCCTGGCTGGAACAGGGCCCCGGCGCCGACCCCGACGGCCGCGGCACGGGCGATTTCGTCCGCGTAAGCTGGGACGAGGCGCTCGACCTCGTGGCCAAAGAGCTTGTCCGCGTGCGCGAGGAACACGGCTCCACCAGCATCTTCGGCGGCTCATACGGCTGGAAGAGCCCCGGCAAGATGCACAATTGCCAGACGCTGCTGCGCCGGCTGCTGAAGCTGGAGGGCGGCTTCACGAACTCGGCGGGCGATTATTCCACGGGCGCCGCGCAGGTCATCCTGACCCATGTCGTGGGCTCGATCGAGGTCTACGAACAGTGCACCACCTGGCCGGTCCTGGCCGAGCATTGCGAGTTGATGGTGTTCTGGGGCGCCAATCCGCTGCGCACTTCCGAGATCTGCTGGCAGGTTGCCGATCACGGCTCATTCGCCGGGGTCGACCTGATCCGCGACGCCGGAATCGAGACCATCTGCATCGACCCGATCCGCACCGAGACGGCCCAGCGCCTGGGCTCGGAATGGATCGCGCCGCGGCCGATGACGGATGTCCCGCTGATGCTGGGGATCGCGCATACGCTCTATACCGAGGACCTGCACGACCAGGAGTTCCTCGACCGCTACACCAGCGGCTTCGACCGGTTCCTGCCCTATCTTCTGGGCGAGAGCGACGGCCAGCCCAAGACGCCGGAATGGGCGGCGGAGATCTGCGAGGTTCCGGCCGAACAGATCCGCGACCTCGCCCGGCGCTTCGCCTCGGCGCGCACCATGCTGGCGCTCGGCTATTCCACCCAGCGCCAGCACCATGGCGAGCAGGTCCACTGGATGCTGGTCACCCTGGCCTCTATGCTGGGGCACATCGGGTTGCCCGGCGGCGGCTACGGGTTGAGCTATCACTACGCCTCGGGCGGGGCGCCCACACACAATTCGCCGATCCTGACGGCGGTGTCGGACACTCCGGGCGGCGTGGGCGGCGTGGGCGGGCCGGCCTGGCTTGCCGGGGGCGGCTCGCTGACGATCCCGGTCTCGCGCCTGGTCGAGACGCTGCTGAACCCCGGCGCGACGATGCAGTTCAACGGCCACGAGATCGAATTGCCCGAGATCAAGCTGGCCTACTGGGCCGGCGGCAACCCCTTCGCCCATCACCAGGACCGCAACGAGATGCTGCGCGCCTGGCGCAACCTGGAGACCTTCATCGTCAACGACTTTCAGTGGACGGCGACCGCGCGGCATGCCGACATCGTGCTGCCGGCCACCACGTCCTACGAGCGCAACGACATCTCGCAGGTGGGCGACTACGCGCTCAGCCACATCGTCCCGATGAAGAAGCTGATCGACCCGGTCTTCGAGGCGCGGTCGGACTACGAGATCTTCACCGGGATCGCGCAGAAGCTCGGCCACGGCTATGCCTATACAGAGGGCAAGACCGAGATGGACTGGATCCGCGGGTTCTACGAGACCGCACGGATCGAGGCCCGCGCGAAGGGCATGGAGATGCCGACCTTCGAGGCGTTCTGGGACAGCAACGAGCCGCTCGCCTTCCCACTGACCGAGGAGAGCCGCAACTTCGTCCGCTATGCCGATTTCCGCGCCGACCCGCTGTTGAACGCGCTCGGCACGCCGTCGGGGCGGATCGAGATCTTCTCGCGCAATATCGAGAAGATGAACTACGACGACTGTCCGCCGCACCCCACCTGGATGGAGCCGATAGAGCGGCTCGGGATGGAGGGACAGAAATACCCGCTTCACGTCGCGTCGAACCATCCCCGCATGCGGCTCCATTCGCAACTTTGCGGCACCTCGCTCCGCGAGGAATACGCGGTGCAGGATCGCGAGCCGTGCTGGATGAACCCGGCCGATGCCGAGGCGCGCGGGCTCGCGGATGGCGATGTGGTGCGAGTGTTCAACGACCGCGGCCAAATCCTTGCCGGCGTCGTCGTCACTGACGAGATCCGCCCCGGCGTGGTGCGCATCGACGAAGGCGGCTGGTTCGATCCGATGAACCCGCGCGAGATCGGCAGCCTGTGCCGCTATGGCGACGTCAACAACCTGACGACGGGCATCGCGACCTCCAAGCTCGCCCAGGCCAATTGCGGCCAGACCGCCCTCGTCGAAATCGAAAAATTCGAAGGAGAGCTTCCCGATGTTCTCGTCTTCTCCGACCCCGTGTCCTGAACGCCCGTCCCGGCAAAGGGGCTCTGCTCCCCGCGCTGTCTTGGCCCTGGCTGCGGGCTTCCTGGTGCTTCCGGGGCTCGGGACCGGGGCGCTCGGCTTCGAACAGAACGCGGCACCGGCGCCCCAGGAAGATTACCTGCCGATACAAAGCCTCGGCGAAGAGCCGCCCGGCCCCGCGGAAGAGCTTCCGCAGTCGCTTCATGCCGCGTGGTGCCTTGGTCGGTACGACACTTACGATGTCGGGACCAACACCTTCCTCACCGACAATCAGCTGCGCCGCGAATGTGTCTCGCCGTATGGCGCTGGAACAGACGGAGCGGACTGATCAGGCCAGTGCTGAGCGGACAACGGAGATGAAAGACTGCCCCCGTCTTGCAGTGCCTCTTGGAGTACGCCCCTGCGGGTGGACACGATCAGGCGGCGTTTTTGACCATGGCGCAGGCGTGGCGGTCTTCGAACTGGGCGGGGCTGAGATACCCCCGCCCAGAAACTGAGAATGGCCGCGTAAATTCTACGACCAAGTCCCCGCAAAAACGGGGGGATTACCCGATGAAACGGGGGCCGCCGACTGCGACTTCCTCATACGTTTCATACTCCATCAGGTATGCATCCTCCACCATCAGCGTCTTCATTGCGCAATCCGACGCATCCGGTCAGCGATTCAGACAACGTCCGGTCACGCGCTAAGGTTATCCGGTCACCGCGCGACGTTGCCGCTGAGCGTGTTTTGGTGATGTCGCCTTGAGCGGGCCTGGTCAAGCGTTTCGGCCCTGGCTGTTGATTTCCGCTGAGAACTGACCCGGTTTTTCATCGAGAAGTGACCCGTCAGACGGCCCCCGCCGGAGGGTTACCGAATATCCGTGCGACCTCCGTTTCATGATCGACGGGAAGCATGGCTTTCCCGCGGGGACGATTCATCTCGATCTGCATGCGTGGGGTCGGGACTTTCGCTTTCCGCATCGCGCGGTCGATCAGAGACAGTAGCTCGTCCCGGCAATCGACGTCCCGTTCGAAGCGCGACAGCCAGAACCGGACCGCATAGGAGTTGCCGTCGCTTCCCAGCTCCTGGACGCGGACATCCGGTGCCGGTTCGGTCTGGATCAGGCGCGCCTCGCCCACGGCCTTCAGGATCATTTCCTTGGCGGCGTCCACGGGAACCTCATGCGCAAGCTTCAGCGACAGCTGCGCGCGATACTGCGGTTTCGGGGCGGAGTAGTTGATGATGCGTCGGCGCGCGATCTGGCTGTTCGGCAGGATCATGTAGGTCGAGTCCAGCGTCAGCACCCGTGTCGTGCGCCAGCCGATCTCGATGACCTTGCCTCGTGCGACCTGCTCGATATCGACCCAGTCCCCGATCCGGTAGGGTGCCTCGACGCCCAGTGCGATGCCGGACAGCGTGTCGGCCACGACGTTCCGGATCGCGAAACCCAGCACCGCGAGTATCAAACTCGATCCCGCAAGCGCGCCAAGAAGACCTTGTTCCAGCAAGAGCGCGGCAGAGGCAACGATTGCGGCGAAGAACAGCAGAACCGCCACGAGATCCCGAAACAGGCGCGGGTACGGGCGCTTGTCGCGTCTCCGGCGATCTGCGAACAGGCCGAACAGCCGGCTACCGAGCCAGGCCGCAGCAAGGCAACCGACGACGCCGCCAGGCAGGCGGAGAGACAGTCCCACCCGCGGCTCGACATCCTGGTCGAAGATTACCAGGCCGGCTGAGACAAGAAGCAGAACCGAAGGCCAGATCAGCCGACGGAGATGAATGAGAAGTCTCATGTCAGCAGCCCTGTTCCTGATGCCGCGATGGTCGTCGAGACCGGCACTGGAGGCAGGTCACGGCGGCGCCGGCATGTCGCTCGACGGCGGAGCCACAACGACGACAGGAAATTCGGATAATGGGGGTAGCGCCCCCGATAATGTGCCGACAGCTGGGACAACGATGAGCGGCTGCGCGGGGAAGCGATGTCTTGCAGGACGGGCAGGCAAGCGGAAGGTGACGATTCATGAGACCCTCTTTCAACGGGAAGTAAAGACGCCGAAGCGGCGATTGCCGATATCCCGGAAGGAGCGTCGTGGCTTCGTCAGCGCATCGAGCGGCTCCTTCCGGGCAGAGCATGGGCTTCGGCAGGGCCCAGGGAATGTCTGTTCATTGTGCCTCCAGACCTTCGGGGGCATCCTGGGACGCGACGTGGAGCACGGTCAGAACCCGCCGCTTTCCATCCCTGGTATCCCAGTGGAGCGATGCGCCCTCTGCCAGTCCGATCAGGGCAACCCCGATCGGTGTCAGGATCGAGATCCGCCCGCGTGCGATGTCGGCGTCCTCTGGATAGACGGGCGTTACCGTCTTTTCCTGGCCGGTCGACTCATCCCGATAGGTGACCGCGCGACCGATGGCCACGACGTTCTGCGGGAGTTTCGCCGCCGGAACGATACGGGCCCGGCCGATTTCGCCGAGCAGCCGGTCGGCAAGGTCCGGGTTGCGCTGGATCGCGCCCTCCGCAAGTGCCTCGAGCCTTTCCAGGCAGTCCGCACCTATGACGATCCTGGGCCGCCGGCCGGTGTCGCGTGACGTAGAGAGTTGTTTGTTCATCGTAGTTTCCTTTCCACCAACTGGCGGTGTGAGTGAACTATAGGTGGCCATGGTCCCTGATCCGCCAGGGGTGGATCAGAGCATCAGGCCGCGGCTTGGTCCGGAGACGGATGCACATCCAACACCACGACGACTTCGATCTGACCGTCATCCCGCAGAAGCGGAACCTTCTGCAGTTTTCGCATCCCGATCAGGGTCGCCCCAAGCAATGAAGCAACGAGAATATGTCCCGGGACCGGCACGGGGTTCATGGAAAGCACGCCGCTGCGAGCGCCCTCACCGCTGATCATGTAGGTGACGTGGCATCCGGCCACGACAAGATCAGGCGAGGCCGGCTCGGGAGTTCCGCGCGAGATCCGCAGCTTGTGGCGCAGCAGCCCGTTTAGCAGAGCGGGATTGGGCGAATTCCTGGTTCCGCGATAGCGAAGCAGGTGCTCGATGCCGAGCCGGTCTTCGACAGTGAGAAGAAAGCCGCGCCCGACAGCGGAGCGTTCAAAGAGCGATCGAAAGTCACTGCCGGCAGGCTGGTGGGTGATCCTGGTAATGGTCATGATATGTCTCCCGGAGCGGTAAAGCCCGCGTTCTCAGATGCAAGGATGTGAGAAAGCCCCGGGTGGTCGAAGACGCGCTTATGCGCAGACCGCCCGGGGACTCGGGCGGTTCAGAAGCAGAAACCGAAAAAGGTTTTCGTGCGTGACCATGTGGAGACCTTAGTCTTTGGGCGCACCCTGTCAATCTTCGAGACCGGGCGGGTTTTGGAACGGACAAGGATGCACAGATCCCGCGAAGGTGAAGAAGGCGAATTGATGACGAGGTCCACGAGGCAGACTGTCGACGACAGGGGGTCACAGACGGCGCACCTCGAAGAATGAGCTACGTCGATCTTCCTGGATTGGCCAGCGGCGTGGCAGCGGGATGATGTTCGCCGATATCGTGCGACCACCATCGTCTTCCCAACGCGCCAGGCATCTGGCGCTCGGCGTCGCCGCCGAAGGTTCTATGTCCTTCGGCCCGAAAAGGTCCGGGAACAGCTCTTCGAAGTCCGCCTTGCAGATCATCATTTCGTCACTCCTTTCCATCATTTCATGGCGAGCCGCTACTCGGCCATTGCCGCGCACCACTGCCGTCCAGTGCTGTGTATTCTCGAGAATAGGACCGGCTATGCCGTTCGGCCGCCGCGCCACCCCGCATCGACATGCACATCCGATGAAACTGGACGCATGCTCAGTTCGCGATCCGTGAGACCATCGACGACGCGCGGGATATCACTGCGATCAATCCCGATGTCGCGCAGCAGGCGATCGTCCATGCCTCGAAGAGTTTCGATCATTTTCCGGCGTTGCCAGCGGCGGAAGGCGGTCCGGAGCCAACGTCGAAATGCTCCGGGCTTGCGGTTGAGCTGACTGGCCCTTCGAGGGGGTGGGAAGTGAGGGGTATTGGATTTGAAGACGTGGGGGTGCATGTCATGCTCCATGACGAAGAAACTGAACCGAGACGCACGCACCACGTCAGCTGGGTGACCCGCACAGGCGTGATCTTCCGGCCATATTGGCGCGTTTGCCACTTCGACTGATCTGTAAGAGATCGAGATGACCCCGAGGCGCGGACCGGCAAGCGGCCTGATCCCGCCCGGGGCTACCGGCGGTTCAGTGTGTTTCCTGCGTTGATCAGGAACCTCGTATGAAGACTGAACATGGTCATGACTGAGATATCGGCAATCCGCGTGTGTTTATCAAGAGCACGGCGTGGCCTGCGACCTTCTGGCGCCGAATGGACCTGCACCGGTTTCGTTCCGGTCTTTTGGAGCGATAGTCGCCATCAAGGAGATCGGATAGCGCCATTCTCTTTTCGGTCATCGTCATCTCCGTTCTCGGTCCCAGGTGTTGCAACCCGAACCTTCTCCGAAGATCGGCGGTGCGGTACCGACCGCGCACACCACTTCGATCCACCCTTCCCTGAACGCCAACATGTGTCTCCCGCGCGGTGACCACGGAGAGAACCTCAGAGGCCGGCACGCAGGATAAACGGCAGAGAGATCAGCGCTCGACCAAGGCGATTAGAGAACGCTCAGGGACAGCATCATAATGTCCCAGCCGCTTGTGTGAGGATCGCCGGCATTCGCGAGGTCTGACCGGGCCGTGTCAGAGAGGCGTTGAGTGTTCTTGGAAACCCTGATCGCGTGCGGATGCAAGTATATCGATCATGGCCTCTTGCGATGGGGCTGTCGCCACGCGTATTTTACGCCAGCCTTTCCGGTCGAGGCCGCTTGCAACCTTTTCCGAAAGGACCGCGGCGGTCATGGTCTGCAGGCAAGCAGATACCCTCGCCTCCTCGCAAAGCGCGGTGAAGAAATGCGCGGTGCGATAGGACATGAAGACAATGCAGTCGATATCGCCACGGCGGAGCAGTTCCCGTGTCGCATTCGAGAGAGATCTCGCCGGCGTGGCCCTATATGCAACGACGCGCCGCGCGTCATGGCCATGACGCTCAAGCGCCCGGGCCATGTCCTCGGTGATGTCCCACCCGCTCAGATAGGTGATCCGGCCCTCGGACGGGTTCCGTTTCTTCAGGATGAGGTCCAACAAGCTTGTCGCATCCCCGGCTGCTTCGTGAACACAGGTGAATCCCACCCGACGCAGAGGCGCAGCTGTTCCGGCACCGACAGCGTAAATCGGGACCGTCCTGCATACGGAAGGGTCATTCGCGATCCGCAGCGAGGCATAGACGGACGTGACCACGAATGCCTTGGAAGCTTCGAGGGTCTCAGGGCTGAAGTCGACATACGACACATCCAGGATCGGCGCAAGCGAGACCTGTAAACCCATGTTTTCAAGCGACAGCTTCATGGCCTCGGCTTGCAGGGCGGGACGCGTAAGGAGAATATGCATCGAGGCCGGGCCTTTCTGTTTTCTTCGCCGCTCACTTGGAGCCCGCCGGTTCAGGGGCCTCGGTTAGGTCTTCCAGATCATCCGGCCCGTGCGCCACTTTCGGATCGTTTTTCCCGTCGATTGTCAAGTTTGCAAACCAGGCCATTGTGTTTGCGCCAATGGGCCATAACGCTTCAGAAATCCGGCCTTGCCGGAAGGGCAATGTCGGCGAGCGTCGAGCGGTCGAGATCGGCGAGGAAGGCGGCCTCGGCCGAGCGCAGGCGCGCCTTGAGCCGGCAGCAGCGCTCTATCGTGCAATCGCCGCCATCGGGCGCGAAGCATTCCACCAGGGCCTGCCCCTCTTCCAGCGCGCGGACGATCCTGCCCAGAGTGATCCCATCGGCAGGATGCGCGAGGATGGCCCCTCCGCCCCCGCCGCGTCTTGTCTGCACAAGGTCCGCCTGCGCCAGCCGCTGCATGATCTTGGCCAGGTGATTGCGGGACAGACCGAATTCCTCGGCGAGTTCCGCGGTCGAGAAGGCACGGTCCGGCGCGCTTGCCATGCGCATCAGCATGCGCAGCCCGTAATCGGTGAAAGACGTGAGACGCATGTCGGCTGAACACCCCTCCTGAATAGGTATTTACAATACCTATTACTGTGGGTATGGCTAGAGGCAACAGACGGGAGCGCCCGATGGTCGCCAATGCCTCCACCACGGCAATCGCCAGCGCCCGGCCGGAGATGACCGCCGCGCTGATGGACGAGACCGGCCTCGATGACGATGTGCTGCGCGAGCTGGTGCACCGCTTCTACGACCGGGTGCGGGCTGATCCGGTACTGGCGCCCATCTTCGCGGCGCGGATTACCGACTGGGCGCCGCACCTGGGTCGGATGGTGGCCTTCTTGTCCTCGGTCACGCTGATGACGGGTCGGTATCATGGGCGCCCGGTGCCGAAACACGCGCCACTGCGGCTCGGGTCGGCTCATTTCGACCGATGGCTTGCCCTGTTCCGGACAGCGGCGCGCTATGTCTGCACGCCCGCGGGCGCCGAACACGTGATCGCGCGCGCCGAGCGGATCGCCCGGTCGCTGCACATGGCCTGCACCGATGCCTGCATGGCCCCCGGGGACATCCCCGTGCTGCGGAGCGCCGCCGCCGAGTGATCCGATGCCCGCCGCACGGAGCGGCGAGGCCAAGGCCGAGCTTTCGGAAGCGAACGCCGGCACCAAACAAGACAAGGCAGCAAAGGAGACAGACATGACACGCCAGGTCCTCACCGCATTCGCCGTCTGCGCCCTCGTCTTCACAACGGTACCGGCCAAAGCCCAGGAGAACGAGTCGTCCTGGCTGCCCAGTCTGCTGACCGACACGCCCGAACAGGGCTTCGACCTTGCGGTGTTGATGGCGCGCCGCGCCGTCAAGACCACCCAGACGGACGTGGACACGTTGCACAAACTGCGCCCCGCCTATGCAAACGACCCCGACAGCCTGATCCACGTCTCGGGCGTGATCGCCGCCTATTTCGCGACCGTCGCCGAGGCCAACGGCTACTGGCGTGACTGATCCGGCGCGGCTGACGGAATGACTGCAATTCACGCCATCCGCATCGCACGGGTCTATGACGATCTCGAGGGCATCTCCGGTGCGCGTGTCCTGGTCGACGGGGTCTGGCCCCGCGGGGTAAGCCGCGAGGGCCTGCAACTCGACGACTTGATCCGCGAGGTCGCGCCATCGACCGCGCTGCGCAAGTGGTTCGGTCACGATCCCCCCCGCTGGACGGAATTCCGCGACCGATACCGCGCGGAGCTCGCGGACAATCCCGAAGCGGTCGCGCGGTGTCTGGACTGGTGCCGCGCGGGCCCGGTGGCTCTTCTCTTCGGGGCGAAGGATCGCGACCACAACCAGGCCGTGGTGTTGCGCGACCATCTGCGCGCGAGCCTGCATGGGGAGATGCCGTCGTGAGCCAAAGGATGACGCCAGGCCGCCGACCGGTCCGGGCGGTCGGGGACTCCCGCGCATCGGGCCAATCGGCGCAGTCCGCGACGGACCGCCGGCCATGAAGAGGATGAGATGAACGACCAGGACAAACCGGCAGCCCGCTTCGCCTCGCCTCCCTGCATGGCGGGCGAAATCGCACCCGATTATTTCAACCCGCTCGGCACGGACTCCACGCAGGCCAGGGATGTGGCCCGATGGCGCCGGGCGGAGCGCGCGCGGCTGCGCGGCGCGCGTGGGAAGATCCCGGTGGCGGAGCACCGCAGGACAAGCCAGGCGCTGGCCGGGCATTTGCTCGATCTTCTTTCGAACCGTTTCGGCGGCGCGCGGGGCCGTGTCCTGTCCGGCTATTGGCCGATCAAGGGCGAGCCCGACCTGCGCGCAGCCCTGGCCGACCTGCACGACGCGGGCGTCATGATCGCGCTGCCGATCGTGGAGGAAAAGGCGGCGCCCCTGGTGTTCCGCCGTTGGGCTCCGACCACCCGGATGGTGCTGGGCGACTGGAACATCCCCGTCCCGCCCGCCAAGGCGGCGCGCGTCACGCCCGCGATCATGCTCGCGCCGCTGATGGGCTGGGACGGCGCAGGCTATCGCCTTGGCTATGGCGGCGGCTATTTCGACCGCACGCTGGCGGCGCTGTCCCCGCGCCCCGCGACCATCGGGATCGGGTTCCAGTCCGCGCAGCTCGCCACGATCTACCCCCAACCGCACGACATCGCACTCGACTTCATCCTGACCGAGGCGGGTGTCCAGGTCACGCGGGAGGCCCCATGAGCAGCACGGCCGAGAAGATGCGGGCTTGGACCGGGCCGGCGATCCTGAGCTTCGGGTTCCGGCCGTTCTTCCTTGGGGGCGCGCTCTGGGCGGCGCTCGCCATGGCGCTCTGGATCGGCATGCTCAGCGGACGCCTCGCCTTGCCGACCGCGTTAGACCCGATCTCCTGGCATGCGCACGAGTTCCTGTTCGGCTATCTCGGCGCGGTCGCCGCGGGCTTTCTGCTGACGGCGGTACCCAACTGGACCGGGCGATTGCCCATCGTCGGCTGGCCACTCGGCGCGCTCTTCGCCACCTGGTGTCTCGGCCGGATCGCCGTCGCCCTGTCCGCGGAACTGCCGCCCATCTCAGTCGCTATGGCCGATCTGCTGTTCCCGGTCACACTGGCCTCGGTGCTCGGCCGCGAGATCGTCGCGGGACGCAACTGGCGCAACCTGATCGTGCTGGCCATGCTCTGCCTCTTCATCCTCGGCAACGCCCTGTTCCACTGGGAGGCTGCGCGGGGGTACCCCGGTGCACAGGGAGTGGGGCTGCGGCTGGGTCTTGGGACCGGGATCATGATGATCGGGGTGATCGGGGGGCGGATCGTGCCGTCCTTCACCCGCAACTGGCTGGTCCGGCAGCACAGCCCGGTCCTGCCCACCCCGCCGATGCAGCGCTTCGACAAGCTGGCGCTGTTGGCGCTCGGCCTCGCGCTGTTGCTCTGGGTCATCGCGCCCATGGCGATGGTGACCGGCACGGCCCTGCAGCTCGCGGGCGGCCTGCATCTGATCCGGCTGGCGCGGTGGGCGGGGCACCGCACCAGCGCCGAGCCGCTGGTGCTGGTCCTGCATGCGGGCTACCTCTTCGTGCCGCTCGGTGCGTTGGCCGTGGGGGCCACGGTGTTCTGGCCGGACGCGGTCGGCATGGGCTCTGCCCAGCATGTCTGGATGGCCGGTGGACTTGGTCTGATGACGCTGGCGGTGATGACGCGCGCGACGCTCGGCCATACAGGACAGACGCTGCGCGCCGATACCGGCACGATCGCGATCTACCTGTTGCTGCTGCTTGCGGTTCTGGCACGCCTGCTTTCAGGCGCATTTCCGGGCCTTGCATCGCTGTTCCATACCCTCTCCGGCCTGACCTGGATCGGCGCCTTCGGCGGCTTTGCCATGCTATATGGGCGATACGTCCTGAGACACCGTCCGGAGCACTGAGGGATGGGCTGAGGCGGATTCATCGCTGTCTTGTCAGGCTTCTTCATCCTGCATTCCATTCCGGTGCGCCCGCCCGTCCGGTCCTGGCTGGTCAGGCGGCTGGGGCGTGCGGGCTTCGGCATCGCCTATTCGTTCCAGTCGCTGGCGATGCTTGGCGTTCTCCTGGTGGCCGCCAACCGGGCGCCGTATCTGGCCCTGTGGCCCGAGCCGCCGGGTGCCCATTGCCTTGTTCTGGTGGCGACGACGGCGGCCATCCTGGTCCTGGTCTTCGGGTTGTTCCGCCCCAACCCCCTGTCCTTCGGCGGCCTTCGGAATACGGCGTTCGACCCGCGCGACCCGGGCATCCTGCGCTATTGCCGCCACCCGGTACTGCTGGCGCTGTTGCTGTGGTCGGGGGCGCATCTGATCGCGAACGGCGACCTGGCCCATGGCCTGATGTTCGGCAGTTTTGCCCTGTTTTCCCTGCTGGGCACGTGGGCCATCGACCGGCGGCGGCAGCGGGACATGGGGGACGAGGTCTGGCGGCGAGCCGTTGCGCAGATGCGGTCGGCGCCCATGCGTTTGCCCCCAGGCGCGAGGGCCCGCTTTGCCGGTGGCCTTGTCGCCATGGCCCTGCTCATGGTGCAGCATCCGTGGCTGGCGGGGGGCGGCATACTGGAACAGTTCACCCCATAGGCTTATGACACGGCCCCGGTTCGTTCGGCGCACCGGAGAACATGGCCGCCGACAATGGATGCAGGTGCCGTCCCCTCCGCTGGCGGACCGCCGAGCGCGTCGCTTGCATCAACCACGCAACCCGCCACCGATGACATGCCACGGAGTCGAGCCATTTCTCCCAGTGTGCAACCCAGAGTGTTGACGGCGGGAGGATAAGGGTCTACCCGGCAGCCACGGGATGATGGCGTCATTCCGTTCCCCCAGTATCGTCCTGCACGCCCGGATCTGTTCCAGCACCGCCGCCGCGGTGTCAGAGGAGGTTTTTCATGGCACACCTGACCGTTGTCCCGTCCGATCTCGCCGGTTTCGAGAAGCGCGCCGGTATCGCCGCGATGTGCATGGCCATGGCGTTGCTGCCTATCGGGGACGCGATCTCGAAAACCCTGACCGGGTTTGCCACACCATTCGAAGTGACCGTCTGGCGCACACTGGTGCAGGCGGCTTTCTTCGTCCCGGTCGCGGTGATCCTTCGGCACCATCTCAGCGGGTCACTTCTATCGGCTGCATCGCTCGTCTCGGCCCTGCTCATTGTCACCGTGAGCCTGTCTCTGGTGACCGCCTTCGCATCGATGCCGATCGCCACCGCGATTGCGATCTTCTTCGTGGAGCCACTGCTCCTGACGCTGTTGGCCGGTCCGTTCCTCGGCGAAGTTCCGGGCCCGCGCAGGTATGCCGCGGTCGGTGTCGGCCTGATCGGGGCCCTGATCGTGATCCGGCCGAACTTCGTCGAGTTCGGGCCGGTCGTCCTGCTGCCGGTGCTGGCCGCACTGGCCTTTGCGCTCAACATGATCGTCATGCGGAAAGCGACGCGCGACCGGTCCGCGCTGACCTTCCAGTTCGGCGCCTCTCTGTCGGCCGGAGCCATCGTTCTGGTGGCGCATCTCTTGGCAAGCGCACTCGGGTTCGAGCGGACCGCCGTCTCCGGATTGCCGGGCTGGGTTCTCTGGATCGTTCTCGCGGCTGGGGCCCTTGCGATGGTTGCATTCCTCGCGATCACCTTCGCATTCAGCAAGGCGGAGGCGAGCCTGCTTGCGCCGTTCCAGTATCTGGAGATCGTCGGCGCGACCCTTGTGGGGTACCTCGTCTTCGGCGAAATCCCGGATGGAATGACGCTGCTGGGCACGGCGATCATCCTGGGCTCCGGCGTCTATGTGTTTTATCGCGAGCGCCAGCGCGAAGTGGAGGCCGCCACATGCCAGCCGATTGAGCGATAGGGGGCGTCACCCCCTGTCGTCCGGCTGCTGCATCGCGCCCATGATGGTTCTCAGGTGGGCCCGCATTGCGGCTTCGGCGGCCTGCGGATCGCCCCGGCCAATTGCAGCGACGACATCGCCATGCTGATCGCTGTGCAGGCCGGCGAATTCCCTGACGCCGATCCGGCGGTAGGTCCGATCCCATTCCCTTTGCCAGGCGGCGCGACGCCGCGCGCTCGCAAGGTAGTCGAGAAACCCGCCGAGCAAGGGGTTTCCTGCGACTTCTGCCACGCCGCGATGGAACCCGGCATCGGCCGTCTCCGCCTCGGCCCGTCCAGAGGCGCCTCTTCCTTGCGCAACGAGGCCCTCGAGATAGGCCACGTCGGGCGCCGAGGCGCGTCTTGCGGCCTCTGCCGCGATTGGCGGTTCGATCATCAGCCGGGCCTGCATAAGCTGCTCAGGGGCGGTCGCACTCAGCAGGATCGTCTCCTTGACGGGGTGGCCAAGCGGCGCGGGTCCGCGGAACGTGCCCTTGCCGACCTTCCGCCAGATTTCGCCTTCCCGTTCCATCTCCAGCAATGCCGCGCGCACGGTCTGGCGACTGCACCCCAGAAGCCCCGCAAGAGCGCGTTCGGTCGGCAGGCGATCGCCGATGAGCGGCGCTTGCTCGTCTAGAAGCGCGCGCAATCGTTCCAATGCAATGGCTGGACTCGTTCTTGGCATTGGTCATGCGTCCAAGGTGATGCGTACCAATTTGCAGACCATTGCGGTTTCGCGCAAGAGCGGGTTGATGGTTCCCGGGCCGGAGGTTGCAATGACCGTATACCTTGTCCTGATCCTCACGGGCCTTGCCGCGGGCGCGCTGAACGCCGTGGCCGGAGGAGGGACCTTTCTGTCCTTTCCGGCCCTTGTCTGGACCGGCGTGCCGCCGATCATGGCCAATGCGACCGCTACCCTTGCGGCCTTGCCCGGCTATCTCTGCAGCGCCTGGGCGTTCCGTGCGGACGTCCGTCGGGCGCGCAGCCTGCCTGTGCGTCTGGTTCTGCTTGTATCCGCATTGGGCGGAATCCTGGGCGCGGTTCTGCTGCTGGTGACGCCGAGCGCCGTCTTTTCAGGTGTGGTTCCGTGGCTGCTGGCCTTTGCCACCGCGGCCTTTGCCTTCGGCCCTCCGATCACGCGGCGCATCGCCCGCATGGGAAAGGGCACGTTTGGACTGCCGCAGGCGGCTGCCGTGCTCTTGGCGGTCACGATCTATGGCGGCTATTTCAACGGCGGCGTCGGGATCCTGCTTCTCGCAGCCTTCGGCCTGATCGGCCTTACCGACCTGAGGGAGATGAACGGGCTGAAGAACCTTGTCTCGTCCGTCCTCTCTGCGGTCTCCGTTACGGTTTACATTGCTGCCGACCTGATCGCCTGGAAAGAAGCACTGGTTCTCGGCGCCGCATCGGCCATCGGTGGGTATATCGGCGCGGCGCTCTCGCGGCGCATCCACAATGTGAGGGCGCTCCGGGCCTTCATTGCACTGGTCGGCGCAAGCATGTCCCTCGTCTTTTTCCTGAGGTAAGTCCTTGTTGCCCAACGGAAGGCTCGAACACCCCGATGCCGTGCTACGCCGATCGGCAGAAATTGGCCGACTTCCTGCGGTTGCGATCCCGACCGGACGACCCGGATTGACCAATCGCAACCGAGCCACTAGCTTGCTGGGATGGTGGTCTGCAATGAGCATAATGTCTTTCGTCTGCTGAACCGCCGGTAACCCCGGGCGGTCAGGGTGCATTTTCGCCAGCGTACCCCCGGGGCTCCTCGACATCCTAATCCGGAACTGAACGAGTGACTCGTTCGAGGAGAAGCCATGGTCATCGGTCCATTCGAAACCACGCGCAGAATCTCACAGAGCCCCCGTTGCGGCATGGTTGTACGACCTGCCGTCACGCTGACGCAGGCCGACCGGCATGAGCTTTCCAAGCTTGTTCGGCTTTGCGACACGGACGGAGAGATGCGATCGCTCTTCCTGCAGCATGTTCTGCGTCATAAAATGCAAAGCGCCGCCATTGTCCCCGGTGATGTGCCGAATGATGTGGCCGCCGCCGGGTCGCATGTCGTCTATTCTCTCGGTGCCGGGGTTTCCAAAACCGGGTTGCTCAGCCATCGGGCACGCGCAGGCGGGAGGTACGGGATCATTCCGGTGTCCTCGCTTCTTGGCGCGACGCTCCTGGGAATGCGTGCCGGCACCAGTGCGCCCCTCCTTCGGGACGACGGCTCAATCGTCACGCTCTTGCTGCTTGACGTCCGACATCCGGACGATGCCGCTTCGCCTGACACGCGCAATTTACTCTTTCAAGCTTGAGGCAGGTAATCACCATGAATATCCAGACTAAATCGACGTCGCGCTCAAAGCTTCGCCCCAAAATCGTCATAAGTGAAAAAGACCTCGACCGGCTCGAAGCGTTGGCCGAGGGTGCGGCGAAGCGCAATCCGCAATTGTCCGACCGCCTTCTCGAGGAACTTGCGCGGGCGCGCATCATGCCTGCCGCCAAGTTTCCGGCGCATGTCGTGACGATCGGAAATCGCGTCACCTATCGCGACGAACTGACCCGAGAGGAGAAAACGATCAGCCTCTCCTTTCCCGAGGACGCGGATATCGGTGCGGGCCGGGTTTCGGTCATGACCCCGCTTGGCGTGGCCCTGATCGGCCTGTCCGAAGGCGCCGCCTTCCACTGGGAGACGCGGGACGGCCATCGACGGACCCTGACGGTCCTGAAGGTCACATCAAGCGAACCGGAAAAGGCGTGATGGACGCATATTGGAGCCCTTAACTCTCCCTGCCCATCCCTGTGAACGGAGTAAGCCACAGAATTAAGTGACGGCATGTCGTCTTCCTCGGCATCCGTCGCCGGAAAGCTACCCGTGGAAATCTACGCCAGAGCCAAAGCGAGCGTTGCGCTTGAGACAAATGCCTCCAAAATGCGGGTCTGCTGGCGATCAAGGTATGAGATCGAAAGGCGCGAAGATTCTGCTCAACCGGCCGCGACCAGGGAGTGGAACTTTCGCATGCGGCGAATGGCCGGTCTGGTGAATCGCGCCGTAGCGCTCGAGGATGTGGCGAGGCTCCGGACTGTGGGCCAACCGGCCTTATGGCTTACTCCGCAGCACCCATTCTGTGACGGTCGCTATCTGCGCATTGCCGTCGTCCAGTTTCTCTACGCGAACGACAGCTTCAGCAGGTTCACGGCAGCGCAGATAGAGCTTTTTTCACCCTCCCAATCCATCGCTCATCCTCCCTTTCCCACAGCGTACCTGCGGCATGGGTGAGCGATGGCAATGTAGCAGCGCACATGGGCGCGGTATTGCAACTCGAAGATAACTTGGCCGAAGGAGGGGCTTGTTGCCATCCGCGAGAGCGCGGTCGCCTCGGGTAGATCGTGCCGCTGACTTCGCAGCCCCCTGAGACTGCTGGGCGTGCCCGCAAGGCGCGACATTCACCAACTCAGATGACGCTTCGAGTACGTCACAAAAAAGCCGGCGTGAGAAGTCATTCTGTATGCCTTGGGCAATACCAGTGCCAACGCGCACGCCTTATCCCTGGAGGAGACGCATTATGAAGCTGGGTCTGGCGGTCACAGTATACTTGTTATCCACTGCGCTTGTTCAGGCAGAGGTCAATGCCGTGATCACCGATGGCCGGGCACCATTCGCCGAGGGGGTTCTCACCGGTTACGTCGTGCAGGCCCGTGGACGGGTCGTCTGCAAGAACCCCTACGCCATAGGCCGTTACATTTCCTGCAAGAACGAGGTGACTGTCGGCGGAACGAAGTATCGTGCACCCCGCGAAAAGCCAGTTTGGGCGGATACCAACGGCGTCCTTGGGGCGATGATCGTAATCGGCAGCAAGGGCAACGAGATCTGCAAGAACCCAGTGGTGTACAACCAGTTCAGAGGGTCATCGAGCTTCATCGCCTGTGAGGATTGACGCGGTTCCCCAGGTGAAATGGGTCTGTTCAATCCCCGAAGACGAAACGGCATTGAAAGGCTCTCGCGAAGCGAAGGGTCGCCCTGCCCACGCCAAGTGCCAACAGACACAATCTGTCTCGTTGGCCGGATCAAGGCAGGCCCTTCCATCGCATGGCAGAGCCCTCGGTCGTGCGATATGGGTGCCGACATGAAGGTTCAACGTAACAGGTTCGCGGGACTGGTTTTGTCCCTATTCGGGAAGCGATCGCGCGGTCTATCGCTCGAGGAAGACGGGCTCACAGTTCTCGGCAAACCGCTGCGACACGTCACCCTTGTGGATATCAGTGGAGCTTCGTGCGTCGAGAAGGGATTTCCGTTCTCGTCCCTGACCATTCCGCTCATGGATGGTTCCAGCCTTCGGGTTGCCGGCATCAAGCCGAAGAAGGCGGCGCCGTTCGTCACCGCCCTGAATACGGCGTGGCGGGACGCCATCGGCACGCAGATCGCCGCCCATGCCGATGAGATCGACGCGCTCGCGCAAGCCGTCGAACGCCTGGAGCTGCCCCGCCGCTATCCGGCGGCGTGCCTGCTCGAGCCCTTCGTGGAGCGCACCCGGAGGCTCTTCGCCGCGATCCCCGTCGATCTCCCCAGGGAAGCCATGCCGCCCGACCGGGCCCAGGCGCTCGACAGGATCGGCGCGTTCCATCGCGATCCGGTGCGCATGCGGGACCAGGCGATCGCCCGCTTCGTCGAGGCGGAACTTTCGGACATGCAGGACTTCTTCGACCAGATCGAGTCGAACCCGCTCACGCCGGAACAACGCCTCGCCGTGGCGACGGACGAGGACGCCACGCTCGTGCTGGCGGGTGCCGGATCGGGCAAGACCAGCGTGATCACCGCGAAGGCGGCCTACCTGATCGAACGCGGCATCCGGCCGCCCGAGGACATCCTGTTGATGGCCTTCGGCAAGGACGCCGCGACCGAGATGGCGGGGCGGATCGAAGCGCGCTGCGGGGCACCGGTGGCGGCGAAGACCTTCCACGCGCTGGCCTATGGCATCATCGCCGAGGTGGAGGGCCAGGCCCCGGCGCTGGCGGACCATGCCTCGGATGACGCGCAGTTCAACGCGTTGATCCGGGACATCCTCCGGGACCTCGCCTCGCGCCCGGGCAAGGCCCTACACCTGCTTATCCAGTGGTTCGCCGAATTCTTCCGCCCGGAACGCAGCCCCTGGGAATTCAAGAGCAAGCACGAATATTACAGCTACGTCGAGGAACAAGAATTGCGCAGCCTGCAAGGCGAGCGCGTCCGGAGCTTCGAGGAGCTTCAGATCGCCAACTGGCTCTACCTCAACGGCATCGCCTACGAATACGAGCCGCTCTACGAGCACCCCCTGCCGAAGACCGGCCGTGGCGCCTACACGCCGGATTTCCGGCTGACCGCGAGCGGCGTCTATATCGAACATTTCGGGGTTCGGAAAGCACCGGGGCCGGACGGGACCGAGGTGCTCACGACCGCGCCCTATATCGACCGCGATAGCTATCTCGAGGACATGGCCTGGAAACGCGAGGTCCATGCCGAGCACGGCACCACGCTGGTCGAGACCTACAGCTACGAACGCGTCGAGGGCCGCCTGACCAAGGCGCTGGCGGAGAAGCTGGAGCCCTACGTGACGCTGAACCCGCGTCCGCCCGAGCAGGTCTTCGAACGGCTCACGGAACTCGGCCAGGTCGATGCCTTCACCCAGACGCTCGGCACTTTCCTGCGGCACTTCAAGGGGTCCGGGCGCACGGTGGAGGAATGCCGTGAGAAGACCGAGGGGCTTAAGGAAAAGGCGCGCGGCCGGGCCTTCCTCGAGATCTTCGAGCCCGTCCATGCCGAGTACCAGGAGCGTCTCGGACCGCGGATCGATTTCGAGGACATGATCGCTCGGGCCACGGCGCATGTGCGCGCAGGACGCTACAAGAGCCCCTTTCGCCACCTGCTGGTCGACGAGTTCCAGGACATCTCCCAGGGCCGCGCCGAGCTCTTGCGGGCCCTCAAGGCGCAGCATGCGGACGCGCGCATCTTCGCGGTCGGCGACGACTGGCAGTCGATCTACCGCTTCACCGGGTCCGACATCCGGCTGATGCGGAACTTCGGTCAGGAATTCGGCGGCACCTTTGCCGGGAAGACCGGCATCCATCGCACGGTCGATCTCGGCCGCACCTTCCGCAGCGTCGACCGGATCGCCCTGCCCGCCCGCAGCTTCGTGTTGAAGAACGCCTCCCAGATCACCAAGGCGGTGATCCCCGCGGGCACCGCCGCCGCCCCGGCGATCCGGGTGGCCTACGTGGCGCCGAAGCAGGAGGCGGCCGCCCTGCAGCAGGTGCTGACCGACATTCGCGGGACCATGGCCGGCACCAGCGACAAGAAAACCACCGTTCTCCTGGTGGGGCGTTACCGGCACCTTCGGCCGAAGAACATCGCGGCGTTGGAACGGGAGCACCCCGGTCTCTCGATCAGTTTCAAGACCGTCCATGCCTCCAAGGGGCTCGAGGCCGACCACGTCGTCATTCTCGGCGCCGAGAGCGGCCGGTTTGGATTCCCCTCGGAGATCGTAGACGATCCGATCCTCGATCTCGTCCTGCCGGAGCCGGAGAAGTTCGAGCACGCCGAGGAACGCCGGGTGTTCTACGTGGCGCTGACCCGCGCGCGGAAGACCGTCACCCTCCTCGCGCCGGGCAACAAACCCTCCGCCTTCGTGCGCGAACTGATCGAAAACCCCGACTACGGCGCCGTCGAACTCGGCGAGGCGGCCACGCCGGTCGTTCACCGCTGCCCGGCCTGCGGCGGGCGTCTAATCCCGAAACGGTCGGAGAGATCAGGCCTGCGGTTCGTCTGCGAGCACCGTCGGCACTGTCGGACATCCCGTCCGGCCTGCCCCGCCTGCGGCAATGACCTCCCGGAACGGTCGAAATCCGAACCCGACGTCTTCGTCTGTAGCTGTGGCACCCGCTTCCCGGCCTGTCCGAGCTGTGGGGACGGTTGGCTGGTCGAGCGGAAAGGCCGCTTCGGCCCGTTCCTTGGCTGCGTGACCTACCCGCGCTGCAAGGGCAGGACGCGGGTGAAGGGCAACGACAGGACATCGGGTGGCGCATCCGAAAAACCGACACGGAGCCGGGCGAAGGGCAAGCGCGGTCCGTGGAACCGAACGTCCTGAGAAAAATAGGAGCGCGGCTCGGAAGATACGGGCCGGCTTGGACCCCTCACCGAAAACGCTGAGCCCGCACCCTAGAGGCGCCCGGCGATCCGGAGCGCGTTGGCCTCGACGAGCTGCGCGGCCTGCGCGACGTATCCAGCCGTTGCGCCCGGCAGGGCCGCGACCTCTTCGGTGACCCGCACGCGGTTGGCCACAAGGCGATCGACGAGCTCCTGGACGCGGTTGCGGACATCGGTCGGGCGATAGCCGATCTCTTGGGCAATCGCCTCCCATTGCCGGCCCGCGATGCCGTCGGCCGTGCGTTTCTTGCCCGCGATGTTCTGGGCGTAGGCCTGCACCACATGGGGCCAGGCCAGCACCGAGGAGACATCGTAGAGGGGCGCGAGACGGGGCAGCTCGGCCAGGGGCAGGATCAGCGAATAGTTCTTCGCATGCGCGTCGGTATTGGCGACGAGGATGTTGAAGATGACCTGGTCGAGCAAAGCCAGCGCACCGCGCGCGCTGACATGCCGACCTGTGTCGAGAAGCGTCTTCAGATCGAGCCCGGGCAGCGTGCCGCGCTCGTATTTCCGGCCGGGGGGCAGGCCGTTGGCCTGCGCGAAATCCTCCTGGTGGAGGCGCACCAGCTGCCCGTGCCGGCCGAGCCTGCGGTCATAGCGCAGGACAGCGATCGCGCTGCGGCCCTCGGCGCGCAGGATGGTTGCCTGCGCCGCCTCGAGACCGATGGCCGCGGCCATCCGGAGGCACCAGACCTCGTTCTCGGTGATGCCGGGCAGGTTGGGGTTGTCCGGTTTCACGATCAGGGTCGACGGCGCCCCGTGCAGCGGGACGGCCAGGACATCCCCCGGTTCGGGCAGGCGCAGCACCGGCCTGCCATCGGGATCTAGCACGGCGAGCGCGGATTTCCTCTGGCCGCCGGCCAGCGATTGTCGCACGCCCTCCTCCCCCACGAGGAACGGTCGGCTGCCGAGATCCTCGAAATGGTGCTCGAGCGCCGCGGCGGGAGTGTCGATGCCGTAGAGATCGGTGAGCGGGCGATAGGCCCACCGGCTGCGGTCGGAGGCCAGCCCGAAGGAAAGCGCGCCGGCCGTATCGCCGCCGATCCGTTCGAGCATGGCCAGCGCATCCGCCTGATCGAGGCCAAGGGAGCGTGTGAGGCTGCGGAGTTGTTCCTCTTCCGGCAAGAGGTTCGCGAGCCAGGGCGAGATGATTTCGGACGTGTACGGCTCTGCACGCAGGGGCATCGTGACCGACAGGGGGAACGCGCCTGCCGTCTGCCGCCAGCGGTCCGCGTAGCGCAGCGAGAGCGCGCCATCCGCGGCGACCTCGACATCGGCCACATGCAGCGCATCGAACCAGACGGGCACGGATCGCGTCACAGGTAATCCCCGAGATCGTAGCCTTCAGCGGGGGCGTCGCCACCGGTGCTGGCGTCGTTTGTTTGATCCTCCAGCAGGGCCCTGATCGGCACCCGAAGCGCCGCCGCGATCTTCGCGAGCGTCGTCAGCCTTGCGTCGCGCTTGCCCGTCTCGATCAGCGACAGCGCGGGCGCGCTGATCCCGGTGAGGCGGGCAAGCTGCTCGAGCGTGAGGTCCTGATCCGCACGCAGCGCCCGGACGCGCCGCCCGATATCGGCGAGAAAGTTAGATTCGATTTCAGCGGTCATGGCGACACAGGTTACCTTTTTCGGTAAATATGCCGGCGGATGTCCGGGATTTCAAGCTGGCTTATCTTTATCGGTAAAACAGTATAGGTTTCGACCAAAACCAACCCGCCATTACCGTATTCGATAAGGCGGTTGGCGCCAATCAGGCCTCCCCGCGCCCCGATGGCGCCTTTTCCGTCCCGCGCGGTGCGCGCCGCGCTTTCGCAAACCCACGATCCGTCGCGATGAACCGCTCGAGCATGGGAACCACCAGCTTCTTGGCTTCAATCGGCCCCATTCCGGCTTCTCGACCGAGGATTTCCCCATAGGCGATCAGGTCGCGATGCAGCTCTGCGGGCAGCTCCACGTTAAGCTTCACCGGCTTGTCGTCCGGGATCGGTCCGAGTTTCAGCTTGGTCATGTCAGCCTCCGGCTGGCGCGAAGACGAGATCGCGCGTGACGATCACGCGGACGGGGAAGCCCGGGCGAATGGTGAGGGTCGGCGGGACCTCGAGTTGGCGTTGAACGATGCGCTGGCCGGCCTCGTTGATCGTGTCGAGGGCTCCGTCGCGCAAGGCACGGGCGAGGCGGTCTTCCTCCTCGAGGGAAAGTTCCGCGCCGACGGCGAGCAGGGTCGAAAGCCCTGCTCCGCGCAGGATGCTCCCCCAGTGATTGTCGACGCGGTCCTCGAGACCGGCAAAGCCCGCGGCATCCGCCCCGGGCTGGCGTTCGAGCACGAGAGATCGCCCATCGGGGAAGATCAGCCGGTTCCAGACCAGGAGCACGCGGCGCTGGCCGACGGTGACGCTGTCATCATAGACGCCGACCAAGCGGGTGCCTTGCGGTATGAGGAGCAGGCTGCCGGTGGGGCTGTCATAGACGCTCTGGGTGACCTGCGCGGTGATCTGACCGGGAAGGTCTGACCGGATCCCGGTGATCAGCGCGGCCGGGATGACGGAGCCGGCCTGCAGGAGGTACGGAGACGCTGGTGGCTGCACGCGGTCAGGGGCGACCGTGCGGCGGTCGATCGGCCCGGTCAGGAAGGCCTGGCGCGGATCGGTCTCCGGAGTGACCGCCATTCCACCTCCGGGTGCCGCGGGCGGAACTTGGAACCCGGTGGACGCGGGCGCTCCGGGCCGCGTCTGGAAGAAGAGGTCACTCACGCGCGCCGCTTCCAGTTCCGCAAGGCGCTGCTGTTCCGCAGGGTCCATGGTGGGCGGCGTGAGGCTCGGAGCCGCGATGGGCTGGCCGCGTTGCTGCGCGTCGAGGATGCCGCCGCCAAGGTCGCCCGGCAGGGGCGGTCCGAGGCGCGGGATCGCGTCATAGCTGCCCGGCAGATCGCGGAGGCCATCGGCGGGTTGGCGGCGGTCCGTGGTGATCAGTTCCTCCGGTGCGGCGGTCCGGTCCGGGCGCTGAAGGCCGTAGATCAGCGCGGCACCGATGCCAAGGCCCGCGACGACGCCGAGGCCGACAATCACCTTGCGCGAAATCCGCGTCACTCGGGGCGGATCGGCGCGCAGGCGCATGGCGGCGGCGGTGTCGGTCGATGTCTCGCTCATGTCCCTCGCTCCGCATCGTGCCTTACCACGGCCCCCTCGGTCTGGGGTTCGATCCGCAGGATGCGGACGACCTCCTGCCGGGGTCCGCGGCCAAGGCGTAGCTCGGCCGCACCGAAGAGCCGGTCGACGATCAGCACGTTGCCGTGGATGCGGGAGTTGACGATCTCCAACTCGCCATCGGCCCCGAGCACGAAGAGCGGCGGCATCTCGCCCTGGGCAATGCCGCGCGGGAAGACGACATAGACCCTGCGCCCGTCGTCGAAGACCGAAACCGGCCGCCAGGGCGGGCTGTCGCCCTGCAGCCCGTAGCGGTGATTGCGGGCATGCGCGGGCGGGATGCGCGGCGTGGCCGGTGCGACGCGTGGGGCTTCGGGCGCGCGCGGATAGGCCCAGGAGATGGCGGGCATCCAGGTTTCTTCGCTGGCGTTGAGTTCGATCAGGTAAGTGCGACGGTCGGTCGAGATCACGAGGTTCGTGCTGATGTCGGGCCTTGTGGGTTTCACGAGGACGAGGACGCGGGTGTCGCGGCCCGCGCCGCTTTCGGTGTCCCCGATGATCCAGCGCGCGGTATCGCCGGCCGCGATCGGGCCGGTGCCCGCCAGGCGCTCGCCGGGTTCGAGCGCGATGGTCGTGATCTGGCCCGGGGCGGCGTAGACCTGATAGAGCGCACCCTCGGACCAGGGATAGATCTGGATCGCGTTGAAATACCCGGCCTGGCGCGGTTCGACGCGGGCGGCCGCATTGGCATTGCCGACCTGGGCGACGGGTGTCGCGGCCGCCTCCCCACCCCGGCTCGGGGTCCAGGCGGGCGGAACATGGAGGGGGCGCGGCCGGTCATCGGGTGCCGTGGCAGGCGGCGACAGCAAAGGTGGGACCGCGTCGTCATAGGCGAATGCGGGCGGGCGGTCGCTGGCGCAGCCGGCGAGGAGCGTGGTGGCGAGGAGCACGGCGGGCAGGATCGGTCGGGTCATTGGCTCATCTCCCGCGACCAGTTGATCGCGTTCACATAGATGCCGAGGGGGTTCGCCCGCAGGCGCTCGGCCGTGCGCGGCGGGTCGATCACGATGGTCAGGATCGTGGTCCAGCGTTCGGTGCGGGCGAGCTGGCCGTTCTCGTAGTGCCGCTCGGACCAGGCCACCCGGAAACTGTCCGGCGAGGCACGAATGACGCTCGAGACCTCAATCGAGACCTGGTCCTCGCCGACCCGCGTGAAGGGATCGTTGGCGCGGGCGTGGTCGTTGAGCGCCAACGCGCCGCGGTCGGTGGTGAATTCATAGGCGCGGAGCCAGTTCTGCCGGACCACGATCGGATCGGCGGGCAGGCCCCGGACCTCCTCGATGAATCGGGCGAGATGCCAGGCGATCTGCGGATCGCTGGGGCGATACCCGGCGCTGGCGGCCTCGACGGCGCGGGCCTCGCCATGCCGGTCGATCTCGACGACGTAGGGCACCACCGTGCCGCGCGCCGATTGCCAGACCAGCGCCGTGGCGAAACCGCCTGCGAGGACCAGGCAACCGAAGGCCATGAGGCGCCAGTTCTTCGCCTGCACCCGGGCGGAGCCGATGCGCTCGTCCCAGACCTGGGCGGCCTTCTGGTAGGGAGTCTCGGGTTCCAGGGTCTTGCCGTAATGCGCGGCGGCGCGTTTGAAGAGGCTCATTGGCGGTCGCTTTCAGAAAGGGAAACGGAGATGCCGGAGCCGGGGCTGTCCCCAGCGCGCAGCGCATGGGTGGCGGCGGAAACGCCATGGCTCATGGCCTGGCTGCGGCGCATCGAGCGTGCCCAGGCCGGTGGGCTGCCAGCGGCGTCGGACGCGGCGGTCGAGGCGCCTGGCACGCTGCCGAGCGAGGAGGTGCCGCCGGTGGCGGCAAAGCCAGCGCGCGCGCCGTCTGCATGGCTCGCCCTGACGGCGTTGCTGGCCGAGGCGGCAGCGCGGCGCAGTGGCGATGCAGCCGCGAATCCCGCGGCCTTTGCCACGCCACCGAGACCGGAGGCGACGCTTGCGGCCCCAGTCTGGCCCATCGCTCCGAGACTGTAGGCGGTAGCCGCGGCCCCGGTGGCGGCAGCAGCCCCGCGCGTCGCGGCGGCCCCGCCCGAGGCCAGCGCCCCGGCCCCGCGGGCGCCGAGCAGGGCCCCGCCGCCTGCCGCGACGGCCGCTCCGCCCACCGCCAGCCCGGTGCCGACGGCCGCGCCTGCGCCCAGTTGCGGCCCGCCCGAGACGAGGCCCGTGGCGATGCCGGGGCCGAAGATACCGAGGCCAAGCAGTGAGAGCGCCGCCAGAACGATCGCCATGGCCTCGTCGATGGTGGGCGTCACGCCGCCGAACCCAGCGGTGAACTGGCCGAAGAGCGTCGAGCCGATGCCGATGATCACTGCGAGCACCAGCACCTTGATGCCGGAGGAGACGACGTTGCCCAGCACCCGCTCGGCCATGAAGGCGGTCTTGCCGAAAAGGCCGAAGGGGATCAGCACGAAGCCCGCGAGGGTCATCAGCTTGAACTCGATCAGCGTCACGAAGAGTTGCACGGCGAGGAGGAAGAAGGCCAGAAGCACCAGCGCCCAGGCGAAGAGCAGGCAGGCGATCTGGATGAAGTTCTCGAAGAAGGCGACGAAGCCCATGAGATCGGCGGTGGATTCCAGAAGCGGCCGCCCGGCATCGAGACCGGTCTGCGCGACCCGACCGGGACGCAGGAGATCGGCAGGGGAGAAGCCGGTGCCGGAAGCGAGCAGTCCCAGCCCCGCGAAACTGTCGAAGACGATGGCGGCCAGGCTGTTCCAGTTGGAGATGAGCCAGGCGAAGACACCGACGAAGAGGGTCTTTTTCACGAGGCGGGCGATGATGTCGTCATCGGCGCCCCAGGCCCAGAAGAGCGCGGCCAGCGTCACGTCGATCACGATGAGCGTGCTGGCGATGAAGGCGACCTCGCCCCCCAGCAGCCCGAAGCCGCTGTCGATATAGGAGGTGAAGACCCCGAGAAAGGTGTCGATGACGCCGGTGCCGCCCATGGCTCACTCGCCCCCGGTCCGGTCGCGTTCCCGTCCGAGGAAGCGGTCGCGGGTCTCGGCCCAGACGGCGAGACACTCCGGATCGGAGGCCGCGGCCTCTCCCAGTTCCTGGCAGCGCCGTTGTTCAAGCCGCAGGGGATCGGTCTCCGGCATGAGGGTTGCCGCCGGACGCGTCGCCTGCCCTTCCTCATCCCGGCCCATCTCGACCACCGCTGCGGTGATCGCGATGGCGACGAAGACGACGGCGGCGATGCGCGCGAGGACCGATCCCTCCATGGGCCAGCCTCCCTCAGTTGTTGAACATCCGGGCATTGCCGGGCTGGTAGCCCGCGCCCGGGGTGAGGAAGCGCTCGCGCTGGACCCGGCCCTGTTCGGCCGCCGCGGACCGCTCGGCCTCGACGAGTGCCGAGGCGCGGCCATTGGCGGCAACGACGGCGATCAGGTCGGCGATCTGCTGGGATTGCAGCGCCAGGAGCTGGTTGCCGGCTTGGGTCGCCTGCAAGGCGCCGACGGCGGATTGGCTTTCGCCGACCAGGGTGGAGAGCTCGGCGCGCTGGCCATCGAGATTGCCGACGACGCCGGCCTGCACGCGCAGCGCGTCCTGCAGACCGCCGACGGTGTTTTCCCAGCGAGACCGGGCATCGGCCAGAAGCTGCGCCTCGGGCGCGGCCATGGGGATGTTGGCATAGTCCTGCTGGAAGACCTGGTCGATCTGCGCGACGTCGAAAGCGATGTTCTGCGCCTGGGACAGAAGCTGCCGCGTCCGGTCGACATTCTGCCGCAGCGCCTGCAGCGAGGAATAGGGCAGGCTCGCGAGGTTGCGGGCCTGGTTCATCAGCATCTGCGCCTCGTTCTGCAGCTGGATGATCTGGTTGTTGATCTGCTCGAGCGCCCGGGCGGCGGAGAGGATGTTCTCGGCATGATTGCGCGGATCATAGACGATGCGCCCGCCTCCGCCGAAGAGGAAGGCCTGGGCGGGCGTCGCGAAGATCGGCGCGAGGCCGATTGGAGCTGCGAGCGCCAGGGCCAATGCGGAGGCGCTGGCGAGACGGGACAGGCGATGGGCGGAATGGGTCATGGGGTGGTTTCCTCTGCGGGTTCGGGGATTTGGTGGATCGGGACTTCCGGTGCCTCGGGCTCCGGCGCGAGATTGGTGAGGTCGGGGATCAACTCTGCGGCCCAAGCGACCCCACGGGCCTCGAGCCAGGCGGCGAGGAAGCCGTCGCGACCGTGGTCTGCGAGGATCTCCGAGATCAGCGTCTGGTCGGACTTGGACGAGGCGGCGCAAAGGGCGAGGCCGACTTCCGAGAGACCGAGTTCGAAAAGCCGGTTCCCGCGCCGCGACTGGCAATAGTAGTCGCGCTTGGGCGTGGCGCGGGCGAGGATCTCGATCTGCCGGTCATTGAGGCCGAAGCGGCGGTAGATCGCGGTGATCTGGGGCTCGATCGCGCGTTCGTTGGGCAGAAGCAGCCGGGTCGGGCAGCTCTCGATGATTGCGGGCGCGATGGCGGAGGCGTCGATATCCGAGAGCGACTGGGTCGCGAAGATCACCGAAGCGTTCTTCTTGCGCAGCGTCTTCAGCCATTCGCGGAGTTGTCCCGCGAAGCCCTCGTTATCCAAAGCGAGCCAGCCCTCGTCGATGATCAGGAGCGTCGGCCGCCCGTCGAGCCGGTCGCCGATGCGGTGGAAGAGATAGGAGAGAACCGCGGGCGCCGCGGCAGTGCCAACGAGCCCCTCGATCTCGAAGGCCTGGACAGAGGCCGCGCCAAGCTCTTCGGTCTCGGCGTCGAGGAGGCGCCCATGGGCGCCGCCCAGGCAATAGGGACGCAGGGCCTGTTTCAGGTCGGAGGATTGCAGCAGGACGGCGAGACCGGTGATCGTGCGCTCGCCCACCGGGGCCGAGGCCAGCGAGGTCAGCGCGGACCAGAGATGCTCCTTCACCTCCGGCGTGATCGCGATGCCTTCGCGGGCGAGGATCGCGCTGATCCAGCCCGCGGCCCAAGAGCGCTCGGCAGGATCGTCGATCCGGGCGAGCGGCTGGAGGGAGACCGTCGCTTCCGCATTCTCGGTCAATTCGCCCCCCAGATCATGCCAGTCGCCGCCCATGGCGAGGGTGGCAGCCCGGATCGAGCCCCCGAAATCGAAGGCGAAGACCTGGGCGCCCGGGTAGCGGCGGAACTGCAGCGCCATGAGCGCCAGCAACACGGATTTGCCCGCCCCGGTGGGACCGACGACCAGCGTATGGCCCATATCACCCACGTGGAGCGAGAGGCGGAAGGGCGTCGCGCCCTCGGTCTTGCCATAAAGCAGGGGCGGGCCGTCGAAATGCGCATCGCGCTCCTCTCCCGCCCAGACGGCGGAGAGCGGGATCATATGGGCGAGGTTCAGGGTGGAGATCGGCGGCTGGCGGACATTGGCGTAGGCATGTCCCGGCAACGAGCCGAGCCACGCATCGACGGCGTTGACCGTCTCGACCATGGCGGTGAAGTCCCGGCCCTGCACAACCTTCTCGACCAGGCGGAGTTTCTCGTCGGCGCGGCGCGGGTCCTCGTCCCAGACGATGAGGGTCGCCGTGACATAGGCTTCGCCCGCGATATCGGCGCCGAGTTCCTGCAGGGCCATGTCGGCATCGGCGGCCTTGTTGGCGGCATCGGTATCGACCAGCGCCGATTGCTCGTTGGTCATCACTTCCTTCAGGATCGCGGCGATGGATTTGCGCTTGGCGAACCATTGGCGGCGGATGCGGGCGACCATCCGCGCGGCCTCCATCTTGTCCATCAGGATCGCGCGGGTCGCCCAGCGATAGGGAAAGGCCAGCCGGTTTAGGTCATCGAGGATCCCGGGCGTGGTGGCGGTCGGGAAGCCCGACAGAGTGAGAACGCGCAGATGGGCGTTCCCCAACCGCGGCTCGAGACCACCGATCAGCGGCTGGTCGGCGAGGAGCGCATCGAGATAGGCTGGGGTTTCCGGCACGCGGACGCGGTGGGCCTGCGTCGAGATGGTGGAATGCAGGTAGGTCAGCGTCTCGGGGTCATCCATCCAGCGGCATTCGGGCATGACGCCGTCGAAGAGCGCCAGCACCCGGTCGGTGCGGTCAATGAACCCGCGCAGCACCCCGCCCGCATCGATGCCGGTCTTGTCGCGGCCTTCGTAGAGCCAGCTCTCGGCCCGCGCGGCCTCCTCGGCGGGCGGCAGGTAGAGAAAGGTCATGAGATAGTCCGACTGGAAATGCACCCCCTGCTCGGCGAAGCCCGCGCGGCGCTCGGCATCGACAAGCGCCGAGGCCGGATCGGGAAAGCGGCTGTCGGGATAGTCCGCCGCCGCCACGCGCTGCGCCTCGACGAAGATCGCCCAGCCCGAGCCGAGGCGGCGAAAGGCGTTGTTGATGCGCCCCGCCACTGCGACGAGTTCCGCCGCGACCGCACTGTCGAGATCGGGGCCGCGGAATCGGGCCGAGCGCTGCAGGCTGCCATCCTTGTTCAGCACAACGCCGGGGGCCACCAGCGCCGCCCAGGGCAGGTAATCCGCCAGCCGCGTTCCTTTCCGGCGATATTCCGCGAGGTTCATCATGGGCGCGCCCTCAAACCTCGATATGACCGGGAAGCCGCAAATGCCGGCGTCCGACCTCGACGAAATGCGGATCGCGCCGCGCGGCCCAGACCGCGACCAGGTGGCCCAGAAGGCCGATGACGATCCCGGCGACCCAGAGCTGCAGCCCGAGCCCGATGGCCCCGGCCAGTGTCCCGTTCAGGATCGCGAAGGCCCGCGGCGCACCGGCCAGCAGAATCGGCTCGGTCAGCGCCCGGTGGACCGGGACGGTGAAGCCCGGCACGTCCGCCAGCTGTTCAAACGTCCCATCCATCAGATCAGCGCCCCGCCGCCGAAGCTGAAGAAGCTCAGGAAAAAGGAACTGGCCGCGAAGGCGATGGAGATGCCGAAGACGATCTGGATCAGGCGTCGAAAACCCCCAGAGGTGTCACCGAAGGCCAGCGTCAGGCCGGTGACGATGATGATGATCACCGCGATGATCTTGGCGACCGGCCCTTCGATCGACTCGAGGATCGATTGCAGCGGCGCTTCCCAGGGCATGGAAGAGCCTGCCGCCTGGGCGGGTCCGGCCAGCATGAGGGTGACGGTGGCGTAGGTGACGGCATGGGCGGCCTGCGCGCGCAGCCGGTGAAGGGATCGGGTCATGAGGGGTCTCCTGTGTCGGTTTTCGTCCCGGTCTGCTGCGCCGCTGGGGTGATGCGGTAGTCGCCGTCTGGCCCGAGCCCCGCGACGCGGGCGAGCTCGGCGAGGTGTCGGCTGGCCCCGCGCCCGGAGAGGACGGCGACGAGATCAATGGTCTCGGCGATGAGGGCACGCGGCACGGTCACCACCGCCTCCTGGATGAGTTGCTCCATCCGGCGCAGGGCGCCGAGGGTCGAGCCTGCATGGATCGTGCCGATGCCGCCCGGATGACCGGTGCCCCAGGCCTTTAGCAGGTCCAGCGCCTCGGCCCCGCGCACCTCGCCGATGGGAATGCGGTCAGGGCGCAGGCGGAGCGAGGAGCGGACGAGATCGGAAAGCGAAGCAACGCCGTCCTTGGTGCGCAGAGCGACGAGGTTGGGTGCCGTGCATTGCAGCTCGCGCGTGTCCTCGATGATGACTACGCGGTCGGACGATCCGGCCACCTCGGCCAGGAGCGCATTGGTCAGCGTCGTCTTGCCGGTCGAGGTCCCACCCGCGACGAGGATATTGGCCCGCGTGGCAACGCCCTCGCGCAACAGCGCCGCCTGGATCTCTGACATGATCCCGGAGACGACGTAATCGGCGAGCGTGAAGACCGCGACGGCGGGTTTGCGGATCGCGAAACAGGGCGCGGTGACCACGGGCGGCAGGAGCCCTTCGAAGCGTTCCCCGGTCTCAGGAAGTTCAGCCGAGACGCGCGGCCGAGCGGCATGCACCTCGGCCCCGACGTGATGGGCGACGAGCCGCACGATCCGCTCGCCATCGGCGGGCGACAGCGTGGCCCCGGTATCGGAGAGGCCCTCGGACAGCCGGTCGATCCAAAGCCGCCCGTCGGGATTGAGCATGACCTCGACGGTCATCGGGTCTTCCAGAAACCCGGCGATGGCGGGTCCGAGCGCCGTGCGCAGCATCCGCGCGCCGCGGGCCATCGCTTCCGGTTTTCGAGCTGCCTCTGCCATGCTGTCCCCGTTCCGTGAGTGGTCGCCGACGGGCGGCCCTGGATCGGGTCCATCAAGAAAAGCGGAAACCGGCTGCGCTCAACACCTCTTCAAGGTGCGTAGGGTTCTGGCGTGCGAAGACAGGGGAAAGGCGGACGGTCCGGCGGGAAGCGGTCATTCGCTGCGGGGTCATCCCGACTTAGAACAGGTTGAAAAGCAGACAATGATCTTTTGAGAACTTACATCGCAGCATGGCTATTGAGTATTGCGTGGGAATTCCTAAATGTCGTGTGTTCAATTATGTGGACCTGCAACATTTTGTGCTTTGGGTGCTAGGATGGCGATTTTTGAGATCGAAAAGGATGACTTGCTTCGGTTGTCCGATGAACGACTGGAAGAATTGATAGCGCGTCTTGCCGAGGCAGAGGTTGCCGCACATGGCCATAGCGCTGCGAGTGTTAGTTGGTCAGGCTCGATCAAGGCCCCAGATGAAGGCATCGACATCCATGTTGAAGTGGACGCTGCCAAACTTGAAACGGGCTTCCTGGCCCGTCCAGATACGATCCTTCAGTCCAAGAAAGACTCGATGCCAAAGTCCGCAATTGCGGCGGAGATGCTGAAGGATGGAGAACTAAACCCGACCATCGCAAACCAAGCCCACATCGGCGGCAGTTACATCATCGTGAGTCTCGCCGACGATTGTTCACCACCTATGAAGAAAGATCGCCTCGATGCCATGCGGGCAGCGGTCGCCAACGATCCAAACAAGAACAACATCCACCTCGATTTCTTCGACCGTTCAAAGCTGGTCCAATGGGTGCGGCAGCACCCGTCGGTGTTGCTGTGGCTGAAAGGCAAGCTTGGTCAGGGTTATTCGGGATGGCAACCTTATGGAGCCTGGAGCAACCCGCCCAAAGGATCACTTGACACTCTCATTTCTGCTCCAGGCGTGACTGTCCACGTGCCGACTGAGCGAGGTCAGGAACTCACTATCGAAGACGCAATAGAACCTATGCGTCGGCTGATACGCACATCAAACAAAGCGATCCGCGTCACAGGACTTTCGGGTGTGGGTAAGACGCGGATTGTCCAAGCACTCTTTGACGAAACTGTCGGTAGCGATCCACTTGACCGGACGATCGCTGTCTATGTGGATACGGGACAAGACCCCGATCCGTCCGCATCTGCTATGCTGGATCGCCTGCTTGCCGAAGGTCGTCGCGCGGTGATGGTCCTCGACAATTGTCCCTCTGATCTGCATTCGGCATTGGCAGCCAAAGTGTCTGCTGCAAGTGGTGATGTCCGGCTGATCACGGTTGAATACGATATCAGAGACGACAAGTGACCTGCCCCGATGAAGTGGTCCGGTTTCAGTCTTAGTGCATGAGGGGTCTTGGCGCTACGGCTGGTGTGGCCGGCGAAGCGGCTCCGGATGG
>NZ_SLXP01000021.1 GCF_004343075.1 Rhodovulum marinum
CGCGCCCTTCTGGCCGCGTCCCTGGATGCACCGGCCCGGCCGCTCGACCTGCGCCTTCCATCGCCCTGCCGGCGCGGCGGAACCCGCGCGCGCCGTTTGTCGCTTTGAGGATTGCACGCTTCTGTGGGAGGGGCGCGGGCGCGCTGCCGCGCCTCGACGGCGCAGCGCGCACCGGTCGTGTGTCCGGCCTGGCGCATGGTCCCCGCGTGAGGGCCGGTGTTCTGGTCGTCGGTAGCGGGTTCGCCGGGCTTTGCGCCGCGATCGAGGCGCGGCTGGCCGGGGCGTCGGTCACCCTGATCGATGCCGCACCGTTCCACCTGCGCGGCGGCAATGCCCGCCATTCCCGAAATATCCGGCTTGCCCACGATGCCGAAACGCCCTGGCAGCGCGCGTGCTATCCGGTCGAGGACCTTCTGGGAGACCTGACGAGGATCGGCGCGCCCGATCCCGCGCTTGCGGCGGTCCTTGCAAACGGCTCGGCCGATCTCGGGGAATGGCTCGCCGCGCAGGGCGTCGCGTTCGAGCCCTGGGCGGACGGCAACCTGCCCTGGTCGCGGCGCACTGCGTTTTTCCGGGGGGGCGGGCAGGCATTGGTGAACGCGCTTTGCCGCCGGGCCGAGAGGCTTGGGGTCGAGATGCGGTATGGCTGGCGGGTCGGGGCGCTTGACCCCGCGGCGCTTCGACCCGAGGCAGGCAAGCCCTTGCGCATCGACGTCGAGACGCCGGAGGGCACCACGACGATCGAGGCCGCGGCGGTGGTCCTGGCCTGTGGCGGCTACGGGGCCGACCGCGAGCGGTTGGCCACGCATGTGGGGCCAGCCGCCCATGGCTTCGCCAATCGGGGCACGCCCTTCCAGCGGGGCGAGACGCTGCTCTGGCTGACAGAGAACGGGGCCGCGGCCGCGGGCCGGCCGGGCGGCGGGCACATGGTCGCGGTGGATGCCCGCGCGCCCCTTGACGATGCCGGGATCGTCAGCCGGGCGGACGGGATGCATCTGGGCATCGTCGTGGATGTCGCCGGGCGCCGGTTCACCGACGAGGGTGCCGAGGCGGGCCCGGCACGCTATTCCCACTGGGGCCATGTCCTTGCCGGGCGGGATGACCCCCGCGCCTGGCTGGTGCTGGGGGCGGACGGGGTGCGTGCCCTGCCGCCGATGCTCTATCCACCGATCACCGCGGAGGCCCCGGAGACGCTGGCCCGCCTCTGCGGCATCGACACGGCGGGGCTGCGCGAGTCCTTGACCGAACTCGAGTTTCATCTTGCGGGCGGTCCGCGGCCCGGCGTGCCCCGCACGCGGTCGGACGCGGCCCCACTTCTTCTGGCGCCGCCCTTTGCGGCGATTCCCCTGCATCCGGGCCTCGGTTTCACACGGCATGGCGTTTTGGTGGATGCCACGGCACGAGTGCGCCTTGCGGGAGGCGGCGTGTCTCCGCGCCTTTTTGCGGCCGGGGCAACGATGTTCGGCGCTGTCTTGGGCGAGGGCTATCTTTCCGGTCTCGCGCTGACCATCGGCGGCGTCTTCGGGCGCATTGCGGGACGGCAGGCCGCGCAAATCGCGGGCTCGGTCCATTCCGAGATCCGCGTTACCGCGTGCTCTCGCCAGATCCCGCCATCTGCGCCCGCCTCAGTTCCCGCTACCGACCCGGTCGCCGAAGCGCGCCGGGCGCTCAACGTCTGCAATACCTGCGGCTTCTGCACCGGGCTTTGCGACGTCTTTCCCGCGGCGCAACTGCGCGCGGCCCTGACGGCCGGGGACCTTCGCCACCTTGCGCATCTCTGCCACGATTGCCGCTCCTGCCATGACGATTGTCAGTATGCACCGCCGCATGATTTCGCGGTGAACCTGCCCGTGGCGCTGGCCGAGATGCGGGCCGAGGAATACCGCGCCGGTGTGCTGCCGCGCGGTTCTGCCGCGGCCTGGCTTGCGGTGGTCTATGCACTCTGCTTCGTCGGCCTGCCGCTTGCGGCGCTCCTGCTGGTCCCGCCGCAGGCGCTTTTCTCGGCCCGTGGGGGGGAGGGCAGTTTCTATGCCGTGATCCCGCATGGTGTGATGGCGGCCGGTGCTGGGCTTGCCTTCGGCGCGGCAGGCCTGATCCTTGCCCTCCGCATCTGGCTTTTCTGGCGGGCGGGGCGTGGACCTGACACGCACCATTCGCCGCACACCGTGGCAAGGGCGCTGTCGGACGTCCTGACCCTGCGCAACCTCGGTGGCGGCAAGGGGCCGGGTTGCGAGACGCGCGAGGGCCCCGTGGGCCCGACCCGCCGTTGGGCGCATCACCTCGTGGCCTACGGGTTCGGCCTCACCTTTCTGGCGACCATTGCCGGGGCGGCGAAACACCATTTCTTCGATCAACTCGCCCCCTATCCGGTGCTCAGCCTGCCGGTAGCGCTCGGCACGCTGGGCGGCATCGCCATGCTGGCGGGCCTTGCCGGTCTCGAGGCGCGACGGCTGCGGGCCGATCGGCGCCCCGCGGCACGGCGCATGGAGAGCGCCGACCGCTTCACGCGTGCCAGCCTTGCAATCGTCGCGGCCAGCGGGCTGGCGCTGCTGGCGCTGCGGGACACGGCGGCGATGGGCCTTTTGCTGGCGCTGCATCTGGGCAGTGTGCTGGGCCTCGCCCTGACCCTGCCTTTCGGAAAGCTCTCGCACGGCGCCTATCGCGCGGCCGCCCTGCTGCGTCATTCCGGGGAACGCGCCGCACGGGCCGCCACGCGAGATTGATCCTCTCGCTTGACAACCGGACTGTATCGTGGGCATGACACCCGGGCTGGTGCCTGCCTTCGGGTGGGTGAAAAGGGAATGCGATAAGGGCTGAAAGGTCCGAAGCGCAGCCGCCCCCGCGACCGTGACCGGAAAGGCTGCCCCATTGCCACTGGCCGACAAGGCCGGGAAGGCAGGGCAACCGCCAGACCAGATGGTCTGAAATCCGCAAGCCGGGAGACCTGCCAGCGCAAGACGACGTAACCGGACGGGGTGTTCCGGTGTCGGGTCAAGCTTCGGCTCTACCCGCCATCTGCCCTTGTCCCCTGAGCTATGGGGTCAAACATGTTGTTTCTTTCCAATCACCTCCGCGGTCCGGCGCCCGGATGAGTGGCGCGCCCGAGGGCGCGGTTGAAATTCTGGTTTGCGTGAAATGCCGGCAGGGTCAGCCTGCCGGCGATGCGGACGTGCTGCCCGGCGCACGGCTGCACGATGCGCTTGCCGGCCAGAACCTGCCCGCCAATATCCGCCTGATACCGGTCGAGTGCCTGTCGAACTGCACGGCGGGCGTGACCATCGCGCTGCGCGGCCCCGGTCGCTGGACTTATGTCTATGGCAATCTCGACGCGGCGACCGATGCGCCCGTGATCGTCGACGGCGCCACGAAATACCGCGATGCGCCGGACGGTCTGGTGCCCTGGCGCGCGCGCCCGGACCATTTCCGCAAGAACTGCATCGCCCGCATCCCCCCTCTGGAGGCCCCCGAATGACCGACCTTGCCAAGCTGCCCGTCACCGTGATCACCGGCTTTCTCGGATCGGGCAAGACGACGCTGATCCGACACCTGATGCAGAACGCGGGCGGCAGGCGGCTTGCCGTCGTCGTCAACGAGTTCGGCGATGTCGGGGTGGATGGCGATATCCTGAAATCTTGCGCCATCCCCGATTGCCCGGCCGAGAACATCGTCGAACTGGCCAATGGCTGCATCTGCTGCACCGTGGCCGACGATTTCATCCCCACCATCGAGGCGCTGATGGCGCTGGACCCGCGCCCCGATCACATCCTGATCGAGACCTCGGGCCTGGCGCTGCCCAAGCCCCTGCTCAAGGCGTTCGACTGGCCCGACATCCGCTCGCGGATCACGGTGGACGGGGTGATCGCGGTCGCCGATGCCGAGGCCGTGGCCGCCGGCCGGTTCGCGCCGAACCTGGCCGCCGTCGACGCCCAACGGGCCGCCGATGACAGCATCGACCACGAAACGCCGCTGTCCGAGGTGTTCGAGGACCAGATTTCGTGCGCCGATATCGTGCTGCTGACCAAGCCCGATCTGGCGGGCCCCGAGGGCGTGGCCACCGCGCGTGCCGTGATCGAGGCCGAGGCGCCGCGCCGCCTGCCGATCGTCGAGGTGGCCGAAGGCGCGGTCGATCCGCGCGTGATCCTGGGGCTGGGGGCCGCGGCCGAGGACGACCTGCACGCGCGCCCCAGCCATCACGACAGCGCGGCCGACCATGACCACGACGATTTCGAAAGCATCGTGGTCGACCTGCCGGAACAGGCCGACCCGGCGATCCTGGCCGGCCGTATCGAGGCGCTTGCGCGGAAACAGAACATCCTGCGCGTGAAGGGCCACGCGGCCGTTCAGGGCAAGCCGATGCGCCTGCTGGTGCAGGCCGTGGGCGCGCGGGTGCGGCACCAGTACGACCGGCCCTGGGGCACGGACGAGGCGCGCAGTACGCGCCTGGTGGTGATCGCCGAGCATGACGATATCGACGAAGGCGCGATCCGCGCCGCGCTGGCGGGCTGAAGGGCCATGCACGTCGTCTTCCGCGAAAGCCACGGTCTGGAAGAGACCGAGACGCCGACCGATCTGGGGCAGGATCCGGCAGATCTGGTGGTGCTCTCGTTCTCGGACAGCGATCTGGGGGCCTTCGCGGCGGGCTGGCACCGGGGCGGCGGGGCCGAGGGACGGATGCCGACGCTGCGGCTGGCGAACCTCGCGGCGCTCAAGCATCCGCTGTCGGTGGATACCTATGTCGAACGCACGTTGGAGGGCGCCAAGGGCATCCTGATCCGGCTGATCGGCGGGCGCGCCTATTGGGACTACGGGTTGCAACAGGTGCAGGCGCTGGCGCAGGCCAGGGGTATCGCGCTGGCCGTGCTGCCTGCGGACGGCCGCCCCGACCCGCGGCTGGACGAGGTCTCGACCCTGCCGGTGTCCACGCTGCGGCGGCTTTCGCAGCTGTGCGATGCAGGCGGCGCGGTGGCCGCGCAGGCGGCGCTGGCGCAGATGGCGCTGGCCGCGGGGCTGTATGCCGCGCCGGTGATGGGGGCCAAGGCGGTGCCGCAGGTCGGCGCCTGGACCCCCGAGCAGGGCGTGTGCTGCCCGCTGGTGGACCTTGGGCCGGACAGTGACCGCCCGCGCGTCGTGCTGACCTTCTACCGCGCCTATGTGACGGCAGCTAATCTGGACCCCATCGCGGCGCTGTTCGACGCCTTCCGGTCGCGCGGTTGCGATGTCACGGCGCTCTTCGTGCCCTCTCTCAAGGCGCCCGAGGCCGCGCGTTGGCTGGCCCGCCAGATCAGCCACCTGCGCCCCTCGGCCATCGTCAACGCCACGGCGTTTTCGGGCAAGGGCGAGGACGGCACCTCTCCGCTGGATGCGGGCGGCGTTCCGGTGTTCCAGGTCGCGCTGGCGACCTCGACCGAACGGGTCTGGAATGAGGCCGAGCGCGGGCTTTCGCCCGCCGATCTGGCCATGCATGTCGTGCTGCCCGAGGTAGACGGCCGCATCTTCGCCGGTGTCGCGTCCTTCAAGGAACCGGCCGCGCGCGACCCGCATCTGCAATTCTCCCGCCACGCCCATAGTGCGCATCCCGACCGGATCGCCGCGATCGCCGACCGGGTGCTGGCCTGGATCGGGCTGACCCGGCGTCCCGCCGCCGAAAAGCACCCCGCCATCGTGCTGTCCACCTACCCGGGCAAAACTTGGCAAATGGCCCATGCGGTCGGGCTCGATGCGCTGGCCTCGGCCGAGGCGGTGCTGGAAGATCTTGGCACCGAGGGCGTTCCCATCGCACCCGGTCCGCCCCTGTGCGATGCGCTGGCGCAGGAGGCGCAGGCCTGGCCGCTCGACGCCTATCGCGCGGCACTCGCCCGCCTGCCCGAAACCCTGCGGACGGCGCTGGACGCGGCCTGGGGCCCGCCCGAGGCCGACCCTGCCGTACGGGACGGCGCCTTTCAGTTCGCCGCCACCCGGCGCGGTGCGGCGCTGGTGGCTTTGCAACCCGAGCGCGGTGATCCGGCGACACGCGACGACGACTACCACGACGTCCACCGCACCCCGCGCCACGCCTATGTCGCCTTCTATCTCTGGCTGCGCGAGGCCATACGCTGCGACGCGGTGATCCACATGGGGGCGCATGGCACGCTGGAATGGCTGCCGGGTAAGGCGGTGGCGCTGTCGGCGGCTTGCTGGCCCGAGGCGCTGATCGCGACGCTGCCGGTGATCTATCCCTTCATCGTCAACGACCCCGGCGAGGCCGCACAGGCCAAGCGCCGGATCGCCGCCGTCACCATCGGGCATATCCCGCCGACCTTGCGGAAAAGCGGCACGCCAGACCGTTTTGCCCGGCTCGAAGCGCTGCTCGACGAGTTCTCCAACGCCGACGGACTGGACCCAAAGCGCCGCGCGCGGCTGCAAAAGGAAATCCGGACCGAGGCGCAGGCCCTTGGCGTCGAAGAGGATCTGGGCCTGGAGACCGCCGCCTGCCCGGCCGAGGCGATCACCCGGATCGACCGGTTCGTCTGCGACGTGAAGGATAGCCAGTTCGGCGACGGGCTGCATGTCTTCGGCCGCGCCCCGGCCACGCCCGGCAGCTTTGACACCGGCCCTTCCATCGCCGCGGAACGAATGGCGCTGCTGACGGCCTTCGCGGGTGGACAGATCGCGCCGGGCCCGTCCGGGTCGCCCTATCGCGGGCGGCGCGATGTCCTGCCCACCGGGCGCAACCTTTTTACCACCGATCCGCGCGCGGTGCCGACGCGGTCGGCCCATGCGCAGGGCGTGAAACTCGCCGAGGACCTCGTGCGCCGCCACCTGCAGGACCACGGCGATTGGCCGCGCCTGGTCGTCGACCTTTGGGGCTCGGCCACGATGCGCACCGCGGGCGAGGATTTCGCCATGGCGCTGCACCTGCTGGGCGTGACACCCGTCTGGGACGAAGGTTCCGAAAGAGTGTCCGGCGTCGAGGTGCTTCCCATCGCGATGCTCGACCGGCCGCGGCTTGACGTGACGCTGCGGGTTTCGGGCCTGTTCCGCGATGTCTTTCCCACGCTCTCGGCGTTGTTCCAACAGGCGATAAGGGTGCTCGGCGCGCGCGACGAGGCGCCCGACTGGAACCCCTATGCCGGCCGTGATGTCGGCGCGCGCGTCTATGGGCCCGCGCCCGGCAGCTACGGGCTAGGCATGGGGCTTGCGGTCGAGGAGTATTCCGACGAGGCCCGACACGCCGCGGGCGAGGCCTGGCTCGCGGCCAGCGCCTGGGCGCTGGATGGCGCGGAGAGCCGCCGCGACGAGGCAGGTCTGAAAGCTCGCGTCGAGCGGGCGGATGGGTTCGTGCACGCCCAAGACATGCCCGAAACCGATATACTGCTGGCCGCCGATTATGCCGCGCACGAGGCGGGCTTTGCCGCGGCGCAGGCTGTCACGGGCGGTAAGGCCGCGCTGTACCACTTGGATAATACCGACCCTGATCGTCCCCGCACCCGGACCCTGTCCGAAGAGGTCGCCCGCGTGGTGCGCGCCCGCGCCGCCAACCCCGCCTGGCTTGCGGGGATGCGCCGCCACGGCTTTCGCGGCGCTGCCGAGATCGCGGCCACGCTCGACCACCTTGCGGCCTTTGCCCATCTCGCGGGCGCGGTGCCGCCGCATCTTTTCGACCTCTACTACCAGGCGACGCTTGGCGACGACGACCTGACCGCCTTCATGGCAGAGGCCAACCCCCAGGCGCTTGCGGCGATGCGCGAGCGGTTCGCGGCGCTGGATCGCGCGGGGCTTTGGCACACGCGCCGCAATTCCATCGCCGCCGCCCTGCATCCGGAGACCAACGATGCCTTATGATTATGAAACCGACGGGGCCGCGATCTACGCCCAGTCCTTCGCGATGATCCGCGCCGAAACCAACCTGGCGCGCTTCGACGCGGACGAGGAACAGGTTGCGGTGCGGATGATCCACGCCGCGGGCATGGTGGGCCTCGCCCCGCATATCCGGTTTTCACCAGGCTTCGTGGCGGTCGCGCGGGCGGCACTTGAGGGCGGCGCGCCGATCCTGTGCGACGCGCGCATGGTGTCCGAGGGCGTGACCCGCGCGCGCCTGCCCGCTGGAAACGCCGTGATCTGCACCTTGCAGGCAAACGGCATCGCCGCCCGCGCCGCGGCGATGGGCAACACCCGCTCGGCCGCTGCGCTGGAACTCTGGCGGCCGCACCTTGCGGGCGCGCTGGTCGCCATCGGCAACGCGCCGACCGCGCTGTTCCACCTGCTGAACATGCTGGAGGATCCTTCCTGCCCGCGTCCCGCCGCGATCATCGGCTGCCCGGTCGGCTTCGTCGGCGCGGCGGAATCGAAAGAGGCGCTTTGGCAGGCACAGCCCGTGCCCTGCTGCATCGTCGAGGGCCGGCTGGGCGGCAGCGCGATCACGGTCGCCGCCATCAACGCCATCGCGAGCCGCGCGGAATGAGCGTGGGCACCGTTTATGGCCTGGGCCTCGGCCCGGGTGCTGCCGACCTTATGAGCGTGCGCGCCGACCGCCTGCTGCGTGGCGCGACCCATGTCGCCTATTTCCGCAAGGCCGGTTGCAATGGGCAGGCGCGCGCCATCGTTGAGGGGGTGATCCCCGCGGGCGCGACCGAGCATCCGATGGAATACCCGGTCACGACCGAGATTCCGTTCAGCGATCCCCGCTATAACGAGGTGCTTGCCGCCTTCTATGCCGAGAGTTGTGCCCGTCTGCGGACGCTGGCCGAGGCAGGCGAAGATGTCGTCGTGCTCTGCGAGGGCGATCCGTTCTTCTACGGCTCGTTCATGCATCTCTACACGCGGCTGACGGGCGTCGTGCCGGTCGAGGTCGTGCCGGGCATCACCGGCATGTCGGCCGCCTGGACGGCGACGGGTGCACCGATCACCTGGGGCGACGACATCCTGACCGTCTTGCCCGGAACCCTGCCGGAGGATGCGCTGGTGAGGGGAATCGCGGGTGCGGATGCCGTTGTGGTGATGAAGATGGGCCGCCACCTGCCCAAGCTGCGCCGCGCGCTGGCGCGGGCAGGCCGCGCCGGGGAGGCCTGGCTGGTCGAATGCGCCGCGATGCCTGGGCAGAAGGTGACGCGGCTGGATGACTACCCGGGCGAGACCGCACCCTACTTCTCCATCGCGCTGGTCCACGGTCAGGGACGGCGGCCATGAGCGGGTGGCTGGTGATTGCCGGGTTGGGGCCAGGATCAGAGACGCTGGTGACACCCGAGGTCACGGCGGCGCTGGCAGAGGCGACCGACGTTGTGGGCTACATCCCCTATGTCGCACGGGTGGCCCCGCGCGAGGGCCTCACGCTGCACGCCTCGGACAACCGGGTGGAACTGGATCGCGCGCGCCACGCGCTGCAGATGGCGGCGGCGGGGCGGCGCGTGGTTGTGGTATCTTCGGGTGATCCGGGGGTGTTCGCGATGGCCTCGGCGGTGTTCGAGGCGGTCGAGAGTGGACCCGCGGACTGGCGCGAACTCGACATCCGCGTGTTGCCCGGTATCACCGCGATGCTGGCCGCCGCGGCGCGGGCGGGGGCTCCCTTGGGGCACGATTTCTGTGCGATCAACCTGTCCGACAACCTCAAGCCCTGGGCGCTGATCGAGAAACGGCTGCGCTTGGCGGCCGAGGCCGATTTCGCCATGGCCTTCTATAACCCTCGCTCGAAGGCCCGGCCCGAGGGCTTCGCCCGCGTGCTGGAGGTCTTGCGCGACGCCTGCGGCGATGATCGGCCCGTGATCTTCGCCCGAGCGGTCTCGACGCCCGAGCAGGCGATCCGCGTCGTGCCGCTGACCGAAGCCACCCCCGATATGGCCGACATGCGCACGGTAGTTCTGGTCGGCTCGTCCCTGACGCGGATCATCGCGCGCAACGGTGTGCCCATCGTCTATACACCGAGGTCCGCGCCGGAATGAGCCAGCCAGTCAAGAACCTGATCGGGGGTCGACACCTCATGTCGTTCGGGCAGCGTCGGCCGGTCAATCATCAGGACCGGCAGACCCAGCGCACGCGCCGCGTCGATCTTCGCCCTCGCACCTGTGCCGCCCGCGTTCTTCGCCACCACGAGGTCGATCCGGTGCTGCCGCATCAGCGCGCGGTCGCCGGCCTCGGTAAAGGGGCCGCGCGACACGAGGGTGTGGTGGTCCGGCAAGGGGATCGCCCCGGCCGGCGGATCGACCAGGCGCAGCAGGTAGAAATGCTGCGGCTGGGCGGCGAAGGCATCAAGATGCATCCGCCCAACGGCCAGCATCACGCGCCGGGGCGGCCCCGCCAGCGCGGCGACCGCGGCCGCGATGTCGGGCACGCGGCGCCAGTCGTCGCCGGGCTGGGGCGTCCAGGGTGGCCGGGTCAGCGCGACCAGCGGCACGCCGGTGGTCGCGCAGGCGGCGACGGCATTTCGGCCCATCTGCGCAGCGAAGGGATGGGTCGCGTCGACCAGATGGGTGATGCGCTGCGCCGTCAGGAAGTCCGCCAGTCCGTCGATACCGCCAAAGCCGCCGATCCGCACCGGAATCGGCTGCGGCTTGGGGCGCTCCACCCGGCCGGCGAAGGACAGGGTCGCGTCGATGCCCCGGGCCGCAATCTTGGCCGCCAGCGTGGTCGCCTCGGTGGTCCCGCCGAGGATCAGGAGGTTGGGGCGCATGGCTGAGGCTCCGTGGCTGACGATCGTGGGGTTGGGCGAAGATGGCCCGGACGGGCTGCCGCCCGCAAGCCGTGCCGCGCTGGAAGCCGCCGAAATCGTCATGGGGCCACCGCGGCATCTGGGCCTGCTGCCCGATCTGGACGCCGAACGCGTCGAATGGCCGGTGCCCTTCGCTGACGGTCTCGAAAAGCTGCGCGCCCTGCGCGGCCGTCCCGTCGCGGTTCTGGCCTCGGGCGATCCGTTCTGGTTCGGCGCGGGCAGCGTGATCGCGCAGGACTTCGCGCCCGGCGAATGGCGCGCCTTCCCGGCCCCCTCGGTTTTCTCGCTTGCCGCGGCGCACCTTGGCTGGCGGCTGGAAAGGACGCCCTGCCTTGGCCTTCATGCCACGCCCTTCGGGCAGTTGCGTCCCCATCTGGCGCCTGGCGCGCGGGCGCTGGTGCTGCTGCGTGACGGGGCCGCGGTGCGCGATCTTGCGGCCTGGCTGACCGGGCTGGACTTTGGCGAAACCGGGATCTGGGTGATGGAGGCGCTGGGCGGGCCGCGCGAACGGGTTCGAAACGCCAAGGCCGCGGAGTACGACCTGACCGATGTGGCGCACCCGGTTTGCGTCGGGCTGAAGGTCGCCGGGACGGGCGCCCCGATCCCCGCCTGCGGCGGTTGGCCCGACGACCTGTTCGACCATGACGGGCAGATCACCAAGCGGCCGGTCCGCGCGCTGACGCTCTCCGCGCTTGCGCCCCGACCGGGTGAACACCTGTGGGATATCGGCGCGGGGTCGGGCTCGATCTCGATCGAATGGCTAGCCTGCCACCCGTCGATGCACGCGACTGCCGTCGAAGCGGATCCCGCCCGCGCCGACCGCATCCGCACGAATGCCGCAGCGCTGGGGGTGGACCGGCTGCGCGTGGTCGAGGGCCGTGCGCCCGAGGTGCTGGACGGTCTTGACCCGCCGCAGGCCGTGTTCATCGGCGGTGGGCTGTCCGAGGCGCTGTTGTCGGACCTATGGGCGCGGCTCGGGTCCGGTACACGTGTCGTGGCAAACGCGGTGACGCTCGAGTCCGAGGCGCTGCTGGCCGCGTGGCAGGCCGCGCAGGGCGGCAGCCTGCTGCGCGTGGAACTGGCCGAGGCACAGCCGCTGGGCACGAGGCGCGGCTGGCGTACTGCCTATCCGGTGGTGCAGTGGAGCGCCGTGCGATGAGGGTGGCGGGGTTCGGCTTCCGCAAGGGCGCGTCCCTTGAAAGCCTGTCCGACGCGCTGGCGCGGGCCGGCGGTAGCGGTGGTTTGACCGCGCTCGCCGCCCCAAGGGACAAGGCCGGTGCGCCCTGCCTCGCCGATTTGGCGGCGCGGCTGGGCCTACCGGTCCGGGCGGTCTCGTCCAGCGACCTCGCCGCCCCGGCCACCCTGACCGAGGCGCCCCGCGTGCGCGCGCTTCGCGGTACGGGGTCGGTCGCCGAGGCCGCCGCGCTTGCCGCCGCCGGACCCTTCGCGCACCTCACAGGCCCGCGCGCCGTTTCAACCGACCGGATGGCCACCTGCGCCATCGCAACCGGAGACACGACATGACCGTCCATTTCATCGGCGCGGGCCCCGGCGGCCCCGACCTGCTGACCCTGCGCGGACGCGACCTGATCGCGGCCTGTCCGGTCTGCCTCTATGCCGGGTCGCTGGTGCCACAGGCGATCCTGGCCCACTGCCCGCCCGGTGCGCGGATCGTGAACACCGCACCGCTGGATCTTGACGCGATCATCGCCGAATGCCGGGCGGCCCATGCCGCGGGAAAGGACGTCGCGCGGCTCCATTCCGGGGATCTGTCGGTCTGGTCGGCGATGGGCGAGCAGATCCGGCGGCTGAAGGCCGAGGGGATTCCCGTCAGTGTGACCCCCGGCGTTCCCTCGTTCGCGGCGGCGGCGGCGGCGCTGGGGGCCGAGCTGACTCTGCCGGGCGTTGCGCAATCGGTGGTGCTGACCCGCACGCCAGGCCGGGCCTCGTCGATGCCCGAGGGCGAGAGCCTGGCCAATTTCGCCGCCACCGGCGCGACGCTTGCCATTCACCTGTCGATCCACAACCTCGCCCGCGTGGTGGCCGATCTGACGCCCCATTACGGCGGCGAGTGCCCCGTTGCGGTGGTGTTCCGCGCCAGCTGGCCGGACCAGAGCATTACCCGCGCGACGCTTGACACAGTCGAGGCCGCGCTGCCCGAGGGTATCGAACGCACGGCGTTGATCCTTGTCGGCCCGGCGCTGGGGGCCGAGGGCTTCGCCGAAAGCTGCCTCTATGCGCCCGACTACGACCGCCGCTTTCGGCCGCAACGGGCCGAAGGGGGGCGACATGGCGGCTAATCCTCCGGGCCTCGTCATCGCCGCCCCGGCCTCGGGATCGGGCAAGACGACCGTGACGCTGGGCATCTTGCGCGCGCTTCGTGACGAGGGGCTGACGGTGCAGCCCTTCAAGAACGGACCCGACTATATCGATCCGGCGTTCCACCGCATCGCGGCGGGGTGCGAGTCCTACAATCTGGACATGTGGGCGATGGGCGAGGACTTGATCGGGGCCATCGCATCCCGGGCGCAGGGGGCGGACCTGATCCTGTCGGAAGGGTCGATGGGACTTTTTGACGGGACCTCGGTGCAGGGCGTTTCGGGGCGCGGGTCGAGCGCCGAGATCGCGCGCGCCTTCGGCTGGCCGGTGGTGCTGGCGCTGGATGTCGGCGGGCAGGCGCAATCGGCGGCGGCCACGGCACTGGGATTCGCACACCACCCCGACGCGCCGCCCTTGGCGGGCGTGATCCTGAACCGGGTGGCGGGGGCGCGGCACGAGGTGATGATCCGCGAGGAGATGGCGCGGCTGGGCATCGCGGTGTTCGGAGCGCTGCCCCGGCGCAGCGACCTGGAATTGCCCGAGCGGCATCTGGGCCTCGTGCAGGCCGAGGAGTACGTCGATATCGACGCGATGATCGGCCGTCTGGGGGCGTTCCTGCGGGACCATGCCGACCTTGCCGCGCTGCGTGACGCGGCGCGTGCCGGTTCGAACCGGCCGCCCGGCCGCTGGCCGAACCCGCCTGCACAGCGAATCGCGCTGGCCCGGGATGCGGCGTTCTCCTTCACCTATCCGCATCTGCTGGAGGGCTGGCGGCGGGCGGGCGCGGAAATCCTGCCATTCTCGCCGCTGGCGGACGAGGTACCCCCGGAGGCCGATCTGGTCTGGCTGCCGGGCGGCTATCCGGAATTGCATGCGGGCCGGCTCGCCGCCGCGGGCACCTTCCTCGACGGGTTGCGGCGCCATGCCGAAAGCCGGCCCGTGCATGGCGAATGCGGCGGCTACATGGTGCTGGGCGCGGGTTTGGTCGATGCGGACGGAGAGCGGCATGCAATGGCGGGGCTCTTGGGCCTCGTGACCAGCTATGCGCGGCGGCGCCTGCATCTGGGCTATCGCCGCGCGGTGCTGGAAACCGCCATGCCGGGCCACGGGGCAGGCGCGATGCTCTACGGGCACGAGTTCCACTATTCGACGATCCTGGAGCAGCCCGATGCGCCGCTCGCCCGCGTTACCGGTGCGGGCGGCAACCCCGTGCCCGAAACCGGGTCGGCGCGGGGGCATGTCACCGGCAGTTTCTTTCACCTCATCACGGAGGGTGCGGCGTGAGCGGTTTCGTCAGTTTCGTCAGTTCCGGCCCGGGCGATCCCGAACTCCTGACCCTGAAGGCGGTCGACCGGCTGAAGCACGCCGACGCGGTGCTGTTCGACGACCTGTCCTCGGGGCCGATCCTGTCACATACACGGGCCGGCGCCGATCTGGTGGGTGTGGGCAAGCGCGCCGGGCGCGCCTCGCCGAAACAGGATCATGTCAGCCGGTTGCTGGTGGATTACGCGGCCACCGGCGTCCGGGTGGTGCGGCTGAAATCCGGCGATGCCGGGTTGTTCGGGCGGCTGGAGGAAGAGATCACGGCGCTGCGCGCGGCGGGCATCGGGTATGAAATCGTGCCCGGCGTGACCTCCGCTTGCGCCGCCGCAGCGGCGGCGGGTATTCCCCTGACACGGCGGCTGACCGCACGGCGGGTGCAGTTCGTCACCGGCCACGACGTGACCGGTCACCTGCCCGACGATATCGACCTGGACGCGCTGGCCGATCCCCATGCCACCACCGTCGTCTACATGGGTCGGCGGACCTTCCCGGCGCTTGCCGGGGCGCTGGTCGCGCGGGGGTTGCCGAGGGAGACGCCCGCGCTGCTGGCCGAGGGTGTCACGACCGAGGCGCAGTGCCTGACGCTCGGCACCGTCGGGGGGCTGGCGGAAGCGCTGGCCGAGTCGACCTCGCCCGCGCCCGCGCTGATTCTCTACGGCCCTCTTGCCGAAGAGGCCGCCGATGCGTGAACTGGTCCTGATCGGCATCGGCACCGGCAATCCCGACCACCTGACCCTGCAAGGGGCGGAGGCGATCCGGTCGGCCGACCTGATCCTCGTGCCGCGCAAGGGCGCGGACAAGGCCGACCTCGCCGACCTCCGGCGCGATATCTGCGCCCGGGTGCTGGGCGGCGACGACGCCCGGATCGTGGAATTCGACCTGCCGAAACGCGACGCCGGGGGCGATTACCTGGAGGGCGTGGAGGCCTGGCACGACGCCATCGCATGCGCGTGGGTCGCGGCGGCGGGGCGGGAGGTGCAGCGGGTGGCCCTGCTGGTCTGGGGTGACCCTGCGCTTTACGACAGTTCGCTTCGGATCGCCGCCCGGCTAAGCCCGCCGCCGCGGATCACGGTCGTGCCCGGAATCACGGCTTTGCAGGCGCTTTGCGCCGCCCATGCCATTCCGCTGAACGAGATCGGCGCGCCGTTCCTTGTCACCACGGGGCGGCGGCTGCGGGAAGAGGGTTGGCCTGATTGCGCCGACACGCTGGTGGTGATGCTGGACGGCGGCTGCGCGTTTCAAACTCTCGACCCCGAAGGCATCACGATCTGGTGGGGCGCCTATCTGGGGATGGACGCGGGAGTGACGGTCTCGGGGCCGCTGTCCGAGGCCGGCCCCCGCATCGTCGAGACGCGCGCCGCAGCACGGGCGCGGCATGGCTGGATCATGGATATCTATCTGCTGCGCCGGGCATCGGGGGGCTGACCGCCCGGCCCGGTGGCTCTCATGGCGCCGGGTCGGGGGCCAGCACGCCATCGGCGAGCCGCAGGCTTTCCGACGCGATCTTCGCGCGGAACCGGGCGTCGTGGCTGACCAGAACCATGGGCTGCGGCAGGGATTGCAGGATCTCGACAAGCCGCGCCTCGTTCGCCTCGTCCAGCGCGTTGGTCGGCTCGTCCAGCAGCAGCACCTCGGGCTCCATCGCAAGCACGGTCGCCAGCGTGACCAACCGCTTCTCCCCGCCCGACAGCTTGTAGGTGATCCGGTCGCGCAGATGCATCAGGTCGAGCCGGTCGAGCGTCCGGTCGACGATCGCGACGGCCTCGGCGCGGGTCTTGCCAAGGTTCAGCGGGCCGAAGGCGATGTCCTCGGCGACGGTCGGGCAGAACAGCTGATCGTCGGGGTCCTGGAACACCAGCCCGGCGCGGCGGCGGACCTCGTGAAATTCCGCCTCTGTGCGGCGCGGCTTTCCGAACGCCACGACCCGCCCCGCATCGGGGCGCAACAGCCCGACCATGATCCGCAGTAGGGTGGACTTGCCCGCCCCGTTCGGGCCCGTGATCGACAGCCTCTGCCCCTCGTGCAGGGCAAGGCTCGCCCCCCTCAGGATCAGCGCCTGACCGGGATAGCCGAACCGGATGTCGGCCAGCTCAAACAGCGGCATGGGCGATTTCGGCGGCGAAAAGCGCCAGCAATGCCGCGCCCAGGCCCGCCGCGAACAGGGCATCAGAGCGCCCGTAGGCGAGCGTTTCCAGAAGCGGGATGCGCCCCGCGAAGCCTCGGCATTTCATCGCGCCCAGCACGCGCTCGGACCGCTCGATCGCGCGGACCAGCATCATGCCCACCAGATAGCCAAAGCTGCGATAGCTGTGCCAGTTGGTGGACGGGCGGAACCCGCGCATCTTCATCGCCTGGCGCAGGCGCAGGTATTCGGCGCGCAGCACGTCGATATAGCGGATCGTGAACATCAACAGATGCACCAGCGTGTCGGGCACACGCAGGCGCGAGAGCGCATGGCCCAGCGTCACCGGCTCCATCGTTCCGACCAGCGACAAGAGCGCCAGGACCACGGCATTCGCGGTCAGCAGGATCTCGACGGCAAGGGCCAGGCCCTGCCAGCTGGCGGCGAAGCCCCAGAGGGTGAAGATCGTGTCGCCGGGCACGGAAAACGGCAGGAGCGCCAGCAGGAAGATAATGAAACTGTCCATCGCCGCCATCCGGCGGAGCGTCGGTGCGACCGGCACGCGCGAGAGCCACATCAGACCAACGGCCATCAGCAGGGCCGCGACGAGGACCGGCATCCAACTGCAAACGACGGTGACCATGGCAAAGGCGCAGGCGCCGAGGATGCGGGCACGCGGGTCGAGCCGTGCCAGCGCGCCGCCGTGTCCGGCCCCCGTGTCGCTCAGGGTCTGCCGCTCCAAGGTCAGGATGTGGCCCATGCGGTCAGCCCGCCAGCCTGCGGCGCGCGGCGAAGTAGAAGCCGAGGCCGAACAGCCCCGCGATATAGCCGATGCCGCCGAGGACGGTCTGGATGTCGTGATGTTCCTTGTAGGCGGCCAACTCGCGGCGCAGCGGGCGCATCTCGTCGCGCATGATCGCGGCGATTGCGGCCCTGTCCGCGTCGGACAGCCCGGCGAGCGGCGCCGCGGCGGCGGGCTCTGTAGGGGCAGGCGCGGCGCCCGTCGCGGGACTCCCGAGGATCGCGGCGACATCCTCGGCGGCCATCTCGAATTCCGCGACATGGCCCGCGCCGAGGTCGGCGCGGAAGATGTGACGCACGGGCTCCGTGGGGACATAGGTAAAGAACCCGTCCGCATCGGTCATGGCTTCGCCCAGCTTGGTGCCCGCACCGTCGAACACCTCGACCAGAAGGTTTGCCACCATGTCACCGCTCGAAAAGCCGACCTCGCCCTCGATCGCGTCGCCGCTGGGAAAGGCCGAGGCGATCACCTTGTGGGCGGCGGCGGGCAGTGGCGCGAGGGCGAGACAAAGGATGATGGACAACGCGCGGATCATGACGGGGCTCCTTTCATCGCGTCGAAAAGGTCGGGCTTGACCTGCGCGGCAAGGTAGATCGCGGCGGCGGACAGGAGGCCCTCGATCACCATCACCGGGATATGGGCGAAGAACACCAGCTTGGCCGCCGGAATGAACGCATCGCCCGACAGCATCAGCGACAGCCCCACGAGGGCGGTGGTCAGGGCGATGGCCAAGGCCCCGCCGAAGCCCGCCCAGATCGCCGCCGTCAGCGGCGATCCGCGCGTCACACCGCGTCGGCAGACGTAATAGACGATGACCGCCGGCAGCGCGATGTTCACGGTATTCACCCCCAGCACCGTCAGCCCGCCGAAGCCGAAGAAGACCGCCTGCAGCAAGAGCCCGACGAACAGCGCCGGGAAGGCGGCCCAGCCGAGGATCAGCCCGGCCAGACCGTTCATGATGAGATGCACCGAGGACGGGCCGATTGGCACATGGATCAGCGAGGCCACGAAGAAGCTCGCCGAAAGCACGCCCGCGGCCGGTATCTTCTCCAGCGGCAGGTGCCTCAGCCCCAGCGCGATGCCGCCCGCGGCCAGCGCCGCCCCGCCGATCACGACCTCGTTCGCGAGCGCCCCGTCCACGATATGCATGGAACCCGCCTCCTACTCGACGTCGTAGGCGCGGATCCAGATCACCGCGTCTTGGGACAGTTCCTTGCCCTCGTGTTCGGTGTCCGGGCCGACGCCGAGCGCGGCGAAGCCCCAATAGCCGGCCTTGGGCACGCCGAAGGTGAAATAGCCGTTCGCGTCCGAGATCGCGACGACCGCGCCGCCCGGCATCGGGCCGGCGGTGGCCTCTTTCGGGCTGCTCGTCGCCATGTCGGGTTCGGCCGCCATGTATTCGATCTCGATCTCGGCGCCCGCGACGGGTTCGCCGTTCGACATCACCCGGCCCGTGAAGGTCGAGCCCGCAATCACGTTATAGGGCTTCACCATCGGCACGATCTCGGTCTTCAGGCCCTGCGGCTCGGTCCAGTCGGTGGGCAGCGTGTTGCGGTTGAGATAGGCCTTGGTGATCTGCTGGATGTAGATGTCCTCGGACTGCTCGTAATAGGGCGCCGGGACCGTGACGAGGACGTAGTCGCCCGCGCGTTTCACCGGCACGTTGCCGTCCCAGGCGACGGCCTCGTTGCTGCTGCCCGTGAAGCTGGTCTGGGTCAGCGTGTCCTTCAGGTCGATCTTCTCGCCACGATGGATTGCATAGAATTCCAGCGGTTCGCCCATGTCCATGACATGGCCGTTCTCGAACGGGTGCCAGAAGATCAGCTTGACCGGCACGTCGCCGGGCCGGTCGATCATCGTGTCCTCGGTATAGGACAGCTGGAAATGCGCCGAGGCCAGGCCGGGCACCAGCGTCAGGGCCAGCGCCGCGGTCATCAGGTTGCCGTGGAAAATCAAAGGTCGTCTCCTTTCAGCGGTGGCGGCACGATTGCCGCGGTCGGAAAGGACGAACGGGGACAGAAGGCTCGAACAGGCCAGGACGCGGCCGATCCGGGCCAGACGCGCACCCCGGCGTCCGGTCGAAACCGCCTCGGCGAACCGGGTGGCGGGTGAGCGGCAGGTCTCCTGGCTCGCGGGTCGTCGCTTGGCTGGCCTTCCCGGGTATCCCCAGTGGCGTTTGTCAGCCGCGCTCTCCGCTTACAGTTGCGGGGGCAGCCGCGGAATTGTGCCTCTCGGCACGCACCGCGTTCCCTTTTCATCCCCGGCAGCCTGGGCGCCCGGGGAAACCGATCACGGTTCTGTCATGTCAAATGGACGGCCGCGGTGTCAATCGGGAAATGCACAGGCCGTTTGACGCGGGGCGTGCGCCGCCTAAGCTGGGTGGGAGCCGCTGATGAAAGGGACAGGACATGGCCGAGACCGGCATCCCCGCCGACGAGACCGCGCGCCATGCCGCCAAGATGGCCAGGCGGAAGGAGGCGAAGGACCGGGCGCTGGCCGAGAAGACCGCCGAGAAGGGTCTCATCATCGTCCATACCGGCGCGGGCAAGGGCAAATCCTCGTCCGGGTTCGGCATGATCCTGCGCTGCATCGCCCATCGCATGCCCTGCGCCGTGGTGCAGTTCGTAAAGGGCGCCCGGGATACCGGCGAACGGCGGCTTCTGACCGAGCGTTTCGCAGATCTGTGCCAGTTCCACGCCATGGGCGAGGGCTTCACCTGGGAAACCCAGGACCGCACCCGCGACATCGCCGCCGCCGAAAACGGGTGGCGCAAGGCCCGGGACCTGATCCGCGATCCGGCGATCCGCATGGTCCTCCTGGACGAGATCAACATCGCGCTGCGCTATGGCTATCTGGATGCGGACCAGGTGGTCGCGTTCCTTCAGGCCGAGAAACCGCCGATGACCCATGTGGTTCTGACCGGGCGCAATGCCCCCGGGGCGCTGATCGAGGCCGCCGACCTGGTGACCGAGATGACGCTGGTCAAGCACCCGTTCCGCGCCGGCATAAAGGGCCAGCCCGGCGTGGAATTCTGATCCGCGGCTTGACAACCCGTGCGGGGCGGGCGCATCACCCGGCGCCGAAAAGACGTGCGAGCTCCCATGACCTTCGACCTGCCCCCCGACGACGCCCCGCCGCCGATGCCCGTGATCGACGTGCCGATGCTGGACCCCGCGCCGCCGCGCCGGGGTCGATCGCTGATGATCCAGGGCACCAGTTCGGACGTGGGCAAGAGCCTGTTGGTGGCGGGGCTGGCCCGCGCCTATGCGCGTCGTGGCCTGAAGGTCGCGCCGTTCAAGGCGCAGAACATGTCGAACAACGCCGCCGTGACGGTGGACAGCGACCTGCCCCCCGGCCCGGGTGGCGACACCCCGCGGGGCGAGATCGGCCGCGCGCAGGCGCTGCAGGCGCGAGCGGCGGGCCTGCGGCCATCGATCCACATGAACCCGGTCCTTCTGAAGCCGCAGGCGATGGTGGGCTCGCAGGTCGTGCTGCGCGGACGCGCCCTCGGAAACTGGCCCGCCCGGCATTATCACAATCTCAAGCCGTTGTTGCTGCCGGCCGTGTTGGACAGTTATCGCCGAATGGCCGCCGAAGCCGATCTGGTGCTGGTCGAGGGGGCGGGTGCGGGCACCGAGACCTGGCTGCGGCACTGCGACATCACCAACATGCGCCTGGCCGAAGAGGCCGACCTGCCGGTGGTCCTGCTGACCGACAATGACCGGGGCGGCGCGATGGCGGCCGTGGTCGGGTCGTGGCTCTTGCACACGGAGGATGAGCGCGCACGGATCAAGGGCTTTCTGGTCAACAAGTTCCGCGGCTACTTCTCGCTCTACGAGCCCGCCTGCCGAACGATTACCGAAACCACCGGCTGGCCGCTTCTGGGCGTGGCGCGCTGGTTCGACCTGGCGGCCAACTTGCCCGCCGAGGATGCGCTGGCGCTGGAACGGCCGCAGACCCCCGGCGGGGCGGGCCTCGTGATCGCCGTGCCGCAGATCGCGCGGGCTGCGAATTTCGACGATCTCGATCCGCTGTCCTCGGAATCCGGCGTCGACCTGCGCTGGATCAGGCCCGGCCAGCCGATCCCGGCCGAGGCGGATGTCGTGCTGTTGACCGGCTCCAAGACGACCCGCCCCGCGCTGGAGGCGCTGCGCGCCGCGGGCTGGGATGTCGATATCCTGGCCCATGTGCGCCGGGGCGGCCGGGTGGTCGGCATCTGCGCGGGCTTCCAGATGCTGGGCCGTGCGGTGCGCGACCCCGACGGGATCGAGGGGCCGGCGGGCGAGACGCCGGGCCTGGGCCTTCTGGACATCGAGACCACGATCGGCGGCGACAAGCGGCTGGTCGAGATCGACGCCGAGGATGCGCTCAGCGGCGCCCGCGTCACCGGCTATGAGATGCATATGGGCCGCACCGGAGGTGCGGGGCTAAACCGGCCCTGGCTGCGGCTGAACGGGGTGGCCGAGGGCGCGGTGTCCGCCGATGGCCGCGTGATGGGCGCCTATCTGCACGGGCTCTTCGGCGCGGACGGCTTCCGGCGGCACTGGCTGACCGCGATGGGCGGGCGCGTCTCGGGCCTCGACTACGAGGCGCAGGTCGAAGGCGCGCTCGACGCGCTGGCCGACCAGTTGGAACACGACCTGGATCTCGACGCGCTCCTTGCGCTGGCGCGATGACCGCAAAACGGCTGATGGTGCTTGGCACCGGGTCGGACGTGGGCAAGAGCCTGCTGGTCGCGGGCCTGTGCCGCGCCTGGGCGCGCCGCGGCCTGAAGGTCGCGCCGTTCAAGGCGCAGAACATGTCGAACAACGCCGCCGTCACCGCCGATGGGGGCGAGATCGGCCGGGCGCAGGCCTTGCAGGCGCGCGCGGCGGGCGTGCCGCTGACGGTGCACATGAACCCGGTACTGCTGAAACCGGAAACGGATGTGGACGCGCAGGTTGTGGTGCAGGGCCGCGTGCTGGGCCGGTATTCGGCCAGCGCCTATCAGCGGCTGAAGCCCGAGCTTCGCGGTGCGGTCTGCGCCAGCCTCGACACCCTCTCGGCGACCCATGACCTGGTGCTGGTCGAGGGCGCGGGCAGCGGAGCCGAGAGGTATCTGCGCCCGCAGGACATCTCTAACATGGGGCTGGCCGAGGCCGCCGATCTGCCCGTGGTGCTGGTGGGTGACGAATCGCGCGGCGGCGTCACGGCGGCGGCGATCGGGCATCACCGGCTGTGGACCGCGTCGGAACGCGCCCGTGTCGCCGGCGTCATCGTCAACAAGTTCCGCGGCGATCCGGGCGTCTTCGCCCCCGCCGCCGCAGATATCCGGGCCGAGACCGGCTGGCCGGTGCTGGGGCTGGTGCGCTGGTCCGATGCCGCTCGCGCCCTGCCCGAAGAGGATTCGCTGGGCTTCGGGCGCAAGCGGGGTGCGGGGAGCGGTCTGGTCGTCGCCGTGCCGGAACTGCCGCGGATGGCGAATTTCGACGACCTCGACCCGCTGGCGGCCGAGTCCGGCGTCGATCTGCGCTGGATCCGTCCGGGCCAGCCGATTCCCGGGGACGCGGATGTCGTCCTTCTGCTCGGTTCCAAGGCGACACGCGCGGCGTTGGAGGCACTCCGGGCCGAGGGCTGGGACATCGACATCCGCGCCCATCTTCGGCGCGGCGGACGGGTGGTCGGCCTGTGCGCGGGGTTCCAGATGCTGGGCCACGTGGTGCGTGACCCTGACGGCATCGAGGGGCCGCCCGGAGCGAGCGCGGGGCTGGGCCTGCTTGAGATCGACACGACCCTGACGGGAGACAAGCAGCTGGTCGAGATCGACGCACAGGACGCGATCAGCGGCGCGCGCGTCACCGGATACGAGATGCACCTGGGCCGGACGACGGGGCCGGGCCTTGACCGGCCGTGGTTTCGGCTGGACGGCCTATGCGAGGGTGCCGTGTCGCCAGACGGCAGGACGATGGGCAGCTACCTGCACGGGCTCTTCGGCGCGGACGCATTTCGCGCGCATTGGCTTCGGGCGATGGGCGGGATGGCGGCCGGGACGGATCATGCCGCCCGACTGGACGCGGCCCTGAACGCCTTCGCCGACGAGATCGAGGGCGATCTCGATCTCGACCGCCTGCTTGCCGCGGCCCGGTAGTCAGCGCTGGGCCTCGGGCCAGGTCCGGTGAAGATCGTCGATCACGAAGGGATGGGCATGCGGGCGTCCCTCGCGCAAATGTGGATGGCTTGGCGGCAGGTTCTCATGGCGGTGCGGGAGAACCTGTGGATCGCGCGCGGGCCAGGCCCGGCGCGCAAGCGCCAGCCCGGCCAGCGCGAGCCCCGCCAGAACGACAAGCGCCGCCGTAGCGCCCAGCAACGTCATCAGCGCCCCGGCCAGCGGATAGCAGACCAGCCAGCGCGCGTGGGACAGCGCGAATTGCGCGGCGAAAACCGCTGGCCAATCCTCGGGGTTGGAGGATCGTCGCAACAGCCGACCCGTCGGCGTCAGCACACTGGAATAGCCAAACCCGAAGACCAGCCAGGCCAGCAGTAGAGCGCTCCAGTTCAGGCCCGCCGTGCCGATGGCCGGCGCGAGGCCCAGCAGTTCCGCAACCATCAGCGCCGCGCCTCCGCTCATCACCCGGCGATCCGCCAGTCGGTCGAGCAACCGCGGCAGAACCAACGCCGCAATCATCGAGCCGAGCCCGGACGCCCCCATCGCGACGGCGACGGCGCTTTCAGAGAGGCCCAGCCCGCCGCGCACCAGAACCACCGTGTTCACCAGAACCATCGCGCCGCCGGCGGAGGCCGCGACGTTGAGCGCGAGCAGGCCCCTCAGACGCGGCGTGGCCAGGTAGATGCGGATCCCGCGTGTCGTGCTGTCGTAAAAACCGCGCCTCGATCCGGGCTCCGGGCGCGGCAGCAGGACCGACAGGACCAGCCCGCCCGAGGCGGCAAAGCCGAGCGCAGTGCCCAGAAAGAGCGCATCGTAGGACAGCACCGCCAAGAGCAGCGCGGCGAGCGTCGGACTGAGGATGTTCTCCAGTTCGTAGGCGAGCCGCGACAGCACCAGCGCCGCGTGATGCCCCGCCAGATCACAGGCCAAAGGCCCCAGTGCGACGGTCGCCAGACCCGTTCCCAGCAGGGCCACGACCTGCGCGGCGAAGAGGTGGCGATAGGTCCGGTCGACGAGAATGTCGAACATGCGGCTTTACCCTGGCAAAACGTTCCGGGATTTGCAGTGGCGACGCCGCGCCTTAATCCTCGCCTTCCTGTCCCGGCGGTTTCGGCCGGCGCACGGGCGGGTCAGTCTGCGGCTTTCCGGACCAGACCACAGGGTATTCCAGCCAGCGCTGGATGAAGTTCCACGACTTGAAATAGCCGTCATGGGGCAGGATACAGGCCGAACAGTCCTTTCGGGTCAGCCCGTTCCGGTCGGTGTAGACCTCGTAGGGACCGGGGCATTCGTAGGCGATCAGCGGGCAGTAGCAGAACAGGCAATTGAACTCGCGCTGCACGCCCTTGTGGCAGGGCAGGAAGGGGCAGTCCGTGTTGGTGAAGCCCTTGAACCCTTCGTTCGTCGTCGTGTCCTTGGGTTGCATGGAACGCAACTCCTTTCGGTTCCCCGACGGTCCGCGCACACCCCGCACGGCCGACAGGAGCATGGGTGGCCCTCCGTGACCCCAAGGGGCGCGGAAAGCCGTTGACCAGAGGAGGGAACAGGAGGCGCCGGTTTGCGGGCGCAGCATAGGGCCGGGGCCGCATCCTGCCTCCGGGCCCGCCGCCCGGGGTCGGTTCGACGTTCTGGCAGGTCTCCTGGCTTGCGGGTCTCGGCCCTTTCATCCGCCTTCCCGGCTTCGGCGCCGGTGGCAATCGGACAAGGGCTCGCCGCTTACAGTTGCGGGGGCAGCGCCGGGTTTGCACCGGCTTCCCTTTTCACTCCCCTCGGGGAGCACCAGAACGTCTCCGACACTGGCCGCAAGCAAAGGCGCCGTCAAGCGGGCGGTGCGCTCTTGACCCGCATCGGCAGGCCCGAGACGACGAACTCCACCTCGTCCGCCATCAACGCCACGCGCTGGTTCAGCCAGCCCTGCGCATCGCGGAAGGCGCGCGCCAGCGCATTCTCGGGCACGATGCCCATGCCGACCTCGTTGCTGACAAGGATCACCGGGCTTCGCTGACGGGCAAGCGCCGCAACCAGGGTCACCGTCTCCGGTTCCCAGTCCCGCCCGTCCAGCATCAGGTTCGACAGCCACAGCGTCAGACAGTCGAGCAGCCGCGGCCCGCGCCCGTCAGTGCGATCGAGCGCCCCTGCGAGGTCGAAAGGTTCCTCGACCGTGGTCCAGCCCTCCCCCCGGTCGGAAATGTGCCTGGCGATCCGCGCGTGCATTTCCTCGTCCTCGGCGCGGGCGGTGGCGATGTAGAAACGCTCGCCCGGAAAGGCACAGGCGCGGGCCTCGGCATGGCGGCTCTTGCCCGAGCGCGCACCGCCGGTCACGAGGATTGTATGGGCCAAGGCGGTCTCTCCCTGCGGATACGGCAGCCCGTTGCATAGGCCCCCCGGGGATGCCATTCAAGCGGGCGCGTTTCATGCCGGGGTCTTCATGCGCCAAAGCCGCCTTTCCATGCCGCGCCATGCCGCGCGCCGGGCCTGCGTTGCAGGCCATTTCGGCGAGTTCTTGCAGGGCCGGTTGGGGCCCGACGGGCCGGTGGTTCTGGTCACGCTGCCCTGTCCGGCGCTGGCGGTGCGGGCGGT
>NZ_SLXP01000022.1 GCF_004343075.1 Rhodovulum marinum
TTTGGCTCTGATCGCGCTTTGTCCCGGAGATCAGGGGGTTAGGAGGGACAAAACCCTTGTCCTAAACCCGCGTTGCTCACCGCCCCCCGGCTTGGACCAGGCCTAGCATGGCCTTGACATACGCTCGCGCGATAGTCCGCACTATTCGTGAGCGCGCAGAACTAGGGTGGTCATATGGTCGATATTCGAGTGTTAAGCCCCAAGCAGTGCTCGTCTGAGACGCTCGACGCGTTCTGTGAGCTGGTGCGTGCGGGGGGTGAAGTTCAGCCAGCCGGGCTTTCCGCCCGAGTTGAGCGTGCAGCCTTTCTTGCTTTTGCACACGAACCAGAAGGCTTAGTCGGCGTAGCCGCGCTCAAGAACCCCTACCAGGATTACAGGGCCGGTGTGTTTAAAAAGGCGGGAAGCGCCCGCGCTGAGGATTATCCATACGAGTTGGGATGGGTGTACGTCGTTCCCGCTGCGCGAGGGCGCAGCGTCTCTGCATTGCTTGTCCAGGCGCTGTTTGAGCACGGTGCGGCGGGCGTGTATGCGACTTCCCGCACCCTAAACACTGCTATGCACCGGACGCTCAGTCGAGCCAATTTCAAGGTCTCCGGAAGACCTTACTTCTCGGCGGAGCATCCTGGTGAGGAAATTGCCCTCTTCCTGCGCCCAGTCTGACTACTCCGGCCATAGCGCACAGAAGTCTTGATTCTGCACGCAGGGCCCCGCCGTTTGGGGCATAGCTTACTCGTAGCCGCGCTTTGCCTTCTTCATGTGCAGGGCGAAGCGGGCGTCCCTCGCCTCGGCTTCCGTGTCGAACCAATCGGTCCGTACCTGGCCGGAGCTTCCGATCCGCCCCCAGTTGCGCACGAGACCCCAGTCGCCGAAGAGACCGCGCACGATCTCCATGCGATAGAAGCGGTACAGGTTGGCGTCTGGTTCTGTCCTGGTCAGATGCATGGTCCCTACCCCCACATCCTGGCAGCGATGTCTTGTTCTTCCTTGCCCACGGCATCGGCGTAGATCGCCGTGGTGCTGAGCTGGGCATGCCCCATCCATTTCTGAAGCATGTGAAGCGGAATGCCGTTCACCGTGGCGTTGATCCCGAACCCATGGCGCAAGCCCTTCGGGCTGCGATGCGGCGCATCCGGTATCCCGGCCTCGATCATGATCCGCTTGACGATCTGCCAGACCCGCACGCGGCTGAGCGGCCAGATCGGCGCATTGGCCTGTTTACGCGATTTCTGGGCCTCACGGATGCCGTGCGCGGTGTTGAGCGTGTCCAGGTAGTCCGGCGGTACGGGAACGCTCCTGTAGACGATCTTCGAGCTGCCAGAGGCATCCTTGCGCTTCTTCAGGCTGCGAATGGTGATCGTGCCGCCCGACAGGTCCACCCTGGCCGGGGTGATCTCCAGGAGCTCGGACGGCCGACAGCCAGTATAGTGCAGCGTCTCGCAGAGCGTGCGGTCGCGGGCGGGCTGACGGCGCGCCACAGCCAGGAAGGCCGCGCGCTCTTCGGCGTTCAGGTAGAGCCGGTTTCCGGCGGTGTCGTAGAGGCGCATTTCGCTCATATTTAACAGTCTACCCGAAGACTGTTAAACCGCGAAGCGGAAATCACGCCCCTGCCCTCCCTGTCCACAGGCTTTCCGGAAGACCTGGCGGGCGCACCGCTTAACACTATTTCTAATAGTGTTAAGCGCTCCGTTTTCCCGCGTTAGGGTGAAGAATGTGCGGCGTGCATAGTTTGATGTGAGAATAGTTTTCGTTATGCTCTGTAGAGCGTCCTAAGGACGCTCTACAGAGCATAACGCGAAACCTTTCGCTTGTCAAGGTCCTTGACGACTTCCAAACGTTGTGTAGAATGACGTTGCCGTCTTATAAAGAACGTCCTTAGGACGTTCTTTATAAGACGGCGTAGTAATGTCCAGCAGACAAGTACCATTTCAAGAAAGAAAACGCATGACGCGCTTGGGCGAGGCCTTAGCGCGCCGTTTGCACGAATACTCTAAGCCACTGATTTCAAACTACGAGCTCTTTCACCAGCTCTGGATCATCTATGCTGAGGGCAAGGTTAAGTATCTTAGGGGCGAGCATCCCTCTCATGACCTTTTTCAGCGAACCAAGTCCTTGCTGCGCGACGAAGGTGTGATCCGGAAGGATGCTAACTATGGTCGCATGTGGCGCATCATGACCCATGCCGACGCTCCGGCGGATGAGATCGTCTGCATCGCAGATCAGACCTGCTACATCTCGCATTTCTCAGCGATGCAAAGATACGGACTGACCGAGCGCCGCCCCGAAGCTCTATTCCTCACACAACCCACATCGTCAGAGACGAAGCGCATATTGGCCGAGCGCATGCAAGAGGACTACGGCACGGCTATTCAGGATGAGGAAACGCACATCGAACCCCTTCTCGCGACGCACCATCCGCACAGAGTGCGCGGCCGTATTATCGAGACGCTCAGCACACGTTACTTTGGGCAATGGCGACAGGTCCGCGGCTCCTTTGCGCGTATTGGCACTATCGGGCAGACCTTCTTGGATATGCTGGAGGCTCCGGAGCGCTGCGGCGGAATGCTCCACGTCATCACCACATGGGAGAAACATGCCGCGACCTATCTTGAAGAGATCATCAGTCGCATCGAAGACGCACCCAAACCCATCCACAAGGTGAGAGCCGGGTACATTCTGGAAGAGCGTCTGGATATTACCGACCCAAGGGTCCTGGCCTGGAAGGCCTTTGCGCAGCGGGGCGGTAGCCGGGTACTCGATCCTGGCGAACCGTTTGTAGACCGTTATTCAGAAGAGTGGATGATTTCGATAAATGTCGGCTGAGGTTGAAACAGAAGAGGCGGTTACAGTTGATATTGGCGAATGGGTAGAGCGGGCGCGAGCCGACCCTGCTGCATACCTGGAGCGCCAGGCTACGGAGGTCTTTCTCTCCGCTCTCAGTATGTCCGAGCCCTACTGCGAAAAAATTTTCCTGAAGGGCGGCATTCTTATGGGCGTTGTCTATCAGAGCGTCAGACAGACGGCCGATATCGACTTCACGTCAACCCTTGAGCCCCACCCCCACTTGGCAGATCAGATCAAGGAGGCGCTATCGGCCACCCTACCCCGTGCAGCGGCGGAACTGGGTTACCCCGACCTGATATGCCGGGTGCAGTCCGTCAGACACCGTCCGAGAGCCAATAGCTTCGCGGACGCCAGCTTTCCCGCTCTCGAAATCCGTATTGGATACGCCCGGCGCGGCTCACCACAGGAAGAACGGTTAAGCCAAGGCCGGGCAACTGAGGTCCTATATGCCGATATCAGTTTTCGTGAACCGGTCGGAGCGATCCAGGTGGTCCGATTCAAGGATAGCGAGGCGACGATCCGTGCCTATTCGCTTTGCGATCTCATCGCCGAAAAACTGCGGGCGCTTCTCCAGCAGGAAGTCCGCAACCGATACCGGCGACAAGATATCTACGATATCGATGTCTTACTCTCCCACTTCCCATTCGATGAGGATGAACGGGCTCGTGTACACGCTCTACTCCTCGAAAAGTCCCGAGCCCGGGGACTGGAACCTACAGCAGAGTCGCTGTCAGAGCCGGAAGTAATCCGCAGGGCCAAAGAGGAATGGGACACGCTCGGCCTAGAGATTGGCGAGGTTCCCAATTTTGAGGACTGTTTCGCGCGCGTCGACGAATTCTATCGATCTCTTCCCTGGGGGACAGAGCAGTGATCGAGCTCTAGAATTAGAGTTAGAAGCGCAGTCCGAAGAGACCTCCCGTGTCCGTGGCATCGGTCACCTTAGTATCCAGAATATACTCCCTGACGTCAAAGTCTGGCCGATAGCCATCTTCCGGCAGGACATCTGAGTTCATCGTAACGATATACTGGTAGCCATGCTCAGCGGCTCGATCCGCGCCAAGTTGAAGAGCCTTCGCAACTTGCCGTTCATCGACACCATCGAAAAGGTGGCTGTCGTGGATCAAGAAGCCGGGTGATCTGCCACGCCGACTGCTCAATTCGAGGAGCATCAAGTCAAAGCAGAAAATCTGCATGTTCGTGATGCCCTTGCTGCGCTGGCCCTCGATCTTGACCTCAAAACTCGGCCCGTTCGCAGTCGCGTCGATGGTCAGGCTGCCTGCGGTTTCGTACAGGGCTTCCGAAAGCTCTTCGAAGGTCACAATCGCCTCGTTCACGATATCCTCGCGCTCGTGAACATCATCTCTAAGAGCCTGTGCGATCCGTGCCCGCTCGATTTCGAGCTCTGCCTTCGAGCTTTCGAGCGTTTCCGCCGCGGTCAGCCTTTGCCGGAGATTTTCGACTTCCGCCTCTGCGCGGCCAAGCTCTTCTCTCATTGCCGTGTATTGCTCCAAGGCACCGCCGGATTGCAAAATCTCCATAATCTGTCGCCGGCGCACATCGAGGTCGGACTGTGTTCGCTCCCTTTGTTGAATACGTCGAGACGCCGAAGCGATCTCATTCGTGAGGTGTGATCGGCGGTTTTCGATTATCGTTCGATGAAAAACCTCCACCTCATCAAACCTGCGGCGAATCATATCCGGCAGTACGACGCCGGCCTCTTCGTAGAGCCTCCCAAGGTCAGACAGGTCCGGCTCCCTCTCCTCAACAAGTGACGCTTCCAGGTCCCCGATCAGCCCCCGGTCGATAAAGTTCTCTTCGCCAAGGCTGTTGATCTGAGCCGTGATGTCATTCGCCTCTCCCTGGAGGTCGCGATACTCAGGAATGACCTGAAACGTCTGCAATTGAGACGACAGACGCTCGATCTTGCGTTCAGCTACGGCCAGGCGGGTTCTAATATCGGCCGCGCGGCCGACAAAGGTTCCCAAGTCACCGGATCGCGCAGCCCGCCCAAGCTCTTTGACAATCTTTTCCTTGCCTCTCAGACCCTGAAGATCGCTGGCGATACGCCAATCAAGCCCAAGAAGGTACGAAATCGCGACTTGCTGGTCCCATAATTGTTGTTGGCCAGAGTGTTGCACGGGCGTTTGAAAAGCGCCGCTTCCCTGCCGGCGAGCGAAGTAGGAAAAGAGTGACCGGAATGTCGGAGTGTTTTTTTCATCTGGATTTGGCGGTGCGTCTAGATCGAACCAACAGGCTCCAAGGATTGACTTCCAGTTCTCGTTTGAGATTTCATAGTGCCCATCCCGCTCGATATACTTCGGCTGGATCGGTAGGCTCTCCGCCGGCCCATTGAGAATGACAATACTTGGCTTCTTGCCAGTACGGGTGACGGAATACTCGTCGTCGCCAACGTCCATGACGATCTCGAACTCAGAATCGATCAGCGCCGGAGTTCGAAAAATGCTATCTTTTGGAGCCTTCGAACCACATAGAAAATGTACCAGCTCCACGAAGCTCGTCTTCCCTGCCCCGTTCCTGGACTGACGGTCTGTTGCACCTTCGCTCTTGTCCGCCAAGAGGATGTTGAGCCCCGGCCGGAACGTGAGGTTCTTGAATGACGCAAGGTCGCTGCTGATCCTTCGCATCATGGCTCCGCCCTCACAACCAGGCCACGCTTGCTTTCAACCGCGCCGATCAGGAACAGAAAATCAAGTGCAAGTACGAACCAGTCGTAGTCGATTGGTGCGGCCGGCGCGGCAACGGTCCGCCGCTCACGGACTTCGTTCCAAAGGCGTGATACCGTCATAGGCTCGCGCAGAAGGTCCAGCAACTCACCGCCGATACCGATGATCGCCCGTTCAGTTCTGACGTGTTTAGTCGGCAGGATCATGTGCCTACCGCCTCCTCGTCGGGGTCTTCAAAAATATCACAGCGATCAAAGAAGTAAGCTAGGACGGCCATAGCGGCTGCTTGTCGCTTCGGCTCGCCTGAGACGCCAGCAAACTGCTGAAGATAAGAGAGAATCTGGTCGCCCGACAATTCTAGCGCCTGTAGCTCCGCGTAACGGTCGCGGAACGCTTCTGCTATCTTCTCGCCAAGTTCTACACGCACGTTCTTGGCAAAATAGGTTTCGACCAGCCTCACTTTCAGTCGGCCAAACCGCAAAAGCGCGCTCGCTTCGTCAGAAAGGGAGTTCTTTTCGAGCTTCTGAGCGGACGGCGGAGGCGGCACATCGTCGCTAGGGTCCGGGTCCCTGCTCTCAAGAGCAGAGATCACCGGCTCCAGGTCGTACAGGCTGATCAAGTGGACCGTTCCCTGAGTCGGCGCAATACCGAACATCTGACGCTTAGCGTCCGGCGCCATCATTCCAAACAGCCCCAAGAGTTCCGGTTCCAACCAGATCTCGATCTCCAAGTCCGGGTACTCCGCCCGCTTAGCATCGAGATGGGCAGCGACAGCCGGCGGCACGCCGCGCGGATCGTTATGAACGAACACCCAACCCTTAATAAAGTCCGGCCATCTCTCGACAGCGCCAGTCAAGTCTGCATCAATCTTCGCGATCGTGTTCTGATCACTCGCTGCCTCGGGGCCGTAGCACTGAAAAATCGTCCCGGTGCTCAGGCGGCGTCCGTCGCACTTCCAGTCACCCTGATTGCCGTAGGTACGCACGGCTTCGAAATCGCTTCCGAATGCGTGTCCGGCAAGCTCCGCAAACCAATCCTGGAAGGCGGCTCCCTTCTTCATCAGGAAAGCGATCCTGAAGTCCTTGGCGTAGAAGGCGTCGGTGATGGGGTCCATGATTGTGATGTTCGCTCGGGGCTTTTTTATTTATGATATCAGAGAGTTGTTAAACATGCAGCCGACTTTTTTTGTCCGCCGGCTAAAGCGCTCCGCAGCAGGTTGTGTGATAACGCCTTGTACGGAAATCCTAGGATTATAGGTTACTACGCCCCTAGACCTTTCCATAGCGTTCTTCGAGCAACTCCAGGGCTTCGGCCAGCAGCTCCGGCACCTTCTTCCGCGTCCGGATCGCCAACATCTCGTAGCCGTCCGCCACGCCGCGCGTTACACGCTTGTTGAACTGCACCTTCTCGCCTTCGGCAACCTGGGTAAACTTGACCCCCCTGCCCTTCTCCGGCGTTGTCGGAGCTTCGGGAACCGCCTCGGTCCGACGACGCGGCGGTTCTGCCATCTGAAGACCTTTTGCCATTATGCCGCCTCCCTACGCTTCATGAGCTGGTTGACGATCTCCTGCGCCACGTCGATCACCTTCTCCTGAACCTTCGGAAACGGCACTTCGGAAGCCGCCCTGCCCTCCGCGTGCCCCTGACGGATCGACGCCAGCTCCGGGAGGATCGGCCCGAGCACGGTCATTCGGGCCTTGCGCAGATATGAGCGCGCCGCCCTGTCTTCCGCATCGGACCCCTTGGCGCGGCAGAAGACAAAGAGCAGCCGCTCCGGATCAACCCCCGTGTCTTCCAGCTCGTAGGCCGCTTCGACCTGCGGCTCCATGTCGTCCAGGCTGTAGCCGGTCGGCAGGATTACCAGGTCGCTTGCCTTGGCCATGACGCGCCCGCCTTGCTCCGCATGAGCCGGGCCGTCCAGGATCATCAGGTCATAGCGGGCCGCCTCGTTGAGCGCCCGTTCAACAGTCCGGAACTTCTCGACCGCCACGTCCGGCTGGAATCCGGCCACGTCGCGCCGGGCTTTCCATTTTGTCGATGTGCCTTGCGCCGGATCGAGGTCGGCGATCTTCGCCGACCACCCGGCCTTGGTGATCTCCACAGCGAGAAGACGCGCCAGCGCACTCTTGCCCACGCCGCCCTTCTGCGAAATCAGGGATATAATCATGACTGCCCCATAGGTTTGTTTTTTCCTAGGATATCAGCATCCTATCTTTTTATCAATCTATCAGTGCAGCATTCTGAAATCCTAGCTAAGTTATATCCTAGGATACTAGATGCCTTCGTTGCTACTATCTTAGATTTCTAGGTTCGTATGCATGTAGGATGCTAGACACCTAAGGCCGCCCGCGCTTCTCGAACCAGCTCTGGCAGAACTTGAGGAAGTGCCGGTCGGGGTGCTTGGGCTCGATCTCGCTACTGCGCAGCCAGGAACGCCATTCGTTTTCAAGCAGGTAGATGTCCCATCCAGGCGCATGACGCCTGGCCGCCTCAAACGTATCGGGCCTCAATCGCAATGAGGCGGCCGGAAGGGCAGGGGAGGGGGCTTTCTCTTCGCTCGCGTCAAACTGACGGTTGATAAACGTCACCTTGTCGCTCTCCTCGTCGTATTCGATCCGGTAGTCCGGTAGGAAGTCGCTCTCGATGATGGGCTTCATCTGCCGCCGAAACTCCCGGAGCGAGCCTTTCGATCCGCTTTTCTGGTGCAGCGTCGGCATCAGGAACGACCAGCTCCGATCATGTCCGACCGCCTTGCGGGCAATTTCATAGATACGGCGCTCGATAGGGCGGGACAGGCGGAAATAGTCGCGGTGCAGGGTCAACACCTGCATGCGCTCGACCGTCTCCACCACCATGTCGGAGAGCTTCAGTTCAAGCGATCTGATCTTCCCGGTCCGTTCGTCCGTCTCCAGCTTGGCCCCGTCAATGATTCCCATCCATTCGTCGGTGCGGGTGCCCTCGAAGAGGATATTGGTCCGGAAGCGGGTGCCGTCGATCCGGTCGAGCGAGTCACACAAGGCATCGTAATCCCGACCGCCAACGCCGCGCTGCGTGAAGACCAGGAACGCGTAGGGGTCAATCTGCACGCGCTTGGACAGCGGACGCCCTTCCTTCATCCCTGCGATCAGTTGCGAGATCGCGTAGATGATGAGGTCCTTGTCGTAGATCGTTGGCAAGCCCTTGATGCTGGGGCGGAACTCGATCCACTTGTCCCCGTACTCGTAGCGTCTCGGTTCCCGGTCCGGCTTCTTCGACAGGGAATAGAAGGGGTGTTCCATCGACGCGAGATCATCCTTCAGGATGACATCGGTGATGTCACAGACGAAGAGGTCGCCCTGCGGGTGCTTGATCGGTTTCAGGTGCTCTTGAGTCATCGCGTCCAGGCGTGCGTGGGTAAGGTATCGGGAAACACACACGCTTCCCCAATCTTTCGGGAATCACACACACTTAGCAAGCAGTTTTTCGGGAATCACACACGGCTGAGTGCCCTTCAGAGCCCCTTTCAGCCACAGAGGCGACCTCAAACACAGGCATGAAGCCCCATTCCATACCCTAACACGCTGTTTTTCCGATCAAGATTTCCTGTGGATAACTTTTCCACGATTTCGGGAAACACACACACTCTTTCGGGATTCACACACGGTTGAGTCGGGATTCACACACGCTCCCTCCAGGAAAAAAGGGGTTAACCTGTTGTTATAGAATGTTATTTTCGACCAGCAGAATCCCTAAACACTCTTATAAACACATATTAAACACCCAAGACTGACCAGTTAGGCATGACCTCGATGCTCCGTGCGAGCGAGTACATCGTCTTTTCTCGGCAATGAAACGGAGCCTGTGTCAGAAGGCGGCGACTTATGAAAAACGCCCCTCTCCGTGGTAGAGAAGGGCGCTTGGAGTCTATCTCCGTTCACGGTCATCGGCGTCCCCGCCTGTACCGTGAGAGGATCATACCACAGCCTATCTTTGTTCCACAAATATCCCGGGGGGAATGCCCGATAGGGCAGGGGGGCAGAGCCCCCACGCGGCCCATAGGGCCGCTTTCAATAGGGTGTCGCCGAAGGCGGCGCATTTTCCGCTTACGGGTCATGGAAGCACAAGCGCGGGACAACAGCCCGGGTCGCACATAGGGCAGGGGACAGCTAGAAGGGGAGGGTCACGGTGTTCAGCCATTCCAGCGTGGAATCGGCAACGCTGTTGATCCTCGCCCAGACAGTACCATCCGCAACCTTGGCGTAGAGATCGGTACCGGCAGCGGCCATGAACCCGCCCGCGGTCAGTGCTGCTCCGGCCACGACGATTTTCTTCAGCGTTCCGACCGCCCGCGCAATGACACCAAGATCGGGCTCTTCCCTGGCCAGCTCTGAGTCCATGCGGTCGATAGCTTGAATGACCTCAACCTTTACCTCGACATCGAGGGTAAGACTCTCCGGCGGCCTGTTGTGCCCCATCCCGCCATGCTGTGGCGTGGGGTGCGTGAGGAGGGTGCGCAGCTCCGCCAGCTCGCGACGAAGGGCGTCACGCTGCTGGCGCTCGAAGGGGTCCCCGAAGGAAGGGACAACGCCAGCATCAAGCCGCTGCTGGATTTCTTGCAGGGTAGGGGGCGGCGTATCCCAAGCGTCGTCTTCCATCGCTTCAGCTTCAAGAGCGCGACGCTCAGGATGGTTTGGGCCTGGCGCCCATTCGATAATTCCGTCCCTTTCGACCTCCTCGATCGCCGCCTCGATGGCTTCCTCGGAGGCCAGCCCGCCGAAGTGGTCGCCGATCTCGTCCCTGGCATCGAAGGGGCCGCCCCACGGATAGCGATAGGCAGAGTCACCGGGGTCTTCCTTGTCCGCGTAGGGCATCTCGTTCTGCGGGTCTTCGAACAGCGCCCGGAACCACAGCGTGATGAACTCGACCTGGTCGGGGATTGGCAGATCGAAGATGTCCCGCGGGGTGACATCGGTTTCCCAATCTTCAGGAGAGTAGACCCGGTTTGCCACATCATGCCTTTCGGTAGAGGTCTGAGCCCGCTCCGATGGCAGCATTTATCCACAGCAAAAGTGGGTCACGTCATCGAATCATAGAGGCCGTTCGGTCTTTATGGCAGACTTTAGAGGTGCAGAGTAGCCAGATGTGTTTTTGTGTGACAAAAACTCTGGCAAGGGGGCGGTGCCACCCCCCTTTGAACCCCCATGCGCCGCCGCCTGACCCGCTGTGCACCTGCTTGATTTGCCCGTGGAGACCGCCATGGCCCGACCGAAAAAAGCCCCGCAGGAGAAACGCGATCTTCGCGTTGCCTTCCGCCTGAGCGCCCCGGATGCTGAAGCACTTGGGGCGCGGGCGAAGGCGGCGGGGCTTTCTGTCGGAGCCTATGCCCGCATGATGGCGCTCAAGGGCAAGGTGCAGGTGGTCACGAAGCGGGAGCCGGATTTCGCGACCCTCGACCAGCTCCGCCGGATCGGGGTCAATCTCAACCAGCTCGCCCGTGAACAGCACCGGCGCGGCCATCACGACCCGGATTATCTCCGGCATCTCTGCACCCGGATCGAGGCGCTGATCGACCAGGCGGTCGATAGCGATCCGGGGCCATGATTGCGCGCGATACGGGCGGCGGCAGCTCCTTCGCAGGTGCCGGGCTCTACTACCTGCATGATCGCAATGCAGATACGGACGAGCGGGTTGCCTTTACCCACACCGAGAACCTTCTGACCGATAATGCCGAGACGGCGATGAAGGTCATGGCGTGGACGGCAAAGCACCAGGCGGAGCTAAAGGCGGCGGCTGGCGTGAAGGCGACCGGGCGCAAGCTGGAGAAGCCCGTTCATACCTTCATGCTGTCATGGGCCCCGGGCGAGCAGCCGGATCATAAGCACATGATCGAGACGGCCCGGAGCGCCGTTAAGGCGCTTGGCCTTGCCGATCATGAAGCGGTGTTCATCGGCCACGACGACACGGACAAGGCGCATGTCCATATCATCGTGAACCGGGTGAACCCCGAGAACGGGAAGGCGGCCCCGCTCTCGAAATCCCGCCTGGCCCTGTCCAGGTGGGCAGAGGCATACGAGAAGGAGCACGGCATCCATTGTCACCGGCGGATCGAGAACAACCGGCGGCGCGACCAGGGCGACCGGGTGATCGATCTCGAAAGCCGGAGACGGAATGCCGAGCAGTTTTCGGACTGGCGGGAGAAGCGCAAGGCGGAGGCAACGCACCTTCGCGAGAAGCGGCGCTTCCAGGAATGGGCGGAGCGGAAGAAGGCCGGGCTCGACCAGGAGAAGCAGACGCGCAAGCAGCGCTTGGAGCGGTCCCAGGCCGCGCAACAGGAGCTGATCGAGACCCGGCTTGCCCGGACCTATGACACCAGCCGCACCCAAGCACGTCTGGAGAAGGTCGAAGCGGCGCTGGCGGTCGGCGGGATTAAGGGGTTCTGGCACAAGCTTACGGGCCGGAAGGCGCGGGATGCCGCCCAGAGGGACGCCCTACAGAAGACCATTGCCGCGGCCCGGCACCGGCACCAGGAAGCCCTGAAGGCGCTGACGCTGAAGCTGGAGGCGCAGCGGGCGGATTTCCTGGCCGATGAGCGCCGCCGGGCGCAGGAGCTGGAAATGCGCATCGACAACGCGCGCGCCCGGCGTGAGCGCGAGGGCTGGAAGTCCTACAAAACGGACAGGCCGCGCGGCTTCTCCGTGGCTGTGGAACAGGACAATGAGAGCGCGGAGCGCTCTTTGAGAATGATCCATGCCCGAAGCGGCCGTATGTCTCCCGGACCGGAGCATGAAAGGTAGAGACTAGGGAACAAAAAGGCCGTCGAAAGCCGCGTCTTCGTCGTAGTTGGTGCGTTTGAGTGCGATCGGCCGGAACCCGGCAAGAAAGACCGCCTGCCAGTTGCCCTGTCGGGGAAAGAAGCGCGCCACCTCTTCGGGGGTTAGGAGCGGACTACGCTGTATGCTCTCGGTTTGGGTGGAACTGTAAGAAACGGACTCTGAGGGGGTTTCCGATTTCGCGAAAGCGCCCAGGAGACCGTGTTGCTTGCGCGCTGAGAGCTGCTGAAGCTCCGGCATGTCCGACTGGCCGCTCTGCCGGGTGCTGGAGGTGTTCTCCAGGATGCGGATGATTTCGACCTCTCCAAGTCGCTCGGAGATATGCTTGAGCGTTGTCAGATCGGTATTGCCGAAGAACTGGAGAAGCCCGGCATTGCCAAGGAAAGTTTCCCAGCTCGCCTCATAGTGCCTCTGGAGCTGGGTCAGGTCTTGCAGGATCGTCCAGAGCTTCACGCCATAGCCCGCCATAAGGCCAGCCGCCTTCTCCAGGCTGGCCATGTGGCCAAGAACGGCAAACTCATCGAGGACGAAGAGCACCGGTTTCCCGTCATCGCGCTTTCCCAGCGCTTCCATGCGTGAGAGCGTCAGGTTGATGACCAGGCGCAGCCAGCGCGCATGAGAGGCGAGCCGTCTGGCTGGAAGGCACAGGTAGAGCGACACTCCCCCGGGGGAGGTCTTGAGGGTTGCGGGATCGAAGGCGGAGCGGCGCAGTGTTGCCCGCATTGCCGGGCTATCCAGGAACTTCGTGTTCCGCCGCGCCGTACTGAGGATGCTGCCCCGTTCCCGCTCGCCAATCTGCCGGAGTGCCGCGGCGGCACCGGCGATAACGCCGTCAAAGGCGGTGCTATGTTCCATCTCGTTCAGGAGAATCGCGAACGGATCGATCTGTGAATCGGAAAGAGGTTTTTCTCTCTGTTCGGCCAGGTCCTTTGTCCGCCGGGCGATATCAACAGCACCCCGCATCAGGAGATCACGGACCCGGATCAGGTCTCTTTGTCCGCTCTCCGGTCTTTCCCGGGCGCACACATACAGGATCAGAGCTTCGATGAAGGCCCGGGCGGACTCGTCCCAATGTGCGTCCCTCTCATCCGACGCCACGACCAGAGCGTCGGCGATCAAGGCAGCGTCATCGATCGCATCGGGATTGCCATCGGGCCTGCCGTCATCGATGAGGTCGAGCGGATTGAACGTAGTCTTCAACTCCTCTGGCACGCCCGACTCGTTGAACGGATCAAGCACTGCGACCGTGTGCCCGGCTTTTCGCGCACGGGGTGCTGCGGTGTGATAGGCGTTCTCGCCCTTGGGATCGATGACGACGCAGCTTTGCGGCCAGAGACAGAGGTTCGGGATGATGCAGGACCGGCCCTTGCCCGCCCGGCTGCCCGCAATTGTAACCATGTGCCGGTCATCGTGATAGCCAACCGGCGTACCCTCTTCGGTTCTGCCAATCCATATATCGCCCGGGCGGAACTCCCCCTTGATCCGGCCCCAGCCGCCGGTTGCAAGCGGGGCTTCCGTGTTCACCTGGTCTGGATTGCCCCGCGGAAACTTCATGTCAGGCCGTGCAGATGCTATTTTCCATATGTTTTCAGCATATCCTGAGGGGATTTCGCATGGCCGGCAAGGATAAGAGCGATTTCGACATGAAGGACTTGTACCCGCCCTCAGCCCTGGACCAGATCGAGAAGGAAGAGAAGAAGATCGCTGACCGGCAGGCGGAAGAGGAGCAGGGGGACACCCAGGAAACGAGGGCTGCCGATCCGCCGGAACTGACGTTGGACCCGCCGATTGGGTCCGAAGACAAGGCCTTCACGAGGCTGGAGATCGAGGCACAGGAGGCGCAGCGGCAGCTTGAAGAAGCTGAGCGGGCACTGAAGTACACGATCGAACGCAGCGAAATTCGACAAGAAGAGCGGCAGAGTGATAATCTGAAAGGCGATTTTGACCGATCTAGTTAGCCTAAGGATTTGAATGATTGACGACTTTTTACCCAGACATGAAGACGATGATGTCGAGATAAAGAACTACTACCCGGTTCCGGGCCGTCACAGAGGCGTCCGCGTGACGATGCCGAAATACTACTGGCGCCTGCTCGATTGGCTCTCTGATCGTCGCAGCGTGACGGCCGGGTACATCATCCACCACTTCGCAAACTCCCGGTACGAGGACTGGAGCCGCATATCGGAGTACTTCATCCTCCTGATCGATGACTGGGTGAGGTGGGAAGCCGAGAGCATCACGAAGCGGCGCAAGGTCCACCATGGCTGCAATGTTTACCTGAACAGCAGTCTTGCCGAAGACCGCACCGCCGCTGCAAATGATGGACGGGTCAAGTGGATTGAGAGCCGATCTTCAACTCCACCCGAAGTACCAGAATAGCTTCTGGAAGGCCGCCTGTAGCCAGGTCCAGTACCTGTCTATCGCAAGGATGAAGATGTTCTCGACGGGCATGCCTGGGTTCTGCGAGCACTGAGTGACGAAGACGAGGACGAAGCCTAGAAGCAGGAAGGTCCAGGCCGTGCCAAGCAAACGCCGGACCGGGTGAAGGAGCCGGGCCATGACATCTGCCAGTGCGAGTATGCCGGTCGAGGTGATCTTCCTGCCGGAGAGGTAGCGGACCACAATCGCGGCAACGAACGTGACAGCGAGTACGCCGGAAGGGTTCGCCCGGAAATCGATCGGTCTGCCGAGAAGCTGCGCAAACTCGATCAGCAGGACGGTTATGATCGCCCAAAGGCCAAGGAAACGTGTGATCTTGAGGTCGAAGAGCGTGAGGAACCGCTTTCTCCAGGACGCATGCGAGCTGTCCGGCTCCGCTGTGCTCTCCGCGCGCTCGGTCGCCGGGCCGTCCTCTCCGCGCGGGTTCACCTCGCTGCTGTTGGGATCGAATTCCGCCATCGATTGCCGCCCACCACGTTACCTGTTCCCCTTCTAGCAACTGCGGGGCCTCCTGCGGACCGGTTTTCATCCCTTGGCCGTCCCCGGACGCACCGGGACTGTTGTTCCGGTCACTGGATGGTATCGTGTAGCTTCGGGACCTTGCCCGTTGTAGGGTCATCCAGGTCAAGGTCGTGGCCGAAATCCCGCTGAAGTTCTTCGAACTTCTCCGCGGCGGTGTTTTTCATGTAGTGGAGATGGTTGTGATAGCACTCGACGCCTCCCGAACGTGTCATATCGAGGCTTAGCTGAAGGAGGATAACCCCAAGAGCCTGGGGGTTGAGGTCATGCCTTGTCTCGGCCTCTTCAAGCGCCTTCTCGCAGAATGTTTTTAGCTGCAAGAGAAAGCGCCCTGGCGTTACGGGTTTTTCAATATCCATGGTTTCTATCATTCCTGAAAAAGACATTATATCAGAGTTTGATACGCAAGCGCAAATTGAGCAGCGTGAGCGGGTAAAGAACAAAATATTCTCGATCAGTGATCCGGAAATCCAGCACAGGATGGAGCTCGAGTTCTTGGCTGCGAAGGAGTTGGATAAAATCGCGGACGATAAGGCACGGCGGAGCTGTAATTCATTTATCGCCAGTAGGCTCTCTGAAGCAGGTGAGCACATCCGTGCGGCACAGGTGCCCGACAAACTTGAACGAAAGCGGCTTACAAGACTGACAGAAGACTTCATCAACACGGAAGAGGGCATGCATACACTGGAACTCACCAATGGTGAGAAAGATGACCGCTGGGTCAGGCTCGAAGAAAGAACCGAAGACGAAATCAGGCTTGAGCGTCTCCAGCGATCAGCGGGCCCCGGTATTGAAGACCGGGGAGATCAGGAGAATGAGCGGTAGGTCGATCCGGCGCGGGCCTCAACCGGTTCCGGGCCCCCTCGGCAGTCTTCGCCGAACATGTCAAAGGCCCGAAGCGGCGTGGCGCAGCGAACCGCTTTGCCGACGGGATAGACGCGTTCCTCTGCGCGGATCAGGGAGCGCAGGGTGGCGGCGAGGGGCGTGCCCCATGGCCCCCACAAGTCGCGCATGATCTCGAAACGCTCTTCCAGTCCGGGGCGGGTCTGTTCCGCAGCGGAACGCAGCGCGATCGGCATGATGAGAATGGCACCGGACACCACGGCGACCATGGCCAGATGTGCCGGGCGCGGAAGGACCAGGAAGCGCCTGGTGAGAAGAGAGAAGGCCACGAGAAACTGGAGGCTTGCAACGAACCAGGTCATCGCCACCCCGATGGCCGGGGCAAAGGCGAACAACATGACGCCTTCGCCGAACCGGCTCAGGTCGCCGGAGCGACCAAGGCGTTGGTAATCTTCGCGGACAAGACGAGAATAGTAGCCGACAAGGTCCTCCACGAGCATGTCCTTGTGCCCGGCCGCGATGAAGCTGTTCCAGGTTGTGGCGCACGGGTTTGTCACGCGCGCTGCCATGTGGGACCGGGTGTACTCGGCCAGTTCGTCAGTACTGCCGAGCACTTTCAGGACATCCGGGACCGGGACCGCCCGAAGGTTGGTTTCAACAGTGTTGCGGATTTTGGCTTGCACGACAGGGTGCGAGATGAACGCGTCTTCTCCGAGCTGCGGGACGATATCCGCGCCCTCTTCGAACAGCCGATCGACCTTCCCGAACCACTGCTGGCGAACCGCCTGTTTGTCGCTGCTGCGGTTGAAGTCCCGGGCTGTCTCGTCGGAGGCCCGGGAGTAATCGGTATAGAGCTTTTGCAGGGCAAGACAGCTTGCCTCCATTGCCCCGTTGAAACCCGCGCCGACGATCTCGTGGTTCCGGGCAAGGTCGTTATTCAGGATGATCCGGCCAATCGGCTCGACGTCCTCTCGGGCGGCTTCGTACCCGTCACTGAAGAGCAGCACAGGATTGAGGAGGGGAAAGAGGGTCTGAACGGGTGGTGTCCGGATGTCTTCCCGTGAGATTGCGAGTTGGGGTATCCCCACATCTCCCGTGAGGACGCCATAGTTGGTTACGGACAGAACCAGAGCGTCACGCCTCATCCCCTCAGGTGCGAGCCAGATCAGTCCTTTCATCGCCCGTTGCTGGGCGGGCAGAAGGACCATGAAGGCGAGCGCGGCGATGCCGACACAGGCCAGGAGCCTTCGCTTTGAGACAACGTCCGGGTCCGGCAGGCGCGAGACATAATATCTCAAGGCGAACAGGGACAGGCCGAGGGCCGTGACGAATTCCGAGAAGGTCTGTAGTTGCGCGACGATGACCTGGCTGATGAGGGCGACATCGTAGGTGGCCGCGTTCACAATCATGGAGTTGACGATCAGAGCAGTCGCCACGTAAACGAGCAGAGCGACGGCCAAAATTACGCGCATCGGTGCTCATCGTCCCGGCATTAGAAGCTGGTGCTGCGGCTGCTGACCTGTCTCAACATCTACCGCTGAAACTTCCAGGTCCCGCCTGAAGAAGTTCTGGCTCGCAGATGAAAGCTCCTCCCTGTCTTTGAGCACTGGCAAGCCGTCCCGGACCCGCGCGTTAATTCCGCTTGCCGCGGCGGCGATTTCGGCGCCGTCTGGAAGCGTGACGCCAGCGAGGGCGGTCTCGGCCTGGAGTTTGAGCAGGAGGAAGCCCTTAATCAATTGCTCCATATTGATCTGGGGTGTTGGGCGGCGGAGACGCACGCGCTGTGATGCCGCGCGAAGCTGGGCGCTTCTCTGTTCCGATCGGAGCTTTTCCAGGGTTGCTGTCGCCTGGTTGACGATCTCTTCGACGTTACTGCAGCGTATCGGCCGGTATCCTTCTGGTTTCTGGCCGTAGGCGGCGATGAGCCGTTCTTCATAGAGGCTCCGAACCTTTTTGCAGCTATCGAGGCGATCCAGGCGGCTCTCGCCCAGTAGGCAGGTAGCGGCGTGTGCCTCTTCGTTTGCGCGATCGTATCCCCTGCATCTCAGCCAAGCTGGCCGGTTGCCCGTCCAGACGAGGCGGGCTTCTTCGGCCTGCGCGCAGGTTGGACGCGTGTATCCCGGCGGCAGTTGGTCTCCGATCTGGGACGCGCGCAAGTTCGTTTCATAGAACCCAATGATCTGCTCGCACGCTTCTAGCTTGTTCAGGGGAGGGGCATCCGTCTGGACCTCGGCGGAGAGCATGACGCACCGTGCCAAATGTGCGGTCGCGGGCATGTCTCCGTAGCCGAGGCACCCCAGCCAGAACGGGTATTTGCCTGTTGTCCCTGTCAGAGCGGCAGCGACGTCACCGCAATCGATGCTCCCATCCGTGATAGCCCCTTGTTCACGCAGGTTATCGTAGAGCGTGGTGCAGGAGTTGTGCTCGAACTCCAGGTTGAGGTATGGGGCGGCGTGGGCTGGGAGAGCAACGCCGAGTAAGGGCCAAACCCAAAATAAAATGACGATCACGTAGCGCACAGCTCAGAACTCGATCCCGGCAATCTCCAGGCAGTCGATGTCCTCGATATTCTCGGGCAGTCTCAGGATTTGACCATTCGGCCAGAGTTTTCCTTCATACGCGTCCGGCATTGCCAGCTGAAAATAGATACGCTTAAGCTGGTCACACCCTGCCGATTGAAAGAACTGAACGGCACCGTTCTCGTCACGGTTCTCTCGACCCGTCAGATACGCCATCACACAGTCTTTGAAATGTTCTGCCTTGTTTGCGGGATCGTAGCTTAGACAAGGTGTCCAATAGGGCTCTTGCCCCGCTAAATCGTAGACTACCTTTGCCACGACCTCGCAGCTTGGCAAAACGGCATCGGCAGGTCTGTTGTACTGCCCGCCACCAAAATGGTATGGGGTGCCGGAAATAACACCCTGAGCCTTATACGCTTCTCGTATCGCAGAAAGAACCTTGCCAGTAACGCTTTCGCAGCGATCAAAAGGACTTGCATTTGTAAACCCTGCCAAAGATATACAGTCGTATACTGCTGCCGCGTCTGACATATCCAAATTCAGGCAAGCTTCAGCAACGCTTTTCTCCCCGGTATCGGGGGTCAGGAACGCGAGCGGACTGTTTGCTCTGGGCTCTGCGGTTTTCGTGACGCTCAGAGTGCTACAGGTTGGGTGGTTGATCCGTCCGACCAACCTTTTGCCATCGCCGGAAAGCTGAGCTTCAAACGAACGGGCTATGATACCAGGAGGGCGTTGTATCCAGTGCGAGAGATCGGCCGTGAAGCTGCGTTCATCCTGGGATATCCGGCCAACGAACGCGAACTTGCCTTCCGGGGCATCGGGGTTCGAGGCCTCCGGGTAGAAGCGAAACGTCCCCCCAATGCGGCCGAGCGCCATGCCCTCGCTCGTGATGGTGAGCTCAACGCCCGTGATACCTTGTCCACACTGATAAGTGCCGGTCCACGTCCCTTCCACGGTCTCCGCGCTTGCAAAAGTGCCGCTCAGGAAAAGTCCCAATCCTGCGCAAATCCTGGCAATGATTTTCCGCATCGCATATCCTCCCTGTATCCCGCGCAAGGCAGCCTCCCAAGAAGCCTGTCAGGGCTAGTCGAGGCGAAGCTCGACGGGAACACTGATTACGGGTTTTCCCCTTTTCAGTTCCGACCACATCCCCCGCATGACGCCGTCTTCTTGCAGACGGAGCTTTGCGACTGACCGCGATGTCGTAAGGTCGAGATCAAGCCCGGAAATGCTTGCAATCTCGGTTTCACAACTCGGGGCGTTGAACGAGATGCACCCTCTGGTCATGTCCTTACCTCTGATACCGTAAGAGATAAGCGGATTGTTCCTGACGTACTCCACTTGGGCTGGGGACAGGTCGCCAGGGTCATATGTGGAGAAGACCAAAGACTCCTTCTCCATAATGCTTGCCAAAATCGCGGCATGCTGGATCGCAGGAACCTTCGATTCACGCCCCGCGCTTCGCGCCATCAACCGGGTTGTCGGGTCGAATGAGCAAAGGACGCGGTGATACGCCAAGATCGTTTCGGCGTCCTCTGATGTTGCCGTCTTAACGGCGGAAATCATGTTTGCCGCCGCCTTTGGGTCCATGTCGAAGTACTCATCGCACGCTTGCGCGCTCTGGTACGTTGCTAGGAAAAGGAATACGGCACCTAAAGATGAGTAAAAAATATGCATTATCATGCGTCCGCTTGATCTGAGGCAAGATGAATCGCTGAGATCGATGATGCCCGCCACAGAGTGTTTCGCAAGGGTACAACTGCCAAGCGAGCCGCGAATGAGGGGCAAAATTTGCAGAGTGTTCCCAAAATAATATATAGTTGTCAGACATTTAATAATCTGAGGACATTGATATGACTGATACTGGCGAAATCACAACTTTCATGGGCGATGAAAGCCTGGGCACTGACCCAGCGACAGCGCTGGATCGATTTACCGACACTGTAAGCGACACGGCGCTGATTGCTCCCTGTTCGGAGGGTATCGGACAAGGAAGGACCGCAGCGCTTGCCTTCGTCGATGCCGCTGTTGCGCGCAGCGTCCTTGAAACTGGAGAGCCCCAGGCTGCGACAGCGCACGTCATGGGCCGTTCAAACGAGGCGCATCTTCCAGGCGCCGTGGTGCCGTCTGAGAAATTCACCACAGGACTCTGTTTCCAGAATACGTCCCGCTAAGCAGCGTTTAGGCCGACCACCCATCGGCGCAGCCCCTTGCGGGGCCGGGCTGTCGTGAACCGAGCCCTCGCCATCGCCTTCGGCGACGACAGGTCTCGGCCATCCGGCTTCCATCCCTTGCGCATTTCAGAACACGGCCAGCCCTGAGGGGCTGACGCCTGAATTCCCTTGTTTTGGGGCCTGCGGCCCCCGTGCCGTCAAGACCAGGCCCTCGGCCCGTGGCCTCGGGCGGCCGCCGTGGTCTCCCCAACCTTCCTCCTCCTCGTTCCTCGTCGTCGTGCAGGCCGGGTGATCCCCCTCCACGGCGTCCGGTCTGGACAGCCGTCCCCCCGCTCATTGGCGCGGGCCTAGTCCGGTTGCAGGCGCAACCGGCTATCAAAGAAAGGAAAAAGCCAATGAAACACGATATTTATCAGAAAGTGACCGACAAGATTATTGCCGATCTGGAGAAGGGCAAACTCACATGGCTCAAGCCATGGTCCGCCGGAAACATGGAAGGGCGGATCGTGCGGCCCCTGCGCCATAACGGGGTGCCCTATAACGGGATCAACGTCCTGATGCTCTGGGGCGCGGCGGTCGAGGCCGGGTATCTCTCCCCGCACTGGATGACCTTCAAACAGGCCAAGGAACTCGGCGCACATGTGCGCAAGGGCGAGCGCGGCAATCTGGTCGTCTATGCCAGCACCATCACAAAGACCGAGGAGCAGGAGAACGGCGAGGAGGAAGAGCGGCAAATCCCCTTCATGAAGGGCTATACCGTCTTCAATGTTGAGCAGATCGAAGGGCTGCCCGAACACTACTACGCCAAGCCCGAGCCCGTCATCGACCCTGCGCAGCGGATCGCGCATGCGGAAGAATTCTTCGCCAACACGAGGGCCGATATTCGCCATGGCGGGAACAGCGCGCACTACACCAGCGGGACCGATCATGTGCAGATGCCGGTCTTCGAGAGCTTTCGCAGCCCCGAGGCCTACTACGCCACCCTGGCCCACGAGCTGACCCACTGGACGAAGCACAAGGACCGGCTGGACCGGGATTTCGGGTGGAAGCGCTGGGGCGATGAAGGCTACGCCCGCGAGGAGCTGGTCGCCGAGCTGGGCGCGGCGTTTCTCTGCGCCGACCTGGCGCTGATCCCGGAACCGGGCGAGGACCACGCCGCCTATATCCAGCACTGGCTGAAGGTCCTGAAAGAGGACAAGCGGGCGATCTTCTCCGCCGCCGCCCACGCGCAGCGCGCCGCAGACTATCTGCACGGCCTGCAAACCAACACTGAACAGAGCAAGGAAGGGGTCGCCGCGTAAGCGGCGGCTCCGCCTTGGCGGACCATATCGAGTTGCGGACCGAAGACTGCACCGCGCAGCCCGTCACCGAGAGGTGCACTTTCGAATGGTTGGATAAGACTGTTATCTCACGAACGTATCTTCTCCAACCTTGGAAAATGGCCGAAGCCTTTATAACTGGCTTTCTCGGCAGCCTCTTGGCGAGTGCCGTTTGGCACTTCATCGCCAAGTGGCTCGACCGAAAGTAAGAACTTTCTGACGTGGAAATGCGGCAGCCTCTTGGGCTGCCGTGTCGTCGGAAGCTTGGTGCACGTGGGGGACTCCGTCCATGCGGGGACAAAAACGGTCGTTTTTGGCTCTGATCGCGCTTTGTCCCGGAGATCAGGGGGTTAGGAGGGACAAAACCCTTGTCCTAAACCCGCGTTGCTCACCGCCCCCCGGCTTGG
>NZ_SLXP01000023.1 GCF_004343075.1 Rhodovulum marinum
CGGGCGCCCCTTTTCCGAATTTCGCAAGGCGCGCCCCCCACGCAGAACAACCACCCCCGCGCCCCCTCCCCCGGCGCCTCGACCGATCCCTCCGCCAACCGGCACAACACCGGACGCGAAAAAAGATGCGCCATTGCCGAAAAGAACGGTGGGGCGTCCTCGGCCTTCATTGGAACGCAAAACAGCGGTGTCCCCCGAGCGTCGAGGTGTTCCGTTCGGCTTCCTTTGCACAGGACCGCACGGCGGCCTGGTAGAAGGTAACCCCACGTCCATGAACTTGCGCCGCAGGGAGAGGCCTTCACCGTCCGAGTGCTCTAGGCTCAGGACTTCGGTAAGGCCCGGCGCAAGGCGCGCGGGACGGGGGTCGCAGTTGCTAGGAAAAACCTGCATTTCACGCGCACACCGCCGCGCGCGCGGGACGGGGTCTCAGTCGATACGGAAAGCGGGCAAGCCCCCAAGAGGTGCGGCGCTCAAACCAGGAAGGGCACGCCATGCCGCGCAAAGACCCTGCCGGGAAAGACGCGGTGCAAGATGCACGGGGGGCTGTCCACCGCACCCAAGACGCAAGAGGGCCGCGAGCGGATAGCCGAGGCGCAGCGGCGGCGCTGGGCGAGGCATGACACCGCAAAGCGATTCAATTCGCCTAACTGCTATCCTCAAGGTTCCCAAGGGCTACAGGGCTTGGCGAGGGCGCCACATGAGCACGCATAGGTGATTGTCAAAGATGTTACCTGAAACGATATTCCGAATTCTTTTGGCATCCGCGATGGCCATCACTCTTGACGGTATGACTGCCTCATACGCCGAAGCGCAACAGATCGACGGCAACGAGTTGCTTGAATCCTGCGCCTCGTCAGAGGGCACGATGGAAGGCTTCTGCATCGGTTACATCATCGGGCAGATTGAAGGCCAGAGATTCGGCGCATTCATCATCACGAGCCGCCTTGGCGTAGCGGAAGACGCTCCGGACACCAACGGCCTTTTGGACAGCCTGATCGGCTATTGCGTGCCATACAACGCGAGTAACGCACAACTACGCGATGTAGTGACAAAATACCTGACCGATCACCCAGCCGTTCGCCACGAAACAGCACGGTTTTCTGTGTGGCAGGCCCTCACCCAAGCGTTTCCCTGCTAGATCGAACAGGGCTCCCTTCCTTCCGACAAAGGGGGACCACAGGGTGGGTTGGCGAGAAAATTTCCCAACAAAATCCAATTAGAACATGCGCTTACGAAATTATTATGGTGCCCCCAGAGAGACTCGAACTCCCGACCCTCTGATTACAAATCAGATGCTCTACCAGCTGAGCTATAGGGGCACGCCCCACGATCTAGCGGCACGTCCCGCCCCGTGCAAGGCCTTCGCTCAGCGGTTGGCGCGCGCCAGCAGGCCCACCGCCACCAGGCCCACCGCGCTGACCAGCAGGGCGGCGGGGGCGGCGTCACCCAGGTTTTCCAGGCTCGCCTTCTCGTAGACCCGGGTGGCCAGCGTGTTGTAGTTGAACGGCCGCAGAAGCAGCGTCGCCGGCAGTTCCTTGACGCAGTCGACGAACACCAGCAGCAGCGCGGTGCCGACCGAGGCGCGGATCAGCGGCAGGTAGACCGCCGTCAGCGTGCCGCGCGCCGTGCGCCCCAGCGACCGTGCCGCCATCGGCAGGCTGGGCGTGATCCGCCCCATCGCCGCGTCCGCCGCCCCCTGGGCGATGGCGAAGAACCGCACGCCGTAGGCATAGACGATGGCAAAGGCCGACCCGGTCATCACCAGGCCGATATCCACCCCGAACAGCCCCTGCACCCCGTCGGCCAGCGCGTTGTCGGCGGCGGCCATCGGGATCAGCAGCCCCACGCCCAGCACCGCGCCCGGCGCCGCATAGCCGATGGTGGTCACCGGCAACAAGAGCTTGGGCAGGCTGCGCCCGGTCAGCCGCACGCCGTAGACCAGGAACAGCCCCGCCGCCACCGTGCCGACCGCGGCCAGCCCGCCCACCGTCAGCGTGTTGCCCAGCGCGCGCAGCAACCCCGGGTCGGTCCAGGCCTCGGCATTGGCCAGCGCATGGGCCGAGATCACCCCCACCGGCAGCACGAAGCCCAGCGCCACCGGCAGCGCGCAGGCCAGCGTCGCGCCCCATCCCGCCACGCCCGTCAGACGCACCGGCACCAGCGGGCGGTGGTGGCGGCCCAGGTTGTGGAACCGCAGGTTGCGCCGGCTGATCTTCTCCAGCGCGACCAGCACCAGGATCAGCACCAGGATCACCACCGCGATCTGCGCCGCGCCGCCCGCGTTGCCGCTTTCCAGCCAGACCGAGAAGATCCCCGCGGTCAGCGTCTGCACGGCAAAGAACTCGACCACGCCGAAATCGTTCACCGTTTCCATCATCACGATGGCCGAGCCTGCCGCGATCGCCGGGCGGGCCAGCGGCAGCCCCACCCGCCGGAACAGCGAAAACGGCCCCGCCCCCAGCGCGCGCGCCACCTCGTAGGCGCAGCCCGACTGTTCGCGGAAGGCCGCACGCGACAGCAGGTAGACATACGGATACAACGCCGCCGCCAGCACCAGCACCGCCGCGCCCCGCGACCGGATCTCGGGGAACCAGTAATCCTGCGCACTGGTCCAGCCGAACAGCGCGCGCAGCCCCGTCTGCACCGGCCCGGCATATTCCAGGAAATCGACCAGCGCATAGGCCCCCACATAGGCCGGGATCGCCAGCGGCAGCAGCAACAGCCATTCCAGCCAGCGCGCAAAGGGGAACCGGTACATCGACACCAGCCAGGCCGCCCCCGCGCCCACCGCCGCGGCCAGGCCCGCCACCCCGACCATCAGGAACGCGGTATTGCCCAGGTACCGCGGCAGCGTGGTCGAGGCGAGATGCGGCCAGATGTTTTCCTCGGGGGTCAGCGCGATCCAGAACACCGACAGGATCGGCATCAGCACCAGCGCCGCGATCACCACCGCGCCCAACGACCACGGGTCCAGCCACAGCCGCCAGCGCATGCGCGCGCCCCCCGCCGCCGACCTTACTTGAGCGATTTGCTCAGCCATAACACCCCGGATACAGGAAAGCCGTTTTACTGTCCAGAATGGCTCGTATAATCCAAGGTCAGGCAGAACAAGAAGAACAGGCGCAGGCGGCATGGAACTGGTCTACCACATCGGCGCCCATTGCACGGACGACGACCGGCTTCTGAAAGGCCTGCTGAAAAACCGCGGCACCCTGTCTAAACAGGGGATCATCGTGCCCGGGCCCAGCCGCTATCGCCCGATCCTGCGCGAAATGCTGGTTTCGCTGCGGGGCAAGCCCGCGACGCCCGAGATGCAGCAGATCATCCTCGATGCCGCGATGGACGAGGACGAGGCGCGGCGGCTGATCTTCGTGAACCAGTCCTTCCTCTGCGTGCCGCAAAAGGTGCTGGGCCAGCACATGCTTTACCCGATGGCGGGCGAGAAATCGCACTGGCTGGCACAGCTTTTCCCCAACGAACCCTGCGAATTCTTCCTTGGCCTGCGCAATCCCGCCACCTTCATCCCGGCGCTGTTCGCCAGGTCGCGCGAAAAGGATTTCGAGGGGTTCATCGCCGGCATCGAGCCGCGCGCGCTGACCTGGTCGGACATGGTGCGGCGCATCCGGCAGGCCAATCCGCGGGCGCGCCTGACGGTCTGGTGCAACGAGGACACGCCGCTGATCTGGCCCGAGTTGCTGGAACGGGCCTCGGGCATCGCGCCGGGCACGCCGCTGCGGGGCGCCGACGACCTGCTGGACACGATCATGCGGCCCGCGGGCCTGAAACGGATGGCCGCCTACCTGGCCGAGAACCCGCCGGTGAACGAGGCCCAGCGCCGCCGCGTCGTGGCCGCCTTCCTGGACAAGTACGCCCTGCCCGACGCCGTCGAAGAGGAACTCGACGCGCCGGGCTGGACGGCCGCGCTGGTCGACGAACTGACCGACCGCTACGAGGCCGACCTTTCCGAAATCGAGGCGATCGAGGGGGTCGAGGTGGTCACGGCCTGACCCGGAACCGGCCCCGCCCGCCGGGCGTCACGCCATGCCCAGCGCCTGCTTGTACAGCTCCAGCACGGCCTCTTCCTCGGCGATGTCGTCGCGGTCGCGCTTGCGCAGGGCGATGACCTTGCGCATCACCTTGGTGTCGTAACCGCGCGCCTTGGCCTCGGCCATCACCTCTTTCTGCTGCTCGGCGATGTCCTTCTTCTCGGCCTCCAGCCGCTCGAACCGCTCGATGAACTGGCGCAGCTCGTCGGCGGTGACGCGATAGGTGGCGTCGGGCGACGTCACGGTAGAGGTCTCGTCCATGGCAAAGGCTCCTCTCGGGCTGGGATCGGAAGCCTGACCTATCGCCCGCCCCGCGCGCCCGCAAGCCCCTTGCACCGCCCGCCGCCATCGACTAGGCGCGAGGGCGTCCAGCGGTGGAGGTCGCGATGGAAATACTGATCTGGATCGGGGCGGCGGTGTCGCTCGCCGGGCTGGCCGGGATCGTCCGGGTGATCCTGCAGGTGCGCGCCGCGCGCCGCGCAAACCTGGCCGAGGACGCCCTGCGCGCCCGTCTGCAACGGGCGGTCGCGCTGAACATGGCCGCGCTGGGGCTCTCGGCGCTGGGGCTGATGATGGTGGTGATCGGCATCACGCTGGGCTGACACCGGCGGGCGCGCCGCGCGCCCCGACATCGCCGAACCGCTGGCCGCGCTTGATCAGCTCCGCGATCAGCGGGTCGGGCGTCCAGATCGTCGGGCCGCCGCGCCCCTCGGCCAGCGACCGCAGCGTGCGGCGCAGCCACAGCATCCCGCGTTCGTCGGCGGCCCGCATCGGCCCGCCGCGCCAGCGGGCCAGACCCGCGCCCAGGACCATCGCCAGGTCGATCTCGACCGCCCGGCGCACCACGCCGCGCCGCAACAGGCCCGCGCCCGCCTGCGCCATCCCGGCCAGCAGCTTGCCCGCGATTTCATCGGCCCCGACCGCGCGCGGGCTGCACCCCAGCACCTGCCGCGCCGAGGCCAGCAGCCATTCAAGCTCGGGGTCGGGCACGCCCCGCTCGCCCGGCTCGGGATAGGCGTAATAACCCCGCCCGACCGCCTGCCCGCGCCGCCCCTCGGCCACCATCTGCCCCGCGACAAGGATCGGGCGCGTCTCGGGGTCCCGGCCCCCGGGCAGCCCCGCGCGCAGCGCCAGCAGCGTTTCCAGCCCCAGCCGGTCGGCCATCTCGTAGGGCCCATAGGCGAACCCCCAGTCCCGCATCGCCCGGTCGACCGCATAGGGCGAGGCGCCCTCCTCGACCAGCGCATCCGCCGCCTCCAGCGCCCCGATCAGCACGCCCAGAACCGGGCTTTCGCCGATTGCCACCAGCGGCGTACGCAGCATCGCGCCGACCAGTGCCCCCGCCGTGGCCAGTGCCTCGGGCGCGGTGGCGGGCGTGCAGACCAGTTCGGCCAGCCGCGCCGCGGGCACCAGGTCGGGCAGGTTCAACCAGATCGTGTCGGCCGGGCGTTGCCCCCCCGCGGCCAGCGCCCCCGGCGTGACCAGCGCGCCGGTCCCCATCAGGATCGCCCCCGGGCGGGCAATGCCCGCCAGCCCGGCAAAGGCCCGCTCATGCTCGGACCAGGCGCCATCGCCCGCCTCGATCAGAACCTCGCACGGGGCCAACCCGGCCACCCCCTCGGCCCCGGCGAAACGCGACCAATGCGCCTGCCGCCCCGCCTCGCCCACGTTGCCCGCCGCGCAGGCCGCCGTCAAAAGCCCGTCGACACGGGCCACCCCCTCGGTCAGCGCCGCTTCGTCGGGCGCGGCCATGCGCACCGCGACACCCCCGCTCAACAGCGCCGCCGCCAGCGCCGCCGCCCCGGTGCCCCAGCCCCAGATGCCCACAGAGGTGACGGCGCGCGCCTCGCCCTGCCACCGCTCCACGCGGCGCCGCAGCCCCGCCTCGCCCAGCGCAAGGTGGCTCAGCGCGCGGTGAACCGGGCTGTCGCGGCAATCCTCATAGGCGGCCGCCTCATAGTCCAGCGCCGCCTCATAGGGCAGCATGGCCGCGGCATCGACGCAATCCAGCACGCGCCCGGGCGCCGCCAGCGGGCCATCCACGGGCAGCCCCGCGCGCCGCTCGGCCACCGCGGCATGCAACCGCCCAAAGGGCGGCAATACGCGGCCCGGCGCGGGCCGCGGCCCCGCCCGCTCGGCGATCAGCCCTTGCGCGAACCGAAGCCCCGCCGCCTCCAGGTTGCCATCGACCAGCGCATCGACCAGCCCGACACGCTGCGCCTTGGCCGCGGAAAACGGCTGGCCGGACAGCATCAGCTCCAGCGCCACGGCGGGCGCCACCATCCGCGGCAGCCGCTGCGTGCTGCCCGCGCCCGGCGGCAGGCCGATCGCGATCTCGGGCAGGCCGAACTGCGCCATCGGCAGCGCAACCCGGTAATGCGCGGCCAGCGCCAGTTCGCAGCCCCCGCCCATCGCCATGCCGCCCACCAGCGCGACCACCGGCACCCCGGCCCGGTCCAGCCGCGCGCAGATCGCCGCCAGCGCGCCCGCGCCCGCCGCCCCCTCCGGACCCAGCCCCATCGAGAACACCCGCCCGGCCGATGCGATCAGCACCGCCCGCACCCCCGGCGCGGCCAGCGCCGCGGCCAGCGCGCCGTCCAGCGCGGCCAGCATGTCGGATGTCAGCAGGTTCGCCGCGCCATTGCCCAGCACGACCCGGCGGATGCCCGGCGCGGCCTCTTCCTGCTGCACAAGACCCGTCATCTGCCCAGTCCCCCTGTCACATGGCCGGGCGCGCGCACGGCCCCGGCGCCGGGCACCATTAGGGGACAGACCGGGGCGAAACGCAATATCTGGGTAACGTCAGGCGGGATGCGGGCGCGCCGCCGCCGGGACACCCCGCGCGGCACGCCGGCCGGCCGGTCCTAGACCGGCATGTTGTCGTAGAAATCGTCCGAGTCGTCGTCCTCGAGCCGTTGTTCCAGGCGCAGGATGTCCTCGGGCACCGGCAGGCCCAGACCGCGCAGTTCCGCGATCTTCTCGCGCAACTCTTCCTGCAGGATGTGCCGGTCGTCGGGCCGTTTCTCGATCTCTTCGAGGATCAGATAGATCCCGGCCTTGAGCTGTTCGAACGCCATCCGCACCTCCCCTGGTTGCTTCTCTCCGCGGGACGTGCGCCGGGCGTCGGCGCGGCCTCGGGCGCATCCGACCACGGGCTGTGGCAGCCCTTGGTCACAAGCTGGCGGCTGACCTGGTTGGCCACCGCCCCGCTGGTCAAGAGCGACTCGATCCGCGACCGGATCATCGCCCGTGTTTCATCGTGCAGTGCGCTGTTGGAAAATGCGGCCATGCGATTGGTCTGGCTCATATTGCTCATTTTTCAGTCGTTCCCTCTACACCTGTCGTCAGCGCGCACAGATGCGGCAAAATGGCGTAGCCGGCAGAAGATCGAGCCGTTCGGCGGCGATTTCTTCCCCACAGCGCACGCAATAACCGTAACTGCCATCCTCGATTCGCGCGAGAGCTGCATTGATCTGCTTCACTTCGGCCAGCCCCGAGGCGCCCATGCCTTCCAGCACCTCGTCTTCCTCGCGCTCCACCGCGAGTTCGCCCCAATCCTTCGACTGGTGCGTGTCCAGTTCCGCCTCGATATCGTGAAGGCGATGGTCCAGTTCGGCCAATCGGTTCAGAAGCTGACGCTTTCTGTCGCGAAGCGATGCCATCGATGTCTCCTGTTCGCTCTGCTGGCGACGATGGCACCCCTGCGGCGATCCTGACTTTGACACACGTCAAATCGCGTCGCGCAATCTCGGGTCCGGGCATTGATTCTCCCCGCGAAAGCCCTGATTGTCTGGAACGATTCCAGGGAGAGATCTGAAAATGTGCAGGGTTTACGACACATGCCCCGAACGGAGGCCGGAATGAGCGAGCTTCCGCCGATGGTGCAACTGACCGACGCGTTCTCCGCCGCGCCGCACCCGCCGACCGCGGCCATGGCCGCGCTGGCGGCCGCGGGCTTCCGCACGGTGATCTGCAACCGCCCCGATGCCGAGGTCGCGCCGGGCGAGCGCGCCGCCGACATGGAGGCGGCAGCGCGGGCGGCGGGGCTCGACTTCGCCGTGGTCGAGGTCACCCATGACGGCATTGCGCCCGAAACCATCGCCGCCCAGCGCCGCGCGCTGACCGAGTTGCCGGGGCCGCATTTCGGCTATTGCCGCGCGGGGTTCCGCTCGTCGGTGATCTGGGCGCTGGCCCAGGCCGGCGAGCGGCCCACCGACGAGATCATGGCCGCGCTCGCCAGGGCGGGCTTCGCGGTTCCCGGGCTCAAGGCGCAGCTGGACGCGCTGGCCGCCGGCCGGTAGGGCGCGGGCCGGCTCAGCCTTCGGCCAGGCCCGGAAAATCGGCCCCGAAATCGGCGCTTTCCGGTGAAAACGCGGCTTCGGGGTCGAACTCGCCACTTTCGACGGGAAACGCCGCCGCGGGGTCGAAATCCGTCGCCTCGGCGTCGAACGCCGCCGCGCCCGGCAGCGCCAGCTCCTCCGGCTCTGCAAGATCGGCCTCGGCCAGCGCCATCGGCGCGGGCGCCGCAAGGCCCGGCGCGGCCTGCGCGGGGGCCGCGAATCCCGCCAGCACGCCGTCCTCGCCGTCGATCTTGATCGCACGCTCGCCGTTCGACTGGCCCAGCCGCCCCTCGGCCACCGTGACCCGGCCCGGCGCCTCCAGGCGCACCTCGGTCAGCGCGGTGGCCGGCATCGGCAACAGGTCGCCCGGCTTCAGCCGCCCCACCACGGCGGCGGGCAGGCGCGTGCGCCACAGCACCGCGTTCAGCACCAGTTCCGCGCCCAGAACGCCCACCTTCAGCGCGTCGGGCCAGGGCGGCCCCTCCTCTTTGCGGGGTTTCGGCGGCGCGGGCGCATGGGTTTCGGGAACCGCCAGGAACAGCTCGCCCCCGCGCCCCGCCTCGCCCAAGCGCAGCGTGATGCGGAACCCGTGATACCCGCCCGAGGGCAGAATCAGCGGCACGTGCCGGGGATCCTCGACCGTCGCACCCTGCATGTACCCCACCGCCCAGTCACAGCCCGGCCGGGCCGCCATCGCGGCGCCGAACCGCGTCAGCAGCGGATCGGTCAGGTCGGCCAGGATCGCGGCATCGGTCGCGGTCAGCGGCCGGGCCTCGGGTGCCTCGGCGGACAACATGCCCAGCAGCCGCCATTCCAGCAGCGCAAGCGCCAGCTCGGGGCTGTAGACCGCCAGCCCCTGCCGCCCGTTCCCGCCCTGCAAAAGCACCGCCAGACGCTCGCGCGTCACCTCCTGTTCCAGGTCCTCCAACCGCGGGTGCAGCGCCTGGCACTCCTCGACGACACCGGTCAGGCCGAAATCGTCGCGCACCGTGCGCGCCGCCTCCAGCCGCAGGGCGAACCGCCCGTCCGTGCCCGACGCAAGCGCTGCCCCGTCCGGCATCGCCACGCGGCCCTCGCCCACAATCTGCCTGAGTATCGCGCGATGCGCGTCGTCCGTCATGTCTCGACCGTCCGTAACCCTTTGCCAAAGGTCTTGCACGATCGAGGTTTAAAAAGCGTTGCGACCGCTCAGGCCGCCTCGGCGCAGACCCGCGGCAGGCTCACCCGGAACGCCGCGCCCCCCTGCCCCGGCAGATAGACGATCGACCCGCCCAGCCGCACCATGATCTCGCGGCAGATCGCCAGGCCCAGCCCCGCCCCCCCGGCCGAGCGCGGGTCCGACAGGCGCGAGAATTTCTCGAAGATGATCGCCTGGCTTTTCTCGGGGATCCCGGTGCCGTTGTCGACGAAATCCACCGCCACCCCGTCGCGCCCGTCGCGCACCCGGATCGTCAGTTCCGGCGCCTCGGCATCGCAGTATTTCTGCGCGTTCGAGATCAGGTTGATGAACACCTGGCTCAGCCGGTCGCCATCGGTGGTCAGAACCACCCGTTCCGCCACCGGGTCGCGCCGGATCGCCAGCCCGCCGCGCAGGCTGCCGGTGGCCGCCACCGCCCGGTCCAACAGATCGGCCAGCGCCACCGGCTGCGCGTTCAGCGACACCTGCCCGTTCTCCAGCACCGACAGGTCCAGCAAATCGTCCAGCAGCCGCGTCAGGCGCAGGCTTTCCTCGTGGATGATGCGGGAATAGTTGCGCAATTCCTCGGCCCCCATCCCCTCGCCCGACATCAGGATTTCCGAAAACGCCCGGATCGAGGTCATCGGCGTGCGCAATTCGTGGCTGATCTGGCTGAGGAAGGCGTCCTTCTGCACGCTCAGTTCGGTCAACTTCTCGTTGGCCTCGCGCAATTGCCGCGCGGTGCGGGCCAGTTCCTCGGACTTGGCCTCCAGCTGGCTGGAATATTCCATCATCTGCGCGGTCTCGTCGGCGACCTTCATCAGGTCCTCGACCGACACCGCCGACCGCCCGACGATCTGGCCCACCATCGCATGGGCCGTCGCCGCGCCCACCGATCCGGCCAGTTCGCGTTCCAGCCGCTGCAGGAATTCCGGCGTGATATCGGGCAGGTATCCCCCCTTGCCCTGGTCGGCGGCGGCGCGCTGGAACAGCCCCTGCGCCTCGTCCGGGCCCAGGATGCGCTGCGCCATCAACAACAGGTCCTCGGCCTCGGCGCGGCCCTGGCTCCAGCCCTGCCCGGCGGTCGAATGGTCGAACACGTTGACGAATTGCGCCGCCTGCAACCGCTCCATCGGCCCCGGAAAGCCCATCAGCGATACCCCCACGAAGCCCAGCAGGTTGGCCGCCATCGAGAACACCATCGCATGCACCAGCGGGTCCAGCCCGTCCATCCCGAACAGCGCCTGCGGGCGCAGCCAGCCGATGCCCCACGGCCCCTCGGACAACAGCGCCGCGCTCATCACCGCGCCGTCGCCGAAACTGGGCAAGAACAGCGAATAGGCCCATACCGCGAATCCCAGCGTCAGCCCGGTGATCGCCCCCGTCCGCGTCGCCCCCCGCCACAATATCCCGCCCAGCAGCGCGGGCAGGAATTGCGCGACCCCCGCGAACGAGATCAGCCCGATCGCGGCCAGCGCCTCGGACCCGCCGGAGATGCGGTAGTAAAGATAGCCCAGGAACAGAACCCCCGCGATCGACAGCCGCCGCGCGCGCAGCACGATGGTGCGCACATCCCCCGACATCGTCGCGCCCGATTTCGTCATGTTCAGGAACAGCGGCATCACGATATGGTTCGACACCATCGTCGACAGCGCGATCGCCGCCACGATCACCATGGACGTGGCCGAGGAAAACCCGCCCAGGAAGGCCAGCGTCGCCAGCCCGTCCTGCCCGTGCGCCAGCGGCAGGGTCAGCACGAACAGGTCGGGGTTGGCGCCCGCCGGCATCTCGGACAGGCCCACCACGGCGATGGGCACCACGAACAGGCTCATCAGGAACAGGTAGGCCGGAAACGCCCAGGACGCGGTCGCCAGGTGGCGCTCGTTCTCGTTTTCCACCACCAGCACCTGGAACATCCGCGGCAAGGTCAGGATCGCCGCCGCCGCCAGGAAGGTCAGCCCCATCCAGCGCCCCGGCTGGATCGGCATCCCCGCGATGGCCGAATCCTCGATCCGGTCGATCATCGCCCCCGGCCCGCCCGCGATCCCCCAGACCACGAAGACGCCCACCGCCAGCAACGCCACCAGCTTGACCACCGCCTCGACCGCGATGGCGGTCACCACCCCGTGGTGGCGCTCGTTGGCGTCCAGGTTGCGCGTGCCGAACAGCACCGTGAACACCGCCAGCCCCGCCGCCACGGTCAACGCCGTGGCATTCAGATCGCCCAGCGCCCAGGGCGCCGCGCCGCCGGGGGCAAACACCGCAAAGGACAGCGTGACCGATTGCAGCTGCAGCGCGATATAGGGCGTGGTGCCCACCACCGCGATCAGCGTCACGATCACGCCCAGCGTGTTCGACTTGCCATAGCGCGACGAGATCAGGTCGGCGATCGAGGTGATCCGCTGCGTCCGCCCGATCCGCACCAGCTTGCGCAGGGTCCACCACCAGCCGATCAGCACCAGCGTCGGGCCCAGGTAGATCGTCACGAATTCCAGCCCCGACCGCGCGGCGTATCCCACCGCGCCGTAAAACGTCCAGGCGGTGCAATAGACCGACAGCGACAGCGTATAGATCGCGGGCGAGCGCAGCCAGCCGCCCCGCCCCCGCATCGCGCGCCGTTCCGCCAGGAACGCCACGCCGAACAACAGGACGACGTAGAGCAGGCAGATCGCCACCAGCACGTCGAAGGGGATCATGGCGCGCCGTCCTCCGGCGCCTCACCCGCATCCTCCATCGCGCCCGACCGGCACAGCCGCCGCGCCAGCACCGCCGAGGCCACGATCAGCCCGGCCCAGGCCACGAACAGAAAGATCAGCATCCCCGCCGTCAGCCCGTCCCGCGAATCCAGCGCCGGCGCCAGGAACAGCGCCAGCCCCAGCACCGGCAACAGCCGCGCCATGTCCGCCAGGCGCCGCCGCCGATAGCCCTGCCGGGCCAGGAACAGCGGCGCCCGGCCCATGGCCTCAGGCCCCCGTCAGTTCCCGGACCGAGGCCAGAACCTCGGTGTTGGAAAACGGCTTGGCCATGAACCGGCTCGCGCCCATCCGCTCGGCCATCTCGCGGTCCTTGACCTGCCCCTTGGCCGTCAGCATCAGCACCGGCAGCGCGCCCAGCCCGGTATCGGCGCGGATGTCCCGCAGGATGTCGAACCCCGACCGACCGGGCAGCATCACGTCCAGGATCACGATATCGGGGCGCACCTCGGCCACCCGGCCAAAGGCCGTCGTGCCGTCCGAATGGGTATCCACCCGCCACCCCTCGCGCGAGAGGATGAAGCGGATCGCCTCGATGATGTTCGGTTCGTCCTCGATCAGCAGGACATGCTTGCCCATGTGCCGTCGTTCCTCCCTCGCGGACGTTTTCGCCCTGCTTGTCCCCAGACTATCGGCGCAAAGGGCCATGGTGTCAAAACCCCTCAGAATCCATCGGCCAGGATCGACGGCTCGCGCCGCGCCACGCAGCCCCGGCGCGGGCAGATCCGGCAGGACGTGCCGATCGGCTGGCCGCGGCCCTCGGGGGCGGGCACCGTTTCCTCGGGCAGGATCAGCATCGCCGCCTCCAGAACCTGCGGCCCGTCGAAGCCGCCCGCCAGCGCGGGCTGGCACAGCGCATAGGTCAGGAATCGCTGCGGCACCGGCCCGCCCAGTTCCACCACCGCGCGCAAGGGCGCCATGGGCCGCGCCAGCGCCTGGTACAGCGGCCACAGCGGACAGGCCGCCCCGAACCGCGGCAGCGCGAACCCCTCGACCGGCTTGCGAAAGGTCAGCGTGCCGGACCCGTCGCAGGTCACCAGGCCCACCGGCCCGCCCGCCGCCGCGCGCGGCAGCGCGGCCAGCCGCCGGAACACCGCGCCCGGGTCCACCCCGAACCGCGCCGCCAGCCGCCCCGGGTCCAGCCGCTCGGCCCGCGCCGCCTCGGCAAAGGCGTCCAGCGGCATCAGTTCCGCGTCGCGGCGATAGCGCCGCAGAAACCCCAGCGCCAGTTCCCGCGCCGGCGCCGAGGTGAGCTCCGCCGCCTCGCCGACCAGCCGCGCGGGTTCGGGCGGCAAGGCGCGCTCCAGCTCGGGCAGGTGATAATCGCGCGCGCGCAGATAGGCCTCGACCTCTTCCTGGGGCGAGGATTGCGTGCCCGGATCGTCCGCGCCCTCGTCCAGATAGGCCACCAGCGCCTGCGCCCCCTCGGCCAGGCGGCGGCTGTCATCGGACAGGTTGCGATGGAACCGGCGCTGCCAGTCGGGGTCGATATCCTCGGTTTCCGCCAGAATCGCCGCGGTCGAGCGGATCGAGGTCACCGCCGAGATCACCTCGTGCAGCGAGGTCGACAGGAACGGGTCATGCGTCATCCGGTCGGTCAGCATCTCGACCGTGCGTTCCAACTCGCGCACCCGGCGGTGGCGCGCGGCCAACAGCGCGGCCCAGCCCGGAAAGCGGCCGGCGAATTCCTCCAGCCGGTCGATCTCGGCGGCCGCGCCCTCCTGCCCCGCCGCCGCCTCGCGCAGCGTCTCGATCAGCGCCGCCCCCGCCCCCTCGGTCAGCGCGCTGGCCTCGACGCCCAGGTGGCGGGCCAGTTCGACCAGCAGCTTGCCGCCGATTCTGCGGCGGTTGTGCTCGATCAGGTTCAGGTAGGACGGCGAGATTCCCGCCCTGCGTGCAAGCTCGGCCTGGCGCATCCCCAGAACGGTGCGCCTTTCGCGGATTCGGGTGCCTGTCAGCGCACTGCGCGGCATCGAAAAAACCCTTGTCTGGGCAGGACTTTCTGCACCTGCGCGATAATTTTTTTACATAGCCGCTATGCAGCCTGTTCATAGCTTTACAAAAAAAGTGTTTGAAGAAAAGAGGTTGTTGTCAGGTTTTCGATCCCCCGGCGATAATGACAGCGCTTTGTAAAGCACGCGGTCACGCCGGGGAGGCGCGGGCCGCACCCAACTTCACGGGAGGAAGTCCATGACGAACTCGAACCTGACGCGCCGCGGCGTGCTCAAGACCGGTGCGGTCACCGGCGCGGGCCTTGCCCTGCCCACGATCTTCACCTCGCGGGCCTCGGCCTTCACCAACGAACCGACCGGCAGCACGGTCAAATTCGGCTTCAACGTGCCCCAGACCGGCCCCTATGCCGAAGAGGGCCTGGACGAGCTGCGCGCCCAGGAACTGGCCGTCGAACACCTGAACGGCATGGGCGATGGCGGCATGCTTCAGACCTTCAGCTCCAAGGCGCTGGATGGCACCGGCATCCTGGGCAAGAAGGTCGAATTCGTGACCGGCGACACCCAGACCAAGTCTGACGCCGCCCGCGCATCCGCCAAGTCGATGATCGAGAAGGACGGCGTCGTGATGATCAACGGCGGGTCGTCCTCGGGCGTGGCCGTCGCCGTGCAGGGCCTCTGCCAGGAGGCGGGCATCATCTTCATGGCCGGCCTCACCCATTCCAACGACACCACCGGCAAGGACCGCAAGGCCAACGGCTTCCGCCACTTCTTCAACGCCTACATGTCGGGCGCGGCGCTGGCCCCGGTGCTGGAAAAGGCCTACGGCACGGAACGGCGCGCCTATCACCTGACCGCCGACTACACCTGGGGCTACACCCAGCAGGAATCGATCCAGGCCTCGACCGAGGCGCTGGGCTGGCAGACTGTCAACAACGTGCTGACCCCGGTCGGCGCCGGTGACTTCTCGTCCTACATCACGCCGGTCCTGCAATCGGGCGCCGACGTGCTGATCCTGAACCACTACGGCGGCGACATGGTAAACTCGCTCACCCAGGCGGTGCAGTTCGGCCTGCGCGACAAGCAGGTGAACGGCAAGAACTTCGAGATCGTCGTGCCGCTCTACTCGGAACTGATGGCCGAAGGCGCCGGCGCCAACATCAAGGGCGTCTATGGCTCGATGAACTGGAACTGGCAGCTGCAGGACCCGGGCACCAAGGCCTTCGTGAAATCCTTCGGCGAGAAATACGGCCGTCCGCCGTCGAACTCGGCCCATACCTGCTACGTGCAGACGCTGCTCTACGCCGATGCGGTGGCGCGCGCGGGCTCGTTCAACCCCTGCGCCGTGGTCGAGGCGCTGGAGGATTTCGACTTCGACGGGATGGGCAACGGCCCGACCACCTATCGCGGCGCCGATCACCAGTGCTTCAAGGACGTCCTCGTCATGAAGGGCGCCGAGAACCCGACGACCCAGTTCGACGTGCTGGAAATCGTCGAGGTCACGCCGCGCGCCCAGGTCGAATACGCCCCCGATCACCCGATGTTCGGCGGCGCCGAGGCCAGCCTCGGCGAATGCAACGACGGCGCGTAACCCGCTGACACCGAAAGCCGGCCGCGCAACCGCGCGGCCGGCCCCCTCGCGCGCGCACGCGCCGGCGGATCCCTCAATTCCACGGGTGGGACGATGGAAGCCATCATTCTTCAGATTCTGAACGGGCTCGACAAGGGCTCGGCCTATGCGCTGATCGCGCTGGGGCTCACGCTGATCTTCGGCACGCTGGGCGTGGTGAACTTCGCCCATGGCGCGCTGTTCATGATCGGCGCCTTCTGCGCGGTGATCATGCAGCGCCTGCTGGGCCTCTCGTTCGAAATGGTCGACGAGACCAAGACCGACTTCCTCGGCAACCCGCTCAAGGTGCAGGTGCCCTATGTCGAAAGCTGGTTCGGCCCCGAACTGGGCGGCGCCATCATCAACTGGTCCGTGCCGCTGGGCATCGCGCTGGCCATCCCGGTGATGATCGTCCTCGGCTTCGTCATGGAACGCGGCCTGATCAAGCATTTCTACAAACGCCCCCATGCCGACCAGATCCTGGTGACCTTCGGCCTGGCGATCGTGCTGCAGGAAATCATCAAGTATTTCTTCGGCGCCAACCCGATCCAGACCGGGGCGCCGGACATGCTGTCGGGCAGCTTCGATTTCGGCACCATGCTGGGCTTCGATCCCAACGTGATCATCTACCCGCTCTGGCGGCTGGTCTATTTCCTGTTCGCCCTGTTCATCATCGCCGGTGTCTTCGCCTTCCTGCAATTCACCACCTTCGGCATGGTGGTGCGCGCGGGCATGGCCGACCGGGAAACCGTGGGCCTTCTCGGCATCGACATCGACCGCCGCTTTACCATCATGTTCGGGCTGGCGGCCGCGGTCGCGGGGCTGGCGGGCGTGATGTACACCCCGATCCTGGCGCCGAACTACCACATGGGCATGGATTTCCTCGTGCTGTCCTTCGTCGTGGTCGTGGTCGGCGGCATGGGGTCCCTGCCCGGCGCCGTCGCCGCGGGGTTCCTGCTGGGCATCCTGCAAAGCTTCGCCTCGATGAACGAGATCAAGAGCATCATCCCCGGCATCGACCAGGTGATCATCTACCTCGTCGCAATCGTCATCCTGCTCACCCGGCCGCGCGGGCTGATGGGCCGCAAGGGCGTGATGGAGGACTGAGAGAATGTTCGGACTAAGCGCAAAAGACACCCGCTTCCTCTTGATCGTCGTCTTCCTGACGCTGGCGACGCCGATCCTGCTGCAACCCTTCCCCGAAACCTCGTCGCTCGCGCAGTTCAACGCGGGCTACCCCGACCTGATGCAGAAATTCGCGATCTTCGGCATCTTCGCGATCGGCTTCAACATCCTGTTCGGGCTGACGGGCTATCTTTCCTTCGGCCACGCGGCCTTCCTCGGCGTGGGCAGCTACACCGTCGTGTGGATGTACAAGCTGCTGGGCTACAACGTCCTGCCGGGGCTGGTGCTGGCGGTCATAATCTCGGCGCTCTTCGCGCTCTTGATCGGCTTCATCTCGCTGCGCCGGTCGGGGATCTACTTCTCGATCCTGACGCTGGCGTTTGCACAGATGAGCTATAACCTCGCCTACTCGGTGCTCACCCCGATCACCAACGGCGAAACCGGGCTTCAGGTCTATTCCAACGACCCCCAGATCCTTATGGGCGAGAATTCCCCCACCAGCCCGCATCTCTTCGGCCTGGTGATGCGCGACTCGGTGCAGGTGGATGTCGGCGGGTGGCTGTTCACCTTCAACATCGGCTATTACTTCTGCGCCATCATCGCGATCCTGGCCTTCTATATCTCCTTGCGCATCTTCCGCTCGCCCTTCGGCATGATGCTGCGCGCGATCAAGACCAACCAGACCCGGATGAACTACACGGGCCTGAACTCGCGCCCCTACACGCTGGCGGCCTTCGTGATCTCGGGGATGTATGCCGGGCTGGCGGGTGGCCTCCTGGCCTCGATGGACCCGCTGGCCGGCGCCGAGCGGATGCAGTGGACGGCCTCGGGTGAAGTCGTGCTGATGACCATCCTCGGCGGCGCGGGCACCCTGATGGGGCCGGTGCTGGGCGCGGGCTTCATCAAGTATTGCGAGAACATCTTCTCGAAAATCAACGACGGCGTCCTGCATGGCTGGTTCGCCTTCATGCCCGACGGGCTGGAGGATTTCGTGATCGCGCTGATCCACCCCTTCGTGGGCAAGGGCTGGCACCTGACGCTGGGCATCCTGTTCATGCTGGTCGTCATCTTCCTGCCCGGCGGCCTGGTCGAGGGCGGTCAGCGCCTCGCGCGCCTCTTCCGGCGCAAGCGCAAGGCGGGCGGGCCATCCCGCAAGGACCCCGAACATCGCCCGAACCCCGAACCCCACGTCGCCGAATAGGAGGCCGCACAGATGGGAATCCTCGAAGTCAAAGGCGTGAACAAACGCTTCGGCGGCCTTCAGGCGCTGGGTGACGTGAACCTCTCGGTCAAGGAGAACACGGTTCACGCCATCATCGGGCCGAACGGCGCGGGCAAGTCCACACTGCTCAACTGCCTCGTCGGCAAGCTGATCCCCGACACCGGGTCGGTCATGTTCGACGGGCAAAGCGTGCTGGGCCGCAAACCGCACGAGATCAACCAGATGGGCATTTCCCGGGTGTTCCAGACGCCCGAGATCTTCGGCGACCTGACGGTTCTGGAAAACGTGCTGATCCCCTGTTTCGCGAAACGCGACGGGGCGTTCCGGATGCACGCCTTCGAAACCGTGGCCCACGAGAAAGAGATCGTCGACCGCGCGATGCACATGCTCGACGACGTGAACATGGCCGACAAGAAGGACATGCACGCCTCCAGCCTGTCGCGCGGCGACAAGCGGCGCCTCGAAATGGCGATGTGCCTGGTGCAGGAACCGAAACTGCTGCTGCTGGACGAACCCACCGCCGGCATGGCGCGGGCCGACACCAACAACACCATCGACCTGTTGAAACACATCAAGGCCACGCGCGACATCACCATGGCGATCATCGAACACGACATGCACGTGGTGTTCAGCCTCGCCGACCGCATCACGGTGCTTGCCCAGGGCACGCCGCTGGTCGAAGATGTCCCCGAGAAGATCAAGGGTCATCCGAAGGTGCAGGAAGCCTATCTTGGCCAGGCCCACGGATAAGGAGACGGCCACATGAACGTCAAACCCGACTTCCACAAGAACGCCAACCAGGCCGCCACCGCGCCCGCGTTCCTGTCGGTCTACGACCTGCACGCCTATTACGGCGAAAGCTACATCGTGCAGGGCGTGAACTTCAACGTGCACGAGGGCGAGATCCTCGCCCTTCTCGGCCGCAACGGCGCGGGCAAGACCTCGACGCTCAGGGCCATCGCCCGGCTGGACAGCCCCCAGGTCACCTATGGCGAGGTCTGGCTTGACCACGCGCCGCTGCATTCCATGGCCGCCCACCAGGCCAGCATGGCCGGCATCGGCCTCGTCCCCGAGGACCGGCGCATCATCCCCGGCCTCACGGTCGAGGAGAACCTGCAACTGGCCCAGATCGCGCCGCCCATCGGCTGGACGCTGGACCGGCTCTACGACCTGTTCCCGCGCCTCGGCGAACGGCGCAAGCAGGAGGGCGTGACCCTGTCGGGCGGCGAACAGCAGATGCTGGCCATCGCCCGGGCGCTGGCCCGCGACATCAAGGTGCTGCTGCTCGACGAACCCTACGAGGGGCTCGCCCCCGTCATCGTGGACGAGATCGAGAAGACCCTCGTCCACATCAAGGAACAGGGCATCACCACCGTGATCGTCGAACAGAACGCGATCCGCGCGCTGGAACTCGCCGACCGGGCGGTGATCCTCGATACCGGCCAGATCGTGTTCGACGGCACCGCCGCCGAGGTGTTGAAAAACGACGCGCTGCGCGCCGAATACCTGGCGATCTGATCCCCACGCCCCGCCCCTTGGCGGGGCGCTTCACTCTGGCAGACTGCCCCCGGGAGGAGCACACATGACCCAAGACCACATCTACCCGCCCAGCGCCGATTTCGTTTCGTCCGCCCATATCGACGCGGCGCGTTACGATGCGATGTATGCGCGGTCGATCGAGGACCCCGAGGGGTTCTGGGGCGAGGCGGGCAAGCGGCTGGACTGGATCAAGCCCTATACCGAGGTGAAGAACACCAATTTCCGCATGGGCGAGGTCGAGATCCACTGGTTCCGCGACGGCACGCTGAACGTGGCGGCGAACTGCATCGACCGGCACCTGGCCACGCGCGGCGACCAGACCGCGATCATCTTCGTGCCCGACGACCCCGCCGACCCCACCCTGCACATCACCTA
>NZ_SLXP01000024.1 GCF_004343075.1 Rhodovulum marinum
GTCGAGGACCCCTATGGCGCCGCGGCGGGTGCCGATGCGGTCGTCCTGCTGACCGAGTGGAACGAGTTCCGCGGCCTCGACCTGACCCAGATCGCCGGGGCAATGGCCGCACCGCGGATGGCCGACCTGCGCAACGTCTACCCGCCCGAGGACGTCAAGGCGGCGGGCTTCCAGGCCTATGTCGCGGTCGGCCGGCCGGGCTTTGGCCTGGAGGGTTGACGCGCCGATGGGCGACGTCTTTTTCGTCGTCTCCAAGTTGGCCTGGGGGGTGCTTCGGGCCGACAGCCTGATCCTGATCGCGCTGGGACTGGGCCTGCTGGCGCTGTGGCGCGGGCGGTGGCGGCTGGGGCGCGGTCTGGTGTCGCTGGGCGTGGCCGCGTGGCTGATCGTGATCCTGACGCCGCTGCCGGGTCTGGTGCTGCGCCCGCTCGAGGCGCGCCACCCGGTGCCCGACATCGCCGGGCCCGTCGCCGGCATCGTGATCCTGGGCGGCGCCGAGGATCAGAGCGCGCTGGCCCGCTGGGGCCAGCCCGGCGTGAACGAGGCGGGCGAACGGTTCCTGACCGCGCTGGACCTGGCGCGGCGGTATCCCGAGGCCCCCGTGATGTTCACCGGCGGCAGCGGGCAGCTCATCCCCGGTCAGGCGATGCAGTCCGAGGTGGCGCGGGCCTGGCTGACCGGAGCGGGGCTGGACCCCGCGCGGCTGATCCTGGAAGGCGCCTCGCGCAATACCGCCGAGAACGCGCGGCTTGCCGCTGACCTGGCCCCCGACCGCCCCGGGCAATGGCTGTTCGTGACCAGCGCCTTTCACATGACCCGCGCGGTGGAAACCTTCTGCGCGGCGGGCTGGACCGGCCTGACGCCCTACCCGGTCGATTTCCGCAGCCGGACCGGCCTGCGCCCCTCGTGGAACCCCGCCGAAAGCCTGGTGACGCTGAATACCGGGCTGCGCGAATGGATCGGCCTTGTGGCCTATCGCGCGACGGGCCGGGCGGCGCATCCCCTGCCGGCGGGTTGCCTTTACCGCGGTTAGGCCCTTTCGTCCGCCCCGCGCCCCGCCTAGAAAGGCGTCATGCCGGTCACGATTTCCGCCCTGTCCGATCTTGCCACGCTCGATTTCGACGAGATCATCGACGTGCGGTCGCCCGCCGAATACGCCGAGGATCATATTCCCGGCGCGATCTCTCTTCCGGTCCTGTCGAACGAAGAACGCGCCCGCGTCGGCACGATCTACACGCAGGACAGCCCGTTCAAGGCGCGCAAGCTGGGCGCGGCGCTGGTCGCGCGCAACGCCGCGCATCACATCGAGACGGTGCTGGCCGACCGGCCCAAATCGTATCGCCCGCTGGTCTATTGCTGGCGCGGCGGTCAGCGGTCGGGGTCGTTTTCGCTGATCCTGCGCCAGATCGGCTGGCGCGCGGACACGGTCGAGGGCGGCTGGCGCAGTTTCCGGCGGCTGGTGCAGGGCGCGCTGTATGACGCGCCCTGGCCCGCGCCGGTGGTGGTGCTGGACGGCGATACCGGCACCGCCAAGACCGAGGTGCTGGGGCTGTTGGCGGGTGCGGGCGTGCAGGTGATCGACCTGGAGGGGCTGGCGAACCATCGCGGGTCGCTGTTCGGGGCGATGGCGGGCGGCCAGCCGGCACAAAAGGGGTTCGAGACGGCGCTGGCCATGGCGCGCGATGCGCTGGACCCCGCGCGCCCGGTGGTGGTCGAGGCCGAGTCGAGCAAGATCGGCCAGATCAACCTGCCGCCCGCCCTGTGGGAGGCGATGAAGGCCGCCCCCCGGATCGAGATCGTCGCGCCCCTGTCGGCGCGGGCGGCCTATCTTGCCCGGCGTTACCGCGACGTGACCGACGACCCCGCCCGGCTATTGGCCACGATCGACGCGCTGGCCCCGCAGCACCCGCGCGAACGCATCGAGCGCTGGCGCGCGCTGGCCGGGGCGGGGGAATTCGAGGCGTTGGCCGCGGGGCTGATGGCCGATCATTACGACCCCCGCTATGCCCGCCAGCGCGCCCGGTTCGAGGATCGCCCGCCGCGGCAGGTGCGGCTGACCCGGCTGGACCCGGAGGCGCTGGCCGCCGCGCTGCCCACGCTGGTCGCGGAAATCGAGGCGGTCAGCCCAGCCTGATCCGTGCGGGGCCCTCGGTGACGGTGCCGATCCGCGCCGCGCCGGGCAGCGCGGCCAGCAACGCCTTTGCCGCATCCCCCGGCACCGCCGCCAACAACCCGCCCGCGGTTTGCGGATCGAACAGCAGCGCGGCGCGTGGGTCGGTCAGGTCGGCGCCGTCGACTTGGTCGGCCATGGAGGCGTTCTGCGCAAATAGCGTCGAGCGGATGCCAAGCGTGGACAGCCGCAGCGCACCCTGAAGAAGCGGCACCGTGTCGAGGTCCAGCACCGCCCCCACGCCCGAGGCGCGCAGCATCGACATGAGGTGCCCGGCCAGCCCGTAGCCGGTGACATCGGTCATCGCGTGGGCCTTGGGCGCCAGCACAGCCGCGGCCTCGCCCTGCGGGTGCTGCATCGTGTCGAGCGCGGCCAGTACCTCGGGGCCGGTGGCCCGCCCTTGCATCTCGGCGGCCATGATCGTGCCGCTGCCGATGGGTTTCGTCAGGATCAGCGTATCGCCCGGGCGCACACCGTTCAGGCCCAGCGGCGTGCCCTGAACCAGCCCGGTCAGGGTGAACCCGATGGTCAGTTCCGCCCCGGTGGAGCTGTGCCCGCCGGCGATATCGGCCCCGGCGGCACTCAACACCTCTTCGGCCCCGGCCAGGATTTCGCGCAGGGTCGCGGCCTGCATCGGTTCGGCCATGCGCGGCAGGATGACCGTGGACAGGGCGGCCTGCGGTGTCGCGCCCATCGCCCAGATATCGCCCAGCGCATGCGTCGCGGCGATCCGCGCCATCAGGTAGGGGTCTTCGGTCAGGGCGCGCAGGTGGTCGGTGGTGATGACCTGCGCGCCCGTCCCATGGGCCAGGATCGCCGCGTCGTCGCCCGGCCCGCGAAGCATGTCCGCCCGCGCGGGCGGCGCCAGGCCCGCCAGCGCGCCGGCGAGGGTCGCGGCCCCCGGTTTCGCCGCGCAGCCGCCGCAGGGGGGCTGGCCGCCGCCGATGACCTCTTCCATCCCCAATGCCGCGCCGTGCGGGATGTGCGGGGCGAGGTCCATGGCAGGCAATTGGTGGAACTGGCGCATGAACTTGCGGTCGATATGGTCCTTCCAGCGCCAGACCCAGGCGCCCTCGATCCGGCGGTTCAGGCGGTCGGCGGCGGCGCGCTGGCCGCCCATCGAAATGAGTTTGAGGTAGTCCTTTTGCGGCCGGTAGGCGCGCAGCCGCCCGCCCGTCGCCACCGCCCGCAGGTTGGCCAGCAGGTGGGGGGCCTCGCGCACGGCATAGACCCCGGCCTTGGGGCGCGGGTCGTGCGAAAGATGCGCGCAATCTCCCACCGCGAAGATATGGGGGTCGTTGATGGCCCGCAGGTGCCGGTCGACGGTCACGAAGCCGTCGGTCAGGTCCAGCCCGGTAGTGGCCAGCCAGCCCTGCGGCCGCGCCCCCGCCGCGCCGATCACCAGACCCGCGGGGATCGCTTCGCCGCCCGCCAGCACCGCGCCCCCGGCCTCGACCCGCTCGACCGCGACTCCGGTGCGCAGCCGCACCCCCTGCGCCGCGAGCTGGTCCATCAGTGCGGCCTTGGCGGCGGGGCGAACGTCGCGCAGGACGTCGCCCGCGGCGTCGATCAGCGTGATCTCGGGCGACAGGCCCGCCTGCGCCAGGCGGTGCCGGGCGGCGAGCGCCAGTTCCACCCCCGCGACGCCCGCGCCGATCACGGTGACGCGGGGGGCGGCCTCTCCGGCGCGGGCCTGGATGACGAAATCCTCCCACCGGTCGGCAAAGGCGCCCAGCGGTTTCGCGGGCACGGCGTGATCGGCGAAGCCGGGCAGGTCGGGCAGGTCCGAGGTGATGCCGATGTCGATGGACGCGATGTCATAGCGGATCGGCGGGCGGCCCGGCACGTGGATCAGGCGCTGGGCGCGGTCGATTCCCTGGGCCCGGCCGATCACCAGGCGGGCGCCCGCGTGGCGGGCCAGCGGCACCAGGTCGATTTCCAGCTGGTCGCGGGTGTAATGCCCGGCGATCAGGCCCGGCAGCATCCCGGAATAGGGCGCGGTGGGGCCGGGGTTGATGATGGTCACCCGTACGCCGGGCACGGGCTTCATCCCCCAGGCGCGGGCGACCAGCGCATGGGTATGGCCGCCGCCGATCAGGACAAGGTCACGGGTCAGCGGCAGGGGGTGGTGCATGGAACCTCCGGTCTTGGGGTTGGCCGGGATATAGGGGCGCGCGCGGCCGGGCGACAGGGGTCAGGGGGCGCACCATTGGCCGCGCCAGCCATCCGCGGCGCGGAACAGGGCGCGGCGGTGGCCCAGCGTGGCCAGGTGCAGCGTCTCGATCTCGGACAGCGCGCCACGCAGCACGCAGAAGGCATGCGCCGCGGGGTCGGCAATGTGATCGCCGGGCCCGGATATCGGTGTGCCCGGCGCGGGGCGTCCGCCATAGAGCGCGCGGGCCGGGCCCGGCAGCGCCTCCCACAGCGCCGCGACGGTTTCGCCTGCCAGCACCTGAAAGCGCGCGCGCAGCCGGATCTGCAGCCGCTGGGCCGGATCCCAGACCAACAGGCTTGCCCGCGGCTCGCTGGCCAGTTCGCCCACCTTGGCCGACCGGCGGTCGGCATAGACCTCGATCCGGTCATCGATACGCCCGGCGGCGCGCAGCACGACCATCCGCGCCTCGGCCCCGGCAGGGCCGGCGGTGGCCAGAACCGGATGGCGGGCGGGGGCGTCGCGCTGGACCGTGCCGCGTTCGAGATGGTGCCAGACCGTGTCCAGCGTGCCGGCCAGCGTCGTCAGGGGGTCATTCATAGCCCGTCATCTCCAGGTAGCCGCGGCCGGAATGGCTTCCGGTGACGCGCACCGGGCCTTCCCAATAGGGAATCATCGTGGCCATCCAGGACGCATCCTGCAAGGCCTGAACCTCGATATCCAGGTCGCGATCGGGCAGGATCAGCCGCCAGCCCACTGGCACTTCGCGGCCGGCGACATCTGCCCGGCGGATCGGCGTCATGGTCAGCGCGCCTTCGGGCAGGGGCGTCGCGGTGCCATCCGCCGCGATCCAGGTGCCGACGGTGTAATCGTCCGGTTCCCCCCGCATCCGGTAGCCCATGAGCTTGGCGCCGTCGTCCAGGTGCAGCGAGACCCAGTCCCAGCCTTCCTGGTTTTCAGTCAACGGCTGGCTGGACCATTCCCGGTCAAGCCAGGCCTGCCCGGTCACCTCGACCGGACCATCGGGCAGGGAAAGGGTGCCGGTCACGCGGTAGAACGGTTGGGAATAATAGTGGCTGGCCTGCCCTTCTTCGGATTTCACCGAGAAGCCCGCCGCGCCATGCAGCACCAGCGGGCCGTGGGCCACAAGCGCAAGGTCGTAGGCGAAATCCGGGCCGCTGGCGGTCAGGGCCAGCGCGGAATACGGGTCGGTGTCCGGGGGCGCGGTGCTTTCCATCCGCCAGTCGTCGATCCAGGCGGCAAAGGGGGCGGGCGTCACCCCCGCCTGTCCGGTCCCGCCGCGGCCCAGCCGTTCGGCGTGGAAATGCCCCCCGGGCGTGGTCAGCCCGGCATGCCCCATCCAGGCCTGTGCTGTCTGCCAGCCCTGGCCCACGTTGCCGGGGGCCAGCGCGTTGCGAAACAGCGTCCACTGCACGCCATAGTCGCGCCCGTCCGCGCCGGCCAGGTTGGCGGTCAGGTACCACCATTCGATCCGGAACTCGGGATGCGCGCCGTGATCGTGCGGGAATTCCAGCACCCGGCCGGGGTCGGGCAGGGCATAGCCGTCAGCGGTCTGCCCCAGCCCGGCGAAACCCTGGGCCAGTGCGGGCAGCGGCAGTAGGGCCGCGAGGATCAGGGCCTTAACGTTCATCGGCGAACACCTTGACCAGGGTGGCGGGTTCGATCCGCGCCAGCCGCCAGGCGGGCCACGCCGCCGCCAGCCCGCCCGCGGCCAGCGCCAGCGCGGCCAACCACAGCCAGTCGGCCGGGAAGACATGCATCGGCAGCCGCCAGCCAAAGGCCGCCACGTTCACCACCGCCAGCAGCACCCAGGCCAGCAGCAGGCCCACGGGGATCGCCAGCACCATGGTCAGCGCAGCCAGCAGCATCGCGCGCAGCAGTTCCAGCCGGGCAAGGGCGGCGCGTGTCAGCCCCAGCGCCCAGACCGGGGCCAGCTGCGGCAGGCGCATGGTCGACAGCGTCAACAGGCTGGTGAACATCGCGAAACCCGCCACGCCCATCGTCAGCACGTTCAGCGCGGCGGTCACGGCAAATGTGCGTTCGAACACGGTCAGCGAGATTTCCTTGACCATGCCCTGGTCGATCATGTTGTCGGCGGGCAGGCCGAAGTCCTGCACCAATGCCTCGCGCAGGTCGGCCACGGCGCCGGGGTCGGTGCGGATCGCATAGCGGCGGCGGTCAAGCTCGGGGAACTGGGCGACAAGGTCGGCCACCCCGATGATGACCTGCCCGCGCGGGTTGCCGTAATCGGAATAGACACCCACCAGCGGGCGCACCGCGCCGCCCGGCAGCGGGACGGGGTCGCCCAGCGCCAGCGTTTCGCGCCGCCAAAGCTGTTCGTTGACGATGGCGCCCTCGGCGCGGGCCAGCCGTTGCCACACGTCCGGTTCGGCCAGCAGCATCGGCCAGTTGTCGGCATAGGTGCGGTGGTCGGCGACGCCGTAGATCTCGGCGGTCTGGCCCAGCACCGGCCCCTCGACCCGCCAGATCGGCAACAGCGCGTCCACCCGCGGCTCCAGCCAGGCGCGCAGGCGCAGGGCTTCTTCCTCGGTCCGGGCGGTGACGTAGAGTTCCGAGGGCAGCCGCTGGTCCAGCCACTCGGTGAAGGTCAGGCGGAAGCTGGCCACCATAGTGCCCACGCCGATATTGGCCGACAGCGCCAGCAACAGCGCCATCAGCGCCAGCGACAGCCCCGGCAATTGCTGGCGGGTATCGGCCCAGAACCATTGCGGCAGCACGCGGCGGCTGAACCGTTCGGCGCCGGCCAGCGCCAGCGCCAGCGCGCCGGGCAGCGCAAGAGCCGCCGACAGGAGCAGCGCCCCCAGAAGGACGAAGCCCGCGACGATGCCAGTGCCGTAGACGCCCGCGATCACCGCGACACCGGCCAGCCCCGCCGCCACCGCGGCCAGCAGGGCGAAACCGCGTGCCGAGGCCCGTGCCCAGGCCCGCGGCTGTGCGGGCGCCAGCAGCGGCAGGCGCCACAGCCGCCAAAGGCTTTGCGCCGCCGCGACCCCCGCGCCGAGCAATGCGATGGCGAGCCCCCCCAGCCACCATTCAGGGCGCAGCGACAGCGACCCCGACAGCGTCGCGCCGTAAAGCCCGCGCAGGGTGGCGGCGACGTCGGGCAACAGAGCCGCGGCGATGACATAGCCCAGCGCGATGCCCACCAGCCCCGCGATCAGCGCCAGCAGCATCACCTCGGCCGCCAGCAGCCCCACCAGCGTTTTCAGCGGCAGGCCAAGGGCGCGCAGGGTGCGGAACATCGGGCGGCGTTGTTCAAAGGCAAGGCCGATGGCGGAATGCACGATGAACAGCCCCACCGCGAAGGACAGGAAGCCGAAGGCGGTCAGGTTCAGGTGGAAACTGCCGGTCAGTTCGGCGACATCCGCGGTTTCCTGCGGCGTGTGACGTTCCAGCCCCGGGACGATTTGCTCCAGCGGCGTGCGGCCCATCGGCTGATCGGGGGCCAGCAGGAAGCGCGAGACCTGGCCGTCCGCGCGCAACAGCGTCTGGGCGATGCCGATATCCATGATCAGCATGCCGGGCGCGACGCCTTCGGCGGCGACCAGCGGGGGCAGGCCCTCGGCGTCTTGCAGGTCGGCCACCGTTTCCGGTGCTGCGAAGGCGCGGCCGGGTGGCGTGATGAAATCCATGATCCCGCCGGTTTCCGCGACCGCCGGGGGCAGGCTGTCCGCGGGTGCGGTGAAAGGGTCGATGCCGTAGATCTGCACCGATTGGCCCGCGCGGAACCAGCGCCCCTCGACCAGCGGCGAGACCAGCCAGCCGCCGCGCCGGAGCGCCGCGAACATCGCGTCCGGCACGCGCTGGCCATCCGCCGGGACCAGGCTTTCCAGCCGGTCTTGGCCCAGCACCTGCGCCGCGCGGTCATAGCTGGCGCGCGCCTCGGCATTGATCGCCTGCACGCCCGACCACAGCGCGGTGGCCAGCGCCAGCCCCAACAACAAGCTTGCCAGTTGCAGCGGGTGGCGGCGCCAATGCGACAGGAGGGCAGAGAGCGCGGTGCGGCGCATCAGGCCAGCCGCCCGCCCGACAGGTGCACCCGCCGCGACAAACGCGCGGCAAGGCGCGGCGAATGGGTCACCATCAAGAGGCCCGCACCCGCCTCGGCCACCAGTTCCAGCATCAGGTCGAGCACCGCGTCGCCGGTGGCCTCGTCGAGGTTGCCGGTGGGTTCGTCCGCCAGGATCAGCGCGGGGCGCGCGGCGAGCGTGCGGCCGATGGCGACGCGCTGCTGCTGGCCGCCCGACAGCTGTTCGGGATAGCGGCCCGTCAGCCCGCCAAGGCCCAGCCGGTCGGCCAGTGTGGCGATCCGGGCGGGTTCGTCCCGGCCCGCAAGCCGCGCCTGGAAGGCCAGGTTGGCGCCCACGTCCAGCGACGGGATCAGGTTGAACTGCTGGAACACCAGCCCGACCCGGTCGCGGCGCAGCGCGGCCATCGTCGCGTCATCGGCCCCCGACAGGTCGCGCCCCGCAACCTCGATCCGGCCGCCATCGGCGCGGTCGAGTCCCGCGCAGAGGTGCAGAAGCGTGCTTTTGCCAGAGCCGGATTCACCGGTCAGCGCCACGGTTTCGCCCGGCGCCAGGACCAGGTCGATGCCGCGCAGCACATCGACCCGGGCCGCGCCGCTGTCATAGGTCTTGCAAACCCCGGTCAGGGAAAGAAGCATGCATCATCCTCCGCCGGGCGTATCTAGCGCCGGCAGAGGCGGCGAACACCCCCGCCTTGCGGGACCGTGTGCCGCAGGGCGCCTTATTCGAAGGCGTTGCCCGCCTTGATGCCCAGCTTCTTTAAGATCATCGCGGCGGGGCAGAACCCGGTGAAGGACGCCTGGATCATGTTCACCCCGATGAACGCGGTGAAAAGATACCACCAGCCCGACACCCATGTGCCCAGCGCAAGCGAAAGAAGGATCATGAAGCCGGCGAAGGTCATCACGGCACGGTCGAGGGTCATCGGGTCTCTCCTTGATGGAATCGGGCCTTTAGGGCCTTTCGGTTCAGTATAGGCGCGGCACGCTATAAATTCAATAATTTGAATATTTTGTCGCAGTTCCGCCCGGCCTTGACCCCGGTCCCGGCAGGTTGTCCTTTGGCGCGAGTGCCGGAAACCGCAAAGGAAGGATGCCCCATGAAACTTGTCTCTGCCGCCTTCGCCGCGTTGGTGATCGCCGCCGCGCCCGCCTGGGCCGAAACCCGCGTGACCTACAAGTCGGCCAAGTCGGGGTCGTCCTATTACCAGATGGGCGTGCAGGTCGCCGAGGCCATGAAGGCGGGTACCGACGGCCAGATCATCGTCACCGTCGAGGAAAGCCAGGGGTCGGTGCAGAACGTGATGGAGGTGCGCGCCCGCGGCGCCGACTACGTCTTCACCACGCCGCCCGCGCTGGTGGGTCTGGCGCAGGCCGGCAAGGCCATGTTCGAAGGCAAGGGCGATCCGAAATTCGACGAGATCCGCGCGCTGTTCCCGATCCCGTCGTTGACCATGCATTTCGTGATGTCGGACGCTTCAGGCGTTACCGATTTCGCCGGGATGGAGGGCAAGACCATCCTGTTGGGCAAGGGGTCGTTCGGGGCGAGCGAGGGCGAGAAATACCTCGGGCTTTTCGGTCTGGAGGGCAAGGTGACCATCGCCGACGTGGAACTGTCGAACGCGGTCGCCGCGCTGAAGAACGGGCAGATCGACGGGTTCGTGACCGCTGGCAGCTGGCCCGCGCCGAACGTGATCGAGGCCGCGGCGTCCACCGGTGTGCATGTCATCTCGATGAGCGACGAGCAGGTCGCTGAAACCGGGCGGACGCGCCTGGTGATCCCGGCGGGCACCTATGCCGGGCAGGACACCGATATCGTGACCACCTCGTTGCCTGTCGTCGCCTATACGACGACCGCTATGGAAGACGAGACGGCCTATCAGCTGACGAAAACCTATTGGGAGGAAAAGGCCCGCATGGCCGACAGCGCGCCCTGGTGGAAGGGCGTCGACCAGGGGCTCATGGCCAATATCGCGGGCAAGATTCATCCCGGTGCGCTGCGCTATTACCGCGAGGCGGGCTTTCCGCTGACCGACGCGCAGATGTAACCCGCCCCGATCCGACCCGAACGGCCGAGCCATGGCGGCCCGGCCTTTTTCGCGAAGGCCCCGCCCATGCTTGCCCCATCCGCCGAGGAAATCGACACCGGCCCGCTGCGCTGGCTGCGGCTGGGGCTGGCGGTGGGGCTGATCGCCTTTCACCTGGGCCTGATCTTTTCCGGCCTCGTGCCGAACCTCGTGGCGCGGCCGCTGCACATGGCGCTGATCCTGCCGTGGATCTTCGTTTTCGGGGCGCGGACGCGGCGGGGGCTGGCCACCGGGCTGGTCTGGGCCGCGCTGGGGATCGGGGCGGCGGGCTGGGTCGCCTGGCAGCATGACACTTTGGCCGACCAGTACGGGTTCCTTGAAGGGCCGTTTCAGGCCGGTATCGCCATCATCCTGTTGCTGACCGTGCTGGAGGCGGCGCGCCGCGCCATCGGCTGGCCACTGCCTACGGTGGCGGCGCTGGCGTTGGCCTATGGGCTGTGGGGTCAGCACATTCCCGGCGAATTCGGCCATTCCGGCACGCCGCTGGCCAGTTTCCTGGGCACGCTGACCATTGCCGAGGGCGGCATCTGGGGCAGCCTGACCGGCGTTTCGGTCGGTATCGTCGCGATCTTCGTGATCTTCGGCGCGGTGCTTAACGCGGGCGAGGCGGGGCAGGGGTTCATGAACGTCGCGGGGTTCGCTGCGGGTCACCTCAGGGGCGGGGCGGCCAAGGTCTCTCTGATCTCGTCGGCGCTGTTCGGGTCGATCTCGGGGTCGGCCTCGGCCAACGTGGCCTCGACCGGTGCGATCACCCTGCCCGCGATGGCGCGGCTGGGCTATCCGCGGCGGTTGGCGGGCGCGGTGGAGGCGGTGGCCTCGTCGGGCGGGCAGATCATGCCGCCGTTGATGGGGGCGGGGGCCTTCGTCATGGTGGAACTGACGGGCGTGCCCTATACCGGCATCATGGCCGCCGCGCTGATCCCGGCGGTTCTGTATTTCTTTACCGTCTGGGTCGGCATCGACGGCTATGCCCGGCGCCATGACCTGCGCGGACTGGACGCCGAGGACCGGCCGCGGGGCCGCGATGTGGCGATCACCTCGCTGTTCTTCCTGGTGCCCTTCACGGTGCTTCTGCGGGGGATGTTTGCCACCGGCGTCACCGCGCAATACGCCGCCGCACAGGCGATCCTGGCGGCGGCGCTGTTGCTACTGTTCGACCGGCGCCTGCGCGTCCACCTGCCCGCAGCCGCCCGGCGCGCCGAACGCGCCTGCCTGACCGCCGCCCGGCAGGTGTCGATGATCGCGGCGATCATCCTGTGCGCCTCCATCGTGATCGGTGTTCTGGCGATCACTGGTCTGGGGGTGAAACTTACCTCGGTGATCCTGTCGGGGTCGGGCGGGCTGTTGTGGCCGTCCCTGATCCTGACCGCGCTTGCCTGTCTTATCCTCGGGATGGAGGTGCCGACGACAGCGGCTTACGTGATCTGCGTTTCGGTCGCCGGGCCCGCGCTGATCGAACTGGGACTGGAACCGCTTCAGGCGCATCTTTTCGTGTTCTGGTTCGCGCTTTTGTCGACGATCACACCCCCGGTGTGCGGTGCGGTTTTCATCGCCGCCGGCATGATCGAGGAGAACTGGCTGAAGGTCGCGGCGACGGCGATGGCGCTGGGCGTGGGACTCTACGTGATCCCGCTGGGCATGATCGCCAATCCCGAGGTTCTGGACCTTGCCCTGGCGCCCGGCGCCGCGGCGCTGGCAGGTCTGCGCATGGCGCTGGGTCTCGGGCTGATCTCCTTCGGGTTGATCGGTGCCCGGCGGTTGGTTCTGCGGATTTCTCTCGCGCTGGCCGGTGGTTTCGTGATCTTCGCAGGGGCGTTGCCGTGATGGGGCCGCCGCCAGAGTTTTTCCCTTGACGCCCCTGCGCGCCTCGCTTACCTAGCGCCTCGCTTGTGGCGGAGTAGCTCAGTTGGTTAGAGCAGCGGAATCATAATCCGCGTGTCGGGGGTTCAAGTCCCTCCTCCGCTACCACCGATCCCCCCGACGCGGCAATCCGCATGCTCGGGTATAGGCTCGGGGCCTGCAAGAGTTCCGACAGGCGTCCTTCCACTCGAAGCTTGAACCCGTCCTCGACCGGCTCAACGACGATGCGCACAATAAGGCGCCTTATTTGTTCGGCAGCTTCTTCGGTGTCCTTGGTGATACCCGCCCCAAAGATCGATTCGAGATCGCCGACATATCGCTCAAACTGGCTGAGCGCTGCCGGGTGCAAGCCGACGACCTTCTCGTTTTGAGGAGTGACGGCGAGTTCCGCCTCAAGTTCCTTCTGTGTGGCCAGCAGGTCTCTCATCCGGGCACCGATCAGCTCGGTCGGCAAGCGCTCGGCCTCGTAGTCGGACCATGCGCGATCAAGTAGCCGTTTCGTCTCGTCAAGCTTGGCCTCAAGGCGGGAGCGTGCGCGGCGTTTGTCGGCGACGAGGCGTTCGCGCTCTTGCTGGTAGGCTTTGGCGAACTCTTTCAACAGCTCCGGTGCCTTCAGATGCTGCTTGAGGCCTGACAGAACGGCCGCCTCGATCTCGTCCATATAGAATATCTTCTTGTTGTCGCAGGACCCGGATTCCCGTCTCGTGCTGCAATGAATACGCACACGGCCGTGATCCCGGTCTTTCACCGAGATGCCGCCGCCGCAACACCCACATTTAAGAAGGCCGGAGAGAAGGTACTTCGCCTTCCTCTGCCGTTGTGGAGCCATGTGACTTCGTTCTTCCTTGCGGACCTGCGCGGCATCGAAAAGCGATCTGTCGACAATCGCGAGATGTGGCACCTCCGCCCTCTTCCATTCGTCCGGCGGGTTTGGCCTTGAGATCCGTTTTCCGGTATCGGGGTCCTTCAGCATGCGGACTCTGTTCCAGACAAGCTGACCGACGTAGAGTTCGTTCAGCAGGATGCCGTGGTGCCTGGTCTTGTTTCCATTGATGGTGGAAGCGGCCCATCTTTTGCCACGCGGCGGCGCGATCCCTTCCGAATTGAGCTCGTGTGCGATCTCGCGCGGTGTTCGACCTGACACATACTCCTGAAAGATGCGCCGTACGATTAGCGCTTCGCTTTCGACGATCTCCAGATCGCCAGGTCTGCCAGGAACGCGACGATATCCATAGGCACGACCGCCCGCGTGACGACCATCCCGTACAACGCCGTCCATACCCCGTCTTACCTTGTTCGCCAGATCCGTCAGGTAAAGAGAGCCCAGAAGGCCCCGAACGCCGATCTGCACCTGGTCCGCGGTCCCCTCGTGCACCGCACGAAGTTCTATCCCGGCAAAGTTGAGCCGTTTCCAAATGCCCGCGAGGTCCTCCTGGTCTCGAGACAAGCGATCGAGCGCTTCCACGAGAATGACATCGAACTTTCCCAGCCACGCTTCATGGAGCAACTCCATCAGCCCGTCACGCCCGTAGACGGACGCCCCGGAACGAGCCCTGTCGGCATAGGTTGCGACAACCGCAAGGTCGTTTCGGGCGGCATGGTCCCGGCAGAGATGCACCTGATCTTCGATAGAACGGTCGTTCTGCAGTTCAGTCGAGAAACGGGCGTAGATCGCGGTCTTCTTCATCAGAGAAGCTCCCCGGGGGCATCGGCTGCGATTTGGCGTTTGTTATCCGATGATCCTCCCTTGCGGCTGCCCTGGCAAGTGCGCGTATAACGGCGACCAGTTCGCCATCCGGCTGGGTTGGCAGTTCAATACGTCCCCGACGGCCATATGCATGGGTGCGTCCGGCTTTTCGTATCGAACTGGCTGTCTTGCGGTGCTCCATTCCTGCACGGTGCAGACCCTTCACCGTGCGGAGAAGCAATTCATATCGGTCATCGTACGGCGGGCGGCTCTGGCGGGCGCATCGGACAGAGTCCGCCATTTGCGTTCACGTCGCGCCCGTTCGTCCCGTCGAGATCCTGGGAAGCGAAATCGAGTCAGAGATCGTCTGGAAGACCCGTGACGGGTTGAGGGCTGGAGGAGAGGCCTCCGCCGCCCGTCGCGGAGGTTTTCCAATGAATACCGAGATTATCGATGCCGGGCGCGACATCAGCGGCGGCTATAAGGTGGATGTGTCGCGTGGCGAGAACGTTGACCGCGTGTCGTCGGAGTGGTTCTCGCGGCCGGATGACGAGCGGTATCTGTCGCTCGACGATCTTTTCGCCTCGGTCAAGGGCCGGGCGGAGCGGAGCCGGACGCGCACCGTGGAGAGTGCGGCGATCCGGGTCGAGGCGCATCGCGACGACCCGCAAAAAGCTGGGCCTTGTTCTGCCGGGCGCGGATGAACCCATTGCGCCGACCCATTGGTCCTTCGGCCAGCTCTCGAGCCTCGTCGGTGCACCCGCGGCCTATCTGCGGCAACTGCCTGCGCCGCTGGCGGGGATCAACCTGCAGTACGGACTGACGAACCACCGGGCCGAACAGATCAAGACCATGGAAGTCGCAAACGGCCGCACGGAACTGCGCGCCGTCACCGGCCCCGACTATGGCCGCATCTACGACCATGAACTGGTCTCCGCCGTTCAGCGCATCGCGGGCAACGGCACGGGCGACACGCGCTGGAAGGTGCCGGGCGTGGTCGACTGGTCGACCGGCATCTACAACCCGCGCGTGGACGTCACGAAGGAGACGACGACGCTCTACGCCTCCGACCGCGACGTGTTCCTGTTCCTCGTCGATGACCTCAACCCGATCGAGGCGGGGCTGCTGCCCGACGGCTCGCCCGACCTTTATTTCCGGGGGTTCTATTGCTGGAATTCGGAGGTGGGCGCCAAGACGCTCGGCATCGCCAGCTTCTACCTGCGCGCGGTCTGTCAGAACCGCAACCTCTGGGGCGTCGAGGACTTCCAGGAGATCACGATCCGGCACTCGAAATACGCCGCCTCCCGCTTCGCGCATGAGGCCGCGCCTGCGCTCAGCCGCTTCGCAGAGTCCTCGCCGGCGCCTTTCATTGACGGCATCCGCGCAGCGCGCGAGAAGATCGTCGCGCGGTCGGACGAGGACCGTCAGGATTTCCTCCGCAAACGCGGGTTCTCGAAGGCGGAGACGGGGCGGATCGTCGAGACCGTGTTGGTCGAGGAAGGCCGCCCGCCGGAAAGCGTCTTCGACTTCGTGCAGGGGATCACCGCGGTGGCACGGTCGAAGTCGCAGCAGGACGCGCGACTGGTGATGGAGGGGAAGGCGAAGGCGTTGTTAGAAACGATCAGTTGACCGGATCGATGCGCTGGCAATCTCGTTAGGTTGCCAGCGTACGGCTGCCAAGCCGAAAGAATTCTATCGAAGTGCATCTTGGCCCCAAGATCTACTTGGATATCGAGGTCATTTATTGCCGGAACGGCAATTGTAGTAGGTCCAAAACCACGGGTATTTTTCATAGTGAGACGCAACGGCTTTTGACTCCTTTTGCCATTTCCAGAGTGTGTATGGATTGGGCAAGGGAATTGGGGCCGGTATTGGAAGGTTCTCGAAAAGCTTTGTTAGAAAGTTGCTTTTCCTTTTGGGGAGAAACAATCCCATTCCATCGATCAGCGCTTCATTGATTTCTATCAAAATCTCATGCTTCTCTTTGGCTAGATAGTTATCGTTGGAAACAAACTGCCTAAAGGCTTCAGTCTTTGGGTTCTCGCGCAGCTCAACGATATCTTCCCAGTCTAGGTCGCTTATGTCTGGTAGAAGTAGGTCAAACTTCTCGTTTGCAGTTTCCAGAAGCGCCACGGGATCAACCAAGCGAAATTTGCTTTCTGAGGGAGGCGCCGACAGCTTTGAGCCGTGCGATAAATAATAGAGGTCGAATGCGTTTAGATCCACCTTGGCACCGGCCAGTATGGCTAGAAGATATTTTCGCAATTCGCTGTTCTGTGCAATTCGGGAGTAATACTTAACGCCATACAAATCATCAATGTCCTGATCTATCTCCATCGAGTTTCTTCGATCGTGGAACTCATGCTCTTCGGAAAAATGGTTGTATCCCAAAGGTTGAACATTGTCCTCAGAAGCACCTAACTCATAGCAAATTCTGTCAAAGTCGTTCAGCGATATTGACACGTCGGGGTGATATTCGACGAAGCTTTGATCGTTATGCCAGTCCTCATCGTCAATGAACAAGAATGCTTCCTGTAGCTTCAGATGTTTCGACCGAACACGACGCTTCGGAGCCCACTCTAAAAGCTTTCCACGAAATGCATCCTCCATATATTGTGATGGAATGGCGATCGATCTGTTCGCGATCAAGGAAGACTTCAACGCAGTCTCAACCGTCTTTGTTCGATTAAATGAATCTGAGAACATTAAAGACAATATGCTTACGCCGGACACTAGCGCAGGTATTTGCGAACCTCTACCAGCAGAAAGAAATTTCGTCAGTTTCAAGTCCGTAGTTATCCTTCTGAAAGCGCTTCTAATGGTCGCCGGGCAAGAACAGAATGCCACAGCCATTCGGTCACCCGGCCAAGCTTAAACTATCTGGATGGTACTTATGTGCCAGAGTCAACGTCCAGTTGAAATCAATCGCGTGACTTCGGTTGTGCCGCCGGAGAGTAAGAGGGGTGCCGGGTTTTCCGTGACGGGTTTGGAGGTCGGGAGAGAGGCTCCCGGCTGGCCTGTCGCGGAGATATCCCATGGGACCCAC
>NZ_SLXP01000025.1 GCF_004343075.1 Rhodovulum marinum
TGCTGGAACAGGTCGCGCAGGATCTCGCCCCCGGCCTCGACGTAATCGTCGAGCCCGACGAACTGCGCCCGCTTGTCCGAGGCCCGCACCGCGCCCTCGGTCAGCATGCGGCGGATCTCGTAGGGCTGCCGCGAATAGTGCCGCTGCAGCGCCTCCCAGACTTGGCTTTGCCGCGCGTGATCGGGATTGACCGTGAAGGCCATCAGCTGGTCGAGCGTCATTTCCTCCTCGGCATAGGCGTCGAGCAGCGACGGCGCGACCGCGGCAAGCTTCAGCCGCTGCTTGACCACGCTGGCCGAGACGAAGAAGGCCGCGGCGATTTCCTCCTCGGTACGCCCCTTCTCGCGCATCGCCTGGAAGGCGCGAAACTGGTCGAGCGGGTGCAGCGGCGCGCGCTGGACGTTCTCGGCCAGGCTGTCTTCCTCGGCGAGCCCGTCTGTGCGCACGATGCAGGGCACCAGCGCGGTCTTGTTCATGCGCTTCTGCTTGACGAGCAGTTCCAGCGCCCGGAACCGCCGCCCGCCCGCCGGAATCGTGTACATGCCGGTCTCGGCGCCGCTCTCGTCCAGCACGGGCCGCACGGTGATGGAGCTCAAGAGCGTCCGCCGCGCGATGTCCTCGGCCAGTTCCTCGATCGACACGCCCGCCTTGACGTGGCGCACGTTCGACTGGCTGAGCATCAGCTTGTTGAAGGGTATGTCGCGCGAGGCGCTGAGGGTGATTTTCTGTTGCGTGGGTCCCATGGGATATCTCCGCGACAGGCCAGCCGGGAGCCTCTCTCCCGACCTCCAAACCCGTCACGGAAAACCCGGCACCCCTCTTACTCTAACAGCACGCTTTTTGCGAAGGTCTGATTGCATATAAACGTGCAATTGAAGTGAATGCTCGTATAGGAACTGCTCTGGCGCGTTGCAGGATGCAACGCGCCAGAACCGGACCTTTTGGCCCAACTAGGAATTATGTAACCTAGCCGCATTTTATCCTTCGAAGCAGGCACCTACGGTTTCTTCAATGAGGTTCATGCGCTCAAGAATATCCATATCGGATGCCCTTCCAGTCTCCTCCAGGTTCTCGCTTGCGTCGGAAACATCACCCTTAAACAAGCCGCTGATTCGCGTCATCTGTTCTGGAGAGAAGTCTTCATGAAGCCTCTCGTAGATGCACCCGCACACCTCTTCTGTGAATTCGCCTTGAGAACCGACGCAGGCATCGATAAAATCCGATCCTGGGTTTTCGCCACGACACGCCGTAACCGTGGACAACAGAATAAGAATAGAAAGTGACTTCCTCATCGTGACGGTAGCTCCTTCGTTGATTACATCGATACTTCAAGTGGGAATACCATGATAAATCAAGTAGTATACTCGTCGTCCTTCAAAAAGAGTGCGCTGATGATTGCCCTTTTGGCGTTGGCGGGATGCCAAGAAAGCGTCGACGAGCGCGCAGAAGCGGCCGGTTGCCCGGATCTTGAGCGACAGGTTGGCATGATCTTTGTGCGCGCAGGAGTATCTGACGCCATTCAGTCTGAGTGGCAACGTGACATGCAGAGGTACGGAATGAAGAGAACCCCTCTTGCATACCCAAACGCTGGCTTGAATCGCCATAGCGGAGAAGCATCTTCGTCCGCCGTCAAAGCCGTCTTCGGACTAGTAGGTTCAGCGGTATATGGCTCACAGTTTGATCCGAGCGAATGGGCAACCGCCGAAGAGTTCGGTGACGCTATCGCCACTGGTCTTTCAAGCGTTCCGGAGGATTACCCCGGCCGAGAGCGCACACAAGATTATTTTCAACGCTGCAGCTTATACGTCGGCGAGTACCTGTCGTCCGCGGACCGGTTTTTGTGGGCCACTGATCTATATAGAAATCCTGATCAAGGGGGCTGATCCGGAAGACCGCGATCCGTTCGAGCTTGGGTCAAGGTTATGATTCCTCGTATGTTTGCAAGAGCCAAAGTGTTCTTCCTTCTACTCACAAAGCCCTCTCCAGCAACACCTTCGCCTTCCCCTCCATCACCAACCGCGCATCCTGCTGCGGCTTCGAGCGAGCCACCGCGGTGATCCCCTGCACGAAGTCGAAGACGCTATCGGGCGGGCGGCCTTCCTCGGCCAGCACCGTCTCGACGATCCGCCTTGTCTCCGCCTTCGAGAATCCGCGCTTGCGCAAGAAGTCCTGACGGTCCTCATCCGACCGCGCGACGATCCTCTCGCGCGCTGCGCGGATGCCGTCGATGAAGGGCGCGGGCGAGGACTCGGCGAAGCGGCTTAGCGCCGGGGCGGCCTCATGGGCGAAGCGGGAAGCGGCGTATTTCGAGTGCCGGATCGTGATCTCCTGGAAGTCCTCGACACCCCAGAGGTTGCGGTTCTGGCAAACCGCGCGCAAGTAGAAGCTGGCGATGCCGAGGGACTTGGCGCCCACCTCGGAGTTCCAGCAATAGAACCCCCGGAAATAGAGGTCGGGCGAGCCGTCGGGCAACAGCCCCGCTTCGATCGGATTGAGGTCGTCGACGAGGAACAGGAACACGTCGCGATCGGAGGCGTAGAGCGTCGTCGTCTCCTTCGTCACGTCCACGCGGGGGTTGTAGATGCCGGTCGACCAGTCGAGGACACCTGGCACCTTCCAGCGCGTGTCGCCCGTGCCGTTGCCCGCGATGCGCTGAACGGCGGAGACCAGTTCATGGTCATAGATGCGGCCGTAGTCTGGGCCGGTCACGGCACGGAGTTCCGTACGGCCATCCGCAACTTCCATGGTCTTAATCTGCTCCGCTCGGTGGTTGGTCAGACCGTATTGCAGGTTGATCCCCGCCAGCGGCGCAGGCAGCTGCCGCAGATAGGCCGCGGGCGCACCGACAAGGCTCGAGAGCTGGCCGAAGCTCCAATGCGTCGGCGCGATGGGCTCATCCGTGCCCGGGAGGACCAGCCCCAGCTTCTCCGGGTTGTCGCGGTGCGCCTCGACCCGGATCGCCGCACTCTCTACCGTGCGCGTCCGGCTCCGCTCCGACCGGCCCTTTACCGAGGCGAAAAGGTCATCGAGCGAGAGATACCGCTCGTCATCCGGCCGCGAGAACCACTCCGACGATACGCGGTCCACGTTGTCGCCGCGCGACACATCCACCTTATAGCCGCCGCTCATGTCACGCCCGGCATCGATGATCTCGGTATTCATTGGAAAACCTCCGCGACGGGCGGCCGAGAGCCTCTCTCTCGATCTCCAAACCCGTCATGGAGTCGGCCCTGGCCCTCTTCCTCTGCAGCCGAAGGCACAGGAACGCGCCACCGGGGTCGTCCGGACCTTTTCCTATATGCACGCCACAACCGCCAAACGCCGCACGAACGAAAGCGGCGGGTTATTCGGGAAAGTCAGAACGTGTCTGATGACGTCATCCGATGGAAGGTGGGATGTCTTGGCACGATGGCTTCGGAACGCGACACTTCAGGGAAGCGGGAATTGCGCGGCGTCACTTCCGGCGCCGCTGCACCCGCGTGCGAAGCCCAGGCCGAAGCCGTTCTGCAGTTGGCTCGACTTATCGGCCGCCAGATGGCGCGAGATCGCTTCGAAGGTGAGACAAGTAGCGGACGGGGCTCCGCAAAAGCCGGAAGAACCCGCGACAGCTGAGCGAGGCCGCACCGACGGCGTTTCGGTCATCTTGCGCTATGCCCGTCGGAAGTTGATCGGTGGGCTCTGCTGCGGCACACTCCGAAGTCAGGAGAGAACCAATGGCGCGAGTGGCGATATACGCCCGTTACTCCTCGGACAATCAACGGGACGCCTCGATCGAGGACCAGTTCCGGGTTTGCCGCGAACACGCGAAACGCGAGGACTGGAAAGTCGTTGGCGCTTTCAAGGATGCGGCAATCTCCGGGGCGAGCATGATCCTGCGGCCTGGAATCCAGAATCTCCTGCAAAGTGCGCAAGCCGGGGAATTGGATATCGTGATGGCCGAGGCGCTGGATCGCATCAGTCGTGACCAGGCCGACGTCGCGACGTTCTACAAGCATCTGCAATTCGCCGGCGTGGCAATCGTCACGTTGGCCGAGGGTGAGATCTCCGAGTTGCATGTCGGGTTGAAGGGCACGATGAACGCCCTCTTCCTCAAGGATCTTGCCGCCAAGACGCGCCGCGGTCTCCGGGGACGGGTCGAAAGCGGAAAGTCCGGCGGCGGCCTATGCTACGGCTACCGGGTCAAGAAGGCGATCGACGGGCATGGCGAGCCGGTTCGCGGTGAACGCGAGATCGACGAGACCGAAGCCGTGATCGTGCGTCGCGTCTTCCGGGAATTCGCCGACGGCGTCGGGCCGCGATCGATTGCGCGTAGGCTGAATGAGGAGGGCATACCGGGTCCGAATGGCCGATCCTGGAACGACACCACGATCCGGGGGCACGTCAAGCGCGGCACGGGGCTGATCAACAACGAACTCTACGTGGGTCGCCTCGTCTGGAACCGGATGCGATACCTCAAAGACCCACGGACAGGGCGTCGCGTGTCGCGCATGAATGCGCAGAGCGAATGGATCTACAAGGATGTACCGGACCTACGCATTGTCGAAGACACCCTCTGGCAGGAGGTGAAGGCGCGCCAAAGCGAGATCGCTGACCGGTTCGCCAATGTAACGGAGGCGGTGCGAAGTCATCATAAACAGAACCGTTTGAATGGCGCGCGGCGAAGGCGAACCCTGCTTTCGGGATTGATCTTCTGCGGCTGCTGCGGCGGGCCCTACAGTCTGCGTGGTGCCGGGCGGTTCGCCTGCTCGAACCATATCAGCAAGGGTACATGTTCCAACAGCCGAACGATCCGACGCGAAGAACTCGAGCAGCGGGTACTCGACGGGTTGAGAGAAAGGTTGATGGCCCCCGAAGTCGCCGCTGAAGCCATGCGTGCGTTCGCGGAAGAAACGAACCGCCTCAATAGCGAACGACGCAGTAGCGGGGCCGCATGGCAAGTTGAACTCGGCAAGATCGACAAGCAAATCCAGGGGATTATCGAAGCGATCAAGGCGGGGATGTTCCACGAAAGCATGAAGGCCGAGATGGACGTGCTTGAAGCACGAAAAGCCGAACTGGCGTCCCTACTCTCCGACGCCCCACCAGACATGCCGGATCGACTGCCATCGGCGGCGGCGCTCTATGCGCGGAAGGTGGAAAACCTGGCCGAGGCGTTGAGCCGCCCGGAGGAACAACAGGAAGCGGCCGAAGCGTTACGAATGCTGATCGAGAAGATCGAGTTGATCCCTGGTCCCAAGCGGGGTGAGATTGACGCCAGGCTGTACGGAGACCTCGGCACAATCCTAAATTGGATCGAGCATCAGCCAGTTGACGGGTCTGGAAAAACGAACACTCCCGGCGGACGACGCGCGGGAGTGTTGGTATCAGTGGTTGCGGGGGTAGGATTTGAACCTACGACCTTCAGGTTATGAGGCCGGCTCGGGCCGATTCCCCCATCTTCGCCGGGCTGCGCCCCTCTACGCTATCTTATTGACTCCATTGCTTTTTCGTTGACGGCGGCTGCGCTCGCTTTCTACGCCTTACCCCGTGATTTCCGTTCGGAATCTTCCACCAGGCTTCCACGGAAGCGCCGGAGAGAGGGGACAAGGATGCCGAAACTGACCAAGCGCAGCGTGGACGCCCTGGCGCCGGAGGCGCGCGATTACTTCGTCTGGGACAGCGAGGTGAAGGGCTTTGGCGTCCGGGTGATGCGCACCGGCGTGAAGACCTACCAGCTCCAATACAAGAAGGGCGGCCGCACGCGGCGCACCTCGCTCGGGCGGCATGGCAGCATCACCGCGGACATGGCCAGGGCGCGGGCCAAAGAACTCCTGGGCGATCTGTGCCGCGGCAGTGACCCAATCGAGGAAACCGCGCAGCACCGCCGCGCACCGACCGTCGCCGCGCTCTGTGATCGGTTCTTCGAAACCCATGTGGCGGAACGCTGCAAGGTCTCGACGCAGAAAGAGTACCGGCGCTGCATCGATCTGTTCATCAAGCCGGCCATCGGCACGTTCAAGGTGGTGGACGTGGCGCGCAGCGACGTAGCCGAACTCCATCACCGGCTGCGGCATGTGCCCTACCAGGCCAACCGCGTGCTGGGCGTGATTTCCAAGATGTTCAACCTGGCGGAAGTCTGGGGCCTGCGCCCGGACGGCTCGAACCCATGCCGCCACGTGCCGAAATACCGGGAGAAGAAGCGCGAACGGTACCTGACACATGCCGAGCTGCAACGGCTCGGCACGGTTCTGAGCGAGGTGCTGCGGGAGGGCTCGGAAACCCCGCACATGGTCGGCGCCTTCCGCCTGCTCATTCTGACCGGCTGCCGGCTCGGGGAAATCCAGACGCTGAAATGGGAGTATGTCACCGCGCAGGGCTTGGAGCTGCCCGACAGCAAGACCGGCGCGCGGCGCATCCCCCTGCCCCAGGCGGCGCGGGACGTGCTGCACGCCATCCCGCATGTGCAAGGCAATCCTTACGTGATCGCGGGCAAGGTGCCCGGACAGTACGCCACCGATTTCCAGCACCCCTGGCGCCGCATCCGGGCGCGGGCCGGCCTGCCGGATGTGCGCATCCACGACCTGCGTCACACCTATGCGTCGAATGCCGTGTCGTCCGGCATGCCGATCCAGATGGTCGGCAAACTCCTGGGGCATACGCAGCTTCAGACAACGATGCGTTACGCGCACCTGGCCGACGATGCGGTGCGGCGCGCGGCCGAAGAAAACGCGTCCCGTCTCAGCTCGGTCTTGGGCGATACGGGCGGTGCGATGCCCGCCTTGCGTGTGGTGAAATAGAGGCGCCCGTAGCGCATCGCGATTGCGCAAGAATAGCGCCGAGGGCATCCTCGCGGCGGCTTCGCCAAACTGGATGCCCTGGCGCAGGTGTCGGCCGCTACATTCGGCACCCTTTGCTTTCCATCACCGCATGGATCGCTTCGAGTTCACCGCGAGCCTGAGAAAGCGCCTGGCTTTCGCTATCGTTTCCATCCATGGCAAAAACGGCAGGCCAGAACAGAATCCAGGTAACGGCTTCCATGTTCTTGTCGTGCTTGTATGCCTTTTCAACGGCCGCTTCCAATGCCGGCGTACGCTTTCTTATAAGATTTGCTTCGGTCCTCAGTTGCGAACAAGACATTCCGCGGTATTGACTTGTTGAAATCGCGGCCGGGGGAACCTCACTCGCTTTCTTGGCGTCGCTGCACGCCCCCAGGACCAAAACCAACGCACACGCTCCAACAAAAATACGCATACTTTCCCTCTAGTTACATGACGTAGAGCACTCTGGTATGCGATCCGGTCAAGTCGGTCTACGAGAAGGAAAGCGCCATATTGGCGCAGATGGAGGTGCCGAGTTCGCCCTTGTCTAGACGCATGTGGCCGACGATGCGGTGCGGCGCGCGGCCGCTGAGTTCCGTATTCGGAGACGCTGGCAATGCCGGACCGGCCTTGCGAGTGGTGACGTGAAATGATCCAGCCAGCGAAGACGAGCCCCATGCCGATAGTGCCGCCTGAATTCCATGCCCCCACCTACACGCCCGAAGATGTCGCAAGGCTCTGCCGCATTGGCGGACTGAGCCCGGCCGATCCGGCGCGCTTCCGCCAGGACCTTGAGGATTGTGCCGCGATCTATCGTTGGGAGTCCGCGCGGCATCATCGCACCGCGCGGAGGGCGGATTTGGAACGGGAACTCGCAAAGAGTGCCAAACTCGCCCGAAACCTCGCCGCTGCGCTTGACACCCTGCCGCCGAAAGCCAGGGACGCGTTGGTAACGGAAATCGAAACCGGCATTCCGGGCGCCCTGACCGGTTCGGAAACGCCGTTCGAAATCTCTTTGGACGGTTTAGAAACGGAAGCCCTATCCGTTGCGCTGGATTTGCCCGCCATCGAACGGATCATCGGCGGGCTAGCCTCCGCTCTGGAAGATGCGCCGGAGCGCCTTGGCAACGGGAAACGGGGCGCCCAGCGGGATTGGGGCCTGCGCCTCTGGATGCGGAATATCCACGATCTGTGGTGCAGCGTGACGGACCAGCCTTTCACGCGGGACGTCACAGATGACGGGCAGGCCATCACGCCGGCCTCGCAGTTCTGCGTGGCAGCCTTCGAACAGATCAACCCGGACTGCCCCGCCTCGCGCGTCATCCGCGAGCAGAAAGCGTCAATCAGCACGTCAAGGAAAATCGCTGGACGAATTATCGCCAATTCCGACTCCTAATTCGTCCAGCGATTGGGCTCGCGTGGCGCAGCTCGGCGCACCTATGGTCGCCTCATAGCACGAGGCAAGCAAAGGACGATCAACATGCGGCACCAGGCAGTTTCCACCGATCAGGCGGCGCCCGCTCCCGACTACTGGAACGGGTTCATCACCGAGACCGAGGCCGCGGACTACCTTTGCCAGAGCGTGCGTACCTTGCAGAAATGGCGCGTGTCGGGCGCGGGGCCGGCCTTCTACAAAGCGGGCCGGTCGGTTCGCTACCGTCGCGCCGATCTGCGCGATTGGGCGGAAACGCGGCGGCGCCAGCACACTTCCCAGAACTGAGTTTTGCCCGCGCGGGGTTGGCAGCACCGCGCGGGATTTTGGGGCCGGATGGCTCTGATGGGGCGCGGGGTGGCGTCACCTCGCGCCCCTGTCATGCCCAGCCAAGGTACAACAGAAAGGACAGAAATCATGACCAACCAACCAGCGTACAAGTTCAAGATCGGGCTGATCACCGCGACGATCTGGGACAATGACGGTTTCCACTCCGTCGATTTCTCGCGTGGCTACAAGACAGCGGAAGGCGACTGGCGGTCGAGCAGTTCCTTCGCCCATAACGACCTGCTGAACGTCGCCAAATGCGCTGAACGCGCCGAGAAATGGATCGCCAGGCAAAAGGCGATGGACCACGAATAACCGGCGCCGGGCAGACCTGCCCGGCCCCAAAACCAAAGCTGCCCCGCCGGAGGCACCTTTGAGGGCGCGCCAGCGCCCACCTTTCCCAGAAATCCAACCCACCCAGAGCGGCGCCGCCGCCAGAGGGGGGTGATTGTAGCACCCCCCTCTAGAAATACAGAAAGGAGCGTAACTCCCATGCAGATCGTTCACCGCGGTTTCGACACCATCGCGCTTTCCATCCAGGCCAATATCCCGCCCGAGCTGTTCGACTATCTCGACGCCGAACGCGAGAAGGCGGAAGAAGCCCGCGCGCCCGTCCCGGTCAGCTATGGCGGCGCCGAGTTCGATCTGCTCCACCACGGCGGAAACGGCTATCGCTTCATTCTCAAGGGCGGGCCACTGGACATGACATGGTTCTTCAAGAAGCCGAACGCGCGCGACCCCTGGGGCATCCGGCTTTCGGTCGGCTCCACGCTGCTGGCCACCCAGGGGCTCGGTTATGCCCGCACCCAGATCGAGAGAACCTTGGACCGGCTCGGCATCCGCTATGGCGCGCACCAGGTCAGCATCGGCCGGGCGGATTTCTGCGTCGATATCCTGGCGCCCGAGTTCGAGCTGGTGCCCGAGAACTTCGTGATACACAGCCACGCGAACCGCGCGGACCAGCTCATCGCCTCGGAGGACGTGCGCAGCAACGGCAAGTCCGGGCGTTTCACGTCGGTCACGGTCGGCAAGATGCCCGGCCGCCAGGTGATCCTCTACGACAAGCGGCGCGAGGTGATCGACCGCCGCAAGACGATCTGGTGGGATATCTGGAACGCCAACCTTGCCCGCGAAGGCTTGCCCCCGCTGGACTCGGAGGACCGCGCGCAAAGCCAAGTCTGGCGGATCGAAATTCGCGCCGGCAAGGACCACCTCAAGGAGCGCTGGCAAATCCGGCAATGGGCAGAGTTCGACGCGCTCTTTGGCGACGTGGTGGCGCGGACCCTGGCCCAGGTCCGGTACTGTGAACCAGACCCCACGGACAGCAACCGCGCGCGCTGGCCGAACCATCCGATCTGGGACATGGCGGCGGCCGAATGCGAGGGCGACCTGACCGAGATGCGCAGCCACGTTGACCCCGACAGCGTGCGGTACGTCCACCGCGCCGAGCATATCCGGCTGATCATGGCCCAGCTCACCGGCAACGCCACGACCCTGGCCGCGCTGGAAGGCGTGCCGGAGCCCGAGCTATCGGACCACATGGAACGTCTGGGCGCGCGCCTGGCCGACGCCATCCGCGCCGATCCAGAACGCGCGGCGAACAAGCTGACCGAGGCGAAGGCGCGGTATCGGTTCACGGAATAGGCAGCGTTTTTAACACTGAAGGGCGCAAAGGCATTTGCTTCCCGCCGCGATAGCCGCAGCTCAAGCGGCACCAGCCGAGCGATAGGGGGGGGCGGCGACCGGACTTTCGCTGCGTTTGTCTCGGATGTCCGCTGTGCGCAGGGAAGCGACCTTGGCAATGTCGAACTGGACGGTTTGCACCCAGGTGCGCGAACGGCCCAAAGGAGATATCCAGCTTAGGCCCCTGATGCTTTGGCCGGCCCGTCGCACCGGTCGCTCGCACTAACTATGAAAACTTCATTCGTTAGCCTACAGGCGCCTGAAACGGGACGGCACTCCTCATTCTACGCCTTGGGAGTTCGTCTGGTTGTGTTGACGGACCACCTTAGCTACCAATGACTGTGATCAGCTGACCGAAAGTGCTGCAAGCACTTCAAGGCGCTTTTTTCGGAGTAATGTTCCATGCCCACAATTGAGAGCGTCAACATCGAAGGTTTTTGGGGGAATCATGATGTATTTCTTCAATTTGACCCAAAAGTCAATTTTCTGGTCGGGGTAAATGGCTCAGGAAAGACGACAGCTATCGACATCCTCGCTTCTGCCCTTCAATGCGATGAAGATGCTTTGGAGAGGCTTCCATTTGAGAGAATTGAAATTGTTCTCTTTGATAAAGAAACCCGCAGGAAGCCTTCGATTGTAGTGGAGCGCGACTTGAGCGACGAAGGCGGGTTTGCCTCAATCATCTACAAGATCAAAGAATCCGCGAAGTCGACTGCAGAGGAAACAAAGATCTTTTCGCCATTTGATTTGAGGGAGCGCGCTCTCCATACAAGACGCGATCCAAGAACAGGCCAGATAATCAGACGAAGGATCGCACACGAATATGGCTATCGTGATGTCCGCATAGAGCTGTCAAAGCTAATCAAGATGAACTGGCTGTCGATCAACCGTGTATCGTCCGTACGCAGTGGTCCGGAGAGAAGTTCGAACGAAACACATGTCGACAGGAAGCTCCGCGAAATCTCAGATCGGCTTGAGCGGTATTTCTCCGAGCTATCATCTAATGCAAACCAACGAGCCAGGGATTTTCAAAGGAAGCTATTTCGCTCTTTGATCGCGGACGATTCATCCTTCTCACTGGATAACGATCTGGGCGGAATGAACCTAGAATTAGAGAAGTCAGCTTTAATCGATATTTTTGAGCGATTTAATATCCCGCATGATGAATACAGGAAAGACGCTGACAAGTTTTTTGACAAGCTTCAGATTATTCAGGACGATAAAGGAAAAAATACCTACTCACCCGCCGATCTGATGGTGATGATAAATGCGCACAAAATACACGCGCTGGTAGGTGAGTGGAATGACGCAGTCAAGGCCGAAAAGGGAATATTGAGACCGAGAGACGCATTCGTCGAAATCTTGGATGCAATGTTCCACCGGAAAGTAGCTGAGGTAATGCCCAGTGGTGAGATTGTCTTTCATTCGAGGTCTGGCAAAACACTTAGAATCAATGAACTTTCATCTGGCGAGAAGCAACTCTTTATCATCCTTGCTGAGGCTCTTCTTCAGAAGGACGCCGAATGGACTTACATTGCTGATGAGCCAGAATTGTCTTTGCACGTGGATTGGCAGGAAGTGTTGGTAGATAATTTGCGGGCACTAAATCCTAACAGCCAAGTGATTTTCGCTACTCATTCTCCTGATATAATCAGCCACTACTCCGATCAAGTAATCGATATGGAGAAGGTCCTCGGATGACTTTGACAAGAACAAATTCAGGTTTACAAAACCTGCATATCCTGAAAGGCGTAGACCTAATTGTTTATACCGAGGGCGGTGAGCAAAGAACCTTCACAGAAGAAGAGATTCTTGCGGGCGGGGGGCACCAGAAATCGGTCGATATACGGTTCTGGAAAAGAATGTTTGCACGCTTTCTTCCCGAAAAAAAGTAAAATTTCTTTCGGTTGGTAGCTGTAAAACTTTGAATAAAATTGCCTCAGATATCGCGGAGGGCAACCTAAAGAATGTATGTGTTGCAATGGACAGAGACTACTCGGTATTTTGGGGGAATCACGTTGAGCATCAACAAATTGTTCGCACCAGGACCTACAGCTGGGAAAATGAGCTTTTTCAAACCGACGTCATATTTCGCGCGTTTGAACAACTCGTCATTGACGATTTTGATGAAGCGGACACGCGCAATATCATCGACGATGCGCGGCATGCCCTCCTCAGTCAGCTAAAACACCTGCTGCGAGCTGACCTGGTATTGATTGCGGCCAATAAATCCCTGTTTTGTCGCAAACAGCCTGCGGCATGCTTCAAGCACGCGAAGCGTCCACTGGCTCCGCCGGAGATCGATCGCGCAAGGATGAAAAACCGCCTGCGCATCCAAAGAGCCGATGTCGGGAGTTTCCATCTCCTGCATCGCCCAAGCTCGGCCGAAATTGATACCGCCAGAGATATTTACGGAAAGCCGCTTCTCGTAGCGTCCGTTAGAATTCTTCAACACCTAATTCTGAAAGCTGGACAAAAGTTGATGCCCAATGACTATTTAGAAAAATTTCTTCTCGAAGCCTTTTTTGATTGGATGGCTGACAACCCGGAAGCCGAAGTCGCCAAGTCTTACGCTGACAAGATTTCAGTCATTTCGGATGCAGCATAATCACGATAACTCTGCTGCCAATATACACCATACATTACAAGAGAAAAACATCCAAGGCTTGCTGCGAATGACCGTTCTTCGGGCTTATGCCTGAGTTGCTAAGTGACGCCGGTCGATGTCAGCATGTCTGCTATGGGCTGCTCCGCGGCCGTCCGTTGCAACTTGCTCGAACGGCAGCTCTGGGCCGTTTGCGTTGTGATCGGCTTTGGCGGTCTTCGCTTTCCAATCCACGGGCGTTTCGGCAGGCGGATCGCTCGGTACCGCTTAGTAGCATGTTGCTCTGTCGCCACACCCCTTGTTTCCGTTCTTGGTCTTCCACGTGGCTTCCACGCCTGGCGTGGCAACGCAAGAAGACCTGCGCGCGGCGAGGCTAAGGCGTTGATCCATATGGTATTTTTTGGTTGCGGGGGTAGGATTTGAACCTACGACCTTCAGGTTATGAGCCTGACGAGCTACCGGGCTGCTCCACCCCGCGCCATTGGTCCCA
>NZ_SLXP01000026.1 GCF_004343075.1 Rhodovulum marinum
CGCGTCCGGATTTCGCAGATGTGTTGAATGTCTTCTTCGGCCTGCCGCACGGCAGCGACCCGACGCCCGTGCGAGGGGTGGCTTTGGGCCGCCTTTACTTTACCTTGCGCAAAATTTCGGCGCGCGGTGGGCGGGAGACGGCCTTCACGACGTAGCAGAGGCAAAAAGGTTGCCGCGTCGGGCGAGGACATTCAGACCGTTTCACCTTTCAAACTCGGCTCGCTGCGATCCGTTGCACGCCGCCTTGTCCTGTGGCCTGCTCAGGTCGACAGGAACTCTCGAACGTCAGCGCTACCAACCACGTGGCAATAGATCATGTTGATCACCGCCAGTTCGTGGCGGTGCAGCTCGTCGGTGGCCGCCGCGCAGCAATCCTCGACCACCACCACGTTGAAGCTTTCGTCGGCCAGGCTGCGCACCGTGGAACTCACGCATTGATCGGTGAAGATGCCCGCCACGATGACGTTCCTCACCCCCATGTTGTGCAGGATCATCCGCAGGTTCGTGCCGGTCAGCGCGCTGTCGGTGGTCTTGGTCACCACGATCTCGTCGGCCGTCGGCCCCACCGCATCAACGATCTGGCTGTCATGCCGGTCCTTCGGCAGCAGCAGGTAGTTGAAGCCCGGTTTCTTCTGGGAAAGCGACCGGTCGCGCCCGTCCTCCTTGAGGCAGGCGATACGGGCATGCACGACCTCGATGCCCGCCCCCCGCGCCCAGTCCTGCAAGGCGCGGGTGTTGGGGATTACCACCTCGTTCATCCGGTCGAAGAAGGGCTGCCAGCGGGTGTTCTCGGCCTCGCTCTCCTTGGGTTCCAGATAGGTGTTCTGGATGTCGATCACCAAGAGCGCCGTCTCGGCGGGCGGCAGGACGATGTCTTCGGGTTCCTCGGCGGTCTCGTAGTAGAACGAGCGGAACGCGGTCTTCCAGCTCATGGCTCTCTCCTTGTTGCGGCGGTCAGGCGGCGCGCGTCCGGCGGGGGCGCGCGACCCAGTGGCCGGGGGCGATTTCATGCAGGTCCTGGCGTTCGGGGGCCTGGCCCAGCGGCCAGACGGGCGAGCCCACGCCGCCCTCGCGCGGCAGGACCGGCGGGCGCACATGTTCGGGGTCGGGCACCGGCACGGCGGAGAGCAGGCGGCGGGTATAGGCATGCGCGGGGTCGCGCAGCACCTGTTCGCGCGAGCCGGTCTCGACGATCTGGCCGAGATTCATCACCGCGACCCGGTCGGCCACTTGGTCGATCACCGCCATGTCGTGGCTGATGAAGAGATAGGCCAGCCCCTCTTCCTGCTGCAACTCGCGCATGAGGTCCAGGACTTGCGCCTGCACCGACACGTCGAGCGCCGAGACGCTTTCGTCGGCGACGATGACCTTGGGCCGCAGGGCCAGCGCGCGGGCGATGCAGATGCGCTGGCGCTGGCCGCCGGAGAATTCGTGGGGGTAGCGGTCCATCTGGTCGGGCGTCAGGCCGACCCGGCGGAACAGCCAGGCGACGCGGTCCTGCAACTCGCTGCCCCGGGCCAAATCGTGCACCTGGAGCGGCTCGGCCACCTGGCGGCCCACGGTCATGCGCGCGTCCAGCGAGGCGCCGGGATCCTGGAACACCATCTGGATGTTACGGCGGATCGGTTTCAGCCCCTTGGGCGACAACCCGGCCATCTGCTGGCCGTCAATACGGATGCTGCCCTGCCACGGCACGAGGCCCAGAAGCGCCTTGCCGATGGTGGACTTGCCGCAGCCCGATTCCCCAACCAGCGCCAGCGTCTCGCCCGGGGCCACGCGGAAGCTGACGCCTTCGACGGCGTGCACCTGCGCCTTGACCCGGTTCAGCACACCGCCGCGCATCGGGAAGCGCACGGTCAGGTCGGCCACGTCGACCACGTCGCGGGTGCGGTCGGGGGCGGGGCGGTCGGGCGCGCGGCCAAGCCGCGGCACCGCGTCCAGCAATTCGCGGGCATAGGGCGTCCTGGGCTCGGCGAAAAGCGCGCGCACCGGCGCGGCCTCTTCCTGCCGGCCGTTGCGCATCACCACCACGCGGCTGGCCATCTCGGCCACCACGCCCATGTCGTGGGTGATCATCAGGACCGTGGTGCCGTGTTCGCGCTGCAGGGCGCGGATCAGTTCCAGCACCTCGGCCTGGACGGTGACGTCCAGCGCGGTGGTGGGTTCGTCGGCGATCAGGATTTCCGGGTTGCAGGCCAGTGCGATGGCGATCATCACCCGCTGGCGCATGCCGCCCGACAACTCGTGCGGGTATTGGGTCAGGCGCCTCTCGGCGTCGGTGATCTGCACGTCGCGCAGCAGGTCCAGCGCGCGGCCCGGCGCCTCGGCCCGGGTGCAGGCGTCGTGTTCAAGCAGAACCTCGGTCAGTTGCCGGCCGATGGTCATCACCGGGTTCAGCGAGGTCATCGGTTCCTGGAAGATCATCGAGATCCGGTTCGCGCGGATGTCGCGGAATTCGCGTTCGCTGCGCCCGGCCAGTTCGGTGCCGTCGGCCAGCCGGATCGAGCCACGCGTGATCCGGGCCATCGGCTGCGGCAGAAGGCCCATGATCGCCAGTGCCGTCATCGACTTGCCCGAGCCGCTTTCGCCGGCCAGGCACAGCGTCTCGCCCCGGTTCAGGGTGAAGCCGAGGTCCTCGACCACCGGTTTGGCGCCGTCGGGGGTGGCGACCTGGATCGTCAGCCCCTCGACGGTGAGGACCGGGCGCGGCGCGTCCCCGCGCCCGGGATTTTCGGCGGGTGCCGTCATTCGAACACCACCCGCGGCATGTAGAACGACACGATCCAGTTCGGCTGGTCCACGATCTCGGAGATGCGCAGGTCGCCGCAGACCGAGCAGAGCATGTAGGCCTGAACCGGAGTCAGCTTGTGCTGCGCGCAGATCAGGTCGATCATCGCCGACAGCGCATCCCGCGCCCCGGTCATCAGGTCCGGCCCGATCCCCGTCGTCACCTCGTAGCCCTTGGCGTCCAGGTGCCGCGTGACCGGCCCCGGCGTGGTGAAGCGCGGGAATTTCAGCGGCTGGTCCTTGACCAGGTCGAGGGTCAGCGAGACGTTCATCGGGCTTTCGATGGCGGTGCCGCAGACCTCGCCGTCGCCCTGGGCCGCATGGGTGTCGCCGATGGAGAACAGCGCGCCTTCGACCTCGACCGGCAGGTACAGCGTGGTGCCCGCGGCCAGGTCGCGGATGTCCATGTTGCCGCCCATGCGCCGGGGCGGCACCACCGAGTGAAGCACCGCCTCGGCCGGGGCCAGCCCGATGGTGCCCGCGAAGGGCTTCAGCGGCACGCGGGCCACGTCGCAGTAAAGCGCCGGGGCCAGCGTGTCGGCCTCGTAGTCCCAGATGTTCAGCGCGCCCTCGGGGAACTGGTCGGCCAGAAGGCCGAAGCCCGGGATGTTCGCCGTCCAGCCCCAGCCCGACGGCGTGAAGCCGTCGATGGTGATCTTGAGCAGGTCGCCGGGTTGGGCGCCGTCCACGTAGACGGGGCCGGTGACCGGGTTGATCTGCTCGAAGGACAGCGTCGCGAGGTCGGCGGCGCTGCTGTCCTTCGACAATTGCCCGCCCGAGGCGTCGATGCATTCGAAATGCACCGACTCGCCGGGCGCCACGGTGGCGACGGGCGGGATCGATCGATCCCACCCGAAGTGATGATGACGACCGTGGATCGTGTGGTCGCAGTTATTGCACATCGGTCGAATACACGAAGTCGTAGTTGACGGGCACGTGCACCGGGTCGACGAAGATCGAGTCCGGCCCGCCCAGTTTCGCCGAGCGCATGGTGAAGCGCTGTTCGTTGAACACCGGCACCCAGGGCGCGTCTTCCATGATCTTGAGGTAGATGTCGCGCCAAGCGGCCTCGCGCTCCTCGGCCATGGCCGGGTCGGTCATGGCGTCGGCGGCATCGGCGGCGGCGTCCAGTTCCTCGTTGCAGTACCACGACCAGTTCCAGCCGCCCTGCACCGCGCCGTCACAACCCAGGATCGGCCCGTAGAAGTTCGACGGATCCGGGAAGTCGGCGATCCAGGCCATGCCGCCCGACCAGATCATCGGTGCCTGGTCCGGCTCGCCGCCCGCGGCGATCACGTTGGCCTGGGCGAGGCTGCGGATTTCGGCCTTGATGCCGATGGCCGCCAGGTCCTGCTGGAACGACTGGGCGATGCGCGGGTTCGGGTCGGTGTTGTAGACGTAAAGTTCGGTCTCGAACCCGTCGGGGAACCCAGCCTCGGCCAGCAGTGCCTTGGCCGCCTCGGGGTCGTAGGGGTAGCCCTCGTAATCGGGCGCATAGCCCGGCATCGTGGGCGGCAGCGGCTGGTTCGCAGGCACCGCGCGGCCGTTGATGATGCGCACGGCACGGTCCTTGTTGATCGCCATGTTCACCGCCTGGCGCACCTTGACGTTGTCGAAGGGCGGCATATTGACGTTCATGGTGATGTAGCCGGTGTGCAGCTGCCCGCCCTCGATCACGAAATCCTTGAAGGCCGGGTCTTCCGTCACCTCGAGGAATTTCGCCGGCGGGATGCCGTCGCCGGGAATGTCGGCCTGGCCCTGTTGCAGGCGCAGAAGGGCGACGATGGGCTCAAGCCCGATCTCGAAGGTGATCTGGTCCAGCTTGGGCAGACCCTCGTTCCAGTAGTCGGTGTTGCGCGCGAAGGTCAGCGACTGGCCCAGCGTCCAGTCCTCCAGGTAAAAGGCCCCGGTGCCGACCGGGTTCTTGCCGAAATCGGGGCCGAATTCCTCGACCACCTCTTTCGGCACGATGGACGAGAAGTTGATCGCCATGACGTGCAGGAAGGTGGCGTCGGGGCGCGAGAGCTTGATCTCGACGGTATAGGGGTCGATCACGGTCACGCCCGACAGGCTGTCGGCTTCGCCCGCGGCCATGGCGTCATAGCCCTCGATCGAGCCGAAGAACCCGGCGCCGGGGCTTTGGGTTTCGGGGTTGGTCACGCGGTCAAGCGAGTATTTCACGTCCTCTGCCGTCATCTCGCGGCCATTGTGGAACTTGACCCCCTCGCGCAGCTTGAAGGTGTAGACCGTGCCGTCCTCGGAAATCGTGTAATCCTCGGCGAGGTCCTTCTTCAGAACCGTGGTTCCGGGCTCGTAATCCATCAGCCCGTCGAACAGCGACTTGATCATCGACCAGTTCTGCCAGTCATAGCCGATGGCCGGGTCCAGCGTGGAGACGTCGTCCTTGTAGGTGACGATCATCGACCCGCCCTGCTTGGCCTCGGTAAAGTCCTGGGCCAGCGCCGGGCCGACTGCCGTGCCCAGCGCGAGCACGCTTGTCAGAAATGTCTTTCGCATTGGTCTTTCCCTCTCCTGTTGTTGGTCATTTGAGCTTGATCCGCGGGTCCACCAGCGGCGCGATGAGGTCCGCCAGCAGGTTCCCAAGGACGATGAAGCAGGCCGAGACCAGCGTGACCCCCATGATGATCGGGATGTCCACGCGCTGGATCGCCTGCCAGGCCAGCTGGCCGATGCCGGGCCAGCCGAACACGCTTTCGACCACCACGATACCGGACATGAACAGCCCGATGTCGATGCCGATCATGGCGATGATGGGCAGGATCGCGTTGGGCGCGACGTGGCGGAAGATGATGCGCAGCTTGCCCAGACCCTTGGCCCGCGCGGTGCGCACGTAATCCTGCGCCAGCACGTCGATCATGGAACTGCGCATCATGCGCGAATACCAGCCCGTGCCCAAAAGCCCGATAGTGATCGCCGGCAGCACCAAGTGGGCCAAGGTGCCGTAGCCGCCGATCGGGAACCAGCCCAGTTGTACCGCGAAAACGTAGAGCAGCAGGATGCCCACCACGAATTGCGGGGCCGAGATGGTGACGAAGGAGAACACCATGAGCGACTGATCGACGGCCGAGTTCCGCTTGAGCGCGGCGATGGCGCCGATGGTCAGCCCGAGGATCAGTTCCACCACGATGGCGGCAAGCATCAGCAGCAGCGTCGCGGGCATCCGCGCGGCGATCAGTTCCGATACCTCGGTGCGTTGCAGGTAGGACCGGCCCAGATCACCCTGAAGCAGGTTGCCGAGGTAACGAGCATACTGGATGTGGAACGGCTGATCGAGACCCAGCTGGGCGCGGATATTGGCCACCGTTTCGGCGGTGGCCGAGCGTCCGGCGATCTGGCGCTCGGGGTCGGCGGGCACGAGGTAGAGAAGCGCGAAGGTCACCAGGCTGATCCCCAGCAGGATCAACAGCGACTCGCCCAGGCGCCGGACAACATAGGCTCCCATCAGTGCCGCCCCTTCAGCCGCGGGTCGAGCGTGTCGCGCAGCGCGTCGCCCAGAAGGTTGAACGCCAGCGCCAGCAGCACGATGGCCAGCCCCGGAAAGAATACCAGCCAGGGCGCGTTGGCGAAATAGGTCTGGTTCTCGAAGATGATGTTGCCCCAGGAGGGGGTGGGGGGCTGCACGCCGACGCCAAGATAGCTGAGCGTCGCCTCAAGCAGGACCGTGGTGGAAATCCCCAGCGTGCCGAAAACGATGATCGAGTAGACCAGGTGCGGCAGGATGTGGCGCCCGAGGATGCGCAAGGTCGACGACCCCATCGCGCGCTGCACCTCGATGAATTCACGCTGGGCGAGGCTGCGGGTCTCGGTATAGATCACCCGTGCCATCTGCACCCAGTTCACCATGGCGATCACCATCGCGACGATCAGCAGCGACGGCTTGAAGATCGCCGCCAGCACGATGGCCAGCAACAGCGCCGGAAACGCCATCATCAGGTCGGTGAAGCGCATGAGGATCCCGCCGATCCAGCCGCCGAAATATCCCGCAGTGATGCCCACCGTCGCACCCACGACCACCGCGATTCCATTGGCGAGCACCCCGATGATGAGCGAGGTCTGCGCCCCCAGGATCAGCCGCGAGAACAGGTCGCGGCCCAAAAGGTCGGTGCCCAGCCAGAACTGTCCCGAAGGCGGCAGCGGCGCGCCTTCGAGGCTGAGGCCGTCGAACATCTGGTCGTTCGGGTCGTAGGGCATGATCCAGGGCGCGAAGACCGCCGCGCCGACCATGAGGACGATGACGATCAGCCCGAAGGCCGAGCGCGGCCGGCGCAGCAAGTCGCGCAGCACGGCGCCGGTCCCGCGCGGCCGACCCGCGGCGGGGGCCTCTGCCGTCGCCTCGGTCATCGGCCTTCCCCCGTCCGGCGTGGCGCTGCCGCCCCGAGATATTGCGCGGCAGCATCCTCCAGCGGGATCCGCTCGATCATGGCAAGCGCGCGCAGCCGCTTGAGTGCGCCGAGCACGTCGACGCCCTCGGCCGCCATGATCTCGATCACCGCGCTGACCAGCACGTCGCGCAGCCCCGCCCGGCGCGCGAGTTCCGCCTCGCGCCGGATGGCGTGCAATCGCTCCGTGGCCTTGGCCCGGGCGATGACCAGCGTCGAGAACACCAGCGCCAGCGCCGTCTGGGACAGGAACGCGTCGCAATTCTGGCCCAGCGCCCAGGCGATCCGGCCGGGGCTTTCGGACCGGATCAGCCCGACCAGCGGCACAGGCGCGGTGCCCGGCGCCCAGGGCAACTGGTCGTCATGGCCCATGTCGACATCGACGAAGACGAAATCGGCCGCGGCGACCGCGTCGCTGTCGGGCCATTCGGCGGTCGCCGCGACCCCGAGCGCGTCCAGGCGTGCGATCAATTCAGCGCGCACGGTTTCGGCCGGATGCAGAACAAGCGCGCGGCAGCCCGTGAAATTCAGGTCCAGCGGCGGCGTCATGACACGATCCTCAGGGTTGGAGGGGTGCGAAGGGGGCGGGGACCCGGCGCCCGCGCGAGATAGGGATCGGGGGCAAGGGCGGTGCCGGGGTCCGACAGGATGCGGAACCGGCCCGCCTCGACCATGGCCAGCCGCGGGATCAGGCTGGAATGGCGTGTCACCGGGTCGATGCGGATGCGGCCCAGCACCGTTTCGTGGTCGGTACCGGCCATCGCCTCGAACACCGCGCGGGGGTCGTCATGGCCCGCGCGGGCCAGGCCGCGGGCCAGAAGGTGGACCGCGGTATAGGCGGTCGCGAAGTTGCACGAGGCCCGGTAGGCCGCCCCGAACCGATGCGCGATGCGGTCGCGGAAGCTGGCGTTCGCGGGGCCGGCCAGGGTCTCGAACCAGGCGCCGATGGCCAGCATCCCGTCGGCGGCGGGGCCCAGCGCGTCCAGGTCCGCCTCGGTCTGGTTGGCGCTGACCACCAGGGGCCGGCCGGCGGGCAGGTCGAGCCGCGACAACGCCTGCATGAAGGCGTGGTTCGACGGCCCGATCAGGCTGTTGACGATGAGGTCGGGCGCGGCGGCGGCGATCTCGTCCATCAGGTGGGCGCAGGCGGTGTCGCCCAGCGGCAGGTAGCGTTCGCCCGAGATCCCGATCCCGGCGGTGGTCAGCCGCTCGCGCGCCACGCGCAGGGTTTCCCAGCCCCAGACATAGTTCGACCCTACCAGGAAGGCGCGCTTGCGTCCCTCGGCCACCACATGGTCGATCAGGGGCACGAGGTGTTGATTCGGGCAGGCGCCCAGGTAGACCACGTGATCGTTGCATTCGAACCCCTCATAGGGGCACGGATACCACAGCAGCGCGCCATGCCGTTCCAGGACCGGGATCATGTCCTTGCGCGACCACGAGGTGATGCCGCCCACGATGTGCCGCAGGTCGCCACCGCCCAGCAGGTCTGCCGACAGCCGTTCGTATTCGGCGGGAACGCCCTTGGGGTCGGCGGCCACGGGGACGAGCCGCAGGCTGGTCTTTTCGTTGATCTCGCGCACCGCCATCATGGCGCCGTCCACCGCACTTTGCCCCAGCGCCGCATAGGGACCGGTCGTGGAAAACATCAAGCCGATCTTCGCCGTGTACACCGTGATCCCCGCGTCCCCTTGCAAGATGCGCCAAAATAAAAAGCCCCATTCCCTCGGTGAAGAGGGCTGGGGCTCGATTGCCTACGCGCATTCCTTTCACGCAAACAGAGCACAGGGGGCGCCACCCTGCAAGACACACAGTACGCGAAACCGAACAAGAGCTCCAAGCGCACGTAATTTCTGGGCGCAACGCTCGGCTTTTGGGCATTCTATGCACGTGCGATTTCAATTGTGGCCCGATGGCCGGTCGCCCTCATCAAGAATATCGGGAGCCCGCCCCCGTGCCGGAGACGACGCCTGGCGAATGCCCCACAGCGAAGAGCAAGTTCGGGTTGGACTGCTCCGAACCAGAGGATGGCGCCGGCCGGCACGAAGGTCCCGCAACTTAAAGTAAAGGCCACTCGATTTCGCAGTCGCGGCGAACGGCAAGCTCAGCGGGCCGCGCCGCGGCATGGACCGCCTATTGCTGGACCGCAGTTCTGGGCCGTTGGCGTTCTTTCTTGTCTGCAGGGCCAGGCCTTTTTTGGTGGTGTCTGCGCATCAGGGTCAGGCGGCCCACGGCGCCGGCCTGGCGGATTCGACCAAGTCATGGGCGTTCGCGAATCTGCGCCGTTGCTTCTGGCTGGCTTCGCTGGCGCGCCGGTTTTCGCGGGTGCACCGGTAGCACCGTTGCAGCACCAGCCTGAGCGCACGCGTGCGCCGCCCTTGCGAGCGGCGCTTAAGTATCTGTTCTGTTGTGGTATTTTTTGGTTGCGGGGGCTCGCAGCTACCGATACCGGCACAGAATCGAAGTTGCCGTCTAAGCGATTGTTTTATTTTGGATTACTCATTCCTTCCGGGTCACGTGAACGTCTCACGCAGCCAGGATGAACCGCGTCGCCCCAGAAACCTGGCTGAGCTGGGTGCTGGCCAACATCGCCGATCACCAGATCAACCGCATCGACGAACTCGCGCCGTGGAACTGGCAGCCAAGTTAAACGTCAACGGCGGTCACGCCGGACGGATACGGGGCAACAGGACTTCATAGCGCTGGAAATGTCACTGCGCGGGTTCTGGCAAAGAACCGCGCCCAGCTCTTCACGCTGTTCACGCTCAGCAACCTGTTCCTGGTCCGACGGAGGCTGATGGCATGAGGAGGAGTCGGCCTGGAATTCGCGAAACCGTTCATCTGGTGATCCCTAAGGCGATGAATCGGCCACCAAGCAGGCATCTCGTGGGCCTCGAAACGACCAAACCGCCGGATCGGCACAGCCAAAAGCGTTGATCAAGCAATCCAAAGCACAGAAGAGAAAACTTTACTTCGTCGCTGGCGGTCGAGACCGACGGAAGCTGGTTGAAGATCTAGGGTTCCGAGTCTGACGCTTGTTTCCGATTTCCGCGGATTTCATCGAGTTTATCCAGCGCGCGGCGTTCTCGGGTGAGGATGTTTTCGGCGGATTTGGTCCAGACGAAGGGCTTCGGCTTCTTGATGTGAAGCAGCAGGTAGTCGTAGATCGCATCCTCGAGATCGTTGACGCTGTCGTAGCTGCCCCGGCGGATGCGCCGGTTGGTGATCTCGGCGAAGAAGCGTTCGACCAGGTTCATCCACGAAGCGCTGGTCGGTGTGAAATGCAGCTTGAACCGCGGATGTTTCTCCAGCCACGCCTGCACCTCGGGCGTCTTGTGGGTGGCATAGTTGTCGAGCACGATATGGATGTCGCGGGGCTTCAGAACCGCGCGGTCGATCCGGCGCAGGAAAGCCAGGAACTCCTTCGCACGGCGGCAGGGCATGCATTCGCCGATCACCATGCCCGATTTCACGTCCAGCGCGGCGAAGAGCGTGGTGGTGCCGCGGCGCTTGTAATCGTGGGTCATGGTGGCCGCGCGCCCCTTCTTGAGGGGCAGCCCCGGCTGGGTCCGGTCGAGCGCCTGGATTTGCGACTTTTCGTCGACGCACAGCACGACTGCGCGTTCGGGCGGGTCGAGGTAGAGCCCCACGATCTCCATGACCTTGGCCTCGAACTGCGGGTCGTTGGACACCTTGAAGCCCTTCGTCAGATGCGGCTTGGGGCCGGCCTCGGCCCAGATGCGCCCCACGCTCGACGGCGATATGCCCGCCGCCGCCGCCATCGTGGCGCGGCTCCAGTGCGTGGCATCGGGTGGCGTCTCCTTCACCGTCTTGGTGATCACCGTCAGCCGCGTCTCCCTCGGCAACGGCGGTACCCGCGACGGCCGGGTCTTTTCCCGCTGCAGCCCCTCGATGCCTTCGTCGAGATACCGCGCCTGCCAGCGCCAGACGGTCGGCTTTGACGTCCCGGCGCGCCGCATGATCTCGCTGGTCCCGCAGCCATCGGCTGTCGCCAGGACGATCTCCGCACGCCAGACATCCTTGCGCGGCGTGTTTCGATTGACGCAGAGCGCCATGAGTTGCTCGCGATCAGCGGGGCCAAGAAACAGGCAGATGTCGTCACGTCTCACGCCTCGATAGTGACCCACCCGTTCACCGTTGGGAATCTTCCGTCAGGTGGTGAACACTAGCTTTCTGGCTATTGCACAGCCTTACGGGAAGACAACAAAATGGGTATAATTCTGCAAACCTTCTAACCAACCACTGGAACACGGGCAGCGCCGCGCTGCCGCTCAATGTCCACGTGCAGCTGCAGGTGTCTTATTCGTAATGCACATGCGTTCTTGCCAAATCTCATTATTGATCGGCGCCACCAAAATCGCGAATTCGAGGGCTGATGCGTCAAAGGGTTCGCGCAGGATGACATCCGCGAGATGGAGGTGCTCAAGCGCAAAACTGTTCCGCGTCGTGTCAGCGGTGGTCAGGATGATCGGGATAGAAGGACATTCTTGGCGGAAAGCCTCGAGTTCAAAATGGGCAGTCTCACTCGTCCAAAAATCGTCCTGCCGTATCAGAACGAATTGCAGATTGCCCGCCAATGCGGCTGCTTCTGTCAGGCCATCGGTGAGATCATGCCGGATCAAGCCCTTTGTCTCGACAACCGACCCAAGGGGCTGCCAACCAGTTATCGCGCCTTTACCAACTATCATCATGAAAGGCTTTGTCATATCGCCAGGTATCGCATTTGGGTCGGCTTTCAGCCCGGACATTTCGCGCGGTTGACCTGCCCCGATGAAGTGGTCCGGTTTCAGTCTTAGTGCATGAGGGGTCTTGGCGCTACGGCTGGTGTGGCCGGCGAAGCGGCTCCGGATGGC
>NZ_SLXP01000027.1 GCF_004343075.1 Rhodovulum marinum
TACCGGATCGAGAATTGCACGCGCTGCGCATCGCCGGTCGAGCCGGGAATCTTCAGCTCGACGCTGCCCGGCTTGATCGCGACGAAGGAAATCCGTGCGGTGCCGGCGGCGTCGAATTCCAGGCTGTCGACGGCCATCGGGCGAATCTCGATGTCGTTGATGACGACCTCGTTGATCCAGATGTTGCGGAAGAAGCCGGGCCCCGTGATCGCCAGTTCGGCGGACCCGTCGGCGGTGATGTGCAGTTCGTAATAGGCGCCCGATTGCAGTTCGATGGGCTGGGCGCCCGCGTGCAGCGGCTGGCCCGAGGCCAGCGTCAGTTCGATCGGCTCGCCGCGGTTGCAGCTGGCCAGAAGCCCGGCAAAGCCGAGGTTGTCGCAAAGCGGCGCGGCGGCCACGGGCCCCGCCATGAGCGCCGCAGCCAGCGCCAGTGAAAGCCGGTTCATTCGGTATCCTCCCTCGATCTCCATTTATGTGTGTCTTTGTCAATCGGGCGCGACGACGACGCCCCAGGGCTGCTGGCCCACCTGGACCGAGCGTATCACCTCTTCGGCCTCGACATCGATGATCGAGACGTCGTTCGAGTTGCCGTTGGTGGTGATCAGGTATTTCTCGTCGGGGGTGAAGCCCAGCTGCCAGACGCGCTGGCCGACGAGCAGATACTTGATCACCTCGTCGGTCTCCCCGTCGATCACGGCCACCCGGTTCGACGGCCCGAGCGCCGCGAAGACGCGCGAGCCGTCCGAGGTGACCTTGACGCCCACGGGTTGCAGCCACTCGGACTGGACGCCCGGCACCTCGAAGGTGATCTTCTTCGCAATCTCCGGAGTCTCGCCGGTCAGGTCGATCACGCTGATCGTCCCGCCGATCTCGGCGCTCACATAGAGTTTCGCCCCGTCGGTGGTGAACTCGGCATAGCGCGGGCGCTGATCGACCAGCACGTTTTGGACGATCTCGTAGCTTTCGGTGTCGATGAAATGCGCCATGTTGGTAGTTTCGGAGGTGTTGATCACCACACGCGCGTCGGGGCTGATCGCCATGCCCTCGGGCTCTACCCCCACCGGAACCTCGGCCAGAACCTGGCGGGTCTCGGTATCGACCACGGTCACCAGGTTGTCGTCCTCGTTGGCGATATAAAGCGGGTTGCCCGAGGGGTGCAGCACGAACAGTTCGGGGTCGGGGCCGGAGGGAAGGGTGTGCAACTCCTCGTAGGTTTCGGGGTCGAACACCCGCACCAGATCGTCATCCGAGGCGCAGACGTAAAGCTCGCTGCCATCGGGCGAGATGGTGATGCCGCGGGGGCGGTTGCCGGCGGGGAATTCTGCCAGCACCTCCCAGGTGGCGCTGTCGAGCACGGTCACGGTGTTGCCGCGTTCGTTCGAGACGAACACCTTGTTCGCAAGCGCCGGCGAGGCGAGAAGCGTGGTGGCCAGGAAAACGGTGCGCAGCGTCTTGGTCCTCATTCGAAGGCGGTGCAGGCAGATTCAGGCTCGTCGAGCCCGAGAGAGTCGAGCGGCGAACGTTGGTGCAAGAAGCCGTCCTGCGGCGAGACGCTGACCGTCATGCGCCCGTTCGACAGCAGGATCGGCTGGCGCAACTGGCCGTTCCAGGTGCGGAAGGTCACCGGTTGCCCCTTGAACGCGGCGAGTTCGAATTCCCCGCCCAGCACGTAGTCGCGGATCGTGTCCGCATCGGCCGCGCCTGTGCGCGTGACCGCCTCGCCGATCACCCGCACCGCTAGCCACGCCTGATAATCCTCTTCGCGCATCGTCCGGCCGGCATGCTTTTCGAACCGGGTCTGCATCTGCGTCGCGCCCCAGGACTCATGCGTCGGAGCCCAGGACACCGGCACCAGGCCTGTGGCGCCCGCCACCGGGGCCGGTTCCCACAGGTTGTAGGGCAGGTGTTCGGCGAAATAGTCGGTGCCGTCGGCCGCCAGCACCACGTCGTGGTCAGGCGTGTCCTGCATGAAGACGGGCAGTTGCCGTTGCACCAGCACATGGCCCGAATCCGACACACGTGAGCCGCCGGTATCCTCGAATTCCCGCTCGCCCACGACTTCCGCGCCGAATTTCCGCGCCGCGGCGCGGTAGGCGTCGGCCAGCGCGAGGTCGGCCGGGTTCGAGCCGTGGACGAGGAACAGGTCGGTCCATTTCTTCCACACGAGGAACTGGACCAGCGCATCGGCCCGCATCGCGTCGCTGGGCGCGATGTGCAGCAGGTTCGCGCGGCATTCCTCGCTGCGCAGGCTGCGCGCGCCGGACCGCGCGTTGAGGATCAGGGCGTCCGCGGGCGCGGCATCAGCCAGCGCCAGAAGCTCGTCCTCGCGGGCGAGCACGACGAAAAGCCGGATGCCTTGGCCGACGAGTTCCTCGAACGCGGCGGCAAGATCTCCGGGCGGCACGGCGCGGGTCACCGTGTCGTAGGTCTGGCCCATGAAACGGCCCGTGGTCGCGTTGTCCTCGGTGCCGACCGCGGCCCCGGCCAGGCCGAGATCCTCGACTGGCAGATCAAGGCGGGACAGGGGAAGGAGCGAGGGGTAATCGACGCGAAGAACGGCGGAACGCACCTCCTGCGCGCTGGCGGGGAGTGTCGCCAGGGACGTCAGGGCGAGGGAGATCGCGCCGATTGCCCCGTTGCGCAGGATGCGGGGGCAAGACCACCCCCCTGATGCACGTGCTTTCGTCATGTTCCCCAAGCTCCTTCCCAGCTGTGGGCTAGCATGGCGGGGCGGCGCCTTTCCTCCCAATTCTGGCCGGGAAGAATCGGCAATGGGGGTGCCGAACTTTCCCGTTCCGACCTTTGGCTGATCGACGGCGGCGGCGGGCCGCGCTAGGCTCGGCCGAACAGGGAGGACATCAATGCTCGACCGGCTTCACCTTCGCTGGCAGGTGGTGCTTTGCGTGGCGCTGTTGCAGTTTGCGGCGCTGGCACTGGCGACGGGTGTGTTGGTGCAGAACGCGCGCGAAGCGGTGGAGCTCGAGATGGCCTCAGCTGAGCGGAGCGCGCGGGCACAGGTGATCGCCGCGGTCGGCATGGCAATCCGGTCGGGGCCGCCTACCACGGTGCTTCCGACGCTTTCGGAACAGCTCGTCTCGCCGCGCCATGTACGCCTTGCTCTATTCGATTCGCGCACCGGGCGGTTGCCGAACCTGTCCCTGGCCGACGAGGTTGCGCAGGACGGCGCGCCGGGCTGGTTCCGTGCGCTGGTCATGCCCTCGGTGCGCGAAACGAGGCTCTCGGTCGTGGAAAACGGCGTGGAGTACGGCTTCGTCTCGATCACCACCGCCCCCGGGGACGAGATCGCCGAGGTCTGGGAAGACGCTTCGGCGCTGATCTGGACGATGGGCGCGGGGTTCGCGGTGACCCTTTTCGTGCTGATCGCGGTTATCCGACGAGCGCTGCGCCCTCTGGACACGCTGAACGCAGGCCTGCGCGCGCTTCGGTGCGGGGACCTGTCGGCGCGGATATCGGGCGTCCGCGGCCCGGATTTCGACCCGATCGTGGCGGGGTTCAACACGCTGTCGGACAGCCTGCGGACCAGCGAGGCCGAGCGTGCCGCGATGTCGCGCAAGATCGTCGAACTGGGCGACGCGGAACGGCGCAGCATCGCGATGGAACTGCATGACGAGTTCGGTCCCTGCCTTTTCGGCCTCAAGGTCAAGGCCGGGGCGATTGCGAAGGCTGCGTCCGCCTCGGGCGATGGGGCGCTGCGCCGCGACGCCGAAACCGTGACCTCGATCGTCAACCAGATCCAGTCGGCGAACACCCGGCTGTTGACGACCCTGCGCCCGATGACCATCGGGCAGCTGTCACTGGTCGAAGCGCTGCAGGACATGCTGGAGGGCTTCCGCAGCACGCACCCCGGCATCACTTGGCGCGTCTGCCTTCCGGAGAACCTGGAGGACACCGAGGAAATCCTCGATCTGACCATCTATCGCTGTGTTCAGGAGGGCGTGACGAACGCGCTTCGCCACGGTGATCCGCGCACCGTTCGGGTTGTCCTTGAACGACGCACGGACGACGCGCCCGCCTTGGCCCTGAGCATCGAGGATGACGGCTGCGGACTGTCGCCCGATGCCGTCGAGGGGCGCGGTCTGACGGCGATGCGCGACCGCGTCGGTGCCATGGGCGGCCGCCTGGGGGTGCAGACGCGCGCCCGCGGCGGCACGCGCCTTTGGGTCGTCCTTCCCATGTCGTCGCCCGTAACCGCGGCGCCCCTGATGGATGCAGACATATGAAAAGCGCCCTTATCATCGACGATCACCCGGTGACGCATATCGGCTGCGGCCAGTTGCTGCGCGACCTCGGCTATGGCGAGGTGTTCGAAGCGATGACCGATCGCGAATCCTACCGGCTGGCCGAAGCGCACCGGCCGGGCCTGATCGTGCTCGATCTCGGGATGCCCGGCCCCGGCGGGCTGAAGATGATCGCGCCGCTGCTGGCGCGCGCATCACTCGCGCAAATTCTCGTCTTCACGATGAATGAACAGCCCGTCTTCGCGGCCAAGGCGCTGGAGGCCGGGGCGCGCGGCTACCTGTCGAAGAATTCCGCCCCCGATGAGTTCGAGGCGGCCGTGCGCACGCTGGAGCAGGGCGAAATCTACCTGAGCCATGGTCTGGCCATCGCCCTCGCGTCGATGCGGGTCGGCGGCGCAGCCGATCCGCTGGCCTCGCTGACCGAGCGCGAGCACCAGGTGCTGCGCCTGCTGGGACAGGGTGCGGACCTTCAATCCATCGCCGATGCACTGTTCATCAGCTACAAGACGGCCGCGAACACGAGTTCCATCCTCAAGCGCAAGCTTGGCGTCACGAACACGAGCGAACTCATCCGGCTGTCGATCGAGGCGGGCGTCCAGTGACGCCCGCCTGCGCGCGGCGCAATCCCCGCGCGCTGCTCTTCACTGGGGAATAGCCATCATGTCCGGCCCTCTTTCCCGGGCCAGCGTCGCGCGCTCTGCGGCCGCCAGCCTGTTCAGGGCCTCGTTTTCGCAACCGGTCTCGGCCAGTGCCTTGCGCCAGATGCGGGCGACGGAGGCCGCGCTCCAGGGCAGGACGGCCTGGGCCACCCAGGCGCGGGCCGGGGGCGGCAGGCGGTCATGGGCCGCCATCGGATTGTTACGCGCACGGGCCGAAAGGGAACTGCGCGCGTTGCCCCTCATGCGGCATGGCCCCATTGCGGGAACGGGTCGGGAAGGCGGGCCCAACGGTCGGGCTCGAAGCGGGTTTCCCGCACCAGGCAGCGGTCCAGCATCGACGTGATGCGGTCGCGGTTCATCGTGCCCAGCGTGCCGATGAACACCATTTCCTGCCGGCGGTCGCCGAATTCGCCCGCCACACGCTCGGCCATCCGCACGCGCTCTTCGGCTGGCCAGTGCTTTTCGGGGACTGCGGCCCACCAGAACCCCAGGCCGCGCACCTCGACCGCCGACCCCGCCAGCGAGAACTCGCCCGCCCAGTGCGGCCTTGTCGCGATCCAGAAATGCCCCTTGGCGCGGATCACGCCGGGCAGCGGGGTGTCGAAGAATTCGGCCAGCTTGGCCGGATCGAAGGGCCGCTCGGCGCGATAGACGAAGCTGGTGATGCCGTATTCGGCGTCTTCGGGCACGTGGTCGGCAAAACCGTAAAGTTCCTGCACCCAGGTCGGGTGGCGATGCGCGGCCTCGAAGCTGAACCGGCCCGTACTCATGATCTCGGCCGCGTCCACCTGCGCGTAATCGGTCTCGATGATTTTTGCGTCCGCGTTCAGCGCGCGCAGGATCCCGCGGGCGGCGGCCAGGTCTTCGGGTGTGGCCGAGGACACCTTGTTGAGCACGATCACGTCGGCGAACTCGATCTGGTCGGTCAGCAGGTTGACCAGCGTGCGCTCATCCTCCGGTCCCAGATCCTCGCCCCGATCCTTCAGGAAATCCTGGCTGGAGAAGTCGCGCAAAAGGTGGGCGGCATCGACCACCGTCACCATCGTATCCAGTTCCGCAATGTCGGACAGCGACCGGTCCTCCTCGTCCCGGAACTCGAAGGTGGCCGCGACCGGCAGCGGCTCCGACACGCCCGTGGACTCGATCAGCAGGTAGTCGAACCGGCCCTCTTCGGCCAGCCGGCGCACTTCGACCAGCAGGTCGTCGCGCAGCGTGCAGCAGATGCAGCCATTGCTCATCTCGACCAGCTTTTCCTCGCCGCGGGTCAGGTCGCTGCCCGCGCGCACGAGGTCGGCGTCGATGTTCACCTCGGACATGTCGTTGACGATGACGGCGACGCGGCGGCCATCGCGGTTGTTCAGGACATGGTTCAACAGGGTCGTCTTGCCCGCGCCCAGAAAGCCCGACAGGACCGTGACGGGAAGTTTCGCGGTCGCGCTCATGTCCGCGTCTCCCCGTCCAGCTGCGCGGCGACGGCCTTGATCGCCTGCAACAGCCCCACATGGTGTTCGGCGCCATGGGCATGGTCATGGGCCATCCGCGCATGGTCACCCGCGTCCACCGCCGCGGCATGCGCCGTGCCATGGGCGATCTGTTCCTCGTGCCGGGCGATCTCGGCCTCGTGACCCACGATCCGGGCCTCGTGCAGCATCAGCGCGGCCTCGGCCCGCTTCAGCGTGGCCAGCGCCTCCAGGTGCTCGCGCCGCCAGCGGAAATGATCCTGCGCCTGGCTCAGATGCTCGCTGTGCATGGTCTCGTCGGTCGTTGGCATCGGGCTCTCCCTGTTTCTTTGCGAAGCGTGCCTCATCCAGGCGAGGCGTGAGAGTAGCGTAATGTTATATTATATCTATTTTCAAGCGGACTTTGGCCCGCCGCTCGCGTTCTAAAGCCCGCGTCCGCCATAGCCCCACGATCCCCATGCCCGCGAAAGAAGCGAGGGGCCGGTATTCAAAGGGTCAGTGCCCTGAAGTTGCCGTCAGAACGGAAAGACGACGGGGATGATGAGTAACGCAATGGTCGCGATGCCAAGGGTCAGCGGCACGCCGACCTTCAGAAAGTCGGCAAACCTGTAGCTGCCCGGACTGACCACCAAAGTCACCACCGGCGACGACACTGGCGAGGCAAAGCCCGCCGATCCCGCGATCAGCACCGCGATGGCCATCGGCACCGGCGAGACCCCCATCGACAGCGCTGCGCTTACTGCAATTGGTCCCACCAGAACCAGTGTGGCGGTGTTCGAGAGGATCCAGCTCAGGGACATCGTCAGGAAGAACAGCGCCATCATGACCGCCCGCGGACTGTCGTCGCCCGCCATCTGCAACAGCGCGGTCACGATCATGTCGGCGCCGCCGGTCTTGTCCAGCGCCGTCGAAAGCGGCAGCATGCCCGCGATCAGCACCAGCGTATCCAGACGGATCGATCGATAGGCCTGGCTGGTAGAGATGGTGCCGCTCATCACGGCCGCAATCGCCGCCAGGATCACCACGATCGTGATCGACAGCCCGCCGATCGAGACCGCGATCATGCCGAACAGGATGATGAGCGCGATCCAGAGTTTGCTCGAATTCGGCACGGACCGCGCCCGCTCGGCCGGCTCTTCGAGAATGACGAAGTCGCGCGTGGCGGCATTGATCCCGTCCAGCCGTGACCACGGGCCGGCGACCAGCAGACGGTCACTGCCGCGCAAGGGGGTCGTGTGGATGTCGGACACCGGCCTGGCGTCGCGCAGGATATCCAGAACCTCGAGCCCGTAATTTTCGCGGAACGCCAGATCGGCCAGGGTCGATCCCCGGATGCCGGCCTCGGGGTGGATCATCACCTCCATGATCCCCAGCGTGTCGATCCATCTGTTCATGTCGTCGTAGAACGAACCGGCCGACGCGACACCGGGCGTTTGGGCAAACCGGGAAAGGTCGGCCTCGCTGCCGGTCACGACAACCAGGTCATCACGCCGCAAGTCCATCCCCATCGAGAACAGCGTCACATGCGGGGTGCCGCGCGGGCCGCGGCGCCAACGCGACAGGATCCGCGGCGCGGCGGCGGTCAGGTCGCGCGCGGCGCTGCCGGCAAAGCTTTTCTCGATCCGCATGACCTCGGCCCGGTCCAGGCCGTGGATGCGGAAGATGTCGGCAAAGGACCGGTCGCTGCGCCGTGGCTGGCCGGTGCCGTTGGCGGTCAGCGGGCCAAGCAGGTGACGGCCGATGAAGACAAAGAACAGCACCGTGAGGACCAGAATGGTCACCCCGATGATGGTGAAGCTGAAAAAGCCGAGCGGCTGGCCGGTGGCATCGCGCAGCGCGTCGGAGACGGCCAGGTTGCCAGGCGTGCCGATCAGCGTCAGCATGCCGGAAATCAGGGCGCCGAACGCCATCGGCAACAGCAGCCGGGCCGCGTTTATGCCCGAATCGCGCGCGATGCGCAGGACGATGGGGATAAAGATGGCCACCACCGCCGTCGAGGACATCACCGACCCCAACACCGCCGCGCCAACGCAAAGCGGCACCATCAGCCGCACTTCCCGGCCCCGGCCGTATCTCAGGATCTGGTCCCCCACCGTGCGGGCGACGCCGGTCCGCTCCAGCATCTCGCCGACGACGAACAATCCCGCAACCATGATGATGATGGTCGCCCCGAACCCCGCAACAGCCTCGGCCGGGCTGAGAATTCCCGAAAGGGCGAGGGTCACAAGCACGAAAAGCGCGATCAGGTCATAGCGGACCCGGTTCGACGCCATCATGAGCGCGGCGAGGCCCATCAGGTAGAAAACGAGTGTCGCGTCGCTCGGCACGGCCTTCTCCGGGTTGTGGCGGCACCACAGCCGTAGTCGATCAAGACACGCGGTTCCATAAACCAGATGGCCGCGATGACCTTACCTACGACATCTGAAAGTTTGTGTCAGGTATACCCCGCGAGGTGCGGAGCGCCGGCGGCGTGCCTTCGCAGCCGCAGCGAATGGCCGGTTCGACGGGCCGCACCGCGGCATCCGATCTGGTAGGTGGAGGTCCGGTATGGGCCGTACTTGAAGCCCTCCAATGTGACCGGCCTTGCCTTTCCGCAGGAGAGCCATTGTTACGGTCATGGGGCCATCTCCGCCAGCGGCAGGGCATTCAGATCGGCCCGGGTCTGGCGCCAAGCCGGCATGTGTCGGTCCAGGGTGGCCAAGAAGGCTTCATCATGCCGGCGGGACACGAAATGCGCCATCTCGTGCAGGACCACGTAATCCAGGCATGGCAAGGGCTTTTTCGCCAGGTCCAGGTTGACCCAGATGAGGCGCTTGTCCGGGTTACAGCTTCCCCATTTCGTTCGCATCTGACGCACGCCCCAGCGGGGGGGCGGGACATCCAGGCGTTCCGCCCATTTCACGACGCGGGGCGCCGTGCGCGATTTCAGTTCGCTCCGATACCAGGCGTCCAGCCATCGGGCCTTCTGATCTGCCGTTGCGCCTTCAGGAACGGTCATCGTCAGGCGGTCCGCTCCCTCGAGTTCAATGCTGCATCCACGTGATCCGGACTGGCGGACAGACAGCCTCAGGGGCTGGCCCAGAAAATAATGGGTTTCTCCGGAGAGATACCGGCGCTCCGTTTCCCGGGCCTGCCCTGCGAACTCGCGCTGTTTCTTCTTGATCCAGCCGAGGCGGGTCACGATGGCAACCCGGACGGCGTCCTCGCTGATCGCCGGCGGGGCGGCGACCCGAACGCGTCCCGTCGGAGGGTAGACCCCGATATGCAGGTTCTTGATCGGCTTGCGCACCAATTCGACCGACAGACCGGCGACCTCGATCACCTCAGTATTCGTCATGGGTCCGGATGATCTCGATGATGCGATCCACGGTTTCATCGTCTTCCAGCGCCTCCGCCAATTTCCGCCGGAGCATCCTTTCCTTCATCCTGTTGCCGCGCCACCCGGTCTGGGCCGTTTCCCGGACCACCTGATCGACCGCTTGTGCCCGGTCTTCGTCCCGGTCGAGGTTGTCGTAGAGCGCCTTGCGGCCGGGCGTGTTCATTGTTGCCGGGTAGGCCCCACCATGACCGGCCTTCACCGCACGGACCAGTTCCGCGATCCTCTTGAGGTATTCCGCGTAGGCGATGGCGTCGTCCCGGCGTTTCTTTACCAGATCGGTCAGCAACTCCGACATCCTCTCATAGAATTTCGGGTTCACCGGGGTCTCGTCGGTGATCACCCGGCGGACGTTGTTCTCGATCGCCTCGGCCACGTTCTCCCGCCTGCCTTTCATGGCCTGAGAGAGCGCCCCTTCGGCTTCCGCACCCTTGCTGGCGACCAGGTCGATCAGGCTGATATCGTCGAGATGCGAGATCACCTCGGTCTCGTCAGCCTTGATGTAGGTGTCGATCAGGCGCCGCATTGCAGGTTCGAACTGCTTCATGTCTACCGCATCTCCGCTATGCAGGCGGACCGCATCGCGCAGCGCGATGGCATGGTCGACCTCGCGGCGATACTGGGCAAGCTCCAGATCATTGACCCCAGAGGCAGCCGGATCCTCGGCGGCGGCGGCGAAGGTCCGCGCGTAAGCCCCGGCCAGCTTGTAAAGGGCCTGCCGTCGGCGGGCCTTTTCTTCGGCGTCAGGGTCGTCTTCCCAGCCGCCAGGGCTGGAGAAATAGGTCAGAACCTCGTCATTCCCCTTGGGCTGTTCCACCGGGTCCAGCAGGCCGTGGCCTGCCCCCTGAAAAGTGGTCCTCCCTGAAGTAGGCTTTCGAGCCAGATGGAGGACGAAGGAATGCCCCAGAAGAAGCACAAGCCCGAAG
>NZ_SLXP01000028.1 GCF_004343075.1 Rhodovulum marinum
ATCCGGAGCCGCTTCGCCGGCCACACCAGCCGTAGCGCCAAGACCCCTCATGCACTAAGACTGAAACCGGACCACTTCATCGGGGCAGGTCACCGTCTTGACGCGGGTGTCGTCGGTGGCGCTGTCGCGCAGGAACTCGCGGTCTTTCTCTTCGCGGACGATCTCGCCCGCGGTTGCCACCACCTCGCCGCTGTTGCGGGTGCGTTCATCGATGCGGCGCAGGGCTTTCAGGATGGCGCCGATCTCGTGGCTCGCAAGGCGCGAGCGGGCCGTGAGGGTGAACTGCCGTTCGACATCGTCGGAATGATACAGCAGCACGCAATCGGCGGGCTCCCGGTCGCGTCCGGCCCGGCCCGCTTCTTGCAGATAGTTTTCGAGCGAGCCGGGAATGTCGGCATGGACCACCAGCCGGATGTCGGGCTTGTCGATGCCCATGCCGAATGCGTTGGTGGCGGCGATCACCCGCAGATCGCCCACGCGAAACCGCTCCTGCACCGAATGCTTGTCGTCTGGGGTCAGACCGGCGTGGAAATGCTCGGCGGCAAGCCCTTGTTGCTTGAGGAAAGCCGCAACCCGCTCGGTCTCGCTTCGGGTCGCGCAATAGACGATGGCCCCGGATTTCCCGTCCTCGGGCAGGTGCTCGCAGATCACCGTCAGGATATCGCCAAGCTTGCTTTCCTTGCTGGTCGGGCGCACCGAAAAGGTCAGGTTGGTGCGCGTGGCCCCGCCATCGAACAGCGCGAGCTCCACGCCCAGGCGGTCGCGGAAATGCGTAGTGATGTCGCGTACCACTTCGGGCTTGGCCGTGGCGGTCAGGCACAGCACCGGCGCGGGCGGCGCATCGCCGGAAAACTCGCGGATGAAGCGGCCGATATAGCGGTAGTCGGGTCGGAAATCATGCCCCCATTTCGACACGCAATGCGCCTCGTCAAGAACCCAAAGCCCCACTTCGCGCTGCGCCAGCACCGAACGGACCGAGACGGAGCGCAGCTGTTCGGGTGAAATCAGCAAGATTGCCGCCTGACCCAGCCTTACCCGGTCGAGCGCGTCCTGCCGCTCGGGCATCGACAGCATCCCGTTGATGGTCACCGCCGAGGATATTCCCGCCCGCTCCATCCCCTGCACCTGATCGGCCATCAGCGCCACCAGCGGCGAGATGACCACCGTCAGCGCCCCGGTCTTGTCATAGAGGCTGAGCGCCGGAACCTGGTAACAGACCGATTTCCCCGTGCCCGTGGGCAGGATGCCGAGGACATTCGCATGTGCGATCGCCTCGGCCACGATGACTTCTTGCAGCGGACGCCCCGCGCTGTCCGCCGGCTGGGGCCTGAAGCCGTTGAACCCGAACCACTTCTTCAGCGCCCCAACGGGGTTGTTCATGTCGGCGCACCAGGCGCAGGCAGGGTCGCCGCAATTAGTGTCGCGCAGATCGCGCACGATCAGCGCCGCTTGCGGAAAGGCCGCCCGCACCCAGGGCGGCATCACCGACTCCCCGCCCGCGACCGAGATCCAGGCCAGCGCATAGGCCATCGGCCAGCCCGATCGCGGGTCCGACAGCGCCTCGATCGCCTTCCCGACCTGCACGCCGCAGGCCTTTCCGGCAAGGAGCGCCCGGATCGCCGCAAACGCCGCGGCGCGGTCGGGCTGCCGCGCCTTGCGGATATGGGTAAAGACCGCGTCGAAGCCCTCGCCCCGGTCCATGCGGGTTGCAAGGTAATGATAGGCGACCAGGGTTTCGGGGGATTGCTCGCCAAGCTCGGTCAGCGCTGCGATCTGGTTTTCCAGCACCTCGAACACCAGCCGCGCATCGCGCTCGGGATCGTTCACATGTCCCGCCTGCAGACGCCCGTCATGGTAGTGCTTTACGAGGTGGTGGTAAGGATTGCGCGGAAAGGCCAGGGGATTGAGCCAGAGCGTGTCGATCGGCGCGGCCATCTTCTCGAAAAGCCGTGGCCGTGCTGCCAGCAAATGCTCGATATCGTGGCGCAGGATGTTGTGGCCGACAATATGCGACGTCGTGCCGAGCGCCTTTTCGAGTTGATCAAGCCCCTGATTTATATTGCCCTTCGCGACAACAACGGCAGGCCCCTCCCCGAACCGCACTGCTGCCATGTCGAAAATCTCGGCGGTCTTGGGATCGACCTCGAGGTCCACCGACAAACAACGCTCGAGCAGAGGCGTCTTGTCCTCGCTCTTCGATCTCAGGAAACCCAGTAAGCCATCAAGCCACTGAAAGATAACGGGTTCCCATGAGATTAGAGTGCCCCAACCGGCGCCGCAATAGACTGCCGCCCGGGACATGAAGCGACACGTCAACGCCCGTTGCAGTTCGTTCCAGATGCTCCTTGCGGTCTATACAAAGCCGGCAAACACCCTTATTGGCGGGGTCTTCTTTCCTTCCAGGTGATCTATGCAGGATTTCTCCGGACTGCCCGAAACGCTGTCCAAGGCGTTGGCCGCCAAGGGCTACCTCGAACCGACGCCGGTGCAAGTGGCGGTGACACAGCCGGAATTGGCCGGGCTTGATCTCCTGGTGTCGGCGCAGACCGGTTCTGGGAAAACGGTCGGCTTCGGATTGGCGCTTGCGGCTGATCTGTTGAACGGGGAGGGGCGATTTGATCGCCCGGCGGCACCGCTGGCCCTGATCATTGCGCCCACGCGGGAACTGGCCATCCAGGTGCAGCGGGAATTCGACTGGCTGTTTGCAGAGGCGGGGATCGTCACCGCGTCGTCTGTCGGTGGTATGGATGCGCGCACCGAACGCAGGGCGATCGAGCGCGGCGTGCATGTCATCGTCGCCACGCCCGGTCGCCTCCGGGACCATGTGTCCCGGGGCGTGATCGACCTGAGCGACGTGAAGGCGGTGGTCCTCGACGAAGCGGATGAAATGCTCGACATGGGGTTTTCCGAGGATCTCGAATTCATCCTCGATCACACGCCGGACAGCCGCCGCACCCTGCTGTTCTCGGCGACGGTGCCGCGCGGCATCGCCAAGCTCGCCCAAACCTACCAGAAGCAAGATGCGCGGCGGATCGAGGTCGGCGACAAGGACGCCCAGCACGCCGACATCGCCTATCTTGCGCTGTCCGTGGCGCCGTCGGATATCGAAAAGGCGATCATCAATCTGTTGCGCTATCACGACGCGCAGACGGCGATCGTATTCGCCAATACCCGCTCGATGGTGGCGCGGCTGACGGCCAAATTCTCCAACAGGGGGTTCTCGGTCGTGGCCCTGTCGGGAGAGTTGAGCCAGTCCGAACGCACCCACGCCTTGCAGGCGCTTCGCGATGGCCGCGCACGGGTCTGTATCGCCACCGACGTGGCGGCGCGCGGCATCGACCTGCCCGGCCTTGAACTGGTCATCCATGCGGATCTGCCCTCCAATGCGGAATCGCTGTTGCACCGCTCGGGGCGGACAGGGCGCGCCGGGCGCAAGGGAACCTCGGTGCTCATCGTGCCGGGGCGTCAAAGATCGAAGGCACAGCGCCTCTTGCGATCCGCCAATCTGGAGGCCGACTGGGGCACGCCGCCCTCGGCCGAAATGGTCCTCGCGCGCGACGAGGAAAGGCTGATGTCCGATCCCGCCTGGGCCCAGCCGCTCGGCCCGGAAGAACAGGGCTTCGCCGAGCGTCTGTTGAAAGCCCATTCCGCCGAAAAGATCGCGGCGGCCTACTTGCGGCTTTACCGGGAGCGCAACTCTGCACCGGAAATCCTGGGCGATCTCCCCGAGCCGGGGGCGCGCAAGGCGCGCGCGCCTGCCGCGTTCGGGCCCAGCACCTGGTTCTCGCTGTCCCTGGGCCGCAAGCAGCGCGCCGAGCCGCGCTGGTTGCTGCCCATGCTGTGCCGCAATTGCGGGCTTTCGAAGGACGCGATCGGGGCCATTCGCGTGCAGTACCAGGAAACCTTCGTCGAGATCCTGACCGCGGCCGTGCCCGCCCTGAAGACCGAACTGGGCCCCGACCTCGAGATCGAACAGGGAGCGCGTCTTACCGAATTGCCGGGCATTCCGGACTTCGGCGCCTCTCCCATAGGTCCGCCAGCCACACAGGACGCCCCGCAAAGCGCATCGCGTCCGGATGGGAATGTCGACAGACCGCCCCTCGACACCCAGCCTGCAGAACAATCCAAACCTGCCGCACCCGCGCAGGCCGAGCGGCGCAAGGGAAAACCCGATGCGCGACAAGAGGCTGCCGGCAAGCACAAGGCGGGCAAGCCGAAGCGTGGAAAGCCGAAGCAGGGACAGGCCAGAAGCCAAGGCGCCAAAGACAAGGGGCACGAAGGCCATAGCGCCCTGCAGGACCAGAAGAAGCGCAAGAATGCCGTTGATCCGTCCAAACGGATTGGGCCACCTCGCGCGTCTGACAAAGGTGGTCCGGACGGCGCCAAGCCGAAACGGTTCAAGGCGCGCGCAGCAAAGGGGCCGGATGCGCGCCCGATGAGGAAACCCGCGCCGAAACCGTGAACGGGTCCGGTCCGGGCTTTCGTCACAAAACTGATACGCGACTGCTACCTGCTCGTTACCAAGTGGCGCCATGGGTCTCGGGATAACCGCATTCCAAACGGGGATTCCGATGACCGCACGCCTTCTGGGCCTGACCTCGGTTCTGGCGCTGGCCGCCGCGACCGCGCAGGCCGAAATGAACTTCAACCGCATCGCCTCTTTCCCGGTCGTGCAGAACATGGCCGAAGGCGACGACATCTCCCGCGAAAGCTCGGCCGAGATCATCGACGCGACCGCGGACGGCATGACGCTGGTCTATACCGACAGCCCGCTGGGCGTGCTGGGCCTGATCGACATCACCGACCCGTCGAACCCGGCCCCCAAGGGCAACATCGCGCTGGATGGCGAACCGACCAGCGTCGCGGTGATCGGCACGACGGCCTTTGTCGGCGTGAACACGTCCGAAAGCTATACCGATCCCTCGGGAAAGATGGTCGCGATCGATACCGCGACGGGTAACGTGATCGGCGAATGCGCGCTGGCCGGTCAGCCCGACAGCGTGGCGATATCCCCCGATGGCGGCTTCCTTGCCGTCGCCATCGAGAACGAGCGGGACGAGGACCTGAACGACGGCATGATCCCGCAACTTCCCGCCGGGTCGCTGCAGATACTGCCGCTTTCGGACGGCGCGCTGGATTGCGGAATGATCGCCTCGGTCGATCTGACCGGGCTGGCCGAGATCGCGCCCGAGGACCCCGAACCGGAATACGTCTCTATCAACGCGGACGGCGAGATCGTCGTAACCCTGCAGGAAAACAACCACATCGTGGTGGTGTCGAAAGACGGTGAGGTGCTGTCGCATTTCTCCGCCGGGGCCGTGAATCTCGACGGCATCGACGCCACCGACGAACGCGGCGCGCTGATCTTCACCGAACGCCAAGAGGGCCGCAAACGCGAACCCGACGCGGTCACCTGGATCGACCCCGACCATTTCGCGACCGCGAACGAGGGCGATTACCAGGGCGGCTCGCGCGGCTGGACGATCTTCCACCAGGACGGCACCGTGGTCTATGACAGCGGCACCAGCTTCGAACACGCCATCGTCCAGATCGGCCATTACCCGGACAAGCGGTCGGACGCGAAAGGCGTCGAGCCGGAATCGGTGACCTTCGGCAACTTCGGCGGCACGCCGATGGTGTTCGTCGGCGCCGAGCGCGCGTCGGTCGTGGGGGTCTACGACGTCAGCGCCCCCGCGGCCCCGGTGCTGAAACAGCTCCTGCCCTCGGGCGTGGGCCCCGAAGGTTACGTAGTGATCCCGTCGCGGGGGCTGCTGGTGTCCGCCAACGAGGCCGACCTGATCGAGGATGGCGGCGCGCGGGCGCATGTGATGATCTTCGAATACCAGGACGCGCCGGCCGTCTATCCGCACCTGACCAGCGCGGGCATGGACGAACTGACCGGCTGGGGCGCGATCTCGGGGATGGCCGCCGATGCGGGCGGCGTGGTCTGGGCCGTGAACGACAGCTTTTACGGGTTCCAGCCGACGATCTTCAAGATCGACACGACGCAGACGCCCGCCCGCATCGTGGACGCCATCCGCATCACCCGCGCCGGTCATCCCGCGCAGAAGCTGGATGTCGAGGGTATCACGTTGGATGGCGAGGGCGGGTTCTGGCTGGCGTCGGAAGGCCGCACCGACCGCGTGGTGCCGCATGCGCTGTATCACGTCAACGCCAAGGGCGAGATCGAGAAAGAAATCGGCCTGCCGCCCGCGTTGATGGCGGTGGAGACGCGCTTCGGCTTCGAGGGCATCACCAAGGTCGGCGACACCCTGTGGATGGCCGTTCAGCGGGAATGGAAGGACGACCCCGAGAACCACGTGAAACTGGTCGCCTACGACACCGAAACCGGCGCGTGGGGCGCGGTGCGCTATGAAAAGGCGCAGCCCGAAACCGGCTGGGTCGGCCTCAGCGAAATCACCGCCCATGGCGATTTCGTCTACGTGATCGAGCGCGACAACCAGCTTGGCACCGCGGCGGTGACCAAGACGATCTACCGCATCCCGCTGGCCGAGATGGTCCCCGCGCCGCTGGGCGGCGACCTGCCGGTGGTGTCCAAGGAACTGGTGCGCGACCTGCTGCCCGACCTGACCGCGACGGGCGGTTATGTGCTGGACAAGGTCGAGGGGCTGGCCATTGCCGAGGATGGTACGATGTGGGTATCCACCGACAATGATGGCGTGGACGATCACTCGGGCGAGACGATGTTCTTCGCGGTCAAGCCCTGAGCCTTTGGGCTGGCCGACCCGGACGCAGCCGGTGATCCGCAAGGTGTGGCACCGGCTGCGCGCCTTCCAGGCGACAGCTTATGCAGGTCGTGCTTGGTACAAGCCATGGATTGGCTGAGATGAAGGCAGACGGTCCGAGAAGGGGCCTGAACCGGCACGCATCGCCGCGCGCGGGCATGCGCCCAAAACCCGGAAAACGCCCGCGGCACCCCGAAACGGACCCGGACCCCAGGCGTGCAAGCAGAGCCGGGCAGGTGCTGAATGCGATGGGGTTCCGGATCGGGGTGCAACAGCCGCCATTCCCGGGCTGACCTTGGGACAGTGATATGCCGCAGGGTGCTGCGGTGGGTCTCGGTCACTCTGACAGCCGCGGCCCCGGTTGGATCATGCCAGCGCATTTTCCAGCCGGGTCCATTCCTCGGGCGTTCCCGGCAGGCCCAGGCGAAGCCAGCGGGACGACCAGGGAAATACCCGCGACCAGATATGCGCACGGGCAAGGCGTGCTTGCGCGGCCTGCGCATCGGGTGTGTCGTAAAGCCGGAACAGTGCCGTGCCGCCGACAAGGCGCCACCCGCCCTGCACGGCCAGCGTATCCAGCCGTGCGGTTTCACCGGACAGGCGCGCGATGCTGGCAGCGCGCCAGGGGGCATCGGCCAGCGCCTGCGCGCCGATCTCGAGCGCGGGGCCGGACACGGCCCAGGGCCCGGCCAGCGCCGCCATGCGGTCGAGATGCGCCCGCGCCCCAAGGGCAAAGCCCAGGCGCAGCCCGGCGAGACCGTAGAACTTGCCGAAGGAACGCAGCACGATCACGTTGGGCGGGCAGGCCCCGGGCAAAAGCGACAGGTCAGGGTGCGGATCGGCAAAGCTTTCGTCCACGACCAGCAGTCCCACCCGCGCAGCGACCGCGTGCAACGCGTCGGGCGCATGGCATCGCCCGTCCGGATTGTTGGGATTGACCACGACCGCCACCCCGGCCCCGTGCAGCGCGCGGGCGTCATCCACCTTCTGGACCTGCCGCCCGGCCTGCGCAAGGACGCCGGCATATTCGTTGTAGGTCGGCGTCAGGATCCGCACCGGACCGGCGGGGGCCAGTGCGGGCAACAGCTGGATCGCTGCCTGCGCGCCGGCAAGCGGCAAGACCGGCCAGTCCGTGCCATAGGCGGTGCGCGCGGCCGCGACCAACGCGTCAAACGCCGGCCGGCCGGGCAAGTCGCGCCAAGCCCGTTCGGAAATGACCGGGACCGGAAAGGGCACGCGGTTGATCCCGGTGGACAGGTCGATCCAGTCGCCGGGCTGCCCACCGAAACGCCTGATCGCTGTGGCGAGGTCGCCGCCATGGTCGCGTTTGGTCATCATGCGTTCCTCATGCCACCAGGGACAGGGCGGCCAGCGCCACGCCCAGCCCCGCCATCCCCCGCAGATAGACCCCCAGCCCCCGCGACAGCGCCCGCGCGTCGGGATCGGGCGCGCCGGGGTTCAGCCAGGGGTCGTCGCTGATCCCGCTGCCATAGGTCCGCGGGCCCGACAGCCGCACGCCAAGCGCGCCAGCCATGGCCGCCTCGGGC
>NZ_SLXP01000029.1 GCF_004343075.1 Rhodovulum marinum
GGGCCGGCAGCCATGTGAACCGCCGTACCCTGACCGCTTCGTTGATCGACAGCCGGGACCATCTCGCCGCGAAACGCCGGGCCGACCTGGAGCCGCTCCTGCCGCAAGGTATGAAGATCGCCTTTAGTGGCGGGCTCGACTGCAACGATCACACGGCCATCTGGGCGGCCCTCGACCGTGTTCATGCAAAACATGCCGACATGGTCCTGTTGCACGGCGGCGCGCCGCGCGGGGCCGAACGTATCGCCGCCGCCTGGGCGGATAATCGCGGCGTGACGCAGATCGTCTTCAAGCCGGACTGGACGCGGCACGGCAAGTCGGCCCCCTTCAAGCGCAACGACCAGGTGCTCGACACCCTGCCCATCGGGCTCATCGTCTTCCCGGGCTCCGGCATCACCGACAACCTCGCCGACAAGGCCCGTGCGATGGGCATTCCGCTCTTCGATTTCCGTTCGAAGCCCACGCCGGCATGACCGGATTTCCGCCGACGCCCGCCCCGGGCTCTCCCGGGGCGGGTCCGAACCTGCTATGATCGTGCCTGCGCCAGTGGCGGTGGAGGCGGCGCGATCCCCTGACAAGGAGAGCCTCCATGGTCGTGACCACCGCACTTGGTATCCTGGGCTTCGGCGCCGCCCTGTGGATCCTGTTCAACCTCGCCGTCTACGCGCTTCCTTTCGCCATCGGTCTGACGACCGCGATGCACCTGCTCGAGGCCGAGCAGGGCGTGATCCTCTCGCTTGGTGCAGGCCTCTTCGCCGGCGCCGCCACGCTCGTTTTTGGCGAGCTCGCCTCCGCCCGCGTCCGCTCGGTCCCCATTCGCTTCGCCATCGCGTCGATCTACGCCCTCCCGGCCGGGCTCGCGGGCTTCCACGCCGTGAAAGGCATCGCCGAACTCGCGGGCGCCGGCCCGACCGCCGTGACGCTGCTGTCCTGGCTCGGTGCTCTCGCAATCGGCGCGACCGCTTGGGTGCGCATCACGACCGTACCCGGAAACGGACCTTCGAACTCGGGTCCATGAAAGCGAGGTCTCAGCCCCGTTCCTGCTAATCCCCCAGAAACCCCGCCATTCCCACCCTCCCCAACGGAAGGGCGGATTCCGGGCTTTCGCTGCAGCCGCAAGCCAGCCGTGGCGCATTGTAACAGCGGCCATTCGGCACCGCTGTCGAGGCGGGCGCCCGACAGTATTCAGACCTTCAGGAAAGGGGGCTTTCGTTGCAGAAGCACTCGGTCCTAGGTCTTCTGACAAAGCCGACATCGATCAGACGATACAACTGTGGCGGCTAGACTTGCAGAGCCAACGCTGCTTTCTATACACATAGCGGGCTTGGGCAGGAAGGTAATTAATCATATCTGTGTGACCTGCGCGGCACCATCTAGGGAATAGAATGGCTGGATCAAACACGCCAAAAAACAAATTGGAGTTGCCTCATGTCTTGACAGAGGCCGTAAAGGAAGGAAGCGCGGTGGTTGTCTTGGGCGCTGGCGCGTCGATGGAGTGCCGAAGCACCGACGGCCGACGCCCACCCAGTGCTGATGAACTGCGCGATCATCTGGCGACGAAGTTTCTTGGGACCAAGAACGAAAAGCGCGACCTTGCAACGGTTGCAGAGATGTCTATCAACGCAGGTGCAGGAGAGCCGCAAGTTTTCGATGAGGTGGCTCGTCAGTTCAACGATTACACGACCTCAAAGGCGCACGAAAAGTTGGGGGACTTCCGTTGGCGCGGACTCGCTACAACTAACTATGATCGCTTTATCGAGCAGGGCTATGTTCTCAACACAGCAGCCCTACAGACTTGCATTCCGTTCGTGAAGAACGAAGAGCCATACGAGGATCGACTTCGCGATGAGAGAAACCCTGTTGCTCTATTCAAACTTCATGGTTGCCTCCATCACCGTCTCGATCGGGATGTTCCCCTCGTGCTTTCGAATGAACACTATGCAACTTATGAGAAGGGTAGAGACCTCCTCTTTAACCGTCTAAGGGATTGGGCCCAATCCTCGGTACTAATCTTTATTGGGTACCGCTTGGCCGATCCACATATTCGTGATCTCATCTACAAGATCGATCCGACTCGTCGGCAGCGCTGGTACATGGTTTCACCCGGCGGAGATGAGCATGACGTCCGGTTCTGGGATAAAAAGGGTATCGAAGTTCTTTCGACAACCTTCTCGGGATTTATGGATTCTCTAGACTCTTCAGTCCCACAGCTATTTCGTGCTCTGGCGCCTCCCGTTGATACCGGGCAACGCTCTTACCTAAAGCACCTGAAGAATGGAAATCCATCCGATCAGCTCATCGAGGCGCTCGAGCGCGACTTCGACTATGTTCATGCAGCAATGCCATTTGACGAAGTGTCGGCTGAAGGTTTCTACTCCGGCTACGACCATGGTTGGTCTGGAATCATCCGGAAATATGATTTTGCGCGCAAGCTTGGCGAAGAGTTGCTGTACGCAGCTGTTGATGTTGCTCCGGATAGCCCGGCTATCAGGATGTTCGTGCTCGAAGGTGCGGCAGGCTCGGGCAAGACTATCGCGCTTCGTCGTGCGGCATTCGATGCCGCCACTGCTCTCGACCAGTTTGTGCTGTGGCTTAAGCCCAACGGTATCCTGAGAGCTGACATAATTGAAGAACTGTGGGCGCTGAGCGGCTTGCGTCTTATGGTTTATGTCGATCACGTTTCGCTTCACTCTGAGGAGTTGGAAAGGGCACTGCACACCCTGAAGCGAAAGAACGTCGAGGTGACGGTCGTTCTGTCTGAACGTGAGGCAGAGTGGGACGCCTACTGCGGCGGCCTCGATGCCTTCCTGCCATCCACCTGGACACTAAGAAGGCTCAATGGGCGCGAGGTAGAGGATTTGGTCGATCTTCTCGCACGCCATCGATGCCTTGGACAGCTTACGAATCTAAGCCGGGCTGAACAGATTGAGGCTTTCCTAAGCAAGGACCGCGCCGATCGACAGCTACTTGTCGCGCTTCATGAGCTTACGCAGGGTAAACCCTTCGAGCAAATCATTCTCGATGAGTTCAACCGAGTTCTTGGGGAGTCAGCCAAGAGTTTGTATCTCGATATTGCTACAATGCATCAATTCGGAGTAATCGCGCGTGCAGGCGCGATTTCAAGAATTAGTGGAATCCGATTTGATGACTTCGAATCCGAGTTTATTAAGCCATTGACCAATATTGTGCGAATCAGTGTTGATCGATTCACGGGTGATCATGGATACGAGACGCGGCACTCACACGTCGCCGAAATTGCTTTCCGCGCCGTCTGTGATTCCGATGAGACTCGTTCAGTTCAGCTTTCGAGGATTGTTGGTGGGCTGGACCCTGGGTTCTCTTCAGACCGACTCGTTCTCGAGAATATTTGCAAGGGGCGGAATATCGCACGGACCTTTGCCGATGTTGAGCATGCGCGGAAGATTTTCGAAGTTGCCACGGCGGCATTGCCGGAGAGCGCCTTTCTATTTCAGCAGGCGGCAATTCTTGAAATGCAACATCCGAAGGGTTCACTCGATTACGCAGAGGAATTGGCTCAGACTGCACGGACTCTCGATCAGAACAATCATATCTATGTCCATACGCTTGCGGAGGTCTCACGACGAAAGGCAAATGCAGCGTTGTCTCAAGTAAAGGCCGAGCAGCTGAGGGCGCAATCTCGCAGGTTTCTTAACGAGATTTTGACAAACGACCCCCGGAAATCTCTTACCTTCTGCAATCTCCTGATCGATGAGGTGATCGACCTCCTGCGTGCCCTTCCTGAAGACCCAAAGGAATACATGATCATCGAGTTCGATAGAAAAGTTGCACAGGCGAAGGAGCGCTTGGACAAGGCGCGGCGTGACTTTCCAGGCGAGGCAGAATTTCCCTCGGCGGAAGGAAGACTGTGGCAGCGGCTCGGCGATGAGGTCAGGGCGAAGCGAGTCTTGCAACAAGCTACTGCTCTTAAGGCTCAGAATTCAGGCGTCTTCTTGCGCCTGGCGCATGTTCAAGCCAGCGGCGGTGATCTCGAGAATTCCATCGAAACGCTACGAGCAGGTTTGCAACGCTTTCCGTCTGACAAGCTATTGCATCTGGAACTTGCTCTCCGGTTGGTCGAACACAATCGATCCACCTCACCAGAGATTGAGGGCCACTTCGGGGCTAGCTATGGTGTTGGAGATCACGCGCTTGACGCAAGATTCTTCCATGCTTGCTATCTCTTTTGGGCTGGAAAGGTTGAGGAATGTCGGAAACTCTTCGATGAGATCAGTACCCGCTCGAGTAGTGATTATCGGAAGCGTCCGAACCCCGAGGAGGGAGTTATCGATCAGTTTATCGCGCAGCAAACTGGGTCAGTGGCTTCCGTTAGAGATGACTATTTCTTTATTCAGTCAGGCTGCTACCCCAAGCAAATCTTTGCTCATATGACAGCATTGAGCGGGGTCGATATTTCAGAGCTTACCACTGGAAAACAGGTGAGATTTCGTGTCCGATTCAATCGTAGAGGGCCCGTAGCGAGTTCGGTTGTGGTGTGACCTCAGATCGTTGGGAATGCTGCGGTCGGGATGAGTGGCCGCTTCGCTGGCGCTGTGGTGCGGCACTGGCGCTCACCTTGAAGGTCCGGTCAGGGCCGCCTGTGAAGGCGGCCCGTCGTCTTCAGATCTCAACGCTTATTGCGGTGACTTCTCAGCCGAGGTGCGCCCGCCTAACGCCAACGCGGGTCGAAATCCCACCCAGCAACCCAAAAGTGCCTCAGTGGTGGACGCATCAGGCTGATAGCCGGGGCGAACACAGGCAGCCGAGCGGGTTATCAGCGGTGTCCATCTTCAGACCACCTTGAGTTTGTAATGCTTCGGGATTTTTAGGCCGGCGCCTGCGATCGCCTGCTGCACGTCGTCCGAAAAGAAGAAATCGGGGTCAGTGAGCGCGCGATCGCGCCACAGATGCGCGCCGCCGATCGCGTCGCCCGACAGCGCGAGACCGGTATAGTTCTTCTTGTTGGGTATCGAGACTCGGTAGGTCCAGCCGTCACCGGTCCACGCGCCCTCGGCGCTGGCGTCGGGCACGAAGCTGTCGCGGAACTGGCGGATCACCATGCCGTAAAAGGCCTCGGGATAATCGTCACCATTCGCCTGGGTGATCCTGAGAGGCCAGAACAGGTGGACGCCCGGTTCGAAGGTCTCGATGATGTCCTTCAGCGCCGCATCGACGGCCAGCAGCCTGTTGGTCAGCAAGATCAGCGATCCAAGCGTCTTGATCGGACGTTCGGCCCTGAACTCCCGGGGCAGTTCGTGGCCCTCCAGCGGTGCCAGCACCGGCGCACCGTCAACGGCCACGCCGGTCTCGAGACGGAACCTGATGGTCACGTAGCGGATGTAGCTTGTCGGACGTTTCAGGTCGGCGGCCGCCTTCTCCTCGTCGGACATCTTCTCCTTGAAGTGTTCCGTCAGGTGCTCGCGCCAGCCGACATAGTCGCCATCCGGGAAGAACTGCCCGAAGCTGCTCGGCTCTTTCAGTCCCCAAACCATGTTCCGTTCTCCAAGTCTCTGTTCCACCGCGGCATCGGCTGACGGTCGTCTTCAGGTGTCGGGGCCGCGCGGGCGCCCCCTCTTGCATAGCCTCGAAACTGTCGCCCTCGTTCCGCTCGACATTCGCCAGTGTTTCGTGCCTTCCCCATCATTCGACAAAAACCGAAGCGGGTTTCAGATCGTAGGTGGCAGGGCCCAGCTTCGCGACGTCGGCCGCAAGATCGTCGGACACGAAGATCTCGCCCGGCAGGTACCTGTCGACCCAGTTTCGGCGCCCTTCGATGGCTTTCGCGCGCCAGGCGATCTCGGGCTCGCCGGGACAGGTGTAGTAGCGGAACTCGCCGTCGAGATACTTCGGCACGACGTTGGACGCTTCGGGAACGATGCCGTCCGTCCTCTCCCCCGAGACGAACAGGAAGAACTGCCCCGAGACCGTCGAACCGTCCTCAAGGGTGAGGTCCAGCGGCACGAAGCTGTGCGCCACCTTGTCCTTGCTTTCGATCAGGTCCCGCACGCGGCTGCTGACGATCAGGTCGTTCGCCCACCGCCCGGCGATGAGGTCGGGCAGAAGCCCGTCGTCGCGCAGGTGCCCCTTGTACATCCGGTAGGGGATCGGCCCCTCGACCATCGGCGGCTTGCCATGGCCGCGACCGATCCGCGCGTAGCCATCGGGCTGTTCCGCGATCGGCCAGACGTCTTCCCAGAAAATCTGTTCCGGCCTGTAGGTGTGGGTTGTCAGAAGATACGGCATGTCGCGGTCTCTCTTTCAAAGGGTCGAGCAAGGGTCCACAGGCCCGGCATGCAATCCGGCCGGCTCCCGGTCTCCGGCCCCGCCCGTTTCCGAGTTCCTCCCGCGTCCCCTCGATGATCGCAGGCGACCGAGAAAGCCGAGGAGTTGCTCTTTGCAGAGGGTCTCGAAGGAACCGCGAGCGCAAGGTCATTCCCTCGGAAGGGAGATGATATGGTGGAAAACTGAAAACCCGTCTTCTCCATTGTCTGGTTCACATTGGTTCTTCACCGAGCTGCTTGCGAAGCGGTCATGGCCTGCCCCCTGAAAAGTGGTCCTCCCTGAAGTAGGCTTTCGAGCCAGATGGAGGACGAAGGAATGCCCCAGAAGAAGCACAAGCCCGAAGAG
>NZ_SLXP01000030.1:0-2500 GCF_004343075.1 Rhodovulum marinum
ATTTTTTGGTTGCGGGGGTAGGATTTGAACCTACGACCTTCAGGTTATGAGCCTGACGAGCTACCGGGCTGCTCCACCCCGCGCCATTGGTCCCACATTTTGGTTTTTTATGGGGACTTCATCGTTGAGAGTAACGATTGTTGGGCTTTTCTAGGTTTGGCGGTGACCTACTCTCCCACGTCTTAGGACGCAGTACCATTGGCGCGACGGCACTTAACGGCCGGGTTCGGAATGGGACCGGGTGTTTTGCTCGTGCTATGACCACCAAACCGAGGAAAGTCCAACATGTCCAAGTCGCACTATGTGTGCTTTTGGCCAGCAAAGCTTGGCTTTTACTGGATCAAATCAAGCCTATCGGGCAATTAGTACCGGTCAACTGAACGCATTGCTGCGCTTACATCTCCGGCCTATCGACGTGGTGGTCTACCACGGCCCTCGGGGATACCTTGTTTTGAGGGGGGCTTCCCGCTTAGATGCCTTCAGCGGTTATCCTTTCCGATCATAGCTACCCTGCACTGCGGCTGGCGCCACAACAGGTCCACCAGTGGATCGTTCACCCCGGTCCTCTCGTACTAGGGGCAACTCCTCTCAAGTATCCTACACCCACGGCAGATAGGGACCGAACTGTCTCACGACGTTCTAAACCCAGCTCACGTACCTCTTTAAATGGCGAACAGCCATACCCTTGGGACCTGCTCCAGCCCCAGGATGAGATGAGCCGACATCGAGGTGCCAAACACTGCCGTCGATATGGACTCTTGGGCAGTATCAGCCTGTTATCCCCGGCGTACCTTTTATCCGTTGAGCGATGGCCCTTCCACTCGGGACCACCGGATCACTATGGCCGTCTTTCGACTCTGCTCGACTTGTCAGTCTCGCAGTCAGGCTGGCTTCTGCCATTGCACTCAACGAGCGATTTCCGACCGCTCTGAGCCAACCTTCGCGCGCCTCCGTTACAGTTTGGGAGGCGACCGCCCCAGTCAAACTACCCGCCACGCAGGGTCCCGGATCCGGATGACGGACCGCGGTTAGACATCAAGCAGAACAAGGGTGGTATCTCAAGGATGGCTCCACAGGAACTGGCGTCCCTGCTTCGAAGCCTACCACCTATCCTGCACATGTTGTGCCTGATGCCAGTGCGAAGCTGTAGTGAAGGTGCACGGGGTCTTTCCGTCTAACCGCGGGAAGCCTGCATCTTGACAGGCAATTCAATTTCGCTGAGTCGATGTTGGAGACAGCGGGGAAGTCGTTACGCCATTCGTGCAGGTCGGAACTTACCCGACAAGGAATTTCGCTACCTTAGGACCGTTATAGTTACGGCCGCCGTTTACCGGGGCTTCAATTCGGAGCTTGCACCCCTCCTTTTAACCTTCCGGCACCGGGCAGGCGTCAGACCCTATACGTCGTCTTGCGACTTCGCAGAGCCCTGTGTTTTTAGTAAACAGTCGCCACCCCCTGGTTTGTGCCCCCCGCCCATAGTTGCCTACGAACGGGGCCTCCTTCTCGCGAACTTACGGAGGTATTTTGCCGAGTTCCTTCAACATCGTTCTCTCAAGCGCCTTGGTATGCTCTACCAGTCCACCTGTGTCGGTTTAGGGTACGGTCTGGTGGAGGGCTATTTCCAGGAACCGATCAGCGGCCCGCCCAATCCGATAAGGGCGAACAACCTTCACGATCCGTCACATCCTCCTGGCCCAGGAATATTAACCTGGTTCCCATCGTCTACGCTTTTCAGCCTCGACTTAGGGGCCGGCTTACCCTGCTCAGATTAGCTTTAAGCAGGAACCCTTGGACTTTCGGCGACAGGGTCTCTCACCCTGTTTGTCGCTACTCATGTCATCATTCTCGCTAGTGATCACTCCACCGGATGGCTCACGCCCCGGCTTCACAGTCAAACCCGAGCCTCCGATGCACCCTGGGGTGCAGAAGAGGCGTGGGTTTTGTCACACTACGCTCCGCTACCACTGCTTGCGCAGTCCTAAGCTTCGGCTCGTGGCTTGAGCCCCGTTACATCTTCGCCGCAGGACAACTTGATTAGACCAGTGAGCTGTTACGCTATCTTTAAAGGATGGCTGCTTCTAAGCCAACCTCCTGGTTGTTTTGGTCGTCCCACCTGCTTTCCCACTTAGCCACGAATTGGGGGCCTTAGCTGTAGGTCAGGGTTGTTTCCCTCTCGACGACGGACGTTAGCACCCGCCGTCTGTCTGCCATCTAGTACTCCCGGGTATTCGGAGTTTGGTTAGGATCAGTAAGCCTGTGGGGCCCCATTACCCATCCAGTGCTCTACCCCCCGGGGTATTCGGATGACGCTCTACCTAAATAGATTTCGCGGAGAACCAGCTATCTCCGAGTTTGATTGGCCTTTCACCCCTAGGCACAACTCATCCCGACCTTTTTCAACAGGTGTGGGTTCGGACCTCCAGTACGTGTTACCGTACCTTCATCCTGGTCATGCCTAGATCACTCGGTTTCGGGTCTGATCCCACGAACTCGACGCCCT
>NZ_SLXP01000031.1 GCF_004343075.1 Rhodovulum marinum
AAGGCGGCCCAAAGCCACCCCTCGCACGGGCGTCGGGTCGCTGCCGTGCGGCAGGCCGAAGAAGACATTCAACACATCTGCGAAATCCGGACGCGGGAACCCGGAGGTGCGTTGAACACGCCCTCGTCTTGCGAGGTCGTCATCGGGCCCCAGGATGACGTATCGGCGATTGTCCGCATTTTAGGGATTTCCCCTGTCCGCGACTTGGTCGACGCGCCGCCGGGAAACCGTGCGTTAGGTTTTACCTCCCAGACACAGGGCACGCAGAATCCGGGGTTCCCTGCATGTGCCTTTCGATTTCAATCCGAACAGCAATCCTGTCCATTGTCGCCCTCGCGGCCACTGTCATGCTGGGGCTCTTGGGCCTGATGCTGTACTCGGGCCAGGTCAGGGACGCCAACGAGGCCGAGATTCGGTTGGTTGAGAGCCAGCGTCAGACGCTCGACGCGCTCGAGATCGCGTTCCTCCAGGCGCGGCGGGCGGAGAAGGATTTCCTGTTGCGCCACGATGACCGCTATGTCGACCGACACGCGGCGGTCATGGCCGAGATCGGGCAACAGATCGAACAAACCGCAGAAATACATGGCCAGCTCGGGGCTTCCCGTGCCGAGGAGCAGGCCCTTCAGGCGCTGTCGGCAGCGGTCGCGGCCTATGGGTCGGCCTTCGGCGATCTCGTCGCCAGCCATCGACGCCTCGGTTACGACGAGGAGGCGGGCCTCCAGGGGCAACTCCGCGCGGCGGTGCACGAGATTGAGGAGGGCCTGGAGACGCTCGGACAGCCCGAGATGCAGGTGAAGATGCTGATGATGCGCCGGCACGAGAAGGATTTCATCATGCGGGGCGCCCCAAAATATCTCGATCGCCTGAACGCGCGGGTCGAGGAATTCCGCGCCTTCCCGGCCAGCTATTACAGCGGTCCGGCGCAGCGTGCCGAGATCGACCGCCTGCTGACCGCCTACCAGACGTCTTTTGCGGCTTTCGTAGCGGAAAACCTGGCGGAAAAGCAGTTGCGCGCAGACCTGTCGGCCCGTTTCGCGGAAGCCGAGCCACTGCTGGCGGCGGTCGATCACGCCATCGACGAGCGCGGCGAGGCGATCCTGGCGGAGGTGGTAGCCGTCAGCCAGCGCAGCCGGTCCAACGCGCTGACCCTCGGTCTGGCGGGGCTTGGTCTCTTCACGGTCCTGGCGTTGTGGCTGTCCTTTGCGATCGCGCGGCCGTTGCGCGCGATCCGAACGGCGCTGCAACAGATGATGGCAGGCGACTACAGCCGTCCTCTGCCCGGCACCCGCATCACGGAATCCGCGGCCATCTCCGAGGCCGTCGAAACGTTCCGAAGCGATCTTGCGATCAAAGACCGGGTCGAAAAGGAGATCGCCGAGGTCATCGCCGCCTGCGCCGCGGGAGACTTCTCGAGGCGCCTCGACCTGCCGGAGGAGGGCAATGGCTCCGCTGAACTGGTGCGCGGGGTCAACGCGATCGGCGAGGCGGCGCAGACCGGGCTGGGCGACGTGCTGGTCGTGCTCGAGGCGCTTTCGCGCGGCGATCTGACCCGGCGCATGCCGCCGGGCCACCAGGGCATCTTCGGGCAGATATCGGGCGCGATCGACACGCTGATCGGGAACCTGTCGGGCATCCTGCGCCAACTCGCCGGCAGCAGCGAGATGCTGAACCAAACCGCGCAGGAGATTGCCGGGGCGGCCGACGAAGCCTCGCATCGCGGACAGACGTCGGCGGCATCCCTGGAAGAAACCGCTGCCGCCTTGCAGACGCTCGCGAATACCGTGGAGGGCACGGCCTCCAGCGCCCGAAGCGCCGAGGACTTCGTGGGCGGCGCCCGCGGGCGCGCCGAGGCGACCCGCGTCGTGGCCGACAAGGCGGTCGAGGCGATCCAGCGCATCCAGGAGTCCTCGGGTGCGATCGGACGGATCACCGACATGATCGAGGATGTCGCGTTCCAGACCAACCTGCTGGCGCTGAATGCCGGGGTCGAGGCGGCGCGCGCCGGGGAGGCCGGCCGTGGCTTCGCCGTCGTCGCCTCCGAGGTGCGCGCCCTGGCACAGCGCGCCACGGAAGCCGCCGGGGAGATCAACGAACTGATCCGTGCCAGCGAGTTGCACGTGGCGGACGGTGTTACGTTTGTCTCGGACTCGGTGGAAGCGCTGAAGTCGATTCATGAGGCCGTCGTACAGGTCGCCGAGAAGGTCTCCGACATTGCGGCCAACACGGTGGAACAGTCGACTGGGATCGCCGAGATCAACACGGCGGTCGGTGCGCTCGACCGGGATGTCCAGAACAACGCGGCCACCCTCGAGCAGACCGCGGCTGCAGGCCAGAACCTGCGCGACGAGGCCGGTGTGCTGGTCGGCCTGGTCGGTCAGTTCCGGCTGCCGGAGGAGGGCGTGATCCGCGCCAGCGCCATCGCGGCGGAGTAGGCTTTACCCGCGGGGGCCGTGCGTGACGCAAGAAGCACCTGACTCTTCCGCGGGGTCCTCGACCTTGCTGCATCTGGGCCGCCCCGGAATCG
>NZ_SLXP01000032.1 GCF_004343075.1 Rhodovulum marinum
GCGCCATCGCGCATGCGGATGTGCTGGCCGGAACCGTCGGGCTCGACATGGGGCGCGCGGGCTGGACTGCGGCGGGCGACAACTACCTCGGTCGGGTCACTAAGGCACGCATCCTCGAGGCCGTGCGCGAGGCGAAGGGTGAGGCCGCCGCCGAGCAGATCGCCGGGCTGAAGAAGGCGGAGATGGTGACGGCCGCCGAGGATCTGCTCTCCGGCACCGGCTGGCTGCCGGACCCGCTGCGCACGCCGCCGCTGCCGGAGGGGGACGCGCCGGAGATCGAACTGCTCGACGAGGCGGACAATACGTCCGAGGCCAATCCCGACAGCGGCGAAGCGCAATCGGCGGAAGACGGCGGCGAACCGGCTATGGGAGAGTCCGAGACTTCGGGCGAAGATGACCCCGTCGCCGGTGAGGCCGTCCTCCAGACCGCAGCGGAGTGATCGTCGAGCAGGGCCGCACCTTTCCCCAAGGGGGTCGGCCGCGGGGGTCCGCCAGTCCTGGCGGGCCCCTTCTTCTGTCCCGGAGGTCCCGATGCACAGCCCCGCCGCCGAGATCGCCCGCCGCCTGGCCGAGGAGGCCGAGGCCGTCTGCCGCCATTACCTCTCTAACGGGCGTAGGCAAGGGCAGTACTGGCTCGTCGGCGATGTGCAGAACACGCCGGGGCACAGCCTCTATGTCCGACTGACGGGGCAGGCCTCCGGGCCAGGGGCCGCCGGCAAGTGGACGGATTCCGCGACCGGACAGCATGGCGACCTTCTGGATCTGATCGCACTGACCATGGGAATTGCCACTCTCAAGGAGACACTGAAGGAGGCCCGAAGGTTTCTCAGCCTGCCGCAAAACGGCAGGCCACGCGTCGTCAAGGCGCCAGCCGACCGCGGGTCACAAGAGGCGGCGCGGCGGCTCTGGGCCATGGGTCTGCCGATTTCGGGCACGCTGGCCGAACGCTACCTCGCGGGGCGCGGCCTGACCGGGCTGGGCCGCCTCGACAGCCTGCGGTTCCACCCGAAGTGCTTCTACCGGCGCGAGGCTTGCCCGACGACCGATCCGCCGGAGAGCTGGCCGGCCCTCCTCGCCAAGGTCACGGACCTCGACGGGCGGCTGACGGGCCTGCACCGCACCTGGCTCGATCCTGCCACTGCAGGCAAGGCTCCTGTCGTTCCGCCCCGCAAGGCCATGGGGAACTTGCTTGGCCATGGCGTCCGCATCGGCGAACCGGACCGCGTGCTGGCGGTCGGCGAGGGGCTGGAAACCATGCTGTCGCTGCATCTCGCCCTGCCAGAGCTTCCTGTCGTGGCGGCTCTGTCCGCCGGCCATCTTGCAGCCCTGGCGTTGCCCCCGGGACTTCGCCGCCTCTACATCGCCATCGATGCCGATCCGGCGGGCCTGTCCGCGGCCGACCAACTGGCGCGGTGCGCCAAGGACGCCGAGATCGACACGATCCGCCTTTTCCCCGGTCTCGGCGATTTCAACGACGACCTGCGCGCCCATGGCCGCGACGAGCTTCGCGCACATCTCCGTCCGCAGCTCGCGCCGGAGGACGCGGCGGTGTTTCTCGACCACGCCATTCTCTGATCGGGAGCTGCCACCGGGCCAGCATCTCCGCAACCAGAGCCGCGCCTCGCGGACTTCCGAGAGCGGGCGAGTCGGAGCAGGGCCCGGCCGGGTCCGCAACGGCAAGCCGTCCTCCGCTGCGCTCCGGTTCCACCCCATCGCGCGAGCGCGACGGGGACCCCTGAGAATGCAGACCCGCCCGGCCCCCGCTTTCCGGTCGCCCGGGAAGGCCCGCGAGAGGCGCGGGTCCCGCAACCGGAGACGACACTATGACCGAGACTCCTCTTCAGACCCGATCCTCCACCGCCGTCGTGCTCGAGGAACTGCAGCTCTATGGCTGGCGCCCCTTCACGGACGAGCCCGATCCCCGACCCCTGCCGGATCCCGACGCCATTCGTTCCGCCGTCGCCGACATCTTCGACGCGCTCGTCTCGACCCTGTCCGATACACGACTGGAGCCCGACCTCGAGGATCTGCTCTGGTCAACGACAAACCTCTTCCACCGCACGGCCGAGCGCACGAGCCGCGACCTCGACACCAACGAACAGGCGCAGAAACGGGCGCAACGCGAGCAGGACGGGTCCGAGGTCCGGTCGGTCGAATTGGAAACCCTGATCGCCGAGGGCATCACGCTGCTCGAACGGCGCAACGCCTTTGAGGCCCTGCGCGATCTCGCGGCGGAGCTCTTCGAGACCCATCTCGGTCAGACCTGGCACCCAAGGGCCGGCAGCCATGTGAACCGCCGTACCCTGACCGCTTCGTTGATCGACAGCCGGGACCATCTCGCCGCGAAACGCCGGGCCGACCTGGAGCCG
>NZ_SLXP01000033.1 GCF_004343075.1 Rhodovulum marinum
CCATCCGGAGCCGCTTCGCCGGCCACACCAGCCGTAGCGCCAAGACCCCTCATGCACTAAGACTGAAACCGGACCACTTCATCGGGGCAGGTCACGGCTTGGGAGCGCCAAGCCGCGCCAGTTCCAGAGCCATTACAGATGCTTCGCGACTATGTTGCTGCGCTTTAGTGTTTGGGTCAGCGGATTGACGGTAGGCACTTGATATCGAGTACGCTACCTCTTTGTCTGTACATCAACGCCCACAATCGAAAAATTGCAGTGCAGGATATCGACCTAAACTTAACTTCAGCTTTGAGGCGCTCCCCAGCAGTATCGCGGTTGATAAAATTGTGCCCTCGAGCGGAGTTGCTCAGTAGTTCACGGCTCCTTTCTTGGCCCCACCACCCGCACTGGCAATTCCCGATCTGCAGGTTTACCACGCTTGTGCGCGCGAACCCGCACCACCTTACCATTCGAATAGCGCCTTTCATGTTCGGCAACCCAGTGCTCCGTCGGCGACACGCGGCCTGAAGCTTGCGCCGCCTCGAACCGACGCCGCGCATTGCGCTCGGTGAGGTGCCGTTCGCCAGCAGGTCCAATCCGGATAGTGACGTGCGACCGGAGTGTCTCAGTCATCCATGCCTTGCCGAATTTCCGAGCCGTCTTCGCCTGCGCGGTCGAGAGGCTTTGAACTTCTTGCGATATCAGATCGTTCTCGCGCGCGGCAAGCGCGGCAAAGAGCATGAAACCGATCACCATCTCATAGGTTAGATGACCTTTATGCTCCTCTAAGAGGTCTCTGACTTCAAGTTGGCGGTCGCCGGAGCCAAACTGCATAAGCGCGGAAACAACGTTTCTCTGAATCTGCCAGCTCGCGTTGTCGAAGCAGGGGCGACCACATTGCGACTTGGTCAGAACCAGGGTCACAGGCGAATCAGCGAAGCTGCGATCGGTCATTGCGGAGAAAAGTCGGACAGTCAGCGTGTCCGGAGACCGATTGTCGAACAGGAAACCCCGCTGATGCCAGTTATTCAGTTCCTTTTTGCTCATTGTTGATAGACCGCGCTCCATGCGGTCCACCCAGAGGCTTCGGCTGTCGTATTCGACCCAGACCAAGCCCCGCGGAAAGTCAACCTCGCGCACATAGTCTTGGATGTGGGCTTCCGGCCGACTCTCCCAAGGCATACCCTGGACATCCATTCGCAACGTGTCGAGGTAATTCGCAGCGCGGTGGTCGAGCAGATATATCCGTGCCGCCGCGAGATCGTCGAGCACAACCTGCCTGTAAGCGCGGGTTTCCTCTGTCGGAACTATTCGACCCACGGGATCGTATTTGTCGTCGGTGTGCCCGGCTTCAAGATAGCGCCCGTACTTTAAGGCGATTGTCTTGTAGAGGATCATTGTGTGAACTCAGAACAGTAGTAGACACATTTGGTTATCTAGACCGCCGCCTTTCCTTTTACGTTCTTGGGCAAAGCACACAAGCACTCGGCAACAGATTTTTGACGAGCTAAAACTTTGAAAAGATAAAGGTCTCGCCGTCAGGCAAGCAGCACGATTGCCAGCAGATCAATCTACTTTGGGCATGGGGAAGCTGCGATGCGGCATGTCTTTCTGCTACAAGCGCCCACCTGGGGCCGTTGTTCCCCCGACTTATCCGGTGCGCTTGGACTTCCTTGGTCGCGTCCGTTGGGTGGAGGGCAGGTGACGCTTTCGCGGACATGTGCCTGCGTGCCGCTTGCTTGGGGAGTCCTGGCGTCTCAGGCACCTTTACGTAGCACCGTTGTAGCACCAAGGGCCGCGCACGCGGGTGCCGCCCTTGCGAGCGGCGCTTAAGTATCTGTTCGGTGGTGATTTTTTGGTTGCGGGGGTAGGATTTGAACCTACGACCTTCAGGTTATGAGCCTGACGAGCTACCGGGCTGCTCCACCCCGCGCCATTGGTCCCA
>NZ_SLXP01000034.1 GCF_004343075.1 Rhodovulum marinum
ACCGCCCGCACCGCCAGCGCCGGACAGGGCAGCGTGACCAGAACCACCGGCCCGTCGGGCCCCAACCGGCCCTGCAAGAACTCGCCGAAATGGCCCGCGACGCAGGCCCGGCGCGTGGCATGGGGCGGCATGGAAAGGCGGCTTTGGCGCATGAAGACCCCGGCATGAAACGCGCCCGCTTGAATGGCATCCCCGGGGGGCCTATGCAACGGGCCTCGCGTGCGAACCGGGAAACCGCCCCGGCCCGGACTGTCCCGCTTGTGCGCGGGGTCCGGTCCGGAAAGGGCCGTCAGGCCGGGCGCCGGGTTCGTGAATTGCCCGGACGGCATTTGGATGGCGCGGCCATACGGACCACGCCGACGGAACCCGCCGTGCCCATGCCATTTCGCGGCCGCTCAGAACTCCACACCGGGCTGGCCCTTGATGCCGGCGCGGAACGGGTGCTTGACCAGCGTCATCTCGGTCACCAGGTCTGCGGCCTCGATCAGCGCCCCGGGAGCATTACGGCCGGTCAGAACCACATGGGTCATCGGCGGCTTTTCGGCCTGAAGGAACGCGACCACCTCGTCCGCATCCAGGTAGCCATAGCGCAGCGCGATGTTGATCTCGTCCAGGAGGACCATGCGGATCGCGGGATCGCGGATCAGGTCCCGGGCCTTGCGCCACCCGTTTTCGGCGGCGGCGATGTCGCGGGTCCGGTCCTGGGTTTCCCAGGTGAAGCCCTCGCCCATGGCGTGGAACTGGCACAAATCCGCGAACCGTTCGGTCAGAAGCCGCCGTTCGCCGGTGTCCCGGGCGCCCTTGACGAACTGGACCACTGCGGATGGCATCCCGTGGGCGATACAGCGCAGGATCATGCCGAACCCGGCCGAGGATTTGCCCTTGCCCGCGCCGGTATGGACGATGATCAGTCCCTTCTCGGCGGTCTTGCCCTCCAGCGCCCGATCTTTCGCAGCCTTCAATTTGGCCATCTTGGCGGCATGGCGGGCGTTTTCGTCGGCGGGCCTTGCGGTCTCGGTCATGTCCGGTCCTTTTTCTGTGCGGCGGCACTCCGGTTGTGGCCGCGCGGGCGCTGGCGCTGGTGCCCGGCCTTGCTGCGCCGCATTTCCATCTGTCAGTCACCGAACATGCGCTGATCGGCCGGCCCGGCGATTTGCCGGTCACGCTTACCTTTGGGTCCCCGATCAAGAACAGTCATGTCATGCGCCTGTGCAGGGGCGACACAGCTAGATTGCCAGGCAAGAAGAGCAGTCGCGGGTGGTTGCCTTCGTGGCGCGTTCCGCGAAATGGCGACTCCGCCGACAGACGCAAGCGCACCGGCAGGCTGAGCAGCGGGAAGGGGCGGGCTGATCGAAGACGTGGTGTTTCGCCGCCCGGCATGGTCCGACGGAAAGCCGAGGCCGACCCCCTCGGCAACAAGGCGATGTGCCCAATGGCGAGATGGAACCAAGGACCCATTGCGCGTCTCGTAACCCGGTTCTTGGCCGCCGCCGATGACCAGAACGCCGGGTTGCCCCAAATCCATGCCCTTACCTGACGTGCGACCGGCGCGCGCGGGTTCCGCCGCGCCGGCAGGGCGATGGAAGGCGCAGGTCGAGCGGCCGGGCCGGTGCATCCAGGGACGCGGCCAGAAGGGCGCG
>NZ_SLXP01000035.1 GCF_004343075.1 Rhodovulum marinum
TTCGTCGACGCGTTCTACGCCGCCCCCGAACTTGCCCTGAAGGGCTGGCGCCAGCGCCTGCCGCTGGAGTCGCTGGTCATGGACGAGACCTGGAACAAAGGCGCATAAAAAGCCGCGGCGGCGGGTCGGTCCACCCCGCCGTCGCTCGCGTTATGGTCGAGCGAAGCGACACCCATGGCATTGCCATTTGCATCAGGCTCAGAGCGCGAGAGGCGTTCTCGTAATAGGTCGAGCCCGTGGACTCTTTTCCACTTAAACATCGCAGCATTCGCGTATGCCGTCGCCTGCAATCTGGCGTGTTGCTAAGTGCTGGTGTGCGTTAAGGGCCTTCTGCTGCGGTGGTAACTCGCAATATGTAGCCGTGTTGGTCGCGATCGGTCGAAGCTGGAAGCACCGCGCCGCTTCTTTCCAACAAACCACAGGCCAGTTTCGCATTCATGAATGTCCGTTCACACGCGGCATCGCCGCATCGAATCTGAAGAGCGGGGGTTGCACCGGTTTACGTTTGACGAATTTGTAGCGGTCGCTTCCTGCGCATTCCGCCCGTTCGGACGAGGCGCGGCGTCCATCGACATGGGCCCCGCGGTTGGCCGCGCCGCTTCGCCGGTCCCCCGCGCTACCATGAATTACCAACGTCGGGTTGGTGTCGTGGCGGGGCGTGGCGGATGGGAGGAACTGCCATGCCCACTGCCAACCTGCCTGCCATTCGTGCTTGCCGCCCCGCCTGGAACAAGGGCCGCGTCGTCGGTCAGAAACGTCCGCTGATGCCGAAGCATGTCTGGGCCATTCGCGTGCGCCTGGAGATCGCCGGGAACCACCGCGACCTCGCCCTGTTCAACCTCGCCATCGACGAGCCAAGCTCCGCGGCTGCGATCTCGTGAAACTCAAGGTCGCGGATGTCTACGCGGCCGGCCAGGTCAAGGAACGCGCCTCGATGATCCAGAGTAAGACCCGGCGACCGGTTCGGTTCGAGATCACCGAGGGCACCCGCAGGTCGCTCGCGCGCTGGATGGAGGAGCCCCTGATGGTCGGCTCGGAATACCTTTGGCCGGGGCGGTTCCACGAACGCCTCCACATTTCGACCCGACAGTACGCCCGGCTCGTGCGGGAATGGGTGAGGTCCATCGGCCTGGACCCGACCTCCTACGGCACGCATTCGATGCGCCGGACGAAGGTCGCCCAGATCTACCGGAAGACGGGCAACCTGCGGGCCGTTCAGTTGTTGCTTGGGCACACGAAGATGGACAGCACCGTCCGCTACCTCGGCGTGGAGCTGGAGGACGCGCTCGCGATATCAGAGAGCGTCGAGATATGAAGGTGACGGGCCGCCTGCGAAGGCGGCCCAAAGCCACCCCTCGCACGGGCGTCGGGTCGCTGCCGTGCGGCAGGCCGAAGAAGACATTCAACACATCTGCGAAATCCGGACGCG
>NZ_SLXP01000036.1 GCF_004343075.1 Rhodovulum marinum
TAGACCACGACGGATCGGATGGATTTGCCTTCGTGCATGAGGTCGAAGCCGTGGTTGATCTCGTCGAGGGTCAGCTGGTGGGTGATCATCGGGTCGATCTCGATCTTGCCGTCCATGTACCAGTCGACGATCCGGGGCACGTCCGTCCGGCCCCGCGCGCCGCCGAAGGCCGTGCCGCGCCAGACCCGGCCCGTCACCAGCTGGAACGGGCGCGTCGCGATTTCCGCCCCGGACGGCGCCACGCCGATGATGATGCTTTCGCCCCAGCCCTTGTGGCAGCATTCCAGCGCGGTGCGCATCACGTTCACGTTGCCGGTCGCGTCGAAGCTGTAATCCGCCCCGCCCTTCGTCAGGTTCACCAGGTAGGGCACAAGGTCGCCCTCGACCTCGGCGGGGTTCACGAAATCGGTCATCCCGAAGCGTTCGGCCATCTCGCGTTTCGCGGGGTTCAGGTCGACCCCCACGATCTGGTCGGCGCCGATCAGCCGCAGCCCCTGGATCACGTTCAGGCCGATGCCGCCCAGGCCAAAGACCACCGCCCGGCAGCCGGGTTCGGCCTTGGCGGTGTTGATGACGGCACCGACCCCGGTGGTCACGCCGCAGCCGATATAGCAGACCTTGTCGAAGGGCGCGTCGGGGCGAATTTTCGCCACCGCGATCTCGGGCAGCACGGTGAAGTTCGAAAAGGTCGAACAGCCCATGTAATGCAGGATCGGGTCGCCATCGAGCGTGGTGAAGCGCGAGGTGCCGTCGGGCATCAGGCCTTGACCTTGCGTCGTGCGGATCGCCTGGCAGAGGTTGGTTTTCGGGTTCAGGCAGTATTCGCATTCCCGGCATTCGGGGGTGTAAAGCGGGATCACGTGGTCGCCCGGTTTGACGGACGTGACGCCCGCGCCCACCTCGACGACGACGCCCGCGCCCTCGTGGCCCAGGATCGCCGGGAACAGACCCTCGGGATCGGCGCCCGAGCGCGTGAACTCGTCGGTGTGGCACAGGCCGGTGGCCTTGATCTCGACCAGGACCTCGCCCGCCTTCGGGCCGGCAAGCTCCACCTCCGTCACCTCAAGAGGCTTCCCCGCCTC
>NZ_SLXP01000037.1 GCF_004343075.1 Rhodovulum marinum
CGGCGCGCGCGGGTTCCGCCGCGCCGGCAGGGCGATGGAAGGCGCAGGTCGAGCGGCCGGGCCGGTGCATCCAGGGACGCGGCCAGAAGGGCGCGGAAGGTGGCCAGCGCGGGTCCGGGGGCAGGGCTTGTGGCGATACGCGTCAGCGCCGCCCGCGCCGCGGCGGCATAGTCACATCCGCCTGGCAGCGCGCCCAGCCATTGCATGAAGGCCAGCTGCCCGATTTCGCGTGCCCGCTCGGCGCTTTCGCCGCGGGCCTGCATCTGGATCAGCACCATCTCAAGCATCATCGAACGCCCGGCGCCGCCACAGGGTGCCGGCGGCGCGAGAGTCGCACGGGGTTTCGAAAAACGGTCTGTCATCGCGGTCTCCTTGCCGGGGCACCCCGCCCGGGTTGAACAGGTCGTGACGATGGCAGGTCTCTTGACTTGCGGGTCGCTGCGCCCCCCGATCCTTCCCGGGCCACGGGGCCCAGTGGACATTTCGGAACACGCTCGCCGCCTACAGTTGCGGGGGCAGTCGCGGATTTGCCGAAGATCGGCGCACCGCGTTCCCTTTTCACCCGTGACACGCCGATCACGGGAACCATCGCTACCGGCATAGCCCGGGCGCCCGGCGGCGGTCAACGCGGATGAAACCGCGCCGCGGGGGGCATGCGCGGGCTTGCCTGCCGCCCATGGCGCGGTATATGCCGCGCCCGCCGGGTGCCCCGCCATACCGGGGAGAATCGGGAAGCCGGTGAGAAACCGGCGCGGGCCCGCCGCTGTGACGGGGATGCCGCAGGCACGACGCCACTGGAGCGATCCGGGAAGGCGCCTGCCGGCAGACGACCCGAAGCCAGAAGACCGGCCCGGCAAGATGGCCGCCCCGCGTGGAACCCGAGGCGGCGCTGTCAAACCAGGAGGGCCAGAATGCCCGACACCGCCCTTGCGGCGCCCGTTCCCGCGCGCCGTTTCACCCCCGAGGAACGGGACACGATCCACGAATTGATCCGCAGCCGCCGCGACGTCCGCGACGAGTTCCGCCCCGATCCGATCCC
>NZ_SLXP01000038.1 GCF_004343075.1 Rhodovulum marinum
CGGACGGCGCTGGTAGGGATCGTGGACGGCATTGACGCTCATCCCCACGCAATGGGCGAAGAGTGCTTCGCGGCTGCAGCTGTCGAATTCGGTCAGCGCCTCCCAGAGGTCCTCCGATGCCTTCGGCAGGTTCCGTGCCCAGGTCTCGTGACGCTGGTCGATGGCCTGCGCATAGGCCGTGTCGCCGAGGCCCGGCACCTGCGATCCGAACCCCGCGTTGCGCGGTTCGATCTCGACGCAGCTGTCGACGGCGTAGCGATAGAAGAGCCGCAGGACCATTGCGTGCAGGGCCGCGAGGAAGGCGACCTGCGGGTCCTCGGCCAGTGCGTTGCGCAGCGCCAGGGTCCGATGGGCCGTCAGTTCCATGACGAGGCGGTCGGAGAGCGGTTTCAGGCCATCGTCCTCTTCCTCTTCGTCCGCGGCAGAAACGACGGTGTCATCAGCGTCCTCGATCGGCGCCGTTTCTGGTGCGACCTCGGCGATATCCTCCACCTCCTCGACCGGCTCGTCTTCGGGCCGCACGTAGCCCCGCTCGACCCGCAGCCGCCCTGAACTGTCGATGCTGACGAAAGCCCCGGCCAGCGCGAGGTCGTCGGCCTCGTACCGGATCGGACGTGCCTCGAGTGCCTGCATCGCCTCCTCGATCTCGCCCAACCGAATATCGACGTCGTCGGGCAGCTCGTCGGCTTCCGCATGCTCGGCCTCAAGCGCGTCGTATTCGGCCTTCAGCGACTGGTAGCTGGCGGCTTCCTCGTCGCTCATCGGCACCGCCTCGCCATGCACCCGGCGCATCCCGAAGGTGTGACCGTAGGGGAACTCGGTGTCGACCTCGACCCATTTCCAGCCCTCGGCGCGCACCCCCTCGGCCTCCTCGGCCAGTTTCTCGCGCAGCATGACGTCGAGCAGGGCGGCATCCTGCAGCCAGCCGCCGTCGTCCTGCTGGAACAGGTCGCGCAGGATCTCGCCCCCGGCCTCGACGTAATCGTCGAGCCCGACGAACTGCGCCCGCTTGTCCGAGGCCCGCACCGCGCC